>NZ_CP025394.1:4970000-6212500 GCF_002943525.1 Kitasatospora sp. MMS16-BH015 | reverse complement strand
GATCGGGTCGCGGGGGGCCATCGGGGTCTCGCCGCGGACCACGACGGTCTGGCGGAAGACCTGCTCCAGGATGCCGGCCATCTCGGGCTGGACGGCGGCCTGACCGGAGATCACGCCACGGAGGAACCAGCGGGGGCCGTCGCAGCCGACGAAGCGGACCAGCTGGACGCCCTGGGTGCCGTCCGGGAGCTGGACGGGGACCTGGGCGCGGAGGTGCCAGCCGAGCGGGCCCTCCTCCTCCTCGATCCGGCCGCCCTGCTGGGTGATGCCGGTGGCGATCTCGTCGCGGACCTCGCCCCAGATGCCCTCGGACTTGGGGGCGGCGAAGGCCTGCAGCTGGATCGCGCTGTTGCCCAGTACGAGGGTGGCGGCCACGATCGCATCGCCGGCCACCTCGACGCGGAGCTCCATGCCCTCCACGCCGGGGACGAGGAGACCCCCGAGGTCCACTCGGCCCTCTGCGGGGCTCTCCAGCTCGGAGATGTCCCACGGACCGTCCGGGCGGGGCGCCGGGGGGAGGCCGACGCGGTCTGCCGGGTCCAGGTCTGTCTGGTTCTCGCTCTCAGAGTCGGCGGAACCTTCGATGCCATCGGCCGTCTCGTCGGCGCTGATGGCGTCGTCGGCGAGCTGCTCGACAGCGTCCTCGCTCTTGTTGCGACGACGGAACACGGTCACTGTCCTTCCCGGTCCAAGAACCGATCCAAGACCGAAGCGAATACCTGCTCGGCTTACTGCGAGGTCGCGGGCATGCTAGACCGCGGCGTGACCACCGGTCGACCCGAAACCGCCCTCGGCCCGAGCCGAACCGGGCAATTCGGTCACTTCGTGGAACCGAGCCTTCTCGACCTGCTGGATGACCAGCTGGGCGATGCGGTCCCCACGACGGAAGCTGACCTTCTCGCGCGGATCCAGGTTGACGACGATCACCTTGATCTCACCACGGTACCCGGCATCGACCGTCCCCGGGGCGTTCACCAGTGCAACTCCGCAACGAACTGCTAGTCCCGAACGCGGGTGCACGAAGGCCGCGTAGCCGTCCGGAAGGGCGATGCTGATGCCCGTGGGGAGCAGCACTCGCTCGCCCGGGGCGAGTTCGGCGTCCACCGTGGTCCGCAGGTCGGCTCCGGCGTCGCCCGGGTGCTCGTAGGCGGGGAGCGGGATCTCCGGGTCCAGGCGGCGGATCAGGATGTCGACGGGCTGGCGGGCGGTGCTGGTCACGGGTTCACCTCAGGTGGCTCGGGGTCACGGGCTCGGGTCGAAGGCCCGGGCCCGCTCGAACAGGTCCCGGTCGTCCGTGGCGCGCTTGATGTCCTCGGGACGACCGTGCGTGGTGAAGTGTTCCAGCTTCACCTGGATGAAGAGCCCCTGTGCCCGCACTGCGAGCGGACCGTCGGGGCCGCCGAGCCGGCCTTCGGCCGCGCTGTAGACCTTGCGGCCGTGCACACCGGTGATCCGGGCGGTCAGGTGGAGCAGGGTGTCCACCGGCACCGGGGCGAGGAAGTCGGTCTCGATCCGGCCGGTGACGGCGGGGGCGTTCAGCAGCCAGTTGAGGCTGCCGAGGGTCTCGTCGAGGGCGGTGACCAGCAGGCCGCCGTGGGCCAGGCCGGGGCCGCCCTGGTGGGCCGGGCGGACGGTGAACTCGGCGGTGAGGTCGAGGCCCTCGCCGGCCGTGACGCGCAGCTGGAGGCCCTGCGGGTGCTGGGGGCCGCAGCCGAAGCAGTGGTCGTAGTGCGAGCCGAGCGGGCTGCCGGGGGCCGGGGCCTCGGGGGCCCGGGGCGGCAGCACGGCCTCGGCGGGGGGCGTGGTGGGGGTGACGGTGGGGTTCACAAGCGCGACCCTACCGCTCAGTAGCTTTTTACCGCAGGGGTGTCCCGAGGGGCGGTCCGCCGGGGCCTGCCGGACCGCTGCCGAGGCCCCGGGGGGCCGGAGCGGCGTGAGGAACGCCCAGAATGGGGGCATGTACGACGAACGTCTCACCGTGCCCCGCTCGTGGTGGCTGCTCGCGCTCGGTCTCGGCCTCTCGCTGGCCCTCGTCCTGCTGCGGTTCTCACCGATCGCCGCGCTGGCCGGCCTGGTGGCCGGCACCGCGGCCGGTGCCGCCGCGCTGAGCAGCTACGGGTCGGCGCGGATCCGGGTGGTGCAGGGCTCGCTGGTCGCCGGGGCGGCGCGCATCCCGGTGAGCGCGCTGGGCGCGGCCCAGCCGCTGACGCCCACCGAGGCGGTGGCCTGGCGCGGGGTGAAGGCCGATCCGCGCGCGTTCATGCTGCTGCGCAGCTACGTGCCGACGGCGTTGCGGGTCGAGGTCACCGACCCGCAGGACCCGACGCCGTACCTGTACCTGTCGACCCGCTCCCCGCTGAAGCTCGCGGACGCCCTGGCGGCGGCCCGCCAGGAGAAGGCCTGACCCCGCCCGGCGAGAACCTCGACGCGCCCCCGGAGCCACTCGGCCCGGGGGCGCGCCGCATCCCGGGGCTCCGCTCTCCGCGCCCCGGGGCGCAGCGCGCCCTGCGGGCCCTGGCAGCGCCGGAGATGGCCGGACATGGAGGAGGGACGGCTCCGCGGTCGCGGTGCCGTCCCTGTACTCCTGGGTACTGCCCTGGCTGCGCAGGGGTTTCCTGCTGGTGCGGCCGCAGGTGCGACCGCCGGTACTGCCGCCGGGCTCGTGCCGGGGCCCGGTGGGGCGCTGTACCGGGCCGACGGATGGCCGTCAGCCCGGGCCGTGGCCGCCGGACGCTCAGGCGCCGCAGTCCCGGCAGATGGCCTGGCCGTTCTTCTCGCTGAAGAGCTGGCTGCGGTGGTGCACCAGGAAGCACTTCATGCAGGTGAACTCGTCGGCCTGCCGGGGCAGGACACGAACCGAGAGCTCCTCGTTCGAGAGGTCGGCGCCGGGGAGCTCCATGCCCTCGGCCCCGTCGAAGTCCTCCGAATCGACCGAGCTGCTCGACTTCTCGTTCCGTCGGGCCTTCAGCTCCTCGATGCTGTCCTCGTTGAGGTCGTCATCGGTCTTGCGTGGGGTGTCGTAGTCCGTTGCCATTTTTCGCTCTCCCCCTTTGGGTGTGTGCGGGTATCTCCAGCGCACGTAACGCATGGGGGGCCGGTCTTGTGCCCGACCCGAGGGCGAGATTTTGCCTTACTTCAAGCCCTGTTACTCAATCGACACCCGATGAGGGACCCGTTGGAGTGATCCGAGGAGGTCCGAACGGCCTCACCGAGAGGTGTCGAGCGGCGCCCCGGGAGGGTACCCGATCGCTACCGTTGGTGACCGCCGAACCCGGCGGTGATCGGGAAGGAGCCGCCGGAAGAAGGGCGTTGACGAACCGTCGACAATCAACCGGCGCACCCGGGCGGTGACGCTCGGCAACCTACCCCGACGGGGCGCTGATCACCCTACGGGGTCGACCGAACGTGTGGTGCGACCGAATGTGAGCTTGGTCACATCGGGGGCATTTCGGACCAAATCCGGGAAATCCCCACCCCGCCGGGGGCGCTCGGAGCAGCCGGTCAGCGCGCCGCCGCAGCCTCCCGCCGGGCCTTGATCAGGGCCTGGCGCTCGTCGAACCGGGTGGCCTGGGCGTCCAGGCCGAGCAGGAAGACGCCGAGCTCCTCCTGGGCCCGCCGGCCCTCCGGGCCGAGGCCCTGGATCTCCATCACCTTGAGGTGGCGCAGCACCGGCTGCAGCACGTCGTCGTGGTGGATCCGCAGGTTGTAGACCCCGCCCAGGGCGATCTGGGCCGCTGCGCGCTCGAAACCGGGGATGCCGTGGCCGGGCATCCGGAAGTCGGTCACCACGTCCGCCACGGCCCGCATGGCCTGGTCCGGGGCGATCTCCAGCGCCGCCTTGAGCAGGTTCCGGTAGAAGACCATGTGCAGGTTCTCGTCGTTGGCGATCTTGGCGAGCAACTGCTCGGCCAGCGGGTCGCCCGCGTAGTGGCCGGTGTTGCGGTGGGCGATCCGGGTGGCGAGCTCCTGGAAGGCCACGTACGCCACCGAGTGCAGCATGCTGTGCGCGTTGTCGGACTCGAAGCCCTCCGACATGTGCTGCATCCGGGCCCGCTCCAGCTCCACCGGGTCGACGGCGCGGGTGGTGAGCAGGTAGTCGCGGATCGCTATTCCGTGCCGGCCCTCCTCGGCCGTCCAGCGGTGCACCCAGGTGCCCCAGGCGCCCTCGCGGCCGAACATGGTGGCGATCTCGTGGTGGTAGCTGGGGAGGTTGTCCTCGGTCAGCAGGTTGACCACCAGCGAGACCCGGCCGAGCGGGGTGACCTTCGACTGGTCCTTGTCCCAGGCCAGGCCGCCCAGCACGCCGTCGAAGTCGGCGCCCTGGCTCCACGGCACGAACTCGTGCGGCATCCACTCCTTGGCGACCTTGAGGTGGCGGTTGAGCTCGGTCTCCACGACCTCCTCCAGCGCCAGGATCAGGCGGGCGTCGGTCCAGACGGGCGAGGCGGTGCGCTGCACGGGTGCGATGGTCACGGCTGGTGCTCCTGGGACGGGCAGAGGCGGGTGGGACGCAGCGGGCCGGGCTGAGCCGGGCGGGTGCGACTCACTTACGGCTGCGTAGGTTACGTAACCGTAAGTTGTTCTGGAGGGAAATGACAAGCCGCCCCCGCCAGCACTTATGTCTCCTTGACACGTGTGGCGGGGGCGGCTCGGGGGTAGGGCGCCGGATCCCGGTCAGATCCCGGGCACGCGGACCCTGATGGTCAGGCCGCCGCCCGGGCGCGGGGTGGCCTCGATGGCGCCGTTGTGGGCCCGGACGACCGAACGGACGATGGACAGGCCCAGGCCCACGCCCTTGTCGCTGCGGGTGCGGTCGGCACCCTTGAGGCGGCGGAACGGCTCGAAGATGGTCTCCAGCTCGTAGCCCGGCACCACCGGGCCGGTGTTGCTCACCACCAGCTCGCCGCCACCGCCGGGGGCCGGCGCGGTGGTGATCTCCACCCAGCCGCCCGGGGTGTTGTAGCGGACCGCGTTCTGCAGCAGGTTGAGCGCGATCCGCTCCAGCAGCACGCCGTTGCCGGAGACCGTGGCCGGGTGCAGTTCGGAGCGCAGTTCGACCTCGCGGCCGGCCGCCTCCGGGCGCACCTGCTCCAGCGCGCGCTGGGCCACCTCGCCGAGCGCCACCGGACGGCGCTCGGTCAACGCGTTGTCGCTGCGGGCCAGCAGCAGCAGGCCCTCGACCAGCTGCTCGCTGCGCTCGTTGGTGGCCAGCAGGGTCTTGCCGAGCTGCTGCAGGTCGGGCGAGGTGTTCGGGTCGGAGAGCTGGACCTCGAGCAGGGTGCGGTTGATCGCCAGCGGGGTGCGCAGCTCGTGCGAGGCGTTGGAGACGAATCTGCGCTGGGAGTCGAAGGACCGGTCCAGGCGGTCGAGCATCTCGTCGAAGGTGTCGGCCAGCTCCTTGAGCTCGTCGTCCGGGCCCTCCAGCTCGATCCGGCGGTGCAGGTCGGAGCTGGCCACCTCGCGGGCGGTCCGGGTGATCCGGTTGAGCGGCTGGAGCACCCGGCCGGCCAGCGCGTAGCCGGCGATGAAGGCGATCACGGCCAGGCAGACCAGGGCGGTGAGCGCCTTGCGCAGCAGCAGGGCCAGCGCGGCGTGCTGCTGGGTGAGCTGGAAGGAGCCGAAGTCGTTGATCACGGTGCCGTCGGCGGTCCGCAGCTCGACGCCCGGGCCGATCCGCAGGCTCGAGATCAGGGCGTCGTGGAAGGCCTGCTGGACGAAGTAGTACATCAGCAGCAGGAGCACCACCCCGGCCATCAGGAACATCCCGCCGTACAGCAGGGTGAGCCGGATCCGGATGGTGGGGCGCAGCTGGAGCCAGGCGAACAGGCCCTCGCCCGGATGGAAGCCCCGGTCGGGCTTGGGGTCGGGACCGGCGTCGAACTGCGGGTGCCCGGGCTTCGGCGGCACCGGGCCGCCGGCGGGCACGCCGGAGGCCCCGCCGAGGGGAGGCGGGGTGGTCATGACTGTCCTCTCGGAGCTTGGTACGGGCTGGTCGCCCTCGGGTCAGATCCGGTAGCCGGAGCCCGGGACGGTGACGATCACGGCCGGATCGCCCAACTTGCGGCGGAGCGTCATCACGGTGACCCGGACGACGTTGGTGAACGGGTCGGTGTGTTCGTCCCAGGCCTTCTCGAGGAGCTGCTCGGCCGAGACGACGGCGCCGCCGGCCCGCATCAGCACCTCCAGCACGGCGAACTCCTTGGGTGCCAGCTGGACGGGCTTGCCGTCCCGCAGCACCTCGCGGCGGCCGGGGTCGAGCGAGATGCCGGCCCGCTCCAGGACGGGCGGCAGCGGGACGGTCGCCCGGCGGCCCAGCGCCCGGACCCGGGCGACGAGTTCGCTGAAGGCGAACGGCTTGGGGAGGTAGTCGTCGGCGCCGATCTCCAGGCCCTCGACCCGGTCGCTGATGTCGCCGGAGGCGGTCAGCATGATCACCCTGGTGGCCAGGCCCTGGGCCACCACCCGGCGGCACACGTCGTCACCGTGCACCAGCGGGAGGTCACGGTCGAGCACGACCACGTCGTAGTCGTTCACCGCGATCCGCTGGAGTGCCGCCTCGCCGTCGTAGACCACGTCGACGGCCATCGCCTCGCGGCGCAGGCCGGTCGCGACCGCTTCGGCGAGCAACTGCTCGTCCTCCACGACGAGTACCCGCACGATGGTGTCCCTTCTCCCGGAGCTGGGCCCACCGTGGCCCACCGGTGCGGGGCCGCCGGCTACGGGCCGTGAGTCCCCCGGACACACGAGCCCGGGCGATGGTTCCCATCCTGCCTGGTCCCGGGGTAAAGCAGCGGTAAGCGGGCCCAACTCGGGCGCAACCCGGGCCGCAGCACGGCTTCGGTCAGCCGAAAGTGGAGCGTGCCGGGCGGGTACGCACTGTGACGCGGACAACTTTCTCAAGTTGCGAGGTTTCCCGGCCCGGCGTGCGGGGAGGACAGCCTTACACCGCGATCGCGCCCCCGCGCCGGTCGCAACCACCCTCCGTGCGTTCTTCCGCACCGGTCCAAGGGGTCACCGTCTTTCGGAGCGGCCGTCGGCCGTCTCGTACGCCTCCGGTCACACCGGCTCGGGCGTATCCGAACGGCTCCGATCCCGGGCCGGGGAACGCCGACCGTGCCCGTCCGCCACACGCAAGGGGGCCGTTATGGACGCCTTCACCGCCGGAATCCTCCAGCGCATAAAGAACGCCGAGCAGGACCTGCACCGTGCTCTCGAATCCGGCGACGAGTTCCTCGCCGAGGTCGAGCAGTCCGAACTCGAAGACCTGCGCCGGCTCGCCGCCGAGCACGGCGTCGACCCGGTGCGCGCCATGCACCGCACCGCTGCCTAAGGCAGCACCCGGCACTGCCGCCGAGCCCCGGCGGCCAGGACTCCCCGTCCTTGGCCGCCGGGGCTCGGTCGTGCCCGGAGGCACCGGTCAGTCGTGCCAGGCGCCGAGGGCCTCCAGGCGGGTCTGGAGCTGCTCGAAGGTGCCCGGGGAGGCGGCCAGGGTGAGGTCGCCGTCGGCCGGGAGGCCGGGGCGGGAGCCGGTGCGGGCGCCCGCCTCCTCGGCGATCAGGACGCCGGCCGAGCGGTCCCAGGGCTGCAGGCCGCGCTCGTAGTAGGCGTCGAGCCGGCCGGCGGCCACGTCGCACAGGTCGACGGCGGCCGCACCGCCGCGCCGGATGTCGCGGACCTCGGGCATCAGGGCGTGCAGGATCCCGGCCTGGCGGACCCGGACCTGCTGGACGTAGTTGAAGCCGGTGCCCACCAGCGCCTGGCCCCAGGGCGGGGCCGGGCGGCAGGAGATCCGGCGGCCGTTCAGGAAGGCCCCGCCGCCCCGGACGGCGTGGAAGAGCTCGCCCCGGGCCGGCGCCGCGACCACGCCGACCACCGCCTCGCCCTGCCACTCCACGCCGACGCTGACCGCCCAGCCGGGCAGCCCGTAGAGGTAGTTGACCGTGCCGTCCAGCGGGTCGACCACCCAGCGCACCCCGCTGGTGCCGGGCTGGTCGGTGCCCTCCTCGCCGAGGTAGCCGTCCTCGGGGCGGCGGCCGCCGATCAGCTCCAGGACGAGCTTCTCGGAGGCCAGGTCCATCTCGGTGACCACGTCGACCGGGCTGCTCTTGGTCGCGGCGACGCCCAGGTCAGCCGGCCGCCCGTCGAGCAGCAGGGCACCGGCCCTGGACGCCGCCTCGGTGGCCAGGGTCAGCAGTTCGTCGAGCAGTTCGGCACTCGGGGACACGCGGGAGACCTCCGGGTCAGCGTTGGGCGGTGGCGGGACGGGGGGCGCGCGGGTTGGGGCAGCAGGTGCGGGCGCACAGGTCGTGGCTGGGGCCGAGGGCGCCGAGCGCCCGGCGCTCGGGCTGCTCGCCGCGCTCGGTGGCGGCCCGCTCCAGGAGCAGCTCGCGCACGGCGGCGGTGAACCGCGGGTCGGCGCCGACGGTGGCCGCGCGGCTCACCGGCAGGCCCAGCTCGGCGGCCTTGGCCGTCGCCTCGGTGTCGAGGTCGTACTTGACCTCCATGTGGTCGGAGACGAAACCGATCGGCACCATGACGGCCGCCGGAGCCCCGGCCCCGCTCAGCTCGGCGAGGTGGTCGCAGATGTCCGGCTCCAGCCAGGGGATCTGCGGGGCGCCGCTGCGGCTCTGGTAGACCAGCTCCCAGGGCCGGCCGTACACCCCGTCGGCCTCGGCCACGGCGGCGACGATCAGCCGGGCCACGTCCAGGTGCTGGGCCACGTAGGCCCCGCCGGGGGTGCCCCGGGCCGGGTCCTCCGGGTCGCCCGAGCTCTCGGCCATGCTCAGCGGGATCGAGTGGGTGGTGAAGGCCAGGTGGGCGCCGTCACGGGCCTCGTCGGGCAGCTCGGCCAGCGCGGCCAGCGTCGCCTCGACCATCGGGCCGACGAAGCCGGGGTGGTTGTAGAACCGGCGCAGCACGTCCACCTGCGGCTCGGGCAGGCCCTCGCCGACCAGCTGGTCCAGGGCCTCGGCGAGGTTCTCCCGGTACTGGCGGCAGCCGGAGTACCCGGCGTAGGCGCTGGTGGCGAGCACGGCGATCCGGCGGTGGCCGTCCTCGATCATCTCCCGCAGGGTGTCCACTAGGTAGGGCGCCCAGTTCCGGTTGCCCCAGTAGACCGGCAGGTCGAGGCCGGCCTCGGCGAACTCCTTGCGGAGCGCGGTCAGCAGCTCGCGGTTCTGCTCGTTGATCGGGCTGACCCCGCCGAACAGGAAGTAGTGCCGGCCGACCTCGGCCAGGCGCTCCTTGGGGATGCCCCGGCCTCGGGTGACGTTCTCCAGGAAGGGCACCACGTCCTCGGGGCCTTCGGGCCCGCCGAAGGAGAGGAGCAGCAGGGCGTCGTACGGCGCGTGATCGGGCGCCTGGGGGGTGTGGGTGCGCGCGTCGGGCATGGCACCGATCCTGCCACCCCGGGGCCGCCGCGTGGGGCGCGGCTGTCCGGAGTGTGGGCGCGGCTGTCCGGTGTGAAACCGTTTGCGTAGGGTTCGTAAGCTGTCTACACGAGTTGTGTTCCTTACTCCCGCCCGTCCCCGTCTCCCGCTTTCCCGCCTCCTGTGGAGCCCCGCGTGCTGTCCAGCTACCGCCAGATCTTCGCCGCCCCCGGCAGTCTGGCCTTCTCCGCCTCCGGCCTGATAGCCCGGATGCCGATCTCGATGACCGGGGTCGGCATCGTCACCATGCTCTCCGAGCTGCGCGGCTCCTACGGGATCGCGGGGGCCGTCTCGGCCACCCTGGCGCTCTCCGCCGCCCTGTTCGGGCCGATGGTCGCCTGGCTGGTCGACCGGTACGGCCAGCGCCGGGTCGCCCTGCCGGCCACCGGGCTGACCGTGCTGGCGGCGGCCGCCCTGCTGGCCTGCGCGCACTGGTCGCTGCCGAGCTGGACGCTCTTCGTGACCGCCGCCGGGATGGGCGTGATGCCGAGCACCGGCTCGATGGTCCGGGCCCGCTGGGCGCACCTGTACCGGGCCGAGCCGCCCAAGCTGCACACCGCGTACTCCTTCGAGGCCGTGGTCGACGAGCTCTGCTTCATCGTCGGCCCGATCCTGGCGATCGGGCTGGCCACCTCCGTCTTCCCCGAGGCCGGGCTGCTGCTCGCCGGGGTCTTCCTGAGCGTCGGCGTGGCGCTGTTCACCGCGCAGCGGCGCACCGAGCCGCCGGTCCATCCGGCCGCGCACCGCACCGGGGGCTCGGCGATCCGCTCCCCCGGGCTCCAGGTGCTGGTGATCACCTTCGTCTCCACCGGCGCGGTGTTCGGCTCGGTCGAGGTGGTCACGGTGGCCTTCGCCCGCGAGCAGGGGCACCCGGCGGTGGCCAGCCTGGTGCTCGCGGTGTACGCGCTCGGCTCGGCCGTGGCCGGGCTGGTGTTCGGCACGCTCAAGCTCAAGGGCTCGATGGCCGGGCGGTTCCTGGGCGGGATCGCCGCGATGGCGCTGGGCATGCTGCCGCTGGTCGCGGCGGCCGAGCTGTTCGGCGGCTACCCCGGTCTGGCCGCGGTGGGCGGCGCGCTCTTCCTCGCCGGGCTCTCCATCTCGCCCACCCTGATCACCGCGATGGCCCTGGTCGAGCGCCTGGTGCCGGCCGCCCAGCTCACCGAGGGCATGACCTGGACCACCACCGGCATGGCCGCCGGCGTCGCGCTCGGCTCCGCCGCCGCGGGCTGGGTGGTGGACGCGGCGGGCGCCCCGGCCGGGTACTGGGTGCCGGTCGCCTCGGCGGTGCTCGGCGCGGCGGGCGCCGCGGCCGGGGTGCGCCGGCTCGGCTCGGGGCTGGCCGCCGCACCCGAGCAGGCCTGACCCGCTTGGGAGTTGCTGCCCCGCTGACCTCTGGTGGTGCGTCTGCGACGTTGCTACGCTCCCGCCTACTCATTGGTAGGGACCGCTGGAGGCACTCGCATGGCCGACTGGACCAACTGGGCCGGTAATCAGAGCGCTCGGCCGAGCCGGGTGGTCACGCCCGGGTCGGCCGGTGAGCTCGGCGAGGTGCTGCGGCGGGCCGCCGAGGAGGGCCGGACGGTCAAGGCGGTCGGCGCCGGCCACTCCTTCACCGCGATAGCCTCCGCCGGGGACGGCGTGCTGATCCGGCCCGAGGGCCTGATGGAGGTCCGCGAACTCGACCGCGCGGCCGGCACCGTGACCGTCGGCTCCGGCCTCCCGCTCCACCGCCTCAACCGGCTGCTGGCCGCCGCCGGCCTCTCGCTGACCAACATGGGCGACATCGAGGTGCAGACCGTCGCCGGCGCCACCAGCACCGGCACCCACGGCACCGGCCGCGACTCGGGCTCGCTGGCCGCCCAGATCCGGGCGCTGGAGATCGTGCTCGCCGACGGCAGCGTGCAGCGCTGCTCCCCCACCGAGAACCCGGAGCTCTTCCAGGGCGCCCGGCTGGGCCTCGGCGCGCTCGGCGTGGTCAGCGCGATCACCTTCGGCGTGGAGCCGGCCTTCCTGCTCACCGCGCACGAGGCGCCGATGTCCTTCGACCAGGTGCTCGAGGGCTTCGAGGACTTCACGGCGGTGAACGAGCACTTCGAGTTCTACTGGTTCCCGCACACCGACCGCTGCTCGACCAAGCGGAACAACCGCAGCCAGGGCCCGGCCGCCCCGCTGCCGGCCTTCAAGTCCTGGCTGGAGGACGACTTCCTCTCCAACACGGTCTGGGAGGGCGTCTGCCGGGTCGGCCGCCGCTTCCCGCAGGCCGTCCCGGCCATCGCCCAACTGGCCAGCCGGGCCTGGTCCGAGCGGACCTACACCGACCTCGCCCACAAGGTCTACACCAGCCCGCGCAAGGTCCGCTTCACCGAGATGGAGTACGCGGTGCCGCGCGAGGCCGCGACCACCGTGCTGCGCGAACTCAAGGCCCTGGTCGAGCGCTCCGACTGGCGGATCAGCTTCCCGGTGGAGGTCCGCACCGCCCCCGCCGACGACCTCTGGCTCTCCACCGCCAACGGCCGGGACAGCGTCTACATCGCCGTCCACCTCTACCGCGGCACCGCCGAGCAGGGCTACTTCACCGAGGTCGAGAAGCTCATGACGGCCCACCAGGGCCGCCCGCACTGGGGCAAGCTGCACACCCGCGACGCGGCCTACCTCTCCGGCGTCTACCCGCACTTCGGCGACTTCACCGCCCTGCGCGACAAGGTCGACCCGGGCCGGCTGTTCGCCAACGACTACCTGCGGCGGGTCTTGGGCGAGTAGCCCCGGGGCGCTCAGGCCGCCGGGGTACCGGAGGGCGGCGGGGCGGACGGCTGGTCCGCCTTGCCGGCGTCGGCCTTGCCCGGGTCCGTCGTGCCCGGGTCCGGCTTGGTGCCGGTCGGCGTGCCGGTGGGGGGCGGGGAGCCGCTGGGCGGCGGGGTCGGCGTGGGCGTCGGCGCCGAGGGGGTGCTCGACGGGCTGCCCGAAGGGGTCGCGGACGGCGAACCGGAGGGCTTGCCGGACGGGGTGGCCGAGGGCGAGGGCCTGCCCGAGGGCCGGTCGGCCGGCGGGGCGGGGTCCTGCTTCGGCTGCTCGCGGTCCTCGGAGTGCGGCTGGGTCGCGGAGCGGCCCGGGTTGAACGAGGTGCCGCCGCCCTGGCCGTCGGTGGTGATCGAGTGCAGGTTCTTGCCCGTGGCCAGCTCGACCACCACGATCGGCGTCATGGCCAGCCCGAACACCAGCGCGGAGACCAGCGCGTAGCTCTTCCAGGTCCACTTCCGCTTCGAACGCAGGGTCTGCGGCTCGTTCCACTGCCCGAGCGGCACCGGCTCCTCGGGCTCGACCTGACGGAGTCCGTTGCCCTTGTCGGTCTGATCGGCGCCCTGCTGGACGGCCGTGCGCAGCTGCTCACCGGTCCGCCGGAACAGGTGCGCGAAGACCGCGCCGCCGGTGGTCGCCCCGATGCTGACCACGGCGGCGCCGATGATCGTGCCGTAGACGCCCAGCTCGGAGGCGAGGACGGCGCCGACGATGGCCGCCAGGGCGCTCGCCGTCACCTGGGTCAGGCTCAGGTCGAGCCGGGTGCGCTCCTGCTGCTGGGGCATCAACATCCCTCGGTCGGTCGGGGTCGAGAAGACCTCGACAACTCGTACAAGACTCTCCATCGTGCACAAAAAAGGACACAAGGGTCGAAAATCTGGTTCTCGGCAGTCGATATATGTGAAGATGATCACCGTCGACGGACCGGAGGTCGGCCGTTGTGGTGCGCGTCCTTGAGAATCCCGTGAATCGCGGCAGACTTGAGCGGCGAGCCGCCCCTGCGGATGCCACGAATGGAGTACTGTTCGTGGAGCCTGAGCCTTCGGTCACCGTGTCGACAGTCCATCAGACGGCGGCCGGGGCACCCGGGCGCGACGTCGACCGGCGACGTGGCAAACAGGCAACCGTGCCACAACGGCGAGCTTGGGCGAAAGCCCGACACGCCGGGTAACTCTGCAAGGTTGTGGCCACTCGCGAGTGGGCAGGCCACACTCAGTACGGGAGCAGCGACGCAGGTGACGTCGGCAGGCACCACCCGGGAGGTAACCGTGCCCGAACTGCGGGTTGTGGCCGTCAGCAACGACGGCACACGGCTGGTGCTCAAGGCTGCCGACAGCACGGAGTACACCCTCCCCATCGACGAGCGGCTGCGCGCCGCCATCCGCGGTGACCGGCCACGCCTCGGCCAGATCGAGATCGAGGTCGAGAGCCACCTCCGCCCCCGTGACATCCAGGCGCGGATACGAGCCGGTGCCTCCGCCGAGGAGGTCGCCCAGGTCGCCGGCATCTCGGTCGACCGCGTCCGCCGCTTCGAGGGTCCGGTGCTGGCCGAGCGCGCCTTCATGGCCGAGCGGGCCCGCAAGACCGCGATCCGCCGCCACGGCGAGTCCACCGGCCCGCAGCTCGGCGAGGCCGTGGCCGAGCGGCTGGCGCTGCGCGGAGCGGAGAAGGACACCGAGCGCTGGGACTCCTGGCGGCGCGACGACGGCACCTGGGAGGTCATCCTCTCCTACCGTGCCGACGGCGAGGGCCGCAGCGCGAGCTGGTCCTACGACCCGCCGCGGCGCCTGGTGCAGCCCAACGACGACGAGGCCCGCGCGCTGATCGGGGAGACCCCGGAGCGCGAGGAGGACTCGGTCTTCCCGTTCATCCCGCGGATCGCCCGCCTGCCCCAGGACCGGCCGTCCCGCCCGATGATCGAGCGGCCCTCGCCCGACCGGATCATGCAGGGCATCGAGCGGCCCGACCGGATCCTCTCCGGTCGGGAGGTCCGCGAGAGCCGCGAGGCCACGGCGGAGAACCTCGACTCGCTCACCAGCCTGCTCGACGTGGTCCCGGCCTTCCCCGGCAACCTCGCCGTGCCCGCGGTCGAAGCCGTCCCGGACGCCCCGGCGGCCGAGGCCGAAGAGGCCGCCCCGGCGGCCTCCATCGGCGCGGGTTCCGCGTACGCGGACATCCTGATGCCGCGGGCTGTCGCTCCGCACCGGGAGCGGCTGGTCGGCACCACCGACCGTCAGGCCGAGGCCGACGGCGTCCGTCCCGGCCGCCGCGCGACCGTCCCGAGCTGGGACGAGATCGTCTTCGGTTCGCGGCGTAAGAAGTCCGAGTAACCACTGGGGGCGCGGGGAACTGCGCGAAGCGGAAGAAGCACGCCCCGTCATATCGCAGAGATGCCCACTTGCACCGTCAACGGACAGTGCACGTGGGCATCTGCGTAACACAGACTCAGAGTGCAGGGTTGGCCGCGCCGTTCCCCGCGCCCCTGGTGGTTTAAGCCCCAGTCGCGACCGGGCGTGACGGATCGGCACACCACTCGCTCCAGGACCCCGGGTAGAGGGTGCCCTCGAAGCCGGCGACGGCCATGGCCAGCAGCTGGTGGGCGGCCGTGACGCCCGAGCCGCAGTAGACGGCCGTCTCCCCCTCACCGACACCGAGGCTGCGGAACCGCTCGGCGAGCTGCTCGGCGGGGAGGAAGCGGCCGTCGGGGCCGACGTTCTCCATGGTGGGGGCGTTGACGGCGCCGGGGATGTGGCCGGCGGCCGGGTCGAAGGGCTCGACCTCGCCGCGGTAGCGCTCGCCCGCCCGGGCGTCGAGCAGGAGGCCGGTGAAGGCGGCGGTGCCGGCGGCGTCCAGGGTGGGGAGGTGGCCGGCGACGGGCTTGAAGTCGCCGTTCTCGGGGCCGGGCTGGTGGTCCGTCAGCGGGAGGCCGGCGGCGCGCCAGGCGCTCAGGCCACCGTCGAGCACCCGGACGTCGGTGTGGCCGGCCCAGCGCAGCAGCCACCAGGCACGGGAGGCGGCGGCCGAGACCCAGTCGTCGTAGAGCACCACGGTGCGGCCCGCGCTCACGCCGACCCGCCGCATCGCCGCCCCGAACGCGTCCAGGTCCGGCAGCGGGTGCCGGCCGGCGCTGCCGGGCGGGGCGGCCAGGTCGCGGTCCAGGTCGACGAAGTGCGCGCTGGGCAGGTGGCCGGCCGCGAACTCGGCCGCGCCGGGGGCGCCGCCCTGCTTGTAGCGGACGTCGAGCAGGGTCGGCGGGTGGTCCGAGCCGAGGGCCCGGCGGAGCTCGGCGACGGTGATCAGCGGGGAGGTCGAAGTGTCGTCCATGGGCGTCATTCTGCCGCTGGTCCACGGGTCTTTGTACGGTCTTTGCCAGGCTTTCCCGCGCGGTCCATCCCCCGGGCGCCCTTGACGTGGAACCATCATCGCGGGGCTCTCGGCGGCCCGGTCGACCGGCCCCCTGCGAGGAGGTGCGGGATGACTGCGGTGAAGGTGCGGCTGGCTCAGGGCACGCCCTGCTGGGTGAGTCTGACGACCAGTGACCACGAGGGGGCGATGGCCTTCTACGGCGCCCTGCTCGGGTGGGAGTACGGCCCGGGGCCGACCCCGCTCGGCGCGTACGTGCGGGCCTCGGTGCACGGTGCGAAGGTCGCCGGGATCGGTGAGGCGCCGCCGGGCGGCGGCCACTCGGTCGGGTGGACGCCGTACTTCTCGGTGGACAGCGCCGACGAGGTGACCCAGCGGGTGCACGAGAGCGGCGGCACCGTGGCGATGGGCCCGCTGCAGGCCGAGCGGGCCGGGCGGCTGACCCTGGCCGCCGACCTCTCCGGTGCGGTGTTCGGGCTCTGGCAAGGCGAGGAGCACCTCGGCTGGGAGGTGACCGGCGAGCCCGGCGCCCCGGCCTGGAACGAGCTGCTGACCGCCGACGAGCCCTCGGCCACCGCCTTCTACCGCTCGGTGCTCCGCTCGGAGCTGACCCCGGGCACGGACGGCACCACCCGGATGCTGGTGGACGGCCGGCCGGTGGCCGCGATCCGCACCACCACCGAGGGCCGGGGCTGGCGGGTGCACTTCGGCACCGCCGACTGCGAACTGACGGCCCGCCGGGCCGAGGAGCTGGGGGGCAGGGTGCTGCTCGCCCCGCACGACACCCCGCAGGGCCGGATGGCCCGGCTGGCCGACCCGCAGGGCGGCCGGTTCTGCGTGCTGGAGGTCGGTTAGCTGCGCTGCTCCTCGAACGGGAGCACGTCCGGGGAGAGCACCGCGGCCCGGGCGGTGGCGGCGGTGAGCCGGCGCCGGTGGTGGCGCCGGCAGAGCACCTCGTAGCCGACCTCGCCCTCGCTGACCGCGATGTCGCCGACCACCACCTGGGCGCCCTCGACCACCATCACCCCGCCGACCGTGCGGGCGTTGTGGGTGGCCCGCGCCCCGCACCAGCAGAGCGCCTCGACCTGGAGCACCTCGACCCGGTCGGCCAGCTCGATCAGCCGCTGGGAGCCGGGGAAGAGCCGGGTGCGGAAGTCGGTGGTGATGCCGAAGGTGAAGACGTCGATGCCGAGCTCGTCCACCACCCGGGCCAGCTGGTCCACCTGCTCGGCGGCGTAGAAGTTGGCCTCGTCGCAGATCAGGTAGTCCACCTTGCCGCCGGCCGAGAGTAGCTGGACCACGTGCGCGTGGAAGTCGAAGGCGTCGGTCACCTCCACCGCGACGGCCCGCAGGCCCAGCCGGCTGGAGATGGTGGAGGCCCCGGCCCGGTCGTGCCGGGAGAAGATGATGCCCTGCCGGCCGCGCGCGGCGTGGTTGTGGTCCAGCTGGAGCGCGAGGGTGGACTTGCCGCAGTCCATCGTGCCGGAGAAGAACACCAGGTCAGCCATGGGTGGAGCGGGGGCCTTTCGGTACAGAGGGGTTCAGCTGCGGACTTCGAGCAGCGGGACGAGCTGCTCGACGGGAGTCATCGACCCGTGCAGGCCGATCATCGAGGACTCGCCGGGCTCGCGCCGGGAGGCGGTGATCGCGATGTCGTCCCGGGCGGCGGCGACCACGTCGCCGATCCGGTGGTAGACCCGGTCCTCGACCACCGGGCCGAACCAGCCGGCGGCTATCGCCTGGTCGCGGGTGGCCACCCACATCCGGTCGCCGAGCACCTCGCTCCAGCAGGTGAACACGTCGGCCGCCGCGCCGGGCACCGCGTAGACGTGCCGGGCCCGGCCCTCGCCGCCGAGCAGCGAGACGCCCGCGCTGAGCTCCCAGTCCTCGTCGAAGTCGATCCGGTCCTCGGGGGCGATGTCGATCATGCCGTGGTCGGCCGTGACGTAGAGCGCGGAGCGCGGCGGGAGCTGCTCGGCGAGCCGCTTGACCAGCCGGTCCACCGTGTCGAGCATCATCCGCCAGTCGTCCGAGTCCACGCCGAAGCGGTGGCCCGCGGCGTCCAGCTCGCTGACGTAGGTGTAGCAGAGCGCCCGGTCGTGGTCGGCCAGCCAGCGGGCCGCCAGGTCCATCCGCTCCTCGCCGGTGGTGCGGCCGAGGAAGGTGCCGCCGGAGAGCGCGACCTGGGTGAGCGGGGTCTGCGAGAAGAGCGGGGAGGAGACCTGGCAGGTGGCCACCCCGGCCTGGTCGGCGCGCTGGAAGACGGTGGGGTGCGGCTGCCAGCCCTTGGGGTCGACCTGCGGGTGCCAGCGCAGCTGGTTCATCAGGAAGCCCTCGCCGGGCACCGCCAGGGTGTACCCGGCCAGGCCGTGCTCGCCGGGGGTCAGCCCGGTGCCCACCGAGGCCAGCGAGGTGGCGGTGGTGGAGGGGAAGCCCGAGGTGATCGCCCGGCCGCCCTGCGCGATGAGCGAGTTGAGGTAGGGCGCGTACTCGGGGTGACGCCTGATCAGCTCCCAGCCCATGCCGTCGACCAGGAAGACGCAGACCCGGTCGGCCGGCTCCAGCGGCAGCCCGGCGGTGTACCCGGGCACGCCGAGCCCGGCCGCCACGGCGGGCAGCAGGTCGGCGAGCGCGCCGGTGCCGTAGGCCGGGGCCGGGGCGGAGGCGGGGTCGAGGATCTCGAAGGCGTCGTAACCGAGGCTCATCGGTGCGGTCAGCCCTGGTCGGCGATGGTCGCCTCGGACAGCGCGCGGGCGAAGACCAGCGCCTGGGCGACCGTCTCCGGGCCGTCCCCGGCCTCGCTGACCCGCAGCGACAGGTCGTCGGCGGTGGCCGAACCGGTGTAGCCGTGGTCGGCCTCGCAGTTCGGGTCGGAGCAGCCGGCCGGCTCCAGGTCCAGGCGCTGCACGGCGCCCCAGCCGATGGTCAGCACCACCTCGCGGGGCGGCGTGCCGGGGGTGTACGTCTCGGGGTTGGCGACCATCCGGCTGAGCACCACGGAGCCGATCCGGTCCAGCCGGACCACCTCGGTGGAGGTGGTGGCGTACGGCACCGGGCTGGTCGCGTCGGCGGCCTGCTCGTCGGTGTGGCTGACCACGAAGCGGGACGGGGTGAGCACCAGCACGGTGACGTGCCGGCGCACCTCGTTGGCGTCGAAGGTGGTCTCCTGGTGCACCAGGTACGAGGTGATCGGCTCGGGCCCGATCGCGGCTTCGACGGCCTCGGACACCAGCGCCGGGTAGTAGCCGCTGCGCTCGATCGCCGAGCGCAGGTCCTGGGTCGAGGTGGTACCGGTCTTCGCCATAGCTCCATCCTGGCATGCCGCGCCGGGGGTGCGGGGCGGGTGGCCGCGCTCCCGGGCGTATCGAGCGCCCCTTGGCAGGCGCAACCAAGGAAGGTTACAGCGTGCTCATGGCGCGCGGTCCCAGATCGCTGCGGACCGGGAGCGGTGCGACCCGCACCCGGGCGCCGAGCACCGCGAGGCCCTGCGGGGCGACCACCACGGGGGCCAGGTCGACCGAGGCCACCTCCGGCAGGTCGTCCACCAGCCGCGAGACCCTCAGCAGCAGTTCTTCCAGCGCGCCGGTGTCCACCGGGGCGGCACCGCGCCAGCCGAACAGCAGCGGGGCGGCCCGCACCTCGCGGATCAGCGCGGCCACGTCCCGGTCGGTGGCCGGGATCAGCCGGTGCGCGAGGTCGTCCAGCAGTTCGGCCGGGGCGCCCGCCAGTCCGAACGAGAGGATCGCGCCCACCGCCGGGTCGACGGTGGCGCCGATCACGGTGTCCACCCCGCGCGGGGCGAGCCGCTGCACCACCAGCTTGGCCCGCTCGGCCCCGCCGAGCAGCCGGTCCAGCTCGCGGAAGGCCCGGATCAGCCCGGCCTCGCCGGTGAGGTCCAGCCGCACGCCGCCGAGGTCGGGCCGATTGCGGAACCGCTCGGCGGTGGCCTTGAGCGCGACCGGGTAGCCGAGCGCGGCGGCGGCCCGCAGCGCGGCGGCCTCGTCGGGGGCGGGCAGGGTGGGCAGCACCTCGATGCCGTAGGCGCCGAGCAGCTCGGCCGCCCGGTCCTCCGGAAGCGTGATCCTGGCACCGCCGCTCTGCAGCCGGGCAGCGGCAGCCGTCCGGGTGCCGAGGGCCCGCTCGACCAGGACCCGGGCCCGGTGCTCGTCGACGCGCTCGAGCTCGGGCACCCGGGCGGTCTCCTCCGCCTCGGCGGTGCGGCGTCGCCAGTCGGCGTAGCGGACGGCGTGCGCGAGGGCGTGCACGGCGCGCTCGGGGGCGGAGTAGGCGGGCACCCGCCCGGCGCGCAGGCGCTCGGGCAGCTCGGTGAGCGCGAGGTGGGTGAGCAGCAGCGGCTTGCCGAGCTGCCGGGCCCGGGCGGCGGATTCGAGCAGCGCCTCGGCGAACTCGGGCTCGTCCGCGCCCAGCACGGGCTGGGTGAGCCTGGTCACCTCGGGCAGGGCGGCGGCGCCCTGGGCGGCGATCGGGGGGATGGCCACCGCGATCACCGCGTCCACCCCGGGGTCGGCGAGGGCGGTGTCCAGCGCGATCCGGAAGTTCTCGCCGGTGGCGCCGGTGGTCAGGTCCACCGGGGTGCGCGGGCGCAGCCCGGCGCTCAGGCAGGCGTCGTAGGTGAGCAGGCCGAGCGAGTCGGAGTTGCCCACCACGGCGACCCGGTCGCCGGCCGGCAGCGGCTGGCAGCCGAGCAGCTCGCCGGTGTCGAACAGCTCGGTGATGGTCTCCACCCGGAGCACCCCGGCCTGCTGGAAGAGCGCGTCCACGGTGGCGTCGCGCAGTCGCCCGGCGGCCGGCTGGACGGCGTGGCCGGGCGGCAGGCTGCCGGTGTGCCGGGCTCCCTTGACCACCACGACCGGCTTGGCCAGGGCCAGCCGGCGGGCGATCCGGGTGAACTTGCGCGGGTTGCCGAAGGACTCCAGGTAGAGCAGCACCACCTCGGTGGCCTCGTCCTCGGCCCAGTACTGGAGCCAGTCGTTGCCGGAGACGTCGGCCCGGTTGCCGACCGAGGCGAAGGAGGAGACGCCCAGGCCGCGCCGGTGCGCGGCCTCGAGCAGGGCGACGCCGATCGCGCCGGACTGGCAGAAGAGGCCGAACGGGCCGCGCGCGGGCAGCACCGGGGCGAGCGAGGCGTTCAGCCGGTGCTCGGGGTCGGTGTTGAGCAGGCCGAAGGCGTTCGGGCCGATCACCCGCATCCCGGCGGCCCGGGCCTGGCGCACCAGCGCCCGCTGCCGGTCCCGGCCCTCGGGCCCGGTCTCGGCGTACCCGGCGGTGACCACCACCAGGCCGCGCACCCCGTGCGCGCCGCAGTCGGCCACGGCGGCCGGCACGGCGGCGGCGGGCACCGCGATCACCGCGAGGTCCACCGGGCCGGGGATCTCGAGGAGCGAGCGGTAGCTGGGCCGGCCGTCCAGGTCGGTGCCCGGCTCGGCGTTGCGGTTCACCGCGTAGACCGGCCCGGTGAAGTCGGCCAGATCGCGCAGCAGCGCCCGGCCCACCGACTGCGGGTGGCGGGAGACGCCGAGCACCGCGACCGAACGGGGCGTCAGCAGCCGCTGGATCGACCGGGCCTCGGCCCGGTGCTCGCGGGCCCGCATCACGGCCAGCGAGGCGGCGGTGGGTTCCAGGTCGAACTCCAGGTGCACCACGCCGTCGGCGAAGCTGCGGCGCTGGGTGTAGCCGGCGTCGGTGAAGACCTTCACCATCTTGCGGTTCTCCGGCAGCACCTCGGCGGTGAACCGGCGGATGCCGCGCTCCTGGGCGCAGGCGGCGATGTGTTCGAGCAGCGCGGAGGCCACGCCCCGCCCCTGGTGGGCGTCCTGCACCAGGAAGGCCACCTCGGCGTCGGTGCCGGTCTCCGAGGGCCGCCCGTCCGGGTCGATCCGGTCGTACCGGACGGTGGCGATGAAGTGGTCCCGGACGACCACGGCCAGGCCGACCCGGTTCACGAAGTCGTGGTGGGTGAAGCGGCGGACGTCCTTGTCGCTCAGCCGGGGGTAGGGCGCGAAGAACCGGAAGTACTTGGACTGGTCCGAGACCTGCTCGTAGAACTCCACCAGCCGCTCGGCGTCGCCCTCGGTGATCGGGCGGATCCGGGCGGTGCCGCCGTCGCGCAACAGGATGTCGGCCTCCCAGTGCTGGGGGTAGCCGTGCTGGTCAGGGCGGTGCTGCTCCACGTCGGCCAGGTTATCCGGCGGCGGGGGTGTTGCGCGGCGGCGAGCGGTGCCTTTCTCTGAATGGAGTACGCGTCGGAGTACGCCGTGGAGTACGTCAGGGGTGCCGCCGAGGACGCGTTCGGCTGCGCCACGTGCAACACTGGTCTAGACAACATGGCTCCACCCAGCACCACCTGAAAGGCACGTCACATGGCTGAGCGCCGCGTCACCATCGGTTGGCCCGAGGGCCTGCACGCCCGTCCCGCCTCCGTCTTCGTCCGGGCGGCCGCCGCCGTCGGCGTGCCCGTCACCATCGCCAAGGAGGGCGGAAACCCGGTCAACGCCGCCTCCATGCTGGCCCTGCTCGCCCTCGGCGCCCAGGGCGGCGACGCCGTCGTCCTCGCCTCCGAGGCCGACAACGCCGACGAGGCCCTCGACCGCCTGGCCAAGCTGGTCCAGGAGGGCCTCGACGAGCTCCCGGCTGCCGCCTGAGCACTCCTTCTCCAGCGGCACGTTGCACCATCCCAGGGGCGCGGGGAACTGCGCGAGCTCGGAAGGCTCAGATCTGTAGCCTTCCGAGCTCGCGCAGTTCCCCGCGCCCCTGTTGTGGTTCCGCTCAGAAGATCGACCAGCCCGTCGCCGTGGTCAGGGCGTCGAGCGCCGCGACACCGAGCACCGAGTTGCCCGCCCGGTCGAGCCCCGGGCTCCAGACGCAGAGGGCGCCGCGCCCCGGGATGACGGTGAGGATGCCGCCGCCGACGCCGCTCTTGCCCGGGAGGCCGACCCGGTAGGCGAAATCGCCGGCCGCGTCGTAGGTGCCGCAGGTGAGCAGCACGGCGTTGACCCGCTTGGCCTCACTGCGGGTCAGCAGCCGGGAGCCGTCGGCCCGCAGGCCGTGCCGGGCCAGGAAGCGGCCGACCAGCGCGAGGTCCGCGCAGGAGGCCGAGATCGCGCAGTGCGCGTAGTAGTGGGCGAGCACGCTGTCGACCGGGTTGCGCAGGTTGCCGTAGCTGGCGATGAAGTGGGCCAGCGCGGCGTTGCGGTGGCCGTGCCGGGCCTCGGAGGCGGCCACCGAGTCGTCGGTGGTGATGTCGGGGTTGCCGCTCTCCGCCCGGAGGAAGTCGCGGACAGCGCCCGCCGCGTCTCCGGTCAGCTCCAGCAGGCGGTCGGTGGCGACCAGCGCGCCCGCGTTGATGAACGGGTTGCGCGGGATGCCCTGTTCGGACTCCAGCTGCACCAGCGAGTTGAACGGATTGCCGGAGGGCTCCCGGCCGACCCGCTGCCAGAGGCTGTCGCCGCCCTCGGCCAGGGCCAGCGCGAGGGTGAAGAGCTTGGAGACGCTCTGGATCGAGAACGGCCGGCGCCACTCCCCCACCCCGTACAGCCCGCCGTCCACGGTGGCCAGGGCCATGCCGAAGGCACCCGGATCGGCGCAGGCCAGCGCCGGGATGTAGTCCGCCGACCGCCCCCGGGCCGGCAGCGCCAGCGCCGCGGCCATCGCCTCCTCCAGCAGCCGCTGGTGGTCCTCGCCCCCAGCCGAAACCCCGCCCGAAACCCCACCTGGAGCCTCGCCCGTCGTCCTGCCCGCCGTCGCCCTGCCCGTGTCCGCGTCCATCCGGCCATTCTGACCCGGTGCGCCGCCGGCCCTGCCCGAGGGGTGAACGCACCCGACCGGCCCGATCGGGCGCCCGTACGCTCTCCGGATGACCGTCGCCCCCGAACCGACCGCGCCGCACCCGCTGCGCGCCGCCGTCCGGGACACCCTGGGCGTGGGCCTGGGCCTCTTCCCGCTCGGGCTCGCCTTCGGCGTCCTGCTCACCCGCAGCGGCTTCGCCTGGTGGTGGACCCCGCTCTTCTCGCTGCTGATCTACGCCGGCTCGCTGGAGTTCCTGGCCATCGGGCTCTTCCTGGCGCTCACCCCGCTGGCCTCCGTCGCGGTGACCACCTTCCTGGTCAACTTCCGGCACGTGTTCTACGGGCTCTCCTTCCCGCTGCACCGCATCCGCGGCCGGCTCGGCCGGGCCTACGCCGTCTACGCGCTCACCGACGAGGCCTACGCGATCGTGGCCACCAAGCCGGCCGAGGAGCTGACCGGCGGGCGGATGCTGGCCATCCAGGCGCTCTGCCAGGGCTACTGGGTGGTCGGCGGGCTCGGCGGCGCCCTGGTCGGGACGGCCCTGCCGGCCGGGCTGCACGGGCTGGACTTCGCGCTCACCGCGCTCTTCGTGGTGCTGGCCATCGACGGGTACCGGGCGGCCCGCGACGTGCCGGGGCCGGTGCTCGGCCTGCTCTGCGCGCTGCTCGCGCTGCTGCTCGCCAAGGGCCAGCTGCTGGTGGTGGCCCTCGGGCTGTACGTCGCCGCCCTGACCGTCCGCCACCTGCTCCGGGAGCGAGCCCGCCGTGCCCTCTGACCGCTATCTGCTCGCCGGGCTCGGCGTGATGTTCGCCGTCACCTTCACCCTGCGGGCCGCCCCCTTCGCCCTGCTCGGCCGGCTCCGCGCCTCCGCGCTGGTCGCCTTCCTGGCCACCACCATGCCCACCGGCGTGATGGTGATCCTGACCGTCTACACCCTGCGCGACCTGGACCTGACGGCCCACCCGTACGGCCTGCCCACCCTGCTCGGCGTGGCCGCCACCGCCGGGCTGCACCTGTGGCGGCACAACTCCCTGCTCAGCATCTTTGCGGGCACGGCCGTCTTCATGCTCGCCGAACGGCTGCTCTGAACCCCGCAGGGCATTGCTCGCTACTGCGCCGCGGCCCAGCCCGGCAGGGTCGGCAGCACCTTGAGGGCGATCCGGGTCAGGGCCGCCTCGTCCGGCTGCTGGTCGTCCTGGCGCCAGATGGAGATCTCGTACGCCCCGCCGCCCGCCTTGTCGCCCTTGGCGACGGCCAGGTGGTGGGCCACGCCGCCCCGGCCGGTGGTCGACTTGCCGCTGCCGCCGAGCGCGAAGGAGACGGCCAGCGTGTGGTCCGAGTAGGTGAGCGCGGGGTGGCCCAGCAGCGCGGTGGGGGTGGGCGTGGTGAACAGCTTGTAGTCCTCCAGCGAGAGCCCCGGCACGTCCTCGACCCGGACGTCGACCGCCCCGATCTGCACCTCCACGGCCGGCGCCCCCGCCTTCTTCCCGTCCGCCCCGGTCGTCACGCTGCTCGCGGAGTGGGCGTTCGACACCCGCTCGGTCGGCGCGCCGACCAGCACGGGCAGGTCGGGCCGGTTGAACGCGGCGCAGAGCGCCGGGTAGCCGGGCGGGTCCTCCGCCACCGGCGCCTTGCAGGCGGCCGGCCCGGCGGCCGTGGCCCCCGCGCCGCCCAGCGTCGGCAGCCCGCCGATCGCGCCCGTCCCCCAGCCCACCATCAGGCCCACCGACCCCAGGGTCACCACGGCCGCCGCCACCACCCCCGCGACCTTGGCCCCTCTGCCCGGCGCCTCGAACTCCTCCGCCATCGGCCCGCTCCCCCGTACCCACCTGCTCGAACGAATCGCGTGATCTTAATACCTGGCCGGTGTACGCCCCGAACGAATTGACGCCCCGCCGGAACCGGCACCGCCCGCGGGACGTGATCACTGGCGGTCCGACAGCCGAGGCGACGGGGGGCGGGGCATGCGGCAGGTCAGGGGTGCGGCCAAGGCGGTGCTGGCGCTGGTGGCCGTGGCGGGGGTGCTCGCGGTGCTGGCCTGGCAGCTCTTCTGGTTCCTCTTCGACCTGAACGGGCCGGACTTCCGGGACACCGGCGGAGCAGGCCTCTACTGGGGCGTCGCCAAGGGGTGGGCCGTCCTCGCCGGCTGCGCGGCGCTGCGCCAGCTCGGACAGGAGGGCTCGCTGCGACGGATGGCCTGCTGGGTCCTGGCCATGCTGCTGATGCCCTGCTGGCCGGTGCAGGCCGCACTGGTCGCCGTCCTGGTGGCCCTACGCAGAGCGGCGGGTTGGCGCCGGTGGAGCGCCGCACTGGCCGGAGCTCTCCTGCTCACCGGCGGCGCCGGCTGGGCCGCCACCGCCTACGCGGCCGAACAACCCTGGCCCGGCGGCCCGGACTCCACCCTCACCGGCTCCTGGCTGAGCACCCGCGGCGGCCGCCTGGAGCTACGCCCCGACCACACCTTCACCGCCACCGTCCGCGACCCGGACCACGACTGGGCCGCCTGGCCCGGTACCGTCACCGGCAGTTGGACGGTGACCGCCGACCGACTCCTGGTGCTGACCAGCGCCGCCAGCTCCGTCGAGCTGGACCCGTACGGCAGCGACTCCCCCGCCACCCTCTGCGGGCCGATCGACTGGGAGAGCCCCTGCGCCTCGGCCCTGCACCTGGGGTGAGGCGTGCCGCTCGTCAGCCGGGCGGCACGCAGAAGCTGTTCAGGGTCTTGACGTCCTCGTTGACGTGGGTGATGCCCTCGTCGTAGTTCTCCATCTCGGAGAGCTGCAATGTCCCGAAATCTCCCCACAGCTGGGTGAGGACGGAGCGCACGGAAGCATTGTCCGACTCGACGGGCATGTCCTGGTACGCCTGCGCTGCGGCTGCCCGCCGGCTCGTCATGGTCGAACCGGCCGTTCGGTTGAACCTCTGCACGACGCCCTGAGCCTTGGCGCAGCCCATCGGGGGGCCCGAGGTCAGGGTGACCAGTGGATCCGGTGCGGGCCGCTGACTGGTTGTGGACGCGGCTGGGCTCGGCGTGCTCGGCGGTGGGGACGGGAACGGCACTGGTGGGGACGGCGCAGCGGTGGTCGGCGCAGCAGTAGTCGGCACGGCGATGGTCGGCGCAGCGGTGGTCGGGCTCGGGCCAGGAGCGGACGCCGGGCCCGGATCCGGTGGCACCACGTATGCGATGACGGCGACAAGCGCGGCCACCACTCCCGCCAGCGCCGCGGTGGCAGCCCATCTTCCCTCGCCGTTCGAGTCTCCAGGCGGCCGTGGCGGCCTAGGCTCTGCCGGTTCGCTCCCCGTCGTCATCCTTCGATGATGGCCCGGCGCACGTACGAGGAACCCGGCCGTGCGACTGCATTCACTGAACTCCCGACAGCCGGTCGGGCAGGCCGAGTACAGCCTGCCCGACACCGCGTCAGCCCTTGACGCAGACCACCTGCTTCAGCTGGGCGACCACCTCGACCAGGTCCTTCTGCTGGGCGATGACCTTCTCGATCGGCTTGTACGCGCCGGGGATCTCGTCGACCACGCCGGGGTCCTTGCGGCACTCGACGCCCTTGGTCTGCTCCGCCAGGTCGCTCGTCGTGAACCGCTTCTTGGCCGCGGTGCGGCTCATCTTGCGGCCCGCGCCGTGCGAGGCGGAGTTGAACGAGTCGGCGTTGCCCAGCCCGCGGACGATGTACGAACCGGTGCCCATCGAGCCCGGGATGATCCCGTACTCACCGGAACCGGCCCGGATCGCGCCCTTGCGGGTGACCAGCAGGTCGACGCCGTCGTACCGCTCCTCCGCCACGTAGTTGTGGTGGCAGCTGATGACGGAATCGAAGCCGACCTTGGCCTTCGGAAACTCGCGGCGGACGATGTCCTGGAACAGGGCCATCATGATCGCGCGGTTGTGCTTGGCGTACTCCTGCGCCCAGAACAGGTCCTGCCGGTAGGCGCCCATCTGCGGGGTGTCCGCGATGAAGACCGCGAGGTCGCGGTCGACCAGGCCCTGGTTGTGCGGGAGCGAGCGGGCCACGCCCATGTGGTGCTCGGCCAGCTCCTTGCCGATGTTGCGCGAACCGGAGTGCAGCATCAGCCAGACCGCGCCGGTGGTGTCGACGCAGACCTCGATGAAGTGGTTGCCGCCGCCCAGCGTGCCCATCTGCTGCATGGCCCGCTCGCGCCGCCACTTCACCTCCGGGGCGACCTCGTCGAAGCGCCCCCAGAAGTCGTCCCAACCGGCGGTGGGGTGACCGTGGAGCTTGCGCGGGTCGACCGGGTCGCTGTGCTTGCCCTGGCCGACCGGGATGATCTGCTCGATCTTCGAGCGCAGCCGGGAGAGGTCGTCGGGCAGGTCCTTCGCGGTGAGCGTGGTCTTCACCGCGCTCATCCCGCAGCCGATGTCCACGCCGACGGCGGCCGGGCAGACGGCGCCGCGCATCGCGATCACCGAGCCGACGGTCGCGCCCTTGCCCAGGTGCACGTCCGGCATCACGGCCAGGCCGTGCAGCCAGGGCAGCGAGCTGATGTTGCGCAGCTGCTGCATGGCCGCGCCCTCGACGGTGGCGGGATCCGTCCACATCCGGATCGGCACCCGGATGCCCGGAACTTCGGTGTACGACATGGTGAACGACCTCCAAGGGTCGGCAGGTTCAAGCCTAGGCCGCGAAGGCCCGGGAGAGGGAGGACTGCCACGCGAAGCGTCCGGCGTGGCTCGGGAAGATCAGGGGCGCTCAGGCCGCGAAGGCGCAGGTGCGTCGGAGGGACGGCAGCCCTGGGGAGCGATAGGTGGTTGGCTCGACCCGCATGTGGACCGCCTCCTCTCCGGTGATTCGGTCACCCACCGTGGGCGACGGGGATATCTACCCACACTCCGTGAGGGACCGGCAAGGCATTAAAAAACGGTGCGGGGCGGCTCCGGAGAGCCGCCCCGCACCGGAGCGCGACGCGTCGTCAGCTGACGACCGTCACCTCGCCGATGCCGAGCGCGCGGACCGGCTCGGCGATCGCGGCGGCGTCGCCGACCAGCACGGTGACCAGGCGGTCGGCCGGGTACGCGGCGACCACGGCGGCGGTGGCCGCGGCCGTCTCCAGCTCGGCCAACTCGCGGTAGATCCGGGCCTGGTAGTCGTCGGGCAGACTCTGCTCGACCTGGTCGGCCAGGGTGGAGGCGACCGAGCCGGCCGTCTCGTACTTGAGCGGGGCGACCCCGACCAGGTACTGCACCGACTCCTCGCGCTCGGCGTCGGTCAGGCCCTCGGCGGCCAGGGTGCGCAGGATCTTCCAGGTGTCCTCCAGCGCCGGGGCGGTGGAGGCGGTGTCCACCGAACCGCTGATCGCCATAAGGGCCCGGCCGGAGCCGTCGGCGCCGGAGCGCAGCGGCTGGGCGAAGGCGCGGACGCCGTAGGTGTAGCCCTTCTCCTCGCGCAGCACCCGGTCGAGCCGGGAGGTGAGGGTGCCGCCGAGGCAGTAGGTGCCGAGCAGCTGGGCGGCCCAGGCCGGGTCGTGGCGGTCCGGGCCGATCCGGCCGATCAGCAGCTGGGTCTGCACCGAGCCGGGCCGGTCGACGATGACCACCCGGCCGGCGTCGTCGGCCACCACGGGGGCGTGCGTGCTGGGGGTGGCCGGGCCGGCCGTCCAGCGGCCGAGGGTGGCCTCCAGCAGGGCCGGCAGGTCGACGCCGGTGAGGTCGCCGACCACCACGGCGGTCGCGGTGGAGGGGCGCACGTACCCGGCGTAGAACTCCTGGACGGCGGCCCGGGTGATGTTCTTGACCGTGTCGGTGGTGCCGTTGCGCGGGCGGGAGAGGCGGTCGGCTCCGTCGAACAGCGTGGCGTAGAGCGCCTTGGCCGCGCGGCGGGCCGGGTTGGCCTGCTCGTGGGTGATCTCGTCCAGGCGGTTGGCCACCAGGCGCTCGATCTCGGCCTCGGGCAGCGCGGGGGCGCGCAGCGCGTCGGCCAGCAGGGTGAGGCCGCGCTCCAGGCGGGAGGCGGGCACCTCGAGCGAGACCCGCAGGCCGGGGTGGTCGGTGGAGGTGTCCAGGGTGGCCCCGGCGCGCTCCAGCTCGGCCGCGAACTGCTCGGCGTCCAGGCTGTCGGTGCCCTCGTTGAGGGCCCGGGCCAGGATGTTGGCCACGCCGTCCAGACCGGCCGGCTCGGCGGCCAGCGGCGCGTCCAGCTGCACGTCCACGGCGACCAGCTGCTGGCCGGGGCGGTGGCAGGAGAGCACGGTGAGGCCGTTGGCCAGGGTGGTGCGCTCGGGGGCCGGGAAGGCCCACGGGGTCGGGGCGCCCGGGGTGGGCTGCGGGTGGAAGGTCATGGCGGGGGTCACGTCGGTCATGCCGCGTCCTCCTCGGTCTCGTCGTCGGCGGTGGTCGGCTCGTACACCAGCACGGCCCGGTTGTCGGCCCGCAGGCAGGCCTCGGCCACGGCCCGGACCTCCTCGGCGGTCACGTCGAGGACGCGGTCGAGGGCGGTGTTGACCAGCTTGGGGTCGCCGAACAGGACGGCGTACCGGCAGAGTTCGTCGGCGCGGCCGGCCACCGTGGTGAGCCGGTCCAGCCACTCGCGCTCGATCTGGGCCTGGGCGCGCTCCAGCTCCTCGGCGGTGGGGCCCTCGGCGGCGAAGCGGGCCAGCTCCTCCTCGACGGCGGTCTCGATCTGCTCGATCGTCGCCTCGCCGGAGGTCTTGGCGTCCAGCCAGCCCAGCGAGGGCGCCCCGGCCAGGCGGAGCAGGCCGAAGCCGGCGGTGACGGCGGTGCGGTCGTGGCGGACCAGGCGGTTGTACAGCCGGCTGGACTCGCCGGAGCCGAGGACGGTCAGCGCCAGGTCGGCGGCGTCGGCCTCGCGGGTGCCGTCCTGCGGCAGCCGGTAGGCGGCCATCAGCGCGCGGGAGGGCACGTCCTCCAGGACCAGCTCGCGGGCCTCGGCGCCCATGATCCCGGGCAGCGCGCCGTCGCGCGGGGGCTGCTTGCCGTCGTGGCCGGGGATCGAACCGAAGTACTTCTCCACCCAGGCGATGGTCTGCGCCGGGTCGAGGTCGCCGACGATCGAGAGCACGGCGTTGTTGGGCGCGTAGTAGGTGCGGAAGAACGCGCGGGCGTCCTCCAGGGTGGCCGCGTCCAGGTCGGCCATCGAGCCGATCGGGGTGTGGTGGTACGGGTGGTCCTCGGGGAAGGCGAGGGCGACCAGCTTCTCGAAGGCGGTGCCGTAGGGCACGTTGTCGTAGCGCTGGCGGCGCTCGTTCTTGACCACGTCGCGCTGGTTCTCCATGGACGTGTCGTCCAGGGCGGCCAGCAGCGAGCCCATCCGGTCGGCCTCCAGCCAGAGCGCGAGCTCCAACTGGTGGGCGGGCATGGTCTCGAAGTAGTTGGTGCGCTCGAAGCTGGTGGTGCCGTTGAGCGAGCCGCCCGCGCCCTGCACCAGCTCGAAGTGGCCGTTGCCCGAGACGTTGGCCGAGCCCTGGAACATCAGGTGCTCGAAGAGGTGGGCCAGCCCGGTGCGGCCCTTCACCTCGTGGCGCGAACCCACGTCGTACCAGAGGCAGACTGCGGTGACCGGTGTGAGGTGGTCCTCGGAGAGCACCACGCGCAGGCCGTTGGCCAGGCGGTGCTCGGTGATGGCGAGACCTCGGGTGGTGGCGGGGGCCGGGTTGGCCATGCGGTCACCGGTCCTTTCCGGGCTTGATCGGCGCTGACGGCGCTGGAGCGCCGTGCCGTGGTCGGCGTGAGGGTCTGGAGCTGGCCCCCATTGTGGTGCAACGCGTGAGCGCCCGTGATGTGCCCGCGCTGACCGGGCGTTCGCCACGGGCGGAAGCGGCGGCCCCGGCAGCCCGAAGCGGGGCTTGTCGGCGGGAGGGTCCACAATGGGGGGCGCCGTACCCATGCACGGATTCAGCAGTTACAGGAACGACGTAGCCAGACACACGTAGGGAGCCCCGCCGCGATGGCCCGCCGCAGTTCGCCCACCCCGCCGCCCGGAGACTACGAGGAGCGCATCCTCGACGTCGACGTCGTGGACGAGATGCAGGGCTCCTTCCTGGAGTACGCCTACTCGGTGATCTACTCCCGCGCCCTGCCCGACGCGCGGGACGGCCTCAAGCCGGTGCACCGCCGCATCCTCTACCAGGCCAACGAGATGGGCCTGCGCCCCGACCGCGCGCACGTGAAGTGCGCCCGCGTGGTCGGCGAGGTGATGGGCCGTCTGCACCCGCACGGTGACGCCTCGATCTACGACTCCGTGGTCCGGATGGCCCAGCCGTTCTCGATGCGGCTGCCGCTGATCGACGGCCACGGCAACTTCGGCTCGCTCGGCAACGACGACCCGCCGGCCGCCATGCGGTACACCGAGTCGCGGCTGACCAACGCCTCGATGGCGCTGGTCGAGTCGATCCACGAGGACACCGTCGACTTCGGCCCCAACTACGACGGCAGCGAGCAGGAGCCCACCGTGCTCCCCGCCGCCTTCCCCAACCTGCTGGTCAACGGCGCCTCCGGGATCGCCGTCGGCATGGCCACCAACATGCCGCCGCACAACCTCGCCGAGGTGGTGGCCGCCGCCCGGCACCTGATCAAGCACCCGCAGGCCGACCTCGACGCCCTGATGCGCTTCGTGCCCGGCCCGGACCTGCCCACCGGCGGCCGGATCGTCGGCCTCTCGGGCATCCGGGACGCCTACGAGAGCGGGCGCGGCACCTTCAAGATCCGTGCCACCGTCTCGATCGAGGCCGTCACCGCCCGCCGCAAGGGCATCGTGGTCACCGAGCTGCCGTTCAGCGTCGGCCCGGAGAAGGTCATCTCCAAGATCAAGGACCTGGTCGGCGCCAAGAAGCTCCAGGGCATCGCCGACGTCAAGGACCTGACCGACCGTGAGCACGGCCTGCGCCTGGTCATCGAGGTCAAGAACGGCTTCGTGCCCGAGGCCCTGCTCGAGCAGCTCTACAAGCTGACGCCGATGGAGGAGACCTTCGGCATCAACAACGTCGCCCTGGTCGACGGCCAGCCGCTGACGCTGGGCCTCAAGGAGCTGCTCGAGGTCTACGTCGACCACCGCTTCACCGTGGTGCGGCGGCGCAGCGAGTTCCGCCGCCGCAAGCGGCAGGAGCGGCTGCACCTGGTCGAGGGCCTGCTGGTCGCGCTGGTCGACATCGACGAGGTCATCGCGATCATCCGTTCCAGCGACAACGCGACCCAGGCCAAGGAGCGCCTGATGGAGCGTTTCGGGCTCACCGAGACGCAGACCGCGTACATCCTGGACACCCCGCTGCGCCGCCTGACCCGCTTCGACCGGGTCGAGCTGGAGACGGAGCAGGAGAAGCTGCTCGCCGAGATCGCCGAGCTGACCGAGATCCTGGAGTCCGACACCCGGCTGCGCTCGGTGGTCTCCAATGAGCTGGCCGCCGTGGGCAAGCAGTTCGCCACCGAGCGGCGCACCGTGCTCCTCGAGGCCGGGTCGGCGCCGAGCGCGGCGCTCTCGGTACCGCTGGAGGTCGCGGACGACCCATGCCGGGTGCTGCTCTCCTCCACCGGCCTGCTGGCCCGCACCGCGGACGGCGAGCCGGTCGAGGCCGAGGCCACGGCCGCCCGGGCCAAGCACGACGTGATCGTCTCCGCCGTCCCGGCCACCGCCCGGGCCGACGTGGGCGTGGTCACCACGGCCGGGCGGGTGCTGCGCCTCCCGGTGATCGACCTGCCCGGGCTGCCGCCCTCCTCCACGCTCTCGCTGGCGGGTGGCGCGCAGGTCTCCGAGTTCCTCCGCCTGGAGGACGGCGAGCGGGCCATCGCCCTCACCACCCTGGACGAGTCCTCCCCCGGCCTCGCGCTCGGCACCGAGCAGGGCGTGGTCAAGCGGGTGGTGCCCGAGTGGCCGGCCAACAAGGACGAGTTCGAGGTGATCGCGCTCAAGGACGGCGACCGGCTGGTCGGCGCGGTCGAGCTGCGCACCGGCGAGGAGGACCTGGTCTTCATCGCCTCCGACGCCCAGTTGCTCCGCTACCCGGCCGGCTCCGTCCGCCCGCAGGGCCGCCCGGCGGGCGGCATGGCGGGCATCAAGCTCTCCGACGGCGCCCGGGTGCTCTCCTTCACCGCCGTCGACCCGGCCGCCGACGCGGTGGTGGTCTCGGTCGCGGGCTCGGCCGGCACCCTCGCGGGCGACCAGCAGAGCAGCTGGAAGCTCACCCCCTTCGAGCAGTACCCGCGCAAGGGCCGCGCCACCGGCGGCGTCCGCTGCCAGCGCTTCCTCCGCGGCGAGGACACCCTCCTCTTCGCCTGGGCCGGCCCGGCCCCGGCCCGCGCGGCGGCCGCCAACGGCAACCCGGTCACGCTTCCCGAGCGCGACCCGCGCCGCGACGGCTCGGGCACTCCGGTGCCCTCGCCGATCGCGGCGGTGGCCGGACCTTCGGCGTGATCCTCTAGGGGTGCGGGGAACGGCGCGGCCAACCCCCCTGCTCTGCCGCTGTCTTACTCCGAGACCCAGTTGCACTATCCGTTGACGGTGCAACTGGGTCTCTTCCTGAGCTGACAGGTGTGCTTCTTCCGCCCTCGCGCAGTTCCCCGCGCCCCTGAATGGCTAAGGTTCGACCGTGAGTACTTGTACGACGATCTCCGCCGAGCTGGCCGAACCCCTGGCCGCCACCGCGGCCACGGCGACCACCTGGTTGCTGATCGAGCAGACGGGGCCCTGGGGGCCAAGGCGATGACCGAGAGCCACCTGGACGCGGCGATCGGGCGGGCGCTGGACGCGGCGGCGGCCGGGACGGGGGTGCGGATCGCGCTGATCCGCCGGCCGGGGCGGCACGCCGACGCGGCGGACGGTGCACCGCACACGGTGATCCTCGGGCACACCGCGCCCGGCCGGTCCTGGGTGCGCCGTCTGTCCGTCAGCGCCCCGGCGACCCTGCTGGAGCTGGACTTCGCGGCCCTCGGCGGCGGCGACCACGGCGACCTGGGCACCCCGCACCAGGGCGGCCCGATCGCCCTCGTCTGCACCAACGGCCGCCGCGACCGCTGCTGCGCCCTGCTCGGCCGCCCACTCGCGGCGGAGCTGGCAGCGGCGGGGCACAGCGAGGTCTGGGAGGTCACCCACCTGGGCGGCCACCGGTTCTCCCCCACCATGCTGGTGCTCCCGTACGGCTACGCGTACGGCCGCCTGACCGAGACCGCGGCCAAGGAGGTGCTGGCCGCCACGGCCGCCGGGCGGACCGCCCCGGCCTGGTCGCGCGGCCGCTCCTACTGGGACCGCCCGGCCCAGGCGGCCGAGCAGGCCGTCCGCGAACTCACCGGCGAGACGGCGGCGGACGCTCTGACCCTCACTCAGCAGGCCACCGCCGAAGGGTGCTGGACCGTCACCGTCACCCACCAGGACGGCCGCAGCTGGACGGCCGAGGTGGCCCAGCGCCCCAGCGAGCCGGCCCGACCGGAGAGTTGCGGCAAGGCCCCCGGTACTCCGGCGCGGATGGACGTAACGGCGCTGGCAGCTGCAACTGAGGCCTAGCACCGGGCTGCTACGCCGCTCCCCTCGCACCCGCGCCGCTCCCCTCGCACCCGCGCCGCTCCACTCGCACCCGCGCAGTTCCCCGCGCCCCCAGAGGCCGCCGCCTCACGCCGGGCGGTAGCGGTGCTCCGGGCGGCCGGTGGCGCCGTAGCGGAGCTCCAGGCGGATCAGCCCCTGCCGGACCGAGTACGAGAGGTACCGCTGGGCGGTCGCCCGGGAGACGCCGGTCCGTTCGGCGACCTGGGTGGCCGACAGGTCGCCGCCGTGGCGGCGGACGGCGGCCAGGACGAGGGCGAGGGTGGGGGCGGAGTGGCCCTTGGCCGGGAGCTGCGGGGCGGCCGTGGGGCGGGCGGCGTTGAAGAGGGCGTCCACCTCGGCCTGACCGGTCTCGGCCACGGGGTCGAGCGCGGCCACCCGCTCGCGCAGCTCCCGGTAGGCCGCCAACCGCTCCTGGAGTGCGGCGAAGCCGAAGGGCTTCACCAGGTAACCCGTCGCCCCCAGCTGCATGGCGGCCCGTACCGAGGCGAGGTCCCGGGCAGCGGTGATCATGAGCGCGTCCGGCCGCTCCCCGGGCTCCGCCCGCAGCCGCCGCAGCAGGTCGAGCCCGCTCCCGTCCGGCAGGTAGACGTCGAGCAGCAGCAGATCCGGCGTCAGCTCCCGGACGGCCTCGACGGCCGCCGCCACCGTCCCCGCCTGTCCGCACACCTCGAAGCCGGGCACCCGCCCGACGTACGCGGCGTGGATCCCGCTCACCCGGAAGTCGTCGTCCACCACCAGCACCCTGATCACCACGCCACCTCCAGACCGGCGCCGGTCAGGGCCGACGCCGACTCCTCGTCCGGCAGCGGCAGGGTGACGGTGAAGACCGCCCCCGGGCCCTCGCTGACGGTGATGGTGCCGCCGTGCCGCTGCACCAACCGGTGCACCAGGGCCAGCCCGAGCCCGCGCCGGGCGGTGCCGCGCTCGGGCTTGGTGGACCAGCCGTCCTCGAAGATCGCCTCCCGGGCGCCCGCCGGGATGCCGGGCCCGGAGTCGGTCACCGTCAGCACCACGGCCTCCGCCCGCTCGGCCAGCAGCAGCCGCACCTCACCGCCCGCTCCCGCCGCGTCCACGGCGTTGTCGAGCAGATTGCCCACGATGGTGAGCAGCCGCCGCAGATGGCCCGGGTCCTCGCCGAGCCGGGAGCCCGCCACCAGGCGCAGCCGCACCCCCCGCTCGGCGGCCACGGCCGTCTTGGCCACGATCAGGCCGGCCATCAGCGGGTTGGCGATGCTGTCCCGGACGGCCTCGGTGGCCGAGGGTTCGGCCCGGCCCAGCTCCACCGCGTAGTCCAGGGCGGCCTGCTGGTCACCCAGTTCGAGCAGGCCGGCCAGGGTGTGCAGCCGGTTGGCGAACTCGTGCTGCTGGGCCCGCAGGGCGTCGGTGAGGCCCCGGACGGCGTCCAGCTCGCGCAGCAGGCCGACCAGTTCGGTGCGGTCCCGGACGGTGACCACGGCGCCGAGGGTGCGGCCGTGCAGGGTGACGGGCATCCGGTTGACGGCCAGGCAGTGGCTGTCGGTGAGCACGGTGAGGTCGACCCCGGTCAGCGTGCCGTCGAGGGCACGGCGCAGCCTGCCGTCCGGCAGCAGCTGGTCGAGCCGGGAGCCGAGCGCGGTGCCGAGGCCGAGCAGCCGGCGGGCCTCGTCGTTGACCACCGTGACGCGGCCCTGCGGGTCGAAGGCGAGCACGCCCTCGCGGATGCCGTGCAGCATCGCCTCGCGGTCCTGGAGCAGCCCGGCGATCTCCTCCAGTTCGAGGCCGAAGGTGCTCCGCTTGAGCCGCCGGGCCAGCACGTAGGAGGCGGTCACGCCGACGGCGAGCGCGCTGCCGAGGTAGACGCCGAAGGTGGCCAGCTCGCGGCGGAGCTGGCCGAGCACGTCCCGCTCGGCGATGCCGACCGAGACCGCGCCGACCAGGGCACCGGTCGGGCCGCGCAGCGGGGCGGTGCCGTTGGCGGAGGCGCCGGTGGCGCCGTGGTCGATCCGCACCGAGCTGCGGCCGTCCGGCGGGGCCTCCTCCACCGGGCGGCCGATCAGCTCGGGGTAGGGGTGCGAGTGGCGCACCCCGGCGAGGTCGATCACCACCACGTACGAGGCCTTGGCCGCGACCCGCACCCGGTCGGTGACGGTCTGGACGAGGTCGCCCCCGCCGCCGTACTCCATGGCCGCCTGGATCTGCGGATCGGCGGCGGTGGTCTGCGCGATGGCCAGGGCCCGCTGCTCGTTGTCGCGGTCCAGCTGGGCGCGCTGGGCGTAGGCGAGCAGCACGAAGCCGATCAGGCCGGTGATGGCGAGGATCGCCAGGTGGCCGGTGAGGATCCGGGCCGAGAGCCGCCTGCCGCGCCCGCTTCGGGTCATGCCGTGCCACCTCCTGCGACCCCCTGCCTGGCTCGCGATTGTGCCTGGTGGGAGCGGGTTTGCCCACCCCCGCGACCGTGCGCAGAACGAGCAGAACCACGGGCAACGCGGTGAACCCACGCAATGCGCGCAAGACTCCCGGGGTCGTCGCTGCCCGCCCTACCGTCTGGCCACCGACAACGAGACCCCGAAGGTGGTGCCGGCCAGTGGACCAGACACCCGGCAGTGCGATCCCCGCGATCGAGCTGCGCCAGGCGACCAAGCGCTTCCGCACCCCCTCGGGGGGCGTCTACACCGCGATGTCCGAGCTGGGGATGACGGTGGCCCCCGGCGAGTTCTGCGCCGTGGTCGGCCCGACCGGCTGCGGCAAGTCGACCACCCTGTCGCTGGTCTCGGGGCTGGAGCCCGCCAGCGAGGGGCAGACGCTGATCCACGGCGAGCCGGTGACGGGGGTCGACCCCCGGGTGGGCTTCATGTTCCAGACCGATGCCGTCTTCCCGTGGAAGTCGGTGCAGGACAACGTCGCCGCCGGGCCGCTCTTCCGGGGCCTGCCCCGGAAGGAGTCGCTGGCCAAGGCCCGGGACTGGCTGCGCCGGGTGGGGCTGGCCGGGTTCGAGGACCGGCTGCCGCACCAGCTCTCGGGCGGGATGCGCAAGCGCGTGGCGCTGGCCCAGACGCTGATCAACGAGCCCGAGATCCTGCTGATGGACGAGCCCTTCTCCGCCCTGGACGTGCAGACCCGCCAGATCGTGCAGGACGAGCTCCTCGCCCTCTGGGAGCAGACCCGCCCGGCCGTCGTCTTCGTCACCCACGACCTGGAGGAGGCCATCGCGCTGGCCGACAAGGTCGTGGTGCTGACGGTGGGCCCGGCCACCGTCAAAGCCACCTTCGCCATCGACCTGCCCCGCCCGCGCCGCGTCCAGGAGATCCGCTTCCACCCGCGCTTCGTGGAGCTGTACGAGCAGATCTGGACCAGCCTGCGCGACGAGGTGCAGCTCGCGTACGCCCGCACGGCAGGAGCCGCCCGATGACCGTCCTCTCCGTCCCCCTGAACGAGACCGCCCTGCTCCGGGCCGCCCGGATCCGGCTGCGGCGGCGCCGGCTCCTGGTGCTGGCCGCCCAGCTGGCGCTGGTGGCGCTGGTGCTCGGCGGCTGGCAGCTCGGTGCCTCGCAGGGCTGGCTGGACTCCTTCACCTACGGCTCGCCGAGCGGGGTGGCCGAGCAGCTGCGGGTCTGGTTCACCGAGGGCACCGCGACCGGGTCGATCTGGCGCAACATCGGCGTGACGATGCAGGAGACGGTGTTCGGCTTCCTGATCGGCACCGCGGCCGGGGTGCTGCTGGGCATCGCGCTGGGCCGGGTCCGGGCGCTCGCGGACATCGCGGCGCCGTTCATCAAGGCGGCCAACTCGATCCCCCGCATCGTGCTCGGCTCGGTCTTCATCATCTGGTTCGGACTCGGCCCCAGCGGCAAGATCGCGCTGGCCACGGTGCTGGTCTTCTTCTCGGTCTTCTTCAACGCCTTCCAGGGCACCCGGGAGGTGGACCAGAACCTGATCTCCAACGCCCGCATCCTGGGCGCCTCCCCCTGGCGCGTCACCACCCAGGTGGTGCTGCCCTCGGCGATGACCTGGATCATCGCCTCCCTGCACTCGGCCTTCGGCTTCGCGCTGATCGGCGCCATCGTCGGCGAGATGCTCGGTGCCCAGTACGGCCTCGGACAGCTGATCGCCCAGGCCCAGGGCTCGTTCAACGCCGACGGCATCTACGCCGGGACGGTCGTGATCGCCGTCCTCGCGCTGCTCGCCGAATGGCTGGTGACGCGCTTCGAGAAGCGCGTGCTGCGCTGGCGCCCCAACCAGGCGGGCAGCCACGCCGCCCGGATCTGACCCTCCCCCACCCCCACCCAAGGAGCCCGCAATGACGCTGGTCCGTCGCACCACCACCCGCAGAGCCGCCACCGCCGCCCTCGCGGCCACCGCGCTCGCCCTCTCCCTCACCGCCTGCGGCGGGGGCGCCGCGAAGCCGGCGGCGAAGAACGACTCCGGCGAACTGACCGTCAAGATCATGGTCGGCGGCCTCAACAAGCAGATCTACCTGCCCGTGATGCTGGCCAAGGACCTGGGCTACTTCAAGGCTGCGGGCATCGACGCCCAACTCTCCGACGAACCGGCCGGGGTGGACGCCGAGACGGCGATGCTGGCCGGACAGGTGGACGCGGTGGTGGGCTTCTACGACCACACCATCGACCTCCAGTCGAAGGGCAAGTCCACCGAATCCGTGGTGCAGTTGCTGCGGGCGCCGGGCGAGGTGGAGATGGTCCGCACCGACCTGGCCGACTCGGTGAAGTCCCCGGCCGACTTCAAGGGCCGCCACCTCGGTGTCACCGGCCTCGGCTCCTCCACCAACTTCCTGACGCAGTACCTGGAGGAGAAGAGCGGCCTGAAGCCCGGCGAGGCCACCTCGATCGCCGTCGGTGCGGGCTCCACCTTCGTCGCGGCGATGCAGAACAAGCAGATCGACGCCGGGATGACCACCGAGCCCACCATCTCGATGCTGCAGCAGAAGGGCCTGGCCCGGCCGCTGATCGACCTGCGCACCGCCGAGGGCGCCCGGGCCGCGCTCGGCGGCACCTACCCGTCCTCCTGCCTCTACCTGACCACGGCCTACGTGCAGAAGAACCCGGAGGCCGTCCAGAAGCTGGCCGGCGTCTTGGTGAAGACGCTGAAGTGGATCCAGGCGCACTCCCCCGCCGAGATCACCGAGCAGATGCCCGCCGACTACTACGCGGGGGTCGGCAAGGACACCTACGTGAAGGCCCTGGAGAACGAGAAGGCCATGTACTCCCCCGACGGGCTGATGCCCGCGGACGGGCCGCAGACGGTGCTCAACGTGCTCTCGGCCTTCGACCCCACGGTCAAGGGCCACACCGTGGACCTGTCGAAGACCTACACCGACGAGTTCGTGAAGAAGGCCGGCTGACCGACCGTCGAGACACCCCCGGGCGTGGTCCCCCATCGCGCCCGGGGGCTTCGGCGGTCACGCCGCCCGGCCGTCAGGCGGCGCCGGCGCCGGTGAGGGAACGGACCTCCAACTCGGCGTACTTGTCCGGGTCGGCCATCTCCCGGGAGGTGACGGTGCCGACCCAACCGGCCAGGAAGCCGAGCGGGATGGAGACCAGACCGGGGTTCTCCAGCGGGAACCAGTGGAAGTCCACGCCCGGGAAGATCGAGGTCTTGGCCCCGGAGACGACGGTGGAGAAGACCACCAGCAGCACGGCGGGCACCAGGCCGCCGTACACCGACCAGACGGCGCCCCGGGTGGTGAAGCGGCTCCAGAACAGGCTGTAGAGCAGGGTCGGCAGGTTGGCCGAGGCGGCCACGGCGAAGGCCAGACCGACCAGGAAGGCCGTGTTGAGCTGCTGGGCGAACAGGCTGAGCACGATCGCCAGCGCGCCGATCACCACCGCGGCGGCCCGGGCCACCACCAGCTCCTCGCGCTCGGTGGGCTCCCGGCGGCCGACCCGGCGCCAGGCCCGGGCGTAGAGGTCGTGGGCGAAGGCGGCGGAGGCGGCCAGGGTGAGACCGGCGACCACGGCGAGGATGGTGGCGAAGGCGATCGCGGAGATCAGTGCGAAGAGCACCACGCCCGCCGTGCTGCCGGCTCCGCCGCCGAGGTCGAGGGCGAGCAGCGGGACGGCGGTGTTGCCGGCCGGGTTGGCGGCCTTGACCGCCTTGGCGCCGACCAGGGCGGTGGCGCCCAGGCCGAGCACGATGGCCATCAGGTAGAAGCCGCCGATCATGCCGATCGCCCACATCGTGGAGCGGCGGGCGGCCCGGGCGGTGGGCACGGTGTAGAACCGCGAGAGGATGTGCGGGAGGCCGGCGGTGCCGAGCACCAGGCCGAGGCCCAGGCTGAAGAAGTCCAGCCGACTGGTCAGGCTGGCCCCGTACTTGAGGCCGGGCTCCAGGTAGGCCTGGCCCTTGCCGCTGCCGTGGGCGGCGCTGCGCAGCAGCTCGGCGAGGTTGCCCTGAAAGCGGACCACCACCAGCACGGTGAGCAGCACGGCGCCGACGATCAGCACGAAGGCCTTGACGATCTGGATCCAGGTGGTGGCCTTCATGCCGCCGACCGTGACGTAGATGATCATCAGGGCGCCGACCCCGACGATCGTCCAGGTCTTGGCCTGCCCGCTGCTGGTACCCAGCAGCAGGGTGACCAGGCTGCCGGCGCCGACCATCTGGGCGATCAGGTAGAGCAGGGTGACCACCACGCTGGCGCTGCCGGCGGCGGCGCGCAGCGGGCGCTCACGCATCCGCAGGGCCAGCACGTCGGCCAGGGTGTACCGGCCGGAGTTGCGGACCAGCTCGGCGACCAGCATCAGCACCACCAGCCAGGCGACCAGGAAGCCGATGCTGTAGAGCACGCCGTCGTAGCCGTAGAGCGCGATCAGACCGGTGACGCCGAGGAAGGAGGCGGCGGAGAGGTAGTCGCCGGAGAGGGCGAAGCCGTTCTGGAGCGGGGTGAAGTCGCGGCCGCCGGCGTAGAAGTCTTCGGCGGCCTGGCCCCGGCGGCCGACCCAGAGGGTGATGCCGAGGGTGACCAGCACCACCACGGCGAACAGCGCCACGGCGAGACTGTGGTGCTCGCCCGAGGTGACCGGGCCCAGCTGGGCGGGCGGCGGCGGGGTCGCGGCGGACCCGGCCGCAGGGGGCGGCAGGAGGAGGGTGAGGGTCATCGGAGTTGGTCCTGGGTGTCCCAGCGCAGCCCGAGGGCGGCGCGGTCGCGCTTGGTACGGGCGTTCCGGGCGTAGAGCCAGGTCAGCAGGAAGGTCGAGGCGAACTGGAGCAGCCCGGCCAGCCACGCCACGTTGAGCGGGCCGGCTAGTCGGTAGCGCATCAGCTCGGGGGCGCTGGTCTGGGCGGCGAGGTAGAGCAGGTACCACCCGAGGAAGGCGGCGCTGGCGGGGAAGACGAACCCCCGGTAGCTGCGCCGGATCTCCTGGAACGCCGCACTGGCCTGGACCGTCCGGTACACCTCGGCGGCGTCGGTGGTCGAGACGGGGGCGGGGGGCGGCGGTGGGGGCGCGGCGGGCGGCGGGGCCGCCACCGCGCGCGGCGCGGGGACGGCCGGGCGGGCCTTCGCCGTCGACCGGACCACGGCCCGGCCGACGGGCTTGGCGACCCACCAGTCGAACCTCTCCTGCTGTGCCAATGCTGCTCCTGTACCGGGACGGCCCGTGGGGGCGCGGGCGTCGGTGTAGGCGCCGGAGAGGTCGTTTCCGGACGCACCTGTCCGGACCAGGATGGTGGCGCGCGCCCTGGCGTTGCGAGCCAGCATCCCGCTCTTCACTCAGACAGGTGAGGGCCAATCAGGTGACGGGGCGTTAGTTGCCGGTGAGGCCGCTGTTTCCAAGGCCGGAAGCGGGCCCCGGGGCGGGACCGGAGCCGGGGCGGCGCGCGGGGGTGGGGCCGGGGGCGATGCCGATGCCGTGCCGGAAGGCGTAGGCCACGGCCTGGGCCCGGTCGCGGACGGCGGTCTTGGCGAAGAGGTTGTTGATGTGCGTCTTCACGGTGGCCGGGCTCACGTAGAGCCGCTGGGAGATCTCGGTGTTGGAGAGGCCCTCGGCGATCAGCGCGAGCACCTCGGCCTCCCGGGCGGTCAGGCCGTCCGGGAGCTCGGCGGGGCCGGGCTGGGCCGACGGAACCGAGCGGGACGTGGCCGCCGGGGCGGCCGGGGGCGCGGTCGGGGCAGCGGAGAGGCGCTCCAGCAGGCGCCGCTGCACCTGTGGGGAGAGACCGGCCGCGCCCGAGCGCACGTCGGCGATGGCCCGGGCGATCTCCTCACCGCCGGCGTCCTTGGTCAGGTAACCCCGGGCGCCGGCCTGGAGGGCGGGGAAGAGCGAGTCGTCGTCGGCGTAGGTGGTGAGCACCACCACCTCCACCCCGGGGTGCTCGGCCCGGATCCGCCGGGTGGCCTCGACCCCGTCGCAGCGGGGCATCCGCAAGTCCATCAGCACCACGTCCGGCTCGTGGCGCTCGACCAGGCGCAGCGCCTCCTCGCCGTCCGCCGCCGCGGCCACCACCTCGATGCCGGGCAGCAGCCCCAGCAGCATCACGATGCCCTCGCGGACCACCGTCTGGTCGTCCACCACCAGCACCCTGGTCGCCGCCCCGGTCATGCGGGCACCCTCAGCAGCACGCGCCACCCTCCATCCTCCTGACCCGCCAGCAGCTCACCGCCGAGCAGCTCGGCCCGCTCGCGCATCCCCAGCAGACCGTACCCGCTGCCCGCGTCGGCGAGGCCCGGGGCAGCGGCGCCACGCGGCGGCCTGGTGTTGCGCACCTCCAGCTCCACGGCGCCCTCCAGGTACGCGAGCCGCACCGAGACCCGCGCGCCGGGGGCGTGCTTGCGCACGTTGGTGAACGCCTCCTGGGCGGTGCGGCTCACCGCCAGGCCGGTCTCGGCGGGCAGCGGCCGGGCCACCCCCTCGATGGCGAACTCGGCGCCCTCACGGCGCGTCAGCTCAACCAGGAACTCCCCAACCGGCGCGAACTCGCCGCGCAGCGCGGAGAGCGCCTGGCGGGTCTCGGCCAGCCCGTCCTGGGCCATCCGCCGGGCGGCCACCACCCGCTCCCGGACCCGCTCGCGCTCGGCCCCGGTGTCCAGCATCAGCCGGGCCGCCTCCAGGTGCACCAGCTGCGCCGAGAGGCTGTGCGCCAGCACGTCGTGTATCTCCCGGGCGATCCGGGTCCGCTCGGCCAGCGCCGCCGACTCGGCCTCGGCGGCCCGGGCCGCCCGCTCCCGCTGGAGCATGTGGTGCGCGGCGCCGGCGGCCTCGGCGTCCAGCCGGAGCAGGTAGCCGAGCAGGGCGAGCCCGCCGACGGTGGCGAGGATGCTGATCCAGCTCTCCCAGCTGGCCAGCGCGTAGGAGCCGAGGCAGGCCGCCGCGATCGGGGCGCCGACCACCAGGGGCAGCCGCACCAGGGCGGTGACGGCCAGGGTGCACCAGACCAGATCCGCCAGCAGGAAGGCCTCCACCGAGTTGGCCACCCAGCCGAACACGAGCAGGAGCACCGCCAGGCCGACCGCCGCCGACCGCCGGCGGGCCAGGGTCGCCTGGAAGTAGGCCGCGAACAGCGCCCCGAAAAGGACTATCCCGGCCCCGATCCCGGCCGCCCACCAGTCGGTGAACCGACCCGGTGCGTAGGTGCCCCAGACCACCACCACAAGCAGCACCAGCCTGGTCAGCACCGAGAGCAGCCGACGCGGCTGGCTCTCCCGCTCCCGGGAGAGCCCGGCCCGCGGCGGCCAGTCGGCCCAGGAGGTCTGCATCCGCACGGCGGCCTCTCAGTCGATCAGGGTAGGGACACGGTACGACGCGACCAGCCGGTCGGCGCGCCACCGCAGCACCAGCCCGCGGACCAGCAGGAGGGCGGCGAGGGCGAGCAGCAGGTCACTGGTGCCCTGCTTCACACCCAGGGCCGTGCCGACGCCGTAGAGACCACCGCGCACCACCATCATGCCGAGCCAGGCCGCGAGCGCGGCAGGGGTGCCCTTGACCCAGACGGCTCCGTCGCTCTCCTGCCAGAGCCGGGATGTCCAGGCCCAGGCCGAGCCGAGGGCTATCTCGACCAACACCCCGACGGCTATCAGACAGATGGCGGCCAGCTGGTGGTGAGGGTCCACGAGGGCCGGATCCCTCAGGGAGAGCACGGCGAGGATCAGCGGGATCAGCCAGACCCGCTTCTCCGAATCGAGCTGCCGGGCCCGGAGCTGACGGGCGATCACCAGCACGGTCACCGCCAGGATGACCAGGATGTTGAACGTGCCGCTCATGGTGGGCTCCGTACGGGTGGGAGGCGCCCGGGGGCGCCGGAGGGACGTGTACCGACGCCCTCAAAGCTACGGAGATCGGCTCCACCGGGGATCGGAGCCAGGGTTGAACCGGAACGGGAAGGGCCCTCCACCCGGGGGTGGAGGGCCCTTGTGCCGAACGTGACCGTCAGGCGTCGATGCGCGAGCGGTCCAGCGTCGCCGCCGAGTCGACGATGAACTCCTTGCGCGGGGCCACGTCGTTGCCCATCAGGAGGTCGAAGGTCTTCTCCGCCAGGTCGAGGTCGCCCAGGTTGATCCGGCGCAGGGTGCGGTGGCGCGGGTCCATGGTGGTCTCGGCCAGCTGGTCGGCGTCCATCTCGCCGAGGCCCTTGTACCGCTGCACCGGCTCCTTCCAGCGCAGCCCCTTGCGCTGGAACTCCAGCATGGTGGAGCGCAGCTCGGAGTCGGAGTAGGTGTAGTGGTACTTCTCCTGGCCCCGCTTGGGGTTGGTCAGCTCGATCCGGTGCAGCGGCGGCACGGCGGCGAAGACCCGGCCCTGCTCGACCATCGGGCGCATGTACCGGTGGAAGAGCGTGAGCAGCAGGGTGCGGATGTGCGAGCCGTCGACATCGGCGTCGGCCATGAAGATGACCCGGCCGTAGCGGGCCTGGTCGATGTCGAAGGTGCGGCCCGAACCAGCTCCTATGACCTGGATGATCGAGGCGCACTCGGCGTTCTTGAGCATGTCGGCCACCGAGGCCTTCTGCACGTTCAGGATCTTGCCGCGGATCGGCAGCAGGGCCTGGAACTCCGAGTTGCGGGCCAGCTTGGCGGTGCCGAGCGCGGAGTCGCCCTCGACGATGAAGAGCTCGCTGCGCTCCACGTCGTCGCTGCGGCAGTCGGCCAGCTTGGCCGGCAGCGAGGAGGTCTCCAGGGCCGTCTTCCGGCGCTGGGCCTCCTTGTGCTGGCGGGCGGCGACCCGGGTGCGGGCGGCGGCGGCGATCTTCTCCAGGACGGCGCGGGCCTGGAGCTTCTCGTCCTTCTTGGTGGAGGAGAGGAAGGCCTTGAGCTCCTTGGCCACCACGGCCGCGACGATCCGGTTGGCCGCCGAGGTGCCGAGCACCTCCTTGGTCTGCCCCTCGAACTGCGGCTCGGCCAGGCGGACGGTGACCACCGCGGTGAGACCCTCGGTGGCGTCGTCCTTGGTCACGTCGTCCTCGGCGACCCGGAGCACCTTGGTAGCGCGCAGGGCCTCGTTGACGGTCTTGGCCAGCGAGCGCTCGAAGCCGGTGACGTGGGTGCCGCCCTTGGGGGTGGCGATGATGTTGACGAAGGAGCGCAGCGTGGTGTCGTAGCCGGCGCCCCAGCGCAGCGCGATGTCCACCCCGAGCTCGCGGGAGACCTCGGTGGGGGTCATGTGGCCGAACTCGTCCAGGACCGGCACGGTCTCCTTGAAGGTGCCCTCGCCCTGGAGCCGGAGCACGTCCGAGACGCCCTTGTCGGGGGACAGGAACTCGCAGAACTCGCTGATGCCGCCGTCGAAGCGGAAGGTCTCCTCCTCGACCTTCTCACTCTCCGTCAGCCGCTCGTCACGGACGATGATGGTGAGGCCGGGCACCAGGAAGGCCGTCTGCCGGGCGCGGGCGTGCAGCCCGTCCAGCGAGAGCTTGGCCTCCTTGAGGAAGATCTGCCGGTCGGCCCAGTAGCGGATCCGGGTACCGGTGCGGCCGCGGGGGCCCTTCCGCTTGGTCATGCCGTTGGCCGGCTCGAACGGGGCGTCCGGGCTGAGCTCGGTGAAGATTCCGGGGGTGCCCCGGCGGAAGCTGATCGCGTGGGTGGAGCCACCGCGGTCGACCTCGACGTCGAGGCGGGCCGAGAGCGCGTTCACCACGGAGGCACCGACGCCGTGCAGACCGCCGGAGGCCGCGTAGGAGCCGCCGCCGAACTTGCCGCCCGCGTGCAGCTTGGTCATCACGACCTCGACGCCGGACAGGCCCGTCTTGGGCTCCACGTCGACCGGGATGCCGCGGCCGTTGTCGCGGACCTCCACCGAGGCGTCGTCGTGCAGCACGACCTCGATCCGGTCGCAGAAGCCGCCCAGGGCCTCGTCCACCGCGTTGTCGATGATCTCCCAGAGGCAGTGCATCAGGCCGCGGCTGTCGGTCGAACCGATGTACATGCCGGGGCGCTTGCGGACGGCCTCCAGGCCCTCCAGGACGAGCAGGTGCCGGGCGGTGTAGTTGGACCCGTCGTCGGCGATCCGGGGCTGCGCGCTCATCGGGCCACCTCCCCGCTCCCCGCCCCGCGCACAGTGCGCAATCCCATCGTCCTGGACCACCCTTCGATCAGTGCTTCCGATCAGTGTTACGGCCGGCGCGCCCAGCGGGGTGCCGACCGGTGCCGGACGCTCCGCCGACACCCGAAGTGTTCCCGATGCCTGAGACAGCGGTGGTTCGACCCCGTGCGACTTGTACGCGCTGCGCGAACAAGGCCCGCCCCGGTTCCGAGGGTCGCGGGGCGCCATCTCCACCTCCCGCCACGGGTCCTGGCGGATCGTAGCGCTCGGCACAGGCGGTGGAACTGCCGATATGCAGGCTACCGGTGCCGGTGGTGGGGCTTATGCTCCAACCCAGCGGAGGATTATGCTACGCGGACTTCGGCCGTCGCCTCGATCGGGCGTTCGAGGCCCCGGGGGCGCCCTCGGAATCGGCAGGCATGAACCACCGACGCCGTGGGCACGTCCTCAGCAACAACACAGCAGAATCCTCAGAGAAGAAAAGCCACGAGCGGGAACGTTTTCGGCCTGGTTGGATGTTGACCCTGGTACGACAGCTCGTCGAGCTAGAGAAGAGGCGACGTGACTACTGTTCTGACACCTGCGAGCCCGCTGACCGCGGCAGACCGCTGCGACCGTTGCGGCGCCCAGGCCTACCTGCGCGTCGTACTCGCGAGCGGCGGAGAGCTGCTCTTCTGCGCCCACCACGGGCGGAAGTTCGAGCCTGAACTCAAGAAGATCGCCGTCGAGATACAGGACGAGAGCGGCCGTCTGACCACGGTCGCCACCCACGCCCCCGACGACGAACGCTGACCTCGCGGCTCGCTCGGCGAGCTGAGTCGAGCTAGGCGTCGAGCCGGGTGGCAGCCCTCACCAGGGGCTGTCACCCGGCTCTGTCATATCCACCGCGCGCCACTCAGTGGAGTCACCCGACTACGCCGGGTTGACCGACCGTCAGCGGCGCACGAGCTTCCCGCCCGCGGTGGACGGGCCTGCCGCCGGCAGCACGCGGGCCTCAGAACTGGCCGCGCACCGCGTCGGCCACCGCCGAGAGCCGGGTGTACACGCCCGGGTGGGCCGCCTCGGCGCAGCCGGTGCCCCAGGAGACCAGGCCCACCAGGCGCCCGGCCACCACCAGCGGGCCCCCGCTGTCGCCCTGGCAGGCGTCCCGGCCACCCTGCTGCTCCCCCGCGCAGACCATGCCCCGCGCGTCGAAGCCGCCGTTGGCAGCACCGCCCGGGTAGGCCGAGGCACAGGCCCCGTCCGGCACGATCGGCACCTCCACCCCGCGCAGGCTCGGCGCGTAACTCCCGTCACCCCGAGTGTCGCCCCAGCCGTACACCTCGGCCTCGGTGCCCGCCGTGTACGGCTGCGCGTCGCCCTGGTCGACCAGGTCGAGCGTCGGCACGTCGGTCTGCGGCTGGCTCAGCGTGAGCACCGCCACGTCCTGCATGTTGCTGGCGAAGGAGTACCGCGGGTGCACCCAGATCGACCGGACGGTCACCTCGCGGCCGTCCTGCCGGGTGAGGTCCTGCCGGCCGACCACCACCCGCAGGCCGGGCCGGGTGGTCGGGCGGCCGCTCTCGTCGTAGAAGCAGTGCGCCGCCGTGACCACCTTGGTCGGCGTGACCAGGGTGCCGCCGCAGAACTGGCCCGACCGGGCCGCGCCGAACTGCTGCCGGCTGGCGATGGCCACCACCCAGGGGTGCGCGGACAGCGGCACCGCCTGGCCGCCCACGATCCGGCGCTGCGCCTGGGCCGGTGCGGCGGCGCCGAGCGCGAGCAGCGGGCCCGGCAGCGCGGCGAGCAGCGCCACGGCGACCGTCCGGCGGCGACGGCGGGACCTGACTTCCGGGGTGGGCTGCACCGGTCACTCCAAGCTGGTTCGACGACAGGGAACCGACCCAGCGTAGTCGGCCGATCACCTGAGGCGACGTCAGCGGCGCCCGACTCCACCCGTACGAGCGACCCCTCCCCGCCCCCGACCTGACCCCACCGCGGCCTCGGCCGGCCCGGCACGCGCGAGGGCCCGGAGTGCTGGTGCAGCACTCCGGGCCCTCGCGGTGTCGCCGGTCTCTCGGTCCAGCCGGTCTTTTAGTCCAGGTAGTCGCGCAGCACCTGGGAACGGGACGGGTGGCGCAGCTTGGACATGGTCTTCGACTCGATCTGGCGGATGCGCTCACGCGTCACGCCGTAGACCTTGCCGATCTCGTCCAGCGTCTTCGGCTGACCGTCCGTCAGGCCGAAGCGCATCGACACGACGCCCGCCTCGCGCTCGGAGAGCGTGTCGAGCACCGAGTGCAGCTGCTCCTGGAGCAGGGTGAAGGAGACCGCGTCGGCCGGGACGACCGCCTCGGAGTCCTCGATCAGGTCACCGAACTCGCTGTCCCCGTCCTCGCCGAGCGGGGTGTGCAGCGAGATCGGCTCGCGGCCGTACTTCTGGACCTCGATGACCTTCTCGGGGGTCATGTCGAGTTCCTTGGCCAGCTCCTCCGGGGTGGGCTCGCGGCCCAGGTCCTGGAGCATCTGGCGCTGGACGCGGGCCAGCTTGTTGATGACCTCGACCATGTGCACCGGGATGCGGATGGTGCGGGCCTGGTCGGCCATCGCGCGGGTGATCGCCTGACGGATCCACCAGGTGGCGTACGTGGAGAACTTGTAGCCCTTGGTGTAGTCGAACTTCTCGACCGCGCGGATCAGACCGAGGTTGCCCTCCTGGATCAGGTCCAGGAAGAGCATGCCGCGACCGGTGTAGCGCTTGGCCAGCGAGACCACGAGACGGAGGTTGGCCTCCAGCAGGTGGTTCTTGGCGCGGCGGCCGTCCTCGGCGATGATCTCCAGCTCGCGCTTGAGCTTGGGGGCGAGCTTGTCGGCGGCGCTGAGCTTGTCCTCGGCGAACAGGCCGGCCTCGATGCGCTTGGCGAGCTCGACCTCCTGCTCGGCGTTGAGCAGCGGGACCTTGCCGATCTGCTTGAGGTAGTCCTTGACCGGGTCGGCGGTGGCACCGGCGACGGCCACCTGCTGGGCCGGCGCGTCGTCCTCGTCGTCGTCGGAGAGCACGAAGCCCTGGTCCGACTCCTCCTCCGGAGTTTCGGCACCGCCCTCGGCCTTGTCGCCGGGCAGCGCCACGTCCTCGAGGAGCTCCTCCTCGCCGATCTCGTCCTCGCCCTTGGCCTTGGCGGCCGTCTTCTTGGCCACCGCCTTCTTGGCGGGGGCGGCGGCCTTCTTGGCCACGGCCTTCTTGGCAGGCGCGGCGGCCTTCTTCGCGGCCGCGGCCGCGGTGCGGGCCTCGGCCATCTCGATGCTGTCGACGACCGTCACCTCGACGGCGGCAGCCGTCACGGTGGAGGCGGCGACGCTGGCAGCGGGGGCGATCCGCACCGGCGGCTTGGTCGGGGCGGCGGGCGTGCGGGTGACCGCGGCCTTGGTCGCCGTGCGCTTGGTGGTGCTCTTGGCGGCAACGCTCTTGCGCTTGGCACCGGCGGGCTCCGCCGCGCTCACCATGAGGTCCACCCCCTCCTCAATCAGCACCTGATTGAGGCTGCGCATGACGTTCTTCCACTTGGTGACCGGGATCTGGTCCGCCTCGAATGCCTGACGCACGTCGTCACCGGCGATCTGCCCCTGGGCCTTGCCCCGCTCGATGAGCGCGAGCAGAGCTGCGGACTCGGCGATCTCGGGGGGGAGCGAACGGGATGTGCTGGCCGACACGAACAACCTCTCGGACGAAGAGTGGGACTCGAACCCGTACCGGGCCGCCCGAGAGGGCGGGGAAGGATCACGCGCAGACACGCACGCGCTGTCGATTCCGACCGGCTCGGGCTTGAGACTGGGTTTGCTTGAGGACTGGCTTGCGGGCGGCAGCAGCGCCGCAGACCAACACAGCATTGTGACACTGTGACGGTATTCCCGGAGCTGCTTCCGCTCCGTACACATCGCTGCTACCCCTCAAGTGTTACGCATGGCCTTCGTGGCGCCGGTCACACCGGCGCCACGAGTCGTCCGGGAGGCCCTGCCGGGAGGTCCGGGCCGGTCGCACGGGCCGACCGCACCCACCGGCCACAAGGGCCGGGTACGCACGGGCGGCCGCGGGGCGGCCGACGTGAGTGATCCCGCTCGCGTGAGCGATCCCACTGGCGTGAGCGATCCCACTCGCGTGGGTGCGACCACGCGAACTCGACCGCTCGAACTCGACCGCTCGAGCCCGACCGCTGGAGCCCGACTGCGTGAGCTCGACCGCGTGAGCGGGCGGACCGGTTGCTCGGTCCGCGTGCTCACCGCCGTCGCTCTCGCGGTCGGCGCGTGCGGTCAGCGCGGGCAGCGCGGGCAGTCAGTGCTCACGGGGGGCCGGTACACCGTGCTCGACCTCCGGGTGGACGGTGAGCAGGGCCCGGACGGCTGCCTCGGCGGCAGTGCCGTCACCCGTGCCGAGCGCGTCGACCAGGCGGGTGTGCAGGCTCACCGAAGCGTCCGAGGGACGCTCGCAGGAGGCCGACTGACCGCCGGAGACGTGCAGGGCGCAGGAGATGATCCCGGACAGGTGCTCCAGCATCCGGTTCCCGGCCATCTGGAGCACGAGGGCGTGCAGCTCGGTGTCGGCCCGGCCGTAGCTGACCAGGTCGCCCTGGGCTCCGGCGTGGGCCATGATCTCGATCAGCTCGACCAACCGCTGCTGGACGTCCTCCCGGCCATGGCCGGCGGCCAGCCGGGCGGCCAGCGGCTCGATCGCCCAGCGGAGCTCGAAGAGCTCGCGGCGCTGCTCGTCCCGGGCCGGGCCGAAGGCGCGCCACTCGATGATGTCGGGGTCCAGCAGGTTCCAGTCGGTGACCGGACGGACCCGGGTGCCGACATTCGGCCGGGCGCTGACCAGGCCCTTGGCCTCCAGCACGCGGAGGGACTCGCGGACGACCGTCCGCGACACCTCGAAGCGCTGGCCGATCTCCTCGGGGACGAGCGGGCGGTCGGCGCCCAGGTCGCCCGAGACGATCATCTGGCCGAGCTGCTGGACGAGCTGGCCGTGCAGGCCACGGCCCCGGCTGCTCGTGGTCTTGCGGCCGACTCGTGAGAGCTCGGTCTCGGAGCCCTCCCAGCGGGGGGCGGGGGGGACGGGCCGGTCGGCGTAGGAGAAGCGGTCCAGCTCCGCGGAGCCGACGGTGTCGGTCGAGCGGGCGGCGGTCATGGTGGGGTGCGCAAGGGTACTCACACGTCCTTTGTCGGCGATCGGCGGGCCCGGCTTGAGAATTCTCGTGAAAAGCACACGAAAGGGTGATCGCCCGTGACCGGATAATTGACCTCTTATCAGCAAGAAGCAGATATTTCGGGCGCATTGTGGCGATCTTCATGACAGCCAGTCACCACCGCATCGGCACGGGTTGGTTGGCGCCACGGGGGTGGCGCGGACCACCGCGCCCGGGGTGGCCGACGGGGTGGCGCAGCAGGAGCTGCAGGGGTGGCGAAACTGGCTGGCCAAGGCTGGCGTTACGGGCGAAGCACTGGTGGCGCGCATAGTGGCGCGGTCTGGCGCCACCGGGGTGGCGAACTCCTTCTCCAGCTGGGCGAGAAGCCTCGGCCGGAGCCCCCGGGGCCGGGCCGGCCAGGCCGGCTCCCGCGCCGGCTCCCGGACTGGCTGGGGTGAGTCACATCGCACGGCGGCGCGCCTGGAGCAGGAGGCTGCAGGCCAGCAGCAGCACCGGCGGAGCGACCAGCACCGCCAGCACCAACGGATCCACCGCGCCGAGCTGTCCAACCTGGTGGCCCAGGCCGCCGGAGCCGCCCGGCAGGCGGTCGAGGCCGTACTGGAAGGGCAGCAGCTCACGCACCCGCTCCGCCCAGCCGGGGCCGAACTGACGCAGCGCCAGCGTGGTCGCGGGCTCGGCCAGCACCGGGAGGGCGCAGAGGATCAGCAGGCCGGCGGCGGCGCTGCGCACCAGGGAGGTGACCAGCAGGCCGGTCCAGGCGGCCACCGCCACCGCGGCCGCGAACAGCACCAGCGGGCGGAGCACCGAGCCCGGGTGCCCGAAGTGGTCGGGGTGCACGGCGGCCAGAGTGAACAGCCGCCCGGCGTGCGCCCCCGGCGCGAGCGCGAGCCGGAGCACCACGGCGTCGACCGCGAGCGTGGCCACCGCAAGGGCCACCGCGACGACCCCGATGACCGCCAGCTTCCCGCTCAGCAGGCCGAGCCTCCGCCGGTACGAGACCCGCGAGGCGGCCAACCCCGGGTGGCGCACCTCGTGCCCGTACGAGAGGGCACCCAGCGCCCCCGCCCCGAGCGCGGCGATCGGCAGGGGCAGCAGCGGCACGACGGCGGTGACCGTCCGCACGGCCGCCCCCACCCCGAGCTGCCCGGCGGGGAGCTGACGGGCCAGCAGCGCGGTGACCACCGCATCGGCGAGCAGCACGGCACCGAACAGGAACCAGGTGGAGCGGAGGCCGCGCAGTCGCCGCACCTCGTAGGCCAGTACGCGCACGGGTCACTCGCTCCGGGGGTCGGTGGGGGTGGGCAGGTGAGCCTCGGCCGGCCCGGCCGGCGCAGCCGCCGGGGTGGGCGCAGCGAGCTGGGCGGACGGCGCAGCCGCCGGGGCAGGCCCGGCGAGCGGGGAGTACGGCGCCGTTCTGGGGAGAACCACAGTCTCGGCGGCGCTCGGGAACTGCCCAGAAGCCGGAGCGGGAGCGGGGGTGGGAGCGGGAGGGGCAGCCGGGGTCGGGGCGGGCACCTGGCCTGGAGTCGGGCTCGGGGCTGGGGCCGTCCTGGCCGCCTGCGTCGGGTGCGGGGGTGCCGCTTGGAGGGTGGCGAGCGGGGCCACGGGGAGGGGGTGGGGCTGTTCCTGCTGATGGGACAGGAGGTCGACCGGGTGGGGCTGAAGTTGGGACTGGAGCTCGGGGTGGGATTGAGCTTGGGGGTGGAGCTGGACGTGGCCCGAGCGGCCGGAGGCGGTGGGGAGGACCGGGCGGCTCGGGCGGGTCAGGGGCTGTTCGACCACCCGGTCGGCCAGTTCGTGGAGCAGGATGCCGTGCCGGTAGGCGAGTTCGCCGATCTCGGTGCGGCCGACTCCGCTCACGGCGATGCCCACGGCGCCGTCCCGCCTGACCTGGGCGCCCTGTTCGGTGAGCAGGTCGGCCAGCCGGGCCATCTGCGGGCCGCGGACGGCCACCTCAGGGTGCAGCCGGGTGCGGCGGAACTCGGTGACGGGCTGGTCGGCGACCAGCCGTCCGTGGTCGATGGTGATCACCCGGTCGGCGAGGAGTGAGGCTTCCTGCGGGGTGCGGGTGGTGACCAGGACGGTGCCGCCGGACACGGCGAAGGACCGCAGGAAGGAGTGGAACCACTCGACGTTGCGCGGCGACAACTCCTCGGTGGGGCAGTCAAGCAGCAGGGCGTGCGGATCGCCGAGCAGGGCGCCGGCCAGGGCCAGGCGGCGGTGCATGCCCGGCGAGAACGAGCGCAGCCGGTGCTCGGCGACGCCCGCGAGCCGGGTCTGCTCCAGGAGTTCGTCCGCCCTGCGGGCCGGGACGCCGATCGCTCCGGCCAGCATCCGCAGGTGGCCGCGCGCCCGCCGACCGGGGTGCCCGGCGGACGGCCGGCCCTCGGTGAGCAGGACGCCGACGTCGCGCTCCGGCCGCCGCAGCCGGCGGTAGGTCCGCCCGCCGAACAGGGTGATGCCCTGGCCGCGTTCCAGCTCGACCATCAGTCGCAGGGCCGTGGTCTTGCCGGCTTCCTCCGCGCCGAGCAGCGCGGTGACCATCCCCGGACGGGTGTCGAAGCTCAGGTCGAGCAACGCGGGAGGGCGGCCTCGGCGGTAGACCTTGGTCAGTCCGGTGGTCTGGATCATCGCTGCCTGCTCCCACGTCCTCGGCCGACGGAGTCCGCGGGGCACGGGTGGTGTCCGTGCGTGCCCGCCCGAGCACAGTAGGCCCGGGAGGTGGAGATTTCGGGCATTCCGGGTGGCCCGTCGGCGCTTTGGCCGCGCAGCTCACTCGATCAGGCGACAGCTCCGGCACCCGCCGACTGGACGGCCGCCCCGGAACCCTGGGGCGGCCGTTCGCACGTCGGACTCAGGGCTCCCCGCTCCCGGCCGGCGGCCGCCGGCGCCCGGCCACGGGCTCAGGACTCCGGGCGGAGCATCGGCGGGTTGAGGACGGTGGCGCCGCCCGCCTTGAAGAGCTGGGCGGGGCGGCCGCCCTGACGGGTCGTGGTGCCACCGGTCGGGACCAGGAAGCCTGGGGTACCGGTGACCTTGCGGTGGAAGTTTCGGGGATCGAGGGCCACGCCCCAGACCGCCTCGTAGACCTGGCGCAGCTCGCCGACGGTGAACTCCGGCGGGCAGAAGGCCGTGGCCAGCGAGGAGTACTCGATCTTCGACCGGGCTCGCTCGACGCCGTCCGCCAGGATCCGGCCGTGGTCGAAGGCCAGCGGCACGCCGTCGGCGGGGCTCTGGCCGATCAGCTCCCCGGCGGGTGCCCACCGGGCGCTGCTCGCGTCGCCGCCGGGACGCGGGGTCGGCAGGTCGGGGGCGAGCGCGAGGTGCGCCACGCTCACCACGCGCATCCGGGGGTCGCGCTGCGGGTGGCCGTAGGTCGCGAGCTGTTCGAGGTGGGCCCCGGCGGAGTTCTGACCCGAGGCGGAGTGGGCGCGCAGGCCGGTCTCCTCCGCGAGCTCTCGGGAGGCGGCCTCCGCCAACCCCTCGTCGGGACGGACGAAACCGCCCGGCAGGGCCCAGTACCCCTGGTACGGCGGCTCGCCACGCCGGACCAGCAGCGCGCACAACGCGTGCTCCCGCACCGTCAGCACCACCAGGTCGACCGTGACAGCGAACGGGGGGAAGGCCGACGGGTCATAACGGGACATGGGGACGATGATAGTCGTCTCTCTGACGATAAGCACAGACTCGGAAACCCCGGGGATCGCTCCCCGCCGCTCGGCACTCCATCCGTCTCGTTCTGCACCCGTCCTACCCCGGACGGAGCCGCTCCACTCCCCCGGTCTCGCCACTCCCCCGGTCTCGCCACGCCTCCGGCGGTCGACGACTCCACGTGGCGACCCCGTGCTACCGGCGTCAGCGGGCTCCCAGGAGCAGCGAAGGCGATGCCTCCTCGACCACGGCGACACCGATCCGGCTGACCCGGACCGAGAACGGCTCCCCCGCGACCCGCAGGCCGGTGAGCTCCAGCTCGCCGAGCGGGGCCGTACTGGCGGGGCGGACCACCACCCGACCGGCCGGGACGTCCGGGCGGATCCCGGCGAGGGCGGTGACCAGGTGGACACCGGCGGCCGAGGCCACGGCCGCCGGGCGGCAGGCCGCCGGGTGTGGCACCGGCGGGCAGCCCGGGACCCGCTGCTCCCCCGCGTACATCTCGGGCAGCCGGCCCTCGAAGTGCGCCGAGGCGTCGAGCAGACCGGTGAGCAGCTCCCCCGCCTCCCGCTCGAACCCCGCCCCGGACAGCCCGGCCACGGCGAGCGCCGTCTCGTGGACGCGGACCGCTCCGCTGCGGTGCCCGATCGGATTGAACCGGGGGGACTTCGCGCTCAGGGTGCGCAGGCCCCATCCGCAGTCGAACTCCGGGGCGACCAGCCGCTGGGCCAGCACCCTGGTCTGCTCGCGGTCCAACAGGCCCTCGTGATCAGCGCCCTCGGCGGCCAGACCGAGGTCGAGCAGGTGGACGAAGGAGGCGGCCACCGTCGGCAGCGGCCGGCCGGGGGCGATCAGTGCGGCGGCCGGGCGGCCGCCTGACAGGTCGTCGATCCAGAACTGCTCGCGGAAGCGCTCCCGCAGGCCGGCGGCCCAGGCCCGCCACTCGGCGGCGCCGGGGCGGCCGAACGCCTCCAGCAGATCGGCGCCGTGCAGTGCGGCCCGATGTGCCTGGGCCTGCGCCTCGCAGCGCGCCGGGACGGGGCGGGCGCTGCGCTCCTCGGCCGTGCGGCCCAGGTCGGTGACGAAGCCGACCGGGCCCTCGATCACCGGGGCATCCGGCTCGCTCCCGAGCGCGGGGCGCGCGCCGACGGGATCGGTCGCGAGGTTGGCCCGGAGGGCGGCGAGCGCCCGCTCCGCGGCCGGGAGGAGGTCGGCGACCTCCTGGGTGGGCATGCCCCAGCGCCAGGCCTCGGCCAGCACCGTGACGAAGAGCAGCGTGGCCTCGGTGGCCGTGCAGGACGGGGGAAGCTCAGGGCCCGCGTGGCGAAGCGCACCGGGGATCACGCCCTCGGGGCGTGCGCCCCCGGGGTACTGACGGCGCGCGAGGGCGCGCAGGGTGCCTGCGGCCAGGCGGGTGCCGAGGGGCAGGGTGAGTCTGGCCGCCCAGAGCGCGTCCGCCGAGGTGAGGCCGAAGCGCCAGGGGGCGCCGGAGGCCGAGTAGAGGTCGGTGGGCCGGTCGGCGTCCGCGAGCAGCAGGCCGGCCAGTGCGTCGAGCGAACGCGGCAGCAGCAGTTCGGCGCGTGAGTCGTCGCAGCGCACCCCGGGTGCGGACCACGGCAGCGGCACGCCGGGGCCGCGCCCGGTCGGCGGCCGGACCGCCGGCGGGGTGAGCGACTGGAGCTCGCTGCGCAGCTCGACCGACCACCGCGCGCCCGGCTGCACCTCCAGATCCCAGCGCAGGACGCCGGCCCCGGCCAGGACGGCGTGCGGGGAGGGCTTGGCCGAGACGGTCGCGCTGTGGTGCGGACCGGCCCAGCGCAGGCCAGCCGACTGGACCTGCGCGGGCAGGTCGGGGGTGCGGTGGCCTGCGGCGATCTCGGACAGCTGGCCGAGGTCCGTGCCAAAGGTGATCTCCAGCGGCAGCCGAGCCGGGCGGCCGCCGGTGTTGCGCACGGTGACGGTCTCCACGCCGTCGGCGTTCCTGAGCCGCTCGACGGTGAGCGCCGGATCAGGGTCCGGATCGCCGGGCACGCGGACCGCGCCGACGAACCTGGCCTCCGCCGCCGAGGTCAGCGTGCCCTGCAGCGGCAGCGGCTCGATGCCGCCCAGACGCAGCTCCATCCGCGCGAGGGCCCTGACGCCGGCCCGGAAGAAGCCGTGCAGGCCGTGGCCGCGCAGCTGACCGTCGGGGCCGGAGGCGGTCATCGCCGGGGCGTTGACGCAGATCACCTCGGAGTGGCCGGCCACCGGCTGCGGCCGCACCGGACCGGTCGGGCGCGGCTGGACGGGCGCGGCGGCACCGGGGTGCCCGGCCCCGGGCGGCGGGACGGCACCGGGCGGGGGCATCGTGCCGGGTACGGGGGCGGGGGCGGGGCCGAAGCCCGGGGCCGGCACCGCCCCGGATGGGAACGCCGTGCCGGGGGCGAACGCCATGCTGGCCGGCGGCACCGTGCCGGGAGGCAGAGGCACCGTGCCAGGAGGCGGCGGCACCGTGCCGGGAGGCAGAGGCACCGTGCCAGGAGGCGGCGGCACCGTGCCGGGAGGGGGCATGGCGCCCGGCGGGGCCGCCGCGCCCCGGACGGGCGGCGGGCCGGGCGGGGTGGCGGGGGTGGGGGTTGGGGTGGGTGGCACGGTGGGGGCGCTCGGGAGCGCAGACTCTGGCTCCGCCTGTGGTGGCGTCATGGCCGGCATCCGGCTCTCCTCCCTCGGCCGACCGACGACCCGTGGGCCGGTCGGCCGAGCGCGTGCTCGATCGCGATCTGGTGCTGCTGTCGGTGGTGCGGTGGCGGCCCTCGGGCTCCCCGGCTCGAGCCGTGGCCCGCCCGGGGCCCGGAGCATGGTCTGCCCAGTGGCCTGCCGGTCGAAGCCGCCGACCACAGGGGTGGCGGGCCTGCGACTGCCCGTCCTCCCGGCCGACGCCCGTGCCTCGGCCGAACACCTCGTCACGTGACGGGGCGCCAGGCGGACCGGCCGCGGGTGTCGACCAGCGGCAGCAGCAGCCGAGCCCGGTCGGCCGGCTCCGTGGACCCGAGTGGCCAAGTGGCCACCCCACGGGATGAACGCGGCGCCCGTCCCCCAGGTCACGCCGGTCGGGCAGCTGCCACCCCCTCCGGGACGACACCGAACACCTGCGCGATGGGAACGCTGCAACGCCCCCCGAGTCCACCGCGCGCCCGCCCGGGCCGACCATGGGGCCAGCCTGCCAGATCAGCCCGGTCGTGTGCTCGGGCTTCCCCGTACCGGCTCCCGGCCGCCGCCAGGATACGGTGCGCACGCGGCGGCGTTCGCACCGGGAGGACCGGAGCGACGCCGAAGCGGCCACCACCGTCGACTGCCCGGCGGGAGCTCGGAACACCGCAGGTGGCCGCCGAACCGCGCTCTTCTCCAGCCAAGAACGAGGAGTCGCATGTCCACCAGCAACCGGCTGCCCGGAATCGTCACCACCGACCACGTGTTCCAGCTGCCACTCGACCACCAGGCCCCCGACGGGGAGCAGATCGAGGTCTACGCCCGCGAGGTGGTGGCCGCCAGCCGGCAGGGCGACGACCTGCCCTGGCTGCTCTTCCTCCAGGGCGGGCCGGGCGGGAAGGCCAACCGGCCGCTCGGCCGGGACGGCTGGCTGGTGCGGGCGCTCGACGACTACCGGGTGCTGCTCCTCGACCAGCGCGGCACCGGCCGGTCCACCCCCGCCACCCGGCAGACCCTGGCCCGGCGTGGCGACGCCCGGCAGCAGGCCGACTACCTGGCGCACTTCCGGGCCGACTCGATCGTCCGTGACGCCGAGCTGATCCGCCGCCGGCTGCTGGGCGAGGAGGGCCGCTGGAGCCTGCTCGGCCAGAGCTTCGGCGGCTTCTGCACGCTGACCTACCTTTCGCTGGCGCCGGAAGGGCTGCGGGAGGCGTTCGTGACGGGCGGCCTTGCGGGCCTCCGGGTCTCCGCCGACGACGTGTACCGCGCCGCGTACCCGCGCGTCGCGCGGAAGAACGCCGCCCACTACGCGCGCTACCCGCAGGACGTGGCAGTGGTGCGCGGGATCGCGGCGCACCTGGCCAAGAACCCGGCCCGGCTGCCGGACGGCGGTGAGCTCACCGTCGAGGCCTTCCAGGCGCTCGGCCTGATGCTCGGCTCCGGCACCGGCTCGCACTCGCTGCACTACCTGCTCGAAGAGGCCTGGGTCGAGGGCGTGGACGGGCCCGAGCTCTCCGACACCTTCCTCGACGGGGTGCACGCCCAGCTGTCCTTCGCCTCGGGCCCGCTGTACGCCGTGCTGCACGAGTCGATCTACGGCCAGCGCTCCGTGGACGGGGCCGGCACCCGGTGGGCGGCCGAGCGGGTGCGGACCGAGTACCCCGAGTTCGACGCCCGGGCGGCGCTGGACTCGGACCGGCCGGTCCTGTTCACCGGCGAGATGATCTACCCCGCGATGTTCGAGACGGACCCCTCGCTCCGGCCCCTCCGGGAGACGGCCGAGCTGCTCGCCGAGCGCGGTGACTGGCCGGACCTGTATGACCCGGCCCGGCTGGCCGAGAACACGGTGCCGGTCGCGGCGGCGGTCTACCACGACGACATGTACGTCGACACCGCCGACTCGCTGGAGACCGCGAACGCCGTCCGGGGCCTCCAGGTGTGGGTGACGAACGAGTGGGAGCATGACGGCCTCCGGGTGAGTGGGGGGCAGGTGCTCGACCGGCTGATCAAGCTGGTGCGCGGCGAGGTCTGACCTCGAGGCCCGGAGCGGGCTGCGGCCGACCCGGCACCTGCGGAGCCGGCGGCGGAGCACACGCTGCTTCACTGCGGCCTCCTGGTGCCCGGCCGCGGCGAGCGACCGCCGGCCGTGCGCGGCTGAGGCAGCGGGCTGCCCGCGGTGCGCGGCTGCGCCAGGGCGCCGGCGGCGGTGTGCGGCTGCGCCGGGGCGCCGGCGGCGGTGTGCGGCGGACCGTACGACTCCTCGGCGACCGCTGCCGGGATACCGCACCCCTTGACCGGAGACGACGGCGGGGGCTCCGGGCTCTCCGGGACGACCGGGGGCTCGGACGCCTTCGCGGCGCCCGGGGGCTCCTGACCGTCAGCAGCCTCCGGGCCGTCGGCGGCCTCAGCGCCGTCAGGGGTCTTGACGGCGTCAGGGTTCTTGGCGGCGTCGAGGGGCTCCCGCCCTTCCGGGTCGGCCTGGCTCCGGGGGCCCGGCGGGCGTCGACGCGTCCGGGAACGCCCCGGTGCGGCTGGCGGGTCGGAGGGTCCGGGGCCGGGCCCGGGCGACGGGGGCTCCGGCTGCTCCGCCGCCCGGGCTGCCGGGCTCCGGCGGGCCGCGCGCTCCTGACGGATGCCGTCCAGGAGGTCGTCGGGCCGCAGCCCCGCGTTCAGGGACTCGTACAGCAGCTTGGCGAGGGTGTACTCCTCGTCCAGGTCGAGCGCCCGGGACAGGACGATCCGGGCGGTGGCGACGTCCTCCGCCAGCCAGGAGGTCCAGGCGAGGAGCGTGAGGGGGGCGGCGCCGAAGGATTCGAAGGGCGGGACGGCCCGGCGGGCGAGGTAGCGCCAGAGCCGCTGGGCCGTGGCGAGCTCGTGGGGCTCCAGGTACTCCGCGCCCCTGTCGCGGCACTCGCGGATCTGCAGGCCGGTGAGCAGCTGGGCCGTGTGCTCGGCATCGAGCTCGGCCGCGCCGGCCCGGAACGCCGTCATGGCGCGGTCGATCAGCAGGCTCACCCGGTCGAGCAGCTCGCCCCGCTCGGCGGCGCTGCCGAGCAGGCAGATCAGCGCGGGGCCGGCCCGGTGCAGCTCGACCTCGAGCCGCTCCGCCTCGGTGCCCCGGACCGGGGCCAGGGCGGCGGTGATCTCCTTCCGGCTGCCCCGGGAGGCCAGCCCGGCGAAGGTGGCGGCCGCCGCGACCGGGCTGGGCGCCCGGGAGGAGCGGATCGGGGTGCCGTCCGGCCCGCAGCAACCGGTGCCTCGGCAGAGGAAGGACCACCAGCGGCCCTCGACGATCGCCAGCGACTCGCGGACCCGGATGTCGTGATCGCCGAAGCGATCGACCAGTGCGTCCGCCAGGGGTGCCAGCCGGGCCACCACGCCCGGACGGTCGCCGTCGGCCGGATCGTGGCAGAGGTAGACCAGGACCTGGCTGGGGCGGCTGCCCCGCTGCTCGGAGAGCTCGATCAGCAGCCGGGCGGTGTCGGCGGCGATCGACGGCCAAGTATCGGGGCTCTCGGGGATGTCGAGGCGGATCACCCCGCCCTGCTCGAGCCGGGGGCCGTGCAGCCCGACGACGACGATGCTGTCGTCGGGGAAGAAGCCGAGCAGGTAGGGGAGCATCTCGGCCATGTCGCCCGGGCCGCGCATCCGGGTCGGGAGGCCGAGGCCGAGCGAGCTGGGGAGCGGGCCGGGCGTCGGGCCCGGGAGGGGTGCGGCGTGTTCGTGGTTCATGTCCGGAAGATTGACCCGCGAGATCCACTTTCGTCCGCACAGATCCTTTTCCTGTGGATAAATCGGGGGGTCCAGCAATTGATCCCCCACATGGCCTAGCCCATCTGGGCCATGAATAGGGCTGAATGACGGACAGTCAGCGACTCATCGGCCAATCGCACCAGTGACAATGCCCCCGGCACGGACCACCGGACCACCACCGCCGTGCCCCACCTGTCGGTCGGAACCGGTATTGATGGACCCATGCAGAAGCCGACCGACGCCCACGCCGAGGGCCAGCTCCCCGGCCAGGCCGCCCCGCAGTCCCCCGACCGCCCCGCCGTCCGCGCGCGGGCCGAGGCGGTGCTGCGGGAGCTGGCCGGGCCGTCCGCCGTGCTGCGCGAGGACCAGTGGCTGGCGATCGAGGCCCTGGTGATCGACCACCGGCGCGCACTCGTCGTCCAGCGCACCGGCTGGGGCAAGTCGGCCGTCTACTTCATCGCCACCGCCCTGCTGCGGGCCCGGGGCGCCGGGCCGACGGTGATCGTCTCCCCCCTGCTCGCCCTGATGCGCAACCAGGTCGACTCCGCCGCCAAGGCCGGCATCCACGCCCGCACCATCAACTCCGCCAACCCGGAGGAGTGGGAGACCATCCAGGCCGAGGTGGCCGCCGGCCAGGTCGACATCCTCCTGGTCAGCCCCGAGCGGCTCAACAACCCCGACTTCCGCGACCAGGTGCTGCCCAAGCTGGCCGCCGCCACCGGCCTGCTCGTGGTCGACGAGGCCCACTGCATCTCCGACTGGGGCCACGACTTCCGCCCCGACTACCGGCGGCTGCGCACCATGCTCGCCGACCTGGCCCCGGGCGTGCCCGTGCTCGCCACCACCGCGACGGCCAACGCCCGCGTCACCGCCGATGTCGCCGAGCAGCTCGGCACCGGCGGCGCACCCCTCGGCGGTCTCGGCGCACCCGTCGGCGCGCCCGACCACGAAGACGGCGGAGACGGCGGAGACGGCGGAGACCGCGGAGCCGGCGAGGGCCGGGACCGGGCCCTGGTGCTGCGCGGCCCGCTCGACCGCGAGAGCCTCAGCCTGGGCGTGCTCGCCCTGCCCGATCCCGCGCAGCGCCTGGCCTGGCTGGCCGACCACCTGCCCGAGCTGCCCGGCTCCGGCATCATCTACACGCTGACCGTGGCGGCGGCCGACGAGGTCACCGCCTTCCTGCGCGACCGCGGCTACCCGGTCGCCTCGTACTCGGGGCGCACGGAGGACGCCGAGCGCCGCAGCGCCGAGGCCGACCTGCTGGCCAACCGGGTCAAGGCCCTGGTCGCCACCTCGGCGCTCGGGATGGGCTTCGACAAGCCCGACCTCGGGTTCGTGGTGCACCTCGGCTCCCCCAGCTCCCCGATCGCCTACTACCAGCAGGTCGGCCGCGCGGGCCGCGGCGTCGAGCGCGCCGAGGTGCTGCTGCTGCCGGGCCGCGAGGACGAGGCGATCTGGCGGTACTTCGCCTCGCTCGCCTTCCCGCCCGAGGAGCAGGTGCGGCGGACGATCGACGCCCTCGCCGAGGCCGACCGGCCGCTCTCCACGGCGGCGCTGGAGACCCGGGTCGACCTCCGCCGGGCCCGGCTGGAGACGATGCTCAAGGTGCTCGACGTGGACGGCGCCGTCCGCCGGGTGCGGGGCGGCTGGACGGCCACCGGCACGCCCTGGGCGTACGACACCGCGCGCTACGCCAAGGTCGCCGCCTCGCGCGAGGCCGAGCAGAGCGCGATGCGCGAGTACGTGGCCACCACGGGCTGCCGGATGGAGTACCTGCGGCGCCAGCTGGACGACGAGGAGGCCCGGCCCTGCGGCCGGTGCGACAACTGCGCGGGCGCCCGGTACCGGGCGGAGTTCTCGGAGGAGGCCCTGGGGGCCGCCCGGGCCGCGCTCGGCCGGCCCGGCGTCCCGTTCGAGCCGCGCCGGCTCTGGCCGACCGGCATGGAGGCGCTCGGCGTCCCGCTGAAGGGCCGGATCCCGGCCGGGGAGCAGGCCGAGACCGGCCGGGCACTGGGCCGGCTCTCCGACATCGGCTGGGGCACCAAGCTGCGCACCCTGCTGGCCGACCAGGCGCCCGACGGACCCGTCCCGGCCGAGCTGGTCGACGCCCTGGTGAGCGTGCTGGCCGACTGGGCGCGCGGGCCGGGCGGCTGGGCCGGGGCGGAGGGCCCCGACGGCACCCGGCTGGCCCGGCCGGTGGGCGTGGTCGCGATGGCCTCCGCCACCCGTCCGGCCCTGGTCGGCAGCCTGAGCGCCCAGCTGGCGAAGATCGGCCGCCTGCCGCTGCTCGGGCAGATCGCCTACACCACCGGCCGCCCCCCGCACGGCCCCCGGAGCAACAGCGCCCAGCGCCTGCACTCGCTGGCCGGCACCCTCACCCTCCCGGAGGAGCTGCACGCCGCCCTCGCCGCCAACCCCGGTCCGGTCCTCCTGGTCGACGACCAGGTCGACTCCGGCTGGACGGTCACGGTCGCGGCCCGGCTGCTCCGCCAGGCGGGCGCGAGTGCGGTGCTGCCGCTGGTCCTGGCGGTCCAGGCCTAGCCAGGGCGAGACCCAGTGCGGGTCAGGGGGCGGAAATGCCGCCAGGCCGGGGGCGGAGATGGCCGAAAAGACCCGGTTCCACCGAATGGCGGCACGGTAGGAGTGGGATATATCTGACAGAACAGCGGCAATCGGGCTGCGTTCATCATTTCATCGTTGCCGCTCGGGGTCTCCAGACCCGAGAATTGGACCGTACCCCATGGCCGGTCCGCTGGACCCGTCTTTCGGCGTACGCACGTGCCCGCGTGCTCTGCGGGCCGGGAAAGGAGGATCGTGATCAGCGGTATCGACCGAGGTCAGTTCTCCCCGGCCCAGAGACGGTCGCTCTCCCTCGAGCACTGGGCCGAGTCCGGCGTACCGCTGCTGCGGGCGCCCAAGGAGTTCGTCACCGAGCTGCACCAGCGCCATCTGCCCCAGCCCGGCACCACCGTGCTCGCGGTGCTGGACGCCGAGCACCACGTCGCGGCCTCCGCCTCCTTCGCCACCCGCCCGCACACCCGGGACGGCTGGCAGCACCGGAACGCGATCCTCTCCCACCTGCGCCAGATCATCCCGCACGACCTGCGGCTGAGCACCCCGTCCCGGACGGCCGTGCTGATGCGCTGCCGGGACGGCTCGACGGAGTGGACGGAGCAGGACGGCGCGTGGATGTGGGCCTTGCGGGACGCCGCGACGCTGCACGGGCTGCGCTGCGGCTCGTACATCGCGCTGACCCCGGCCGGCTGGCACTCGCTGGGCGACGGACGGCGCGGGCGCACCCCGCACTCCGGCTCCTGGACCGAGGGCCCGGTGCACACCGTGACCGAGCTGCCGCCGCGCGGCGCCCGGGAGGCGGCCGAGGAGCGGGTCTGGCGTCCGTCCGCCGTCACCCCGCTGGACTCGCTGCGCCGCACCGCCGCTCGCTGACGCCCCGGACCTCACGGGGAACACCGGCACGAGCACGTCCGCCCCGGCCCAGAGGAGGGCCGGGGCGGACTGCTCGGCGGTGTCGGTGGGTGGTCAGGCGGGGACGGGGCGGTACTCGGCCGGGAGCAGCGGGGCGACCCGGGCGGTCTCGCCGCAGACCAGCAGCAGCGCGCCGACGTGGTCGAGGACCGTGCGCACGGCGCTCTCCACCCGGGCGGCGGAGGTCTCGTTGACCACCAGGACGACCACCTCGCGGCGCAGCGGGCGCGGGGTGGCGGCGTCCGCGTAGAACACGTCGCCCCCCTCGGCCAGTTGGGCCCAGTAGCCGGCCTCGCCGAAGGAGAGTTCGTGCTGCTGCCACGGGTGCGGCTCGCCGACGGTCAGGACCAGGACGTCCTCCGGACGGCGGCCGGACTCCAGCAGCTGGTCGACGGCCTCGTCCGCGCGCTCCACCGCGTCCTGCGCGGTGGCCGGCACGAACTGGACGGCCGGCACGGCGCGGCGGGGTGCCGGGCCGGGCTTGGGCGGCTGTGCGGGGCGGGGCGGCCCGGGCTTGGGCGCGCGCGGCGGAGCCGGACGCGGGCCGGGCACGACGGCCCTCGGCGCGGACGGCGTGCTGGGGACGGGGGACGCGCTGCCGGCGGCAGGCGTGCTGGGGGCTTGTGCGTCCGACTCTCGGGGGAAGGGAACGCCGGGGCCCGGGATGCTCTCGTGAATCTCCGGCTCCTCGGGGAAGGCAGGCATGCCCGAATATCTATCAAATGCCGGTCGGATGCGCACGGGCGCCCCACCCTTTGAACACAAGGACCGGAGGACAAACCGTCAGAAACCGAGGGTGAGTTGCTCGTCCTGGCTCGGCGACTCCCGGACCCGCTTGAGGTGGCTCCACCGGGGCAGTGCGTCCAAGTAGGACCAGGAGAGCCGGTGGTGCTCGGTGGGGCCGTACTCCTCCAGCGCGGCCCGGTGCACCGGGGAGGGGTAGCCGGCGTTCTCGGCGAAGCCGAACGCGGGGTGGTCCGTACCGAGTTCGGCCATCAGGCCGTCGCGGTTGACCTTGGCGAGCACCGAGGCCGCCGAGACGCAGACGCAGGACTGGTCGCCCTTGATCACCGTGCGGACCCGCCAGGGGCCGCCGAGGTAGTCGTGCTTGCCGTCCAGGATCACCGCGTCCGGCCGGACCGGCAGCGCCTCCAGCGCGCGCACCGCCGCCAGCCGCAGCGCGGCCGTCATGCCGAGCTCGTCGCACTCCTGCGCCGAGGCCTCGCCGAGGGCGTAGGCCTGCACCCAGTCGGCCAGCACCGGGGCGAGCGCCTCGCGCCTGCGCTCGGTCAGCAGCTTGGAGTCGGTCAGCCCCTCCGGCGGCTTGCGCATGCCCGTGACCGCCGCACCGACGGTCACCGGCCCGGCCCAGGCGCCGCGGCCGACCTCGTCCAGCCCGACCACCACCTGGGCGCCGGCCCGTCGCAGCGAGCGCTCGACCGAGTGGGTCGGTGGGTCGTACGGCATCGCTGGTCCTTCGGTCGCCCCGCCGGCAGCGGCCGGCGGGTTCGGGTCGGTCTGGCCGAGTCCAGCGTACGTCCTGGGCCCAGCCCGCCGAACGGCCCGGCAACCGAACGGCCCGGCGGCCGACCGCCCCCGCGCGGTCGGCTGCTCACCGGGTCAGCCCTTCACCGACCCGGCCAGCAACCCCCGGACGAAGTACCGCTGGAGCCCGAAGAAGACGATCAGCGGCACGATCAGCGAGAGGAAGGCACCGGCGGTCAGCAACTCCCACCGCCCGCCGAAGGATCCGGAGAGCTGCGCCAGCCGGACGGTCATCGGCGCCACCTCCGGGGTGCCGCCGGCGAAGGTCAGTGCGACGAGCAGGTCGTTCCAGACCCAGAGGAACTCGAAGATCGCGAACGAGGCCAGGGCCGGGGTGCAGAGCGGCAGCACGATCGACCGGAAGATCTTGAAGTGCGAGGCGCCGTCCACCACCGCTGCCTCCATCAGGTCGCGCGGCAGCTGCGAGATGAAGTTGTGCAGCAGGAAGGTCGCCAGCGGCAGGGCGAACATGGTGTGCGCCAGCCAGACCGGCGCGTACGTCCCGTGCAGGTCGAGCGAGGGGAGGACGGTCACCCCGCCCAGGTGGGCGCCGCCGGAGAACAGTTGGAGCAGCGGGATCAGTGCCATCTGCAGCGGCACCACCTGGAGCGCGAAGATCACGAAGAAGACGGTGTCGCTGCCCTTGAACCGGACCCAGGCCAGCGCGTAGGCGGCCATCGCGGCGATCACCAGCGGGAAGACCGTGGCGGGAATGCTGATCGCCAGGGAGTTGACCAGGTACGGCATCAGCCCGCCGCTGACGCCGAACCCGCCCTCGAAGAGCACCGTGTGGTAGTTGGAGAGGATCAGCTGCGGGTGAGCGAAGACCTCCCACCAACCGCTGTCCGTGACGTCCTGCTTGGGCCGGAGCGAGGTGGCGAGCAGCCCGAAGGTCGGGATCGTCCAGAGCACCGTCACCGCGATCACGAAGACCGAGGCCAACGGACTGCTGAAGCTCTTCCGCACCGCCCCGGCACCGGTGCCCGCAGCCGAACCTGAACCCTTCACAGCTGGCCTCACCGGGTCTCACGCTCCTTGCGCAACTGGACGATGTTGTAGGCCACCAGCGGCAGCACCGCCAGGAAGAGGATCACCGCGAGCGCACTCCCCCGCCCGACGTTGAACTGCACGAAGGACTGCGAGTACATCTCGTTGGCCAGCACCTGGGTGCCGAAGTTGCCGCCCGTCATGGTGCGGACGATGTCGAAGGCCTTGAGCGTGGTGATCATGACGGTGGTGAGCACCACCACCAGCGTGGTGCGGATCATCGGCACCGTGACGTACCAGAAGAGCTGCACCCCACGGGCCCCGTCCAGCCGGGCCGCCTCCGTCACCTCGTCCGGGATGGCCTTGATCGCGGCCGAGAGCACCACCATCGCGAAGCCGGTCTGGACCCAGATCATCACCGCCATCAGCAGGAAGTTGTTCAGCGGGTGCGAGAGCATCCAGTTCGGCGGGTGCGACCAGCCAAGGCTGATGGCGAGTTGGCTGAGCAGGCCGATCTGGTGCTGCGAGGTGTCCCGGGCCTCGTAGACGAACTTCCAGATGATGCTCGCCCCGACCAGCGAGACCGCCATCGGCATGAAGATCAGCGACTTGTACACGGCCTGGCGCTTCATCCGGTCGACCAGCAGGGCCAGCACCAGCCCGAGGCCGGTGGCGGCGAGCGGGGCCACCAGCAGCCAGAGCAGGGTGTTGAGCAGCACCTGGTGGATCGAGCCGGTGGTCAGCGCCCAGCCGTAGTTGCGCCCGCCCAGGAAGCGGGTGGAGTCGTCGTTGTAGAAGCTCAGGTAGACGGTGCGGATCAGCGGCGCCACCAACCCCACGATCAGCAGCAGCACGGCCGGCCCCAGGAACACCAGGATGGCCAGCGGCCGCCCGAGCCGGCCCCTCGCCCGGCCCGCCGCGAAGAACACCACCAGCAGGATGCCGAGGAACCCGGCGATCGCACCGAAACTGTTGCCCAGCTTGACCGTGGCGTCCGTCCACGCCGAATCGGCCAGCATCGAACTCACCGGCAGGGCCACCGGTTCATGCCCGGACATACGACCATCCCTCCTCCGGAAAGCCAACCCACCCCACCGGGAGTCGGGGTGCCGCCCGGCCTCGCGCCGGGCGGCACCCCGACTCGGCTACGGCCAGGCGCTGTCGATGTCGCCCGCGACCTTGGAGATCGACTGGCCCTCGGCGAACCAGGCCGTGAGCGACTTCCACTCCTGGCCCGAGCCGACCGCGGCCGGCATCAGGTCGGAGGCGTCGAACCGGAAGGTCGCCGCCGGGTCGGTCAGCGCGTCGGCGGAGAGCCGGTCGATCGGGTCGGTGTACAGGCTCTTGTCCACGCCCTGGTTGGCGGAGACCCAGCCGGTGGAGACCTTCACCCGGCTGCTCGCCCACTCCGCGCTGGACAGGTAGTTCTGCACGGCCTGCACCTCGGGCCGGTCCGAGAAGGCCGCCAGGAACTCGCCGCCGCCCTCGACCGGGTTGCCGACGGCGGGGTTCACCGCCGGGAGGTGGAAGGCGAAGATGTCGCCGTCCGGCCCGATGTTGGTGCCCTTGGGCCACTGCGCCTGGTAGAAGGAGGCCTGCTGGAGCATCCAGCACTTGTTGGTGAGGATCGGCGCCCCGGCGTCCTGGAAGGTGGTGGTGGCGATCGACTTCACGTCGCCGTACCCGCCGTTGACCCAGGCCGGGTTCTGCATCCAGCCGGCCACCTTCTGCATCGCGTCGGTGATCTTCGGGTCGGCGAACTTCACCTGGTGGCTCACCCACTGGTCGTAGACGTCACCGCCGTAGGAGCCGAGCACGACCTCCTCCAGCCAGTCGGTGGCGGGCCAGCCGGTGGCGGTGCCCGAACCGATCCCGCCGCACCAGGGCTTGCTGCCGTTCGCCCCCGCCTTGGCGATCCGGTCGCTCAGCGCCATCAGGTCGGCCCAGGTCTTGGGCACCTCGTAGCCGGCCTGCTTGAAGTACTTGGGCGAGTACCAGACCAGCGACTTCATGTTGGCGCTCATCGGCGCCGCGTAGAAGGTGCCGTTGACCGAGCCGTAGGTCTTCCAGACCGGGCTCCACTTGGCCTCGTTGGTGACGGTCTGGGCCGGCGGCTTGGCCACCTTGCCGGTCTTCACCATCTGGGCGAGCAGGCCGGGCTGCGGGATGATCGCGAAGTCGGGCGCGTTGCCTCCGCTGACCCGCACCTGGAGCTGCGACTCGAAGTCGTTCGCACCCTCGTAGGAGATCTTGATCCCGGTGCAGGAGCTGAACTCGGCCCAGGACTTCTCCAGGGAGTCCGACTCCGGGCTGAGGATCGAGGCGTACATCGTGACCTTCGTGCCCGAGTGCCCCGCGTAGGGCTGGTACTTGGCGCAGTCACCGGTCAGGGCCGCCGCCGAGCCGCTCGCCCCCGAGCCGCCGCCCGAGCTGTTGGAGCAGCCCACGGCCAGGGTCAGGGCGAGCACCGCCGGTACGGCCAGCAACGACCGCCCCAGGCGGCGCCGACCGGGGTCGACGGGTAGGTCCGGGCGGACGGGTGCAGAGTCGGACGAGAAGATCGCTGGATGAGGGAGCGTCAAGTCGGACCTCCGGGCCAAGGCGTGGGAGCCAGCTGTTCAGACAGTCGAGAGAGACGGAACCAGAGCTGCGCTGTACCTGAGTGCGATCCGTACCCAATGGGGGTGGAGTTGAAGACGCTAACGCAGCGCCTACCCCACGCCAAGGCACCCGACTCGAACTGACCAACCGTCACAAACGGACGGGCAGCTCCCGGAGGCTGTTGACCACCATGGTCGGGTTGGGGCTCAGCTCGTGCTCCGGCACCGCGAGGGCCAGGCCGGGGAAGCGCTCGAACAGGGCCGGCAGCGCCACCGCCGCCTCCAGCCGGGCCAGCGGAGCACCGGGGCAGACGTGCGGGCCGTGTCCGAACGAGAGGTGCCGGGCCGCGTCCCGGGTGAGGTCGAAGAGCTCCGCCGTGCCGCCGTGCTGGTCCGGGTCCCGGCCGATCGCGTTGTACGAGATCAGCACGGCCTCGCCCTGCGGGATCACCACGTCCCCGTACGGCAGGTCCTCGGCCGCGAAGCGGAAGAGGAAGTTGCTGGTCGGCGGCGTCCAGCGCAGCGACTCCTCGACCACCGCGGCCCACTCGACCTCGCCCGCACGGACCAGGGCGAGCTGCTCGGGGTGGGTGAGCAGCGCGCGGACGGCGTTGGTGATCAGGTTGACCGTGGTCTCGTGGCCGGCCGCGATGATCACCCGGAGGGTGGCCGCCGCCTCCGCGTCGGTGAGCGCCCCGCCCTCCACGTCGGCGGCCAGCAGCGCGCTGATCAGGTCGTCCCCGGGGGCCGCCCGCCGCTCGGCGACCAGCCCGGCCACGAAGGCGTTGAGCGCGGCGATGGTGGCCTGCACGTCCGAGGCGACGCTGCTGAAGAACCGCTCGTACAGCGAGCGGACCAGCTCGTGGTCGCGCTCCGGCACGCCGAGCAGGGTGCCGATCACCGTCATCGGCAGCGGGAAGGCGAAGGCCGACTTGAGGTCGACCACCGGCCCGGCCGCCGTCAGCCCGTCCAGCAGCTCGGCCGTGATCTTCTCGATCTGCGGCCGCATCAGCTCGACCCGGCGCGGGGTGAACGCCTGCGCGACGATCGCCCGCAGCCGCCGGTGCTCCGCCCCGTCCGTGGTCACCATGCTCGGCCCCGGCACGGCCAGCCCGATCAGCGGCCAGCTCTTCGGCACCTCCCCGCGCTGGTACGCCGCCCAGTGGGTGGCGCTCTTCACCAGCCGGGCGTCCGTCAGCAGCTCCCGCGCGGCCCCGTGCCGGGTGACGGCCCAGGCCCGCACCCCGCCGAGCAGTTCGACCGCCACCACCGGCCCGGCGGCCCGCAGCAACGCCCCCTCGGCGGCGTTGTCCCGGGCCAGCGGGTCCATCACGATCGGGGCGGCGGTCATCTCGTACTCCTCGGGTGGGGCAGGCGGTACAGGCAGGACAGGATCGGGAGCCGGCCGGCTCACAAGGCCGGCCGGCTCACATGGCCGGGGTGAAGGCGACGGGCAGCGAGACCAGGGCCCGCACCCAGGCCGAGGGGCGCCAGACCAGGGCGTGCTCGGCCACCGCCAGCCGGAGGTCGGGCAGCCGGTCGAGCAGCACCTCGATCGCCGTCGCGGCGATCACCTCGGCCGCCTCCTGCGCGGGGAACGGGCAGGAGTGCGGCCCGTAGGAGAAGCTCAGGTAGGCGCGGTTGCCCTCCGCGGGCGCACCGCCGGGCTGCCGCACCGACGGGTCGGCGTTGGCGCCGGCGAAGCCGAGCAGCACCATGTCGCCCGCCGCGATCCGCTGTCCGCCGAGCTGGGTGTCCCGGGTAGCCCAGCGGCCCGCGAAGATCTGCGTCGGGGTGTCCTCCCAGAGCGCCTCGGCCAGCGCCTGGCTGATGCTCCGCCGGCCGCCCGAGAGCGAGGCGGCGAACCGCTCGTCCGTGAGCATCAGCCGCAGCGCGTTGGCGATCCAGTAGGCGCTCGGCTGGTGGCCGGCGATCAGGATCACCCGCATGTCGCGCATGACCTCCTCGTCCGTCAGCCCCGCCGCGTGCTCCAGCAGTCGCGAGGTGACGTCCGCGCCGGGGTGCTCGCGCTTCTCCCGCACCAACGCGAGCATGCTGTCGAGCAGTTGCTGCGCACCCGCCTGGGCGTCGGCGCCGCCGTCCAGCATCGCGAGCAGCCCGCGGATCAGCACCGGGGCCTCGTCCTCGCCCAGCCCGAAGAGCCGGCAGAGCACCAGCAGCGGCATCCGGTGCGCGTACTCGGCCACCAGCTCGGCCTCGCCCCGGCCGGCGAACTCGTCGATCAGCCGGTCCGCGATCTCCTCGCAGTGCTTCTTCAGCTCGTACGGGTCGACCCCGGCCAGCGCGTCGGTGATCGCGCCCTTGCGGCGCTGGTGCTCCTCGCCCTCGGCGTACAGCACCGAGGGCACCGGGGCCATCATCGGCTTGAGCGGCCAGTCGGCGGGGATCTGGGGCCAGTGGTTCCACCGGCTGGAGTCGCGGCCGAAGAGCTCGGGCCGGCCGGTCACCTGCTGGAGCTCGCGGTAGCCGATCACCAGCCAGGCGGGCACGCCACCGGCCAGCTCGATCCGGGCCACCGGCCCGTGCGTCTCGCGGAGTTCGCGGTAGAGCTGGCCCGGATCGGTCTGGAAGCGCGGGCCGTAGAGCGGGGTCGCCCCCTGGTGCGCGGGGCAGCCCGGCGGTGGGGTGGGCGCGGGCTCGGTCACGAGCTCATCTCCTGTTCGAGCATGACGGACGCTACGGCGGCGGCAGGGGCGGTGCCGGACCGGGGTGCGGGCACCGGCAGAGCACCGGCGGCGGCACCTGCCTCGGCCGGTTCGGCTTCGGCCAGCTCCGCCTCGGCCAAGTGCTGGAGGTGGCGGACCAGTTCGATCAGCACCTGCTTGCTGGACTCCCGGTCGCGGGCGTCGCAGTCGACCAGCGGCACGTCCGCCGGCAGGTCGAGCGCCGCCCGGACCTCCGCCAGCGAGTGCTGCGGCTGCTCGAAGTTGTTCCGGGCGACCACGAAGGGCGTGCCGTGGTGCTCCAGGCGGTCGATCGCGTACCAGGACTCCTCCAGCCGCCGGGTGTCGACCAGCACCACGGCACCCAGCGCACCCGCGAACAGCCGGTCCCAGAGGAACCAGAACCGCTCCTGGCCGGGGGCGCCGAACAGGTAGAGGACGTTCCGGTCGTCGAGGGTGATCCGGCCGAAGTCGAAGGCCACCGTGGTCGAGCGCTTGCCGAAAGCCGCCGAGGGGTCGTCGATGCCCTCGCCCGCCTTGGTCATCGTCTCCTCGGTGTTGAGCGGACGGATCTCGCTCACCGCACCGACCAGGGTGGTCTTGCCGACGCCGAAGCCGCCGACCACCACGATCTTCAGCCCGTTGTCGGCCGTCCCGCGCAGCGCGGACGGCCGACCGGAGCCGACCGGGCGGTCAGAGTTGTTGGAGGCCATTCAGCACCTGCTTCAGCGTGTCGAGATCGGGCAAGCGGGCCTTGGTGGGGGCGAACCTCGGGTGGCGTGCGGTGACCCGCCCGGCCTCCAGCAGATCGCCGAGCAGGATCTTGACCACGCTCACCGGCAGCGCCAGCTCGGCCGCGATCTCCACCACCGAGGTCGGCTCGGCACACAGCCGCAGGATCCGGACGTGCTCGGACTGCATGCCCGGCTCCGGCTCCCGCTCCGTGACGATCAGCGTCACGAGGTCGAAGGCGTGCTCCGGCGGGCGGCTGCGCCCGCGGGTGACGGTGTACAGCCGGTCCGGGTCGTCATCCCGGGCCGGGATGTTCCGTCCCTCGCTCACGCCGGGCTCGGGGCGTCGATCCGGTCCGCCTCCGCACCGAGCTGCCGCTGCTCCAGCCGCGCGGCCTCGGCCGCCGCACCGGAGAGCTCCGCCAGGTCGAAGTCGGCCGGGTCGCGCGGCGGAGCGCTCAGGTGGACGCCGATCTGCTCGATCAGCCCGTGCATGTTGTGCCCGACCACGCCCACGTCGGCGTCGTCGTCGGTGACCACCGCGAGGTGGGCCCCCTCCCCCGCCGCCACGATGCACAGGATGCCGCCGTGGAACTCGGTCATCGACTGGCGGACGCCACCCGTCCGGTCCCCGAACTCGATCGAGGCGCCGTGCGCGAGGCTCTGCATGCCGGAGGCGATGGCCGCCAGCTGGTCCGCCTGGTCCACCGTGAGGCCGGCCGTGTGACAGAGCTTCAGCCCGTCGGCCGAGAGCACCAGGGCGTGCCGGGCACCGGGGGTGGCCGTCAGCAGGTTCTCCAGCAGCCAGTCGAGATCGCGGTCGGTGGTGCTGCTCATCAGGCGTCGTCCTTCGCGAGTACGTCGGTGTCGGTGGGCCCGGTCGGGGCGGACCCGTTGGTGGCGGACCCGGCCGGGCCGGAACCGGTGGCGTCAGGCCCGTCGGCCGAGTCGGTGGAGGCGGCGGGAGCGGTGGAGTCAGCGGAGTCGGCGGGACCGGCCGGGCCGGCGCCACCGGAGCTCTCCGCCCCGGGCTGGAGCGCCCGGCGGAACGCACCGAAGCGGGCCGCCGCCGCGAGCGGGGCCGCACCGGCCGAGCCGGTCGGCGCGGCGGCACCGGCGGCGGCACCGGCAGCTCCCGCAGCGAAGAGCGCCGCCGAACGGGGAGTTGCGGGACGGGGAGCGCCGGGACGCGGCGGCACGGGCTGCGGCGGTACGGCGGCCCGGGTGGCCGCCCCGCCCTGCCGGGCCGAGGCGAGGGTCTGGCCGCGACGGCGCTGCGGCAGGCCGTTGCCGCCCTCGGCGGTCGGGTCGCCGCCGCCCGCTGCCGGAGCAGCTCCGGCGGCGTCGGCCGACACCGAAGTGCGGGTGGGCAGGGCGGCGGAGCCCTGCGCGGCGGGCAGTTCGGCCGCGCCGCTCCGGGCAGAGGTCAGTTCGGCGGCGCGGCCCCGGAGGCCCTCGCCCCTGGTCACGGCCGCGGCGGCGCCGGCCCCCCGGGTCACGGCGGGCACGGCGGTGCCGCCCCGGCCGCTCCCGACAGTGCCGCCCGAGCTCATGGTGCCGCCGGTGGCGGCCGGTTCCGGGGCGGGGTGGGTGATCAGCTGGGCGGGGATCAGCATCACCACGCCCGTGCCGCCCCGGGCGGAGGGGCGGAAGGAGACGGAGAGGCCGTGCTTGCGGGCCAGCGCGCCGACCACGGCGAGGCCGATCCGGGTGCCGGCGGAGAGCGCGGTGAGGTCCAGGGGCTCGGGCGAGACGGCGCGTTCGGCCCGCTTCAGCCAGCTGTCGCTGAGCCCGAGGCCGCCGTCCTCGACGGTGATCACCAGGCCCGCGTGGGCCTCCTCCACGTAGACGTGGACCTCGGCCGGGGGCGCCGAGAAGTTGGCGGCGTTGTCGAGGAGTTCGGCCAGCGCGTGCATCACGCCCTCGGCCGCGTAGCCGGCCACGGCCGCCGTGCTCGCCGAGTGGAGCCGCACCCGCTGGTACGCCCCGATCCGGCCGAGCGCCCCGCGCAGGATGCTCTCCACGGCGATCGGCTTGGCCCAACGGCGGCCGCTCCGGGCTCCGGTGAGCACCGCGATGCTGTCGGCCATCCGCCCGGCCTGGGCGGTGGAGTGGTCGAGCACGAGCAGATCGCCGAGCACGTCCTCGCCGTGCCGGTGCTGCATCTCCCGGAGTTCGGCGTGCATGCTGGTGGCCAGCGCCTGGACCCGGCCGGCCGCCGTGGCGCAGACGGCCAGTGCGGCGGCGCGCTGCCGCTCGCCCCGACCGATCTCCTCGGCCACGTACCGCAGCAGCCCGGCGTGCGCCGAACTCCGGTGCGGCACCAGCACGCTGTCGACCGAGGCGCCGCCGCGCAGCCGCTCGACCACCTGGGGCAGCACCTCTACGGAGAGCGCTGCCAGCTGCTCCCGCTCGGCCGCCGACTCCTCGGTGAGCGCGCGCAGCGCGGTCTCGGCCCGCTCGGCCGTCTCCCGCAGCGCGGCCTGCTCCGCCTCGGCCCGCTCCCGGGCCTCGGCGGCGGCCGTCCCGGTGGCGGCCAGCGCCTCCTGCACGGCGACCAGATCGGTCCGAGCCCCGTCGGCCGCCGCCTGGGCGGTGGCCAGGGCGGCGCGGAGGCCGGCGGCGGCGGTGTGCGTGGCACTCAGGTCGGCGCGCAGCTCGGCGACGCGGGCCCGGGTGAGCACCGCCTCCTCCCGGAGCCCGTCCGCCTCCTCCCGGCTGCGGACGGCGCGGCCGGCCTGGACGGCGGCCAGCAGGGCGAGCACGCACCAGAGCACGAACCCGCCGCAGACGGTCGCCGCGACGGCGGCCCGGTGGGTCTCGGCGGCGGTGGCCACGGCGGCGGCTCCGGCCGCCGCTCCGACCAGGATCCCGGCGGCGGCCCAGGAGACGGTTCTACCGTTCGGGCGCTGGTGCGCTCCACGGACGGGCGGCGTGGGAGCTGTCATCAATCTGTCCTCGGGGGCGGCGGCAGATCAGGGCGGACGACGGCACGCCGACAACCGGGGCGCTGGTGAGCACGCTCCGGACAGATGTTCAGCACACGCGGTCACCAGATCATATCCATTTATCACTTTTGCTCAACGTGGCCCTGAGCACCTGACTAACCGGTAGGTAACTGCCCACCACCCTGGCGTCCCGTCACCTGCCGGAAGCCCGGGCCCGAGAGCGCGGGCCAGAGAGCTCGGATCCGGAAGCCCGGGCCCGTCGGCTCAGGCGTGGACGGCCCGCAGCGCGAGCTCCAGCTCCGCGAGGTCGACCCCGGCCTCGCTCAGCAGTCGGACCGCCGGGCCGCCGCCCTCGGCCAGGATCCCGAGCACCAGGTGCCGGGCCTCGATCCGGTCGCCCCGCTCGGCGGTGACCTGCCCGAGCGCGAGCGCGAGCACCCGCTTCTCCCGCTCGCCGAACCGCACCGGCCCCCGCCGCCGCCGCGCGGGCGGCCCGGCCGGCGCCGCCAGGGCCGCCAGCCCGTCCGCACCGAAACCCGCCTCGACCGCCTCCCGGACGGCCGCCAGGTCGACTCCGACCGAGGCCAGCGCGGCCTCGTCCACCGCCGGGTGCGGCGCCCCGAGCAGGCGGGCCAGCGCGCCCCGGGCGGTCACCAGGTCGAGCCCGGCCGCCCGCAGCACCCGCGCGGCCGGATCCTCGGGCAGCGCGAGCACCCCCAGCAGCAGGTGCCCGGTGCCGATCCGCTCGTGCCGCAGCCGGACGGCCTCCTGGCCCGCGCCCGCCACCGCCCGCCGGGCGCCGTCAGTGAACCGCTCGAACATGGTCAGCCCCTCTCCCGTTCCGTACCGTCGACCCCGTCGGCCCGCTCAGCGAAGCCCCGCCGGGCGTACTTCTTGTGCACCGCCTGCCGGCTGACGCCCAGACAGGCCGCGATCTCCTGCCAGGACCAGCCCTTGACCCGCGCGTTCCCCACCTGTAGCTCCTCCAGCCGGTCCGCCAGGTCGCGCAGCGCCCGCACCGCCCGCAGGCCCACCGCCGGGTCACGACTGCCCGCGGCGGCGGCGAGTTCTCCGGTCTCGCTCATTCCGCACCCCTCTCTTCATGTCAACCTAGGTTGACATCGCCCGCTTGTCAACCAAAGTTGACGTCTTCGGGCCGAAAAGGGCGGTGCCCCGACCACCGGAGTGGTCGGGGCACCGCCCTCGAAGCAGGGGGACGATCAGCTGCAGCCGCTGGTGGAGCCGCAGCCCTCGCAGAGGTAGCAGCTGCCCGCGCGGCGCATCTTGGTGCCGCAGGAGAAGCAGAGCGGGGCGTCCGCGTTCAGGCCGAGCTGGATCTCCATCAGTTCGGTGGAGTTGTGGGCCTGGGCCGGGGCGGCCTTGGGCTTCTCGACCACCGGCGTGGCGGGGAGCTGCACGGACACCGACTGGGCCAGCGTCTCGGTGTCCATCTCCTCCGCCTCGACCGGCTCGTAGGAGCCGGTGTCGAGGTGGCGCTGGCGCTCCTCGACGGAGTGGATGCCGAGCGCCGAGCGGGTCTCGAACGGCAGGAAGTCGAGCGCCAGGCGGCGGAAGATGTAGTCGACGATCGACTGGGCCATCCGCACGTCCGGGTCGTCGGTCAGACCGGCCGGCTCGAAGCGCATGTTGGTGAACTTCGCGACGTAGGTCTCCAGCGGCACGCCGTACTGCATGCCGACCGAGACGGCGATCGAGAAGGCGTCCATCATGCCCGCGAGGGTCGAGCCCTGCTTGGACATCTTCAGGAAGACCTCGCCCAGGCCGTCGTCCGGGTAGGAGTTGGCGGTCATGTAACCCTCGGCGCCACCCACCGTGAAGGAGGTGGTGATGCCCGGGCGGCCCTTCGGCAGACGCTTGCGGACCGGGCGGTACTCGACCACCTTCTCGACCGCGGCGGCCGGGGCGGCCGGGGCCTCGACGGCAACGGCGGGGGCCTTCTTCGCCGAGAGCGGCTGGCCGACCTTGCAGTTGTCGCGGTAGATCGCCAGCGCCTTGACGCCGAGCTTCCACGCCTCGAAGTAGATCTCCTCGATCTCCTCGACGGTGGCGCTCTCCGGCATGTTGACCGTCTTGGAGATGGCGCCGGAGATCCACGGCTGGATCGCCGCCATCATCCGGACGTGGCCCATCGCGGAGATGACCCGCTCGCCCATCGCGCAGTCGAACACCTCGTAGTGCGCGGGCTTGAGGCCCGGCGCGCCGACCACGTTGCCGTGCTCGGAGATGAAGGCGACGATCGCCTCGACCTGCTCCTCCTGGTAGCCCAGGCGCTTCAGCGCGCGCGGCACGGTGCCGTTCACGATCTGCATCGAGCCGCCGCCGACCAGCTTCTTGAACTTGACCAGGGCGAGGTCGGGCTCGACGCCGGTGGTGTCGCAGTCCATCATCAGGCCGATGGTGCCGGTCGGGGCGAGCACCGAGGCCTGCGCGTTGCGGAAGCCGTGCTCGGCGCCCAGGCGCAGCACCTCGGCCCAGGTCTCGGTCGCGGCGGCCCAGACGGGGGCGTCCAGGTCGTCGGCCGGCTTCGCGTCGGCGTTGGCCTCGGCGTGCTGGCGCATGACCTGCTGGTGCGGCTCGGCGTTGCGGGCGTAGCCGTCGTACGGGCCGACGACCCCGGCCAGCTCGGCGCCGCGGCGGTAGGCGGTGCCGGTCATCAGCGAGGTGATCGACCCGGCCAGGGCGCGGCCGCCCTCGGAGTCGTACGCGTGGCCGGTGGCCATCAGCAGGGCGCCGAGGTTGGCGTAGCCGATGCCCAGCTGGCGGTAGGCGCGGGTGGTCTCGCCGATCTTCTCGGTCGGGAAGTCGGCGAAGCAGATCGAGATGTCCATCGCGGTGATGACCAGCTCGACGACCTTGGCGAAGGTCGTGGCGTCGAAGCTGTCGTCCTCGCGGAGGAACTTCATGAGGTTGAGCGAGGCGAGGTTGCAGCTGGAGTTGTCCAGGTGCATGTACTCGGAGCAGGGGTTGGACGCGTTGATCCGGCCCGACTCCGGGCAGGTGTGCCAGTGGTTGATGGTCGAGTCGTACTGGATGCCCGGGTCGGCGCAGGCCCAGGCGGCCTCGGCCATCTTGCGGAAGAGCTTCTTGGCGTCGACGGTCTCGATGACCTCGCCGGTCATCCGGGCCCGCAGGCCGAACTCGGTGCCGTTCTCGACCGCCGTCATGAACTCGTCCGAGACGCGGACGGAGTTGTTGGCGTTCTGGTACTGCACGGAGGCGATGTCGTCGCCGCCGAGGTCCATGTCGAAGCCCGCGTCGCGCAGCGCGCGGATCTTCTCCTCCTCCTTCACCTTGGTCTCGATGAAGGCCTCGACGTCCGGGTGGTCCACGTCGAGCACGACCATCTTGGCCGCGCGGCGGGTGGCGCCGCCCGACTTGATGGTGCCGGCCGAGGCGTCGGCGCCGCGCATGAAGGAGACCGGGCCGGAGGCGTTGCCGCCGGAGGAGAGCAGCTCCTTGGAGGAGCGGATCCGGGAGAGGTTCAGGCCGGCGCCGGAGCCGCCCTTGAAGATCATGCCCTCTTCCTTGTACCAGTCGAGGATCGACTCCATGGAGTCGTCGACGGCCAGGATGAAGCAGGCGGAGACCTGCTGCGGCTGCTTGGTGCCGACGTTGAACCAGACCGGCGAGTTGAAGCTGAACACCTGGTGGAGGAGGGCGTGGGTCAGCTCGTGCTCGAAGATCTCGGCGTCGTCCGCGGTGGCGAAGTAACCGTTCTTCTCACCGGCGGCGCGGTAGGTGAGCACCACGCGGTCGATGATCTGCTTGAGGCTCCACTCGCGCTGCGGAGTGCCGACCGCGCCGCGGAAGTACTTGCTGGTCACGATGTTGACCGCGTTCACCGACCAGAAGTCGGGGAACTCCACGCCGCGCTGCTCGAAGTTGATCGAGCCGTCACGCCAGTTGGTCATGACGACGTCGCGGCGCTCCCAGGTCACCTGGTCGTAGGGGTGAACACCAGGAGTGGTGTAGATGCGCCCGATCCGCAGGCCACCCTTCGGCGCGGCCTTGCCGGCGCCCTTGGTGGTCTTCTCGGACTTCGACCCGCGCGCGGAACCGCTCGTCGTGTCAGTCACTTCGTACTCCTCCTCCTGGGCAAACGCCCTCGGCACCCCAGACCTTCCGGATGCCGTTGGTTCGCTTCTCCTGGTGTGCGCGGTCGGCCCGACTGTGGACGCCATGCACGATTTGTGGTGTTCTGTGCCCGATTTCCGGGCGCGCGGGAGCCATCGTCTGCCGTCGGGACGGCTTCGACTCGGGCTCCGAAGAGATAAGGGGGTGGTGCGGGGGCCGTGCGATCAGGTCGCGGCGGCGGGGACGGGCACGCTGCCCGCCTCGGCGAGCGACTGCTCCGCGCGGAGCTCGGCGATGGCTGCCTCGAAGTCCTCCAGGCCGTCGTAGGCCCGGTAGACCGAGGCGAACCGCAGGTAGGCGACCACGTCGAGCTGCTTGAGCGGGCCCAGTATGGCGAGGCCGACGTCGTGCGTCGAGAGCTCGGCGCTACCGCTGGCCCGCACGCACTCCTCGACCCGCTGGCCGAGCTGCGCGAGCGCGTCCTCCGTCACCGGGCGGCCCTGGCACGCCTTGCGGACACCGGAGATCACCTTCTCGCGGGAGAAGGGCTCGGTGACGCCGCTGCGCTTGATGACCATCAGCGTGGCCGTCTCCACCGTGGTGAATCGACGACTGCAGTCAGGACACTGGCGGCGGCGGCGGATCGAGCTGCCGTCGTCACTGGCGCGGCTGTCCACCACGCGGCTGTCCGGATGCCGGCAGAAGGGGCAGTGCACGGGTGGATTCCCTCCGGGGCAGCTTCGAGCGGACCTCACCAGCCTACACGGTTCGGGCCAGGCTTCGGACCGCCTGACCACAACTTGTAGGGCCAAGCGGCGAGACTGCCACAAGATCTGGGATAACGGGAAGCGCCACGCCGCAACGGGTCGAAAAGTTCACCGCGCGTGAAATAGACTCCCGGCGGCAGTCACGATCGAACATTTAATCGAGCTACACCCAAAGCCTTGATCAGTTCAGTCGACTCCGAAATAATTCACTCGAACGTGTGTTTGGCGCAACCTTTCGAGAGGTGCACCAGTTGAGCTGGACAAGAGGGAGAACGCCTGTCTAAGAGGGGCATCCAGTGAACACCGTAGAAGCCAAGAGCAACTCCATCCCGGTGCAGGAGCGTTCGGCGCGCACCATGGACCAGCAGAGCGTGGACCACAGCATGAGCCGCAGCGAAGACCACCGCGTGCCCGGCGGGGCCCTCAACCCGGGCCGCCTCCCCGACCAGTCGATCGAGCACGCCGCCGCCCTCGACGGAGCTCTCGGCCAGAGCGTCCCCACCCGTTCCCTCCCCGGCCGCCCGCCCGGCATCCGCACCGACGAGGCCGGGCTGACGGAGCGCCAGCGCCGCGTCATCGAGGTCATCCGCGATTCCGTCCAGCGGCGGGGCTACCCGCCGAGCATGCGGGAGATCGGCCAGGCCGTCGGCCTCTCCAGCACCTCCTCGGTGGCCCACCAGCTGATGGCCCTGGAGCGCAAGGGCTTCCTCCGGCGTGACCCGCACCGCCCCCGCGCCTACGAGGTCCGCGGCGTCGAGGTCTCCCGGCCCAACACCGCGGAGGCCGCCGGCCGCCCCTCCACCTCCTACGTGCCCCTGGTCGGCCGGATCGCGGCCGGTGGCCCGATCCTGGCCGAGCAGACGGTCGAGGACGTCTTCCCCCTCCCCCGTCAGCTGGTCGGCGACGGCGAGCTGTTCGCCCTCACCGTCCGGGGCGACTCGATGGTGGACGCCGCCATCTGCGACGGCGACTACGTCGCGGTCCGCCGCCAGCCCGTCGCCGAGAACGGCGACATCGTCGCCGCGATGATCGACGGCGAGGCCACCGTCAAGCGCCTCAAGCGCGAGGACGGCCGGATCTGGCTGATGCCGCACAACCCGGCGTACGACCCGATCCCGGGCGACAACGCGACCATCCTCGGGAAGGTCGTAGCAGTGATGCGGCGCCTGTAGCACTACCTGGGGCTGCACTATCCAGGGGCGCGGGGAACGGCGCGGCCAGCCCTGCAGCTCCTGCTGTCTTAAAGCGATGCCCACTTGCACTGTCCGTTGATGGTGCAGGTGGTCATCTGTGCATCAGTACGGCATGCCACGGGGCTGGGCGCGCAGTTCCCCGCGCCCCCGGTGGTTACCGTACGGGGGGAGCGGAAGCGTCGATCGCGGCCAGCGACTTGCGGATCTGGTTCCGGTCCGTGGTGTACCAGAAGGCCGGCATCGAGGAGCGGAAGAAGCCGCCGTACCGGGCCGTGGCCAGGCGCGGGTCCAGGACGGCCACCACACCCCGGTCGTCGGAGGCGCGGACCAAGCGCCCTGCTCCCTGGGCCATCAACAGCGCCGCGTGGGTGGCGGCGACGGCCATGAAGCCGTTGCCGCCGGCCTCTTCGACGGCCTTCTGGCGGGCGCTCATCAGGGGGTCGTCGGGGCGGGGGAAGGGGATCCGGTCCATCACGACGAGCTGGCAGGCGGCGCCGGGCACGTCGACGCCCTGCCAGAGGGAGAGGGTGCCGAAGAGGCAGGTCTCGGCGTCGGCCGAGAACTCGCGGATCAACTCGCCCAGGGTGTCCTCCCCCTGGAGCAGGATCCGGTTGTCCAGGCGCTCCCGCAGGGCCTCGGCGGCGGCCTTGGCGGCCCGCATCGAGGAGAACAGGCCGAGGGTGCGGCCGCCGGCCGCGCCGATCAGGTCGGCCAGTTCGTCGAGCATCTCGGGGCGGTCGGGCTCGCGGCCCGGCGGCGGCAGGTGCTTGGCGACGTAGAGGATGCCCTGCTTGTTGTAGGAGAAGGGGGAGCCCACGTCGATGCCGCGCCAGTACGGCGGGGCCTCCTCGCCCTGCTGCCGCTCGGGCTCGGCGGCGCCGCGGGCGTCGGGCAACCGGCCCTCCACCGGGAGGCCCACCGAGGCGGCCACGCCGTTGAAGTCGCCGCCGAGCTTGAGGGTGGCGGAGGTCAGCACGACCGAGCGCTCGCGGTAGAGCTGCTCGCGCAGCAGGCCGGAGACGTTCAGCGGGGCGACCCGCAGCGAGGCGGTGCCGGGGCCGAAGCGGTCGCTGCGCTCGATCCAGACCACGTCGTAGGGGGATTCGGAGAGCAGCCGCTCGGTGGTGTCGTGCAGGGTCTCGGCCGAGGCCATCGCCTGCTTGCGCACGGCGTCCTCGTCGGAGAGGCCCTTGTCGCGGGTCTCGCCGAGCGAGGTGATCACCTGGCGGGCGGCGTCCCGGATCGCCGAGACGGCGTAGACCAGGTACTCGGGGAGCTCCTCGACCCGGCCGGGCTGGGCCGTCTCCATCAGGCCGTGGTAGCTCTCGGCGGCGGCCTGGAGGGCGTCCACCGCCTTCTCGTTGGCCAGCCGGGCCGCCCGCTTCACGGCGCGGTTGACCGCGCCCACGGTGAGCTCGGCGGTGGCCGCGCCGGTCACCCGGTTGACCAGCTCGTGGGCCTCGTCCACGATCAGCATCGCGTGCTCGGGCAGCACGGGGGCGCCCTCGATCGCGTCGATCGCGAGCATCGCGTGGTTGGTGACCACCACGTCGGCGGTCTTGGCCCGCTCGCGGGCCAGCTCGGCGAAGCACTCCTGGCCGTAGGCGCAGCGCGAGGCGCCCAGGCACTCCTTGGAGGTGACCGAGAGCTGGGCCCAGGCCTTGTCGGAGACGCCCGGGGTGAGGTCGTCCCGGTCGCCCGTCTCCGTCTCCTCGGCCCACTCGCGCAGCCGGAGCACGTCGCGGCCGAGCTTGCCGGTGGGGCCGCCGAGGGCGTCCACCGGGTCGAAGAGGCCCTCGCCCTCCTCGCTCGGAGTGCCCTCGTTGGCCCGGTGCAGGCAGAGGTAGTTGGAGCGGCCCTTGAGCATGGCGAAGCTCGGGCGGCGGCGCAGCACCGGGTGCAGCGCCTCCACCGTCCGGGGCAAGTCCCGCTCCACCAGCTGGCGCTGGAGCGCCAGCGTCGCCGTGGCGACGACCACCCGGTCGCCGTGGGCCAGCGCCGGCACCAGGTAGGCGAGGGACTTACCGGTGCCGGTGCCGGCCTGGACGAGCAGGTGCTCGTCGTGGTCGACGGCGTCGGCGACGGCGGCGGCCATCGCGACCTGGCCGGGCCGCTCGGTGCCGCCGACGGCCGCGACGGCGGCGTGCAGCAGCTCGGGCAGCTTGGCTCGGGGGACGCTCACCGGGGCCTCGGCATCGCCGGGCAGGGGCTGGGGTGCGGAGTCGTTCGTCATGGCCCTCCCACCCTACGGCGCGGGAGTGACAACCCGTGCGCGTTGGGGTGGCAGGGCGCCCGGGCCGCCGGGGTGCAGGGCGTTCTCCACCACTCCGTGCACGGCGGCGTGCGGCCGCTCGGGGCGGTCGCGGTAGCCGTCGAGCAGCAGCCGGTTGCGGTTCAGGCAGAGCCGGTCGATGGTCGGCGTGAAGAGGTCGAACAGCCGGTACCGGTCGCCGAGTTCGGGGAAGCGCCGCTGGTGGGCCAGGATCCGCTCGCCCAGCAGCGTCCAGAACTCGTTCTCGGGCAGGCCGAGTTGGTCCTCGAACAGCGGGGCGAGGTAGCGCAGCACGCCGATGAAGAGACCGGAGTGCAGGAACTGGCAGAGCCCGGCCGGGCCCTCCCGCAGCAGCACCCCGCTCACCTCCGACGGCAGCTCGGCGAGTTCGGGCAGCGGCTGGTCGCTGATGTTGACGTCGTCCACGAAGTCCTTGACCGCCAGCCGCACCGGGGTGCACCGCTCGTCGAAGACCACGATCGCGTTCTCGCCGTGCGGGGAGAAGGCGGTGCCGTAGCGGTAGAGGAAGTGCAGCAGCGGCGGGAGCAGCACCGCGAAGAGCCGGCGCAGCCAGTCCCGGGCGGGCAGGCCGGAGCGGGCGACCAGCTCGGCGACCAGGGCCCGGCCGTCGGAGCCGGTCTGCAGCAGGGCGGCCAGGGTGCGGGCCTGCTCGCCGGCGTCCAGGTGGCGGCCGAGCGGTTCGCGCCAGATCGCGCCGAGCAGCTCCTTGTACTGGTACGGCACCTCGGGCAGCCCGCGGTAGTGCGGGTGGTCCACGGCCACCGAGGCCAGCTCGCCCAGCAGGATCACCCGGCACTCGTCGCGCAGGAAGGGGTCGGCGTCCCGGATGCCGTGGATCCAGGCGGTGACGGCGGGGGCGGCCAGGGTGCGCTCGGTGGGCAGGCCGCGCCAGACCAGGGTGTTGAGCACCGAGAGCGGCAGCTTCACGGTGCAGCCCTCGGGGCGGCTGAGGTTGAAGAAGGAGCGGATGGACTGCTGGGGCAGCCGCAGCTCGCCGTCGGTGGGCAGCGGCAGGATCTGGCCGGAGGCGATCCAGGGGGCGAACAGCGGCACCACCACCTCGTCCCACTGCCAGGGGTGGACCGGCAGCAGCAGGTACTCCCCCGCCCGCTCGCCCAGCCCGGACACCACGCCCGCCGTCTCCTCGGCGTAGAGCCCGGGGTCGCCGCGGAACTCGGCCAGGCTGCGGTGCACGGCGAGCCAGGGCAGCGTCTGCGGGGCGCGGGCCTCCGGGGTCCACTCGGCGGCGTCCCGGGCCGAGAAGCCGACCCGGCCCTTGTTCGGCACGATCCACGGGTGGCCGGTCTGCCGCCCCTCCAGCTCGTGGTGGCCGAGGTCGGCCAGCTCGGCGGCGGTGAGCTCCTCCGCCAGCAGCCGGGTGTCGGCCAGCAGGGTGGCGGTGAGCTCGCGGATCAGGTGGCCCAGGGTGTCCCCGGTGAGGCCGAGCACGCCCCGGGCATGCCGGAGGAAGACCAGCGGGTCGCCCTCCACCGGCCCCTGGGCGCCGGCGGGGGTGCAGACGACCGAGGCCGGGTCCACCCGCCAGCTGCCGTACGCGCCCCGGCGGGCCCGGAAGCGGTAGTCGGCCTCGGGCAGCCGGATCAGGTATCCGCCCGCCTCCGCGCTCTCGCCGTCCGGCTCGGGCGCGAGCAGCTCCTCGTAGGAGAACTCGGCGATGGTCTTGGCCAGCAGGGCCCGGCCCGCCCGCCGCCAGTGCTCGGCGGTGAGCCCGGCCGGCAGGGCGGGGGCGGGCAGGGCCGGGGCGGGCAAGGCGGGGGCGGGCAGTGCGGGCTCGGGCCAGCTGAGCAGGGGTTGGCGGTCAGTGGGTGACTGCTGTGGCACGGTGCCCCTCCTGGGGTCGGGGGAGGGTGAGGGGGGCGGCCGGGGTTCCCGTGGTGACGGGGGCGAAGCCGGTCCAGGCCGTGCGGGTGGGCAGGCGGTGGACGGTCCGGCCGGTGACGGCGTTCAGGATGGTGGCGGCGCGGTGGGCGCCGAGGCCGAGGTCGGGGGTGCCGACGCCGTGGGTGTGCAGCTCGGCGTTCTGCACGTAGAGGCCGCCGCCGAAGCCGGCGGCCACCCGGTGGTCGAGGTCGACCCGGAAGCGGCCCTGCTCGTCCCAGTCGATCAGCTCGGCGATCGGGTCGAGCACGGCGGGCCGCACCGCGCGGTAGCCGGTGGCGAGCACCACGGCGTCGGTGCGGACCACCCGCTCGGTGCCGGAGTCGGTGTGCCGGCAGCCGAGTTCGAAGCCGCCGCAGGGGCCGGCCAGGGCCTCGACCACGGCGGTGCCGGGGATGATCTCCACCGGGTCGGCGTCCAGCGGGCGGCCGATGGTCCGCTCGTAGAGGTGGTCGTGGATCTCGGCCAGGGTCTCGGCGCTGGCCGCCTTGTGCAGCTGCCACTGGGCCTCGACCAAGTGGTCGCGGACCTCGCCGGGCAGGCCGTGGAAGTACCGGGTGTAGTCGGGGGTGAAGTGCTCCAGGCCCAGCTTGGAGTACTCCATCGGGGCCAGCGCCCGGGCCCGGGTGAGCCAGCGCAGCCGGGTGCCGTCGCCGCCGCGGGTGCGCAGCAGGTCGAGGAAGACCTCGGCCCCGGACTGGCCGGAGCCGAGGACGGTGATGTCCCGGGCGCCGGCCAGCGAGTCGCGGCGGCCGAGGTACTCGGCCGAGTGGAAGACCGCCGGGTGCCCGCGCAGCGCGGCGAACGGCTCGGGGTGGACGGGTTCGGTGCCCACCCCGAGCACCACGTTCCGCGCCCACACCTCGCCCAGCCCGCGCACCTCGGCCCGGAAGAGTTCCTGCTCCGCGCTCCAGTGCAGGGCGGTGACGGCGGCGCCGAAGCGGCAGTTGACCAGCCGCTCGGCGGCCCAGCGGCAGTAGTGGTCGTACTCGCGGCGGGGCAGTTGGAAGCGCTCGGCGAAGTAGAACGGGAAGAGCCGGTCCTGCTCGCGCAGGTAGTTGAGGAAGGACCAGGGGTTGGTCGGGTCGACCAGGGAGACCAGGTCGGCGAGGAAGGGCACCTGCATCCGGGCGCCGTCGACGAGCATGCCGGGATGCCAGCGGAATTCCTCCCGGGCCTCGCAGAAGAGCGCGTCGAGGCCGCTCACCTGGTCGGCCAGCGCGGCCAGCGACAGGTTGAAGGGGCCGATGCCGACGCCGAGCAGGTCGTGGGGCTCGGGCTGCGGGTTGTCCATGGTGTCCTAGTCGTCCTCGGGAACGGGGGAACGGGGGAACGCGCGGAGCGTGGGGCGCGTGGGGCGCGTGGGGAAGCCCCGGCGGAGCGTGGTGCGGTCAGCGGCGGCGCATCATCAGCGCCGCGCGCTTGGCGGGCAGGTCGAGTTCGGCGGCGAATCGGAACCCGGCGCTCCGGAAGGCCCGGACGGACGGCGTGTTGCGCAGGTCGGGCTCCGCCACCACCCGGCCGCACTCCGGCCGGGCGCGCAGGATCTCGGTGGCCAGGGCCGCCAGCAGGGTGGTGCCCAGGCCCCGGCCGCGCGCCTCGGCCGGGCCGAGCAGCAGGTGCACTCCGATGTCGTGCGGTTCGGCGGGGTAGTGCGCGGCCAGCGGGTCGAGGTCGGCCCGGTAGACCTCCCAGTAGCTCATCTCGACCCCGTCGAGCAGGCCGAGGTACGGCTCGCTGCGGCCGTCCCCCTCCAGCTGGGCCCGCAGGTGCCGCTCGGTGGTGTCGGCGGGCCCGGCCAGCTCCCAGTACGCGGCCACCGCCGGGTCGTTCATCCAGCCGGTGAGCAGCGGCAGGTCCGAGGGCAGCCGCACCGGTCGCAGCTCGAACACCCCGGCCCCGGTCGGCATCGCGCCCAAGCCGGCGGCCGGACCCGGGCCCAGCCCTGCGTCCACGCCCGCGCTCGGCCCCACACCCGCGTCCGGCCCGGCGCCGAGGCCATGGGCGGGCACCGCGGTCCCCCGCCCCACCGGCTGGTTCACGGCGCGGCCACCGGGTTGGGGATGTCCACGTACACCGACTGGCCGTCCACCGGCCCGACCAGCTCGTCCATCCCGCCGAGGCGGGTGAGCAGGTTGGCCTTGCAGTGCAGGGTGCGGTCCTCCAGCAGGTGGGCGGGCAGGCTGGAGCCGGTGGCCCGGGCGGCCGGGCCGGCCAGGAAGCCGCGCAGCGCCGCCAGCAGCACCCGCTCCTCGGCCAGCAGCTGGGAGCCGAAGGCGCCGATCAGGCCGAGCACGTGGTTGATGCCGAGGTAGTAGGCGAAGTGCTTGTCGATCACCCGGTCGGCCACGAAGGTGTCGCTGGCCCGCCCGATGCCGGGCAGCGCGGCCTCCAACCGGTCGGCCCAGGAGGTGCGGAAGTAGTAGCCCTGGTTGTCCCGGTACCGGCCGCCGACCGGCCAGCCCGCCTCGTCGAGCAGCACCAGGCTGTTCTGCTGGTGCGCCTCCAGGGCGATGCCGGCCTGGCCGTCCAGCCAGAGCACCGGCAGCACCATCACGTCCAGGTAGCGCAGGAACCACTCGGTGGCCACCTGCCGCAGCGGCCGGCCGCAGCGGGCGGCCAGGCCGTGCAGCACGTCGGCCAGCTGCGAGCCCAGCTGCTCGTACGGGCGCTCGGCGACCAGGCCGGCCACACAGAGCGCGCGCTGGTCGAGCAGGAACGGTTGCTCGCGGAGCACGGTGTCCAGGCCGTTGGGGTCGCCGAGGCCCTCCACCCCGATCCAGGCCGGGTCGCGGACGATGTCGAAACCGGGGTGGGCGGCCCGCCAGCGGGCGCCGAGGCCGCCCTCGAGCAGCCGGTGCACCTCGACCCCGCGCAGCGCCTCCTTGCGGAGGTTCTCCCGACGGGAGTTGGTGATCCGCAGGCCGAGCGAGAGCTTGAGCATCCACGGGGTGCCCGGACGGGTCACCGTGCGCACCGAGGAGGTCGGGTGCCAGGGCGCGCCGTGCGGGCCGAGGTCGTGCAGCCGGCCCTCGGCGAGCAGCGCCGCCACGTCCGGGCGCAGCGCCAGCTCGCGGGCCTGCCAGGGGTGCAGCGGCAGCGCGGCCGTGCCGGGGGGCAACAGGCCGGGGGCGGCGAGCAGTTGGCGGGTGAGCTCCTCGGCGGCGGTGCCGGTGGCGGAGTCGGCGGCCAGCAGCGAGCGGTCCACCGCGTACCAGTGCAGCTGGAAGGAGCCGCGCAGCTCGGGCGAGTAGGCGGCGCTCTGGGCGGGGCCGAGGCCGTCCCGGCTCTTCGGGGTGGGGTGCAGCGGGTGGCCGAGCAGCAGCGCCTGCTCGGCCCGGAGGAAGGGCCAGCCCTGCGGGTCCGGGGTGGCCCGGCGGTGGGCCAGCACGTCGGCGGTGCGGGCGACCGAATCGGCCACCCGGGCGGCCAGGTCGGCCACCTGGCCCGGGTCGGGCCGCTCGGCGGCCACGCTGGCGACCAGGGCGGCGATGGTCACGGCGTCCACCGGGGTGTCGGGCAGCCCGGCGCCGCCCTCCAGGGTGACGGCCCCGAACCGGTGCCAGCCGCAGGGCGACCAGTGCCGGACCGGGGCGGTGAGGTGGACGGCACCGCCGAGCACCGGGATCCGCAGCCGACCGTCCGGCCCGGGCCGGGCCCCGGTCTCGCGGGCCCAGCAGCGCAACAAGCTCTCCACCCCGGCCTGTTCGGCGGCCAGCGCGGGGTCGGGGTGGAGCAGCGGATCGGTGGGGTCCGGCCGCTGGGCCAGGACGGGCGGGGCTCCGGTGAGGGCGGTGCTCAAGGCTCCTCCTTGCGTGGGGGTGCGCCGGGAGCCGGGGGGCTCGGAGACTCCGGGGCGCGACTCCTAAGGGTTAGCTACGCCTGACGGCTGATCACAAGATCAGCTCACTCGTTGTGGTGAACCTCCTTGCATCACCCACTCGTTGGGGTGATCACCCGGCCCGGACGGAGCCCGATCCCGGCCCGCCGCCGCCCCCTGCTCCCCCGGATGGCAGACTCCACCCGGGGGAAGTCACCGCACGCCTTCGAACCGAACGCCTTGGGACCGCACGCCTTGGGGGCCGCAGCATGCCAGCCGTACGTCACACCGCCGGAGCGGCACTGGGCGCCGCCCTGCTGCTCGCCCTCACCTCCTGCACCTCGGTGAGCCCGAGCCCGACGCCGGCCGACCCGAGCGCCTCCGCCTCCGCCAGCCGCGCCAAGCTCGGCCTGCCGGCCCACTGGGACGAGCTGAAGAAGTGGAAGCTCGCCGACTGGGACGGCTGGGCCAAGAAGCACCTGCTGCAGAACCCGGTGGTCCGCGACCGGTGGAATCCGGACAAGATGAAGGCCGCCACCCCGCAGGAGCCCGCTCCCCCGACGGCCGCCCCCGTGCCGGTCAGCCCGACCGTCCCCGGCGCCCCGACCCCGACCGCCACCCAGCCGGGCCCGGTGCGGGCCGTCCCGGTGAACCGCCCGTACACCGCCTACCCGGCCTCCGGGAAGGTCTTCACCTCGGCGCCGGACGGCAAGACCGGCCAGTGCTCGGCCACCGTGATCGCCGACCCGGCGCACCCGGGCAGGAGCAACCTGGTCTGGACGGCGGGCCACTGCGTGCACCAGGGCAAGGGCGGCAGCTGGTACAAGAACATCATCTTCGTCCCGGCCTACAACAGCTCGGGCGCCGCCAGCGCGGGCAAGCACGCGACCCTCGACCAGGTCGCGCCGCTCGGCGAGTGGTGGGCCGAGAAGGCGATCACCTCGCCGCAGTGGACGGCCGAGGGCGACGACCACGGCAGCGGCGCGGCCAACCAGTACGACTTCGCGGTGCTGCGGGTGCACAACCCGGACTCGCCCGGGAAGTCGCTGGAGGAGACCATCGGCGCGGCCGTCCCGGTCTGGTTCGACGCCCCGCGCGAGAAGCTCTCGGTCTCCGCCTGGGGCTACCCGGCCCTCGCCCCCTTCGACGGGCAGGAGCTCGACCGCTGCGACGGCGGCCACCCCACCCCGCTCTCCTACGACGCCGCCCGCCCGGCCATGCTCACCATCGGCTGCACCATGACGGCGGGCGCGAGCGGCGGCGGCTGGTTCGCCGCCATGCCGGACGGCCGCCAGGCCCTGGTCAGCAACACCTCGGTCGGCACCACCGACCACACCAGCCTGAGCGGCCCGTACCTGGAGTCGGTGGCCAAGCAGGCCCTGGACTACCTCAGCAAGCAGTGAAAGAAGGGGAGCAGCCGGTGGCTGCTCCCCTTCTCGTCCTGCTACGGAGGTACTACTGCGCCACCACGCTGAACATCTCCAGCTCGGCGGCCAGGTCCGCGGAGACCTTGGCCCGCAGCAGCGTGCCCTCCGCGGTGTGCTCGGTCGAGAGCAGCTCGCCCTCGGCGTGCACCCGGGAGACCAGCGCACCCTGGGTGTACGGCACCAGCGCCTCGACCTCGATCGCGGGGCGCGGCAGCTCCTCGTCGATCAGGGCCAGCAGCTCCGCCATCCCCTGCCCGGTGCGGGCCGAGACCACGATGGCGTGCGGCTCGCGGCGCAGCAGCCGCTGGAGCACGTGGGGATCGGCGGCGTCCGCCTTGTTGATCACCACGATCTCCGGCACGTTCTGCGCGTCGACCGAGACGATCACCTCGCGGACGGCGGCCAGCTGCGTCTCCGGCTCGGGGTGCGAGCCGTCGACCACGTGCAGGATGAGGTCGGCCTCGGCCACCTCCTCCATGGTCGAGCGGAACGCCTCGACCAGGTGGTGCGGCAGGTGCCGGACGAAGCCGACGGTGTCGGCCAGGGTGTACACCCGGCCGCTCGGGGTCTGCGCGCGGCGCACCGTCGGGTCGAGGGTGGCGAACAGCGCGTTCTCCACCAGCACGCCCGCGCCGGTGAGCCGGTTCAGGATGGAGGACTTGCCGGCGTTGGTGTAGCCCGCGATCGCGACCGAGGGCACCTGGTGACGACGGCGCTCCTGGCGCTTGGTGTCGCGGCCCTTCTTCATCTCCGCGATCTCCCGGCGCATCTTCGCCATCTTCTCGCGGATCCGACGCCGGTCGGTCTCGATCTTGGTCTCACCGGGACCACGGGTGGCCATGCCGCCACCGGAGGAGCCTGAGCCACCACCACCCATCTGCCGGGAGAGCGACTGACCCCACCCGCGCAGCCGCGGCAGCATGTACTGCATCTGCGCGAGCGAGACCTGCGCCTTGCCCTCGCGGGACTTGGCGTGCTGGGCGAAGATGTCCAGGATCAGGGCGGTCCGGTCGACCACCTTGACCTTGACCACGTCTTCCAGGTGGATCAGCTGGCCCGGGGTGAGCTCACCGTCGCAGACCACGGTGTCGGCGCCGGAGGCCGCCACGATGTCGCGCAGCTCCTTCGCCTTGCCGGAGCCGATGTAGGTGGCCGCGTCGGGCTTGTCACGGCGCTGGATCACGGCGTCCAGCACCTCGGAGCCCGCCGTCTCGGCCAGGGCGGCCAGCTCGGCGAGCGAGTTCTCGGCCTCCTCCACCGTGCCGTCCGTCCACACGCCGACGAGCACCACGCGCTCCAGCCGGAGCTGGCGGTACTCGACTTCGGTGACGTCCTGCAGTTCGGTGGAGAGACCGGCGACACGACGGAGCGCGGCACGCTCACTGCGGTCGTACTGATCGCCGTCGTACTGGTCGAGGTCCTCGTCGATCGCCGCGAGGTCCTCGTCCATCAGGGCTTCCGCCCTGAGGTCCGCGAGTCGACGGGGGGACTCGTCGGAGTGGTTGCGGCTGTCGAACGTGGAGGTCAATGGTGTCCTTTACGGTGTCTGGGGAGGCCGGTGCGCCACCTCGGTGACTACTGACGTCACAACGCGGTGGCCCGGCCGGGCATTCCCCCCGATGGTCGCACGCCCGAGCTGACCGGGTCATCCCCATTACGCACACCACCACCCGGCCGGAAGACGTCGTACACCCCGGAGACCCGCAGCATCGCCCGCATCACCGCCGCCAGCGCACCCGGGTGCGGCAGCTCCACGGTGTAGGTGTGGCGCACCCGCAGCTCCTGCGGCGGCTCCACCGCGGCCGAGACGATGCCGAGCCCCTCCCCCGAGATCACCGCCGTCAGGTCGGCCAGCAGCCGCGGCCGGTTCAGCGCCTCGGCGTACAGCGTGGCCCGGTACCCGGGGTTCGCCCCCGGCACCCAGCTGACCGGCTCCGGGCTGCGCCCGGCCGCCCGCAGCTGCGCCCCGTCCGCGCAGCCGGCCCGGTGCACCGCCACCGCCCCGCCCCGGATCGCGTACCCGGTGATCTCGTCCGGCGGCACCGGCGTGCAGCACCCGGAGAGCCGCACCGGCGCACCCGGCCGGCCGGCCACCGCGATCGGCCGCTCCGCCGGCGGGCTCGTGGCCCGGTCGGCCCGGCCCGGTGGGACGGCGGCGGGCCGCTGCGCCTGGCCGGGCTGCTCGGAGCGCTGCGCGTGGCCGGGCTGCTCGGCGCCTTCGGGGTGCTCGGCCAGCCAACGCTCGATGGCCAGCCGGGCGCCGGGGGTGCGGGCGTGCTCCAGCCACTCGGGGCTCGGCCCGCCGGGCTCGGCCGGGCCGCCGACCGGCTCGGTGAGCACCGCGATCACGTCCCCGTCGCCCAGCACGGTGGAGAGCGCGACCAGCCGCCCGTTCACCCGCGCCCCCAGACAGCGGTGGCCGGTCGCCTCCCCCAGCAGGTACGCGGCGTCCACGCAGCTCGACCCGGCCGGCAGCTGCAGGGTCTCCCCGCACTCGGTGACGGCGGTGATCTCCCGGTCGTCCGAGAGGTCGGCCGTGAGCGCCGACCAGAAGGTGTCCGGGTCGGGCGTCTCCTGCTGCCACTCGAGCAGGCGGCTCAGCCACCCCGGCCGGGCCGGGTCCGTCCGGTCCCCCTCGGCCTGCTCGGGCTGCGGCTCGGCCGGCTGGTGCGGGTCGCCGAGCGCGACCACGCCGTACTCGGCCACCCGGTGCATCGCGCGGGTGCGCACCAGCACCTCGACCACCTCGCCGCCGGGCAGCGCCACCGCCGTGTGCAGCGACTGGTACAGGTTGAACTTGGGCGCGGCCACGAAGTCCTTGAACTCCCCCGGCAGCGGCACCCAGCAGGTGTGCAGCTCCCCCAGCACCGCGTAGCAGTCGGCGTTCTCCTCCACCACCACCAGCAGCCGCCCGAAGTCCGCCGGCCTGGGCGCGGCGGCCACCGCCCGCTTGAGCAGCACCCGGTGCAGCGAGACGCAGTGCCGGGGCCGCACCGTGACGGCCGCCGTCACCCCCGCCTCGGCCAGCTGCCTGGTCAGCGCCGCCGCGAACGGCGCCAACAGCCCGTCCGGCTCGGCCTCGTGAGCGGCGATCAGCGCCCGCGTCCGGGCGTACTCCTCCGGGTGCAGGGTGGCGAAGACGATGTCCTCGAGCTCCGCCTTGAGCACCTGGATGCCGAGCCGGTCGGCCAGCGGGATCAGCACCTCCCGGGTCACCTTGGCGATCCGCAGCCGGCTGGCGGGCTTCATGTGACGGATCGTCCGCATGTTGTGCAGCCGGTCCGCGAGCTTGATCACCATCACCCGGACGTCGTCGCCGGTGGCCACCAGCATCTTCCGGAAGGTCTCCGCCTCTGCGGCGGCCCCGAAGTCCACCTTCTCCAGCTTGGTCACGCCGTCCACCAGGTACGCGACCTCGGGCCCGAACTCCGCCGCCACCTGGGCCAGCGTCATCTCGGTGTCCTCCACGGTGTCGTGGAGCAGCGCGGCCACCAGCGTGGTGGTCTCCGCACCCAGCTGGGCCAGGATCATCGTCACGGCCAGCGGGTGGGTGATGTACGGCTCGCCGCTCTTGCGCAGCTGCCCCCGGTGGCTGGCCTCCGCCGTCCGGTACGCCCGGCCCAGCAGCGGCAGGTCGGCCTGGGGGTGGTGGCGCCGGTGCGCCTCCACGATCGGCTCGATCGCGTCCGGCACGGGCGCCCGCCCGGTGGCGAGCACCGCCGCCCGGCCGGCCCGTCCGAGGACGGCCCGGCCCAATCTCAGCTCGGGGCGGATGGTCATCTGCACCTCCGGCAGCAGCACCGAGGCGACGCCCGACCCGGTGGTCCATGCTACCGAGCACAACACGTTCCGCGACCGCCTGCTCCCCCTCCGCGACCACCATCACCCGATCGGGGGGATTAGGCAGTAGGGGCGCGGGGAAGGCAGGCTTCTTCTGCAGGGCTCGGGTCACTTGCACTATCAGGGGCGCGGGGAACGGCGCGGCCCACCATGCACTCTGTCGCTGTCTTACGCAGATGCCCACGTGCACTATCCGTGGACGGTGCAAGTGGGCATCTCTGCGAGGCTGCGAGGCGCGCTTCTTCCGCTTCGCGCAGTTCCCCGCGCCCCTGGCTTTACGCCCCTCAGAAGTTCACTGTCCCCGTGGCGACGATCTCCGCCGGGCCGGTCATCTCGATCCGGCCGTCCGGGTGCTCGGTGATCGTGACGCGGCCGCCCGGGACGTCCACGGTGTGGGTGACGGCTTCGCCGGTGACTGCGGGGTCGAGGCCGTCGCGGCGGGCCGTCGCGACGGCCACCGCGCAGGTGCCGGTGCCGCAGGAGCGGGTCTCGCCGGAGCCGCGCTCGTGCACCCGCATGGCGACGTGCCGCGGGCCGCGGTCCACCACGAACTCGACGTTGACGCCATCGGGGTAGGCGGTGGCCGGGGCCACCTCGGGGGCGTCGAAGAGCCGGCCGGCGTCGGCGAGGTCGGCGACGAAGGCGACGGCGTGCGGGTTGCCCATGTTGACGTTGACGGCCGGCCAGTGGTGCTCGCCGACGGTGACGGTGATGCCGTCCGGGCCGGGCAGGACGGCCCGGCCCATGTCCACGGTGACCAGGCCGTCGTCCCGGACGGTGACCTGGCGGATGCCGGCCCGGGTGGCGACCGGGAAGGCGCCGGCCTTGGCCAGGCCGGCCTCGACCAGGTAGCGGGCGAAGACCCGGACGCCGTTGCCGCACATCTCGGCGATCGACCCGTCGGCGTTGCGGTAGTCCATGAACCACTCGGCCTGGTCGGCCAGCCCGGCGGAGGCCGGATCGGCGGCGGCCCGGACCACCCGCAGCACCCCGTCGGCCCCGATCCCGGCCCGCCGGTCGCAGAGCCGGGCGACGGCCTCCGGGCCCAGGTCGAGGGCCCCGTCGAGGTCGGGGATGATCACGAAGTCGTTCTGGGTGCCGTGGCCCTTGAGGAAGGGCAGGCCCGAGGTGGTGGATGCGCTCACACCGCCGATGGTACTGACCGCCCCCGCCCGCCGGAGAACCCGGCGACCGCCTGCTGAGACGGCCCGGGCGCGGCTCAGCCGCGCAGGTGCACGACCCGCCAGACGGCGAGCGCGATGGCCACCACGACCGAGAGGGTGTAAAGCACCAGCGCCTTGCGGCCGGCCCGCAGCCCGCTGCCCCGGCGCGGCACGCCGGGCCACTTGTACCCGGCCACCCGGGCCGCCATCGCGCCCCAGCCGAGCGAGGCCGCGGTGAGCAGCAGCCCGAGCATGCCGACCATCGAGGAGGCGCTGTCGTTGGAGCCGAAGGCGAGCGGGAAGGCGAACATCAGCGAGCCGAGGGTGGCCAGCAGGGCGATCGGCAGGATCTGCCACCACCGCAGCCGGCGGCGCGGCCGGATCTCCCGCTCGTGCACCACGCCGGGCGCGGCGTGGCCGGGCAGGGCGGGCAGCGCGATCGCGTAGGAGGTCGGCACCAGTTCGACGGGCAGGGCGAGTTCGGCGCTGTCGGCCTCGTGCGACAGCTGCTCGGTCTCGGGGCCGGTACCCGTCGACACGCGGCCTCCCCTGACGGTTCGACACGGGCCCGACGACCCGTGAGCGGAGAGGACGGCCCGCGTGACCGACCTCTGGTGCTCCCGATGATGGCATGTCCAGGGTCGCGGACGAGGCGTCGCACGGGTTACTCGGGTGATCCGTGGCCATCACGTGATGCGGCCGTAACCGCCGGTTCGTCCTGCACCTGCAAATGCATCGGCCGATGGCCGGATTACGTCAGACCTGACGCGCAATCAGCTCCAGTGAGCGTCCGAGCAGCTCCGCCGGGTCGGCCCCGGCCGGGCGGTCGAGCCAGTGGATCCGGTCGTCCCGGCGGAACCAGGACTCCTGGCGGCGGGCGAATCGCTTGGTTGCGCGAACGGTTTCGGCCTTGGCCTCCTCCTCGGTGCACTCGCCCGCGAAATGGGCCAGCACCTGCTGGTAGCCGAGCGCCCGGGAGGCGGTCAGCCCCTCGCGCAGGCCGATCTTCTCCAGCTCCCGCACCTCGTCGAGCAGACCGGCCGCCCACATCCGGTCCACCCGCAGCGTGATCCGCTCGTCCAGCTCGGGCCGGGGCAGCGCCACGCCGATCTGCACGGTGTCGTACACCGCCGTGTTGGTCGGCAGGCTCGCGGTGAACGGGCGGCCGGTGAGCTCGATGACCTCCAGCGCGCGGACGATCCGCCGGCCGTTGCTGGTCAGGATGGCCTCGGCCGCGGCCGGGTCGAGCCCGGCGAGCCGCTGGTGCAGCTCCCAGGGGCCGACGGCGGCCAGCTCCTCCTCCAGGCGGGCCCGGATCGCCGGGTCGGTGCCGGGGAACTCCATCTCGTCGATCGCCGACCGGACGTACAGCCCGGAGCCGCCGACCAGCACCGGCGTACGGCCCTGGGCCAGCAGCCGGTCGATCTCGGCCCGGGCCAGCCGCTGGTACTCGGCCACGCTGGCGGCCTCGGTCACGTCCCAGATGTCCAGCAGGTGGTGCGGGATGCCGCCGCGCTCGGCCATGGTCAGCTTGGCGGTGCCGATGTCCATGCCCCGGTAGAGCTGCATCGAGTCGGTGTTGAGCACCTCGCCGCCGAGCGTGCGGGCGATGGCGACGGCCAGGTCGGACTTGCCGGCGGCGGTGGCGCCGACCACGGAGACGACGCGGGGCGGGAGGGCGGGAGTGCTGGTCACGGCTCAAGTCTCGCAAAAGGCCGGGATCACGCGTGTCGGAGCGGGTGATCGTGGAAGGATATGGGTGATTTGACTGGTTCGCCGACCGTGGATGGAGAGACCGCCATGAGCCTGAAGGACACCCTCAAGGGCAAGGCCGAGGAGCTCAAGGAGAAGGCCAGCGAGCTGGCGGGCAAGCACAACGAGAAGATCGACGAGGTGATGGAGAAGGCCGGTGCGGCGGTCGACAAGGCGACCAAGCACAAGTACACCGACAAGATCGAGCAGGGCACCAGCAAGGCCAAGGACGCGGTCGACGGCTTCGCCGCCAAGCCCAAGGACGAGGGCCCCGCCGCAGGCTGACCGGCCTCAGCCCCAGCTCGCGACGAGGTAGCCGACCCCGTACGGCGCTTCGTCGTGGCTCAGCCGTGCCGTCAGCGCGGTGCCGCGCGCGGCTCCGGCCAGCACCTGCCAGGGCGCCCGGCCGTCGACCATCAGCTCGGCGGCCAGGCCCGGGTCCAGGGCCTCCAGCGCCGCGAGGTCGGCGCTGCCCAGCGCCTTGGCGAGCTCCGCGTCGTACGCCTCGGCCCGCTCGTCGTAGTACCCCGGCGCCTTGACCGACCGGCGGGCGCTCCCGCCGCCCAGCACCAGCAGCCCGACCCGGTCAGCGAGCTCGGCCAGCCCCTCGCCGAGCCCGAGCAGCCGGGCGGTGGGGGCGTCCTCCGGCACGGCGACCGCATGCGTGGGCAGGGCGGTCGCCGCCCGCTCCAGCAGCCAGGCCCCCACGGTCAGCGAGGGCGCCAGCTCCGGCCCCTCCACCCCACCGGACGGCAGCCGCACGTCCACGGGCACCCCGTACCCCCGGAACGTCCCGGCCCCGCCCTCGGTCCACACCCCGCCCTTCGGCCCGGGTCCGACCACCACCAACAGCTCCGGCCCCGCCGCCAGCACGGCCCCGACCGCCTCCTCACAGGCGGCCCGCAGCCCGTCCAGCTCCCCGGCCGCGCCGACGGCGACCTCGGGCACGAGCAACGGCGGACAGGGGCAGATGGCAGCGGCTACAAGCATGCGCTCACTTAACCACGGACCGCACCATCAGGGGCGCGGGGAACGGCGCGGCCCACCCTGCACTCTGCCGCTGTCTTACGCCGATGCCCACCTGCACTATCCGATGACGGTGCAAGTGGGCATCGTTGCGATCTTTGAGGCGCGCTTCTTCCGCTTCGCGCAGTTCCCCGCGCCCCTTAAGACAAGATCACGCCCCGCAGCAGTCGCCCGCCGGGGCCGCCGCCGGCGGCTTCGGTGCACCGATCGTCGGGAGACCGAGCATCACGCCGGCCGGCTTCGCCGCCGGGGCGGCCTGCCGCTTCTCCCACGCGTCGCCCGCCCGCGTCCGGCGGACGGCGAGGGTCGGGCCCTCCGCCAGGAGGTGGTGCGGGGCCGCGTACGTGATCTCGACCGTGACCACGTCGCCGGGGCGGACGGGCTCCGACGGCCGGGTGCTCTGCTGGTCGTTCAACCCTCGCAAGCTCGGGTTGAAGTGCACCAGGCGGTTGTCGGGGGCCCGGCCGGAGAGGCGGTCGGTCTGGTCGTCCTTCTTGCCCTCGCCCTCGGAGACCAGCACCTCCAAAATCCGGCCGACCTGCTTCTTGTTCTCCTCCCAGGAGATCTCCTCCTGGAGGGCGATCAGGCGGTTGTACCGCTCGGTCACCACGGCCTTGGGGATCTGGCCCTCCATCTCGGCGGCCGGGGTACCGGGCCGCTTGGAGTACTGGAAGGTGAAGGCGTTGGCGAAGCGGGCCTCGCGGACCACGTGCATGGTCTGCTCGAAGTCCTCCTCCGTCTCACCGGGGAAGCCCACGATGATGTCGGTGGAGATCGCCGCGTCCGGCATCGCCTCCCGGACCTTGCGGATGATCGAGAGGAACCGCTCCTGGCGGTACGACCGCTTCATCGCCTTGAGCACGGTGTCCGAGCCGGACTGCAGCGGCATGTGCAGCTGGTGCATCACGTTCGGCGTCTCGGCCATCGCGGCGATCACGTCGTCGGTGAAGTCGCGCGGGTGCGGGGAGGTGAAGCGGATCCGCTCCAGGCCCTCGATCTGCCCGGCGGCGCGCAGCAGCTTGGAGAAGGCCTGCCGGTCGCCCAGGTCGGAGCCGTAGGAGTTGACGTTCTGGCCGAGCAGGGTGACCTCGATCACGCCCTCGCCGACCAGCGCCTCGATCTCGGCGAGCACGTCGCCGGGACGGCGGTCCTCCTCCTTGCCGCGCAGCGCCGGCACGATGCAGAAGGTGCAGGTGTTGTTGCAGCCGACCGAGATCGCGACCCAGGCCGCGTACGCGGACTCGCGGCGGGTGGGGAGGGTGGAGGGGAAGGTCTCCAGCGACTCCAGGATCTCCACCTGGGCCTTGCGCTCGACGGCGGCGCGCTCCAGGAGGGCGGGCAGGTGCCCGATGTTGTGGGTGCCGAAGACCACGTCGACCCAGGGGGCCCGCTGCACGATGGTCTCGCGGTCCTTCTGGGCCAGGCAGCCGCCGACGGCGATCTGCATGGCCTTGTTCCGGGTCTTCGCCGGGGCGAGCTGGCCGAGGTTGCCGTACAGCTTGTTGTCGGCGTTCTCGCGCACCGCGCAGGTGTTGAAGACCACCAGGTCAGGGTCGGTCTCCTGCTCGGTGGCCTTGACGTACCCGGCCCCTTCGAGCAGGCCGGAGAGCCGCTCGGAGTCGTGCACGTTCATCTGACAGCCGTACGTGACGACCTTGTAGCTCTTGGAATCCTGGCTCGTACCCACGGACCCAAGGGTACGAGACGGCGGCCCGCTCCCCGCACCGTCTCCCGGGAACCGCACCGTCCCCCGGGGACGGGCCCGGCAACCCCCTCCCATTGACGGCCCGGGCCTGGCACACTCCAGCGCATGACTTCCACCCCCGGCACCCTGCTGCGGGCGGCCGCCCGCAGCAGGCTCTGCCGGGCCGCCGCCGTCCTGGTGCTGCTGGTGGGCGCCGGGGCGGGCTGGTGGTACTCGGCGACGCGGGACCCGGGCTACCCGACGGGGGTGTCCGGGTTCGCGACCGGGGTGTCCCAGGGGGTGTACGACCGGTACGGGAAGCTGCTGAGCCAGTCGCTGGCCACCGACCTGCCCGGGGTGCGGCTGCGGCTGGACAACTCCGAGGGGTCGATCGACAACATCGACCGGGTGCTCTCGGGGCGGGACAGCTTCGCGATCGCCACCGCGGACTCGGTGGCCGCCTACCAGGGGCCGGGCAAGGACCGGCTGCGCGCGATCGCCCGGCTCTACGACGACTACCTCCAGCTGGTGGTGCCGGCGGATTCGCCGGTGCACTCGGCCAAGGACCTGCGCGGGCTGACGGTCGGGATCGGGCAGGACCGGTCCGGGGTGGCGCTGGTGGCCAAGAAGCTGCTGGCCGGCGCCGGGCTGAACCCGGACACCGACATCCACCCCGCCAAGCTGGGCGTCGCGGACGCGGCGGCGGCCCTGCAGGCGGGCAGGCTGGACGCCTTCTTCTGGTCCGGCGGGCTGCCGACCGCCGCGCTGACCGACCTCAGCGCACAGTACCCGATCCGGATCGTGCCGCTGGGCGACCTGGCCGAGAGCGTGCACCAGCAGGAGCACGGCGGCACCGACGCCTACCGGGCCGCGACCATCCCGGCCGACGCCTACCCGAAGCTGAAGCCGGCCCCGACGGCCGTGGCCACCATGGCGGTGCCCAATCTGCTGATCACCCGGGACGACGTGGACCCGGGGCTGGTCGAGGGCATCACCCGCAGCGTGCTGGACAGCCGGGACAACATCGGCGCCTCGGTGCACGCCGCCCAGGTGGTCGACCTGCGCACCGCCGTCTACACCGCCCCGCTGGCGCTGCACGAGGGCGCCCGCCGCTACTACCGCTCGGTCAAGCCCTGAACCTCGCGACCGTCAGGACTTGGCGGGCCGCGGCACCGTCAGGCCCACCGCGAGGCCGGTCGGCTCCACCCGGTCGAAGCTGAGCGAGCCGCCGCCGGCCAGCAGCAGGGTGCGGGCGATCGAGAGGCCGAGCCCGGAGCCGTCCACGTTCTGGTGGCGCGGGCTGCGCCAGAACCGGTCGCCGATCCGGGCCAGCTCCTCCTCGGTGAGGCCGGGGCCGGAGTCGGCGACCGTGACGGTGACCTCCCGGCGGTCGGTCTCGATGCCGAGCCGGACCCGGCCCTCGGCGGGGGTGAACTTGAGCGCGTTGTCGATCACCGCGTCCAGCGCGCTGCCCAGGCCGATCGGGTCGGCCAGGCCGACGGCCGTGGCGGGGCCGTCCCACTCCAGCCGGATACCGCGCTGCTCGGCCACCGGCCGCCAGCTGTCGATCCGGGTCAGCACCAGCGCGGTGAGGTCGGTGCGTTCGGGCTCCGGCCGGGCGTGCTCGGCGGTGGCCAGGCCGAGCAGGTCGTCCAGCACCCGGGCCAGCCGGACTCCCTCCTCGCGGACCCCGGTCAGCTCCTCCTCGTGCCCCTCGGGCAGCTCCATGCCCAGCAGCTCGACCCGGAGCAGCAGCGCGGCCAGCGGGTTGCGCAGCTGGTGCGAGGCGTCGGCGACGAAGGCCCGCTGCTGGTCCAGGGCGAGCACCACGTTGTCGGCCATGTGGTTGAAGGAGCGGGCCAGCCGGCGCAGCTCGGGCGGGCCGAGGCCGGCCCCGACCCGGGCGTTCATCCGGCCGGTGGCGATGTCGTGGGTGGCCCGGTCCAGGGTGCGGACCGGGCGCAGCACCCAGCCGGTCAGCCGGACGGCCAGCAGCACGGCGACGATCATCGCGAGCGCCTCGCCCGCGCCGAGCAGCAGCCAGCGGTGCAGGATCCGCGAGCGCAGCGGGCCGGTCGGCGAGTCGGTGAGCACCACGGCCACCACGTCGCCGTCCCGCACCACCGGTGCGGCCACGGTCAGGGTGCGCTCCGGGGTCCAGGGCCAGACCTGGGGCGGGTTGTGGCTGCGGCGGCCGTCCAGCGCCTCCTGGAAGGCCTGGGCGGCGAAGCCGGTGCGGGGCAGCTGCCAGTCGGCCGGGGCCACGGCCAGCGCGGAGCCGTCCCGCTGGAAGACGCCGATCCGGATGCCGTAGAGGGCCTGGTAGCGGGCCGCCTCGGTGGTGATGGCGCGCAGCCGGCCGGCGTCCCCGGGGTCGGGGGTGGTCTCGCCCTTGAGCGCGGTGCCGAGGGAGGAGACCGCGGCCGTGGGCAGGTCCTGGGCGAAGCGGGCGGCGTCGTCGATCCGGTCCAGGCCGACGCGGCTCTGCTCGGCGGTGGCGACGGCCACGGCGAGCGGCACCCCGAGGGCGGCCAGCACGCAGGCCATCAGGGAGAGCAGGATGCCGAGCAGACGGTTGCGCACCGGGGGTCAGCGCCCCGCGTCCGGGGTGCCGGGGGCCGCGTCCGGGGTGCCGGGGGCCGGCGCCTCGGGGATCAGCCGGTAGCCGACCCCGCGGACGGCCTCGACCAGGCCGGGCAGCGCCAGCTTGGTGCGCAGCGAGCCGATGTGCACCTCCAGGGTGCGGCCGTTGCCCTCCCAGCCGCTGCGCCACACCTCGCTGAATATCTGCTCCCGCCGGTAGACCACCCCGGGGCTCTGCGCGAGCAGCGCGAGCAGGTCGAACTCCTTGCGGGTGAGCGGCACGTCCCGCCCCTGCACGCTGACCCGGCGGCGCTCGCGGTCGATGCTGATCCCGCGCGACTCCAGCGGCCCGGGCTGGCCGCCCGGCTCCTCGGCGCCCGCCTCGGGCACGGCGGCCAGGCCGCGCCGGGCCACCGCGTGGATCCGGGCGAGCAGCTCGCCCATGTCGTACGGCTTGGTCACGTAGTCGTCGGCGCCCAGGTTGAGGCCGTGGATCCTGGACCGGATGTCGGCCCGCGCGGTCACCATGATCACCGGGACCCCGCTGTGCGCGCGGATCCGGCTGCACACCTCGAAGCCGTCCCGGTCGGGCAGCCCGAGGTCGAGCAGCACCACCCGGTACGGCTCCTGGCCGTCGGGCACCAGCGCGTCCAGTGCCTCGTGCCCGCTGCGCGCGTGCCGCACCTGGAAACCGTGCCGACCCAGCACCGCGACCAGCGCGGCGGCGACGCGTTCGTCGTCCTCGACGAGCAGCAGTCGCATCCCGGCCTCCTCTCGACCACTCCGTACCCGGTCAGGGTGCGACCGGTCCTGCGGAGTATTGTCCAAGCCGCCCGTCCTGTCACCAGGCGCCTGGACGGGCGGGGGGTGTGGCAGCGGCGTGGCCGGATCGTGATGCTCAAGTTCCGCTCAGATCGACTGACGCGTCGTTACCGCGGCTTCTAAGGTCACCGGACCGGGGGCTGCGGGCTCCGCCGGCTCACGGCCCCCGGACCAACCGAGCGACACCGGACCGAGGGAGCGCAGCCGCGATGACCGACAGGACCGTCGACGACGGCGCCGCACCGCTGGTGGTGCTGAGCGGTGTGAACAAGCACTTCGGCGCCCTGCACGTGCTCCAGGACATCGACCTGGAGATCCGGCAGGGCGAGGTCGTGGTGCTGATCGGGCCCTCCGGCTCCGGCAAGTCGACCCTCTGCCGCACGATCAACCGGCTGGAGACGATCGACGCCGGCACCATCACCCTGGACGGCCGCCCGCTGCCCGCCGAGGGCAAGGAGCTGGCCCGGCTGCGCGCCGAGGTCGGCATGGTCTTCCAGAGCTTCAACCTCTTCGCGCACAAGACCGTGCTCGAGAACGTGGTGCTCGGCCAGGTCAAGGTGCGCAAGACCGCCAGGCCGGAGGCCGAGCGGCTGGCCCGCGAACTGCTGGACCGCGTCGGCGTGGGCGCGCAGGCGGACAAGTACCCCGCGCAGCTCTCCGGCGGCCAGCAGCAGCGGGTGGCGATCGCCCGCGCGCTGGCGATGAAGCCCAAGGTGCTGCTCTTCGACGAGCCCACCTCGGCGCTCGACCCCGAGATGGTCAACGAGGTGCTGGAGGTCATGCGTTCGCTGGCCGCCGAGGGGATGACCATGGTCGTGGTCACCCACGAGATGGGCTTCGCCCGCTCCGCCGCGAACCGGGTGCTCTTCATGGCCGACGGCAAGATCGTCGAGGAGAGCACCCCGGACGCCTTCTTCACCGCGCCGCGCACCGACCGGGCCAAGGACTTCCTCTCGAAGATCCTCCACCACTGAGTCGTCACCACCCGATACCCAGGAGAAGCAGATCCTCATGAGGACCCGTCGCACCATCGCCGCCGCCCTGTCGGTGCTCGCCCTGACCGCCGTCGCCGCCTGCGGCAAGGACGGCTCGCCGAACGCCGCCCAGGACACCGGCTCCAAGCTCCCGACCTACCAGGTCAAGAGCGACGTCAAGCTCGACGGCTCGCCGACCTGGAAGAAGGCCAAGGCCCGCGGCAACCTGATCATCGGCGCCAAGTCCGACCAGCCCTTCCTCGGCTTCGAGGACGTCGCGGCCAAGACCCGCAGCGGCTTCGACATCGAGATCGCCAAGATGGTCGCCGCCGACCTGGGCTTCGGCCCGGATCAGGTCCAGTTCCAGACCGTGGTCTCCGCCAACCGCGAGACCTCGATCGCCGGTGGCCAGATCGACTACTACGTCGGCACCTACACCATCAACGACGCCCGCAAGCAGAAGGTCTCCTTCGCGGGCCCGTACATGGTGGCTGGCCAGGACCTGCTGGTGCGCAAGTCCAACACCGACATCACCGGCCCGGACGCGATGGCCGGCAAGAACGTCTGCTCCGCCACCGGCTCGACCTCGCTCGCCCGGATCGACACGTACCACGGCAAGCCGGTCAAGTACGACACCTACGCCCAGTGCGTGGACAAGCTGCTGACCGACGAGGTCGACGCGGTCACCACCGACGACGCGATCCTCAAGGGCTTCGCGGCCAAGAACCAGGGCCAGCTCAAGGTGGTCGGCAAGCCGTTCTCCAAGGAGCCCTACGGCGTCGGCCTGGCCAAGGGCGACAAGGTGCTCCAGGACGCGATCAACGCCGCACTGAAGGCCCACGAGGACAACGGCGACTGGAAGAAGGCGTACGACGCGACCCTCGGCCTCTCCGGCGCCTCCGCCGAGATCCCGCCGCTCGACGCCTCCTGATCCCCGTTCAGAACTGAAAGGAGGGCCGCCCGCATGGGCATACTCTTCGAGGACGGCAACTTCGCGCTGTTCCGCGACGGCTTCCTGCGGACGGTGGAGCTCAGCCTGATCAGCGGAGCGCTCGCCCTGCTGCTCGGTGTCCTGCTGGCGGCCTTCCGCGTCTCCCCGGTGCCGGTGCTGCGCGCCTTCGGCACCGGCTGGGTCACCATCTTCCGCAACACCCCGCTGACCCTGCTCTTCCTCGCGGTCACCTTCGTGCTGCCGCGGCTGGAGGTGCACCTGCCGAGCTTCACCCTCGCGGTGATCGCGCTCGGCTCGTACACCGGCTCCTTCGTCTGCGAGGCGATCCGCTCGGGCATCAACACGGTGCCGATCGGCCAGGCCGAGGCCGCCCGCAGCCTGGGCCTGAACTTCGGCCAGACCCTCACTTCGGTGGTGCTGCCGCAGGCCGTACGCACCGCCGTCCCCCCGCTGGGCAGCGTGTTCATCGCCCTGCCGAGGAACTCGGCGATCGCCGGTGCCTTCAACGTGGACGAGATCTTCAGCGTGCAGCAGACCTGGGTGGACCGGGGCTACTCCACCATCGCGATCTTCTGCTGGATCGCGCTGGCCTTCCTGCTGATCAGCACCGTGATCGCGCAGCTCTTCCGCTTCCTGGAGAACCGACTGGCGGTGGCCCGATGAGCAGTTCCTCCTCCGTCCTCTACGACGCCCCCGGCCCGAAGGCCCGGGCCCGCTACCGGGCCTTCGGCCTGCTCTCGGTCCTCGGCATCGCCGCCCTGGTCTGGTACGCCTACGCCAAGCTGGACGACGCCGGTCAGTTCTCCGGCGTCCTCTGGGCGCCGTTCGAGTACACCGGCTTCCAGCAGCGGATCCTGGACGGCCTGCTCACCACGCTCCAGGTCTTCGGGATCGCCGGCGGTCTCTCGCTGCTGCTCGGTTCCGTACTGGCCGCCGGGCGGCTCTCCGACCACAAGCCGGTCCGCGCGGTGGCCACCGCGATCGTCCAGTTCTTCCGGGCGATGCCGCTGGTGATCATGATCTTCGCGCTGTACGTCAGCGTCTTCACCTCCCAGCGGATGCTGGCGCTGGTGATCGGCCTGACCCTCTACAACGGCGCGGTGCAGGCCGAGATCATCCGTGGCGGCATCAACGCCCTGCCGCGCGGCCAGGCCGAGGCCGGGTACGCGCTGGGGCTGCGCAAGACCCAGGTGATGGTCAGCATCCTGGTGCCGCAGGCCGTCCGCGCGATGCTGCCGAGCGTCATCGGCCAGCTGGTGGTCACCCTCAAGGACACCTCGCTCGGGTACATCATCAGCTTCTACGAGCTGCTCTACTCGGCCAAGCTGATCGCCGGGAACACCTCCACTCCCCTGGGTTACCCCTACGTCCAGGTCGTGCTGGTGATCACCCCCGTGTACATCCTGATGTGCCTGGCGCTGACCGGTCTGGCCAAGTGGATCGAGGCGCGGAGCCGTCGCGGCGCGAACCGGCGCACACCGGCCGCTGCTTGACGGACACCCAGGTGATCTGTTGCATTGCTCTTCGTGACACCACCCGGTACCTCCCCAGCCGCAGCTGACGCGACGTCGGCCGCCCCGTCCACGCCGTGGCAGCCGTGGACCCGGTGATCGTCGTCGGGGCGGGGCCGGTCGGCCTCGCCCTGGCCCTCGCGCTCGCCCGGCAGGACGTACCGACGGTGGTGCTCGACGAGGGCACCGGCGTCTGCCCGGAAGGGCCGCGCAGCCTCGTGCTCGGCCCGGACACCACGGCCCTGCTCACCCGGCTCGGCTACGGCCGGGCCCCCTCGGACGCGGCCCGCTGGGACGCCTTCACCATCTGGCGCCGCCGCTCCGAGGTGCTCCGCCTCCCGCTGGACGAGATCCCGCTGCTGCACCTCCCGCAGCACCGCCTCCAGCGCGGCCTGCGCGACGCCGTCACCGCGCACACCCTGATCCAGCTCGTCCCGCTCAGCCGTGTCACCGAGCTGGAGCAGGACCGCGACGGAGTCAGCGTCAGCACCCTCGGCACCAAGGACGGCACCCGCACCTGGTGGCGCGGCAGCCACCTGATCGGCTGCGACGGCGCCCGCTCCACCGTCCGCAAGCTCCTCAAGGTCCGCTTCCCCGGCCGCCCCGCCGTCGACCGGCACGCGGTGGCCACCGTCCGGGTCCAGCTCCCCTTCGAGGGCGAGGCCCGGCTGCACCGCGAGCCCCCGTGGCGCGGCGACCGCGAGGCCTCCGCCCGTCCGCTGCCCGACGGCCTCTGGCGGCTCGACTGGCGGCTGCCCCCCGGCCGCCCGGCCCCGACCACCCCGGTCGACCCCTTCGCCACCTGGCCCGGCATCGTCACCGGCGACACCCTGCTCTCCCGGGTCAAGGCCACCCTCACCGGTTGGTGCGGCGAGCTGCCTCCCTACGAGCTGCTGGCCGCCGCCGACCACACCTACCAGCAGCGCCTGGCCGCCCGCTTCCGCGTCGGCCGCTGCTTCCTGGCCGGCGACGCCGCCCACCTGCACGGCGCGCTCGGCATGCAGAACCTGCTGGACGGCCTGCGCGACGCCGACAACCTCGCCTGGCGCCTGGCCCTCGCCTGGCACCTGCACTCCGGCGGCCCGCAGCCCGGCGGCGCCCTGCTCGACGGCTACGAGGCCGAGCGGCGCGGCGCGGTCGGCGCGCGGCTGCGCGCCGTCGACCAGTCGATGCCCCTGCTCCGGCCGCTGCGCGGCTGGCAGCAGACCAGACGTTCGCTGCTCACCGGCTCCTTCCGCAAGCACGCCCCCCTGCTCGCCGACGGCCAGCTCGGCACCGGCCGCTTCGGCGGCGCCCCCGCCTACCCGGCCGCGCCCTCCGGCGTGCCCGGCCGCGTCCCGCCCCAGCGCGGCACCGGCCGGGGCACCACCCTGACCGAGACCCTCCCCGCCACCGCCCCCGGCGTGCTCGCCCCCGACGTCCCCGTCCTCACCTCCGAGGGCACCGCCGACCACCTGCACGCCCGCCTCGGCGCCGGCTTCCTGCTCCTGCTGGTCGCCCCCGGCACCACCGTCTGGTCCGCCGAACACTGGCTCGGCGCCGGCCTGATGCCCCACCTCGCCGAGACCGCCGCCGCCCTCCCCGTCCCCGCCGAAGTCCTCGTCACCGAGACCTACCCCGGCGCCGACCCCCACACCGTGCTCCTCATCCGCCCCGACGGCCACCTCGTCGGCACGGCCCAGGGGGGACGCTCAGAAGACCTCCAAGCCTTGGTGGCAACCACCGGGGGCGCGGGGAACTGCGCGAATACGGAAGAAGCCGACCAGTTGGACTCCGCCTGAGAATGACTTGCACCGGCAACGGCCAGTGCAACCACGGCATCCGCGTAAGACAGCGGCAGAGTGCAGGGTGGGCCGCGCCGTTCCCCGCGCCCCTGATAGTGCAACTTCTCACCTGGCGAATTCCGTCGCCCGACTCTCCCGCACCACCGTGATCCGGATCTGCCCCGGATAGGTCAGCTCCTCCGCGACCTGCCGGGCCACCTCGCGGGCGATCACCTGTGCTCCGAGGTCGTCCACGACCTCGGGCTGGACCATCACCCGCACCTCCCGCCCCGCCTGCATCGCGAACACCTTCGCGACCCCGTCGTGCGCCCCGGCGATCTGCTCCAGCCGCTCGAGCCGCCGCACGTACGACTCCACCGACTCCCGCCGCGCGCCCGGCCGGCCGCCGGAACAGGCATCCGCCGCCTGAGTGAGCACGGCCTCCACCGTCCGCGGCTCCACCTCGCCGTGGTGCGCCTCGATCGCGTGCACCACCTCGGCCGCCTCGCCGTGCCGCCGCGCGTACTCCGCACCGATCGCCGCATGGCTCCCCGGCACCTCGTGCGTCATCGCCTTGCCGATGTCGTGCAGCAGCGCGGCACGCCGCACCAGCATCTCGTCCACCCCGAGCTCGGCGGCCATCATCCCGGCCAGGTGCGCCGACTCCACCAGGTGGCCGAGCACGTTCTGGCCGTAGGAGGTGCGGTACCGCAGGGTACCGAGGGTGCGGGAGAGCTCGGGGTGCAGCTCGCCGACCCGGGCGGCCAGCACGGCGTCCTCGCCGGCCCGGACGCAGAGCTGGTCGACGTCGAAGCGGCTGCGCTCGTGCAGCTCCTCGATCCGGGCGGGGTGGATCCGGCCGTCGGCGAGCAGGGCCTCCAGGGTCAGCCGGGCCATCTCCCGCCGCACCGGGTCGAAGCAAGAGAGCTGCACCAGCTCGGGGGTGTCGTCGATGATCAGATTGACCCCGGTGACGGCTTCGAAGGCCCGGATGTTGCGGCCCTCCCGGCCGATGATCCGGCCCTTCACGTCATCGCTGGTCAGCCGGAAGGTGGTGACCACGGTCTCGGTGGTCTGCTCGGCGGCCAGCCGCTGGACGGCCCCGGCGATGATCTCCCGGGCCCGCTGCTCGCCCTGGTCACGGGCCTGCCGCTCGATCTCCCGGACGGTGACGGCCGCCTCGCGGCGGGCCTCCGTCTCGGCCGCCCGCACCACCTCGGCCCGGGCCTGACCCTCGGTCAGGCCCGCCGCCCGCTCCAGCTCCCGGCGCCGCCGGTCCGTCAGCTCCCGGGCGTCCGCGCGCAGCCGGTCCAGCTCCTCGGCCCGGCCGGCCAGCTCGGTCTCCCGGGCCCGCACCCGGTCCAGCTCCTCGGTGAGCCGCTGCTCGCGGCGGTCCAGCTCGGCGCGCTGCCCGGCGGCCTGGGCCTCGGCCCACTCCCGGGCCTGGCCGGCCTCCTCGGTGGCCCGCCGCTGGGCGGCCTGCAGCCGACGCGCCATCAGCCAGGTGAAGACCAGTACCAGCACCAGCAGCCCGACCACCAAGGCCGAGGCCACCGCACCGGCTCCCATCGCGATCCCCATCGGCCGTCACTCCCGTCCGGGCGCAATGTTCCTTGGACCAACCAGTCTTGGCACACGGGGGCGGCCACATGATCGGAGTGATCTCTCACTGTCTGCGAGGCTAGGCGCAGGTCACGAAACGGTCAAGATGCGATCGAGATCTGACATTCACCGTTCCGGACTACGCCTTGACCCGGCGTCACCACTCGAGCGGGTCATCCTCCCCGTCCTCCCCTTCGGCCTGCAGCGCCGCCCGGACCACGCGGAAGGCCAGCCCCTCCGCATAGCCCCGCCGGGCCAGCATCCCGACCAGCCGCCGCGTCCGCACCTGGCTGTCCAGCCCCCGGGTGGTCCGCAGCTTCCGCTCGACCAGATCCCGGGCCGCCGCCTCCTCGTCCTCGGGCTCGACCTGCGCCACCGCCTGCTCGACCAGCTCCCCCTCCACGCCCCTGGTCCGCAGCTCCTGCGCCAACGCCCGCCGCCCGAGCCGCCGCCCGGCGTGCCGCTGCTCCACCCAGGCCTGCGCGAAGGCCGCGTCGTCGATCAGCCCGACCTCCTCGTAGCGGTCGAGCACCCGCTCGATCACCTCGGCCGGGATCTCCTTCCGGCGCAGCGCATCGGCGAGCTGCTTCCGCGTCTTCGCCGTCCCGGTCAGCAGCCGCAGGCAGATGTCCCGCGCCCGCACCTCCGGATCGACGTCCTCCTCGACCGCCGCACCCCGCCGACGCCGGCCCCCCGGCTCCCCGTCAGCCGCCGCACCCGACCGGCGCCCCGACTTCCGCCGCCGACCACCGGACTCCTCGCCGTCAGCCGACTCCGAATCCGCGTCGCCGGCCGCACCCGGACTCCACCGTCCGCCGGACTCCGCGCCGCCGGCACCGGCTCGCCGCCGGCCACCCGTGCGAGCAGGCTTCGCCGCCGGCTCCGGCGACTCCGCCGGCCCCGGCTCGACCAACCCCTCGGCCTCCAGCGCACTGCGCCGCCGACGCCGCCCCCCGGCCAGGTCCGCCGCCCGCACCAGCCCGGCCGCCGCCAGATCCACCCCGGCAGCGCCGCCCGCCTCGCCGGAGCCGTCCTCCGCCCCCGACCCGTCGTCCTCCCGCGGCCACGCATACGGCGCAGCGCCACCGACCGCCTCGGGCCGACCGCCCTGCTCATACCCCCCGTACTCCTCTTGCGGCTCGGGCTCCCGGGCCGGTCGGCCGGCCCGGCGGCGCGCCGGGCCGCTGCTCTCCCCCGTGCCCTCCGTGCGCCGGGCCCGACCGCTCCGGCCCCCGTCGGCTCCGCGCGCGCCGGAGGGCCGGCCGCGCTCCTGCTCTGCGGTCGGCTCTTCCTCGGGCCCGCCCGTCCACCACTCCGGCGGGCCCGACTGCTCCTCGTACAGCTGCACGTCAGGCCTTGGCGGCGGCCGTCTTCTTCGCCGCGGCGGTCTTGGCGGCGGTGGCCGTGATCGGCTTGGCGCCGCCCTCGGCCTCGGTGGACTCGGCGGCGGCCGCGGCGGCCTCCAGCTCGTCCTTCGAGCCGATGCCGAGCTTCAGCTTGATCTTCTTCTCGATCTCCTCGGCGAGCTGCGGGTTGTCCCGCAGGAAGTTGCGGGCGTTCTCCTTGCCCTGGCCGAGCTGGTCGCCCTCGTAGGTGTACCAGGCGCCGGCCTTGCGGATGAAGCCGTGCTCGACACCCATGTCGATCAGGCCGCCCTCCCAGCTGATGCCGTGGCCGTAGAGGATGTCGAACTCGGCCTGCTTGAAGGGCGCGGCGACCTTGTTCTTCACGACCTTGACGCGGGTGCGGTTACCGACGGCCTCGGTGCCGTCCTTCAGGGTCTCGATCCGGCGGATGTCGAGGCGGACGGAGGCGTAGAACTTGAGCGCCCGGCCACCGGTCGTGGTCTCCGGCGAGCCGAACATCACGCCGATCTTCTCGCGCAGCTGGTTGATGAAGATCGCGGTGGTGTTGGACTGGTTGAGCGCACCGGCGATCTTCCGCAGCGCCTGGCTCATCAGGCGGGCCTGGAGACCGACGTGCGAGTCACCCATCTCACCCTCGATCTCGGCGCGCGGCACCAGGGCGGCCACCGAGTCGATGATCACCAGGTCGATCGCGCCGGAGCGGATCAGCATGTCGGTGATCTCCAGCGCCTGCTCACCCGTGTCGGGCTGGCTGACCAGCAGCGCGTCGGTGTCGACGCCCAGCTTCTTGGCGTACTCCGGGTCGAGCGCGTGCTCGGCGTCGACGAAGGCGACGGTGCCGCCGAGGCGCTGCGCGCTGGCCGCCGCGTGCAGTGTCAGCGTGGTCTTGCCCGAGGACTCGGGGCCGTAGATCTCGATCACGCGGCCGCGCGGCAGGCCGCCGACGCCGAGCGCGACGTCGAGCGCGGTGGACCCGGTGGGGATCACCTCGATCGGCTCGTTGGCCTTCTCGCCGAGCCGCATCACCGAGCCCTTGCCGAACTGCCGCTCGATCTGGGCGAGTGCGGTCTCAAGAGCCTTCTCGCGGTCCGTGCCTGCCATGGCTTCCACCCTCGGATTCTGTGCTGTGCGCTTCATCGTCCTCGACGCTAGCGCGTCCCACCGACAATCCACCCTGAACGGGCTCGGCCTGTGGATAACTCGCCGCCTCCGAGTATAAAGAACATCTGTTCGATTCAAGCGTTCGACCCCACCTTCGCTACCGCTCGGCGTCGTCCTCCCCGCCCCTGACCAGCCGCCGGAGCCGCCGGGCGGCCTCCGCCCGGCGCTCGCGGGCCAGCCGCCGCCGCTCCTCGCCCCGGTCGATCCGCGGGTCGGTGGCCACCTCGTACCGCCGCAGGTAGGTGCCGACGAAGCCCTGGAGGGTGGCCGCCGCGGGGATCGCGATCAGCGCGCCGACCGCACCGAGCAGCGCCGCCCCGGCGATCACCGCGCCGAAGGCCACCGCCGGGTGCACGTCCACCGTCCTGGCGGTGATCCTCGGGTGAAGCAGGTAGTTCTCGATCTGCTGGTAGACGATCACGAAGCCCAGCACCCAGAGCGCGTCCACCGGCTGCACGGTGAGCGCCACGATCACCGGCAGCGCCCCGGCCAGGTACGTCCCGATGGTCGGTACGAACTGCGACATCACGCCGACCCAGACGGCCAGCGCCGCCGCGTACGGCAGGCCGAGGACCGCGAACATGATCCAGTGCGCGATGGTCGAGGCGATCGCCAGCAGGGTGCGCGAGTAGAGGTAGCCGCCGGTCTTGGCCAGCGCGATCTCCCAGGCTCGCAGCACCTCGGCCTGCTTGGCCGGCGGCAGCAGCGAGCAGACGGTGCGCCGCACCCGGGGGCCGTCGGCGGTGAAGTAGAAGGTGAACAGGCCCACCGTGAAGGCCTGGAAGAGCCCGCCGATCAGGGTGCTGGAGAGGCCCCAGGCGTTGTCGGCGGCCTGCTGGGCGTACTTCTCGATGCTGCCGGAGTCCTTGAGCACCCGCTGCTGGAGCTGGTCGAGCGAGAGGTCCTGGTGGAAGGTGCGGTTGACCCAGCCGATCAGGTTGTCCACCAGGTGCGGCAGGTCGCCCGCGATCTTGGCCACCTGGTCGACCAGCAGGGTGCCGAGCGCGGCGAGGAAGCCGGCGACGGCCACCGCGAGTGCGATGAAGACCAGGAAGGTGCCGAGGCCGCGCCGCACGCCCCGGGCGGCCATCCGGTCCACCGCGGGCTCGATCGCGAGCGAGAGGAAGAACGCCACCAGCAGCATCACGAACAGGTCGATCAGCTGGTGGAAGGCCCAGTCGGCCAACTGGAACAGGCCGACCAGCACCAGTGCGAGCACCATGGCCCGGGGCAGCCAGCGCGGCATCGCCTCCCTCCGCGGCCGCTCGGGAGGGGTCTGTCCTTGCTGCTGGGGTGTAGAGGTACTGACCACCGGCCCAGTCTCGCCCATCGAACGGACGGAACCGGGCATACCCCCCGCAGGGCCGGGCTACCGGAGCAGCGCCGAGACCCCCTGCGTCTCGCAGACCACCCGCCAGACGTCCTTGGCCTCCCAGCCCGCCTCCAGCGCCTGCCGGATCGTCCGCCCGCCCAGCTCGCTCATCAGGTGGTCGGACGCGAAGGACTCCGCGTACCCCTCGCCGAAGTGCTCGTACATCCGCCGCCAGAACTCGGTCAACCTCATGGGCCCAGTATCCCCGAACCCCCGCCGCCCCCCGGGGCCCCGCCGTGCGCCGGGCCGTCACCTCGGCAGGGTCAGCACCCCGGCGCCGAAGTACCGGTTGTCCACGCAGGCCCCCGGCCCGAACGGGCAGTGCGCGGCGGCCAGCCCGGTGAGCAGCGCGGTGAGCTGCTCGGGCCGCCAGTCGGGGTGCTCGGCCGCCGCGACGGCCACCGCGCCGGTGACGTGGGCGGCGGCCATCGAGGTCCCGGCCAGGGCCACGTACTGGCCGCCGGGCCAGTCGGAGACGATCGCGCCCTGGACCCCGCCGTCGGGGTCGCCGCCCGGGGCGGCCAGGGTGATCCGGCCGACGCCGTAGTTGGTGTACGCGGCGGGCAGGCCGCTGCGGTCCACCGCGCCGACCGTCACCACGCCGGGCAGTTCGCCGGGCAGGCGGATGCACTCGGTGCCGAGCCGGCGGTCCTGGGCGGGGCCGGTGAGGCGGTCGTTCGGGCTGCGGTGGTCGGTGCGGGCGGCGCCGAGGTCCTGGGCGTCGTTGCCCGCCGAGGCCACCACCACGGCGCCCTGCCGCTGCGCGTAGGCCACCGCCCGGCCGACGGCCTGGATCAGCGCGGCCTGGTCCGCGTCCTCCGGGCAGTTGTACTTCCACGGGTCGGCGAAGTAGCTGTCGTTCACCGCCCGGGCGCCGTGGTCGGCGGCCCAGAGCAGCCCGCAGACGATGTTCTCGGCGTAGTACTGCCCGAGCGGCCCGAGCAGCCGCACCGCCGCGATCCGCACCCCGGGCGCGACCCCGGAGACCCCCTTGCCGTCCCGGACCGCCCCGACGATGCCCGCCACGTGGGTGCCGTGCCCGCTCTCGTTGACGCCCTGATCGGGCCGCCAGGCCCCGGACCGCGCGTCCGGCCGCCCGTCCGCGCAGGAGGCCGAGGCCGCCGGATCGACGGCGCCCCGCAGGTCCGGGTGGGTGTCGTCCACCCCGGAGTCCAGCACCGCCACCGTCACCCGCCGCAGCGCCTGCCCGGTCACTCCCGCCCGGTCGGTGGCGGGGCTGCGCACCAGCGGGCCCCCGCCGGCGGGCTCCACCGCGCCGACCATCGCCAGGTTCCAGTCCGTCCCCTCGTCCGGGTCCGGCAGGCTCGCCTCACCACCCCCCAGCCATCCCCCGCCCGGCCGACCGCCACCGAGCCGCCCACCCCCCGACAGGGCCCCGCCGAGCCACCCACCATCGATCGACCCGGCTCCGGAGACCGCCGCGGAGGCCGGCCCGGGCACGGCGGCGACCGTCCGGTGGAAGTCCCCGGCGCCGTCCAGCGGGCCGGGCAGCGAGGCGACCGGCGCCGTCCGGGTGGCGCCGACGGCGGCGATGCCGGGGCGGCCGCGGAGCCGGGCGGCGAAACCGCCGGTCGCGTAGGCGAGCACGGCGCCGATCTGCGGGTACTCCTGGACGACCCGGCCGTCCGCCGTCCGGGCCCCGTCCGCGGCGAGCGCGGCCCCGGCCGGGTCGGAGCGGTCGGCCAGCACCAGGTAGCTGAGGTAGGCCCGGCCGGGCCCGGAGACGTACGGCACGGCCCCGCCGAGCAGCAGCGCGATCAGCAGCATGACGAGCAGCGCCCGGACGGGCACCCGCGGTCCGCTCCGGTCGGCGGGCCCTTCGGTGGGGTACAGCCGATGCATCCCGCCGCCTCCGGTGCTCGGGCCCACCCTGGCTGCGGACCTGATACATCACCATATGAGCGGATTGTCCTACTTGCCCGATCTGCTTAGCCCGCCCCGACGCCTCGCCCCGACCCCCTCGCCGCGACGCCTCGCCGCGACACCCGCCCGCCCGCCGACCCCGCCCGCGCGGCCGCCGAACTGTCAGCCGGTACCGCCGCACCGCCGGTCAGTGCCGCCGCGCTGTCAGCCCGTCGGGGCACCATGGCCTCATGGCGCCGAACCACCTCCCCACCGCCCCCGACCCGCTGGCCGGCTTCGCCCCCGCCACCCGGGCCTGGTTCGAGGGCGCCTTCACCGCGCCCACCCAGGCCCAGGCCGAGGCCTGGACGGCCATCGGGCGCGGTACGGACGTGCTGGTGGTCGCCCCCACCGGCTCCGGCAAGACGCTGGCGGCCTTCCTCTCCGCGCTCGACCGGCTGAGCCACACCCCGCCGCCGGCCGACCCGAAGCGCCGCTGCCGGGTGCTCTACATCTCCCCCATCAAGGCCCTCGCGGTCGACGTGGAGCGCAATCTGCGCGCCCCGCTGGCCGGCCTGCGCCAGGCCGCCGTCCGGCTCGGCCGGCCCGAGCCCGAGGTGCAGGTCGGCATCCGCTCGGGCGACACTCCGGCCGCCGAGCGCCGCAAGATCGCCACTCACCCGCCGGACATCCTGATCACCACCCCCGAGTCGCTCTTCCTACTGCTCACCTCCGCCTCCCGCGAGGCCCTGCGCGGGGTCGACACGGTGATCCTGGACGAGGTGCACGCCGTCGCGGGCACCAAGCGCGGCGCCCACCTCGCGCTCAGCCTGGAGCGGCTGGACGAGCTGCTGGAGCGCCCGGCCCGCCGGATCGGCCTCTCCGCCACCGTCCGCCCGGTCGAGGAGATCGCCCGGTTCCTGAGCCCGCAGCGCGGCGCGGCCGTGGTCCAGCCCCCGGCGGCCAAGGAGTTCGACCTCTCCGTGGTCGTCCCCGTCCCCGATCTGGACGAGCTGCCCGCCACCACCACCGACGACCCAGCCCGGCAGGCCTCGATCTGGCCGCACGTGGAGGAGCGGATCGCCGATCTGGTCCAGGCCCACCGCTCGACCATCGTCTTCGCCAACTCCCGCCGCCTCGCCGAGCGCCTCTGCAACCGGCTGAACGAGATCGCCCTGGAGCGGGCCGGCACCGCCCTGCCCGAGGCGCACGCCCCCGCCCAGCTGATGGGCGGCTCCGGCGCCGCCACCGGGGCCCCGCCGGTGATCGCCCGGGCCCACCACGGCTCGGTCTCCAAGGAGCAGCGCGCCCTGGTCGAGGAGGAGCTGAAGGCGGGCCGGCTGCCCGCCGTGGTGGCCACCTCCAGCCTGGAGCTGGGCATCGACATGGGCGCCGTCGAGCTGGTGGTCCAGGTCGAGTCCCCGCCCTCGGTCGCCTCCGGCCTCCAGCGGGTCGGCCGGGCCGGCCACCAGGTCGGCGCCGTCTCCACCGGCGTGGTCTTCCCCAAGTACCGGGCCGATCTGGTCCAGTCCGCCGTGGTCACCGAGCGGATGCGCAGCGGGCAGATCGAGGCCCTGCGCGTCCCGCGCAACCCGCTGGACGTGCTGGCCCAGCAGCTGGTCGCGATCACCGCGCTGGACACCTGGGACGTGGACGAGCTGCTCGCCCTGGTCCGCCGCGCCGCCCCCTTCGCCGGGCTGCCGCAGTCCGCCTTCGAGGGCGTGCTCGACATGCTGGCCGGCCGGTACCCCTCCGACGCCTTCGCCGAGCTGCGCCCCCGCCTGGTCTGGGACCGGGTCGCGGGCACCGTCACCGGCCGCCCCGGCGCCCAGCGCCTGGCCGTCACCTCCGGCGGCACCATCCCCGACCGCGGGCTGTTCGGCGTCTTCATCGCGGGTACGGACCCCAAAAAGGGCGGCGGCCGCGTCGGCGAGCTGGACGAGGAGATGGTCTACGAGTCCCGCGTCGGCGACGTCTTCACCCTCGGCACCACCTCCTGGCGGATCCAGGAGATCACCCACGACAAGGTGCTGGTGGTGCCCGCCCCCGGCGTGCCCGGGCGGCTGCCGTTCTGGAAGGGCGACAGCCTCGGCCGCCCGCTGGAGCTCGGCCGGGCCCTCGGCGCCTTCGTCCGCGAGCTCGGCGGCCTCGAGCCCGAGCAGGCCACCGCCCGGCTGCACGCGGCCGGCCTGGACGACTGGGCGGCGGGCAATCTGCTCGCCTACCTGGCCGAGCAGCGCACCGCCACCGGTCACCTCCCCGACGACCGCACCATCGTGGTCGAGCGCTTCCGCGACGAGCTGGGCGACTGGCGGATCGTCATCCACTCGCCCTTCGGCGCCCAGGTGCACGCCCCCTGGGCCCTCGCCCTCGGCGCCCGCCTGCGCGAGAAGCACGGCCTCGACCCGCAGGTGATGCACGCCGACGACGGCATCGTGCTCCGTCTCCCCGACGCCGACCTGCTCGACTTCCCTTCGGCGGACCCGGTCCCCGAAGAGGCGCCGGTCGGTGCCGAAGCAGCGCTCTTCGAGCCCGGCGAGATCGAGCAGCTGGTCACCGACCAGGTCGGCGGCTCGGCCCTGTTCGCCGCCCGCTTCCGCGAGTGCGCCGGCCGGGCCCTGCTGCTGCCCCGCCGCAGCCCCGGCCGCCGCACCCCGCTCTGGCAGCAGCGCCAGCGCGCCTCCCAGCTGCTCGAGGTGGCCGCCGAGTACGGGTCCTTCCCGATCGTGCTCGAGGCCGTCCGCGAGTGCCTCCAGGACGTGTTCGACGTGCCCGGCCTGGTCGAGCTGATGGGAGACCTCGAATCCCGCGCCGTCCGCCTGGTCGAGGTCACCACCCCCGAGCCCTCCCCGTTCGCCCGCTCGCTGCTCTTCGGGTACGTCGCCCAGTTCCTCTACGAGGGCGATTCACCCCTCGCCGAGCGCCGGGCCGCCGCCCTCGCCCTCGACTCCCGGCTGCTCTCCGAGCTGCTCGGCCAGGCCGAGCTCCGCGAGCTGCTCGACCCGGCCGTGCTGGCCGAGCTGGAGGCCGAGCTCCAGCTGCTCACCCCGGACCGGCGGATCAAGGACCTCGAAGGAGTGGCCGACGCCCTGCGCCGGCTCGGCCCGCTGACCACCGCCGAGCTCACCGCCCGCGGCGGCCGGCCCGCCTGGGCCGAGGAGCTGCGGGCCGCCCGCCGGGCCATCGAGGTCCGCGTCGGCGGCGAGCAGCGCTGGGCCGCGATCGAGGACGCCGGCCGGCTGCGCGACGCCCTCGGCACCCCGCTCCCGGTCGGCGTCCCCGAAGTCTTCACCGAGCCGGTCAAGGACCCCCTCGGCGACCTGCTCTCCCGGCACGCCCGCACCCACGGCCCGTTCACCGCCGCCGAGGCCGCCGCCCGCTTCGGCCTGGGCACCGCCGTGGTCACCGGCACCCTGCACCGCCTCGCGGCGGCCGGCCGGCTGGTCGCGGGCGAGTTCCGGCCGGGCTCCACCGCCACCGAGGAGTGGTGCGACGCCGAGGTGCTGCGCCGCCTGCGGCGCCGCTCGCTGGCCGCGCTGCGCCAGGAGGTGGAGGCGGTGCCCCCGCGCGCCCTGGGCGCCTTCCTGCCCGCCTGGCAGCACCTGGGCGGCCACCGCCTGCGCGGGGCCGACGGCCTGCTCCGGGTGGTCGAGCAGCTCCAGGGCACCGCCCTGCCCGCCTCCGCCCTGGAGAAGCTGGTGCTCCCGGCCCGGCTCACCGACTACCACCCCGCCCTGCTCGACGAGCTCACCGCGGCCGGCGAGATCGGCTGGTCCGGCGCGGGTGCCCTGCCGGGCAAGGACGGCTGGATCGGCCTGCACCTCCCGGAGGCCGCCCACCTGCTGCGCCCCGAGCCGGTGCCGCCCTCCCTCACCCCCGTGCACACCGCCCTGCTGGAGGCCCTCGCGGGCGGCTACGGCCTCTTCTTCCGCCAGCTGGCCGCCCAGCAGCCCGAGACCCCCGAGCCCGAGCTTCTGACGGCCCTCTGGGAGCTCGTCTGGGCCGGGTACGTCACCAACGACACCCTCGCCCCGCTCCGCGCCCTGCTCGGCTCCGGCCGCACCGCCGGCGCCACCGCCCACCGCGCCCCCAAGGCCACCCCGCGCGCCCGCTACGGCGGCGGCTCCCGCGGCCTGGGCCGCCCGGCCTCCGCCCTGCGCTCGGGCGGGCCGACGGCGGCCGGCCGCTGGTCGCTGCTGCCCGAGTACGCGGCCGACCCGACGGTGCGGGCCGCCGCGCAGGCGCAGGCGCTGTTGGACCGGCACGGCGTGCTCACCCGCGGCGCGGTGGCCGCCGAGCGGGTGCCGGGCGGCTTCGCCGGGGTCTACCGGGTGCTCGCCGCCTTCGAGGAGCGCGGCCGGGCCCGCCGGGGCTACTTCGTCGAGGGCCTGGGCGGAGCCCAGTTCGCGATGGACGGCGCGGCCGACCGCCTACGGGCGGTCAACGGCCGCCTGGAGCGGGGCGACGCCGCCGGCTGGGGCACCACCGCGCCCGAGCCGCCCCAGGCCCTGGTCCTCGCCGCCGCCGACCCGGCGAACGCCTACGGCGCGGCCCTCCCCTGGCCCGAGCTCCCCGACGCCACCCACCGCCCCAGCCGCAAGGCCGGCGCCCTGGTCGTGCTGGTCGACGGCACCCCGGCCCTCTACATCGAGCGCGGCGGCAAGTCCCTGCTCTCCTGGACGGACCACCCGGCCGCCCTCACCGCCCTCACCGAGGCCGTCCACTCCGGCGCCCTCGGCCCCTCCGTCACCATCGAACGCATCAACGGCACCCCGGCCCTCGAAGCCCCCCTGGGGCGGTCCCTGGAAGCCGCCGGCTTCCACCCGACGCCCCGAGGTCTGAGGCTGCGAGGTTAACCACCAGGGGCGCGGGGAACTGCGCGAAATCGGAAGCAGCGAAGCCGCACTCACCGCAGGCATCCAGTGGCACCGGCAACGGACAGTGCAACCGGCTCACTCAGTACTCGTACCGCCAGGTGCCGGGCCGGCCGCGCCGTTCCCCGCGCCCCTGGAGGGTGCAACTGACCGTGCAGAAGAATGAATCGGGACGAGTCCCAAGCCCCACCCCGCCGCAAGCAGGCCAAAGCCGCCACTCCGCAGCTCGCCGCCGACGATCAGCAGCGTGCCGCAGAGGGCGGCCAGTGCCATGCCCCAAGCAGTGATCTTCACGATGGCCTCCAGAACCCCCGAGCGTCAGCCTGTGGGCCACCGCCTCGGGAGCGCGGAGTGCCGTCAGGCCGCCACCACGTCGACGGCGGTCTTGGACGAGATGGTGCTCATCCGGTCGACACCGGGCGCGGGCAGCGGGACCGGTTCGAGTACCGGCCTCAGAAGATCACCCTCGGAGAGGGTGGCCATCGCCGCAAGTTCGGCGAGCGACAGTTCGTCGCTGACCTCGCGCATCACTTCGGACATCCGGACATCGAGTGCGTCACAGATGGCGGAGAGCAGCTCGGAGGAAGCCTCCTTCTGCCCCCGCTCGACCTCGGAGAGGTAGCCGAGCGAAACCCTGGCCGCCGCCGACACCTCGCGGAGTGTGCGGCCCTGGCGCTGGCGCTGCCGACGCAGTACATCGCCCAGTAGGCGACGAAGCAGGATCATCGGTGCCTCCCTCCTCGGACTGCGGATCGAGATGTCACGCCCCCACCGTACCGCCTTGTCCGCGTCACGTGCGGGGACCATGGTCGTGTTCACTCTGGGCTGCAATGCGGCTCCCTCCCCTTCTTCAGTTCCCCGCCGGACCCGCCGGACCCGTCCGACCGCCCCAGTCCACCAGGTTTCTGCCCACGTGGACCCTCGGGTGTAACACCATCCTCCGGCCAACGCAGTCAGTTCAGCTCCAATTCAGGAAAACTCCGTGGGAAAAGCTGCACTGACCCCACACAGAGTCACCGGAGGCGCTAGGGGCGCCCACCCGGCGCGCGGGCACCGCGCGGTGTCCGCCCGCCTGTTCCCGCCCCGACCCTGCGGGCAACGACTCCGTCAGGTCGCGGGCGGGCCGACGGGCTCGCGGGTGAGCTCGGCGAGCAGCAGCTCCAGCACTCTGGCCACTGCCGCCTCCCTGATGCTCGCACGCCCCTCGGACACCACGGCGGCGCCGAGTTCGGGGGTGAGCGCCAGGCTGCCGTCCGGACCGGCCAGCGCGAGGTGGACGGTGCCGACGGGTTGGCCGTCCTGCGGGTCGGGGCCGGCCACTCCGGTGGTGGCCAGGCCGTAGGTGGCGCCGAGCAACCGCCGGACGCCGGCGGCCATCTGACGGGCCACCACCGGGTCGACGGCGCCGCGGACGGCCAGCAGGCCCTCGTCCACGCCCAGCACCGAGGCCTTGAGCTCGGTGGCGTAGGCGGTGACGGACCCCCGGAAGGCAGCCGAGGCGCCCGGCACGTCCACCAGGGTGGCGGCCAGCAGACCGCCGGTGAGCGATTCGGCGACGGCCAGCGTCGCCCCCCGCTCCTTCAACAGCTCCAGCACCCGCGCGGCAGGCGTAGCGCTCATCGGCCCTCCCGAGCCTTCGCCAGCCCCTCCCGGCGCAGCCGGAGGGCCTGGCCCACGTAGTCGAGACCGGTGCCGACGGTCAGCAGCACCGCGAGACCCATCAGGACGGCCCGCCCGGTGGCGAGCCAGCCGGTCAGCGCCAGGACGTACATGCCGACCGCGATGCCCTGGGTGAGCGTCTTCAGCTTGCCGCCCCGGCTGGCCGGGATGACACCGAAACGGATGACCCAGAAGCGCAGCAGGGTGATGCCGAGCTCACGGGCCAGGATGACCACGGTGACCCACCAGGGCAGGTCGCCGAGGACGGAGAGGCCGATCAGCGCCGCGCCCATGATCGCCTTGTCGGCGATCGGGTCGGCGATCTTGCCGAAGTCGGTGACCAGACCCATCCGACGGGCCAGCTCGCCGTCGAACAGGTCGGTGATCATCGCGACGGCGAAGGCGGCCCAGGCCACCGAACGCCACTTGGGGTCGTGTCCGCCGGCCGCGAAGAGCAGCAGGACGAAGACCGGTACGAGGAGCAGCCGGAGCATCGTCAGCAGGTTGGCGATGTTCCACAGCCCCGGCTCCGGGGGCACCGCGGCCCCGGGTCTGCCGGGGCGCGCGGCTGCGGGGGCGCCAGGCCCCTTGGTCATTCCCCGCTCCCGGCCTGCTCCGAGGAGGTCTGCTCCGGGGAGGTCCGCGCCGCGGCAGCGGCGGCCGGGGCGTAGGCGTCCTCGGGGGCGCCGATCAGCTCGGCGACCAGGTCGACGCCCTCGGTGCCCACCACCCGGGCGCGGTAGTACCGGCCGATCACCGGCTCCTCGACGCCCAGCAGGGTGGTCAGGCCGTCGGTCTCGGGCGCCTGGTGGGCGGAGCGGCCCTCGACCACGCCGTCCTCCACCGACTCGACCAGCACGGTGACCTCGCTGCCGACCCGCTGCTCGGCCCGCTGGGCGGTGAGCTCCTCGGCGAGGCGGGAGAGCTTGGTGACCCGCTCGTCCACCACGTCCTGCGGCAGCTTGCCGTCGAAGGTGGCGGCCTCGGTGCCGTCCTCGTCGGAGTACCCGAAGACGCCGATCGCGTCCAGGCCGGCCTCGGTGATGAACCGTTCCAGCTCGGCGAAGTCCTCCTCGGTCTCGCCGGGGAAGCCGACGATGAAGTTGGACCGGGCGCCGGCCTCCGGGGCCTTGCCGCGGATCGTGCCGAGCAGCTGGAGGAACTGCTCGGTGTTGCCGAAGCGGCGCATCTTCCGCAGCACGGCCGGGGCCGAGTGCTGGAAGGAGAGGTCGAAGTACGGGACCACGCCGGGGGTGCCGGTCATCACGTCGATCAGGCCGGGGCGCATCTCGGCGGGCTGCAGGTAGCTGACCCGGACCCGCTCGATGCCCTCGACGGCCGCGATCTCGCTCAGCAGGGTCTCGAGCAGGCGGATGTCGCCCAGGTCCTTGCCGTAGGAGGTGTTGTTCTCGCTGACCAGCACCACCTCGCGGACGCCCTGCCCGGCCAGCCACTGGGCTTCCTGGAGCACGTCGGAGGGGCGGCGGGAGATGAAGGAGCCGCGGAAGGCGGGGATGGCGCAGAAGGAGCAGCGGCGGTCGCAGCCGGAGGCGAGCTTGATCGAGGCGACCGGGCTGTCGTCCAGGCGCTTGCGCAGGGTGCGCGGGCCGGAGGCGGGGGCGACGCCCTCGGGCAGGTCTTCCGGGGCGCCGTGGCCGGGCAGGGCCACCTCTGCGGCGGCGGCCTGGCGCTCGACCGGGGTGAGCGGCAGCAGCTTGCGGCGGTCGCGCGGGGTGTGCGCCTCCACGTGGCCGCCGGCCAGGATGGTCTGGAGGCGGCCGGCGATGTCGGCGTAGTCGTCGAAGCCGAGCACCGCGTCGGCCTCGGGCAGGGCGTCCTGGAGCTCCTTGCCGTAGCGCTCGGCCATGCAGCCGACCGCGACGACGGCCTGGGTGCGGCCGTGACCCTTCAGGTCGTTGGCCTCCAGGAGGGCGTCCACGGAGTCCTTCTTGGCGGCCTCGACGAAGCCGCAGGTGTTGACGACGGCGACGTCGGCGTCGGCGGCGTCATCGACGAGCTGCCAGCCGTCGGCCTCCAGACGCCCGGCGAGTTCCTCGGAGTCCACCTCGTTGCGGGCGCATCCGAGCGTGACAAGGGCGACTGTACGGCGTTCAGGCATAACGCCAAGATTAACGCGCGGCCCCCGGTGCCGTTCGCCCCGGAGGCCGCGCGCCTCGATCCGCCCGGCCGCGCCGGGCTCCGATCAGCCTGCCTGCGGGTCTCCCGGGGTGTACGTGAGGTGCACCACCTGGCCGTCCTCGCCCGCCGCACCGAGGTCCTTGCCGTTGACGTACACGTGCACGGCCCCGGCGTTCCCGATCACCAGCTTGATCTGCTTCGGGTCCGTGAAGGTCTGGTCCTTGCCCTGGTCCAGGTTGTTCTGGAAGAGCGACTTGCCGGCGCCGTCCAGGGCCGAGACCCAGCTGGTGTCCTTCTCGGCGACCAGCTTGACGGTGACCTTGTCGGCCGGGGCCGCCGCGATCGCCGCGATGCTGGGCGCCGGGGCGGGCGGCTGGGCGGAGGGGGTCACCGTGGCCGGGGCCGCGCTGGCGCTGGGCAGCGGGGCACTGGCGGCACCGGCCGAGGTGGAGCGGCTCGGGCCGCCGGAGACGAGGTTGAAGCCGATCAGGCCGACCACGGCGACGATCGCCAGCACCATGGCGGTGGTCCAGTTCGGCCGCCGGTGATCGGTGATCTTGATCGGGCCGGTGTCGAGCAGCTGGCCGCGGGGCTGGGTGACCGGGGCGCCGCCGTGCGCGGCGTCGTACTGGGCGACCAGCGCCTCCCCGTCCACCCCGACCTTCCGGGCGATCGCCCGGATGTGGCCGCGGGCGTAGAAGTCGCCGCCGCAGCGGCCGAAGTCGTCCTCCTCGATCGCGTGCACGATCGGCACCCGGACGCGGGTGTCGGTGCTGACCTGGTCCACCGTCAGCCCGGCGCGCAGCCGGGCGGCGGACAGGACGGAGCCGATGCTCGCGGCCTCGGTGGCCGGGGCACGGACGGGCTCGGGTACGGCACCCTCGGCGGGGGCGAGGGATCGGCGGTTGTCTCGGTGGGGGGACTTGCCGATGGTCACTGGGCGCGCCTTTCGAGCGTTGGCCACCTGCTGAGAAGACAGTCTAGGGGCGGGGGCCGGGGCTTTCTCAAGCGGAGCGGGCCCGAACGGGCACCGGTTCGAGCCAGTTCGCTGACGCGTGTTCAGGCCCTGCCCCGCCGAGGAGCCACGAGCCCGGCCCGTGCCTCCCCTGCTCCGAACGACCGAGAGCGGCGGCGGTCACCCCCGCAGCGTCAGCAGCACCCCGTCGAGCTCCTCCGGGGTGACCAGCACGTCCCGCGCCTTGGAGCCCTCGCTGGGCCCCACGATGCCCCGGGACTCCATCAGGTCCATCAGCCGGCCCGCCTTGGCGAAGCCGACCCGGAGCTTGCGCTGGAGCATCGAGGTCGAGCCGAACTGGGTGGAGACCACCAGCTCCGCGGCCTGGATCAGCAGGTCGAGGTCGTCGCCGATCTCCTCGTCGATCTCCTTCTTCGGCCCGCCGCCGACCGTCACGTCCTCCCGGTAGCGGGCGCTCAGCTGGTCCTTGCAGTGCTGGACGATCTTGGCGATCTCCGCCTCGGTGACGAAAGCGCCCTGCATCCGGACCGGCTTGCCCGCGCCCATCGGCAGGAAGAGCGCGTCGCCCTTGCCGATCAGCTTCTCGGCGCCCGGCTGGTCCAGGATGACCCGGGAGTCGGCCATCGCCGAGGTGGCGAAGGCCAGCCGGGAGGGCACGTTGGCCTTGATCAGACCGGTCACCACGTCCACCGAGGGCCGCTGGGTGGCGAGCACCAGGTGGATGCCGGCGGCACGCGCCAGCTGGGTGATGCGCACCACCGAGTCCTCGACGTCCCGGGGCGCGACCATCATCAGGTCGGCCAGCTCGTCGACGATCACCAGCAGGTACGGGTACGGCTTGAGCTCCCGCTCGCTGCCCAGCGGCGGGGTGACCTTGCCGGCCTTCACCGCCGCGTTGAAGTCGTCCACGTGCCGGAAGCCGAAGGCGGCCAGGTCGTCGTAGCGCAGGTCCATCTCGCGGACCACCCACTGCAGCGCCTCGGCGGCCTTCTTCGGGTTGGTGATGATCGGCGTGATCAGGTGCGGGATGCCCTCGTACGCCGTCAGCTCCACCCGCTTCGGGTCGACCAGCACCATCCGCACCTCGTCCGGGGTGGCCCGGGCCAGGATCGAGGTGATCAGGCAGTTGATGCAGGAGGACTTGCCCGCGCCGGTGGCGCCGGCCACCAGGATGTGCGGCATCTTCGCCAGGTTGGCCATCACGGTGTGGCCCTCGACGTCCTTGCCCATCCCCACCAGCATCGGGTGCTGGTCCTCGGCGGCCGTGCGCGAGCGCAGCAGGTCGCCGAGGTTGACCATCTCCCGGTCCTTGTTCGGGATCTCCACGCCCACCGCGGACTTGCCCGGGATCGGGCTGATGATCCGCACGTCCGGGCTGGCCACCGCGTAGGCGATGTTCTTGCCCAGCGCGGTGATCCGCTCGACCTTGACCGCCGGGCCGAGCTCCACCTCGTACCGGGTGACCGTCGGGCCGCGGGTGAAGCCGGTCACCCGGGCGTCCACCTTGAACTCCGTGAAGACGCCACTGAGCTGCGCCACCACCTCGTCGTTGGCCGCGCTGCGGGCCTTGCCCGGCCCGCCGCGCTCCAGCAGGTCCAGCGGGGGCAGGGCGTAGGTGATGCCCTCGGAGAGCTGGAGCTGCTCCATCCGCTGCGGGGCCGGCGAGTGCTCGGGCGCACCGCTGCGGGCCCCCGGCACGGCCGGCTCCTCCGGAGCGGCCGTCAGGTCCTGCACCTGGTGCATCATGCTGGCCACCGCCGGGGAGGCCGGCACGCCGTAGAGCAGCGCCCCGTCCAGATCGGCCGCGACCCCGGCCGCGATGTCCCTGGTCTGGTACGGGTCGGTCGACTTCACGAACATGTCCGGGACGGCGGCGGGCAGCTCCTCCGCGTCCTCCGCCTTCCTGCGGCGGCGCTTGCGGCGGGCCGCCACCTCGTCCTCCGGGCCGCCCTCCACCGTGTGCGGCAGCGCCGAGGGGTCGGCGTCCTCCGGCGGGGCGGTCGAGTACTCGCGCTCGGCCTCGTAGTCGGGCTCCACGTACGCGGGCTCCACCACGCCCAGGCGCTCGCCGAGCAGGCGCAGGCGCTCCGGGATCCGGTTCACCGGCGTGGCGGTGACCACCAGCAGCCCGAAGAAGGTGACCAGCAGCAGCAGCGGCACCGCGAGCGGCGGCCCGGCCGCCGCCATCATCGGCGTCGACGCGGCCCAGCCCAGGATCCCGCCGGCCGCCCTTATCCGGGTCGCCCCGCTCGACATCACGGGCGCGCCGCAGCCGATGTGCACCAGCCCCAGCACGCCCAGCAGCAGCGCCGTCAGCCCCACCGCTATCCGCCCGTTGGCCTCCGGCAGCTCCGGATGCCGCATCAACCGCACGGCCAGCCCGACCAGCAGGAACGGCACCAGCACGTCGAGGCGCCCGAACAGCCCCGACACCACATTGGTCGCCCCCTCCCCGAGCCACCCCTGCGGCGCGAACCACGTCCCGGCCGCCGTCACCAGCCCGAGAGCCAGCAGCACCAGCGCGACGCCATCCTTCCGGTGGTCCGGATGCAGGTTCCGCGCGCCGTCCCCGAACCCCCGGAACAGCGCCCCCACGCTGTGCGCCAAGCCCAACCAGACGGCCTTCACGGCCCGGTACAGCACCGGCTGCCGCGCCGGCGCCGGCGGAGCCGCAGGCGGCCGCGCAGCGGCCTTCTTGGCGGGCGCCCGCTTGGCAGGTACGGCCTTCTTCGCCGGAGCCCTCTTGGCCGGCGCAGCCGTCTTCTTGGCAGCGGGGGCCTTCTTGGCCGGCCCGGGCGAACGTGTGGCCATGAGTCAGCAGCCTACCCGCGAGGCACCGTTGCACTACCCAGGGGCGCGGCCCACTCTGCGCTCCTGCCCTGAGTTGCACCGTCAGGGGCGCGGGGAACGGCGCGGCCAGCCCTGCACTCTGCTGCCGTCTTACGCAGATGCCCTGGCTGCACTATCCGTTGACGGTGCAACTGGCTGCTGACGCGAGATGGCACGGAGGCTTCTTCCGACCTCGCGCAGTTCCCCGCGCCCCTGATGGTTGCTCTATGGCTTGAGAGCTTCCAAAGCCTGCCGAAGGGCCGTCAGGCGCCGCTCCAGGTGGGCCACCGTGGCGGCCAGGGCGGCGTCCGGCGTGTCGTCGAGCTGCTTGGTGAGGGCCTCCGCCTGCTCCTCGACCGCCGCGAGGCGGGCGGAGAGTTCGCCGAGCAGGCCGCCGCCGAGCTGTTCGCCGGCCTCGATCTGGAGGCGGAGCAGGGCCGCCTGCTCCTTCAGCTGGCAGTTCTTCATGTAGAGGTCGACGAAGACCGAGACCTTGGCGCGGAGCACCCACGGGTCGAACGGCTTGGAGATGTAGTCGACGGCGCCCGCCGCGTAGCCGCGGAAGGTGTGGTGCGGCCCGTGGTTGATCGCGGTCAGGAAGATGATCGGGATGTCCCGGGTGCGCTCGCGGCGCTTGATGTGGGAGGCGGTCTCGAAGCCGTCCATGCCCGGCATCTGCACGTCGAGCAGGATCACCGCGAAGTCGTCGGTGAGGAGGGCCTTGAGCGCCTCCTCGCCGGAGGCGGCCCGCACCAACGTCTGGTCCAGCGCCGAGAGGATCGCCTCCAGCGCCAGCAGGTTCTCCGGGCGGTCGTCCACCAGGAGGATCTTCGCTTTCTGCACCACGACCCGCCCTCCTGCCGGTTGTCTTCCGAGGGACGGCACTCGCGCACCACCCATCACTGCCCCGGTCATGCTAGCCGCACCCCCTCCCCCGCCGTGTCGCGATGCGCGAACCCGGACACCGGGTCACCTTCTGCTCACAGCCAGCGACAATGGGTGACCTTACCAGGACCGGCCGACCACAGGGGGCGCGGGAGAGCGCGCGCACTACCTCCCTCTCCCGCGCCGTCCGCGCCCCCGGGCCGAAGCCCTCAGCGCGCGGGCAGCCAGTGCCGCATCACCGCCAGCAGGTGCTCGGTCTCCACCGGCTTGGTGACGTGGTCGCTCGCCCCGGCGGCCAGGCTCTTCTCCTTGTCGCCCTTCATCGCCTTCGCGGTCAGCGCGATGATCGGCAGGCCCGAGTACTGCGGCATCCGCCGGATCGCCTCGGTCGTGGCGTAGCCGTCCATCTCCGGCATCATGATGTCCATCAGCACCAGGGCCACGTCCTCGTGCTGCTCGAGCACCTCGATGCCCTCGCGCCCGTTCTCCGCGTACAGCACGGTCAGGCCGTGCTGCTCCAGGACGCTGGTCAGCGCGAAGACGTTCCGCACGTCGTCGTCGACGATCAGCACCTGCTCGCCGTTGAACCTGCCCTTGAAGGCCTCGCCCTGGGACTGCCGGGGCAGCACCTCGGCCGCGCCGGAGCGCTGCTGCTCCTCCTCGGCCTGGTGGCGGCTGCGCTCGGCGGCGGCGCCGCGGCGGCGCTCCTGGGCCAGCTCGCGGACCTCCTGGGCCCAGTGCTCGGCCGGGTTCTCGCCCACCGGCACCGGGGTGCCCAGCGGGGTCACCGCGACCACGGCCCGCAGCGGCGGGCCGGCCGGGCGCTCCAGCTGGACCGCGCCGGGGGCCTCGCTGCGCAGCGGCAGGTAGAGGGTGAAGACCGAGCCCCGGCCGAGCTCGCTCTCGGCGTGGATCTCGCCGCCGAGCAGCCGGGCGATCTCCCGGCTGATCGACAGGCCCAGGCCCGTGCCGGCGTACTTGCGGCTGGTGCCGCCGTCGGCCTGCTTGAAGGCCTCGAAGATCTCCCGGATCTTGTTCTCCGGGATGCCGATGCCGGTGTCGGAGACCGAGAAGGCGATCAGCGGCTCGTCCGGGTCGGAGATCGAGCGGCTCTCCAGCAGCTGCTCGCGCACGTGCTGCGGCACCCCGCCGTCGGCCGGGCGGATCCGCAGCTCGACGGCGCCGACGTCGGTGAACTTCACCGCGTTGGAGAGCAGGTTGCGCAGCACCTGCTGGAGCCGCTGCTCGTCGGTGTGCAGGGTGACCGGCAGCTGGGGCGAGACCACCACGGCGAAGTCGAGGTTCTTGTCGGCGGTGAGCGGCCGGAAGGCCGCCTCCACGTAGTCGACCAGCTGCACCAGCGCGATCTTGGCCGGGCGGACGTCCATCTTGCCCGCCTCGACCTTGGAGAGGTCGAGGATGTCGTTGATCAGCTGGAGCAGGTCGGAGCCGGCGCCGTGGATGGTCTCGGCGAACTCGACCTGCTTGGAGGAGAGGTTGCCCTCGTTGTTGTCGGAGAGCAGCTTGGCCAGGATCAGCAGCGAGTTGAGCGGGGTGCGCAGCTCGTGCGACATGTTGGCGAGGAACTCGCTCTTGTAGCGGGAGGCGAGGGCCAGCTGCTCGGCGCGCTCCTCCAGGATCTGCCGGGCCTCCTCGATCTCGCTGTTCTTGATCTCGATGTCGCGGTTCTGCTGGGCCAGCTGCTCGGCCTTCTCCTGGAGCTCCTCGTTGGTGCGCTCCAGCTCCTCCTGACGGGCCTCCAGTTCGGCGGAGCGCATGGAGAGTTCGGCGGTCAGGCGCTGGGATTCGAGCAGCAGGCCCTCGGTCTTGGTGTTGACGCTGATGGTGTTGACGGTCACCCCGATCAGATCGGCGATCTGGTTGAGGAAGTCGAGCGCGACGGTGGTGAAGGAGCTGAAGGTGGCCAGCTCGATCACCCCGAGCAGCCGGGCCTCGAACAGCACCGGCAGCACCACCACGTGCGAGGGCGCGGCCTCGCCGAGGCCGGAGGCGATCTTCAGGTACCCGGGCGGGGTCTCCTTGAGGATGATCGGGCGCTTCTCCACCGCGGCCTGGCCCACCAGGCCCTCGCCGGGACGGAAGGTGGTCGGCATGGTGCGGCGCTGGTAGCCGTAGCTGCCGATCAGGCGCAGCACGGTGTCGTTCTCGTCGTCGTCCTCGGTGATCGGCTCGGCGGTGCGGCCGGCCGGCTGGGCGAGGAAGAAGGCGCCGTGCTGGGCCGAGACCACCGGGGTAAGCTCGGTCATGATCAGCGAGGCCACCGCCTCCAGGTCGCGGCGGCCCTGGAGCAGGCCGGAGATCCGGGCCAGGTTGGACTTGAGCCAGTCCTGCTCCATGTTGGTGCGGGTGGTCTCCCGGAGGTTGGCCACCATCTGGTTGATGTTGTCCTTGAGTTCGTCGATCTCGCCGGAGGCGTCGACGTCGATCCGCAGGGACAGGTCGCCGCGGGTCACGGCGGCGGCGACCTGGGCGATCGCGCGCACCTGCCGGGTCAGGTTGTTGGCCAGCTCGTTCACCGATTCGGTGAGGTCCTGCCAGGTGCCGTCCACCCCGGGCACCCGGGCCTGGCCGCCCAGCGTCCCGTCGGTGCCGACCTCGCGGGCGACTCGGGTCACCTCCACGGCGAAGGCGCCGAGCTGGTCGACCATGGTGTTGATGCTGGTCTTGAGCTGGAGGATCTCGCCCCGGGCGTCCACGTCGATCTTCTGCGACAGGTCGCCGCGGGCCACCGCCGTGATCACCAGGGCGATGTTGCGCACCTGGCCGGTCAGGTTGTTGGCCATCAGGTTGACGTTGTCGGTCAGGTCCTTCCAGATGCCGGCCACGCCCGGCACCCCGGCCTGGCCGCCCAGGATGCCGTCGGTGCCCACCTCGCGGGCGACTCGGGTCACCTCCACGGCGAAGGCGGAGAGCTGGTCGACCATCGTGTTGAGGGTGCCGGCGAGCGCGGCCACCTCGCCCTGGGCCTCGATGGTGATCTTCTTCGACAGGTCGCCCCGGGCCACCGCGGAGGCGACCTCGGCGATGTTGCGCACCTGACTGGTCAGGTTGGAGGCCATGAAGTTCACGTTGTCGGTCAGGTCCCGCCAGATGCCGGAGACCCCGCTCACCCGGGCCTGACCGCCCAGATTGCCCTCGGTGCCCACCTCGCGGGCCACTCGGGTCACCTCGTCCGCGAAGGCGGAGAGCTGGTCGACCATGGTGTTGACGGTCATCACCAGCTCGCGGATCTCGCCGCGCGCGTCGACGGTGATCTTCTTGGAGACGTCGCCGCGGGCCACCGCGGTGGTCACCTCGGCGATGTTGCGGACCTGACTGGTCAGGTTGTTGGCCATCAGGTTGACGCTGTTGGTCAGGTCCTTCCAGATCCCGGCCACCCCGGGCACGCTGGCCTGGCCGCCGAGGATGCCCTCGGTACCCACGTCCCGGGCCACCCGGGTCACCTCGTCGGCGAAGGCGCCGAGCTGGTCGACCATGGTGTTGATGGTGTTCTTCAGCTCCAGGATCTCGCCCCGGGCGTCGACCTGGATCTTCTGCGAGAGGTCGCCCTTGGCGACGGCGGTGGTGACCTGGGCGATGTTGCGCACCTGACCGGTCAGGTTGTTCGCCATCGAGTTGACGTTCTCGGTCAGGTCCTTCCACACCCCGGCCACGCCCGGCACCTGCGCCTGGCCGCCCAGGATGCCGTCGGTGCCGACCTCGCGGGCCACCCTGGTCACCTGCTCGGCGAAGGCGCTCAGCTGGTCGACCATGGTGTTGACGGTGTTCTTCAGCTCCAGGATCTCGCCCCGGGCGTCGACCTCGATCTTCTGCGAGAGGTCGCCGCGGGCCACCGCCGTGGTCACCTGGGCGATGTTGCGCACCTGGGCGGTCAGGTTGTTGGCCATGAAGTTCACCGAATCGGTGAGATCACGCCAGACCCCGGCCACGCCCGGCACCAGCGCCTGCCCGCCGAGGCGGCCCTCGGTGCCCACGTCGCGGGCCACCCGGGTCACCTGGGCGGCGAAGCCGTTGAGCTGGTCCACCATCGTGTTGACGGTGTTCTTGAGCTCCAGCATCTCGCCCGCGACGTCCACGGTGACCTTGTGCGAGAGGTCGCCCTTGGCCACCGCCGTGGTCACCTCGGCGATGTTGCGCACCTGGGCCGTCAGCCGGCCGGCCATCGTGTTGACCGAGTCGGCGAGCTCCTTCCAGCTGCCGGTCGCCCCGCGCACCCGGGCCTGGCCGCCGAGCTTGCCCTCGGTGCCCACCTCCAGCGCGACCCGGGTCACCTCGTCGGTGAACTCCGACAGCTGGTCGACCAGCCCGTTCACGGTGCGCCCGACCTTGAGGAACTCCCCGCGCAGCGGGTGGCTGGCCCCGTTGGTGTGGACCGAGCGCAGCTCCATCCGCTGGTCCAGGTCGCCCTCTGCGATCGAGCCGAGCACCCGCCCCACCTCGGCCATCGGCCGGGCCAGGTCGTCGATCAGCGCGTTGCAGTTGTCGACGGCCGCCATCCAGGCGCCCTCGCCGACCCCGCTCTCCAGCCGCTCGGAGAGCCGCCCCTCCCGGCCCACCGCCCGGCGCACCCTGGCCAGCTCACCGGTCAGGTGCTGGTTGCGCTCGGCCACCTCGTTGAAGACCGCCGCGATCTCCGCCAGCGGCCCGTCCCCGGGCACCGTGAGCCGGCGGCGGAAGTTGCCGTCCCGCATCGCCGTCAGCGCGGCCAGCAGCTTGCGCAGATCGGCGGGCTCGGCACCCCGGTTGTGGTTCGGGCGCCGCCCCGCGCCGCCCCGGGGGGCCGTCGTCCCCCGGGCACCGCGCGCGGGCGCCGGAGTCGTACCGGGTACGTCCTTGGTCGCCGAACTCAACGGGGCCCTCCACACATTTCGTCACTCGTCCGCACCGGCTTCGGTGCCTTCCGACCGTACGCGTCCGGCCGACCTGCCGGATGCGGCGGACCACCCAGTGTGGCAGCCTGCGCCCCGCGTGTCCGGTCGCTTGCACAGGGTTGATCCTCCACCGGGGCAAACTCGTGGCCAGAATCACCCTCTGGTGCCTGTTTCGGCGCCCCGGCCCCACGGGGTACCACCTGGAAAGTAGGGTGGAACGCCGCACGGGCAGGGGCCGACCCGCCCGCCGACTGATGGGAGAAGTGGGGCACGTGGTCACCGCGCGCGCAACCGCCACCTTCGAACCGGTCGGTCGATCGGCCGCCGCCGCGCGCGGGTTCGTCCGCGACACCCTGCTCGGCTGGGGCCTGCCCGAGGTGGTGGACGACGCGGTCGTGCTGGTCAGCGAGCTGGTCACCAACGCCGTGGTGCACGCCGGCACCGCCGCCGAGGTCCGCTGTCTGCGCGAGAGCGACACCGTCCGGATCGAGGTCACCGACCGCCACCCCGAGCGCGGCCTGCCCTCCCTCGCCCACGTGCCCGCCGCCTCCTCCGACCGCTACGCCGACCCGGACGGCGAGGGCGGCCGCGGCCTGCTGATGTGCTCCGCCCTCTCCACCACCTGGGGCGTGGAGTACGCGGCCGGCCAGAAGACCGTCTGGTTCCGCCTCGCCCTGCCCGCCCAGCAGCCCGGCACCCGGTACGCGCTGCCCAGCCTGCCCGGCGGTCAACTCCCCGACGCCGAGAGCCCCGTCCGGGTGGCCGTGGTCCAACTCGACGAGGAGGGCCTGGTCCGCTCCTGGAACGCCGACGCCGAGGCCCTCCTCCACCACCGCCCCGAGCAGGTGCTCGGCCGGCCCTGGGCCGAACTCGCCGACTGGCCGCCCACCGGCCCCAGCCTGCCCGACACCCTGCGCCTCGCCCGCTGGGAGGGCACCTTCGCCGTCCGCCGCGCCGACGGCCACCACCTCGACGTGTACGCCCTCCAGGTCCGCGTCCGCGACAGCCACGGCACCCCCTCCACCGTCTGCCTGCTGGTCCGCGAGGCCGACCAGGGCCTGCTCCGCTCCCCCGGCACCGCGCTGGAGAAGCCCGCCGCCGTCGAACCGCTCGACCTCCTGGTCGGCCCCGCCGTCCCCGACGACCTCGGCGAGCTGCTCCAGGGCATCGTCGAGCGCGCCCGCGACCTGCTCGACGCCGACGCCGCCTACCTCATGCTCACCAGCGAGGACGACACCGAGTTCGAGGTCCGCGCCGCCACCGGCCTGGCCGCCACCGGCCGCCGGCTCGCCCCCGTCCCGGTCGACTCCGGCGGCGGCCGGCTCGACTCCGCCCGGCTGCCGGCCGTGCACGAGGACCTCTCGGTGCGGCCCACCGCCGCACCCCTGCTCATCGGCACCGGCCTGCGCTCGCTGATCACCGTCCCGCTCAAGGTCGAGGGCCGCCTCACCGGCTCGCTCGGCGTCGCCGCCTCCGCCCCCGGCCGGTTCGACAACGAGGACGCCCTCCGGCTCCAGTTCGCCGCCGACCGGATCGCCCTCGCCCTGGAGAGCGCCCGCCTCGCCGAGCTCGAACGGCTCCGCCGCGGCTCGCTCTCCTTCCTGGTCGAGGCCTCCGACCTGCTGGCCGGCACCCTCGAACGCGAGCAGACCCTCGCCCTGATGGCCCAGATGGCGGTGCCCACCCTCTCCTCCTGGTGCGCCGTCTACACCACCGGCGACCAGGGCTCCCCCGCCGACCTCGCCTTCGTGCTGCACGAGGACGAGGACCGGATCGACCCGCTGCGCGCCCTGCTCGACAAGACCCCGGCCCCCGCCGGTGAACTCACCGCCGGCGCCCACTTCTGGACCGCCCCGCTCGACACCGCCCGCACCTCCGGCCAGGCCGACAGCCCCGAACTCGCCGGCCTGCTCGGCGAGACCGTGGTGCTCCCGCTGGCCGCCCGCAACCGCGTGATCGGCCTGCTGGTGCTCGGCGTCGGCACCGGCCAGCGGCTACGCCAGGAGATCCTCGAACTCGCCGAGGACCTCTCCCGCCGGGCCGCCCTGGCCCTCGACAACGCCCGGCTCTACTCCGAGCGCACCGCCACCAGCCAGGCCTTCCAACGCGCCCTGCTGCCACCCGAGTTGCCCAAGATCCCGGGCATCGAGGTGGAGGTCTTCTACCAGGCCGCGGGCGAGGGCAACGAGGTCGGCGGCGACTTCTACGACATCTTCCCGATCCGCGAGGGCACCTACGGCTTCGCCATCGGCGACGTCTGCGGCACCGGCCCCGAGGCCGCCTCCGTCACGGGCCTGGCCCGCCACTCGCTGCGCCTGCTCGCCCGCGAGGGCCTGGACGCGCCCCAGGTGCTCACCCGGCTCAACACCGCCATCCTCGACGAGGGCCCGCGCAGCCGCTTCCTCACCCTCCTCTACGGCGAGCTGACCCCGCAGCAGGACGGCAGCACCGCCCTCTCCCTGGTCTGCGCCGGCCACCCGCTGCCGCTGCGGCTGCGCACCGACGGCCAGGTCGACCAGGCCGCCTCGCCGCAGCCGCTGCTCGGCGTGATGGACGAACTGGAGCTGACCGCTGAGCAGTTGGTGCTCCAGCCCGGCGAAGTCCTGCTCTGCGTCACCGACGGCGTGACCGAACGCCGCGAGGGCCTGCGGATGCTCGGCGACGACGGCCTGGCCCAAGTCCTCACCGGATGCACCGGATTGACCGCCGGAGCGGTGGCCGCCCGCGTCCAACGGGCCGTCGAGCGATTCGCCCCCGAGCCCCCCTCGGACGACATGGCCATCCTCACCCTGCGCGTCCCGACCCAGCGCCAGGGCTGAGCCCCCGCCGGCCGACCGCAGCCGATCTACCGCGCAGCCGATCTACCGCAGCCGGTTGACCGCAGCCGGTCGAGCCCGGCCACCCGGACGCTCACTTCCGTTCAACCCGCGTCCACCGGCGGCGTTCCACAGCTGACGGTCGGACAAATTGTGCGATTCACAAGGGTACAAGCGCGCGGAGCCGGGTACACCGCTTTCACCGGGGAATCCCCCGGACGGGGCACCGACCGGCGCATCTCGCCGGTTCTTCTCTCAACCGCAGCCACCCGCGCCCTTGGCACCGCCATGGCTCCGCGCGCCCGGCTCGGCCAGCACTCCTCCTCGACCACGCGGTACAACGCGCCATGACGGCGCACGGAGTGAAAGGAGCCCTCCGGTGAGCAACGAAGCTGCCGGGGCGCAGAACGCCCGCTCCGCCGACGCCGGTAACCTCGGTTACCTGGCCCTCGGCCTCACCCTCCTCGCCTACGGCCTCCTCGGCACCGGCCTGCTGTCCGGCGCCGGCGTCAAGGACGCCGCCGGTCTCGCCCACCTCCTGGGCGGCCTCACCCTCTTCATCGCCGGCCTCTGGCAACTGCGCGGCGGCGAAGGCTTCACCGGCACCGCCTTCACCAGCCTCGGCGCCTTCTGGGCCGTCTGGTCGGCCGCCGGCAGCGCGAGCAAGGACGCCGCAGGCCTCTTCCTCATCCTCTGGACCCTGCTCGCCCTCACCCTCGCCCTGGCCGGCTGGGGCGCCGGACTGCTCAGCCGACTCGTCTACGGCCTGCTGACGGTCTCCCTGCTGCTCAGCGCGGTCGCCACCTTCGCCGGCAACGCCGATCTCGGCAAGGCCGCCTCCTGGATCGCCGCCGTGTCCGGCCTCGCCGCCTGGTACTGGGCGGCCTCCGCCCTCACCGGCAGCAACTGGCGGCGCGGGCTGCTCCCCGTGAAGTGACGCCCTGAACAAGGGCACGAAAAAGGCCGGGTCCCCGCACTGCGGGGACCCGGCCTTGCTGCTCACGTTCTCAGCCTCGCACGTTCTCAGCCTCGCACGTTCTCAGTGGACCGGTGTCGCGGCCTGCTCCTCCACTGCCTCCGGCGCCGGCTCCTGCCGGCCCTGGCGCCACCCGCTGCACGCGTACTGCACCAGGTAGACGATCAGCAGCAGCGCGACCGCCACCACCCCGTCCGCCCAGAAGTGGTTCGCCGTCACCACCACCACGAACACCGTGACCAGCGGATGCAGCACCGCCAGCCAGCGCCAGGGCGTCCGCGCCACCCGCACCACGGCCACCGCGACGATCACGCTCCAGGCCACGTGCACCGAGGGCATCGCCGACAACTGGTCCGGCACCACCCCCGCCACCGCACCGCCGTACACCGACTGCCCGTACTCCGCCGCCAGGTCGACGAACCCGTTCCCCGGCAGCATCCGCGGCGGCGCCACCGGCACGAACTGCACCGTCAGGCAGGCCGCCGTCGTGAGCACCACCGTGTTCCGCAGCCACCGGTAGCTGCCCCGCCGGCGGGCGAAGACCCAGGCCAGCAGCACCAGCATCACCCCGAAGTGCGCCGACGCGTAGAAGTAGTTGCAGGCCGACACCAGCCACCCGTGCGGCTCCACCCACCGCTGCCAGGCCGCCTCGTCCGGCAACCCCAGCCCCAACTCCGTCCGGTGGATCCAGTCGGCCCGGTCCAGCGCGTGCGCCGTACTCATCACCGAGAGGTGCCCCACCAGCTGCCACAACGTGAACAGCGCGAGCAGGATCCCCCCTTCCCGACACACCGCCCCCACCGGCGGAGCCCAACTCCGCCGGACCCGCTGCACGGCGAAGGCCGCACCGAAGAGCGCGACGGCGGTGCCACCGGCCGTCTGCCAGGTGAGCGTCAGGTTCTGCATCCGCAGAGGTTAACGCAAAATGACCCCCATCCGAATGGATGGGGGTCATTTTGGAATGATTGTTCGGCGGCGTCCTACTCTCCCACAGGGTCCCCCCTGCAGTACCATCGGCGCTGTGAGGCTTAGCTTCCGGGTTCGGAATGTAACCGGGCGTTTCCCTCACGCTATGACCACCGAAACACTATGAAACTATCCGACCGCACCACACTCTCCATGAGCATGGGGTCGTTGTTTCAGAACAACACAGTGGACGCGAGCAACTGAGGACAAGCCCTCGGCCTATTAGTACCGGTCAGCTCCACCCATTACTGGGCTTCCACATCCGGCCTATCAACCCAGTCGTCTACTGGGAGCCTTACCCTCTCAAGGAGGTGGGAACATTCATCTCGAAGCAGGCTTCCCGCTTAGATGCTTTCAGCGGTTATCCCTCCCGAACGTAGCCAACCAGCCATGCCCTTGGCAGGACAACTGGCACACCAGAGGTTCGTCCGTCCCGGTCCTCTCGTACTAGGGACAGCCCTTCTCAATATTCCTACGCGCACAGCGGATAGGGACCGAACTGTCTCACGACGTTCTAAACCCAGCTCGCGTACCGCTTTAATGGGCGAACAGCCCAACCCTTGGGACCTACTCCAGCCCCAGGATGCGACGAGCCGACATCGAGGTGCCAAACCATCCCGTCGATATGGACTCTTGGGGAAGATCAGCCTGTTATCCCCGGGGTACCTTTTATCCGTTGAGCGACGGCGCTTCCACAAGCCACCGCCGGATCACTAGTCCCTGCTTTCGCACCTGCTCGACCCGTCGGTCTCACAGTCAAGCTCCCTTGTGCACTTACACTCAACACCTGATTGCCAACCAGGCTGAGGGAACCTTTGGGCGCCTCCGTTACTCTTTAGGAGGCAACCGCCCCAGTTAAACTACCCACCAGACACTGTCCCTGATCCGGATCACGGACCCAGGTTAGACATCCAGCACGACCAGAGTGGTATTTCAACGATGACTCCACCATGACTGGCGTCACGGCTTCACAGTCTCCCACCTATCCTACACAAGCCGAACCGAACACCAATATCAAGCTATAGTAAAGGTCCCGGGGTCTTTCCGTCCTGCTGCGCGAAACGAGCATCTTTACTCGTAATGCAATTTCACCGGGCCTATGGTTGAGACAGTCGAGAAGTCGTTACGCCATTCGTGCAGGTCGGAACTTACCCGACAAGGAATTTCGCTACCTTAGGATGGTTATAGTTACCACCGCCGTTTACTGGCGCTTAAGTTCTCAGCTTCGCCAACCCGAAAGTTGACTAACCGGTCCCCTTAACGTTCCAGCACCGGGCAGGCGTCAGTCCGTATACATCGCCTTACGGCTTCGCACGGACCTGTGTTTTTAGTAAACAGTCGCTTCTCGCTGGTCTCTGCGGCCGGCCCCAGCTCACGGAGTAAATCCGATCACCAGTTCCGGCCCCCCTTCTCCCGAAGTTACGGGGGCATTTTGCCGAGTTCCTTAACCATAGTTCACCCGAACGCCTCGGTATTCTCTACCTGACCACCTGAGTCGGTTTGGGGTACGGGCCGCCATGAAACTCGCTAGAGGCTTTTCTCGACAGCATAGGATCATCCACTTCACCACAATCGGCTCGGCATCAGGTCTCAGGCTATTGTTGTGCGGATTTGCCTACACAACGCCCTACACCCTTACCCCGGGACAACCACCGCCCGGGCTGGACTACCTTCCTGCGTCACCCCATCGCTCAGCTACTACCCTGTTGGGTCAGCGGCTCCACCACGTCCCCTCGTCCGAAGACTCCGGGCCGGCTTCACGGCTTTAGCATTCAGAGGTTCGCCGTTGGCGCTTCAAAGCGGGTACGGGAATATCAACCCGTTGTCCATCGACTACGCCTGTCGGCCTCGCCTTAGGTCCCGACTTACCCTGGGCAGATCAGCTTGACCCAGGAACCCTTGGTCAATCGGCGCAAGAGTTTCCCACTCTTGTATCGCTACTCATGCCTGCATTCTCACTCGTGAACCGTCCACAACTGGATTCCTCCGCTGCTTCACCCGGCACACGACGCTCCCCTACCCATCACAGCCCCCGTTGGGGGTATTGCTGCAATGACACGACTTCGGTGGTGTGCTTGAGCCCCGCTACATTGTCGGCGCGGAATCACTTGACCAGTGAGCTATTACGCACTCTTTCAAGGGTGGCTGCTTCTAAGCCAACCTCCTGGTTGTCTCTGCGACTCCACATCCTTTCCCACTTAGCACACGCTTAGGGACCTTAGTCGGTGTTCTGGGCTGTTTCCCTCTCGACCATGGAGCTTATCCCCCACAGTCTCACTGCCACGCTCTCACTTACCGGCATTCGGAGTTTGGCTAAGGTCAGTAACCCGGTGAGGCCCATCGCCTATCCAGTGCTCTACCTCCGGCAAGAAACACGTGACGCTGCACCTAAATGCATTTCGGGGAGAACCAGCTATCACGGAGTTTGATTGGCCTTTCACCCCTAACCACAGGTCATCCCCCAGGTTTTCAACCCTGGTGGGTTCGGTCCTCCACACGGTCTTACCCGCGCTTCAACCTGCCCATGGCTAGATCACTCCGCTTCGGGTCTTGGGCGTGCAACTCAACCGCCCTATTCGGACTCGCTTTCGCTACGGCTACCCCACACGGGTTAACCTCGCTACACACCGCAAACTCGCAGGCTCATTCTTCAAAAGGCACGCAGTCACGAGACAGACAGCAAGCTGCATGTCCGACGCTCCCACGGCTTGTAGGCACACGGTTTCAGGTACTATTTCACTCCGCTCCCGCGGTACTTTTCACCATTCCCTCACGGTACTATCCGCTATCGGTCACCAGGGAATATTTAGGCTTAGCGGGTGGTCCCGCCAGATTCACACGGGATTTCTCGGGCCCCGTGCTACTTGGGAGAAGCTCAAGCGAGCCGTACAGATTTCGTCTACGGGGGTCTTACCCTCTACGCCGGACCTTTCGCATGTCCTTCGACTATCCATACGGTTTCTGACTCGCCCAACTGCCGGCAGACAGCTGAAGAACTTTCCCACGACCCCTTGAGCGCAACCCCTGCCGGGTCTCACACGCTCAAGGTTTAGCCTCATCCGGTTTCGCTCGCCACTACTCCCGGAATCACGGTTGTTTTCTCTTCCTGAGGGTACTGAGATGTTTCACTTCCCCTCGTTCCCTCCACACACCCTATGTGTTCAGGTGCGGGTGACAGCCCATGACGACTGCCGGGTTCCCCCATTCGGAAACCCCCGGATCAAAGCCTGGTTGACGACTCCCCGGGGACTATCGCGGCCTCCCACGTCCTTCATCGGTTCCTGGTGCCAAGGCATCCACCGTGCGCCCTTAAAAACTTGGCCACAGATGCTCGCGTCCACTGTGCAGTTCTCAAACAACGACCAGTCCCCCACCCTCGACCCGCACAAGGCGGCTCTCAAGTGAGACCGGCGATCACTGAAGCAACGACATCAAGCCGTTCCCTCAGGACTCAACAACGTGCCCGACCCACCAGACTCTGGATACGTTTTCCACGCCGAAGCAGTACTAACGACCATCACCCAGTGTGCCGAATAGTCAACGTTCCACCCATGAGCAACCGTGCGAGACATTCGCTCGCAACCGGCTATGTGCTCCTTAGAAAGGAGGTGATCCAGCCGCACCTTCCGGTACGGCTACCTTGTTACGACTTCGTCCCAATCGCTGGTCCCACCTTCGACGGCTCCCTCCCAAGGGTTAGGCCACCGGCTTCGGGTGTTACCGACTTTCGTGACGTGACGGGCGGTGTGTACAAGGCCCGGGAACGTATTCACCGCAGCATGCTGATCTGCGATTACTAGCAACTCCAACTTCATGGGGTCGAGTTGCAGACCCCAATCCGAACTGAGGCCGGCTTTTTGGGATTCGCTCCGCCTCGCGGCATCGCAGCCCTTTGTACCGACCATTGTAGCACGTGTGCAGCCCAAGACATAAGGGGCATGATGATTTGACGTCGTCCCCACCTTCCTCCGAGTTGACCCCGGCAGTCTCCTGTGAGTCCCCATCACCCCGAAAGGCATGCTGGCAACACAGAACAAGGGTTGCGCTCGTTGCGGGACTTAACCCAACATCTCACGACACGAGCTGACGACAACCATGCACCACCTGTATACCGACCACAAGGGGGCGACTATCTCTAGCCGTTTCCGGTATATGTCAAGCCTTGGTAAGGTTCTTCGCGTTGCGTCGAATTAAGCCACATGCTCCGCTGCTTGTGCGGGCCCCCGTCAATTCCTTTGAGTTTTAGCCTTGCGGCCGTACTCCCCAGGCGGGGAACTTAATGCGTTAGCTGCGGCACCGACGACGTGGAATGTCGCCAACACCTAGTTCCCAACGTTTACGGCGTGGACTACCAGGGTATCTAATCCTGTTCGCTCCCCACGCTTTCGCTCCTCAGCGTCAGTAATGGCCCAGAGATCCGCCTTCGCCACCGGTGTTCCTCCTGATATCTGCGCATTTCACCGCTACACCAGGAATTCCGATCTCCCCTACCACACTCTAGCCTGCCCGTATCGAATGCAGACCCGGGGTTAAGCCCCGGGCTTTCACATCCGACGCGACAGGCCGCCTACGAGCTCTTTACGCCCAATAATTCCGGACAACGCTCGCACCCTACGTATTACCGCGGCTGCTGGCACGTAGTTAGCCGGTGCTTCTTCTGCAGGTACCGTCACTTGCGCTTCTTCCCTGCTGAAAGAGGTTTACAACCCGAAGGCCGTCATCCCTCACGCGGCGTCGCTGCATCAGGCTTTCGCCCATTGTGCAATATTCCCCACTGCTGCCTCCCGTAGGAGTCTGGGCCGTGTCTCAGTCCCAGTGTGGCCGGTCGCCCTCTCAGGCCGGCTACCCGTCGTCGCCTTGGTGGGCCGTTACCCCACCAACAAGCTGATAGGCCGCGGGATCATCCTGCACCGCCGGAGCTTTCCACCAACCCCCATGCGGAGGAAGGTCATATCCGGTATTAGACCTCGTTTCCAAGGCTTGTCCCAGAGTGCAGGGCAGATTTCCCACGTGTTACTCACCCGTTCGCCACTAATCCACTCCGAAGAGCTTCATCGTTCGACTTGCATGTGTTAAGCACGCCGCCAGCGTTCGTCCTGAGCCAGGATCAAACTCTCCGTGAATGTTTTCCCGTAATCGGGAGAGACACTCGCGTTGAGCGGCACGGCAACCACCGGAATAGGGTGGCCCCGCGCACTGCGTCCTCGCTGTGTTTTGTTACTAAAGGAATCTCCAACCCGAACCGATCGGTTCAGGCCGGGGATGTCAACATATCTGGCGTTGACTTTTGGCACGCTGTTGAGTTCTCAAGGAACGGACGCTTCCTTCAAGCCGCTCTCGCAAGCTCTCCGGGCTTCGTTCGTTTCGTTCTTTCGTGTTTCCAGCTTAGCAGATGATTTCCGCTTCGCTTTCCACTCGGTTTTCCCTGCCGGTCTGCGACCTGACGGCCCGTCCGACGTTTCAAACCTTAGCCGATCCCCGCTCCGAAAAGCGAATCCGACCGCAATCCGATAAACGCACACGACAATTCAAGCCGAGGCGTGTCAGAAGACACGACTCCGCCGAGCGGAAGTGGTGGTTCAAGGGGATTGGCTGCCCCGGGACCGTCCACACTGACCGCGTGTCCGGTGCTCCCTGTCAGGCAACTCGGAGAACACTACGCCGTTTCGGGGGCAGACGCAAACGTCCCCCACCCGGTGCTGACGGGTGGGGGACATTCGACTGCTACGCCCAGCGGGACGTGTCAGGCATCAGGCGTTCGTCGGGAAGCCCAGGTTGATGCCGCCGTGCGAGGGGTCGAGCCAGCGCTGGGTGACGGCCTTGCCGCGGGTGAAGAACTGGACGCCGTCGGCGCCGTAGGCGTGGGCGTCGCCGAAGAGGGAGGCCTTCCAGCCGCCGAAGGAGTAGTAGGCGACCGGGACCGGGATCGGCACGTTGATGCCGACCATGCCGACCTCGACCTCGTGCTGGAAGCGGCGGGCGGCGCCGCCGTCGTTGGTGAAGATCGCGACGCCGTTGCCGTAGGGGTTGGCGTTGATGAGCTCCAGGCCCTCCTGGTAGGAGGCGACCCGTACCACGGAGAGGATCGGGCCGAAGATCTCGTCGTTGTAGACGGACATGCCCGGCTTCACGTGGTCGAACAGGGTCGGGCCGAGCCAGAAGCCGTCGGCCGTGGGAGCACCGGAGGCGTCCTCGGCGGCGATCAGGTGCTTTCGGCCGTCCACGGCCAGCTCGGCGCCGTCGGCCAGGCCGGACTCCACGTAGGAGGTGACCTTGTCGCGGTGCTGGCCGGTGACCAGCGGGCCCATCTCGGAGTCGCCGTTGCAGCCGGGGCCGACCTTGAGGGTGGCCATCCGCTCCTTGATCTTGGCGACCAGCTCGTCGCCGATCGGGTCGACGGCGACCAGGACGGAGACGGCCATGCAGCGCTCGCCGGCCGCGCCGAAGCCGGCGTTGATCGCGGCGTCAGCGGCCAGGTCGAGGTCCGAGTCGGGCAGGACCAGCATGTGGTTCTTCGCGCCGCCGAGGGCCTGCACGCGCTTGCCGTAGCGGGTGCCGGTCTCGTAGACGTAGCGGGCGATCGGGGTGGAGCCGACGAAGCTGACCGACTTGATGTCGGGGTGCTCCAGCAGGCGGTCCACGGCAGCCTTGTCACCGTGGACGACGTTGAAGACGCCGTCCGGCAGGCCGGCTTCCTTCCACAGCTGGGCCATGAAGTTGGCGGCCGACGGGTCCTTCTCGGAGGGCTTGAGCACCACGGTGTTGCCGGCCGCGATGGCGATCGGGAAGAACCAGAGCGGCACCATCGCCGGGAAGTTGAACGGCGAGATGATCGCGACCGGGCCGAGGGCCTGGCGGATCGAGTAGACGTCGATGCCGGTGGACGCCTGCTCGGTGAAGCCGCCCTTGATCAGCTGCGGGATGCCGCAGGCGTACTCGATGACCTCCTGGCCGCGGGCCAGCTCGCCGAGGGCGTCCGAGTGCACCTTGCCGTGCTCGGAGACGATCAGCGAGGCGAGCTCGTCCTTGCGGGCGTTGAAGAGCTCGCGGAAGGCGAAGAGCACCTGGGTGCGCTTGGCGATCGAGGCGTGGCGCCACTCGTTGAAGGCCGAGGCGGCGGCCGCCACGGCCTGGTCGACCTCGGCGATCTCGGCGAAGTCCACCTGACCGGTGACCCGGCCGGTGGCCGGGTCGAAGATGTCGCCACGGCGCGGCGCGGCACCCGCGGTGGGGACGGCGGCACCGTTGATCCAGTGGACGGTGTGCTTGTTCTCGATGGGCTTGCTCAAGGTCTTCCGCCTCCGAAGTCCCGTACGGCACACCGGCCGCCGGTCGCTCTGTCCGTGCTCTCGTCCTCCAGTCTGGGCGGCGACCCGGCCCCGCTCAACGAGCAGCCTGACGGGTATCCGAGATTCAGCCTTACAGGTCGTCGGACTGCCCGCCCGGTTGACGGCCCGGACCGCCCGGACCGCCCGCACCGCCCGGAGCACCCGGACCACCTCGGTGCAGCTTGGCGGCAGCCTCGTGCAGCACGAGTTCGAGCAGCATCGGGTCGACCAGCCGGCCCGAGCCGTCCGGCGGCACCCGCCAGTGCAGCACGCTGCGCGGGTGCGGCACGGCCAGCCAGGTGCCGTGGCCGGCGCTGCGGATGCCGGTGCCGACCCAGCGGGCGGCGGTGCCGACCGGGACCAGGAAGCCCAGCTCGTCGCCGCTGCGGTAGACCGGGCCGCCGGTCAGCGCGGTGAGCTCGCCGAGCACGCGCGGCACCAGCAGCACGTCCCAGCGCCGGCCGGCCGGGATCAGGGCGAGCCCGGTGGCGGCCCACTCCCGGCGGCAGGCCGCCGGGTCCGGCGCGGCCGCCGCCAGCCAGTCGATCGCCTTCTGCTGCTCCATGACCTACTCCTCCGTCCGTGGGCCCCCGAGGAGGAGAGGGCGCAGAGCCCGGGCTCTTACACCGGTCAGTCGGAAGTGCGCCCCAGAATCTCGCCCGAAATCTCGCCCTGAACCTCGGCCCGGGCCGCACCCCGGACCGCACCCCGGACCGCACCCAGGGCCACACCCCGGACCGCACCCGGCCGGCGCCCCCGAAGGTTGGCCGGAAATGCCGAGGGGCGTGCGGCAGCAAGCCGCACGCCCCGGGGGCAGCAGGAAGGGTCAGCTGTCGAAGCCGAGGCCCATCTTGTCGAGCGTCCGCAGCCAGAGGTTGCGGTGGCCGCCGTTGTGGTCGGAGCGGTCGAGCGACCACTTGGTCATCTCGATCCCGGCCCAGCGGATGGGCTCGGGTGGGAAGGGCAGCGGCTTGTGCCGGACCATCTCCAGGGCGGTGCGCTCGGTGGTCTCGCCCGAGAGCAGGTCCAGCATGACCTCGGCTCCGAAGCGGGTGGCGCCGACGCCGAGGCCGGTGAAGCCGGCGGCGTAGGCGACCCGGCCCCGATAGGCGGTGTCGAAGAAGGCGGAGAAGCGGGTGCAGGTGTCGATCGCCCCGCCCCAGGCGTTGGTGAAGCGCACGCCCTCCAGCTGCGGGAAGGTCTGGAAGAAGTGCCGGGCCAGGGTCTGGAAGGTCTCCGGCCGCTGGTCGTACTCCGCGCGCACCTTGCCGCCGAAGTTGTAGACGGCGTCGTAGCCGCCCCAGAGGATCCGGTTGTCGGCGGAGAGCCGGAAGTAGTGGAACTGGTTGGCGCTGTCGCCGAGGCCCTGGCGCCGGCTCCAACCGATCGCCGCCATCTGCTCCTCGGTGAGCGGCTCGGTCATCAGCGCGTAGTCGTACACCGGCGCGATGTACGGGCGGACCCGCTTGACCAGGGACGGGAAGACGTTGGTGCCCAGCGCCACCCGGCGGGCGTAGACCCGGCCGTAGGAGGTGCGGACGGCCATGCCGCTGCCGTACTCGGAGAGGTCGGTGGCGCGGGTGCGCTCGAAGACCCGGACGCCCTGGGCGACGCAGGCCGCCTTGAGGCCCCAGGCGAGCTTGGCGGGGTGGAGCATGGCCACCCCTTCCTTGTCCCAGATGCCGCCGAGGAAGGTCGGCGAGTCGACCTCGGCGCGCAGCTGGTCGGCGTCCAGGACGGTGAGGTCGAGGCCGTACTCGGCGACGGCCTCGGCGACCTCGTGCAGTTCGGCGAGCTGGTGGGGCTGGGTGGCGACGTCGATCTCGCCGGTGCGCTCCCACTCGCAGTCGATGCCGTACTTCTTGATGGCGTCCTCCATGGCCTGGAGGTTGGCCAGGCCCTGGCGCTCGAGCTCGCCGAGCTCGCCCGGCCAGCGCTGCAGGCCGTTGCCGAAGCCGTGGGTCAGGCTGGCCGCGCAGAATCCGCCGTTGCGCCCGGAGGCCGCCCACCCCACCTCGTGGCCCTCGATCAGCACGACGTCCAGCGAGGGGTCGCGCTCCTTGGCGATCAGGGCCGTCCAGAGACCGGAGTAGCCGCCACCGACCACGAGCAGGTCGCACTTGGTGTCGCCGACGAGCGCGGGCAGCGCCTCCGGCCGACCCGGGTCCTCCAACCAGAAGGGGGTGGGGCGGGCATCACTGAGCGCACGGGCAGAGTCCATGCTGTATCAGCTTCTTTCTGGTCCTGTTGGGATGGGTTGGAGGGGACGGGCGGCCGGAGGTCCGGGGATCACCGGGTGAACGAACGAGTGCTCAGGCGCGTGCCTTGCGGCGGTTGCCGAGCCACTGACCGGCGACCGTCAGCACCACCGCGGCGATGAACATCGCGGTACCGATCACATTGACCTGTACCGGGATGCCGCGCTGGGAGGCGCCCCAGACGAACATCGGGAAGGTGACCGTGGTCGGTCCCGAGTTGAACTGGGTGATGATGAAGTCGTCGAAGGAGAGGGCGAAGCTGAGCAGCGCGCCGGCGGCGATGCCGGGGGCCACCAGCGGGAGGGTGATCCGCAGGAAGGTCTGCGCCGGGGTGGCGTAGAGGTCCTGGGCGGCCTGCTCCAGGCGCGGGTCCATGCTCATCACGCGGGCCTTGACGGCCGTCACCACGAAGCTGAGGCAGAACATGATGTGCGCGATCAGGATGGTGAGGAAGCCGAACTGGATCCGCATGTTGAGGAAGAGCGTGCCCAGCGAGGCGGCCATGACCACCTCGGGCATCGCCATCGGCAGGAAGATCAGCGCGGTGGTCGCGGACCGGCCGCGGAAGCGGTAGCGGGCCAGCGCGAAGGCGACCATGGTGCCGAGGACGGTGGCGCCCAGGGTGGCGAGCAGCGCGATCTGGAGGCTGAGCCCCAGCGAGCCGCACATGTCGGCCACGTCGCAGGGGTGCGTCCAGGCGTCGGTGGAGAAGTGGTTCCACTCGTAGTTGAACTTGCCCTCGGGCTTGTTGAACGAGAAGGCGAGCACCACGAGGTTCGGGACCACGAGGTAGAAGAGGGCGGCGATGCCGGCGAGGACGACGAGGTGCTCGCGGACCCACTTGACGATGCGGGACATCAGACCAGCTCCTCCGTCCCGGCCTTGCGCATGTAGACCGTGACCATGCCCAGGATGAGCGCCATCAGGATGAAGCTCAGCGCGGCGGCCGTCGGGTAGGCCAGCACGTTGAGGAACTGCTTCTGGATGCCGTTGCCGACCATCTGCTCGCTCGGGGAGCCCAGCAGCTGGGCGTTGATGTAGTCGCCCGAGGCGGGGATGAAGGTCAGCAGCGTGCCCGCGACCACGCCGGGGAGCGAGATCGGGAAGGTGACCTTGCGGAAGGTCGTGATCGGGCGGGCGTAGAGGTCGCCGGCGGCCTCGTGCAGGCGCGGGTCGATCCGCTCCAGCGAGGTGTACAGCGGGAGGATCATGAACGGCAGGAAGTTGTAGGTCAGACCGCAGACCACCGCGAGCGGGGTGGCCAGCACCCGGTGCCCGGAGGTCAGGCCGACGAAGTCGGTGACGGCGAGCAGGTGCAGGTGGTTGAGCAGGCTCACCACCGGGCCGCCGTCGGCGAGGATCGTCTTCCAGGCCAGGGTGCGGATCAGGAAGCTGGTGAAGAACGGCGCGATCACCAGGATCAGGATGACGTTGCGCCAGCGCTTGTTGGCCTTGAAGGCGATCGTGTAGGCCAGCGGGTAGCCGACGGCCAGGCAGAGCACGGTGGCGATCGCCGCGTAGGAGAACGAGCGGACGAAGTGCCACTTGTACTCGACCAGGGCGTCCCAGTAGGTGCCGAAGTGCCAGGTGAGCTTGAAGCCCTCCTCCAGCGAACCGGTCTGGAGCGAGGTGGAGCCCTGGTAGACCATCGGGATCGCGAAGAAGACGACCAGCCAGGCGATGCCGGGCAGCAGCAGCCAGTAGGCGGTGAGCTTGCGCTTATTCGGCCTGGTCCCGAGGGGGATGACCTGGGCCGGGGCGGCCTCGGTGGTGGTGGTCACGCGGCGTCCTCCCCGGTGCCGGCGTCGATCGCCTGGGCGGCGTCGAGGCCGAAGGAGTGGGCCGGGTTCCAGTGCAGGACGACCGGGGCGCCGGCGGCTATCCGGGTGGTGCGGTCCATGTTCTGCTCGAAGACGGCGATCTCCTGGCCGGTCTCGGAGCGGACCACGTACTGGGTGGAGACGCCGATGAAGCTGGAGTCGACCACGGTGCCGGCGATCCTGTTGCGGCCCTCGGCCACCGGCTCGCCGGCGTGGTCGATGGTGAGCTTCTCCGGGCGCACGCCCAGGTAGACCTTCTTCGCCTCGGTGCCGCAGCGGGCCTTGGGCACCGCCAGGCGCACCCCGGAGGCGCTGAGCAGCAGGTCGTCGCCGCTGGTGCCGGTGACCTCGGCGGGGATCAGGTTGGACTGGCCGAGGAAGTTGGCCACGAAGGTGGTGCCCGGGTTCTCGTACAGGTCGGCGGGGGCGCCGAGTTGCTCGACCCGGCCGCCGTTCATCACCGCGATGGTGTCGGCCATGGTCATGGCCTCCTCCTGGTCGTGGGTGACGTGGACGAAGGTGATGCCGACCTCGGTCTGGATCCGCTTGAGCTCCAGCTGCATCTGGCGGCGCAGCTTGAGGTCGAGGGCGCCCAGCGGCTCGTCGAGCAGCAGCACCTGCGGGTGGTTGATCAGGGCGCGGGCGACGGCGACGCGCTGCTGCTGGCCGCCGGAGAGCTGGTGCGGCTTGCGGCGGGCGTACTGGCCGAGCTCGACCAGCTCCAGCATGTCCTCCACCTGCTTCTTGACGTCCTTCTTGCCGCGGCGGCGCAGGCCGAAGGCGACGTTCTCGAAGATGTCGAGGTGCGGGAAGAGCGCGTAGCTCTGGAAGACGGTGTTGACCGGCCGCTTGTACGGGGGCAGGTCGGTGACGTCCTGACCGCCGATCAGGACGGTGCCGCTGGTGGGCTCCTCCAGGCCGGCGATCATCCGCAGGGTGGTGGTCTTGCCGCAGCCGGAGGCGCCGAGCAGGGCGAAGAAGGAGCCCTGGGGCACGGTCAGGTCCAGCGGGTGCACGGCGGTGAAGTCGCCGTAGGTCTTGCCGATGCCGGTGAGGCGGACGTCTCCACCGGCCGTCGCCGCGTCGCGCAGCTGCTCAGTCATGGTGTCTCTCTGTCAGGAAGGGCCAGGCGCCCGGGGTACGAACGTGGGGGGGTCAGGCGCCGATGAGCTTGGAGAACTTGTCCTCGAACTCGCTCTCCTCGGCCTCGGTGAGGCTGCGGAAGACGTGCACCTTGGCGGCCATCTCCGCGGTGGGCAGGACGAGGGGGTTCTCCGCCATGTCGGGGGCGAGCTTGGTCAGCTCGTCCTTGATCCCGGCGCAGCCGGACACGTAGCCGATCGCCGCGGTGAGTTCGGCCGCCACCTTGGGCTGGAAGTAGAAGTCGATCAGCTTCTCGGCGTTCTTCTTGTGCTGCGCCTTGGCCGGGACGAGCATGTTGTCGGTCGAGGCGAGGTAGCCGTCCTCGGGGATGACGTACTCGATGTCCGGGTTGTCGGCGCGCAGCTGGATGAGGTCGCCGCCCCAGGCCAGGCAGGCCGCGATGTCGCCGGAGGAGAGCTCCTGGCCGTAGTCGTTGCCGGTGAACTTGCGGATCTGCTTGCTGTCCACGGCCTTCTGCAGCCGGGCGATGGCCGCGTTGTAGTCGTCGGCGGTGAACTTCTCGGGGCTCTTGCCCTGGGAGAGCAGCACCATGCCTACGGTGTCGCGCATCTCGGAGAGGAAGGAGACCCGGCCCTTGAGGTCGGGGTCGTCGAGCAGCTGGGCGACGGAGGTGACGGCCTTCCCGTTGGTGGCCTTCTTGTTGTAGGCGACCACGGTCTGGATGCCGGCCCAGGGGTAGGAGTAGAGCCGGCCCGGGTCCCAGTCGGGGGCGCGGAAGCGGGACTCCAGGTTGGTGATGGCGTTGGTGACGTTGGCCATCGTGAGCTTCTCGACCCAGCCGAGCCGGATCAGCTTGCCGGCCATCCAGTCGGTCAGCACCATCAGGTCGCGGCCGGTGTCCTGCCCGGCCGCGAGCTGCGGCTTGACCTTGCCGAAGAACTCGACGTTGTCGTTGACGTCCTCGGTGTAGCGGACCTTGATGCCGGTGGCGGCGGTGAACTCGTCCAGCGAGGCGTGCTTGTTCTTGTCCTTGTCGTCCACGTCGATGTAGAGCGGCCAGTTGGAGAAGTTGACCACCTTCTCCGTGTCGGAGAGGTCCTTCACCAGGCTCGCGGTGGAGTCACCGGTGGCCGTGCTCCTGGCCGGCGGGATGCCGCAGGCCGCGAGCGAGCCCGCGCCGACGGCGAGCCCGGTGGCGCGCAGCAGGGTGCGCCGGGTCATGGCTGCCCGGCCGTTGGTCATGCTGCGTTCCCACGCCTTGCGTACGGGCTCCGGCAGGCCGGCGGTTATCTCGTGGAGCTCCATGCGGGGACACCCTCCTGGGGGAAGAGGCCGGGGAGACGACGGGGGTTATCTGTCTCCGAAGATCGTGCGGTGCCAGTCCTTGCGGGCGACCGCCGTAGTGTCATACATGACGTGCTTGACCTGCGTGTATTCGTCGAGCGAATACTGCGACATGTCCTTGCCGTAGCCGGAGGACTTGTAGCCGCCGTGGGGCATCTCGCTGATGATCGGGATGTGGTCGTTGACCCAGACGCAGCCGGCCTGGATCTCCCGGGTGGCGCGCAGCGAGCGGTGGATGTCGCGGGTCCAGGCGGAGGCCGCGAGGCCGTAGGGGGTGTCGTTGGCGAGGCGCAGGCCCTCCTCGTCGCTGTCGAAGGGCAGCGCGACGAGGACGGGGCCGAAGATCTCGCCCTGGACGACCTCGCTGGTCTGGTCGACCCCGGTGATCAGGGTCGGCAGGTAGTAGGCGCCCTTGCTCAGGTCGGTGCCGTCGTGGCCGAGGGTGGGGGCCTGACCACCCGTCACGACGGTGGCGCCGTAGCCCCGGGCCCGCTCGACGAAGCCGGCCACCCGGTCGCGGTGGGTGTAGGAGACCAGCGGGCCCAGGTCGGTCCGCGGGTCGAGCGGGTCGCCCAGGCGGATCGCGGCGTACAGCTCGGCGACTCCGGCGACGAAGGCGTCGAACAGCGGGCGCTGCACGTAGGCGCGGGTGGCGGCGGTGCAGTCCTGGCCGGTGTTGATCAGCGAGGCGGCGACCGCGCCGTGCACGGCGGCGTCCAGGTCGGCGTCGTCGAAGACCACGAAGGGGGCCTTGCCGCCGAGCTCCAGGTGGGTGCGCTTGACGGTGGCGGTGGCCAGCTCGGCGACCCGCTTGCCGACCGGGGTGGAGCCGGTGAAGGAGACCATCGCGACGTCGGGGTGGGAGACCAGGCGCTCGCCGGCGGTGCGGCCGGCGCCGGTGACGATGTTGACCACGCCGTCGGGGATGCCGGCCTCGGTGCAGGCCCGGGCGAACATCAGCGAGGTGAGCGGGGTGAGCTCGGCGGGCTTGAGCACGATGGTGTTGCCGGCCGCGATGGCCGGGAGGATCTTCCAGGCGGCCATCTGGAGCGGGTAGTTCCAGGGGGAGATGGACCCGACCACGCCGATCGCCTCGCGGCGCACGTACGAGGTGTGGTCGCCGGAGTACTCGCCGGCGGCCTTGCCCTCCAGGTTGCGGGCGGCGCCGGCGAAGAAGGCGGTGTTGTCCACCGTGCCGGGCACGTCGAACTCGGTGGAGAGCTTGATCGGCTTGCCGGTCTGCGAGGTCTCCACCCGGGCGAAGTCCTCGGCGTGCTCGGCGAGGATGCCGGCCAGCCGGTTCAGCGCCTCGGAGCGGGCGCCGGGGGTGGCGCCGGACCACTCGGGCAGGGCGGCCCTGGCGGCGGCCACGGCCGTGTCCACGTCCGCCTCGGAGGCGAGGGTGACCTGGCGGACGACGCTGCCGTCGGCCGGGTTGACGACCTGGAAAGGCTCGGTGCCGGTGCCTTCGGTCAGCTTGCCCGCGAGGTACTGCGCACCCGCGCCGAGCTCGGTCAGGTCCATGGGTTCTCCGTTCGTTCGTACTCAGCGGATCACCGGGTTTGCGCGATCCTGGCAGCTCGATCAGGGCTGCGACAAGGGATTCCGTGGTTGCGTTCTTGTTACGCGACGGAATCCGGCGACTACGCCCGTTTCCGGCCACCACCGACCCGCTGACGATGCCCCGGAATGACCGTGAGTGACAAGGGTCACTGCGACAAGCCGCCGAGCAAGAGCCTTACACACTGCAAGGCCGTCGAGTGGGCAACAGACCGTCGCCACCAGCGATGATTCACCTGACAACCTGCTGCGCTCTCCCCGTCCGGTCCGGAGGTCCCCCCGTGCTGCCCACCGTCGCCCGTGTGCTCGATCTGGACGCGATGCGGCGCGGCCTGCCCCAGGTGGTGGCCGGCGCCGCCCAGCTGGAGCGGCCGGTGCGCTGGGTGCACGTCAGCGAGCTGCCCGACGTGGCCGGGGTGCTGCAGGGCGGCGAACTGGTGCTGACCACCGGCATCGCGCTGCCCGAGGACCGCGAGGGGCTGGCCCGGTACGTCCGGGAGCTGGACGAGGTGGGCGTGGCCGGGCTGGTGATCGAATTCGGCCGCCGGTACTTCGACAGCCTGCCCCGTGCCCTGGTGCACGCCGCCGAGCAGCGCGGGCTGCCGCTGATCGTGCTCCGCCGGGAGCTTCGGTTCGTGGCCGTCACCGAGGCCGTGCACGCGCTGGTGGTCAACGCCCAGCTGGAGCAGCTGCGCACCTCGGAGGCCGTGCACCAGGTCTTCAACGAGCTGGCCACCGAGGGCGCCGAGCCCGCCGAGGTGGTGCGGCAGGTCGCGCTGATGGCCCAGGCCCCGGTGGTGCTGGAGAACCTGGCCCACCAGGTGCTGGCCCACGACCCGGCCGGGCGCTCCGAGGTCGAACTGCTCGAGGGCTGGGAGCGCCGCTCCCGCGGGGTCCGCCCGCCGGGCCGCACCGGGTACGACCCGCGCAGCGGCTGGCTGGTCACCACCGTCGGCGCGCGCGGGCAGGACTGGGGGCGGCTGGTGCTCGCGGGCGAGCCCGGGCCGCTGCCCACCGACACCCCGCACCCGCACACCATGCTGCTGGAGCGCGGCGCGGCCACCCTCGCGCTCAACCGGCTGGTGGTCCGTGACCGTGAGTCACTGGAGCGGCAGACCCACCGCACCCTGCTCTCGGGCATCCTGACCCACGCGCTGACCGTCTCCGAGGTGGCCCTGCGGGCCCAGGCGCTCGGCGTGCCGCTGGAGAGCCGCCGGCTGGTCGGCGTGGTGCTGCGCGAGCGGCGCGGGCCGATCCCGGCCGCGCTGGAGGCGCAGGCCCGGCTGCGCGACTTCACCGAGCTGGCCGCCACCGCGATCCGCACCTGCCGGCTCTCCGCCCTGGTCGGCGCGCTGGACGACGAGGGCGTGGGCCTCCTGATCGCGCTCGGCTCGCAGCAGGACGAGCACACCGCCCTGGAGGCCTTCGCCGCCGCGCTGCGCAAGCTCGCCGCCGAGGGCGCCCGCGGCGAGACCGCGCCCGAGCCGGTGATAGCGGTCGGCTCCTCGGTCGGCTCGGTCCGCGACGCCCGCCGCACCCTGCTGGAGGCCACCCAGGTGGCCGACGCCGCGCTGCACGAGGCCCCGGGCGGCCGCCCGGCCGCCTACTACCGCCTCCCGGACGTGCGCCTGCGCGGCCTGCTCCACCTGCTGCGCGACGACGCCCGGCTGCAGACCTACGTCGAGCGCGAGCTCGGCCCGCTGCTCGCCTACGACGCCGAGCACGGCAGCCAGCTGGTGCAGATGCTCCGGATCTACCTGGAGCAGGGCCGGAACAAGTCCGCCGCGGCCGACGCGGCGCACCTCTCCCGGCCCTCCTTCTACGACCGCCTGCACAAGGTCGAGCGGATCCTCTCCGTCGACCTCGACCAGGTGGAGTCCTGCCTCTCCCTGCACGTCGCCCTGCTCGCGCTGGACGCCGTGCGGCGCTGAGCTACACCCCGGCGACCTGGCCCCAGATCTGGTGCAGGCCCGGCCGCTCGGCCGCGGAGACGTCGCGCATGGTGCGCAGCCGGGCCCGGATCTCGTCGCCGGGGAACATCAGCGGCTCGTCGGCCAGCGCGGCGGTGTCCGGGTCCTCGCTCTTGGCCAGCACCTCGCGGGCGGCCGGCACCGGGCAGATGTACTGCACGAAGGCGGCCAGCTCGGCGGCCACCTCGGGCTGGTAGTAGTAGTCGATCAGCTTCTCGGCGTTGACCTTGTGGTCCGCCCTGTTGGGGATCATCAGGCTCTCGGCCCACAGCTCGGCGCCCTCCTCGGGCACCACGAACTCGATGTCCGGGTTCTGCGCCTTGAGCTGGATCGCGTCCCCGGAGTACGCCTGGCAGGCCACCGCCGCGCCCGAGGCCAGGTCGCTGGTGTAGTCGTTGCCGGTGAACCGGCGGATGTGCTTGGTGTCCACCAGCTTCTGCACCTGGCTCATCGCCTTGTGCGCGTCGTCGGTGGTGAACCTGGCGATGTCCGCGCCGTTGGCCAGCATCAGCAGCCCGAGCGCCTCGTCCATCCCGGCGAACAGCGTGACCCGCCCCTTGAGGTCGGGCGCCCACAGGTCCGAGGTCTTCTTGATCTCCCGGCCGAGCGTCTTGCGGTTGTACGCGATGCCGGTCAGACCCGACTGCCACGGCACCGAGTGCGAGCGCTCCGGGTCGAAGGCCGGGTGGCTGAGCTGCGGGTCCAGGTACTTGGTGACGTTCGGCAGGTTGGCCCTGTCCAGCGTCTGCACCCAGCCGAGCGCCACGTACCGGCCGGCCATCCAGTCGCTGATCACCATCAGGTCGCGGCCCGGGTCGCCGCCCTGGGCCAGCACCGGGCTGATCTTGCCGAAGAACTCGTCGTTGTCGTTGATGTCCTCGGTGTACGTGACGTCGATGCCGGTGCGCCGCTGGAACTCCTCCAGGGTGGGCCGCTTCCCGGCCTTGTCGACGTCGATGTACTGCGTCCAGTTGGAGAAGGTCAGCTTCTTGTCCCGCTCCGAGCGGTCGGTCGCGCTGCGCCGCTCCTCCGGGACGTACGCGGCGGGGATGCCGCAGGCCGACAGGCTGCCCAGACCGAGCAGACCGGCGGCGCCGAGGGCGGCGCGGCGGGACAGGGTGGCACGACGCATGGGGGGATCGTCTCCGAGCTGGTTCGCGCTGGCGCTGAGCGCTGAAGCTGAGCGTGGAAAGGGGACGGCCCCGGGCAAGGCGCTGCCCGGGGCCGTTGGGGGCTGTGCCTGACGGTCAGACGGTGTGCGCGTCCGTCAGGGTGAGCACCTCGTCGAGGACGGCGAGACCCTCGCGGATCTCCTCCTCGGTGACGGTGCACGGCGGCACGACGTGGAAGCGGTTCATGTTCACGAACGGCCACAGGCCGCGCTTCTTGCAGGCGGCGGCGAGCTCGGCCATCGGCGCGTTGTCCCCGCCGGCCGCGTTGTACGGCACCAGCGGCTCGCGGGTCTCGCGGTTCTTCACCAGGTCGAGCGCCCAGAAGACGCCCAGGCCGCGCACCTCGCCGATCACAGGGTGACGCTCCGCCAGCTCGCGCAGGGCGGGGCCGAGCACGTTCTCGCCGATGTGCTTGGCGTGCTCCACGATGCCCTCCTCGGCCATCGTGTTGATCGTCGCCACCGCCGAGGCGCAGGCCAGCGGGTGGCCCGAGTAGGTGAGCCCGCCCGGGAAGGGGCGCTCGGCGAAGGTGGCCGCGATCGCCTCGGAGATCGCCACGCCGCCCAGCGGCACGTACCCGGAGTTGACGCCCTTGGCGAAGGTGAGGAGGTCCGGGGTGACACCCCAGTGGTCGGCGGCGAACCACTCACCGGTCCGGCCGAAGCCGGCCATGACCTCGTCCAGGATGAAGACGATGCCGTACCGGTCGCAGATCTCCCGCACGCCCGCGAGGTAGCCCGCCGGCGGGATCAGGATGCCCGCGGTGCCGACCACGGTCTCCAGGATGATCGCCGCGATGGTGCCGGGGCCCTCGAAGGCCACCACCTGCTCCAGGTGCGCCAGCGCGCGCTCGCACTCCTGCGCCTCGTTCTCGGCGTGGAAGTTGGAGCGGTAGGCGTACGGGCCCCAGAAGTGCACGATGCCCGAGGTGCCGGTCTCGTTGGCCCAGCGGCGGGGGTCGCCGGTCAGCGCGATCGCGTTGGCGGTGGCGCCGTGGTACGAGCGGTAGGTGGACATCACCTTCTGGCGGCCGGTGTGCAGCCGGGCCATCCGGATCGCGTTCTCGTTCGCCTCGGCGCCGCCGTTGGTGAAGAAGATCTTGTTCAGGTCGCCCGGGGTGCGCTCGGCGATCAGCCGGGCCGCCTCGCTGCGGGCGTCCACGGCGAAGCCGGGCGCGATGGTGCAGAGCTTCGCCGCCTGCTCCTGGATGGCCGCGACCACCTTCGGGTGCTGGTGCCCGATGTTGGTGTTCACCAGCTGCGAGGAGAAGTCGAGGTAGCGGTTGCCCTCGTAGTCCCAGAAGTACGAGCCCTCGGCACCGGCCACCGGCATGGGGTCGATCAGCGCCTGGGCGGACCACGAGTGGAAGACGTGCGCGCGGTCGGCGGCCTTGACAGCCTGTCCGGCAGCCGGGTCAGCAGTGGGGATGCTCATGCCTGTAAGGCTAGGCAACCCCCCGGCCGCCGGGCAGGTGCATCCTGTCAGGCAGGACGACCCCCGGCCGACACCATGGAAAAGGGGCGCACCGCCTCGGCGGCACGCCCCTTCTGCCGGGACTTACAGCGCGGTCATACTGCGCTGACGGTCATGACCCGCGCTTACAGCGCGGTCATACTGCGCTAAAGGTCATGACCCGCGCTTACAGCGCGGTCATGACGTGCTTCACCCGGGTGTAGTCCTCGAAGCCGTAGCCGGAGAGGTCCTTGCCGTAGCCGGACTTCTTGAAGCCACCGTGCGGCATCTCGGCGACCAGCGGGATGTGGGTGTTGATCCAGACGCAGCCGAAGTCCAGGCGGCGGGACATCCGCATGGCGCGGGCGTGGTCCTTGGTCCAGACCGAGGAGGCGAGGGCGAAGTCGACGCCGTTGGCGTAGGAGACGGCCTGGTCCTCGTCGGAGAACTTCTGCACGGTGATGACCGGGCCGAAGACCTCGTTCTGGATGATCTCGTCGTCCTGCTTCAGGCCGGAGACGACGGTCGGGGCGTAGAAGTAGCCGACCTCGCCGACCCGGTGGCCGCCGGCCTCGACCTTGGCGTGGGCCGGGAGGCGCTCGATGAAGCCGGAGACCTGCTTCAGCTGGTTGGCGTTGTTGAGGGGGCCGTAGAGCACGTCCTCCTCGTCGATGCCACCGGTCTTGGTGTCGGCCGCGGCCTTGGCCAGCGCGGTGACGAAGTCGTCGTGGATCGACTCGTGCACCAGCACGCGGGTGGCGGCGGTGCAGTCCTGGCCGGCGTTGAAGAAGCCCGCCACCGAGATGCCCTCGACGGCCTCGGCGATGTCGGCGTCCTCGAAGACCACGACCGGGGCCTTGCCGCCCAGCTCCAGGTGGACGCGCTTGACGTCCTTGGAGGCCGACTCGGCGACCTGGATGCCGGCCCGGACGGAGCCGGTGATGGAGGCCATCGCCGGGGTGGGGTGCTCGACCATCAGCTTGCCGCTCTCGCGGTCGCCGCAGATGACGTTGAAGATGCCGGCCGGCAGCTCCAGGTCCTTCAGCACGCCGCCGATGATCTCGGCCAGCAGCACGGTGGAGGCCGGGGTGGTGTCCGAGGGCTTGAGCACGACGGCGTTGCCGGCGGCGATCGCCGGGGCGAACTTCCAGACGGCCATCATCATCGGGTAGTTCCACGGCGCGACCTGGGCGCAGACGCCGACCGGCTCGCGGCGGATGATCGAGGTCATCCCGTCCATGTACTCACCGGCGGCCTTGCCCTCGAGCAGGCGGGCGGCACCGGCGAAGAAGCGGATCTGGTCCACCATCGGACCGATCTCCTCGGAGAGGGTCAGCCCGCGCGGCTTGCCGGTGTTGCGACACTCGGCGTCCACGATCTCGTCGGCCCGGGCCTCGACCGCGTCGGCGATCTTCAGCAGCAGCTTCTGCCGGGTGCTCGGCGTGGCATCGCGCCAGAGCGGGAACGCCTCGGCGGCGGAGGCCATCGCGGCGTCGACGTCCGCGGCACCGGACAGCGGCGAGGTGGCGTACACCTGGCCGGTCGTCGGGTCGACGATGTCCAGGGTGCGGCCGTCGGCCGCGTCGACGAACTCACCGTTGATGTAGTTGCGCAGCGTACGAAGCTCGCTCACGGGCTCTCTCCTCGGTCTGGTGCCTGCCACGTTGCAGAACCGGCGCCAGGGTACCGGGCGCCGAGTGGCCGGGCTCCGGAAGCCGCGGTCCACTGAGTCTGTGCACGTCAGCGCGCGCACCCGGCAAGGGTACCTCTACCGCTGCCGGTATCGACAGGACACTTCGCGGAAGACAACGCAATCCGCATGCATTTTTCAAAACGACGACGAAATCAGCAGCGGGGCAGCTTGCAACGGCGCGGCCGATCGGGCACAGTGACGTCGTGGCCAACCGAGACCGGAACGCCAGCGTTCCCCTTGATGCCGCCTCCAAGGCGATCATCGAGCAGCTCCAGGAAGACGGGCGTCGCCCGTACGCCGCCATCGGCAAGGCCGTCGGCCTCTCCGAGGCGGCCGTGCGGCAGCGGGTCCAGAAGCTGCTCGACCAAGGCGTGATGCAGATCGTCGCGGTCACCGACCCCCTCACCGTCGGGTTCACCCGACAGGCGATGGTCGGCATTCGCGTCGAGGGCGACGTCGAGCTCGTCGCCGACGCACTGGCCGCCTTCGACGAGGTCGACTACGTCGTCTGCACCGCCGGCTCGTTCGACCTGCTGGCCGAACTCGTCTGCGAGGACGACGAGCACCTGCTCGAAATGATCAACAAGCGCATCCGCGCCCTTCCCGGCGTGCGGAGCACCGAGAGCTTCGTTTACCTGAAGCTCCGGAAACAGACCTACACCTGGGGCACCCGATGACAGCCGACCCGGCGCAGAAGGACCTTTCCAAGACCGCCTACGACCACCTGTGGATGCACTTCACCCGCATGTCGTCGTACGAGAACTCCCCCGTGCCGACCATCGTGCGCGGCGAGGGCACCTACGTCTGGGACGACAAGGGCAAGAAGTACCTGGACGGGCTCGCGGGCCTGTTCGTCGTCCAGGCCGGGCACGGCCGCGAGGAGCTGGCCGAGGCCGCCGCCAAGCAGGCCAAGGAGCTCGCCTTCTTCCCGGTGTGGAGCTACGCCCACCCGAAGGCCGTCGAGCTGGCCGAGCGCCTGGCGAACTACGCCCCGGGCGACCTCAACAAGGTCTTCTTCTCCACCGGTGGCGGCGAGGCCGTCGAGACCGCCTGGAAGCTGGCCAAGCAGTACTTCAAGCTGACCGGCAAGCCGACCAAGTACAAGGTCATCTCGCGCGCCGTCGCCTACCACGGCACCCCCCAGGGCGCCCTCTCCATCACCGGCCTGCCGGGCCTGAAGGCCCCGTTCGAGCCGCTGGTGCCGGGCACCCACAAGGCGCCGAACACCAACATCTACCGCGCCCCGGCGTACCTCGCGGGCCCCGACGGCACCGTCGACCCCGAGGCCTACGGCCGCTGGTGCGCCGACGAGATCGAGCAGGCGATCCTGTTCGAGGGCGCCGACACCGTCGCCGCCGTCTTCGTCGAGCCGGTGCAGAACGCCGGTGGCTGCTTCCCGCCGCCGCCCGGGTACTTCCAGCGCCTGCGCGAGATCTGCGACCGCCACGACGTGCTGCTCGTCTCGGACGAGGTCATCTGCGCCTTCGGCCGCCTGGGCACCATGTTCGGCGCCGACAAGTTCGGCTACGTGCCGGACATGATCACCTGCGCCAAGGGCATGACCTCGGGCTACTCCCCGATCGGCGCCACGATCATCTCGGACCGCATCGCCGAGCCGTTCTACAAGGGCGACAACACCTTCCTGCACGGCTACACCTTCGGCGGCCACCCGGTCTCCTCCGCGGTGGCGCTGGCCAACCTCGACATCTTCGAGCGCGAGGGCCTCAACCAGCACGTGCTCGACAACGAGTCGAAGTTCCTCGGCACGCTGGACAAGCTGCGCGACCTGCCGATCGTCGGCGACGTCCGCGGCAACGGGTACTTCTACGGCATCGAGCTCGTCAAGGACAAGGTCACCAAGGAGTCCTTCAACGACGACGAGATCGAGCGCGTGCTCTACGGCTTCCTCTCCAAGGAGCTGTACAACAACGGCCTGTACTGCCGCGCCGACGACCGTGGCGACCCGGTCATCCAGCTGGCCCCGCCGCTGATCTCCGACCAGTCGACCTTCGACGAGATCGAGCAGATCCTGCGGGTCACGCTGACCGACGCCTGGGCCAAGATCTGATCACCCGACCGTGAAGGTCTGATCACCCGATCTTTCCGTCCCACCCTCCGCCGAAGGGCGGCCCCACTCTGCCGGGGCCGCCCTTCGGTGCAGTTATTTCACGACCAACACGCCGGATTCCGGGTGAATTGCCCCCGATTGGATCAGTGTGCCGCAACCGCGGCGTGACTCGGTCGTTCTAATCTGACGACTGTCATATCCCTGCGCAGCCACCAGGATGGATCTTCATGGCCGCGGCCCCGCCTGACAACGACGTGCTGTGGGCACGGGGGATCGTCAAGTCACACGACGGCACCCCGGCCCTGCGTGGCGTCTCGATCGGTGTCCGGGACGGCGAGGTGCTCGCCATCACCGGCCCGCGCGGCTCCGGGAAGAGCACCCTGCTCGGCTGCCTCTCCGCGCTGCTCCCGGTGGACGAGGGCGAGGTCTGGTTCAACAGCGCCCCCGTGCACACCCTCGGCCGGGCCGGGCGCGAGCGCCTGCGGCGCGACCGCTTCGGCTTCGTCGGCTCCGAGCCGCACCTGGTGCCGGAGCTGACCGCCCGGGAGAACGTCGCGCTGCCCCTGCTGCTCGCCGGGGCCGGCCACAAGGCCGCCTACGCCGCCGCCGCGGAGTGGCTGGAGCGGCTCGACGTGGCCGACTGCGCCGGCCGCCGCCCCGCCGAGCTGGTCCAGAGCCAGCGCCAGCGGATCGCCGTCGCCCGCGCCCTCGCCCCGCTCCCCCCGGTCGTCTTCGCCGACGACCCCACCGCCCCGCTCCACCGCGAGGCCCAGGACCAGGTGCTGCGGATACTGGCCAGCGCCGCCCGCTCCCACCAGCTCACCCTGGTCCTCGCCACCCACAACCCCGAGCTCGCCCGCTATGCCGACCGCACGGTCGCCCTGGTCGACGGCCGCCTCGCCGCCCCCGCCACCCCGGTCACCCGCGGCGCCACCGCCGTCACCGCAGCCCGATGACGCCGGCCCACCCGGCCGCCCCTGGCCCAGCGGCCTCCGCCGTGGTGCCGCGCCCCGGCCGCGCTGCCGTCCTCCTCCCCTCCCCGCGCTGAAAGGCGTCACGTGCTCTACCTCCGTCTGGCCCGGGGTTACCGCTTCGCCGATCTCGGGCGGTGGCTGCTCACCGCGACGGCCGCCGCACTGGTCGCCGCGCTGCTGCTGCGGGCGCTCGGGCGGGCGCTGACCGATCCGGCGGCCGGGGCGCTGGTGCGGCTGCTCTGGTGCCTGCCGCCGCTGGTCGCGGTGGCCTGGTTCGCCGCCGTCGCCGCGCGGGCCGTACCGGCCGGGCGGCCGGACCGGATCACCGGGCTGACCGCCGCCGGGGCCGGGCCGAGCCGGATCCGGGCGCTGATCGCCGGGGAGACCGCCCTGGCCTGCTGCTTCGGCAGCGCCGTCACCCTGCTGCTCTTCCTGGTGCTGCGCAACGACGTGGCCGGTCCCTCCCTCGCCCCCGAGCTCGGGATGGGCGCCCACCTGCCCGCCGCGGCCCCCGTCACCCTGCTCGCCCTGGTGCCCCTGGTCGCCGGCCTCTCCGCCGCACTGGCCGTCCCGGCCCTGGAGGCCCTGCCGGGCCGCCCGGCCCCGGCGGCCACCCCCCGGTTCGGCGCGCTGCGCCTGGCCCTGCCGGCCGGCCTGCTGCTGACCGGCCTCGCGCTGGAGCTGTACGGCCTGCGGCCCGGCGCCGACCAGGACGGCCGGCCGGTCAAGCTGCCCGCCGGGCTCGGCTCCACCAGCCCGGCCGCCCTGATCGGCTGGGCGCTGGCCGCCCTCGGGCTGTTCCTGCTCACCGCCCCGGCCCTGGCCTGGGCGGGCAGGCTGCTCTCGCTCGGCCGCCCGGCCCCGATCCGGCTGCTGGCCGGCCGCGGGCTGACCGCCGAGGCCCGGCGCCTCGGCACCCCGCTGGCCGTCCTCGCGCTGGCGCTCGCGGCGGTGCTCACCACCTTCCGCTACTGGTTCGACCGGCCCGGCACCGCCGCGCCGCTGCCCGCCGTCGAGTGCCTGCTGGTGCTCTGCTGCGTGGTCGGCGCCGTCCTGGTCCGGGCCGCCGAGATCCGCAGCTCCCGCCGCCCGGTGATCGCCGCCCTCACCCAGCTCGGCGCGGCCCCCCGGCTGCTCTTCGGCGCGGCCCTGCTCCGCGCCGCCACCGCCGGCACCGTCCTGCTGCTCACCGGCGGCCTCACCGCCGCCCTCGCGGCGGGCGCCCTGCGCTAGGCCGCGTCCGCTGGAGGCACGAGCGGGGCGTGCTGAAGGCGCGAGCGGGGCGTGCTGGAAGCACGAATGGGGCGTGCGGCCGAAGCCGGACGCCCCACTTTCGTTCCGTCGATCAGCCCGCTGCGGCCAGCTGCCCGCAGGCGCCGTCGATCTCCTGGCCGCGGGTGTCCCGGACGGTGGTCGGCACGCCGTGCGCCTGGAGGCGGCGGACGAACTCGCGCTCGTCCTCCGGGCGGGAGGCCGTCCACTTGGAGCCCGGGGTCGGGTTCAGCGGGATCAGGTTGACGTGGACGCGGTGGTTCTTGAGCAGGCGCCCCAGCAGGTCGGCCCGCCAGGCCTGGTCATTGATGTCCTTGATCAGCGCGTACTCGATCGAGATCCGCCGGTTGGACTTCTCCGCGTAGTACCAGGCGGCCTCCAGCACCTCGGCGACCTTCCACCGGGTGTTGACCGGCACCAGCTCGTCGCGCAGCTCGTCGTCGGGGGCGTGCAGCGAGAGCGCGAGCCGCACGCTCATCTCCTCGTCGGCGAGCCGGTGCATGGCCGGGACGAGGCCCACCGTGGAGACGGTGATGCCGCGCTGGGACATCCCGAAGCCGTCCGGGGCCGGATCGGTCAGCCGGCGGATCGCGGCCAGCACCCGGTTGTAGTTGGCCAGCGGCTCGCCCATGCCCATGAAGACCACGTTCGAGAGCCGGGCCTCACCGCCGGGGATCTCCCCGGCCTTGAGCGCCCGCATGCCCGCGCCGATCTGCTCGACGATCTCGGCGGTGGACAGGTTGCGGGTGAGCCCGGCCTGGCCGGTGGCGCAGAACGGGCAGTTCATGCCGCAGCCGGCCTGCGAGCTGATGCACATCGTCACCCGGTCGGGGTAGCGCATCAGCACGGACTCGACCAGGGTGCCGTCGAAGAGCTTCCAGAGCGTCTTGCGGGTGGTGTCGTCGTCGCAGGAGACGTGCCGGACCACCGACATCAGCGAGGGCAGCAGCGCCTCGGTCAACTTCTCCCGGCTGGCGGCGGGGATGTCCGTCCAGCTCGCCGGGTCGTTCGACATCCGGCCGAAGTAGTGGTTCGAGAGCTGCTTGGCGCGGAACGGCTGCTCGCCCAGCTCGGCGACGGCCTCCTTGCGCTCGGCGGGGCTCATGTCGGCGAGGTGTCGCGGGGGCTTGGCGCCGCGCGGCGCGACAAAGGTGAGTTCTCCGGGCTTAGGCATGGTTGTTCCAGTGTCGCAGATGTCGAAGAAGGCCCCGGACGGCGTCCGTCCGGGGCCCACGGTGTGAGGTGGCTCAGCTGCCGACGAAGGCGGCCAGCAGCAGCCAGACCACGGGGGCGGTCGGCAGCAGGGAGTCCAGGCGGTCCATGATGCCGCCGTGGCCGGGCAGCAGGGTGCCCATGTCCTTGATGCCGAGGTCGCGCTTGATCATCGACTCGGCGAGGTCGCCCAGGGTGGCCGTGACGGCCGCGCAGCCGCCCAGGATCAGGCCCTGCCACCAGCGGCCGTCGTCGATGACGTACTGCATCATCAGCGCGCCGGCCAGCATCGAGAGCGCGATGCCGCCCGCCAGGCCCTCGCGGGTCTTGCCGGGGCTGATCGTCGGGGCCAGCTTGTTCTTGCCGAACTTGTAGCCCACCGCGTACGCGCCGGTGTCGCTGCACACCGTGACGATCAGGAAGAGCACGATCCGCCAGGGGCCGTCCTCGGCGCTGAGCATCAGCGCGACGAAGGTGGCCAGGAAGGGCACGTAGAAGGCGGTGAAGATGCCTGCCGTTATGTCGCGCAGGTAGTTCTCCGGCGGCTCGCTCATCCGCCAGACCATCACCGCCAGCCCGGTCAGGGCCAGCGCGGCGGCGGCCCACTGGGCACCGGCCCAGTAGCCGGCGGCCAGCATGGCCACGCTGCCGGCCATCAGCGGGATCAGCGGGGCGTTGATGCCCTTGCGCTCGGTGAGCCGGCTGGTGAGCTCCCAGACGCCGACCACCACGGCGGCGGCCACCACGACCAGGAAGAGCACCTTCACCACGAAGAGCGAGGCGATGATCACCGCCCCGAGGCCGACACCGACCCCTATCGCGGCCTGGAGGTTGCGGCCGCCGCGCTGCTTGCGGGGCTGCTGGTCGGGCTGGGCCACGGGTGTCTCCTGCCCTGGGGCGGACGGCGGTGCGGGTGGTGTCTGTCTTTGGCGTTGCGGTCTTTGGCGTTGCGGTACTGCTTCGCGCATGGACTGAGTCTGTGCCGCGCGGGGGCCCCGGTACACCGGCGGCCGCCGTGAGTGACCCGTTCGGGGCCCGCTGCGGCGGCAGTCAGGCGGTCCGGGGCACTCACAGCGGCAGCGGCCGGGGCGAGGGAGAGGGTACTACCGAGGTGCGGGTCGGTCAGACCTCGAGCAGCTCGGCTTCCTTGTGCTTGAGCAGCTCGTCGACGACCGCGACGTGCTTCGCGGTGAGGTCGTCGAGCTCCTTCTCGGCGCGGCGGGCCTCGTCCTCGCCGACCTCCTTGTCCTTCACCAGCTTGTCGAAGCCGTCCTTGGCCTTGCGGCGGATGGCGCGGATCGAGATCTTCGAGTCCTCGCCCTTGCCGCGGGCCTGCTTGATGTACTCGCGGCGGCGCTCCTCGGTGAGCACCGGCAGGCTCACCCGGATGATGTTGCCGTCGTTCGACGGGTTGACGCCGAGGTCGGAGTCGCGGATCGCCTGCTCGATGTTGCGCAGCGCGCTCTTGTCGAACGGGGTGACGATCGCCATCCGGGGCTCCGGCACGGAGAAGGAGGCGAGCTGGTTGATCGGGGTGATCGCGCCGTAGTACTCGGCGACGATCTTGGCGAACATCGCCGGGTGGGCACGACCGGTGCGGATCGCCGCGAAGTCGTCCTTCGCGACGGAGATGGCCTTCTCCATCTTCTCCTCGGCTTCGAGGAGGATCTCTTCGATCGCTTCGCTCACTGTCTGCTCCCTGTCCGGTTCATCTGCTGTAGTGCCGTTTCCGGTGCCCGGGACGGCGGGTGGTGCTGCGGCCGCCGCGTCCTGCCGCAGTCGCCGGTGACGGCTGCTGCGGCTGCGACTGCGACTGCCGGTGACGGCTGCTCAGGCCCGGGCGGAATCCTGGCTGATGAGTGTGCCGATCTTCTCACTCTTCACCGCACGCGCGATATTGCCCTCGGCGAGCAGCTCGAAGACGAGGATCGGCAGGCCGTTGTCCTTGCACAGCGTGATCGCCGTCAGGTCGGCCACCTTCAGGTCGCGCGCGATGACCTCGGTGTAGTCGAGCGCGTCGAACTTCACCGCGGCGGGGTTGGTGCGCGGGTCCGAGTCGTACACCCCGTCGACGCCGTTCTTGCCCATCAGCAGCACCTCGGCGTGGATCTCCAGGGCGCGCTGCACGGCGGTGGTGTCGGTGGAGAAGTACGGCATGCCCATACCGGCACCGAAGATGACCACGCGGCCCTTCTCCAGGTGGCGGACGGCCCGCAGCGGCAGGTACGGCTCGGCGACCTGGCCCATGGTGATGGCGGTCTGGACGCGGGTCTCGATGCCTTCCTTGATCAGGAAGTCCTGGAGCGCGAGGCAGTTCATCACGGTGCCCAGCATGCCCATGTAGTCGGAGCGGGCCCGGTCCATGCCGCGCACCTGCAGCTCGGCGCCGCGGAAGAAGTTGCCGCCGCCGATGACCACGGCGACCTCGGTGCCCTCGCGCACGACGGTGGCGATCTCCCGGGCGATCTTGTGCACGACGTCCGGGTCGACGCCAAGGCCGCCGCCACCGGCGAATGCCTCACCGGAAAGCTTGAGCAGAACGCGGCGGCGCGTCCCCTCCTGTGCGGTCTCCTGCGTCTCCTGCATGGACTTCTCCTTCTCCACCTACTGGTTCACGGGCCGGGCCGACCGGGGGTGCCGGGCCTCTGGCCTGCGCGTACACGCGAGGAGGCCACTGCCGCGGGAACCGGTAACGGTGTCCTGCACGGCAATGGCCTCCTCGTCGTTCATGGTGCCGACGTAGCCCGCCCTACGACCTCGGGTGCGCTGGGTGAGCCCGACGGCGCGTTCCGGGCCGCCCTCGCGGGCGGCCTGGCGCTTCCTACCTTAGGCGGGTTTTCCGCTGCCGGTGGGACGCGCGGTGGAACGTGTGATCAGGCACCGACGCGGAAGCGGGCGAAGCGCTTGAGGGCGACGCCGTTCTCCTCGAGGACCTTGGCGACGCTCTTCTTGTTGTCCTTCGCGAAGGCCTGCTCCAGGACGGAGTTCTCCTTGACGAAGCCGGTGATGCGACCCTCGATGATCTTCGGCAGGGCAGCCTCGGGCTTGCCCTCCTCACGAGCGGTGGCCTCGGCGACGCGGCGCTCGTTCTCGATGTCCTCGGCCGGGATCTCCTCGCGGGAGAGGTACTTCGGCGCGAAGGCGGCGATGTGCTGCGCGACGTCCTTGGCGACCTCGGCGTTCTCCTTGTCGAGCTCGACGAGGACACCGACGGTCGGCGGGAGGTCGGGGCTGCTCTTGTGCAGGTAGACCGCGACGTAGCCGTCACCCTCGAACTGGGCGAAGCGACGGAAGACGATCTTCTCGCCCAGGGTCGCGTTGGCCTCGTCGACGAACGCCTGGACGGTCTTGCCGGCCTCGATCTCGGAAGCCAGCGCGGCGTCCAGGTCGGCCGGGGAGGTGGCGGCGACGTGGGCGGCGAGCTTGTCGGCGACCTCGACGAACTTGTCACCCTTGGCGACGAAGTCGGTCTCGCAGTTGAGCTCGACCAGGACACCGGAGTTGTTGCCCTCGGCGATCAGGGCGGCAACGGCGCCGTTGGAGGCGTCGCGGCCCTCGCGCTTGGCAACACCCTTCAGGCCCTTGATGCGGAGCAGCTCGACGGCCTTCTCGACGTTGCCCTCGGCCTCGTCCAGAGCCTTCTTGCAGTCCATCATGCCGGCGCCGGTGAGCTCACGGAGCTTCTTGACGTCCGCGGCGGTGAAGTTCGCCATGGTGAATCTCTTCTCGCGTCTCGCGTGTCTGCGGGGAGTGGTGCGACGGAGCTGATGGTTCGGCCCCGGCACGGGAGAGAGGGGCACTTACCGGTCCTACCGGCGAGTGCCCCTCACCCTTGGTACGTCAGGCCTGCTCGGCCTCGGCGGCCGGAGCCTCGACCTCGGCGGCGGGGGCCTCGACAGCGGCCTCGGCGGCGGGAGCCTCGACCTCGGCGGCCTTCTGGCCCTCGAGGATGTCCTTCTCCCAGTCGGCCAGGGGCTGGTCGGCGCCCGGCTCGGCCTTGGCGTCGCCCTTGGCGACACCGGCGCGGGACTTGAGGCCCTCGGCGACGGCGTCGGCGATCACGCGGGTCAGCAGGGTGACGGAGCGGATCGCGTCGTCGTTGCCCGGGATCTTGTAGTCGACCTCGTCGGGGTCGCAGTTGGTGTCGAGGATCGCGACGACCGGGATGTTGAGCTTCCGGGCCTCGCCGACCGCGATGTGCTCCTTCTTGGTGTCCACGATCCAGACAGCGCTGGGAACGCGCTGCATGTCGCGGATACCACCGAGGGTCTTCTCCAGCTTGTCGTACTCGCGCTGGAGGACCAGGAGCTCCTTCTTGGTGAGGCCGGAACCGGCCACATCCGTGAAGTCGATCTCGCCGAGCTCCTTGAGGCGCTGCAGACGCTTGTAGACGGTCGAGAAGTTGGTCAGCATGCCGCCGAGCCAGCGCTGGTTCACGTAGGGCATGCCCACGCGGGTGGCCTGCTCGGCGATGGCCTCCTGGGCCTGCTTCTTGGTGCCGACGAAGAGGACGCTGCCGCCGTGGGCAACGGTCTCCTTGACGAACTCGAAGGCGCGGTCGATGTAGTTCAGCGACTGCAGGAGGTCGATGATGTAGATGCCGTTGCGCTCCGTGAAGATGAAGCGCTTCATCTTCGGGTTCCAACGACGGGTCTGGTGACCGAAGTGGACGCCGCTCTCCAGCAGCTCCCGCATCGTGACGACGGCCATGGCCGTGCTCCTCAGGTGTTACGCCTGGCTGTCACCGGTTGAACGGTGCCGCCAGGTCTGGCTCGGTTTGTCCGTGCCGGTCAGGACGACCGTCACGCCTGACGCCCCGATCGTGCCGAGCCTCCGACCCTTGGCGGTCTGGACCGCGGCGGGCTCGGGGGACCGAGCGGCACTCGCACCTGGCGGGGTCCCCAGGGCTCTTGCGGGCCCGGATCTCGCCGGTGGCGGGGCGTGCGAAGTCGACCCGGCGGACCGGGTCGCGTGTGAAGTGTACGGGAAGCGCCGAGCCCCGAGCGACTCCGCCTCCGCCGACCCCGACCCGACACCCCTCCCCGGCGCCTCTCCCGCACCCCGCACCCCGGTGCTCGCCCGCTCTCGGCCCCCTGCCCGGCACTCCCCCGGGCGCCTCACGCCACCGCTGCTCGACGTTCCCGCCCGACACCTCACGCCCCACCGCGGTGAACCCCCTCACACCGCCGTTTCACCCCTCCGGGCGACGCGACTTGTCCACACCCCCGACTTATCCACAGCTCTCGGCAACTCCCTGGCCGAGCGGCGGCCGGTGGAGCACGCTCCCTGCCATGACAGCAGCGACGACTCTCTCCCCTGCCACCGTCCCCTCGACCACGGCTCCTCCGACCACTCCCCGCCGCCGCTCCCGGGGCATGAGCGCCCTTCGGGGTGCGCTCGCCCCTCCAGGGGCGCTGGCCCTGCCGCCTGCACCGGATCGGCGCTGGAAGGTGCTCCTCCTGGTGTTGCTGATCGCCGTACTACTGGGTCTGCCGCAACCGTTCGCCCGGGCGGCCTGGCCCGCACCGGGAGTGGGGGCAGGGGTACGGGCGGGGGCGCGGGTGGGGGCGGGAACGGAGGCGGGGGCTGGGGCGCGGACGGGCGCGGAGGCGGGAGCACGGGCGCGGGCGGGGTCCGAAGCCGGAGCCGTGGCCCGAGGCCGCCCCGAAGCCGAACCTCCTCCTACTCCCGTCCCCGTCCTCGGTTCCAACGACGGGAGTACCCAGGCCCGCACGACTGCCGGCCCCGAAGTGCCGACCGGACCGCCCTCTCCCGCCCTCGCCGACGCCCTCACTCTTGCCGTTGCCCTCGGATCCAGGGCGGGCGGCGGCCGGGCCTGGCCGGTGGGCGGGCCCGCCGGGGTGCTGCGCAAGTTCGAAGCTCCTCCGGCCCGCTGGGCGGCCGGGCACCGCGGGGTCGACCTCGCGGCCGCGCCGGGCACACCGGTCCGAGCGGCCGCCCCGGGGGTGGTCTCCTTCTCGGCCGTGGTCGCCGGGCGGCCGGTCATCACCGTGACTCACCCCGACTCCGGCGACCCTCCCCTCCGGACCACCTACCTCCCGGTCACCGGGACACTCCCGCCCGGCACCCCGGTGGCAGCGGGCGACACCATCGGCACCCTGGCCGAGGATTCCGGCCACTGCCCGACGGCCTGCCTCCACTGGGGGCTGCTGCGCGGCCACCGCTACCTCGACCCGCTCGCCCTCCTGGGCTCAGGCCAGGCCCGGCTGCTCCCCCTCACCGACAGCAGTGCCGCCGCCGGCGGCACTGCCCTCTCCCAATCGGCGCCGAGCCCGGCCCTGCCGTGGGCTCGCTTCGGGCGGGCCGCCCCCACCCGACCCGCTCCCGGAGCTCCACTCAGCGGATGTCGGACAGCTTCGCCCGCAGCTGGAGGACGGACTTGGTGTGGATCTGGCTGACCCTGCTCTCGGTGACACCGAGCACCTGACCGATCTCCGCGAGCGTCAGGCCCTCGTAGTAATAGAGCGTCACCACCATCTTCTCCCGTTCGGGGAGCGTGTTGACCGCCGTGGCCAACAGCCGCCGCAGCTCCCGGTCCTCGGCGATCTCCACCGGGTTGTCGGCGGCGATGTCCTCCAGGGTGTCCATCAGGCTCAGCCGGTCACCACCCTCGCCGGCCGAGTGCAACAGCTCGTCGAGCGCCACCACGTTCGCGAGCGAGAGCTGACTGAAGATGGCGTGCAGATCCTCGATCGCGATGCCCATCTCGGCCGCGACCTCGGGCTCGTGCGGGGTGCGGCGCAGCCGCGCCTCCAGAGTGGCGTAGGTGCGCTCGACGGCCTTGGCCTTCTGCCGGACCGAGCGCGGGATCCAGTCGAGGGCGCGCAGCTCGTCGATGATCGCGCCACGGATGCGGCTGATCGCGTAGGTCTCGAACTTGATCGCCCGGTCGATGTCGAACTTCTCGATCGCGTCGATCAGCCCGAAGATCCCGGACGAGACGAAGTCCGCCTGCTCGACGTTGGCGGGCAGCCCGACCCCGACCCGGCCGGCGACGTACTTCACCAGCGGCGAGTAGTGCAGGATCAGCTGTTCCCGCAGCCGAGCATCCCCGCTCTCCTTGTACGAGCGCCACAGTGCGTCGAGAGCCGTCCGGTCGGTGACCGCCTGCGCCCCTTGCTCCGCCTCACCGGCGCTCGCGGCCCCCTCGGCCGAGGCTGCCCGGCTGCCGGTCGCCCGCCCCCGCGCCGGGCGACCACCTGTCGGGCGCTCAGCCTTGCCCCGCTCAGCCTTGCCCCGGTCAACCGCCGGCCGGCCCACCACTCGCCGGGCGCCCGGCCCGGGCGCGACCATCTCACTATCCGTCGCCGGCGCCCCGGCCCCACCGCCGCCGACCGCCGCAACACCGGCCAGCCCACCCCTGACCTGCGCCTCCTCGATCCGGGACCCCTCCTGCACCGCCACCTCAGGGCGCACCCGGTCAACCAACGCACCGCCAACCTGCGCAGCAGCCACCCGCACCCCACCCAACGGCGTGGACTCGACGCCGGCCCGCTTCCTACCGAGCTGCACGTCACCGAGCCGAACGTCACCGAGCTGTGCGTCGCCGAGCTGGCCGACACCTGACTGCTCGGCACCAGGGCCGACCGTCGTAGACCGACCAGCATCGGACTGCGTGGCACCGAGCCGCTCAACTGCAGGCAACCCGACCGTGGGCAGCCCGACCGTCGGCGACCCAGCCGTGGGCAACCCGACCGTCGGCGACCCAGCCGTGGGCAACCCGACCGTCGGCGACCCAGCCGTGGGCAACCCGGCATCGACATCCACCGGGTGCGCCGCCGGTGGGCAGCTACCCAACGGAGCTTCACCTGTTTCGGTGGCGGCACCGGCCGGGATCGCACTCTCCGAGGTGAGGCCGGCGGGAGCGGAGTCCGCCGGGATCGGGACGGTGCCGCCGGGGTCTCGGCGGGCGGCGGGTGGACGGACCCCCAAGCCTGTGGTGGTGTCGTCCTTGGCACCGAGGGACGACCGCCCGGGCTGTCGGGCCAGGCTGGTCGCCCGTTGCGCCTTCGCCTGGAGTTCGGCGGCGGGTCGCGCCTCTGCTCCTGGCCCTCCCGAGGACCGGCCGCCTCCGGTCACCCTGCGTCCGGGGATGTGTGTGGGCATACGTGGGTCTGCGCCGTTCTGCCGAGTCATGTGCTGATAGGAAGCCTATGCGAGCGTAGCGTGACCGAGTCGCTGCAATGCGCTACCGCCACTCGGTCGTCGCTCGATCCGGTGGAGCACGGCGTGCGACACGCCGGACGAGCCCTCACCAGCAACATCACGCCCGCCGCAGCGCTCGCCAGTGCGCACCGCACCGCTCGACGAACCCGAGCGAACCCAATTCGTAGAGCCGCTGCAGGACTTCGTCCGCGGACAAGCCCGCCTGCCGGGCCAACCGCTCGACCGGTGCACCCTCGGCGGTGGCCGGCACCGCCTCGAGTACCCGGGCCACGACGGGCTCCAACAAATCCCTGGGCAACACCGGCCCGGAGTGTCGCGGCGCGAGATCCTCGCCGATCGCCCCGACCAGCTCGCTGATCTCGGCCGCGTCGGTCACCAAGACCGCCTCCCCGCTGCGGATCAGGTGGTGCACCCCGGCGGAGAGCTCCGAGGTGACCGGCCCGGCGACTCCCATGGTGTGCCGGTTGAGGTCCCGGGCGCGTCTGGCCGTGCTCAGTGCGCCGCTGCGCACGGCTGCTTCGACCACCACCGTTCCTCTGGTCAGCGCGGCGATCACGCGGTTCCGGAGCACGAACCTGAACCGGTTCGGGTGCTCCCCCGGCGGCAACTCGCTGGCCAGCAGCCCCTGGGCGGCGATCCGCGAGATGAGCTCCGCATTGCCCGGCGGGTAGGCGACATCGACCCCGCAGGCCAGGATCCCCACGGTGACACCACCCACCGCGAGGGCCCCACGGTGCGCGGCGGCATCGATCCCGTACGCGGCCCCGGAGGCGATCACCCAGCCGCGCTCGGCCAGTTGGGCGGCCAACTCACCCGCGACGTGCGCGCCGTACGACGTGCAGGCCCTGGCCCCGACTACGGCGACCGACCGCAGCGCGAGCAACCTCAGCGAACCGGCGCCCCGCACCCAGAGACCGATCGGGCGGCTGTCGCCGAGATCGTCGAGTTGGGACGGCCATTCACTGTCCCCCGGAATGATGAACCGTCCACCGAGCAGACGTACCCGTTCCAGGTCTCTGTCCGGGTCCAACGTGGGCAGTCGGGCTTGGTAGCCGGCCAGTCTGTCGCCATCGAGGTCGAGGAATCCGGGGACGGTCTGCCCCCGGATCGCCTCGATCAGGGTGGTGGCGTTCACCCGGGTCAACCATCGCCCGATGGTCGAGTCACCGGGCTCGCTCAACCGGCAGAGCGAGGCACGGGCCCGGCGCTCGGCAACGACGACGGCTTCCTGCCGGACGGGCGGCTCCTCTGGTGTGGCGAGCGGGAGTCTGAGCTGAGAGCGGTTCACCTGCGCCTCCATAGGCAGTGGGTTCGGCGGTACGGGGTGACGGCTATACGGGGCGACGGGGTGACGGCGGCTCCGTCGGTTGACGGGATCGGTGCGGCGCAGCCGGCGGCGGTCTGACGGGTCAGTTGAGCGAGTCCCGTTGCGGGGCGAGGCGAGCCCGGGGCGGGGCGAGCCGGGGCGGGGTCGGGTGGAGCGGCACCAGGTCGGAGCCGGATCTCCCGCCGCCCGCCCGAACGACCGATCGCTGGTGTCCGGCGCACACGGGCACCCGCCAGGCGGCCACTGCTTGGTGAACCGGTGTGACCGCTGCGCGGCTGGCCACACGGCCGCCCACGCAGCGGACCGGAGCCCGTCATGGGGCCAGCTGCGTCACGCGGGTGGGCTGGCCGAGGTGGCGGGCCCGGCTTCACCCTGGTGGTGTCAACCGGCTCAGGGCTCGGCGCCGAGGTCGGTGTCGGGGTCCTCGTAACAGCTGGCCGTCGCACCGATCAGGGGGCGGCCACGGACGAAACCGGTGCGGAGCATGAGGGCGGTCTGGACGTCGAAGCGGGTGGGTTGGTCGTGGCCGGAGAGGTCGGCGACTGTCCAGGCGACACGGAGGACGCGGTCGAGGCCACGGGCGGTCAGGAGGCCACGTTCCAGGTCGCGTTCGGCGTCCGTGAGGGCGCCGTGGTCGGGTCTCCAGCGGGTGCGGAGGGTGTGGCCAGGCACTTCGGCGTTGGTGCGCCACGGTGTGTCGGCGTAGCGGGTGGCGGCTCGGTCTCGGGCTGCTCTGACCCGGGTGGCCACCACCTCGGTGGTCTCGCGGTGGGCGAGCGTGCCGAGCAGTTCGGCGCGGGTGACCGGCTCGACCTCGACCTGGAGGTCGACGCGGTCAAGCAGTGGGCCGGAGAGCCGGCCCTGGTAGCGGTTGACCATCGTGGGAGTGCACTCGCAGCCGCCGCCTCGACGGGAGTGTCTGCCGCAGGGGCAGGGGTTGGCGGCGAGGCAGAGTTGGAATCTGGCGGGCAGTCGGACGGTGCCCGCAGAGCGGGCGATCGTGACCTCTCCGGACTCCAGGGGCTGGCGGAGTGCATCGAGAACACGGACCGAGAATTCGGGGGCCTCATCGAGGAAGAGCACGCCTCGATGGGCCAGGGACACGGCTCCGGGGCGGGGTTGACTGCTGCCACCACCGACGATTGCGGGCATGGTCGCCGAGTGGTGGGGCGCGTAGTAGGGCGGGCTTTCGATCAGGGGGCGGTCGGGAGGCAGCAGCCCCGCGACGGAGTGGACGGCGGTGACCTCCAAGGCTTCGGTCTGGGTGAGCGGCGGCAGCAGGCCGGGGAGCCGCTCCGCGAGCAGGGTCTTGCCGGCTCCCGGCGGACCCTTGAGGTAGAGGTGATGGCCTCCGGCGGCAGCGATCTCCAGGGCCCGGCGGGCGGTGTCCTGGCCGACGACGTCGGAGAGGTCGAGGACGGGCTGTGATTCCACGGGCCGCCCGTGGAGGACGGAACCCGGCAGCCGCAGCCCGGAGAGTGCGGCTTGGGCGGGCTCGGCGGGCCCGCCGGACCAGGGCTCGGTCTCGTCGGGCACCGGGGCACCGGTGAGCAGGGCGACCAGCTGGCGCAGACTGCGGACACCGAGGACGGTGACGCCCGGGACCAGTGCGGCCTCGGCTGCCGTCTGCTCGGCGACCACCACTTGGCGGTAGCCGGCCTCGGCCGCCGCGATGACGGCCGGCAGGATGCCCCGGACCGGGCGGACCCTGCCGTCCAGACCGAGCTCGCCGATGATGAGCAGGTCGGCGATGGAGGACGGATCCAGCCGCTCGGCGGCGGCGAGGACGGCGCAGGCCACGGCCAGGTCGAACCCGCTGCCGCTCTTGGGGACGGACGCGGGGCTCAGGCCGACCGTCAGCTTCCGCTGCGGCCACTTCTCCCCGCTGTTGACGACTGCAGCCCGGACACGGTCGCGGGCCTCGGAGAGGGACTTGTCGGGCAGACCGACCAAGGCGAAGGCCGCGAGGCCGGGCTCGAGGTCGGCCTGGACCTCGACGACCACGCCGTCCACCCCCAACAGGGTGACCGAGCAGGTGCGGGCGAAGACCATCTCAGACCACCCCCCGCAGGTGCTCGACGAGAGCCGGCCCCTTCGCCGGGTTGACGACCGCGACGAGGTCGATCCGCACCCCGCCGGGCGGGAGCGGCACCACCCGCTCGGACCCGAGCGACTCGAGCCCGGGCAGCGCCGGCGGGGGCGGCTCGGGTGCGGGCACCGATCCGCGCCGTGCCTTGGCGCTGCGTCCTCGCTTGGACTGGGGTCGTCCGGCAGCGACGGGCGGTGGCCCCGCCTGCGCTGACTCCGCCGACCCGGGCCCCGCCGACCCCACTCCCGGCGGCTCGGGACCTTTCACGGCCCCGGGCTCCGGCCCGGGCACACCGCTGTCGGCCGAGCCGACATCACTGGTGTGCTGCGCGGACACCTCGGCGGGCGCGCCACGCGCCGCAGGCCCTCCGGTGGGGACGAGGCTGGCGAGTGCCTCGAAGTGGACGGGCCAACGCTCGCCCAGCCAGCGCTCGGCGAGCCGGCGAAGGCGCTCTGCCTTGGCCTGGTCGATGGCCTCGCTAGGCTGCTGGAACCCGCGCTCGGAGCGGGTCTTCACCTCGCACACGGCGAGCGTCTCGCCCTCCAGCGCGACGATGTCGAGCTCACCCTCGCCGCAACGCCAGTTGCGTTCGAGGATGCACAGCCCTTCTTCGACGAGCCGCCGGACGGCGACCTCTTCGCCGTACCGACCAAGACCGATGTTGGAGCTCTGCACGGTCATCACCTCCTGGGCGGGAGGTTGCCGTGCCGGCCCGGCGCAGGCCAGAGACTTCTTAATTCCTGTGGATAACTACGGGTTGTGGATAACGCATGTCACCCACAAGAGTGAGAATCGGGTAAATCTCTGGACATTGCGCCGAGAGTCGACTCACTGTCAGTTGCCGAAGGACGCGTCGTCCGAGGGCAGCTCCAAATCACTCTTGGCGAGTTCCTCGATATTCACGTCCTTGAAGGTCAGGACTCTCACCTTGCGGACAAACCGGGCGGGCCGGTACATGTCCCACACCCAGGCATCAGCCATCGACACCTCGAAGAACACTTCCCCCTGGACCGAGTGCACCTGCAGCTCGTAGTCGTTCGTGAGATAGAAGCGCCGTTCGGTCTCGATCACGTATTTGAACAGGCCGACGACGTCCCGGTACTCCCGGTAGAGCTTGAGCTCCATCTCGGTCTCGTACTTCTCGAGGTCTTCGGCACTCATTCAGGCGTCCCCTCAACTCGTCACGTCCACCCCATTGTGGACCACTACACCCCTCCGGAGAGCCTTACCGGCAGGACTGGCGGGCCGTCCGTCAGCAGCTGCTCCAAGAACTCCCCCAGACCGCTCGGGTAGACCGTCTCCCGGGTGGCCATCAGTTCCCGCACCGTCCACCACTTGGCGGTCAGCAGCAGTGCGTGCTCCTCCGGCTCGTCCGCGCCGCCAGGACTGTCGGAGCCGGTACCGAAGCCGGGGCCGGTACCGAAGCCGGAGCCGGTACCGAAGCCGGAGCCGGCGCCAGAACCGGTGCCATAGCCGAGACCGGAGCCGACGACCGGTTCCACCCCGGCCCCCGCGCCCAGGACCCGCGCCAGGTGGAAGCACTGCTCCTGCTCGTACCGCCGCCCTTGGAAGGAAAAAGCCACCGTGTCGTACGCCACCACCGGCCCGAGCTCGATCTCCCGAAGCCCTGTCTCCTCGGCCAGCTCCCGCAGCGCCGCTTCCCCGGTGCTCTCGCCCGGCTCGAGTCCGCCGCCAGGCGTGATCCACCAGTCCACCCCGGGCGTGGCCGGGTCCGTCCCGCGCAGGAGCAGCAGGCGGTCCTCGCCGTCCAGCAGCAGGACCCGCGCCGCGCGCCGCCGCTCAGTCACCACCCCGGTCACCTCCCGAGGCGCCCCGTACTCCGGCCACAGTGTCCGTTCCGGTCCCGGGTTCGGTGCCAGAGACGACGCCGGACCCGAGCTTCACCGGCACCCTACGCCTTCGGCCGTGCCCGCCCGCTCGGTCACGCCCGCGCTCGCGGCTGCGCCCATGCGCTCGGCCGCGCTTGGCCCCTCGGTCGCACTTGGCCTCTCGGCGGCACCCGTGCTGCCGATCACTCCCGAGGTGCGCATCGCGGCTGAAGTGCGCGTCACCGACCGGCGTCCGGCCTCGACCGACTGCGCCGGACCGTCGTCCACCGGGCGAGGTTGGTCAGCGAGCCTTCCGGCTCCGGCCCGCGACCCAGCGGCCGAGCGAGACCAGTCCGCCCAGAACGGAGGCCAGCACGATGAGTGCGGCACCACCGATCATCGCGTAGGAGGCCGGCTCCAGCGGGCCGGGGCCGGAGGCCACCGCGCCACCGAGGCCGTCGAAGGCCGTGGTGCGGTGCTGGACGGCCATCCGGCCGAAGGGCCAGGCCGTGCCGGCGACACGGCTGCTCACCTCGGTGGCCGGGATCGTCCCGGCGGAGACCGCCAGGTGGGAGCGCGAGTCGAGGGACACACCCCGGTCGTCGCCGAGCAGGAAGAGACGGCCTGCCGGCACCTGGATGCTGAAGTTCACCGAGAGTCCGGGCGCCGGACTCAGGTAGCCCTCCTGGATCGGCTTGCCGTTGACCGTGAGGTGCCCGACGCTGTCGCCGTAGGCGACGGTGTCGCCGCCGACGCCGACCACCCGCTTGACCATGGTGTCGGTGCCCCAGGTGAGGTCGCGGAAGACCACGATGTCGCCCCGGCCGATCTCGTCGGGGGTCACCGTACGTGCCAGCACCGTGTCACCCGGGTTCACCGTCGGGCTCATCGAGTTGGTGGGCACCTTGTACGGCCGGTAGTTCAGCGCGATCACCGCGAACCCGCCGACCATCAGGACGAAGCCAAGGCCGATCACCAGACCCTGCACCAGGCCTGCCACGCGTCGGCCCGCACCGGTCGAAGCCTGTGCGGCGGCCGGTCTCTCCACCACGCTGCTCATCGCCACCATCCGTTCCTGGTCCGCCCGCGCGGTGAAGGAGTCCACCGTGGCCGGGCCGGGAAGGCCGACGGGCCGCGGCACGTGCGAGCAGATTACTCACCAGTACCACGGCCCGCGCAAGACCTCTCGGCCGAACCGAGACACTCCGGCGCCGAGCAGCTCAGCATGGAGCGTTCCAGCCGGGGACGTTCCAACACGAAACACCTCCCCACCGGACACCCCACGGCGGAGCGCCTCCCCACCGGACACCCCAGCACGAAACGCCCCCGCACCAGACGCCCCAGCACGGAACGCCCCCGCACCGGACTCCTCGACCCGGAGCACCTCAGCGCGAAGCGCCCCGGTCGAGGTCACTCCGTCCCGAGGCGCTCCGGTAACACTGCGGCCGGCGTCAGCGCCGGTACCGGCGCAGCCACCAGACTGCGGGCACCGCGAGCGCCGCCCCGGCGGCCGGCGGGGCGAACGGCATCGCGGCCGCCAGGCCCTTCTGGTCGAAGGTGTCCGGCACCGGCAGGGTCGCCCAGTTGCTGATCGGCCAGGCCACCACGAAGGCGCGCCCGATCACGTTGTCCACCGGCACGGAGCCGCCGCCCGGCTGATCCTGGTGGAAGCGGGAGTCGAGCGAGTCGTTGCGGTGGTCACCCATCACCCAGATCGAGCCCTTGGGCACCTTGATCGGCCCGAACGGCTTGTCGCCGCAGGGGGTGGCACCCGGGTAGACGTACGGCTCGTTCAGCGCGACCCCGTTGACCTTCAGCGGCCCGGTGCCGTGGCACTCGACGGTGTCGCCGCCGACTCCGATGACCCGCTTGATCAGGTCCTTCTCGTTGGCGGACGGCATCAGCCCGATGAAGCTGAGCACGTCCTGGAGGCCCCGGACGAAGGCGTTGTTGTTCTGCTGCACCGGCTCGTCGTTCAGCCAGCCGCCCGGATCGTGGAAGACCACGACCTCGCCCCGCTCGGGTTCGGCGCCGAACCAGGGCGTGAGCTTGTCGACCAGTACCCGGTCGCCGATCTGCAGCGTGTTCTGCATCGACCCAGACGGAATGGAGAAGGCCTGGACGAAGAACGTCTTGATCACCAGCGCCAGGATCAGCGCGATGCCGATCAGGATCGGCAGCTCCTTCCAGAAGGAGCGTTGCTTCTGCTCCTTCTTGGCAGGCCGCTGCTCGGCTCCCTCACTCGTGGCCTCGGCCGAGCCGTCCTCGTGCGGACCGTCCATCTGCCCCGAACCTCCTTCGGAGCCTTCGGGCTCGGGAGCCCCTGAGCGGGCGCCGATCACCAGATCCCCCACAACATCTCCTCCCTGCTGCGCGGACGCCTGTGCGCCCGCTCTCACAGTGCCGCACAGCGGGCACCACGCTCTGTGGCCGACCGTCAACCCGCCTCAGGATTGCCCGTCCTGGGCACTCCTGACACCAGCGCAGCCTTCGGAGGCAACCGGACCGTACACCGAGCACTCCAGCACTTCTCTATCACTCCCGGCATCCGGGCCCACGCTCCCACACGGGAGCCGGCCCGAAGCCAGGACGATCAACCGTCGGAGCCGACACCCCGCTCAGCCGTCGGCCTCCGCCGGACAGCGAACGGAATGACGCCCAACACACCCATAACGAGCGGAGGTTCCGAGGGCACCGGGTTGTCACCCGGACTTTCCGGACCACCGCCGGAGCCCGGTGGCCCGAGCGCCGCCACTCCCAGGGCACCTGCGGAAACGCCCGCCGCCCGTACCGGAAGCGAGGAGAGTGAACCAGGAACGTCGAGTTGACGCACCCGCTGGATCGGCCAAGCGATCACCACCGCGCGACCGATCACATTACCCATCGGGATCGTCCCGCCACCGGGATTACCCATGTGGTACCGCGAGTCCGCCGAGATGTCGCGGTGGTCCCCCATCACCCACAGCCGCCCGGCGGGCACGTCCACCCTGAACTGCTGCCTCGACGGAGGGTTGCCCGCCGCCAGGTAAGGCTCGTTCACGGGCTGGTCGTTGACGAGCAGGCGTCCCTGGTCGTCGCAGCACTGGACGGTGTCCCCCGGGACACCGATCACCCGCTTGATCAAGTCCTGTTCGTTGTCCGAGGGCAGCAGCCCCACGTACGAGAAGACCTTCTTCGTCGCCCGTAGCACCGTCCCGTCAGAGGAGCCCTTGTGATCCGACTCCAGCCAGCCACCCGGGTCCTTGAAGACCACCACGTCCCCACGCCCGGGCTCGCTGCCGAACCACGGCGTGAGCTTGTCCACCAGGACGCGGTCACCGATCTGGATCGTCTGCTCCATCGACCCGGACGGGATCACGAAGACCTGCACCAGGAAGGTCTTGAGCATCAGGGCGACCACCAGCGCGACCACCAGGATCACCGGCACCTCGCGCAGCAGCGAGCGCCGTCGGCGCCGTCGGGCGCGCACCGCCGTCCGCCGCCGCTCGGCCCGCCCACGGCCAGGAGTCGCGGGGCGGTCCGGCGCCGTGTCGGCAGCTGCGCCGGGCGAGGCCACGTCGGGGTTGTCCGTACCGAGCCCACCCGGGCTGCGGCCGGCCGTACCAAAGCCAGCTGCACCGATACCCGGCCCACCGACCCCGGGCACACCAACCGTGGGCATACCGAACTCGGCCGCGTCGACCTCAGTCGCGCGGGTTCGCACAGGACGGCTCTCGGTCGGGCCGGCTCCCGCCGCATCGGGGGTAGCCGGCTTGGCTCTCTCCCCAGCGGGCTCGGCCGTCCGGCCCTTACCCCTGGTGCCCATCGACGTTCATCCCCCCGCCTGTCCCCTCGGGCCCTTCGGTTTCGTCCGGTACCCCGGCCGCCCGTACCGCTGTGCCATCCGTACCGACTACGTCACCTGCACCGGCCACGCCGGCACCCGCACCCGCACCCGCACCCGCACCCGCACCCGCAGCGATCGAGACGCCGACGGAAGCCCGCCCGCCACCCACCGGACCAGCGTCGTGCTGCCCACCCGGCCGTGCCCCGACTGCGGGCGACCCGGGTGCCCCGGGTGCCCCGACCGTACGAACCCCTGCGCCGTGCGGTGACGTGCCGTCCAGCGCGGCGAATGCAGCGGGCCGCTCCAGCGAGGTCCAGTGGCCGACCGGGAAGACGATCCAGTCGGCCCGGCCGATCACCTTGCTCTCCGGCACGAAGCCACCGCCCGGCTCGCCGAGGTGGTCCCGGGAGTCGCGGGAGTCGCCGCGGTGATCACCCATCACCCACAGCTTCCCGCTCGGCACCACCACGTCGAACGGTACTCGGGAGGGGATGTCGCCCGGATAAAGGTAATCGCCTTCGGCGAGCGGCACTCCGTTGACGGTGATCCGCCCGTCGGCTCCCGAGCTGGTCACCCTGTCCCCGCCCACCCCGATCACGCGCTTCACGTAGACCGAGTCACTGCCCCAGAACAGCCCCAGCCGGGAGAGCAGCTGCCGGGCCGTCCCCGGTTCGGCGGCGTACGGCAGGAAGGAGCCCGTTCCGTCGAACACCACCACGTCCCCGCGCCGGACGTGGCCGCCGAAGGAGTACGCGAGCTGGTTCACCAGGATCCGGTCCCCCGTCCGCAGGGTGTTCTCCATCGACCCCGAGGGCACCGCGAACGGTCGCACCACGAACGCGTTGACCAGCAGCAGCACCAGGACCGCCACCCCGAACACCTTGAGGATCCAGGATGACGACCAGTACGAGACCCCCGCCTCAGCCGATTCGGTTTCCTCGGACGGATCGGATGCATCCGACTGCCCGGACGCACCCGGCTCCGCCAACGCGCCCAGCTCCGCCAACGCGCCCAGCTCCGCCAACGCACCCGGCTCCGCCGACGCACCGGCGGCCAGCGGGCCGGCTCCCCCCGCTCCCGGCCCGGCCGTCGTGGCAACGACCGTCGCAGGAACGGTCACCGCGGCCGTCGCGGGAGGAGTCACAGCAGCAGTCACCGTCGCAGTCGCAGTCGCAGCAGCTTCCGTCCCGGAAACGACCGCGGACCGCGACAGCGAGCCCGTACCCGGAGGTACGGAGCTGCTGTCGCGGTCCGCGATTGGCTCTTGCGTGCTCATCGGGGCTGAGCTTATCCCCAAGGGGATCAGCCCGGTCAGAGCGGACCGGGCCCCCGGACGGACCGGGGGCCGGCGGATCAGCGGTCGCGCTTCTCCTTGATCTTCGCGGCCTTGCCGCGGAGGTCACGCAGGTAGTACAGCTTGGCGCGGCGAACCGCACCGCGGGTCACGACCTCGATCTTCTCGACGACCGGGGTGTGCACCGGGAAGGTGCGCTCCACGCCGACGTTGAAGCTGACCTTGCGGACAGTGAAGGTCTCGCCGACGCCCGAGCCGTGGCGGCGGATGACAACACCCTGGAAGACCTGGACACGGGAGCGGTTGCCCTCGATGACCCGGACGTGAACCTTCAGGGTGTCACCGGCGCGGAACGCCGGGATGTCGCTACGCAGCGAAGCCGCGTCGACAGCAGCGAGCTTGTTGCTCATGATGCTCTCCATCGCAGACGCCACGGGCCGCCTACGGAATTTCGTCACAATGGGTTTTGCTGCGGGTCGTACCGGCGGGCGGCGCACCCCCCGTGGCGAGGGCGCCGTGCCATCGGCTCCTACGGGAGGAGCCCAACGACAGACAACAGCCGCCTATTCTTCCACAGCATCGGCCGCAGCCCGAAATCGGCCGAGCCGCTCGTCCCAGAGCAGGCCGAGGATGCTGAGCGCCTCGCGGTCCTTCTTGTCGAAGGAGCCGTTCTGCCAGCGGGCGACCAGGTCGGGCCGGTTGGCCAGGGTGCGGGCGAAAGCCTGCTCGCGCCGCCACCGGGCGATCTTGCCGTGGTGGCCGCTCAGCAGGATCTCCGGCACCTCGCGGCCCCGCCACTCGGCCGGCTTGGTGTACACGGGCCCCTCCAGCAGGTCGGCCATCGCCCCGGGCGCGAAGGAGTCGTCCTGGTGCGACTCGGCGTTGCCGAGCACCCCCGGCAGCAGCCGGGCGATCGCCTCGACCATCACCAGGACGGCCACCTCGCCGCCCGCCAGCACGTAGTCGCCGATCGAGGCCTCGACCACCGGCATCCGGTCGGCCGCCTCCTCGATCACCCGCCGGTCGATCCCCTCGTACCGGGCCGGCGCGAAGACCAGCCACGGCTGGGCCGAGAGCTCCTGGGCCAGCGCCTGGGTGAACGGGCGCCCGCTCGGAGTGGGCACCACCAGGGTCGGCACCGTGCCCTCGGGCCCCTCGGCGAGGACGGAGTCCAGCGCGGCCCCCCAGGGTTCCGGCTTCATGACCATCCCGGGCCCGCCACCGTACGGGGTGTCGTCGACCGTCCGGTGCACGTCCGTGGTCCAGCCGCGCAGGTCGTGCAGGTGCACGTCCAGCTGCCCGCGGGCCCGCGCCTTGCCGACCAGGGAGACGTTCAGCGGCTCCAGGTACTCCGGGAAGATCGTGACGACGTCGATCCGCATCTCGCTCACGCGTCCGCGCCCTTGTCGTCAGCACCCTTGTCACCAGCACCCTTGTCGCCAACGTCAGCGCCAGCGCCCTCGCCGTCACCAGAAGCAGCGTCACCGGAAGCGGCGTCGGCAGCAGCGGAGGAAGCCTCCGCTGCCTCCTCGCGGCCGGCGACCTCGGCCCGCTCCGGGTCGATGAGCCCCGGCGGCGGGTCGATCACGGCGCGCTGGTTCTCCAGGTCGATGGTCGGGACGATCCGCTCGACGAAGGGGATCAGCACCTCGGTGCCGTCCGGCCGCTTGACGTTGAGCAGGTCCTGGTAGGGCAGGTGGATGACCTCGGCGAGCTCGCCCACCAGGGTGCCGTCGAGCAGGACGACGTCCAGCCCGATCAGCTGGTGGTCGTAGTACTCGTCCGGGTCCTCCGGCGTCTCCTCCGGGTCGACCTCGGCGATCAGGATGGTGCCGCGCAGCGCCTCGGCGGCGTTGCGGTCCTTCACCCCGGCGAACCGGAGCAGCAGCCGGCCGCTGTGCACCCGGCCGGACTCCACGGTCAGCGGCCCCGCCGAGGCGGGGTCGGTGAGCACGACGGCACCGGGCCCGAGCCGCAGCTCCGGCTCATCGGTGCGGACCTCGACACTGACGTCGCCCTTGATGCCATGGGCGCGGCCGATCTTGCCGACGACGAGCTGCACGCTGATCGCTCTCCTGAGGTTGCGCTGAACGTGGAAAGAAGAGGAAGAAGAGGGGAGGGGAAAGCAGGAGGAAAAGAAAGTGGGGCAAGCAGAAGGCCGGTCGGGACGCGATGCGTCCCGACCGGCCCAAGACTGACTGCTGTTCGCGTCAGCGAATGCTGTCCACGTCGACCAGGTCGACCCGGACGTTGCGACCGCCGAGGGCGCCGACCACGGTGCGCAGTGCGCGCGCCGTACGGCCGCCCCGGCCGATCACCTTGCCGAGGTCATCGGGGTGAACGCGCACCTCGATGGTGTTACCCCGCCGCAGGTTGCGCGAGCGCACCTGCACCTCGTCGGGGTGCTCGACGATGCCCTTCACCAGATGGTCGAGGGCGTCCTCGATCACGATCAGGCCTCGGTGGTCTCGGCGTCAGCCTCGACCTTGTCCGACTTCTTGGCCTTCGGGGTGATGGCAACACCGGTGGTGCTGTCCTCGAAGCCGGCGACGGCCTTCGCGAAGAGGTGGCTGAAGTCGGTGACCTTGGGCTCGGCGACCTTCAGCGGCTCCGGAGCCGGGAGGCCCTTGAACTTCTGCCAGTCACCGGTCAGCTTGAGGATGGCGAGCACGGGCTCGGTCGGCTGGGCGCCGACGGACAGCCAGTACTGGGCACGCTCGGTGTCGACCTCGATCTTCGAGGGGTTGTAGGTCGGCTGGTAGATGCCGATCTCCTCGATCGCGCGACCGTCACGCTTGGTGCGCGAGTCGGCAACGACGATGCGGTAGTGCGGGGAGCGAATCTTGCCGAGACGCTTGAGCTTGATCTTGACTGCCACGGGAGTGGATTCTCCTGGTGTTGACGTGGGTGAGCAGCCACCATCATCGCGTGGGGTTGCGAGAGGGGCCGTTCAAGGGACACGCCAGCCGTAGGAGAGAGGGGTCCTGCTCGGCTGCCGAGTACTCAGCTGTCCATTCTGCCATACCGGGGTCGATGACCCTGACCGCACCCCGTCAGCAGCAACCGGCCCACGGGGAATCCCCACCCATGGGCAGCAAGGAGCGACAATCGGCTCGACCGAGGGTGCTGCACCCCCGGCCCAGCCGAGCCAGGTATGACGTGAAGCCCTGAAGCGTGAACCTGAAACATGGAGCACGTGCGTGGAGCTGTAAGAGCGGTGAAACGGTCGAACACGGTGGACGACGGGCCCGCCCCGGCCGGGCCCGCGCCTACCCGCACCCGTTGGACGACCGCGCGATCCGGAGGCCCGGAAGGGCGGCCACACGATCCGGAACGGCGATCACGCGATCCGGAACGGCTGCTGGCAAGCGCCGCAGACGATCGACGCCTGGGCGAGCACCGACGGCACCACCCGGACGTTCCGACCACACCCGCAGACCGCCTTGACCCGCACCCCGCCGCCGGACGAACCGTGCCGGGCGGCCGGCCCGCGGAACGCCCGGTGCGTGCCCTCGCCGGCGACGGCGAGCTGGTGCGCTCCGAGAGCTCTGTCGAGCCGCTCGATGGTGGGGGCGTACCGCTCCTGCGTCTCCGAGAGCATGGTCACCTGGGAGAAGCCGCTGCTGGCGTGCGGCTCGATCGGGTGCGCCAGGCCGAGCTCGGTGGCGAGCAGCAGGAAGCGGCGGTTGTGGTAGCGGCCGGCCCGCGAGGTGTCGCGGATGTCCCGCGCCGCGGCCAGACCGTGGGCGGCCTCGTGCAGCAGGCGCTCGAAACCGAGCTGCGTGCCGCAGGCCGAGGAGGACTCGCCGATCAGCGCCTCGGGAGAGGCGAGGTCGGGGAGGTCCTGGTGATGGGCCTGGATGTCGCTCCAGGCGGCGGCCAGTTCGGCCGCGAGAACGAGAGGCTGTGTCGTGCTCACGCTATGCCAACGATGGAGTGAGAGCCGATGTTCCGCGTGTTCCGGTCCGCCTGGATTTCCCAGCGAACTCTCAGGAATGGACAACCGTGCGCGAATTGCGCTCCGCGTATCTGACGCAAGACCAACCCCCTGCAACTCTGGGCCCGGCGATTCTCGCCGACCTGTCGGCACCGCCCCGGGACCGTGCCCGGCTCCCACGGCGTACGGCCCGTGGCGCTGTCGAAATTGACAGGGCCACGGGCCGTACACCGTACCGCTAGTTCAGCGGGTCCGGGAGTTGACTGGTCAGTAGTCTCGTCCGGATGCCGATATCCGGTAGAACAATCAGCCTATGGGCACGTGAGTGCTCGACTTTCGGACCGGTCCGACAACATCACCTCGAAGTCGGCAACAAGCGGCCACCGGAACCGAAAGGTGTCTGACGGTTCATCAGTCCTGACCGTGGGTGCTCGGAAATGACCCCCCGGGCAGGCCCGGAGGCAGATCAGTAGGCACGCGCGACGATCGCGACGTTGCCCTCCTGGTCGTCCGTGGCCGGCACCGAGCCGTCGGCCGCGACGATGCAGCGCACCGAGACGCTCTGCTCCGCCAGCTTGGCCTCGCCCTCGGGGCCGAGGTCGGCCCAGGAGATCCGGCCCCAGCCGGTCTGGGCGGCCTCGACGGCCTCCTCGATCGTCTTGACCTCGACCGTGCGGGCCTCGCGGCGCTCGCGGGACTCGCGCAGCAGCTGCGCCTGATCCTCCTCGAGGATGCCCGGCAGCAGCGCGGCCAGACCGTCGATGGAGACCGGCGCCTTGCCGCCGGGGATGCGGCGGGCCAGCATCGCGGTGCCGTTCTCCAGGTCGCGCGGGCCGACCTCGATGCGCAGCGGCACGCCCTTGAGTTCCCAGTCCACGGCGCGGCGGCCGAACGGGGTGTCGGTGCGGTCGTCGACCACCGTGCGGATGCCGGCGGCCTCCAGCTGGGCGCCGATCTCGCGGACCTTGGCGATCACCGCGTCGTCGCCCTTGATGGCGAGCACGACGGCCTGCACGGCGGCCAGTCGCGGCGGCACGCGGAGCCCGTTGTCGTCACCGTGGGACATGATCAGGCCGCCGACCATGCGGGTGGAGACGCCCCAGGAGGTCTGCCAGACGTACTCGCGCTCGGCACCGGCCAGCTGGTAGGTGGTGTTGAACGCCTTGGCGAAGTTCTGGCCGAGCTCGTGGCTGGTGCCCATCTGCAGGGCCTTGCCGTCGCCCATCATGCCCTCGAGGGTGAGGGTGTTGATGGCGCCCGCGAAGCGCTCCTTCGCGGTCTTGCGGCCGAGCACCACGTCGATGCCCAGGACGTTGGTCATGAAGTCGCCGTAGACGGCGGTGTGGATGTGCGAGGCGTAGTCGCGGGCGTCCTCGTAGGTGGCGTGGGCCGTGTGGCCCTCCTGCCAGAGGAACTCGGTGGTGCGCAGGAAGACGCGGGGGCGCAGCTCCCAGCGGACCACGTTGGCCCACTGGTTGATCAGCAGGGGCAGGTCGCGGTGGCTCTGCACCCACTTGGAGAAGTACTCGTTGATGATCGTCTCGGAGGTGGGCCGGACGACCACCGGCTCCTCGAGCTCCTTGCCGCCACCGTGGGTCACCACGGCGAGCTCGGGGGCGAAGCCCTCGACGTGCTCGGCCTCGCGGGTCAGGTACGACTGCGGGATGAACATCGGGAAATAGGCGTTCTGGGCGCCGGACTTCTTGATCCGCGCGTCCATCTCCTGCTGCATCCGCTCCCACAGGCCGTAGCCGTACGGTCGGATGACCATGGTGCCGCGCACCGGACCGTTGTCGGCCAGCTCGGCCTTGTTGATCAGATCCTGGTACCAGCGCGGGAAGTCGTCCGCCTGGGGGGTGAGAACGGGTGCCTTAGCCATGGGGCGAATGCTACGGGGCGCCGGGCCCCGACCGTGAATCAGCCCGGACGGTGGCACGCGCCCCGGCGCCCGCCCGGGGCGCACGCCCGGCGCGCTCGCCGACTCGCGGCACACCTCTGGACGGCGGCGCCGGGCCACTGTTGGCTGGAGTCGGGGCGGAACATCTGGGGGGAGCCGGAGGCGAAGGTCCACGGACCGGATGGGAGGCCGCGATGGCTTCGGTGCAGGTACCCGGCACGACCGCGCAGCGACCCCGCGGACACGGCGGCGGCGCGGCGTTCGGCTGGGCGCGCGACTGGGCGGAGATCCAGGAGCGCACGCTCGTACCGCTCTACCAGGCGGTGTACGAGCGGCTTGAGGTCGGTCCGGCGACGAGCCTGCTGGGCCTGGGCTGCCGCTCGGGCCTGGCGCTGCTGCTCGCCGCCGCGCGCGGCGCGCAGGTCGCCGGGGAGGAGCCGGAGGCCGAGCTCCGGGAGCTCGCGCGGGCGCGCGGGCTGCTCGTCTCGGCGGGTGGGTACGAAGCGCCGGGCGCTCGAACGGGCCCCGCGCTCCCCCGCTCGGCCCATTCCCTGGTCACGGTTTTCGACCGGCTGCCCGGCTCGGCCGATCCGGCCCGGCTGGTGGCCGAGGCCGCCCGCCGCACGCTGCGCGGCGGGCAGGTGGTGCTCGCGGTCTGGGGCCCGCCGGAGCGGTGCGAGAGCGCCCCGGTGCTGGAGGTCGCGCAGCGGCGCGGGCACGCGGTGACGCCGTTCGCGCTCAGCGGGCCCGGGGTGCTGGAGGAGCTGGCCGTCCGGGCGGGCCTGCGGCCCGCCGGCGGCGGCCTGGTGAGCTGCCCGTTCGCCTACCCGGACCTGGAGAGCGCGGTGCGCGGGATGCTCGCGACCGGTCTCTACCGCTCGGCGGTGGAGGACTCCGGGGCGGCGCTGGTGGCCAAGGAACTGGAGGAGTCGCTGCAGCCGTACGTGGCGGCGGCCGCAGACGCGGCCGCCGACGGCCCGGGGGCGGCGGGCCCGGTGCGGATGGCGAACGTGTTCCGGTACCTGGTCGCCGAGCAGCCCGGGTGAGCCGCCCCCGGAGGGGTGCGCCTAGCGGGTGATGCCCGCCGCGCGGTAGGCGTCCTCCTCGTCGAGGGTCTCGGCCTCCAGCAGGGCCGCCGTCAGTGCGTCCAGCCGGTCGCGGTGCTCGGTGAGGAGGCGCACCGCGTCGTCGTAGCACTCGGCGACGATCCGGCGGGCCTCCTCGTCCACTGCGTCCAGCGTGGTGGGGGCGGCGGAGAGCCCGTACGCGCCCTGGCTGTCGTTGGGGATCGCGGTGAGCCGGCCGACCCGCTCGCTCATGCCCCAGCGGCCGGCCATCGCGCGGGCGATGTTGGTGACCTGCTCCAGGTCGCTCTCCGCGCCGGTGGTGATCACCCCGTAGACCACCTGCTCCGCGGCCATGCCGCCGAGCGCGCCGATGATGCGGCCGCGCAGGTAGGGCTCGGTGTAGGAGTAGCGGTCGGTGTCCGGGGTGGAGAGGGTGACGCCCAGGGCCCGGCCGCGCGGCACGATGGTGATCTTGCGGACCGGGTCGGCGCCCGGCTGGAGCATGCCGAGCAGGGCGTGGCCGCTCTCGTGGTACGCGGTGCGCTCGCGTTCGCTCTGCGGCATGACCAGCGGGCGGACGGCGCCGAGCTGCACCTTCTCCAGGGCGTCCGAGAGGTCGGCCTGGTCCACGGTGTCCTGCTTGCGCTTGACGGCCAGCAGGGCGGCCTCGTTGACCAGGTTGGCCAGGTCGGCGCCGGTCATCCCCGGGGTGACCTTGGCGACCTGGTTCAGGTCGGTGGTCTTGGCCAGCGGCACCGTCCGGGTGTGGATCTTCAGGATCGCCTCGCGGCCGTCCCGGTCCGGCGGGCTGACGGTGATCCGGCGGTCGAAGCGGCCGGGGCGCAGCAGGGCGGGGTCGAGGATCTCGGCTCGGTTGGTGGCCGCGATCACGATCACGCCCTCGGAGCCGGAGAAGCCGTCCATCTCGGTGAGGATCTGGTTGAGCGTCTGCTCGCGCTCGTCATGGCCGCCCATCCCGCCGCTGCCGCCGCGCTGGCGGCCGATGGTGTCGATCTCGTCGATGAAGATGATCGCGGGGGCCACCTTGCGGGCCTCGGCGAACAACTCGCGGACCCGGCTGGCGCCGACGCCGACGATCATCTCGATGAACTCGGAGGCGGAGGCCGAGAAGAACGGCACGTCCGCCTCGCCGGCCACGGCCCGGGCCAGCAGGGTCTTCCCGGTGCCGGGCGGACCGGCCAGCAGCACGCCGCGCGGCATCTTGGCGCCGAGCTTGCGGTAGGTCTGCGGGTGCTTCAGGAAGTCGACCACCTCGGTGAGCTCGGCCTCGACCTCGTCGATGCCGGCCACGTCGGCGAAGGTGGTGCGCTTGCCCTGCTCGGGCGCCACCGGCTTGGGCGGCGCCTTGCGCCCGAGCGCGCCGGCGCCCATGCCGCCGGACATCCGCCGGGCGATCAGGATCCAGATCACGATCAGCAGCAGCATCGGCGCCAGCGAGATCAGCAGGTTGGCCAGGAAGCTGCGCTGCTGGACCACGGGCTCGGCCGTCACCTCGACGCTCTGCTGCTGGAGCGTGGTCCAGAGGTTGTCGTTGACGAAGGTCGGGCGCTGGGTGGTGAACTCCGTGTAGGTGCCCTTGCCGCCGTCCGGCTTGGGCGCGGCGCTCTTGAGGGTGCCCTCGATCGCGTCGCCCTTGGCGTAGATCTTGGTGATGTTGCCCTTGCCCAGCTGGGCGTTGAACTCGGTGTACGAGACCGTGGTCGACCCGCCGTTGCCGAAGAAGCTCAGCAGCAGGTCGGAGACCAGGAACACCACCAGCGCGGTGAGCACGAGACCGGCCCAGCCGCCGGGCATCTTGCGCCGGGGCGGCGGCGGGGGCGGTGCACCCTCGGACCGCCAGGGCTGGTCGGGGGTCTGACGGGGCGGTACGGGAGTGGTCACCTATCGGACAATACGGACAACTCCGGGGGCGATCCATCCGCAACGCCGCTCGGCCGGCCCCGCGCCCGCGCCCGCGACCACAGCGCCTCGACCAGTCCCACGCCCGCCACCACGGCGCCGCTCGCCCTGCCCCACGCCCCTGACCACAGCGCCGCCCGGCCCGCGCTACGCCCCCGGCCACTCCTCGGCCGTCAGCGCGAACCGCTCGTGGTCGCGCCAGGCCCCGCCCAGGAAGAGCATCCGGGGGGTGAACCCCTCGTGCCGGAAGCCCAGCCGCTTGGCCATCGCGGTCGAGCGCTCGTTCTCCGGCTGCACGTTGATCTCCAGCCGGTGCAGCCCGAGGCCGCCGTCCTCCGGCCGGGCGAAGCAGCTGTCCAGCACCAGCCGCATGCCCTCGGTCATCAGCCCCTTGCCCACGTACGGCAGGTAGGAGTCGTAGCCGAGCGCGCCGTTGCAGAACCGGCCCATCACGATGTTGGCCACGTTGCACTTGCCGACCAGCCCGCCGGTCTCCGCCTCGAAGATCAGGAAGGTCCGCAGGCCCGCCCCCTGACGCGCCAACAGGTCGGTCAGGCCGTGCGGCTCGACCGGGTTCCACCGCCCGATGTGCTCGGCGGAGCGGATCACCGCGTCGGCGTAGAGCTGCTTGTCCTCGGGCCTCGGCGCCCGGATCGTCACTCGCACCCCACCATCATCGCGGCCGCCGCGGCCCGGACGGAAGCGGGAAACGGCCGGTGGCCGCCCCCGTCGCACGGGAGCGGCCACCGGCCACGCGGATCCGGGACCGTCAGAGCAGGTCCTTGAACTCCTTGGGCAGCTCGAAGTCGGCCGGGCCCTTGCCCGCACCGAGGCCGAACGCGCCGCCCGGCGCGGCCTGGGCGTCGGCACCCGGGCCGAGCGCCCGGCGCTCGGCGGCCGCGGCCTCCTCCTGCGCGCGCTTGAGCGGGTTGCCCGACTTGCGCTTGCCCTTGGCCTGCGGGGCCTTCTTGCCGGACTTCTTGCCGCCACCGCCCATGCCCGGGATGCCCGGCATACCGGGGATGCCCTTGCCGGAGGCCATCGCGGACATCATCTTGCGGGCCTCGAAGAAGCGCTCGACCAGGTTGTTGACCTCGCCGACGCCGACGCCCGAACCCTTGGCGATGCGCAGCCGGCGCGAGCCGTTGATGATCTTCGGGTCGGTCCGCTCGGCCGGGGTCATCGACTTGATGATCGCGCCGACGCGGTTGACGTCCTTGTCGTCGATGTTGTTGATCTGGTCCCGGATCTGGCCCATGCCCGGCAGCATGCCGAGCAGCTTGGAGATCGAGCCCATCTTCTGGACCTGCTCCAGCTGCGACAGGAAGTCGTCCAGGGTGAAGTCCTTGCCACCGCCCTGGAGCTTGGAGGCCATCTTCTCGGCCTCGGCCTGCGAGAAGGTCTGCTCGGCCTTCTCGATCAGGCTGAGCATGTCGCCCATGCCGAGGATGCGCGAGGCCATCCGGTCCGGGTGGAAGGCGTCGAAGTCGTCGACCTTCTCGCCGTTGGAGGCGAACATGATCTGGCGGCCGGTGACGTGCGCCACCGAGAGCGCCGCGCCACCGCGGGCGTCGCCGTCGAGCTTGGAGAGCACCACACCGGTGAAGTCGACGCCCTCGAGGAAGGCCTGCGCGGTGGTGACCGCGTCCTGGCCGACCATCGCGTCGAGGACGAAGAGCACCTCGTCCGGGTCGACCGCGGCGCGGATGTCCGCGGCCTGCTGCATCAGCTCGGCGTCGATGCCGAGGCGGCCGGCGGTGTCGACGATGACGACGTCGTGCTGCTTCTGCTTCGCGTACTCGATCGCGTCGCGGGCCACCTTGACCGGGTCGCCGACGCCGTTGCCCGGCTCCGGGCCGTAGAAGGCGACGCCGGCGCGCTCGGCGACCACGCCGAGCTGGGTGACGGCGTTCGGGCGCTGGAGGTCGCAGGCGACCAGCAGCGGGGTGTGCTTCTGGCTCTTCAGCCAGTGGCCGAGCTTGCCCGCCAGGGTGGTCTTACCGGCACCCTGGAGACCGGCGAGCATGATCACCGTCGGGCCGGTCTTCGCGTACCGGAGCCGGCGGGTCTCGCCACCGAGGATGTTGATGAGCTCCTCGTTGACGATCTTGATGATCTGCTGCGCCGGGTTCAGCGCGGCGGACACCTCGGCCGTCAGGGCGCGGTCCTTGACCTGCTTGATGAAGGCCCGCACCACCGGCAGCGCGACGTCGGCCTCGAGCAGGGCGATCCGGATCTCGCGGCAGGTCGCGTCGATGTCCGCCTCGCTGAGGCGGCCCTTGCCCCGGAGGTTCTTGAACGTCGCTGCCAGACGATCGGAGAGAGTGTCGAACACGTCGGTCGCGGTCCCTTGTGGCTTCGGTACGGGTACGGTCGTCGCCCCCAGGGTATCCGGCCGCCCGAGGCGCGGTCTCCACCCCGGGCGGCACGGGCTCCCGGGCCCCCGCCCACGGCGATCACGGTGGCGGGTGGGGCAGCGGGGCGCAGGGCCGGTTGCCAAGTCCGGCAGATGGCAAATGCCGAGGTCAGGATGGAGATCGCCACACCGTGTCAATCCTCCGGTGACCTGGCTGACAGATTCACGTCATGAGGTTGTCATTTCTTGCCGAGCCGTCCGCCCGACGGCTTACGGTCGGAGGGGGACTCCAGGCCATCACAGTCCCCGGCCCCCTCCGCCCGACCGAAGGGCTCCTCGGTGCACCACTTCTTCCTGTCCCTGCTGGCCGCCTTTCCCGCCCTCGACATCGACTGGCCCTGACCCGGCACCGGCCGGCCGCCCCCGGCGCGGCGCGCCTTGCCAGCTTTGGCAGCGTTGGTAGGGTGACGCCGGTCGCTGGCGTCCAGGGGGGAAGGCACGTGTCACTTCAGCAGCCGGAGTTCGGCACCAGACTGCGTGCGCTCCGGACCGGTCTCGGGCTCTCCCAGCAGCAGCTGGCCGGCACCGGGATGTCCACCGGCTACCTCTCCCGGCTCGAATCCGGCGCCCGCCCGCCGACGCTGCGGGCCGCCGAGTACCTGGCGGAGCGGCTCGACGTACCGCTCTCCGCCCTGCGCAGCCCGCAGACCGACCCGCTGGCCCAGCGCCTCGCGGTGGCCTCGGCCGCCGAGGAGCCCGCCCGCGCGCTCACCATCCTGCGACAAGCCCTGACCGAACACCCCGACGGCGCCACGGCCCTGCGCTGGCAGGCCCTGCGGATGCTGGCCGAACTCCAGCAGGCCACCGGCGACCGCGCCGCCGAGGCGGCCACCCTCACCGAGCTCACCGCCCTGGCCGCCCAGACCGGCACCCCCGAACTCACCGCCTACTCCCACCTGCACCTGGCCCGCTGCCGCCGCGCCCTCGGCCAGCACGCCGAGGCCCACCAGCACGCCGCCACCGCCTTCGCCCTGGCCGTCACCCACCAGCTGCCGCCCGCCGAGCGGGACGGCGCCCTGATGGTGCTCATCTCCACCGAGACGGCCCTCGGCAAGCTCGCCGAAGCCCGCCTGCACGCCGACGAGTTGGAGCACTCCACCCGCACGGCTGCCGCCGCCCCGCGCGCCGAGGCACTCTGGACCTGCGCCCACGTCCGGCTCAGACAGGGCGACCAGCCGGGCGCCGCCGCACTGCTCGACCGGGCCCTGGCCCTGCTCGGCAGCCGCGAGAACCCCCTTCTCTGGCTCCGCCTCCGGCTGGCCGCCGCCTCACTCAGCCTCCAGATGTCCCCGCGCCGCCTCGACACCGCCGAACGCTGCCTCACCGAGGCCGCCCCCGCCGTCGACCTGATCGGCGCCCAAGTCCACCGCCAGGAACACACCCTCCTCCGCGCCCGCCTCGCCGTCCTCCGCGGCCGCACGGCCGAAGCCGCCGAGCTCTGCGGCCTGCTCGACGACGAGGCCCTGCTCCTCGCCCACCAGGACGTCCTGACCCTCCGCATGGTCCGCGGCCAGCTCCGCATCCTCACCGGCGACCACGAAGAGGGCGTCTCCGCGCTGGAGCAGCTCGCCGCCCAGGCCCAGGTGGAGGGCGCCGATGTGAACACGGCCATCGAAATCTGGCGCAGCCTTGCCGAGAGCGTCACTTGCACCATCAGGGGCGCGGGGAACGGCGCGGCCCACCCTGCACTCTGACGCTGTCTTACGCGGTGCACCAGTTGCACTGTCCGTTGACGGTGCAACTGGCTCTCAGCGTCAGCCTGCTACTCCGCTTCTTCCGGATTCGCGCAGTTCCCCGCGCCCCTGAGTAGTGCAGCTTGAACTTGGTGGGCGACTTGCCGGGCGTAATCGGGTTCCAGGGGCCGGCCGGCGACGTCCGTCAGGTAGAAGGCGTCGACCGCCTCCGCCCCGAGCGTGGAGACGTGGGCCGTACGGACTCGGACGGCGGCCGCGTCCAGGGCGCGGCCGATGCGGTGCAGCAGGCCGGGAGCGTCGTGGGCCCGGACCTCCAGGATCGTGGCGGAGGAGGACGAGGTGCCCGGGGCCACCGTCACCACGGGGGGCGGGGTGGGGATGCCGCGGCGCTTCGGCGCGGCGGCGTCGCGTTCGGCGAGCTTGCGGGCCACGTCCAGGGAGCCGTCCAGGGCGCGCCGCAGGTCGGCCCGCAGCCGGGCCGCTTCGGGGAGTTCGCCGTACTCGGCGGCCACCGTCCAGGAGAGCAGCAGCACCGGGCCGGCCCCGATCGGGTCGAGCTCGCGCAGGCCGGCCGCGCGGACGGTGAGGCGGTGCAGGGCCAGCACGCCGGCCACGGTGCCGAGCAGGCCGGGGCGGTCCGGGATGGCCAGGGTCAGTTCGACGCCCATCGGCTCCGGCCGCTCGGGGTCGGTGGATTCGCCCGCGTGGGCGTGCAGCGAGAGCGCGGGCGAGAGGGTCCGCGCCGCCTCCACGGCCAGCCGCTCCTGCTCGGCGGTCGGCTCCACCACCGCCGACCAGACGGCCGGCGCCGACGGCCGGCCGGCTGCCCCGCCTGTACCGGGAGCAGCCAGCGCCGCCGCCGCCCGGTCGACCAGGCCCGCCACCAGCGAGGCCCGCCAAGCGGTCCACGCGGCCGGGCCGGTCGCGGTGGCGTCGGCCTCGGTGAGGGCGTGCAGGAGTTCCAGGTGCGGGAGGGTGCCGACAGTGCGGGTGATCAGCTCGATGGTGGCCGGGTCCTCGGGGTCGCGGCGGGTCGCGGTGTCCACCAGGGTCAGGTGGTGGCGGACCAGCAGGGCGAGGGTCTCGGTGTCCTCCTTGTCGAAGCCCATCCGCACCGCGACATCGCGCACGATCACCTCGCCCGCCTCGGAGTGGTCGCCCGGCCAGCCCTTGCCGATGTCGTGCAGCAGCGCGGCCACCAGCAGCAGGTCGGGCCGGGCCACCCGACGCGTCATCGCGGCGGCCCTGACCGCCGTCTCGACCAGGTGGCGGTCGACCGTCCAGCGGTGCACGGCGTTGCGCTGCGGACGGCAGCGCACCCGCTCCCAGTCCGGCAGCAGCCGGGTGATCAGGCCCTCGGCCTCGTACGCCTCCCAGACCGGGATGGCCGCCTCGCCCGCGCCGAGCAGGGTGACCAGCTGCTCGCGGGCCTCGTCCGGCCAGGGCACCGGCAGCGGACGGGTCTCGGCGGCCAGCCGGCGCACCGTCGCGTGGGCCACGGTCAGGCCCGCCTGGGCCGCCGCGGCGGCGGCCCGCAACGGCAGCACCGGGTCCTGGGCCGGGCGGGCCGACTGCGCGAGCACGGCCTCACCGTCCTGCTCGACCACGCCCTCGGCCAGCGGGCTGCGCTCCACCACACCCCGGGCCGGCACCGCCCGGCCGCCCCCGAGGAAGGGGAGCCGGCGGCGGCCCCGGCCGCTGCGCGCGGCCAGTATCCGGGTGACGGTCCGCCAGGTGACGTCCCCGGCGTAGCTGATGGTGCGGGCCGCCTCGTACACCTGGCGGAGCAGGATGTCGGCGTCCAGCACGCCGAGTTCGGCGGCCACCTGGTCCTGGTCGTGCAGGCCGAGGCGTTCGGTGGCCCGGCCGGTGGCCAGGTGCAGGGCGTCGCGGACGTCGGCCAGGGTGGCGGCGGCCTCCTCCAGGCCGTCCCGGGGGGCGTCGGCCAGCCAGGTGGCGGCGATGGCGTTCAGCGCGGTGACGTCGCGCAGACCGCCCTTGGCCTCCTTGAGGTCGGGTTCGAGCAGGAAGGAGAGCTCGCCGTGCCGCTCGGCCCGTTCGGCGCAGAGCTCGCGGAGCTCGGGCAGCCGCTTGGGGGCGGCGGCGCGCCAGTCGGCCAGTACGGCGGAGCGCAGGCCGGCGGTGAGTTCGGCGTCCCCGGCCAGGTGGCGCAGGTCGAGCAGGCCGAGCTGCGCCTTGAGGTCCTCGGCGGCCACCGAACGGGCCTCGGCGGTGGTGCGCACCGCGTGGTCGAGCGCGGCGCCGCCGTCCCAGACCGGGTACCAGATCCGCTCCGGCAGGGCGGGGTCGATCCGGCCCTCGTGCAGCAGCAGCACGTCCAGGTCGCTGCGCGGGGAGAGCTCGCCCCGGCCGTAGCCGCCGACGGCGACCAGCGCGGTGCCCGGTGGCGCTCCGGCGGCGGTGAAGAGGCCGCGGAGCCAGCCGTCGGCCAGCGCGGAGAGGGCGGCGCGGCGGGCGGCGCCGGTGCGGCCGGGTTCGGCGAGCAGCCGGGCCCGGGCGGCGGCGAACTCGGAGCCGGTGGGGTGGGTGTCGGTCGTCACTGGGTGATCCCCGTCCGTGGTGCGAGCCGGAAACTGCGAGCCGGGAACGACGACACCGGCCGCGGGGGCCGGATACGCCTTCGGCGGGCCGGTGACGGATGGTCACCGGCCCGCCTGGGTGGAGCGGTTCAGAGAAGTGGAGCGGGTGTCACAGGGCGTCGGGGCCGCGCTCGCCGGTCCGGACCCGGACGACGGTCTCGACCGGGACGCTCCAGACCTTGCCGTCCCCGATCTTGCCGGTTCGGGCGGCCTTCACCAGCGTGTCGATGGTCTCCTCGGCCACGTCGTCCTCGACCAGCACCTCGATCCGGCACTTGGGCACCAGGTCGACGGTGTACTCCGCGCCCCGGTAGACCTCGGTGTGGCCGCGCTGGCGGCCGTACCCGCTGGCCTCGGTGACGGTCAGACCGTGCACCCCGGCGGCCTGCAGGGCGGTCTTCACCTCGTCCAGGCGGTGCGGCTTGATGATGGCGGTGATGAGCTTCATCAGGCGTCGACCTCAGTCTTCTCGGTGGTCTGCTCGGCGGTGGTCCCGGTGATCTTCTCAGCCGCCTTGGTCGGCGCGGCAGGGCTCACGCCCACCGCCCGGGCCAGGCTGGCGCCCACCGCGCTGAAGTCGTACGCCGACTCGGCGTGCTCGGCCTGGTCGATGCCGGCCAGCTCGACCTCCTCGTCCACCCGGAAGCCGATGGTCTTGTCGATGCCCTTGGCCAGCAGCCAGGAGAGCACGAAGGAGTAGACCGCGACCACGGCCACGCCCATCGCCTGCTTGCCCAGCTGGCCGAGGCCGCCGCCGTAGAACAGGCCCTGGGCGGTCTGGCCGACGTGGCCGGTGGCGAAGAAGCCGATCAGCAGCGAGCCGATCGCCCCGCCGACGGCGTGCACGCCCACCACGTCCAGCGAGTCGTCGAAGCCCCAGCGGTACTTGAGGCTGATCGCGGCGGCGCAGACGGCACCGGCGATCAGGCCGATCGCGATCGCGCCGAGCAGGCTGACCGAGCCGCAGGCGGGGGTGATGGCGACCAGACCGGCCACCGCGCCGGAGGCGGCGCCCAGCGTGGTGAACGCGCCGTGCTTGATCCGCTCGAAGGCCAGCCAGCCGAGCATCGCGGCGGCGGTGGCGACCTGGGTGTTCAGGAAGGCCATGCCCGCCACGCCGTTGGCGGCCAGCGCCGAGCCCGCGTTGAAGCCGAACCAGCCGAACCAGAGCAGCCCGGAGCCGAGCATCACCAGCGGCAGGCTGTGCGGCCGCATCGGGTCCTTCTTGAAGCCGATCCGCTTGCCGAGCACCAGGCAGAGCGCGAGCCCCGCGACACCCGCGTTGATGTGCACGGCCGTGCCGCCGGCGAAGTCGATCACGCCGTTGCGGTCGCCGAGCCAGCCGCCGTTGCCGTTGTCGAAGAAGAACACCCAGTGCGCGACCGGGAAGTAGACGATGGTCACCCAGAGCCCGACGAACAGCCCCCAGGCCGCGAACTTGGCCCGGTCGGCGATCGCGCCGCTGATCAGCGCGGGGGTGATCACCGCGAACATCAGCTGGAAGGCGGAGAAGGCGGTGGTGGGGATGGTGCCGGTGAGGTCGTTCAGGCCGATGCCGCGCATCCCGAGGAAGTCGAGGTTGCCGATCAGGCCGGCCCCGGCGTCCGGCCCGAAGGCCAGCGTGTAGCCGTAGAGCACCCAGAGCACGCTGACGATGCCGAGCGAGATGAAGCTCATCACCAGCATGTTGAGCGCGCTCTTGACCCGGACCATGCCCCCGTAGAAGAAGGCCAGACCCGGGGTCATCAACATCACCAGGGCCGCACTGATGAACACAAAGGCGGTATCGCCCGCGCTGAAGCCGTCCGGCATCGGCGTCTCCTCGTTTCAGGCCGCTCCACCCGCTGGAATCCTGTCCCGTGCAATCCGGGGTGTCGGCGTTGAAGAGGAGAGTGCCGAAGGCGGGTTTCGGCCAGTGCGGCACGATGTTTCACAGCCGTGACGAGGGTGGCGAGGGCGTTACGACGGCGTGAACTACGGCCACGCCGCCGTACCGGATGCCCTACCGTGCGTCACCACAAGATTCACCCGGCCGGGATGAACTCCGGGATGTCCTGGACGACCCGGTCCGCCAGACGGCTGATCTCGGCCACGCCCTTGTAATCCCGGCTGGCCGCCGCCGAGGTCTTGCGGACGCGGGTGTTGAGCCGCTCCGAGCGCACCTTGGTGGCGATCTCCACCGCCTGCTCGGCCATCCGGGCGGCCTCCTCGGGCTCGCCCTGGAGCAGGTGCACGCTGGCCATCCCGACCAGGTTGAAGGCGTAGCTGCGCACGTGGCCCGGGTCCTGTCGGAACAGGTCGACGGCGCGCTCCATCACCGGGGCCGACATCGAGGCGAAGAGCGGGCTGCGCGGCGCGTTGTAGGCGAGGTCGCGGTAGGAGTGGGCGTTCTCCGCGTTCAGCTCGGCCTCGGAGAAGAACTTCAGCCAGTCCGGGTCGCCGTCGGTCTCCCGGCAGTCGCTGAAGGTGTCCTCGGCCATCCGGGCGGCCCGGGCGCAGCGGGTGGCCTCGCCGATGGTCGCGTAGGCGCGGGCCTCCATCGCGTACAGCAGCGCCTGCTGGCGCGGGGTCGCCGTGTCCCGGCTGCCGTACTGGGCCAGGTGGATGAGCTCCAGGGCGTCCTCGCCCCGGTCGAGGTGGATCATCTGGCGGCTCATGTCGGTGAGGATGAGCGCGCCGAACGGCCTGTCCCCCGCCTCCTTGGCCGCGTGCAGCGCGAGCACGAAGTACTTCTGCGCGCTCGGGTGCATGCCCACGTCGTAGGACATGAAGCCCGCCAGGTGGGCCAGCTCGGCGGTGAGCCGGAACAGCCGCTTGGTGGTCTGCTCAGGGTACGTCTCCTGGAGCAGGTCGGTGACCTCGTGCAGTTGGCCGACCACCGCCTTGCGGCGGAGGCCGCCGCCGTTCTGCGCGTCCCACTGACGGAACATCACGGTGGTCTGCTCCAGCAGCTGCAGCTCGGGCTCGGAGAGCCTGCCGGAGTGCGGCTCCCCGCCGTTGGCGGCGGTCAGGATCGGCAGCGGCGCGCCCGAGGGGCCGGGGGTGAGCCAGCGCTGCATGGGCTCGATCAGCGCCGCGCCGGCCGTCAGCGCGAGCGAGGTGCCGAGGAAGCCCCGGCGGTTGAGCATCAGGTCGCTGCGGGAGTACTCGCTGATCAGCTGGACGGTCTGCGGGGCGCTCCAGGGCAGGTCGACCCCGCCGCCCACGGTGGAGACCGGCACGATGGTGCGCAGCCCCAGGTCCTCCACCGAGACCACCGAGCCGAAGCGCTCGGAGAACAGCTCCGACATGATGCGCGGGATGGGCTCACGGGGTTGCTCGCCGTCGAGCCAGCGGCGCACCCGCGAGGTGTCGGTGCTGACGTGGTGTGCACCCATCTGGCGGGCCCGGCGGTTGACCTGACGGGCCAGCTCGCCCTTGGACCAGCCACTGCGGCCGAACCAGGTGGTCAGCTTCTCGTTCGGTTGCTTCTCTGCCATGGGAACAGCCCCATCCCGCCCGGCCCCACTACCGAGGCCCTGCTCGTCCCGACCCGCCACTGCGTTCCGTAGTCCGAACGTAACGCCCCGTCCGCCGTCCGGGGGAGCGTTGTCGGGGAAACGCCACCTTTCGCCACCCCTACGAGTGAACTAATCGACCTCGTACCGCGCTTCACTGGATACCCCGGCCCGGTGACGGCCCCGCCCGCCGCGCCACCCTGCCGATCCTGCCACCCTCAGCCGCCAATTCGCTTCATTACCAAGGGCTTTGACGCCCTCGAATATGACGGAGGCACCCTGTGCAGCACGGACGGCCCACCGGCCACCGCCTCGGGGCCCGCCGGCTCCTCGCCCGGGCCGCCCGCCTCGGAGCCCGTCGGCCACCGCGCGCCGCCGACGCACCACCCGCTCCCGGTCGGACAATCGACGGATCGTCACAATCCCGTAACCACCGGCAATCCGAACCTGTTGGGGGAGGCATGGACAACCTCTTCGGCGATCTGCGCTTGGGCGGCCGCCGCCGTACCCGGGGCAGCGCCTTCCAGGCCGCCACCGAGTACACCGCCCGCTGGGGCTGGACGGTGGCGGCAGGTGCCGGGCGCACGGCGGCCGACGGCCGGTGCGGGTGCGGCGCCGTACACTGCGCCGCCCCCGGTCTGCACGACGAGGTGAGCCCGCACGTGACCGCCGCCCCCGGCGGCGGCCTCGGTCCACACGCCGCCTCGCTGCGCGAGCTGTGGAGCATGGGCTCCCCACTGCTGCTGCTCCCCGGCCGCACCTTCGACGTGCTGGACGTGCCCGCCCAGCCCGGCCTCCAGGCCCTGGTCCGGCTGGAGCGGATGGGCACCCAGCTCGGCCCGGTGCTCGCCCCGCCCACCGGCCGCCTGCTCTTCTTCACCGCCCCCGGCACCGCGGCCCGGCTCCCCGAACTGCTCTACCGGATGGGCTGGGACGACGCCGCCCTCGACCTCGCCTGCCACGGCGAGGGCACCTACCTGGCCGCCCCGCCCACGGCCCTCGGCCCCCTCGGCCCCACCCGCTGGCTCCGCCGCCCCACCCGCGAATCGGCGGCCACACCGCCGGAAGCCCGCCTCCTCCTGGGCACCCTCGCCTACACCTGCCACCGCGGCCGGGAACGGGCACCCGAACTGGCCTCGTGATCCATTGGGGGCGCGGGGAACTGCGCGCTGCGGAAGGCTACAGGCTTGAGTCTTCCGAGCTCGCGCAGTTCCCCGCGCCCCTGATAGTGCAACCGGCCCTTTAGTCGCCGATCAAGGCGTCCACGAAGGCGGCCGGCTCGAAGGGGGCCAGGTCGTCCGCTCCCTCGCCGAGGCCGATCAGCTTGACCGGGACGCCGAGTTCGCGCTGGACGGCGACCACGATGCCGCCCTTGGCCGTGCCGTCGAGCTTGGTGAGGACGATGCCGGTGATGTCGACCACCTCGGCGAAGACCCGGGCCTGGACCAGGCCGTTCTGACCGGTGGTGGCGTCCAGGACGAGCAGGACCTCGTCCACCGGGCCGTGCTTCTCCACGACCCGCTTGACCTTGCCGAGCTCGTCCATCAGACCGGTCTTGGTGTGCAGACGGCCGGCGGTGTCGACGAGGACGGTGTCGGCACCCTCGGCGATGCCCTCCTTGACCGCGTCGAAGGCGACCGAGGCGGGGTCACCGCCCTCGGGCCCGCGGACGGTGCGGGCACCGACCCGCTCGCCCCAGGTCTGGAGCTGGTCGGCGGCGGCGGCACGGAAGGTGTCGGCCGCACCGAGCACCACCTTGCGCCCGTCGGCGACCAGCACCCGGCCGAGCTTGCCGGAGGTGGTGGTCTTGCCGACACCGTTGACGCCGACCACCAGGACCACGGCCGGACGGCCGTCCTCGTGCTTGGCGGTCTTGAGGGTGCGGTCGGCGTCGGTGCCGATCAGGGCGACGAGCTCCTCGTGCAGCAGGCCCCGCAGCTCCTCCGGAGTGCGGGTGCCGAGCACCTTCACCCGGGTGCGCAGCCGCTCGACCAGCTCCTGGGTCGGGGCGACGCCCACGTCGGCGACGAGCAGGGTCTCCTCGATCTCCTCCCAGGTGTCCTCGTCGAGCCGCTCGCGGGAGAGCAGCGTGAGCAGGCCCCGGCCGAGCGAGTTCTGCGAGCGCGAGAGGCGGGAGCGCAACCGGACCAGCCGGCCGGCGGTCGGCTCGGGCACCTCGACCGCAGGCGCCTCGACGACCGGCTCGACCTCGACGGCCTCGGGGGCCTCCGCGACCGGCGGAAGCTCGACCTCCTCGATGGTCTGCGTGGGCGCCGGGGCGCTCGGCGCGGCTTCGTCGCCGACCTGGGGCTCACGCGGGGTCGGCTTGGTCGTCGTGATGACGGGGGTGGCCGACTTCGGGGGCAGCGTCTTGCGTCGTCTGCCGTTGACGACGAGGCCCGCGATCGCACCGACGGCGACCACGGCGATGACTACGGCAAGGATCACGTATTCCATATCGCCACCCAGTATCCGTGACGGGCCTCCGCCACGGAACGGTGACATTCGACCCTGATGCCCGATCCGTCCCGACAAGTAGCGTGATGTCGCATGGAACAGAAGCCTGCCGTCGAGACCCGTGGCATCGAGCCCGTCCCCGATTCCGAACGCCACGGCAGGGTCCGTGAGCTCTTCCACACCTGGTTCGCCGCCAACATCAGTGTGCTGCTGCTCACCATGGGCGCCGGGCTGATCGTCGCCAACGGGCTCGCGCTCTGGCAGGCGGCGCTGGTCGCGGTGGCGGCGGCCGTGGTCGGGTTCGGCATCGTGGGGCTGCTCACCATCGCGGGCAAGTGGGGCGGCTCCCCGGCGATGACGCTCTCCCGGGCGGTGTTCGGGGTGCGGGGCAATCTGGTGCCGGGGGCGGTCACCTGGGTGGCCCGGTTCGGCTGGGAGACGGTGAACGCCGTCACCGGCGCGTACGCGCTGCTCTCGGTGCTCGACCTGGTCTTCGGCATCAAGGCGGGCACCCCGCTGATCGTCGTCACCCTGGTGCTGTTCGTCGGCACCACCTTCCTGGTCAGCGGCCTGGGCCGCAGCGCGCTGCTCTGGTGCAACCGCTGGGCGGCGTACCTGTTCGCGCTGTTCAGCGTGCTGGTGCTCGGCTACCTGGTGGCCACCGTCGACTGGTCGGCCGTCTTCAGCCGCCCGGCCGGCACGACCGCGATGGTGATCGCGGGCGTCGGCACCATCGCGGCCGGCGGGCTCAGCTGGGCGCCCTCCGGCGCGGACTTCGCCCGCTACCTGCCGCGCTCCACCCGCGACCGCGGCATCGTGGGCACCGCGGTCGGCGGGGCCGGCGTGGTGGTCGTGCCGCTGGTGCTGATGGGCGCGGTGATGGCGGTGGGCGCCCCCGACCTGGCCACCGCGGCCGACCCGGTCTCCTTCATCGGCGAGCTGCTGCCGCTCTGGCTGGCGGTGCCGTACCTGCTGATCGCCCTGGTCGGCATGGTGCTGATCAACAGCCTCTCGATGTACTCGGCCGGCTTCACCGCGCAGACCATGGGCGTCCGACTGCCCCGAGCCTGGGCGGTCAGCATCAACGCGGCGATCAGCCTGGTCGGCGGCGTGCTGCTGATGCTGGTCGCGAAGAGCTTCTACGGCGCCTTCATCACCTTCCTGACCATCCTGGCCGTCTCCTTCTCGGCCTGGATCGGCGTCTTCGGCGTCGACATGTGGCGCCGCCACCGCCAGGGCCGCACCCGCTACGACGAGGCCGCCCTGCTCGACACCACCCCGAGCAGCGCCTACTGGTACCGGGGCGGGGTCTGCTGGCAGGCGCTGACGGCCTGGACGGTCGCGATCGGCACCGGCCTGATGTTCACCCGGGCCGCGATGAGCCCCACCGACGTCTGGTTCGCCGGCCCCTGGGCCGACACCTGGATCGGGCAGAACGGCCTGGCCTGGGTGGTCACCATCCTGGTCGGCGCGGCGCTCCACGCGGTGCTGCCCCAGGCGCAGCCCACCGCCCCCAAAACCGAGGAGCGCGAGGCCGAGCGCGGGCTCAGCTCCGCAGCCGCTGGCTGATCACCTGCGAGATGCCGTCGCCCTTCATGGTCACGCCGTAGAGGGCGTCGGCGCACTCCATGGTCAGCTTCTGGTGGGTGATCACGATCAGCTGGGAGCTCTCCCGCAGCTCCTCCATGATCGCGATCAGCCGCCGGAGGTTGGTCTCGTCCAGCGCGGCCTCGACCTCGTCCATCACGTAGAACGGGCTCGGCCGGGCCTTGAAGATCGAGACCAGCAGGGCCACCGCCGTCAGCGAGCGCTCGCCGCCGGAGAGCAGCGAGAGCCGCTTGACCTTCTTGCCCGGCGGCCGGGCCTCCACCTCCACCCCGGTGGTCAGCATGTTCTCCGGGTCGGTCAGCACCAGCCGGCCCTCCCCGCCCGGGAAGAGCCGGGAGAAGACGCCCTCGAACTGGGCTGCCGTGTCCTGGTACGCCGAGGTGAAGAGCTGCTCCACCCGGGCGTCCACGTCCTTGACGATCTCCAGCAGATCGCGCCGGCTCCGCTTGAGGTCGTCCAGCTGCTCGCCGAGGAACTGGTGCCGCTCCTCCAGCGCCGCGAACTCCTCCAGCGCCAGCGGGTTGACCTTGCCCAGCTGCTGGTACGCCTTCTCGGCCGCCTTCAGCCGCCGCTCCTGCTCGGCCCGGACGTACGGGCGGGGCGCGCCCGGCTCCCGGCCCTCCGGCGCGCCCTCCTCGGGGAGCGGGGCGGGCACCGGCTGGTCCGGGCCGAAGGCGGCGAGCAGGTCGCCGCCGGCCAGGCCGAAGTCCTCCAGCGCCTTGGCCTCCAACTGCTCGATCCGCAGCCGCTTCTCGGCCCGAAGCACCTCGTCCCGGTGGCCGGCGTCCACCAGCTTGTCCAGCTCCGCCTTGAGCTCCCGGCCCAGCTCGCGGCCGGCCCTGAGCTGCGTCTCGCGCTCGGTGCGCTGCTGCTCCACCTCGGCCCGCTCGGCCTCGGCGGCGCCCAGTGACAGCTCCAACCGGGCCAGCAGCTGCCTCGCCCCGGCCGCCACGGCCGTGGCCACCGCCGCGTCCCGGGCCGCCCGCGCCCGCCGCTCGGCCGCCCGGGCCCTGGTCTCCCGCTCGGCCCGGGCCGCCCGGGTCAGCTGATCGGCCCGCCCGGCCAGCGAACGGACCCGCTCCTCGTGGGTGCGGACGGCCAGTCTGGCCTCCACCTCGCCCTGCCGCGCCTCGGACCCGGCGGCGGCCAGCTCGTCCCGCTGGCCCGCGTCCGGCTCCTCCTCGCCGCTCTCGGCCAACTCCTCGGCCACCGCGAGCCGTTCGGCCAGCTCCTCGGCCGCCGCGAGGGCCGTGGCCAGGCCCTCCTCGGCCCGCTGCACGGCCTGCGCCAGCCGCTCGACCTCCCCCGCCGCCGCCCGCGCCTGGCCACCGAGCCGCCCGAGCGCCCCGGCCGCCTTGGCCCGCTCCTGCTCGGCCGCCCGCCGCTGCGCACCGAGGCGCTCCCGCTCCCCCGCGAGCTCCCGCCGCCGCTCCCCGGCCGCCGCCAGATCGGCGGCCGACTCCGCGCAGACCGTGTCGAGTTCGGCGATCCGCCCGACCGCCTCGGCCACCGCCGCCTCGGTCTCCAGCAGGCTCGGCGCCCCGGCCGCCCCACCCTGCGCGAACCCGCTCCCGAGCAGCTCGCCACTGCGCGTGACGGCCGTCAACTCCGGCCTGCCGCAGACGAGTTCCCGCGCCTCGTCCAGCCCCTCCACCACCACGGTGCGCGCCAGCAACCCGCGCACCACCGGCATCAGCTCCACCGGCCCACTCACCAACTCAGCCGCCCCGGTGAGCCCTTCGACCGAAGCCGGCGCTCCCTCATCCCCCGCCCCACCGGCGATCAGCAGTGCCGCCCGCCCGGCGTCCTCCTTCTGCAGCAGCCGCAGCGCGGCCACCGCGCTGCCCACCCCGTCCACCACCACCGCGTCCGCCGCCGCGCCCAACGCCGCCGCGAGCGCGGCCTCGTAACCCGGCGCCACGGTGAGCAGCCGGGCCGCCGGGCCCAGCACCCCCGCCAGCCGCTCCCCCGCCGCACCCGCGTCGCCGGCCGCCAGCAGCGCCCCACTGCCGTCCTTGCGCCGCAGCCCGAGCGCCAAGGCCTCGTGCCGGGCCGTCAGCGCGGCCCGCTCCCGCTCGGCGGCCCCGGCCGCCTCCCGAGCCGAAGCCAACTCCACCTCGGCCGCTGCCAATTCGCCCTTCACCTGCTCGTACGCGGCCGCCAGCTCCTCGACCGAAGCACCAGCCGCCCCCGCGACCTCGCCCTCCAGCTCCCGGTACTCCGCCTCCGCCGCCTCGGCCCGCCGGGCAGCCTCCTCCCGGGCCTCCACCAGCCGCCCGATCTCGGCCTCCGCGGCGGCGGCCCGCGACCGGGCCGCTCCGGCCTGCCCCTGCAGCCGGGCCAGGCCCTCGCGCTGGTCGGCCAGCGCCCGGGCGGCCTGCCGCAGCCGGGTCTCCTCCACCGCCAGCTCGCGCTCCAGCTCGGTGCGCCGCTCCACGGCCTCGGCCAGCGCCTCCTGGGCCTGCTCCAGGGCCTCGGCCAGGGCGGCCTCCTGCTCGCGGACGGCCTCGGCCTCGCGCTCCAGCTCCTCCGGATCCCGGCCGCGCCGCTCCTCGCCCTGCACCCCGCTGGTGGCGTGCCGCACCCGCGCCTCGGCCAGCCCGATGGTGCCCCTGGCCCGCTCCACCAGCGCCGAGAGCCGGTACCAGGTCTGCCGGGCGGCCTCCAGCTGCGGCCCCAGCTGCGCCACCTGGGCCTCCAGCACGGCCTCGCGCTGCTGGGCCGCCGTGAGCTCCTGCTCCACCGTGGTGCGGCGCAGCCGCAGGGCCAGCTCGTCGGCGATCTCGGCCTCCACGGCCGAGCGCAGGGTGAGCAGGTCGTCGGCGAGCAGCCGCAGCCGGGCGTCCCGCAGCTCGGCCTGGATGCCGGCCGCCCGCCGGGCGATCTTCGCCTGCCGCCCGAGCGGGCCGAGCTGGCGCCGCAGCTCGGCCACCAGGTCCTGGACGCGGTTGAGGTTGGCCGCCATCGAGTCCAGCTTCCGCAGCGCCTTCTCCTTGCGCTTGCGGTGCTTGAGCACCCCGGCGGCCTCCTCGATGAAGGCCCGGCGGCCCATCGGGTCGGCGTGCAGCACGGAGTCCAGCTGGCCTTGGCCGACGATGACGTGCATCTCCCGGCCGATGCCGGAGTCGGAGAGCAGCTCCTGGATGTCGAGCAGGCGGCAGGTCTCGCCGTTGAGCGCGTACTCGCTGCCGCCGTTGCGGAACATCGTCCGGGTGATCGTCACCTCGGCGTAGTCGATGGGCAGCGCGCCGTCGGTGTTGTCGATGGTAAGGCTGACCTCGGCCCGGCCGAGCGGCGCCCGGCCGCCGGCCCCGGCGAAGATGACATCCTCCATCTTGCCGCCGCGCAGCGATTTGGCGCCCTGCTCGCCCATCACCCAGGAGAGCCCGTCCACCACGTTCGACTTGCCCGAGCCGTTGGGCCCGACCACGCAGGTGATGCCCGGCTCGAAGCGCAGCGTCGTCGCCGAGGCGAAGGACTTGAAGCCGCGCAGCGTCAGACTCTTCAGGTGCATGCGCCGCTCTCCCTCGCCTCACAGGTGGTCCGTGGGCGACTGTATCCGGAGCGGCCGACGGCAAGCCGTCGCGCAGCGGTTTCACCACGCCGCAGCGGGGCATCCTCCCCTGCAAAAGGCACGGGTGACGGGGGGAACGACGAAGGGACGCCACCCGGGCGTCCCTCTCAAGCTACGTCCCGTACCTGACGTACTCGTACGGGGACTCTCCACGCAGCAGCGTCGATCGATGAGGATCGGATCAGGTGAGTGCGGGCTCGCGCTGATCCAGGTCGATGCTGCTGAGCAGCGAGTGCTCGTCGGCGACAGCGGTGAGAGCGTCGTTCTCGGCCTGCATCCGAATGAGCTCGGATTCCAGGTCCTGGACGCGCTGCTGAAGCCGTCGCACCTCGGTGAGCATTCGCGGGTCGGGGCCGCCGACGTACCCGAGAAGCGCCTTTGCCATGATGAATGGTCCTCCACGCTGAGTGACCGAACCGGTGCGGTATGGGTCTAGGGGGAAGGGGGGCACGCACCCGTCTACGCGCCGGCTGTGCTGGCTGGGCACAGTGGGAAAGCCGAGGTGAGCTGGGCCCACGACGACATGCCCCTGCCGGGGAAACGCAGATTGGTGCGCGGGCTTTCAGCGTCTCACCAAAGACCCTACGGGTCAACACGATCACCGCACGCTACCGCGCGCCTGTCACCTGCACGGCGGGGGAACACACGCCGTCGGGTGGGCGGAGGGCCACAGTCGATCACTGCTCGCTGCGGAGTCAACCACGACTCCGTCCGGAAGGCAACCCTACTCCGCCAGTGCCCGGCTTGCGCCACCCTGTAGCGGTACGGATGCTGACGGCCCGACAGTTGTGCGGTATCGGGGCCCTCAACGGATCGCGAAGCCCTCGTACCCCTCGCCCGTGGCCGTCCAGATCTCGGTGACGCCCGAGACGCTGCCGGGGGTACCCGGGCCGCGCAGCAGGGCCAGCAGCCGCTCGCAGTCCGCGTGGGCGCCCTCGGCCACCACCTGGACCCGGCCGTCGCCCAGATTGCTCGCGTACCCGGTGAGGCCGATCTCCAACGCCCGGGCCCGAGTCCACCAGCGGAAGCCGACCTGCTGGACGCGGCCGCGCACCCAGGCGGTGACGCGGGTCGGCTGGAGCGGATCATGAGCGTGCATCCCCCGACCCTAACAACGCCCCTGAGCTCCCCGCCGGTCGGAATCGGGCCGCACCGGCGCACCGGCGCTGGCTAGCCTCCGGCTCATGACCTTCGAACAGACCAGGGCCTGGGTGCGCGGGCAGCTCGCCGGGGGCGAGGAGATCGAGACGGTCGAGCGGCTGCGGGGCGGCTGGAGCTCGGACATGCGGCGGATCACGGTGCGGGGGCCAGGCGGGCGGCGGGTACTCGTGCTCCGTTCGTTCAGCAAGCCGTTCTACCTGGAGCACGCCCCCGCGATGCTCGGCCGGGAGGCCGGGATCCTGCGGCTGCTCGGGCCCACCGAGGTGCCCGCCGCCGAGCTGGTGGCCCTCGACCCGACCGGCGAGCACTGCGAGCACACCTCGCTGCTGATGACCCTGCTGCCCGGCGTGCCCGCCGGGCTCTCCTTCGCCGCCCATTACACGGCGGCCGGCGGCGCACTCGCCCCCGACCCGGCCGACCACCGCTACTGGCGGCTGCTCGACGCCCTGGCCTACGCCCCGGACGCCGAGAAGGTCGCGGTGCCCTGGCGCGAGGTCGGCCGCACCGACCTGACCCCGGAGCTGCTCACCGACCGCCTGGAGACCTACCCCGCCGCCCTGCTGGACTGAACGCGCGAGGGCCGCGCCACCGGAGCGGTGGCACGGCCCTGGGGCTCGGCGGGATCAGAAGCTGCCGAAGTCGCTGTCCCCGCCACCGCCGAAGTCGCCGCCGTCGAAGGCACCGAAGTCGGAGGTGATGAAGTCGGCGCCGGTCTCGTCGCCGCCCTCCACGCTCGGGTCATAGCCGCCGCCCTGGAAGCCCGCCGGAGCCGCGTAGGCCATGCTCGGGCCGGAGAGGACGGAGCCGAGGGCGGTGCCGACCAGCAGGGCCGGCAGCATGCCGCCGCCGAAGTAGCCGCCCGCCCACGGGCTGTAGGCCGGGCCGGCGTTCCAGTACGGCTCGCGGCCGTGCTCGGTCTGCACCGTGCGGATCTCCGGGTCGGCGCCCAGCGCCAGCCGGTCCAGGTCGGCCTGGCAGGCCGGGACGGTGCGCGGCGCACCGCCGGCCGGGGCCCACTGGGTGTCGCGGACGGAGATGCCGTGGCGCGGGTCGAAGAAGCAGGCCGGACGGCGCTCCGGCAGCGCCCGGCCGTTGCGGCGGGCGTCCAGGGCGGCCAGGGCGTAGCGGCCCTCGGCCAGCGCCTCGGTCACCGCGGTGACGTCGGTGGGCTGCTTGGCCGCGTCCATGGCCTGCTTGGCCTGCTCGTAAGACTCCAGCGCCTTGCTGTAGTCGGCACGCTGAGCGTCGTCCGCGCTCGCCGCGCCGGGCTGGAAGTCCAGCCGGTCCAGCTCCTCGCCGAAGGCGGTGATGTCCTCGTCGACCACGGTGCGCAGCTGGGTGAGCTCGGCCCGGGCCTTCTCCTCGCGGCGCTTCTTGGCACGGCGGAAGAGCAGGAATACGCCGCCGCCGGCCAGCGCCAGGATGACCACCGGGACGATGATCAGCGCGGCGCTGAACCCGCCGCCGGAGACGCCCTTGCCCTTGGCGATCTTGGTGGCCTGGCCGACGAAGTCGTCCAGGGTCGCGCCGATGTCGCCCGGGTGCGAACGGAAGGCGGAGCCGGCCATGTTGGTGGCGGCGTTCGGCGAGACCACCTGGCGGTCGGCGAAGGCCTTGAACTGGTCGCCCAGCCAGATGCCGTACAGACCGGTGATGCCGGTCTTGGCCCGCAGGTCGGCGGCCACGGTCTTCGGGGGGTACTGCGGGCCGGAGGGCAGCACGGCGATGAAGACCGGCTTGTCGGCGTCCTCGATCCGCTTGGCCAGCGCGTCGGCCTGGGCCTGGGAGAACCGCGAGGTCATCGCCGGGTCGACGTAGACCTGGCTCTTCTTCAGCGCCTTGGACGCCTCGTCCACACCTCCCGCCGCCGAGGCGGGGGAAGCCAGCAGGAGGAGCAGCCCGAGCAGCGCCGCCAGCAGCGCAGCGGGCCGGGCCGCCGTGGGGCGGCGGAAGACAGTTCTCATGAGGGAGACCGTACCTGGCCAGCCCGTACGTCCGCGGCAGCCTCCGGGCTGGTCCGACCCCTCCGGGTGCCCGGGGGCAAGCTCCTCCCGGCGGTTGATCTCCCCGCCCTTCGGCGGGCATAGGGTGGGCCGGTCAGCCTTGCGGCGCTCTGGGCCGCGTGCACACAGTTCGGAGTCACCGGGTGATCATCGGCCTCGTCACCGCCGTCGCGGCGTCCACCTGCTACGGCACCGGCTCGGTGCTCCAGGCGCTCGGCTCCCGGCGGTCGGCCCGCGAGGAGGCCGCCGCAGCGGCGGCGGCCGGCCGCGAATCGGGCGTGACCGAGCACGGCGGGCCCAGCCTCAGCTCCACCGCCAAGGCCGTGGTGACCTGGGAGTTCATCCTCGGCACGGTGCTCGACCTGGTGGGCTTCCTACTCGGTGCGCTGGCCGCGCGGCTGCTGCCGCTCTTCCTCTCCCAGACCATCATCAGCGCCAACCTGGTGATCACCGCCGTGCTCAGCATCAAGCTGCTCGGCCTGCGGCTGAAGCAGCTCGAGTGGGCCTCGATCGGCATCCTCTGCGGCGCCCTGGTGATGCTGGCCGTGGCGGCCGGCCCCGAGGGCGGGCACCACGCCGCGATGTCCGTCCACTGGTGGCTGCTGGCCGTCTCGGTCCTCCTGATCGCCGGCGGCAGCCTGCTGGTGCGGCGGATGGGATCGAGCGGGGCGATCGTGGCCGGTCTGCTCTCCGGCCTCGGCTTCGGCGCCCTGGGCATCGGCGTCCGGATCCTCGACGGCGTCGAGCCCTTCGACCTGGCCCGGCTGCTCAGTGACCCGGCCCTCTACGCGATCCTGGTCGGCGGCATCGGCGGCATGTACCTCCACACCGTCGCCCTCCAACTCGGCTCGGTCAACGGCGCCACCGCCGCCCTGGTGGTCGGCGAGACGGTCGTCCCGGGAGCGGTCGGCGTCCTCTGGCTCGGCGACTCCACACGATCCGGCCTGGCCTGGATGGGCACGCTGGGCTTCGTCCTGGCAGTCGTGAGTGCCGTTGGCGTCGCCTACTTCGGATCGGAAGGAGAGGGGCGCGGGGAACTGCGCGAGGTCGGAAGCAACGGTCAGAGCGCCTGAAGCAGAGAACCAGTTGCACCCCGATCGCGGATAGTGCACCTGGTTCAGCGCGTAAGACAGCCGCAGAGTGCAGGGTCGGCCGCGCCGTTCCCCGCGCCCCTGGGGTCAGCGTTGGCAGCGGGGGCAGAAATAGCTGCTGCGGTTCATCCACGGGGCCCGGCGGATCGCCGTGCCGCAGCGGCGGCAGGGCTCGCCCTCCCGCCCGTAGGCGTCGAGGTCGCGGGAGAAGTAGCCGCTCTCGCCGTTCACGTTGACGTAGAGGCTGTCGAAGCTGGTGCCGCCGACGGCCAGGGCGGCCGTCATGACCTCGCGGGCGTGGGCGAGGAGTTCGGCGGCCTTGGGACGGGTGAGGGCCGTGGTGGGGCGGTCGTAGTGGAGGCGGGTGCGCCAGAGGGCTTCGTCCGCGTAGATGTTGCCGACGCCGCTGATCAGGGTCTGGTCGAGCAGGGCCCGCTTGACGGTGGTGCGCTTGGCGCGGATCGCGGCCACGAAGGCGGCGTCGTCGAAGCGGGGGTCCAGCGGGTCCAGGGCGATGTGGGCGATCGAGAGCGGGACGGCGGCCTCGTCGGCCTCCTCGACGGCCAGGCCGCCGAAGGTGCGCTGGTCGACGAAGCGGAGCTCGCGGCCGGCGTCGGTGAAGCGGAGCCGGACCCGCAGGTGGGTCTCGTCGGGGGTCACCGGGTCCTGGACGAGGAGTTGGCCGCTCATGCCGAGGTGGCCGACCATGGCCAGGCCGGAGTCGAGCGGCACCCAGAGGTACTTGCCGCGACGCTGGGCCTCGCCCAGCGTCGCGCCGGCGATCCGGGCGGTGAAGTCGGCCGCGCCGCCGGGCTGGCGGCGGACGCTGCGGGGGTGCAGCACCTGTGCTTCGGCCACGGTGCGGCCCGCCACCCAGCGGGCCAGACCGCGCCGGACGACCTCGACTTCGGGGAGCTCCGGCACCGGGGGTCAGCCCGAGGTCTTGGGCTGGCCGGCGATCTCGGCGTACTTGGCCTTGATCGCGCGCCAGGCGCTCTCGGCGGCCTTCTGCTCGGCTTCCTTCTTCGAGCGGCCTGCGCCGTGACCGTAGTCCTGACCCGCGACGCGGGCGGCGGCGGCGAAGCTCTTCTCGTGGTCGGGGCCGGATTCGGTGACCACGTACTCGGGGACGCCGATGCCCACGGAGGCGGTGAGCTCCTGGAGGCTGGTCTTCCAGTCCAGGCCCGCGCCCAGCTGAGAGGACTCCTCAATCAGCGGGTCGAACAGGCGGTGGACGAACTCCGTGGCGGAGGCCAGGCCCTGGTCCAGGTAGATCGCGCCGATCACGGCCTCGACGGTGTCCGCGAGGATCGAGGACTTGTCGCGGCCACCGGTGCCCTCCTCGCCCTTGCCCAGGCGGATGAACGCGCCCAGCTCCAGGCTGCGGCCCACCTCGGCGAGCGCGCGGGAGTTGACCACCGCGGCGCGCAGCTTGGCCAGCGTGCCCTCGGCCACGTCCGGGTGGATGCGGTAGAGGGTGTCGGTCACGACCAGCCCGAGCACCGAGTCGCCGAGGAACTCCAGGCGCTCGTTGGTGGGCAGTCCGCCGTTCTCGTAGGCGTAGCTGCGATGAGTCAGTGCACGTACCAGAAGGGCGCGCTCGAGCGTGAACCCGAGGCGCCCTTCCAGGACGTCGTATTCGGTCGAAGCCGGACCGCCGGCCTTGCCCCCGGTGGGAGCGGACTTGCGGGTTGAGTTGCTATCCGACATCGATCCGTACACCCCGCCGATCAGACCGAGAGGACCTGGCGACGGTTGTACGTGCCGCAGCTCGGGCACGCGATGTGGCCGAGCTTCGGCTCGTGGCAGCGGTCGCACGCCACGAGGGCCGGAACGACGGCCTTCCAGTTGCTACGGCGGTGGCGCGTGTTGCTGCGCGACATCTTCCGCTTCGGAACAGCCACGGCTACTTCTCCTGGTTCTCGGCGAGACCCTCACGGGTACCGCTGTTCTTGATCCCGTCACCCTCGTCGCCGGGGGCGGCGGAGAGTCCCTGCAGAGCCGCCCACCGGGGGTCGGCGGCGTCGTGGTGGTGGTCCGGGTCGTCGCTCAGGCGTGCCCCGCACTCGGAGCACAGACCCAGGCAGTCTTCCTGGCACACCGGCTGCAGCGGCAGTGCGAGCACCACCGCGTCACGCAGCACCGGCTCGAGGTCGAAGAAATCGCCCTCGAGTCGGTAAGTCTCATCCTCGTCGAGATCCTCGTCGAGCTCCTCGGCCGTGGCGCGGGCGCGCTCGACGGCCTCGGCGTAGTAGTACAGCTCCTGGAACTCGACGTCGATCTCGTCGTCGACCGGCTCCAGGCAGCGCACGCACTCGCCCTCGACCCGGGCCTCGGCGGTGCCGGTCACGAGGACGCCCTCGATCACGGACTCCAGCCGGAGCTCCAGCTTGATCTCGCTCTTCTCCGGCACGCCGATGACGTCTTCGATCCCGAAGCCCTCGGGGGCCTCCACGGCGCGGGAGACCTTGCGCATCGAACCCGGGCGACGGCCGAGCTCATGCGTGTCGAACACGAGCGGGTCGCGGTGGTCGAGGCGGTTCAAGGTGTCCTGCACTTTCGGAGGGAGAAGCTCGTCGTCCGTGGCTCGATCTGTGCACGCGGACGTGCCAGCATGCGGAGGCCGGAGGGGCCAGACTACCCGAGAGTCCAGCCAGGCCCAACTTCGCTCGGCCCGGCCCGGAGCTCAGCGGCCGCCGAGCTCCCGCAGCCTGGTCATGTCGATCATGCTGGTGTCGAAGAAGCTGGTCTCGTCCAGCCCGGCCTGCGGCGGCTGGGCGGGCTGCTGGGGCGCCTGCTGATAGCCGTAGGGGTCGGCGTAGGGCTGCTGCTCGGGGTAGCCCGGCGGCTGCTGGTAGGCGTACGGGTCCGGCTGCTGCTGGTAGCCCTGCGGGTAGCCGCCGTAGGCGTTGGCGTACGGGTCGGCCTGCTGGGCCGCGTACGGGTCGCCGTAGGGCTGCTGCTGGCCGGCGTACTGCGGGGCGCCGTACGCCTCCTCGCCGGGGGCCTGCCAGCCGGCCGCGGCCGGGGTCTGCTCGGGCCAGGTCTGCTGCTGCGGGACGGCGGCGGGCTGCGGGGGCAGCTCCTCGCGGTACCAGGGCTGCTCCTCGCCGCCGTCGGCGAAGCCGGCGGCCACCGCCTCGGCGCGGTCCTTGAGCTGCTGGGCCTGGTCGGCGGCGGCCAGGTAGGCGCCCAGCTCGTCGATCGGGGCCTTGCCGAGCAGCTTGTCGCGGCCCTTGCCGACAGCCTCCAGCGTCTTGCCGAGCACCGCCTCCAGGGTGGCGAGCTTCACGTCGACGTACTCGTCCACCTCGGGGCTCGGGCTACGGTACGACTGCTGGAACTCCTCGCCGTCGCCCTCGAAGCCCTCCTGCTCGAAGACGCTCGCGTCGCCGCGCAGCTTGGTGCGGCCGCGGCCGACGGCGCCGAGCGTCTTGGTGAGCACGACCTCGAAGTTGGCCAGCTTGCTGTCCACGTAGTCGTCGGCCTCGGCGCGCTTGGTCTCCACCTCGGCGCGGGCCTCGGCCAGGATCCGGTCGGCCTCGGCCTGGGCCCGGCGGACGACCTCGGTGTCGGAGATCAGCGAACCGCGCTCGGAGTGCGCGCCCTGGATGATCTGGTCGGCCTGGGCCTGGGCGTCCGCCACCACCTGCTCGTGGTCGGCCATCACCGACTGGGCGTGGGCGAGCTCGGCGGGCAGGGCCTCCCGGAGTGACTGGAGCAGGCCCACCAACTCGGCCCGGTTCACCACACAGGAGGCCGACATCGGCATCGAGCGGGCGTTCTCCACCGCTGCGACGATCGCGTCCAGTCTGTTCTGCACGTCCACGGGCGTCTCGGTCTTTCCGTGTGCCGCCGAGGTGCGGCGGAGGCAGGCACCCGACGACCTGACATCGTCGGGCAGGAGTACAGACTGTACGGCCACTGCCCCCGCAGCTCGAAACCCGCTCAGCCCCGGCGTTCGGCGATCCGCTCGACCAGCCGACGGTGCACCAGTTCCGGCAGCAGGTGGGAGACATCGCCGCCGTACGAGGCGACCTCCTTCACCAGGCTGGAGGAGAGGAAGCTGTACGTCGGCGAGGTCGGCACGAAGAGCGTCTCCACCCCGGTCAGCCCGTGGTTCATCTGGGCCATCTGCAGCTCGTAGTCGAAGTCGCTGACCGCCCGCAGGCCCTTGATGATCGCCGGGATGCCGCGGTCCCGGCAGAAGTCCACCAGCAGGCCCGCGTGCGACTCCACCACGATGTTGCCCAGCTTCGCGGTGGTCTCCTCGATGAGCGCGATCCGCTCCTCGATCGTGAACATCCCCTGCTTGTTCTTGTTGATCAGCACGGCGACGTGGACCACGTCGTAGAGCTTGGACGCACGCTCGATGATGTCGAGGTGGCCGTTGGTGATCGGGTCGAAGGACCCGGGGCAGACGGCGCGGCGCATCTGGGGACTCCCTTGAGGGGTGCGGTGCTACGAGTGTTGATCGACCTCGACGGCGGCGCGACCGTACCAGAGGGTGCCCTCGCCGTACTTGCGCGAACGCAAGCCCTCGAAGCCCTCCGGCCAGCCGAACTCTCCGCCCCTGGTGCTGCGTTCCACGGTGACGAGTGCGTCCTCCGTGATCCAGCCCCCAGAGCGGAGTGTGATCAGCATCTCCCGCAGCGTGTCGTCCGGCACCACGTACGGGGGGTCCAGGAAGACCAGGTCGTACGGAGCCTGCGGCGGCGCCCCCGCGACCACCCGCTCGGCCTTGTCGGCCCGCACCTCGGCGCCGGGCAGGCCCAGGGTCTTCACGTTCTCCCGGATCACCTTGGCGGCGCTCGCGTCGGCCTCCACCAGCAGCACGTGCTCGGCGCCCCGGCTGAGCGCCTCCAGGCCGACCGCCCCCGACCCGCCGAACAGATCGAGCATCCGGACCCCGTGGATCGTGCCGCGCAGCGACTCCAGCGTGGAGAACATCGCCTCCCGGGCCTTGTCCGAGGTCGGGCGGGTGCTGCGGCCGGGCGGCACGGCGAGGCGGCGGCCACCGGCCGTGCCGGCGATCACGCGGGTCATGAGCGGGCCAATCCTTGGGGTCGGAGGGGTCGGGCTGGCCTCCCACGCTATACGGGCGGAGCCCCGCCGGGATCTCCCGGCGGGGCTCCTGAGGTGCAGCGGTCACTCGGCGGCGGCCGCTCCGAGCAGGGCCGGGGAGGCGTACCGCGACCAGGAGAGGCAGCCGTCGGGCGGGCAGTACTCCGGACGGCGGGGGTCGTGGCCCAGCTCGCGGAGCTTGGTGCGGACGGAGTCGGGCGTGCGGCCGAAGCGGGCGGCTATCCGGGCGACGGTCTCGTTCTCGTGGAAGCGGCGGACCAGCTCCTCCTCGTGCTGCGGCACCCACGGCGCGCCGTGCCCGGGGTACAGCTCACGGAGCACGTCCCGGTCCGGGATCGGCTCGGAGACGTCGGCCACGATCGCCAGGGCGCGCAGCGCCCGGTTGAGCGCGATCCGGAGCGAGGCGACGTCCTCCACCGGAAGGCGGAGCTTGCCGCTCGCGAGCGGGCTGGCGGAAGCGCCCTCCCGCCAGCCGGTCAGGGTGAGGGTGATTTCGCGGTCGTCCTCGCTGGCGAGCTCGATCCGGAAGACCTTGTCGCCGAGCGGGAGCTCGTTGAGATGACGAAATGCCATGGCAGGACCCCCAAGTGTCGCGCCAGGAACGGCCCTTGAGGACCGCCCTGAACACTTACATTCTCTCGTCCGGCACTGACAACCAAGGGCACCACCAGGGGCGCGGGGAACGGCGCGGCCAGCCATGCACGCTGCCGCTGTCTTACGCAGATGCCCACTTGCACTATCCGTTGACGGTGCAACTGGGCATCTCTGCGATCTTGAAGGCGCGCTTCTTCCGATCTCGCGCAGTTCCCCGCGCCCCTGGAGGGGCGGGTCTATCCCTTGTCGAGGAAGGCTGCGCGGTCCTCGTCCAGCAGCCCCGCCAGGGTCTCGCGGAGGGCAGGGTGGGCGGCCAGGGTCGGGTCGGCGGCGACCAGGCGGGTGGCCTCCTCGCGGGCGGTGGCGATGATCTCCTCGTCCTCCAGGACGGAGAGCACCTTGAGCGAGGACTTCACCCCGGACTGGGCCTGGCCCAGCACGTCGCCCTCGCGGCGCTGTTCGAGGTCGATCCGGGAGAGCTCGAAGCCGTCCAGGGTGGCGGCCACCGCGTCCAGCCGGGCCCGGGCCGAGGAGCCGGCCGGCATCTCGCTGACCAGCAGGCAGAGGCCGGCCGCCGAGCCGCGGCCGACCCGGCCGCGGAGCTGGTGCAGTTGGGAGACGCCGAACCGGTCGGCGTCCATGATCACCATGACGGTGGAGTTCGGCACGTTGACGCCGACCTCGATCACCGTGGTGGCGACCAGCACGTCCACCTCGCCCGCCGAGAACCGCCGCATCACCTCGTCCTTGGCCTCCGGCGCCAGCCGCCCGTGCAGGATCTCCACCCGCAGCCCGGCCAGCGGGCCCTTGACCAGCTTCTCGGCCGTCTCCACCACCGAGAGCGGCGGCCGCTTCTCGTCGCTGCCGGCGCCGAGGTCCTCGGGGTCGTCCGGGGTGGCCTTGCGCTTCTTCTTGCCGTCCTCCGGCTCGTCCCCGATCCGGGGGCAGACCACGTACGCCTGGTGGCCCTTGCCGACCTCCTCGCGGACCCGCTCCCAGGCCCGGGCCAGGAAGTTGGGCTTCTCCAGGGCCGGCACCACATGGGTGGAGATCGGCGAGCGCCCGGCCGGGAGCTGGTCGAGCACCGAGGTCTCCAGATCGCCGAAGACCGTCATCGCCACGGTGCGCGGGATCGGCGTGGCCGTCATCACCAGCAGGTGCGGGGGCTGCTCGCCCTTGGCCCGGAGGGCGTCGCGCTGCTCCACGCCGAAGCGGTGCTGCTCGTCCACCACCACCAGGCCGAGGTCCTGGAACTGCACCTTGTCCTCGATCAGCGCGTGGGTGCCGATCGCCAGCCCGGCGTCGCCGCTGGCCATGTCGAGCATCGCCTGCCGCCGCGCGGGCACGCCCATCGAGCCGGTCAGCAGCACCACCTTGGTGCCGATCTCGGAGCCGAAGAGCGAGCCGCCCTCGGCCAGATCGCCCATCATCTCGACGATCGAGCGGTGGTGCTGCTGGGCGAGCACCTCGGTGGGCGCGAGCAGCACGGCCTGGCCGCCGCTGTCCACCGTGCGCAGCATGGCCCGCAGCGCGACCAAGGTCTTGCCAGAGCCGACCTCGCCCTGGAGCAGCCGGTGCATCGGGTGCTCGGTGGCCAGCTCGGCGAAGATCTCGCCGCACACCTTCTGCTGCCCCTCGGTGAGGGTGAACGGCAACCGGGCGTCGAAGGCGTCCAGCAGGCCGTCGGCCACGCCCTTGCGGGCGAAGGCCGGGCGGGCGCCGTCCTCGGCCCGGCGCTGGGCCAGCGCCGTCTGGAGCACGAAGGCCTCGTCCCAGCGCAGGCGCTCCTGGGCGCGCTCGCGGTCGGCCTGGCTGCGCGGGCGGTGGATCAGCTCGACGGCCTCGGCCAGCGGGATCAGGTCGTGCCGGGTGCGCAGCTCCTCGGGCAGCGGGTCGCGCAGGTCGCCGAGGTGCTTGGTGAGGGCCGTCTCGACGCAGAGCGAGAGCTTCCAGCTGGGCAGCTGGGCGCTGGCCGGGTAGACCGGGATGAGCCGGCCGGCGAACTGCTCGGCGGCTCCGCCGCCCTCCTCCTCGTCGATCAACTGGTAATCGGGCGAGGCGAGTTGGCGGCTGCGGTTGAAGACGCCCACCTTGCCGGCGAAGAGGCCCTGGGCGCCGGGCCGCAGCTCCTTCTGCCGCCAGCCCTGGTTGAAGAAGACCAGGCTGAGCCGGCCGCGCCCGTCGGTGACCACCACCTCCAGCCGGTCACCCTTGCGGGCCTTGAACGGGATCAGGGTGACCTTCTCGATCCGGGCGAGCACGGTGACGTGCTCGTCGACCTCCAGGTCGTCCAGGCTGGTGAGCTGGCCGCGCTCCACGTACCGCCGTGGGTAGTGGTGCAGCAGGTCGCCGACCGTGCGCAGCTTGAGGCTGTCGGCCAGCACCTTCGCGGTGCGGTCGCCGACGAGCTTGGTCAGGGGTTCGTCCAGGGCAGACATCAAGCCCTATTGGACACCACGGCGCTGACGAGCCGCGGCTACTCCACCCCGATGAGCAGCGGAGCCGCCTCCTGGCCGCCCGCGAAGACCACGGTGTCGACCTCGGGGCGCTGGCGTCGGGCGTGCGCCACCAGCTGGTCGGCCAGGGTGGCGGGGGCGCCCGCGCCGAGGACGAGGGTGACCAGTTCGCCGCCGGCCGCGAGCATCCGGGCGAGCACGGTGCTGCCGGTCTCCAGGAGGTCGGCGCCGATCACGGCCACGTCCCCGTCGATCAGGCCGAGCACGTCGCCGGCCTGGCAGACCCCGGCCATCGTCCAGGACTCCCCCTCGGCGACGGCCAGCTCGGCGTAGCGGGTGGCCCCGGCGGCGGAGGTCATCGCGACCACGTCCTCGTCGAAGCGGCGGGAGTTCTCGTGCACGGCCAGCGCGGCCAGCCCCTGGACGGGCGAGCGGGTGGGCAGCACGGCGATCCGCACGCCCTCCTCGCGCAGCTGGTCGGCGGCGGCCCCGGCGGCGGCCCGCAGCTCGGGGTCGTTGAGCAGCAGCACCACCTCGCGGGCGGCGCAGCGGCGCAGCGCCTCGGCCAGCTCGGCGCTGGCCGGGGGGCGGTCCGGGTCGGCGAGCAGCACGGCGGCGCCGGCCTGCTCGCAGAGCTCGGCCAGGCCGCTGCCGGAGACCACGCTGAGCACGGCCCGCCCCTGCGGCTCGGCCCCGGCCCGCTCCCCCGCCCGGGCGGCTGCCTCGGCGAAGTGGGTGATCCGGATCTGGTAGGGCCGCCCGGCCTCCACGCCGGCCTCGACGGCGGCGCCCGCGTCGTCCACGTGGACGTGCACGTTCCACAGCCCGTCCCCGCCGCCGATCACCAGCGAGTCGCCGAGCCCGGCCAGCCTGCCGCGCAGCGCGGGCAGCGCCTCGTCCGGGGCGTCCAGCAGGTAGATCACCTCGAAGGCGGGGTGGCCCAGGCCGGGCGGGCGCTCGTGCCCCTCGCAGCCCGGCAGGTCGACCAGGCTCAGCCCGAGCTCCTGGCGCAGCGCGAGCGGGCCCATCGGGGTCTGCCCGGAGACGGCGTCGGCCAGCGCCCCGAGGATGGCCACCAGGCCGCGGCCGCCCGCGTCCACCACCCCGGCCTCGGCCAGCACGTCCAGCTGATCGGGCGTCTGCTGGAGCGCCCGGCGGGCGGCCCGGTAGGCGGTGTCGGCGGTGTCGGCCAGCCCGTCGCCGACGGCGGCGGCCTGGGCGGCGGCGGCCGCCACGGTGAGCAGCGTGCCCTCCACCGGCTCGGCCACGGCCTGGTACGCGGAGTCGGCGGCCCGCAGCAGGGCGGCCCGCAGCCGCTCGGGCTCACCACCCAGGCTCAGCTCCTCGGCCATCCCGCGCAGCAGCTGCGCCAGGATCACCCCGGAGTTGCCCCGGGCCCCGATCAACGCCCCGCGCGCCATCGCGCCGACCACGGCCGCGAGCCCGGGCTCCCCCTCCCCCGCGTACTGCTCCTCCACCGCGACGGCGGCCGATTCGAGCGTCAGGTAGAGGTTGGTCCCGGTGTCCCCGTCCGGCACCGGGTAGACGTTCAGCGCGTCGATCTCCTCCCGGGCCTGCCCCAGCGCGGCGAGCGCGAGCCGGCACCAGGTGCGGACGGTCGAGGCGTCGATCGTGTCCAGCACCAGGTCTCCTCCGGGTGAACGCCACCTGGACGCGGGGAGGCGCGGCGGCGGGGGGTGATGGTGGCAGGTTATCGGGGGACGGGGGGAACGTCGCTGGCAGGAGGACCGGAGGGGACGATCATGGGCCGAACCATGGTAGTTTCGTTGAACCGGAGTCGGCGTTGTATGCTCTCCCGGTTGCCTGGAACAGTCCAGGCTCACCCCTTGAGTCGATTCGGTCCACGTGAGTGGGCAGAGCGTCTCAGCCGGGGTTTTCGAACGTAAATGATTCTGAAGTCTTGGAGTGACTCCTGTGGCTGCCAACTGCGACGTCTGCGGCAAGGGGCCGGGCTTCGGCAACAACATCTCCCACTCGCACCGCCGTACCCGTCGTCGTTGGAACCCCAACATCCAGACGGTGCGCGCTGTGATCGGGCGTACGCCGAAGCGGCTCAACGTCTGCACCTCGTGCATCAAGGCCGGTAAGGTCTCGCGCTGACGCGCAGACCGGTAAGCCGGTCCTCCGGGTAACCGATTCACCCTCGGGTGGGTCGGTTATTCGTTTGTCCGGACACTGTGGCGGCGGCACCCTCCCGGGTGCCGCCGCCACAGTGCGTCCGGCGCGAGTGCGTCCGGCGCGGGCCCGTCAGCGGGTGCGCCAGCCGTGGTCGACCGGGCCGATGCCCGCGCCGAGGGCGAAGCCGGCCGCGATGGCGCCGGTGACGTAGGCCTTGGCGGCGGCCACCGCCTCGGGCACCTCGGCGCCCTTGGCGAGCTCGGCGGCGATCGAGCTGGCCAGGGTGCAGCCGGTGCCGTGGGTGTGGCGGTTGTCGTGGCGCGGAGCGCGGTACCAGTGCTCGACGCCGTCCGGGCCGAGCAGCAGGTCGGCGGCCTCGCCCTCCAGGTGGCCGCCCTTGATCAGGGCCCAGCGCGGGCCGAGCGCGAGCATCGCCTCGGCGGCGGGCCGCATGTCCCGCTCCCCGGCGACGGTCAGGCCGGTGAGCTGCGTCACCTCGTGCAGGTTGGGCGTGGCCAGGGTGGCCACCGGCAGCAGCCGCTCGCGCAGGGTGGCCACCGCCTCGGCGGCGAGCAGCGCGTCCCCGTGCTTGGAGACCCCGACCGGGTCGACCACCACCGGGGCGCCGACGCCGGTGAGCAGCTCCGAGACGGTCTCCACCAGTTCGATCGAGGCGAGCATGCCGGTCTTCACGGCCTGCACCCCGATGTCGTCCACCACGCTGCGGTACTGCGCCCGGACGGCCTCGGCGGGCAGCTCCCAGTAGCCCTGCACCCCGAGCGAGTTCTGCGCCGTGACGGCGGTGATCACGCTCATGCCGTGCACGCCGAGCGCGAGCATCGCCTTGAGGTCGGCCTGGATGCCGGCGCCACCACCGCTGTCGGAGCCGGCGATGGTCAGGACGCGAGGGGGTGCAGGTGTCATGGCTGACAACCTTACTGGGGCGGTATCCACGGCAGGGATTGCCCTGACCAGCAAGGTGAACGCCCCAGCGGTCGGCCGCGCCGTTCCCCGCGCCCCTGATAGTGCAACTGACCCATGGTGCGAATCAGAGCACGGCTTCCGACTCCGCCCAGCGGTCCGGCGGGACGGTCTTCAGCTGGGTGACGGCCTCGGCGACGGGGACGAGTTCGATGTCGGTGCCGCGCAGGGCGGTGAAGTGGCCGAAGGCGCCCTTGTGGACGGCCTCGACGGCGTGCCAGCCGAAGCGGGTGGCGAGGACGCGGTCGAGGGCGGTGGGGGTGCCGCCGCGCTGGGTGTGGCCGAGGATGACCGGGCGGGCCTCCTTGCCGAGGATGGACTCCAGCTCGCCGGCCAGCCGGTTGCCGATGCCGCCGAAGGTCTGGTGGCCGAACTGGTCCACCTCGCCGTGGTCGAAGCGGAGCGTGCCGGGGGCCGGCTTGGCCCCCTCGGCGACGGCGATGATGGCGAACTTCTTGCCGCGCTGGAAGCGCTCCTCGATCATCCGGGAGACGGCCTCGATGTCGAAGGGCTTCTCCGGGATGAGGATGCCGTGCGCACCGGCCGCCATCCCGGCGGTGAGCGTGATCCAGCCGGTGTGCCGGCCCATGAGCTCGACCACCATCACCCGCTGGTGGGATTCGGCGGTGGTCTTGAGCCGGTCGATCGCCTCGGTGGCCACGTGGACGGCGGTGTCGAAGCCGAAGGTCATGTCGGTGGCGTCGATGTCGTTGTCGATGGTCTTCGGCACGCCGACCACCGGCAGCCCGGCGTCGCTGAACATCTTGGCCGCCGTCAGGGTGCCCTCGCCGCCGATCGCGATCAGCGCGTCGATGCCCAGGTCGGCGGCCAGCCGCTCGCAGTTGTCCACGGCCCAGTTGATCCGCTCGCGCTGGACCCGGGCCGAGCCGAGGATGGTGCCGCCGAGGGTGAGCAGACCGGTCACGTCGTCGTGCGAGACCGGGCGGGCCCGGCCCTCGATCAGGCCGAGGAAGCCGTCCTCGATGCCGAGGATCTCGTCCCCGTGCACATCCGTGCCCCGGTGCACCACGGAGCGGATCACCGCGTTGAGGCCGGGGCAGTCGCCACCGCTGGTCAGGACGCCGATACGCATGGGTGACTCGGTCTCCGCTCTGTGTGCGGGCGCAGACCGGCACACGAGTAGCTGGGGCGGGACAGACCGGACATAACGACCCGGCCGAGGCCTGATACTACGCGGCCGAGACCTCGTAAAGCCCATTCCCGCGACTCCAACGGCCCAAGCCGGACGGGCGCGTCACTCGGCCGCGAAGTGGTCCCATCCGCCCGCCGCGTCCCAGGGGGCACCGTCCACCGTGACCTGGCCGCCGCGGGCCGGGCTCGCCGGGCGGACCACCCGGCCGATCACCCGCCAGCGGGCCGGCAGCTGGGCGCTGGAGGGGAAGGTGGCCACGATCGCGTGGTCCTCGCCGCCGGAGAGCACCCAGACCAGCGGGTCGACCCCGACGGCCTGGCCGATGTCGGCCATCTGCGCGGGCACGTCGAAGTCGGCGGCCCTGAGGTCGATGTCCACCGCGCTGGCCGCGGCGACGTGGCCCAGGTCGGCCACCAGGCCGTCGCTCACGTCGATCATCGCGGTGGCGCCGAGCTCGGCGGCGGCCGGGCCCGCGTGGTACGGCGGCTCGGGGCGGCGGTGCGCCTCGACGAAGGCGCGCGGGGAGCGGAAGCCTCGGGAGAGCACGGTGAGCCCGGCCGCCGACCAGCCCAGCCAGCCGGTCACCGCCACCACGTCACCCACCTGGGCACCCGAGCGCTTGACGGGCTTGCGCCCCTGGAGGTCGCCGAGCGCGGTGATCGCCAGCGTGATGGTCTCGCCGCGCACCACGTCCCCGCCCACCACGGCAGCCCCGGCCACCTGGCACTCGTCCCGCAGACCGTCCATCAGCTCGGTGGCCCAGGTGGTCGGCAGATCGGCCGGCGCGACCAGCCCCAGCAGGATCGCGGTCGGCACCGCGCCCATCGCGGCCACGTCGGCGAGGTTCTGCGCGGCGGACTTGCGGCCCACGTCGTACGCGGTGGACCAGTCCCGGCGGAAGTGCCGGCCCTCGATCAGCACGTCGGTGGTGGCGACCACCCGGCCGTCCGGTGCCTTCACCACGGCGGCGTCGTCGCCCGGACCGAGGTCGACGGCCGGGGTCAGCGGCAGCCGTGCCGTCAGCTCCCGGATGAGGCCGAACTCGCCGAGCTCGCCCACGGTCCCCTGCATGTGCCGTCCTCTCCCTAGCCAACTGGTCGCCCGCGCGCAGCGTAACGCCCCCCGGCTCCCGCAGAAGTCTCCCCTCCCGGCCGCCCCGCGCGGTAGCGTGGTGATCAGTCTGCCGGTCGCCCCCGCCCCCGCGGCTCCACCCAGCGGCGATCCCGGTACCCAGCCGCCTGGAGGTCCCCGTGGTACAGGCATACATTCTGATCCAGACCGAGGTCGGCAAGGCCACCGCCGTGGCCCGGTCCATCACCGAGATCGAGGGCGTGGTGCAGGCCGAGGACGTCACCGGCCCGTACGACGTCATCGTCCGCGCCGAGGCCGAGACCATGGACGACCTGGGCCGGATGGTCGTCGCCAAGGTCCAGCAGGTCGAGGGCATCACCCGCACCCTCACCTGTCCGGTGGTGCACCTCTAGGGGTCCGGCGCGTAAGCGCCGATACCATCGGCGCATGACAGCTCTCCGCGCGCTGCGCGCCATGCCCGCCCCGGTCCGCTGGGCCACGCCCGCGCTCGCGCTGCTGGGCTGCGCCGGTCTGCTGGTCGGCGGCTGGACGGGGCCGGAGCAGCTCGCGCCGCCGACGCCCGGCCCGAGCGTCGCGCAGTACTGCGAGGCGCTGGACAAGGCACTGCCGAACGAGCTGCTCGGGCACAAGCGGTCCGACCCGGAGCCCGCCTCGCCGTACACCGCCGCCTGGGGCAGTTCACCCCGGACGGTGCTGCGCTGCGGGATCATCCGGCCCGACTACCTGGACAACGACTGGAGCGCCCGCTCCCCCGAGGTCAACGACGTGCAGTTCGGCATGGGCGAGGACGGGCACGGCGGGTACTTCTTCGTCACCTCGCAGGTGAAGGCGTACGTGGAGATCCACGTGCCCAAGGGGGCCTACCCCAACTACGCGGACCCGCTGAGCTCGTTGACCGACGCGATCAAGGCCACGATCCCAGCGGGTATCCCGTCCGTCAGCGCAGGCCGGTAGACCGGCTCAGCGCGGCCGTCAGCAGGCGGTCGATCAGCTCCGCGTACGGCAGGCCGGTGGCCTCCCACATCTTCGGGTAGGCCGAGATGGGGGTGAAGCCGGGCATGGTGTTGATCTCGTTGACCATCCAGCGGCCGTCCTCCAGCAGGAAGAAGTCCACCCGGGCCAGGCCCTCGCAGCTGAGCGCCTCGAAGGCGATCAGGGCCTGGCGGCGGATCTCGGCCGTCTCGGCCTCGGTCAGCGCCGCCGGGATCTGCACCTCGGAGGAGTCGACGTACTTGGCCTCGAAGTCGTAGAACTCGAAGTCGCCGCCGACCAGCACCTCGGCCGGCAGGCTGGCCTTCGGGCCCTCGGGGGTGTCGAGCACGCCGCACTCGATCTCCCGGCCGGCCACCCCGCGCTCCACGATCACCTTGGGGTCGTGGCGGCGGGCCTCCTCGATCGCGCCGTCCAGGTCGGCCAGGTCCTTGACCTTGGTGATGCCGATGCTGGAGCCGGCCCGGCAGGGCTTGACGAAGACCGGCAGGCCGAGCGCGGCCACCCGCTCGCGGGCGGCGGCCCGGCCGGCCTCGCCCTCCCAATCGCGCGGGCGGATCACGGTGTACTCGCCGACGTACAGCCCGTTCGATTCGAGCAGGCGCTTGGTGTACTCCTTGTCCATCCCGACCGCGCTGGCCAGCACGCCGGAGCCGACGTACGGCACGCCGGAGAGCTCCAGCAGGCCCTGGAGGGTGCCGTCCTCGCCCCAGGGGCCGTGCAGCAGCGGCAGCACCACGTCCACCTCGCCGAGCGCCTTCGGCGTGGCGCCGGGCTCGGACCAGAGCACCTCGCGGACGGCCGGGTAGCCCGGCAGCGCGAGCTGGCCCTCGGCGGACTCGGCGATCTGCTCCACGTCGGGGACGTTGCCCGCCGCCAGCGAGATCCCGCTCGGCTCCTGAACGAGCGCCCAGCGGCCCTCGTGGGTGATGCCGACCGGCAGCACCTCGTACTTGGTGCGGTCGATCGCGGCGAACACGCTGGCGGCCGTGGAGACCGAGACGCCGTGCTCGGAGCTGCGTCCGCCGAAGACGATCGCGACGCGCGGCTTGACGGCGCCCGAAGCGCCCGGGTGCGGGGTGTTCTGTTCGATGCTCATATCGCGTTTGAGACTACCGTGCGAGCGTTTCGACGGAAGTCACCGACAGCACCGTCAGGTCCACCCGGCCGTACCCGGACCGCTCCGGCCTCAGCGACGCTCGGGCTTGGCCGAGCGGGCCATCAGGGTGGCGAGCGCCTCCTGGGTGGGGCGGCCGTTGTGCACCACGTCCACCACGGCCTCGACGATCGGCATCTCCACGCCGTTGCGCCGGGCCAGGTCGAGCACCGAGGCGCAGGACTTCACGCCCTCGGCGGTCTGCTTGGTGGCCTTGATGGTCTCCTCCAGCGACATGCCCCGGCCGAGGTTGGTGCCGAAGGTGTGGTTGCGGGAGAGCGGCGAGGAGCAGGTGGCGACCAGGTCGCCCATCCCGGCCAGCCCGGCGAAGGTCACCGGGTCGGCGCCGAGCGCCAGGCCCAGCCGCATCGTCTCGGCCAGGCCGCGGGTGATCAGGGTGGCCTTGGTGTTGTCGCCCAGGCCCATGCCGTCGGCCATGCCGACCGCCAGGCCGATCACGTTCTTGACCGCCCCGCCGAGCTCGCAGCCGACCACGTCGGTGTTGGTGTACGGGCGGAAGTACGGGGTGTGGCAGGCGGCCTGGAGGCGCTTGGCCACCGCCTCCTCGGTGCAGGCCACCACGGTGGCGGCGGGCTGCCGGTTGGCGATCTCGCCGGCCAGGTTGGGCCCGGTGACCACCACGACCCGCTCGGGGCCGACCCCGGCCACCTCCTGGATCACCTCGCTCATCCGCTTGGTGCTGCCGAGCTCGATGCCCTTCATCAGGCTGACCAGCACCGTCTCGGGCCCGAGCAGCGGGGCCCAGGCGGCGAGGTTCTCGCGCAGGGTCTGCGAGGGCACCGCGAGCACCGCGAAGTCGGCGCCGGCCAGCGCCTCGGCGGCGTCGGTGGTGGCCCGGATGCTCGCCGGCAGCGTGAGCTGCGGCAGGTAGTCCGGGTTGACGTGACCCGTGTCGATCGCGTCCACCAGCTCCTTGCGGCGGCCCCAGAGCACCACCTCGCACCCGGCGTCGGCCAGGATCATCGCGAAGGCCGTGCCCCAGGAGCCGGTGCCGAGCACCGCGCAGCGCGTCACTTGCCCGCCTCCTCTTCGCCGTCGGCCTTCGTGCCGCTTCGCGCCTTCTTGCTGCCTCCGGCCGCCCGGCCGCCCTTGGCCGCGGCGGCCTCGGCGCGCTGCTTGGCGGCCTTGCGCATGTCGTACCGCTCGGCCGGGGGCTCCTCGCCGCGGATCCCGGCCAGCACGGCGGTGATCGCCGTCATGATGTCCTCGGTGGCGTCCTTGAGCACCTGGGCGGTGAGCTCCTGGCCCTGGTACTTGCTCAGGTCCACGGCCGGGCCGGCCGCCACGACCACCTTGTGCCGGGGGAAGAGGTTGAACTTGCCCTTCCCGCCCTTGCCGTACGGCGGCATGATCTCGTGCGCGCCCCAGTGCGCGACCGGGATGACCGGCGCGCCGGTCATCAGCGCGACCCGGGCCGCGCCGCTCTTGCCGGTCATCGGCCACAGGTCCGGGTCACGGGTGAGGGTGCCCTCGGGGTAGAACTGCACACACTCGCCCTGCTCGATCGCGGCGATCGCGGCCCGGAAGGCCGCGGCGGCGTCGGTGGACTCCCGGAAGACCGGGATCTGCCCGGTCTTGCGCAGCATGAACCCGATGAACGGGATCGAGAACAGCGAGGACTTGCCCAGGATCCGGGGCGGGCGGCCGCTGTTGTACTGCCAGTGCGCGTAGAACACCGGGTCGATCACGGAGTTGTGGTTCACCACCGTCAGGAAGCCGCCCTCCTCGGGCAGGTGCTCCCAACCGTGCCACTCCGGCTTCGCCAGGGCGGTCGTCACCGGCTTCACCAGCACGGCCGCGAAGCGGTACCAGATCCCGTAGTCGGCGTTGCCGAACCGGGCGTTCGAGCGGCGGGCCACCCCAGCTCCTCCTCATCCGTTGCGGCACGGAAGCTGCCGCAGGTCGTCAGTCTCGCGCCTGCCCGCGCCGACTGTCGAGCAACGGTACCGGCGGCCCGCCGCACAGTGATGCACCACACGTCGGAGCCGGCCCGGCCCGGTGTCCTGGCGGGGGCTCGGGCCACGGCACCACAATGGGCGCCGATGACCGAACACACCGTACGCCCCAGCCCCGCCGAGCCGCCCGCCGCACCTGCCGCACGCGCCGGGTCCGCCGCAGCTTCCCCGCGCGCCGCACTCGCTCAGCCCGCCGGGTCCGGCAGGCTCGCCGGGTCTGCGGCGTCTGCCGACGAGCGTGGCTGGTCGCTGGTGCTGCCGCTGAAGCCGCTCAGCGCGGCCAAGAGCCGGCTCGCCCCGCATGCCGGGCCCCGGCGGCCCGAGTTCGCGCTCGCCTTCGCCCTGGACACCGTCGCGGCGGCGCTGGCCTGCCCGTTGGTCGAGCGGGTGCTGGTGGTCACGGTCGATCCGGTGGCGGGCGCCCGGCTGGCCGCCCTCGGAGCGGCCGTGCTCGCCGACGAACCGGCCGGCGGGCTCAACGCGGCGCTGGCGCACGGCGCGGAGCGCGCCGCCCGGCTCGCGCCGGGTGGCCGGGTGGCCGTGCTCTCCGCCGACCTGCCGGCCCTGCGGCCGGCAGAGCTCGGCCAGGTGCTCACCGCCGCCGCGGCCGAGGGCGGCCGCTGCTTCCTCGCCGACACCCCGGGCTCCGGCACCACCCTGCTGGCCACCCCGCCGGGCCACTCCCTCTCCCCCGCCTTCGGCCCCGGCTCCCGCGCCCGCCACGCCGCCTCCGGAGCCCGCGAACTCACCCTCCCCGCACCGACCGTCCGCCGCGACGTCGACACCCACGCCGACCTCACCGAGGCCCACTCCCTCGGCCTCGGCCCCCACACCTCGGCCCTGACCACCGCCCTGGTCTGACCCCGGGCCCGGCCGGGTCCCACCACCCGGCCGGGCCCGCCCACCGCCGACCCGGGTGCTGGGTGCCCTGGTCTGACGGGGTCTCGCCGAGCGCCCCGGCCGCGCCGGGCCCGCTCGCTATGCTGGCGCCATGCAGGCCACCGCGTTCACCTTCGACCCCGCCACCCGCGCCGGGTCCGTGCTCCTCGACGACGGCACGCCCGTCCCGTTCGACGCCGAAGCCTTCGACGCGGGGGGCCTGCGCCTGCTCCGCCCGGGCCAGCGCGTCCGCATCCGCACCGAGGGCAGCGGCGAGGCCCGCCGCGTCGTCTTCGTCACCCTCCAGACCTTCCCCGACCCCGCCGAGGCCTGAGCGCCGGCCGAGCGGCCCAGGGCCCAGCCGGTCCACCGCTCACTGCATGAGCAGCACCGCGTGCGTCCGCCCCGCCATGGCGAAGGTCAGCACGAGCTGGTCGTCGCGTTCCAGGAAGGCCTCGACCCGCTCGACCCCGTCCGGCCCGAGGAAGTACCGGTACGCCTCGGCCTGGGTCCACCCCAGCGGGAGGGCGCGGAGCGCCTCCCAGAGTGCGGCCAGGGCATCCGCGAGGTTCGCGAAGGTGGCCGGGGCGGTGATGTCCTCGATCTCGACGGTGTAGGGGCCACCGCCGCTCGCGCGTCTGGTCAACTCGGGCTCTCCTGCTCCTGGTCGAACTCGGCCCAGACCCACTGGGCCGTCGGCGTGTAGTGGTGTCCGTACCGGTCCGCCTCCTGGAGCACCTCGAGGACGGCCAACTGGGCCTCGCCACTCATCTCCTGAGCCAGCGCCACCTTCACCCGGTAGCCGCCGCCAGGGCGGATACTGATGCGTGCGCGCTCCCCCGCGGCCATGGCAAGGCGGTTCGCGACGTCAAAGGCCCTGGTGGTTCGCACGCAACGACTCTCCCCGCGAGCGGTCGGTCACAGAACGTAAAGCTAAGTCATTAGATTCCACCTGATGCATTAGATTGTCAATGCCGAATCGCCCGCCTGGCCCAGGTGGGCAGAGAACGCAACCTGCCGCCGGGGAGGACCAGATGCGCACCAACGACCCGCCCTACCTGCGGATCGCCGACCAGCTGCGCCAGCGCGTGACCGACGGGGAGTGGGAGGTCGGCGAGCGGCTGCCCTCCCGGGCCACGCTCGGCAAGGAGCTGGGCGTCGGCCCCAACGTGGTGCAGCGCGCCATGGAGCTGCTGATCAGCGAGGGGCTGCTCCACGGCGTCGCGGGATCGGGCACCTTCGTGAAGGCCCGCTCACCGCGCCACCGGATGCTCCGCTCGCACCACACCCCGCCGCTCTACACCGACCTGCGCAGCGTGCCGCCCGGCACACCCACCGTGGACAGCACCTCGGACGTGAAGGCCTCGGAGGAGATCGCCGCCCGACTGGGCATCGACCCGGGCGACCTGATCACCCGTACGTCCTACGACTACCTGATCGACGGCAAGACGATGCAGGTGATCACGAGTTGGGAGCCGCAGTACCTCACCAGAGGCACCCCGATCGCCTTCCCGACCCTCGGCCCGCTGCGCCACAAGAGCGTGGTGGAGCGGATGGCCGCGATCGGCATCACGGTGGAGCGCGCCGTCGAGCGGCCGCGCCCGGCCCTGGCCGGCCGGGAGTACTCCGTACGGCTCGGCACCTCGGCGAGCGAGCCGGTCACGCTGATCGAGCGGACGTACTACGACGTCGAAGGCCGCGCGGTGGAGACCGCCGACTTCGTCGTGCCGGACTCCCGCTGGGAGATCTACTACGAACTGCCCGTCGGCTGAACTCCCCGTCAGCCGAGAACGGAAAAGCCGTGACGGCTCGTACCCGGAGACTGGGACAGTCCCGAGGTGCGAGCCGTCACGGCTCTCGCGGCGAACGCCGGGGTGGGGGCTGGGAGCCCTTACTTGGCGGCCGACTTGCGCGCGGTGGTCTTGCGCGTGGCGGTCTTCTTGGCCGGGGCGGTCTTCTTGACCGCGGTGGCCTTCTTCGCGGGGGCGGCCTTCTTGGCGGCCGGGGCGGCGGCAGTGGTCTTCTTGACCGCAGCCGTCTTCTTGACCGCCGGGGTCGACTTCTTCGCGGCGGCGGTGGTGGTCTTCTTGACCGCGGTGGCCTTCTTCGCCGTGGTCGCCTTCTTGGTGGCGGTGGCGGTGGCCTTCTTCGCGACCGTCTTCTTCGCGGCGGCCGGCGTGGCGGCAGCAGCGGAGGCAGCGCGCTTGGTGGCGGCGCGCTTGACGGCGGCGGTGGTGCCGCTCTTGCCCGGGGTGAGCGAGCCCTTGGGGGCCTTCTTCACCGAGGGGCCGTCCTTCGGCAGCTTCTTGCTGCCGGAGACCAGGTCCTTGAAGCCCTGGCCGGGACGGAAGCGAGGCACCGAGGTCTTCTTGACCTTGACCTTCTCGCCGGTCTGCGGGTTGCGGGCGAAGCGCGCGGAGCGCTCCACCTTCTCGAAGGTGCCGAAACCGGTGACCGACACGCGGTCACCCGCCACAACGGCACGCACCATGGTGTCGAGCACTGCGTCGACGGCCTCTGCGGCAGCCTTGCGACCGCCCAGCTGCTCGGCCACCGCTTCGACAAGCTGAGCCTTGTTCACGTCTTCCCCTTCGGAAACGGGCGCCGGATGATTCCATCCGTTCAATTCGCACGTTAGGTATGTATCTGCGGACTTTCAATTACCAAACGCGCGAATCACCCTAGTGTCGCAATGGATTTGCGCGTCCGGTGCCTCACTCGGCGGGCGGGCGCCCCTCGTCGAGGTCTCGTACAAAGCGACTCAACCGCCGCGCCGCCTCCGGGAGATCACGCTTGGCGGTCTCCGTGACGATCAGCAGTTGACGGGTGAGAGCGGTCTTTGCCTCTGCTGACACGTTCAGCGCAGATACGCGAGCGTGGGCCTGCTTCAACCGCTCTGCCACAGCGGCGTAACGCGCTGCGACTTCCGACTCGTCCGGCTCCTCAACTCGTGAGGTGTCGTCGTCCGGCCGATCGTCAATTCGACTCTCGGTACAGCCGGCCGTCCCCTCCGACGACGCGGGTTCGCCGCCCACGTACGGAGGTTCAAGGTGCCGGTGCATGCAACGATTGTGCCATCTGTACGGAGTTGCCCTGCGCACGCCCCGGCGTTGTGCAAATCGAGGGCGGCTATCCGGGGCGAACTCCGGGCCGAACTCCCGTTGATCTCAAGCCCGGCCGGGCCCCCGGAACGGGCGGATGGCCCGCCCCCCCGAAGGGAGACGGGCCATCCGGCGGCCAGTCAGAAAACGCGCAGCTCAGGCGATGGGCAGCGTCCGGGGCTTGAAGCTCGGGCGGGTGGCCTCGAAGGCCGCGATCTCGTCCTCGTTGCCCAGCGTGATGCCGATGTCGTCCAGGCCGTTGAGCAGCCGCCAACGCACGTTGTCGTCCAGCTCGAAGGGGGCGGTCACGCCCTCGGCCCGCACCTCGCGCGCCTCCAGATCAACGGTGATCTCTGCCGTCGGGTCGGCCTCGACGAGCGCCCAGAGCCGCTCGACCGTCTCCTGCGGCAGCACGACCGTCAGCAGGCCGTTCTTGAGCGAGTTGCCGCGGAAGATGTCGGCGAAGCGCGAGGAGATGACGGCCTGGAAGCCGTAGTTCTGCAGCGCCCAGACGGCGTGCTCGCGGGAGGAGCCGGTGCCGAACTCCGGGCCGGTCACCAGCACGGTGGCGCCCTTGTGCTCGGGGCGGTTGAGGACGAATTCCTCGTCCTTGCGCCAGGCCTCGAACAGGCCATCCTCGAAGCCGGACCGGGTGACCTTCTTCAGCCAGTGGGCCGGGATGATCTGGTCGGTGTCCACATTGCTGCGGCGCAGCGGGACGGCCGTGCCGGTGTGGGTGGTGAACTTCTCCATGGCTGCTCAGACCTCCACGGCGACGGGGGCGGACAGGTCGGACGGGGCGGCGAGCCGGCCCAGCACGGCGGTGGCGGCGGCCACCTGGGGCGAGACCAGGTGGGTGCGGCCGCCCTTGCCCTGCCGGCCCTCGAAGTTGCGGTTCGAGGTGGAGGCGCAGCGCTCGCCCGGGGCCAGCTGGTCCGGGTTCATGCCCAGGCACATCGAGCAGCCCGCGTGGCGCCACTCGGCGCCGGCGGCGGTGAAGACCTTGTCCAGGCCCTCCTCGATCGCCTGCAGGGCGACCCGCACCGAGCCGGGCACGACCAGCATCCGCACGCCCTCGGCCACCTTGCGGCCCTCCAGCACGGCGGCGGCGTTGCGCAGGTCCTCGATCCGGCCGTTGGTGCAGGAGCCGACGAAGACGGCGTCCACAGCGACCTCGCGCAGCGGCGTACCGGCCTCCAGGCCCATGTACTTGAGCGCGTTCTCGGCGGCGGTGCGCTCCTGCGGGTCGGCGAAGTCCTCCGGGTGCGGCACCGAGGCGCCGAGCGGGGCGCCCTGGCCCGGGTTGGTGCCCCAGGTGACGAACGGGGTCAGCTCGGCCGCGTCGATGAAGACCTCGTGGTCGAAGACCGCGTCCTCGTCCGTGACCAGGGTCTCCCAGTACGCCACCGCGGCGTCCCAGTCGGCGCCCTGCGGGGCGTGCGGGCGGCCCTCGAGGTAGTCGAAGGTGACACGGTCGGGGGCGATCATGCCGGCCCGGGCGCCTGCCTCGATGGACATGTTGCAGATGGTCATCCGGGCCTCCATGGAGAGCCCGCGGATCGCCGAACCCCGGTACTCCAGGACATAGCCCTGGCCCCCGCCGGTGCCGATCTTGGTGATCACGGCCAGGATCAGGTCCTTGGCGGTGACGCCCTCGGGCAGCTCGCCCTCGACCGTGATCGCCATGGTCTTGAACGGGGCCAGCGGCAGCGTCTGGGTGGCCAGCACGTGCTCGACCTGGCTGGTGCCGATGCCGAAGGCCAGCGCGCCGAAGGCGCCGTGGGTGGAGGTGTGAGAGTCGCCACAGACCACCGTGGTGCCCGGCTGGGTCAGGCCCAGCTGCGGGCCGACCACGTGCACGACGCCCTGCTCGACGTCGCCGAGCGAGTGGATGCGGACGCCGAACTCGGCCGCGTTGCGCCGCAGGGTCTCCAGCTGGGTGCGCGAGACGGGGTCGGCGATCGGCTTGTCGATGTCGAGGGTGGGGGTGTTGTGGTCCTCGGTCGCGATCGTGAGATCGGTCCGGCGGACCTTCCGCCCGGCCAGCCGGAGGCCGTCGAACGCCTGCGGGCTGGTCACCTCGTGCAGCAGGTGCAGGTCGATGTAGAGCAGGTCGGGCTCGCCCTCGGCGCGCCGGACGACGTGGTCGTCCCAGACCTTCTCCGCCAGTGTCCGTCCCATCACTATCCCTCCAGCCGGCCGCTCTGCCGGCCTTCTCGTCTGGTCGAGGCTTCACCGCGGCCGGGGTTCGGAAAGCCGCATCGGGGGAGCCCGCACGCCGGATCGTGTCCATAATGTGGACACCGGTGGGTATCCACATCCTGGGTGTCTCCCGGGCTGCTGGATCCAGAGTGGCGCTTTTCTCGGAAGATTGAACTTGCGTCTCGCCGATTGAGATTGCAGTATCAGCGCATGGACAACTCTAGCGGCGTCGGCGTTCTCGACAAGGCCGCTCTGGTGCTCAGCGCACTGGAGTCGGGCCCCGCCACGTTGGCGGGGCTGGTCGCCGCCACCGGTCTGGCGCGGCCCACGGCCCACCGACTCGCCGTCGCACTCGAACACCACCGCCTGGTCACCAGGGACATGCAGGGCCGGTTCATCCTCGGCCCCCGACTCTCCGAGCTCTCCGCCGCGGCGGGCGAGGACCGGCTGCTCGCCACCGCGGGCCCGGTCCTGACCCACCTGCGCGACGTCACCGGCGAGAGCGCACAGCTCTACCGCCGGCAGGGCGAGATGCGCATCTGCGTCGCCGCCGCCGAGCGCCTCTCCGGCCTGCGGGACACCGTCCCGGTCGGCTCCACGCTGCCGATGAAGGCCGGCTCCGCCGCCCAGGTCCTGCTGGCCTGGGAGGAGCCCGAGCGCCTCCACCGGGGCCTCCAGGGCGCCCGCTTCACCGCCACCGCCCTGAGCGGCGTGCGGCGCCGCGGCTGGGCCCAGTCGATCGGCGAGCGGGAGCCGGGCGTCGCGTCCGTCTCCGCGCCCGTCCGCGGCCCCTCCAACCGCGTGGTGGCCGCCGTCTCCGTCTCCGGCCCGATCGAGCGCCTGACCCGCCACCCGGGCCGGATGCACGCCCAGGCCATCATCGAGGCCGCCAACCGCCTCACCGAGGCCCTCCGCCGGGGCTGATCGGATTCTCCGGCCCGGGGCACGTGAATTCGCGCCCCGGGCCTCAAGCGTTCGCCGGCGGAATTCTCCCCGGAAAAACAAAAAAGCCCCGGTGACCGGGGCTTTCCTCTTCTTGCTACTGGCTGGGGTACCAGGACTCGAACCTAGACTAAATGAACCAGAATCACTCGTGCTGCCAATTACACCATACCCCAACAAAGCACTGGGCCAGTGAGCTGTGAAGCCCACCGGCCTTCCTGCTTGGTACCCCCGACCGGATTCGAACCGGCGCTACTGCCGTGAGAGGGCAGCGTGCTAGGCCGCTACACAACGGGGGCAAACTTGGTGATCCTGAGCTTCGTCGCCTCCGGGATTTACAATGCTTCCGGATGGTGACAGTGGAAAGGATCTGGTACCCCCGACCGGATTCGAACCGGCGCTACTGCCGTGAGAGGGCAGCGTGCTAGGCCGCTACACAACGGGGGCATGATCAGTTTCACGTGATCGTATTCAGTTGTTGCGTACCCCCGACCGGATTCGAACCGGCGCTACTGCCGTGAGAGGGCAGCGTGCTAGGCCGCTACACAACGGGGGCTTGGTACTGCTGGATCCTACAGGTACTGCGCTGGGGTACCAGGACTCGAACCTAGACTAAATGAACCAGAATCACTCGTGCTGCCAATTACACCATACCCCACCAGAGTTGGACCCTCGCGGATCTCTCTCGGTGCTGCTCCGCCCTTCGTAGGTCTTGGTCGGTCTGACGAGGTTTCTGGTCCCTCGCCGTTCCCTCCCGGGCGGCGCAGAAAGAACATTACCCGACGTGGGGCCTGGCTCCAAAATCGATAACCCAGGCCAGGCCCCGGACGGCCGCACGGGCCGTCCGGGGCGGGGGCTCAGGAGGCCGGGACGAGCTCCAGGGCGGCCGTCAGACGGCGCAGCGTCTCCTCGCGGCCGAGCAGCTCCATCGACTCGAACAGCGGCGGGGAGACCCGGCGGCCGGTCACGGCCACCCGCAGCGGGGTGAAGGCGAACTTGGGCTTGATGCCCAGGCCGTCCACCAGGGCCTCGCGCAGCGCGGCCTGGATCGGCTCGGGGGTGAAGTCCGCGAGCTCGGTCAGCGCCTTGACGCTGGCCTCCAGGACGGCGCGGGAGTCGGCGTTCAGCACCTTGGCCGCGTCGTCCGGGTCGACCGCGAAGTCCTCGGGGGCGACGAAGAGGAAGCCGGCCATCTGGACGATCTCGCCCAGCACGACCATCCGCTCCTGGGTGAGCGGGGCCACGGCGGCCAGCAGCTCCAGCTGCGCGGCACTCGGCTCGGCCGGCAGCAGGCCGGCGGCCTGGAGGTACGGCACCAGGCGGGCGCAGAAGTCCTCGGGGGCCAGCGCGCGCAGGTGCTCGGCGTTGATGGCCTCGCACTTCTTCAGGTCGAAGCGGGCCGGGTTGGCGTTGACCTTCGAGATGTCGAAGGCCGCGACGAGCTCCGCCATCGAGAACCGGTCCTGGTCCTCGGAGAGCGACCAGCCGAGCAGGGCCAGGTAGTTGAGCAGGCCCTCGGGGATGAAGCCGCGCTCGCGGTAGAGGTTGAGCGAGGCCTGCGGGTCGCGCTTGGAGAGCTTCTTGTTGCCCTCCCCCATCACGTACGGCAGGTGGCCGAAGCGCGGGGTGGAGCCGTTGCCGACGCCGATCTGCGCGAGCGCCCGGTACAGCGCGATCTGACGCGGGGTGGAGGAGAGCAGGTCCTCGCCGCGCAGCACGTGGGTGATGCCCATCAGGGCGTCGTCCACCGGGTTGACCAGGGTGTAGAGCGGGGCGCCGTTGGCCCGGACGATGCCGTAGTCCGGCACGTCCTTGGGGTCGAAGCTGAGGGTGCCGCGGACCAGGTCGTCGAAGACCAGGGTCTCCTCGGGCATCCGGAAGCGCAGGATGGGCTTGCGGCCCTCCTGCACGTACAGCTCGACCTGCTCGGCCGTCAGCTCGCGGCAGTGGCCGTCGTAGCCGCTCGGCCTGCCGGCCGCGCGGGCCGCCTCGCGGCGGGCGTCGAGCTCCTCGGTGGAGCAGTAGCAGTGGTACGCGTGCCCGGCCTCGTGCAGCTTGGCCGCGACGTCGGCGTAGATGTCCATCCGCTGCGACTGCCGGTACGGCTCGTGCGGGCCGCCGACCTCGGGGCCCTCGTCCCAGTCGAAGCCGAGCCAGCGCATGGCGTCGAGCAGCTGGTTGTACGAGTCCTCGGAGTCGCGCGCGGCGTCGGTGTCCTCGATCCGGAAGACCAGCGTGCCGCCGTGGTGGCGGGCGAAGGCCCAGTTGAAGAGGGCGGTGCGGACGAGACCGACGTGCGGGTTGCCGGTGGGGGAGGGACAGAACCGGACGCGGACGGTCGGGTCCAGGTCCGTGGGGGTGTTAGCCACGCTTGATGACCTTATTGGTGAGTGTGCCGATGCCTTCGATGGAGACGGCGACCTCGTCGCCGACGTTCATGGGGCCGACCCCCGCGGGGGTGCCCGTGAGGATGACGTCGCCCGGGAGCAGCGTCATGGCCTCGGAGATGTGCACGATCAGTTCGGCGATCGAGCGGACCATCAGCGAGGTGCGGCCGGTCTGCTTGAGTTCGCCGTTGAGCGTGGTGGTGATGGCCAGGTCGGCCGGGTCGAGTTCGGTCTCGATCCACGGGCCGAGCGGGCAGGAGGTGTCGAAGCCCTTGGCGCGGGCCCACTGGCCCTCGCGCTGCTGGACGTCGCGGGCCGTCACGTCGTTGGCGCAGGTGTAGCCGAAGACGATCTCCGGCACCCGCTCCAGCGGGACCTCGCGGCCCATCCGGCCGATCACCACGGCCAGCTCGCCCTCGAACTGCACGTCGGAGGAGAACGGCGGGTAGGCGATGGCCTCGGTGGGGCCGATCACGGCCGTGGAGGGCTTGAAGAAGGTCAGCGGGACGTCCGGGACCTCGTGGCCCAGCTCGGCGGCGTGGGCGGCGTAGTTGCGGCCGACGGCGACGATCTTGTTGGGCAGGATCGGGGAGAGCAGGCGGACGTCCTGCATCCGGTAGCTCTCGCCGCTGAGCTGCATGGAGACGATCGGGTGGCCCGCGAGCGCGTGGACCACCAGGGATTCGGGCTGGGAGGGATCACCCTCGACCACGCCGAAGGAGACGCTGCCTGCGGCAGGGCTCCCCTCTTTGACGGAGAACCTGGCAATGCGCACGGTGAGGAGCCTCTCGGTCAGTACGGGGCTCCGGCCTCGCCGGGCCCTGCTCGAACGCCACCCAGGCTATCGCGTGGGCCGCTTCGGGCCGGGCCCGGAGAGGAGTGTCAGAGACGGAGCTCAGACCAGCGGGGTGCGGGGGGCCGGGGCCACCATGAGGATGGTGCGGCGCGGGTTGGCGGTGCTGGTGGGGAGCTTGACGGCGTACTCGAGACGGCCGTCGACGGTGCGGGCACCGGGGAGCTGGCTGAAGTCCTCGATCGAGGCCAGGGTCGTGCGCCGCGGGTTCGCCGTGGCGGCGGGGGCGGGCGTGGTCGCGGTGGCCTGAGCCGACTGGGACATGGGGTGTCACACCTTGGGGGTCGGTGCCGATTCGGTCGAATCGGCGGGAGTGCCGGGGGATGAATGCGGGCAGACAGAGAAGGGCTGAGCCCGTGCCTGGCACCGACCCTGCCAGGTTAGGGATCTCTTTCCACAGCTGCCGTGACCAAGGCTATACATTCCGCTGTGACTTTGCTCACAAAATGGCCGGGAATTCGGCCATGTCGGGACATTTCACGGCGTCAGAAAATCCTCGCAATCGACGCTTTTCCGGACATTCCGGAGCGTCTGCGGCACTCCTGACTCCGGGCCTCACTTGGCATGTATCGGGCGAGTGTCCGAAAAGCGCCGTATTTCTGCGGGGCTACCGCACAGTCCGTAAGGTCGTGTACTCGCTCGGTAGCCCAGGGCACAGCGGGGTAACGCCCCTTGTTGGACTTCTCCCGCTGTGCTGGAATGCCACGGAAAAACTCGACACCGTCCCATCCGCTTCGCGCGGGTAGGGGCGCCCGGTCCAGAGGTTGCGACGCCAGTGCAGGGACGTTTCAAGAGGGGCAGCGGCGCCGCGGGTGACCCGGAGTCGCGAGAGCCCGTGGCAGGCCCTCACCAGGCGGCGCCGATCACCGGCCCCGGTGAGCCGGCCGCCCGACAGGACAACGCGGAGAACACCGCCCAGGACACGGCCGAACAGGCCGAGAAACCACGCGGCCGAGCCCGCCTGCGCGGCACGCTGAACCGCCGCCGGGCCACCGGTCTGAGCCGGTTCGCCATGCGTAACTGGCGAATCCGTACCCGCCTGATCGCGCTGCTGCTGCTCCCCGTGGTGGTGGCCCTGGTGCTCGGTGGGCTCCGTGTCGAGGCCTCGCTGCAGAACTCCAAGCAGCTCTCCCAGATGACCGGCCTGGCCGACCTCGCCAAGAAGGCGACCGACCTGGCCGACGCCCTGCAGAACGAGCGCGACGTCAGCGCCGGCCCGCTGACCCAGAAGAGCGCCCAGCTGGACGACGTCACCACCGCCCAGAAGCGGACCGACACGCTCAGCAAGGCCTTCACGGCCAGCGCCGACAACTTCGACGACCTCGACCTCGCCGGTGGCAAGGCCCTGCTGCTCCAGGTCCGCAAGGACCTCAACCAGCTGCCCTCGGCCCGCAACACCGCGTACCAGGCGCACGACAACATCCAGGCCACGGTCACGAACTACGACGTGATCATCAAGGACCTGCTGGGCATCACCCAGGACATCGCGATCGCCTCGAACAGCACCGAGCTGGTCAAGGTCACCCGCGCCCTCCAGCAGTTCTCGCTGGCCAAGGAGAACGCCTCCATGCAGCGCGCGCTGATCGCCGCCGCGCTGGCCCGCACCCCCGCCGACATGACCGACTCGGACGTCACCTTCGGCCTCCGGCTCGGCGTCGCCGAGGACAACGCGCTCATCAACTTCACCGCGATCTACGGTGACGCCGAGGCCAAGGCGCTGCGCTCCAAGCTCAGCTACAACCAGGTCATCGCCGACACCGACCGGTACACCACCTTCGTCCTCGACTCCAACGGCATCAAGCAGGCCCAGACCCGCAGCTACAAGGACTGGTACGACGCCGCCACCGTCAAGATCAACGCCGAGCGCTCGATCGAGCAGAGCCTCCTGGAGACCCTCGACGGCAAGGCCGGTCAGCTCCAGTCGGACGCCGACACCGAGGCCATCGTCAACGGTGCGCTGATCGCCCTCGTCCTCGTCGTCGCCGTCGCCGGCGCCGCGCTCGTCGCCCGCGGCATGGTGCGCTCGCTGACCCGGCTGCAGACCGCGGCCGAGGACGTCGCCGAGCGCCGCCTGCCCGAGCTGGTCAAGACGCTCTCCGAGAGCGACCCGCACGACGTCGACGTCACCGTCGCGCCCGTCGGTGTCGACTCGGCCGACGAGATCGGCCACGTGGCGCACGCCTTCGACATGGTGCACAGCGAGGCCGTCCGCCTCGCCGCCGAGCAGGCGCTGCTCCGAGGCAACATCAACGCGATGTTCACCAACCTCTCGCGCCGCAGCCAGGGCCTCATCCAGCGCCAGCTGTCGCTGATCTCCGAGCTGGAGAGCCGCGAGGCGGACCCGGACCAGCTGGCCAACCTCTTCAAGCTCGACCACCTCGCGACCCGCATGCGCCGCAACGGCGAAAACCTCCTCGTCCTCGCGGGCGAGGACCCGGGCCGCCGTTGGACCCGCCCCGTCCCGCTGGTCGACGTGCTCCGCGCCGCCGCCTCCGAGGTGGAGCAGTACGAGCGCATCGAACTGGCCGCCGTGCCCTCGGCCGAGGTCGCGGGCCGCGTCGTCAACGACCTCGTCCACCTGCTCGCCGAGCTGCTGGAGAACGCCACCTCGTTCTCCAGCCCGCAGACCCGCGTCCGGGTCACCGGCCACGCGCTGCCCGACGGCCGCGTGCTGGTCGAGATCCACGACACCGGCATCGGCCTCAGCCCGGACGACCTGGCCGAGATCAACGAGCGTCTGGCCAGCCCGCCCACCGTGGACGTCTCCGTCTCCCGCCGCATGGGCCTCTTCGTGGTCGGCCGCCTGTCCCTGCGACACGGCATCCGCATCCAGCTGCGCCCCAGCGACTCCGGTGGCACCACCGCGCTCGTCATGCTCCCGCTGGACGTCACCAACGCCGCCGGCGAGCGCCGCGGCGGACCGGGCCGTCCCGGCTCGGCGCAGGCCAAGCAGCAGCGCGGCACCGGCCCGACCCCGCGCCAGCAGGTGCGCGCCGGTCTCGGCGAGCAGGCGCTGCCGGGCCGCGGGCCCGCCGCCGCCGGTGCGCTGGGCTCCGGCCCGGCCACGCCGGGCGCCCGCCCGCAGCTCGGCCAGGGGCCCCAGGCTCCGCAGGGTCCGCAGGGCGGCCGTGGCCCGGGTCTGCCGACCCGTGAGGTCGGGCAGTCGCTGCGCGAGGGCGCTCCGCAGGCCGGCGGGCTCTTCGGTGGCCCGGCGGCCGGTGCCGCCGGCGGCGCCGGTGCGGCCGCGGCCGGTCAGCGCGGGCCGGCCGCTCCGGGTCAGCCCGGCGGTCCGGCCGGCGGTCAGCAGGGCGGCGTGCCGCGTCGGGTCCCCGGTGCCTCCGGTGCCCCGGCCGGCCCCGGTGGCGGTCTGCCGCGCCGCGGCGGCCGTCCGCAGCAGGGCCCGGGCCAGCCCGGTGCCCAGCCGCAGGGCCCCGGCCAGGGGCTGCCGCAGCGGCCCGGGCAGGCCCAGCGCCGTCCCGAGCAGCAGCAGCCGCAGCAGCACGGTTGGGCCGAGCAGCCCGGTGGGCGTCCCGCGCCCGGCCAGGCGCCCGGCCAGGGCATGGGCCCGGCCGGCGCCGCGCCGCAGGGCCCGACCGGCCACCCCCAGGACACCCCCGCGCAGGGCCTCCCCCAGGCCCAGCAGACCGCTCCGGGTCTGCCGCAGGCTCAGCCGGCCACCCCGGTGGAGAGCACCCAGCCCTTCGCCCGCCCCCGGTTCGAGGCCACCGACATCGACCCGCGCGACCCGCTGGGCCTCGGCCTGGTGGAGCCGGTCCTGCCGACCATGCCCAACCCGCAGCAGGCCCCGCAGCAGCAGGCCCCCCAGGCCCAGCAGCCGCAGGCCCCCGCTCGGGAGCTTCCGCAGCAGGCGCCGATGGCCCTGCCGACCGGCCCCGGCGACCAGTCCGCCTGGACCCAGGACGCCGGCGGCGAGCGGTCGAACCGCCGCCCGTACCAGCCCCAGCGCCCGGGCACCACGGCCCCCGGCTTCGCCGACCCGGCCGCAGCCCAGGCCGCTCAGGCGGCCGACCAGCTGGGTCTCCCCCAGCAGCCGGCCGGGGCCGGCCAGGCTCCGCAGGACCTCGACGAGCTCGGTCTGCCGAAGCAGGGCCTCCCCCAGCGTCCGGGCCGTGGCGAGCAGTCGCCGCGTCCCGCCGCCGGTGAGCAGGGCCGTCCGCGTCCGGCCGAGGGCTTCGACCGGCAGCAGGGCCAGCAGCAGGGTCAGCCACAGAACCAGCAGCCGGGCCTCCCGCCGCAGGGTCAGCCGCAGCGTCCGGCCGGTGGCGAGCAGGGTCTCCCGCAGCGCCCCGCCCGTGGTGAGCAGGGCCGTCCGCGTCCGGCCGACGGCTTCGCCGGTCAGGCCCCGCAGGGTGGCGGCCTCGGTGACCAGGGCCGCCCGCAGGGCATGCCGCAGCGTCCGGGCCGCACCGCTCCGCAGGGCGGCGGTGACCTCGGCCGTCCGCGCCAGGCCCCGCAGGGCGGCGGCTTCGCCGACCAGCAGGGTCGCCCGCAGCGGCCCGCCGGTGGCCCCGGCCAGCAGCGCCCGGCCGAGGGCTTCGCCGGTCAGGGTCAGCCTCGGGACGGCTTCGCCGGCCAGGGCCGGGCGCCGCAGGGTGCTCCCCAGGGCCGGGCCCCGCAGGCCGGTGCCGAGGGCTTCGCCCAGCCGCACCAGCAGCAGGGCCGGCCGGCTCCGCAGCAGGCCGGTGGCTACCAGGGCCAGCCGGCTCCGGGGGCGGCCGGGTTCGGCGGGCAGCCGTACCAGCAGCAGCAGGAGCAGGCCCGTCAGCGGCCGGAGGCCGGGGAGGCGCCGTGGCGGCCCTCGGCCAACGACGAGCGGTGGCGGCGGGCCGAGCAGGTGCGGGAGCCGTCGACCAGCGGGCTGACCATGTCGGGCCTGCCGCGACGGACCCCGCAGGCCAACCTGGTCTCCGGCACCGCCGAGGCGGCGCCGCTGACCGGGCCCCAGGTCTCGCGTGCTCCCGAGGAGGTCCGCGGCCGGTTGACCAACCTGCGCCGGGGTATCCAGCAGGGACGCCAGGCGGGGGCGGCCACCGGCACCGGTGGCGACCCGACCCAGCAGGCTGCCAGGGCCGACCAGCAGGGTCGGCCGCAGCAGCGCTTCGACGGCTTCGGCGAGCCGCGCACCAGCGGCGAGTTCGGCCCAGATCACCAGGAGCGTTGAGTTGAGTCAGATGAGCCAGGCCGCACAGAACCTGAACTGGCTGATCACCAATTTCGTGGACAACACCCCCGGGGTGTCGCACACGGTGGTGGTCTCCGCCGACGGGCTCCTGCTCGCCATGTCCGAGGGCTTCCCGCGTGACCGCGCCGACCAGCTCGCCGCCGTCGCCTCCGGCCTCACCTCCCTCACCTCCGGCGCCAGCCGGATCTTCGAGGGCGGCGAGGTCAACCAGACCGTCGTCGAGATGGAGCGCGGCTTCCTCTTCCTGATGGCCGTCAGCGACGGCTCCTCCCTCGCCGTCCTGGCCGCCCCGGATTCCGACATCGGCCTGGTCGGATACGAGATGGCCCTGCTCGTCGACCGCGCCGGAGCCGTCCTCACCCCGGCCCTGCGCGCGGAACTCCAGGGCAGCCTGCTGCACTGATCCCCCACGGTCGGCCCTGGCCGACCTCGATGCGCCGGACCGATCCGACCGGTCCGGCGCCCCGTCACCAGCCACCCCCGGGCGGCTGACCCAGCCTCAGCTGGCACACCCCCAGCTGGAACCTGCCGTGAACGGCTGCGGCAATTGGAGGAGCAATGACCCCGCCCCCGACACCCGGTGGCTACGGCAACGGGTACGGCAGTGGCTACGGCGGCCAGCAGGCCGGCAACGGCTACGGCGGCCAGCAGTCGGAGAGCTACGAGCAGCAGCCGCTGGTCCGCCCGTACGCGATGACCGGTGGCCGTACCCGGCCGCGCTACCAGCTGGCCATCGAGGCGCTGATCTCCACCACCGGGGCGGCGGACCGCTCCGGGGGCCTGCTCCCCGAGCACCAGCGGATCGTCTCGCTCTGCCGCGAGGTGAAGTCGGTCGCCGAGATCTCGGCGCTGGCCGGGGTGCCGCTCGGGGTCGCCCGCATTCTCGTCGCCGACCTCGCGGAGGCCGGTCTCGTCGCCATCCACCAGCCCGCCGCCGCGGGCGAGTCGGGCGGAACGCCTGACGTGACGCTGCTCGAAAGGGTCCTCAGTGGACTTCGCAAGCTCTAACGCGGCCGCCCCCAGCCGCGCCACCACCTCCGCGAAGATCGTCGTCGCAGGCGGATTCGGCGTCGGCAAAACCACCCTCGTCGGCGCCGTCTCCGAGATCAACCCCCTGCGCACCGAAGCCGTCATGACCAGCGCCAGCGCCGGCATCGACGACCTCACCCACACCGCAGGCAAGACGACCACCACCGTCGCCATGGACTTCGGCCGCATCACCCTCGACGAAGACCTCATCCTCTACCTCTTCGGCACCCCCGGACAGGACCGCTTCTGGTTCATGTGGGACGACCTCGTCCGCGGCGCCATCGGCGCCGTCGTCCTCGTCGACACCCGCCGCCTCGCCGACTGCTTCCCCGCCCTCGACTACTTCGAGAACTCGGGACTCCCCTTCGTCGTCGCCCTCAACGGCTTCGACGGACACCAGCCCCACACCCCCGACGAAGTCCGCGAAGCACTCCAACTCGGCACCGACACCCCCGTCATCACCCTCGACGCCCGCCGACGCGACAGCGCCAAAAGCGCACTCATCACCCTCGTCGAACACGCACTCCTCGCCCGACTGCGCTGAGACGAACTCTCAGGGGCGTGCGACCGACGGTCGCACGCCCCTGGTGTGAGAAGCCGATAACAGTTCGGTAGGCATTTAAAGATCGAAACTAACGCAGCGTGACCAAGGCTCACCACTCCGCACGGAGTGGCCCGAATTTTGCCGGGCCTGCACCCAAATGTCCGTTCTGCGCCGGTCGATTCGGCCGCAAGGCGGCTGTTTGTCCCCCATCCGCACACGTGTTGAAATTCCAGCTACCCCGTCGTCTTCGTAGGCAGTTCCACCCAGCAGCGGGCTGCGGCAAGCGGGGGACAGCCGCTGGATTGATCCATGGCCGCCCTGCGGCCGAGAGGTTGTTGTCGAGTGAGGCGTAAGCAGCCAGCCACCCCGCAGCGGCGCCCAGAGCCCCGCCAGGAGCCGGGCGGCCCCGGTCAGAACCCTGAAGGCTTCTCCGCGTTCAGCCCGGTCGAGGACCGGACTGCCGTCGGAGCCGGACCGCAGGCGCCCACCGCGCCGCCGGCCGGTGCGGCCAAGCGCCCCGAGAACAGTGGAACGGCCACCAGCCGCTACGAGTTCCTGGCGCCCCGCAACTGGCGCGTGCCGACCCGCCTCGTCGCGATCCTGCTGATCCCGGTCGTCATCGGCCTGGTCTTCGGCGGTCTGCGCGTCAACTCGTCCTTCGACGAGTACACCACCGCCGACCACGCCGAGAAGACCGCCCGCCTCGCCCGCGCCGCGACCCAGCTCGCCGACGCGCTGGAGAGCGAGCGCGACCTCTCCGCGATACCCCTGATGTACGGCAAGGACGACCAGGGCATCGTGCCCAAGCTCCGGGCCAAGACCGACGAGGCGCTCAACGGCTACAAGGACGCCTTCACCAAGGTCTCCGACGACCCGATGCTCCAGCGCCGCAACGAGGCCTTCCAGCAGATGGTCGTCTCGCTCCCCCACCTGCGCGCCAACGCGTACAACCCGGAGCTGTTCGCCACCGCCACCCAGGCCGCGTACTCCGACCTGATGGCACCGCTGATGGCCTTCGACAACTCGGTCGGCTTCGGTTCCACCTCGGTCACCAGCCGCGGCCGCGCGATCTACGCGATGTCGCTCGCCAAGGCCTCCGCCTCCTCCCAGCGCTCGCTGATGCTGAGCCTGCTGGTCGGCATCGACCGCCAGGCCACCACCCGGCACGAGAACGTCGACCTCATCCAGTCGCTGCTGGTCTCCGCCAAGCTGGAGCAGGTCTCGCTCAACGAGTTCAACACCGGCTCGACCCCCGAGGACATCGGGGTCTACGCCAACTCCCTGGTCACCGAGGCCCAGTCCGACGCCCGCGCCCCGCTGCGGATGCCCGACGGCCACACCGTGCCCACCATGACCGGTCTGATGAACATCGGCCTCGCCTACCAGCAGGCCGCCGCCATGGGCATGCAGAACGGCGCGGAGGTCGCCAAGGCGGCCGCAGCGGACGCCTACCAGGCCGGTCTGCGCCCCGAGAACTGGCTGCAGGCCACCGCGAGCCACATCAACGCGCTGCGCACCACCGAGGCGACCCTGCTCGACCAGGTCGTCGCCGACGCCGCCGACATCAAGGACAGCGCCCAGACCGACGCCATCCTCAACTCGGCGATCGTGATCGCCGCGCTGGCCCTGGCCGGTCTGCTCACCGGCTTCATCGCCCGCTCGATGATCCTCGGCATGCGCGTGCTCAACACCGCCGCGCTGGAGATCGCCAACCACCGTCTGCCCGACCTGGTCGACAAGCTCTCCAAGACCGACCCGGAGCGGGTGGACACCAAGGTCGAGCAGATCCCGCTCTGGGGCAAGGACGAGATCGGCGAGGTCGCCCGAGCCTTCGACCAGGTCCACCAGCAGGCGGTCTCGCTGGCCGCCGAGCAGGCGCTGCTCCGAGGCAACGTCAACGCGATCTTCACCAACCTCTCCCGCCGCAGCCAGGGCCTCATCCAGCGCCAGCTGGCCCTGATCACCGAGCTGGAGAACAACGAGGCCGACCCGGACCAGCTGGAGAACCTCTTCAAGCTGGACCACCTCGCGACCCGTATGCGCCGCAACGGTGAGAACCTGCTCGTCCTCGCGGGCGAGGAGGCCGGCCGCCGCTGGAACACCCCGGTGCCGCTGGTCGACGTGCTCCGCGCCGCCGCCTCCGAGGTGGAGCAGTACGAGCGCGTCGAGCTGGCCGGCATCCCCGAGGCCGAGGTCATCGGCGCCGCCGTGACCGACCTCGTCCACCTGCTCGCCGAGCTGCTGGAGAACGCCACCACCTTCTCCAGCCCGCAGACCCGGGTGCTGGTCAACGCCACCCGCCTGCCGGACGGCCGCGTGCTGGTCGAGATCCACGACAAGGGCATCGGCCTCACCGCCGAGGACTTCGCCGAGATCAACGAGAAGCTGGCCGAGCCGCCGACGGTGGACGTCACCGTCTCCCGCCGCATGGGCCTCTTCGTGGTCGGCCGCCTCTCCCAGCGGCACGACATCCGCGTCCAGCTCCGCCCCTCGGGCGAGTCGGCCGGCACCACCTCGCTGGTCATGCTCCCGCAGCCCCTCACCCAGCTCCGGGCGATGCCCGAGCCGGAGGAGGAGTTCACGGTCTCCCGGATCTTCGAGCAGGAGCCGCAGCAGCAGGACGGCTGGGGCCAGGTACCCAGCCGCAGCGCGGCCGAGCTCGGCTTCGACGACCACCTGACCGGCACCACCGGCAGCAGCGGCTTCAGCCCCGCGCTGGAGGCCATGCAGCGCTCGCAGCGCCTCGACGAGCGCCGCCGGGCGGCACTGGAGGCCGGCCCGAGCGCCAAGGACGAGTACGCCGCCGAGGGCTACGAGACCGACGTGTTCCAGGCCGAACTGGTCGAGGAGCCCGAGCAGCAGCAGTACGCCGACGACCAGTACGGCTACCAGGGCGGCCAGCCCTACGGCCAGGAGGCCCAGCAGGGCTACCAGCAGGACGCCTGGAACGCCCAGCAGGGCTTCGAGTACCAGCAGTACCAGGAGTACCAGCAGGAGCCCTACCAGGACCCGTACGGGCAGCCCCAGCAGGGCGAGTATGGCTACCAGGACGCCGGGTACGGCCGGCAGGGCCAGTACGACTACCAGGACTACGCCCAGGAGCCGTACGGCGCCCCCGCCGAGGAGCCCGCCGGCCACCCGTACCCGCCGGAGCTGCCGGCCGGTTCGGGCCTCGGCTCGGGCCTGCCGCAGCGGCGCCCCGGCCAGCAGCTGGCCGGCGGCCAGCCGGCCTTCGGCGACCAGGGCGGCGAGACGCCGAACTGGTTCACCGGGGCCAAGGACACCTCCGGCGGCTCGGCCGAGCCGCAGAGCCACGAGGTGTCGGCGCTGGGCGGCTACGGCCCGACCGGCCCCTCCACCTCGCGGGAGTGGCAGTCGGCCAACGACGGTGACTGGCAGCGCGCGGAAGCGCTGCGCGAGCCGTCCTCGGGCGGCACCACCCCCTCCGGGCTGCCCCGCCGGGTGCCCAAGCAGAACCTCGTCGCGGGCAACGCGAAGCCCACTCCGCAGGACGGGCCGCAGGTCTCCCGCAGCCCCGAGGAGGTGCGCGGCCGGCTGACCAACCTGCGCCGCGGCGTCGAGCAGGGCCGCAACGCGAGCGGCGATTCCGGCAACACCGGAAGCTTCCGGATCGACCCCGACCAGGGGCCCTCCGGCAACGGACAGCAGAACCGCACCGATCTCTTCGGCGGCTCGAACCACCAGGAGCGTTGAGTTGAGTCAGATGAGCCAGGCCGCACAGAACCTGAACTGGCTGATCACCAATTTCGTGGACAACACCCCCGGGGTGTCGCACACGGTGGTGGTCTCCGCCGACGGGCTCCTGCTCGCCATGTCCGAGGGCTTCCCGCGTGACCGCGCCGACCAGCTCGCCGCCGTCGCCTCCGGCCTCACCTCCCTCACCTCCGGCGCCAGCCGGATCTTCGAGGGCGGCGAGGTCAACCAGACCGTCGTCGAGATGGAGCGCGGCTTCCTCTTCCTGATGGCCGTCAGCGACGGATCGTCGCTGGCCGTGCTGGCCTCCCCCGACTCGGACATCGGCCTGGTCGGCTACGAGATGGCCCTGCTCGTCGACCGCGCCGGAGCCGTCCTCACCCCGGCTCTACGCGCGGAACTCCAGGGCAGCCTCCTGCACTGACGGTTCGTCGGATACCGTCCTGGTATTCGAAAGACCTCATTGCCGCTCCCGGGTCCGCCCCCGCGGACCCGGGAGCGGCGCTGTACGGCTTTCGCACCACCGGCCCAGGCCCTCGGACCTGAGCTCGCACCGCACCGCCGCACCATGTGAGGAGAGGAACCGTGACCCCGCCCGACGACCGCAGCGGCCAGTACGGCGTTCCGTACCCTGGCACCGGCCTTGACGCCTTCGGAGCCCCCGGCGTCGGCCACGGTCAGCCGTACGAGCAGCAGCAGCCGTACGCCCCGCACGGCTACGGCCAGCAGCAGCAGCAGTACTCCCCCTACGGGGACCAGCAGTACGCTCCCCCGGTGCAGGCCTACCCGCCAGGGCCCGAGGCATTCCCTGAACAGGCGCCGCCCGTGCCCGCTCAGGCCCCGGGCCACGTCGACGACTTCGACGCCGTCGACGACTATGACAACGAGGAGTCCGGCCCGCTGATCCGTCCGTTCGCGATGACGGGCGGCCGCACCCGGCCGCGGTACGAACTCGCCCTGGAGGCCCTGGTCTCCGCGAGCGTCGACGCCGACCGGCTGGCCACGCTGCTCCCCGAGCACCAGCGGATCTGCACGCTCTGCACCGAGGTGAAGTCCGTCGCCGAGGTCTCCGCCCTGCTGAACATCCCCCTGGGAGTGGCGCGGATCCTGGTCGCGGACCTCGCCGAGGCCGGCCTCGTCGCCATCCACCAGCCCGCCGCCGGGGGCGAATCCGGCAACCAGCCCGACGTCACGCTGCTCGAAAGGGTCCTCAGTGGACTTCGCAAGCTCTAACGCGGCCGCCCCCAGCCGCGCCACCACCTCCGCGAAGATCGTCGTCGCAGGCGGATTCGGCGTCGGCAAAACCACCCTCGTCGGCGCCGTCTCCGAGATCAACCCCCTGCGCACCGAAGCCGTCATGACCAGCGCCAGCGCCGGCATCGACGACCTCACCCACACCGCAGGCAAGACGACCACCACCGTCGCCATGGACTTCGGCCGCATCACCCTCGACGAAGACCTCATCCTCTACCTCTTCGGCACCCCCGGACAGGACCGCTTCTGGTTCATGTGGGACGACCTCGTCCGCGGCGCCATCGGCGCCGTCGTCCTCGTCGACACCCGCCGCCTCGCCGACTGCTTCCCCGCCCTCGACTACTTCGAGAACTCGGGACTCCCCTTCGTCGTCGCCCTCAACGGCTTCGACGGACACCAGCCCCACACCCCCGACGAAGTCCGCGAAGCACTCCAACTCGGCACCGACACCCCCGTCATCACCCTCGACGCCCGCCGACGCGACAGCGCCAAAAGCGCACTCATCACCCTCGTCGAACACGCACTCCTCGCCCGACTGCGCTGAGACGCACGGAAGGGGGCGGGTGGCCATCGGCCACCCGCCCCCTTCGTGTTGGCAGGGTCAGGCCACGGGGTCGAGCCCGGCCCGCAGCAGGCCGTAGGTGTAGGCGTCCTCCAGGGCCACCCAGGAGGCCGCGATGACGTTGTCCGCCACGCCCACCGTGGACCAGGTGGTGGTGCCGTCGGTGCTCTCGATCAGCACCCGGGTCTTGGAGCCGGTGCCGTGCTGGCCCTCCAGGATGCGCACCTTGTAGTCGACCAGCTCCAGGCCGGCCAGCTGCGGGTAGATGTGCTCCAGGGCCGTGCGCAGCGCGCTGTCCAGCGAGTCGACCGGGCCGTTGCCCTCGCCGACAGCGATCCGCCGCTCGCCCTGGGCCCAGAGCTTCACGGTGGCCTCGTTGCCGGTGAGCCCCTGCGGGCCCTGCTCGCTGATGGTCCGCCAGGACTCCAGGGTGAAGAACCGCTCCCGGCGGCCGCGCACCTCGTCGCGGAGCAGCAGCTCGAAGGAGGCGTCGGCGGCCTCGTAGGTGTAGCCGAGGTTCTCCTGCTCCTTGACCTTGGCCACCACCCGGCCGACCAGGTCGCGGTCGGCGGAGAGGTCGTAGCCGAGTTCCTTGCCCTTGAGCTCGATCGAGGCCCGGCCGGCCATGTCGGAGACCAGCATCCGCATGGTGTTGCCGACCCGCTCCGGGTCGATGTGCTGGTAGAGGTCCGGGTCCACCTTGATCGCGGAGGCGTGCAGGCCGGCCTTGTGGGCGAAGGCCGAGAAGCCCACGTACGGCTGGTGGGTGGAGGGGCTGAGGTTGACCACCTCGGCGATGGCGTGCGAGATCCGGGTCATCTCGGCCAGCCGGCCCTCCGGCAGCACCCGGCGGTCGTACTTGAGCTCCAGCGCGCCCACCACCGGGAAGAGGTTGGCGTTGCCGACCCGCTCGCCGTAGCCGTTGGCCGTGCACTGCACGTGGGTGGCGCCCGCGTCCACCGCCGCCAGCGAGTTGGCCACCGCGCAGCCGGTGTCGTCCTGGGCGTGGATGCCGAGGCGGGCGCCGGTCCGCTCCTTGACGTCCGCCACGATCTCGCGCACCTCGGCGGGGAGCATCCCGCCGTTGGTGTCGCAGAGCACCACCACGTCGGCGCCGGCCTCGTGGGCGGTGCGGACCACGCGGAGCGCGTACTCCCGGTTGGCCCGGTAGCCGTCGAAGAAGTGCTCGCAGTCGATGAAGACCCGGCGGCCCTGGGCCCGCAGGTGGGTCACGCTGTCGCGGACCATCTCCAGGTTCTCGTCCAGGGTGGTGCGCAGGGCGAGTTCGACGTGGCGGTCGTGCGACTTCGCCACCAGGGTGATGACCGGGGCCCCCGAGTTGACCAGGGCGGCCAGCTGCGGGTCGTCGGCGGCCTTGCCGCCGGCCCGGCGGGTGGCGCCGAAGGCCACCAGCTGGGCGTGCTCGAGCTCCAACTCGGCGGCGGCCCGGGCGAAGAACTCGGTGTCCCGGGGGTTGGCCCCGGGCCAGCCGCCCTCGATGAAGCCCACCCCGAACTCGTCCAGGTGGCGGGCGATGGTCAGCTTGTCGGCGACGGTGAGGTTGATCCCCTCGCGCTGCGCACCGTCGCGCAGCGTGGTGTCGAAGACGTGGAAGCTGTCGTTGGGTCGGCTGCTGACCTCGGTCATGGCCTTGGGTTCTCCGTTTCGGGGAGGTACTGCTGCTGTTGCCGGGCGGACTTGCCTCCGGCTCCACTGTCCAGCATCCCGCGCGCCGCCCGGTGTCCCCGGGCCCCTTCGTGGGGGGCCCTGGCCGGTCCGGGGAAACAAAAAGACCCCTCGCGGATGCGAGAGGTCTGCGCGCGGGTCTGGACGCTGGCGAACGCTCCGGACAGATGGGTCTACTGCGGAGCGGTCACTGCGGACCGGCGCGCCTGCTGCTAATAATCAGCGAAAGCGAGGACACCCTCGGAGTCTGACACACGTCCCGCGATCCGGCCCCCGTGTCTCGCCATCCGGGACGTGTCAGGTCAGCCGGTACTCAGCCGGGCACCTCCGCAGAAGCGCCCGGCCGGGTGGGGTACGTCAGAGGATCTTGTGGAGCCAGTTGTGGGTGTCCGGGGTGCGGCCGGCCTGGAGGGAGAGGAGGCGGTTGCGGAGCTCCATGGTGATGGGGCCGGGGGTGCCGTCGCCGACGAGCCAGTCGCCGCCCTTGGACTTGACGGCGCCGACGGGGGTGATGGCGGCGGCGGTGCCGCAGGCGAAGACCTCGGTGAGGGTGCCGGTGGCGTTGCCCTCGCGCCACTCGTCGGTGGAGATCTTGCGCTCCTCGGTGGCGTAGCCGAGGTCGGCGGCCAGGGTGAGGAGGGAGTCGCGGGTGATGCCGGGGAGCAGGGCGCCGGAGAGCTCGGGGGTGACGACCTTGGCGTCCGCGCCCTCGCCGAAGACGAAGTAGAGGTTCATGCCGCCCATCTCCTCGATCCACCGGTGCTCGGCGGCGTCGAGCCAGACGACCTGGTCGCAGCCCTTGGCGGCGGCCTCGGCCTGGGCGACCAGGGAGGCGGCGTAGTTGCCCGCGCACTTGGCGGCGCCGGTGCCGCCGGGGGCGGCCCGGACGTAGTCCTCGGAGAGCCAGACCGAGACCGGCTTGACGCCGCCGGAGAAGTACGCGCCGGCCGGGGAGGCGATGATCATGAACAGGTACTCGTTGGCCGGGCGCACCCCGAGCCCGATCTCGGTGGCGAACATGAACGGCCGCAGGTAGAGGCTCTGCTCGGGCTCGTTCGGCACCCAGGCCTCGTCGGCCTGGACGAGCAGCTCGACGGCCTCGACGAAGGTCTCCACCGGCAGCTCGGGCATGGCCAGGCGGCGGGCCGAGGCGCGCAGCCGCTCGGCGTTGGCGGTGGGGCGGAAGGTGGAGACCGAGCCGTCCGGCTGGCGGTAGGCCTTGAGGCCCTCGAAGATCGCCTGGCCGTAGTGGAGCGTCATGTTGGCCGGGTCGATCTCCAGCGGCGCGTACGGCTTGAGCTGGGCGTCGTGCCAGCCGCGGCCCTCCGTCCAGCGGATGGTGACCATGTGGTCGGTGAAGACGCGGCCGAAGCCGGGGTTGGCCAGCCGGGCCTGGCGCTCCGCGTCCGCGAGCGGGGTCGCGGAGGGCTTGAGGTCGAACGTGATGGGCGCCTGGGTGGGCGTACTCATGGCTGTCTGTCCTTCACCGTGGGGTTGGTCAGGGCACGGACCGTTCGGTGAACAGACACACGAAGGCACGGCCCACTGTCGATAGTCGCATCTCAAGGGCCGTGCCGAACAGCCGGAAGGCTGTTGTGACGAGGTCTTACCGGCCCGTACGCCGGAGACCTCTGGGGTGTTTCCGGCCAGCCGGCCGGAGCACCTCCGCTTGGATCCGGCCCGTCAGCCGGATACTCGGGCGGCGAGCGCGTCGCCGACCTGGGAGGTGGAGCGGGTGCCGGAGCGCTCGGCCAGGTCGGCCGCGACGGCCGCCTCGACCTTGGCCGCCTCGGCCGCGAAGCCGAGGTGGTCGAGCAGCATGGCCACCGAGAGCACGGTGGCCGTCGGGTCGGCCTTGCCCTGGCCGGCGATGTCGGGGGCCGAGCCGTGCACCGGCTCGAACATCGACGGGAACTCGCCGGTCGGGTTGATGTTGCCGCTCGCGGCCAGGCCGATGCCGCCGGTGACGGCCGCCGCCAGGTCGGTCAGGATGTCGCCGAACAGGTTGTCGGTGACGATCACGTCGAACCGCTCGGGCTGGGTGACGAAGAAGATCGTCGCCGCGTCCACGTGCAGGTAGTCGGTGGTGACCTCGGGGTACTCGGCGCCGACCGCGGCGAAGATCCGCGACCAGAGGTGGCCGGCGTGCACCAGCACGTTGTTCTTGTGCACCAGGGTCAGCTTCTTGCGCGGGCGGGCGGCGGCCCGGCGGTACGCGTCGCGGACCACCCGCTCGATGCCGTACGCCGTGTTGAGGCTGACCTCGGTGGCCACCTCGGCCGGGGTGCCGGTGCGCAGCGAGCCGCCGTTGCCCACGTACGGGCCCTCGGTGCCCTCGCGGACCACCACGAAGTCGATGGCCGGGTTGCCGGCGAGCGGGCCCTGGACGGCCGGGAAGAGCTTGGAGGGGCGCAGGTTCAGGTAGTGGTCGAAGGCGAACCGCAGCTTGAGCAGCAGACCGCGCTCCAGCACCCCGGAGGGCACGCTGGGGTCGCCGATGGCGCCGAGCAGGATCGCGTCGTGGGTCTTGAGCTCCGCGAGCACCTCGTCGGGGAGGGTCTCGCCGGTGCGGTTGTAGCGGCGGGCACCGAGGTCGTACTCGGTGGTCTCCACCTTGACGTCGGCGGGGAGGACGGCGGAGAGCACCTTGAGGCCCTCGGCCACCACTTCCTGGCCGATGCCGTCACCGGGGATCACTGCGAGACGAAGGCTGCGAGACATGTCCGAGACAGTACTCCGCGTCCCAGCCACTGACATCCCGTGTCCGCCATTCGGACCGTGCGCCTTCGGGCGGAGGTTCGAGCGAAGACGGACCATTCGGTAATATCCGTCGGTATTCATGTTTTCTTCACGGGGGATCAAGGAATGGGCAACCCGCTCACCAGACGCCGCGCGCTCTGGCTGACCGGCGGTCTGCTGGCGGCTCCGGCCGCCGGGTACGGCATCTGGGAGGCCACCCGGCCGGATCAGGCGAAGGCGAAGGGGGCGGCCGGGCCGGCGGAGGAGCACCCCGTGGTGGGGACCGGCCTGGCCGGCGGGGCCGCCGACCTCTCCTTCGTCCACGTGATCGCCCACCCGGACGACAACCTCTACTTCATGAACCCGGACCTCGACCAGGCCGTGGCCTCCGGCGCGCCCTGCGTCACCGTCTGCCTCACCGACGGCGAGTCGGACGGGCGCAACATCCTGCACGCCGAGCGGCGGGAGGTGCCGGCCGACCGGCCCGCGTACACCCGGGCCCGGATCAACGGGCTGGCCGCCTCCTACGCCGTGATGGCCACCGGCGAGGAGCTCAGCCCCTGGGACGTGGAGCTGGTCTCCTACCTGCCCGGCCTCCAGGCCGAGCTGCACACCCTGCGGGCCGCCCCGCACGTCCAGCTGGTCTTCCCGGCCCTGGTCGAGGCCCGGGCCGTCAGCCTGCCCCGGGCCGAGAGCCTGCGCGGCCTCTGGCTCGGCCAGACCGACCGGTTGGCCACCCTGCCGCCGGCCCGCAGCAAGCTCGCCCCCGGCGCCACGTACACCCGCGAACAGGTCACGGCCACCCTGGCCGCCGTGCTCGACCACTACCGCCCCACCGTGGTGCGGACCCTGGACCCGAACCCGGAGCACGCCCCGGAGAAGCCCGGCCGGCCGGGCGGCGCGGTCTACCTGGACCACCAGGACCACACCTACTCGGCCTACTTCGCCCAGGCCGCGGCCGCCCGCCACTTCGCCGCCGGCAAGGGCCGGGCGGCCAGCGTGGAGAGCTACCTCGGCTACGTCAACGCCGGGCTGCCGCACAACCTGGACGCCCCGGCGGTGGCCCGCAAGACGCACCTGCTCGACGTGTACGGCTGGACCGACGACCGCGACTGCGGCGACCCGGCCGGCTGCGGCGACCGGAAGGTGGGGGGCGGCGCGCTGCGCAACGGCTGGGCGCAGAGCACCCGATACCGCGCGCCCGGCAGCGGGGAGTGGCTGGTGCTGGGCGCGGACGGCGTGCTGCACGCCTTCGCGCTGCTGAACGGTGCGGCGGTGTGGTGGCGCGGCGGGACCGGGGCAGCCGGCTCTTGGCGCGGGCCGGAGAAGATCGAGGGCGACGGTCTTGAAGGCCAGCTCCAGGTCGTCAAGCAGGCGAGTGGGCAGCTGCGGCTGTTCGGCGTGCGGACGGTGCTGGAGTACGAGGCCGGCAAGCACCGGCGGGAGATCGTCACCTGTGAGCAGGAGGACTCCGGCTCCGGCTTCGGGGAGTGGACCTCCTTGGGCGCCCCGGACGGGGACGACCCGGTGAAGTCGATGGAGGCCGGGTACCCGACGGCCCTCGCGCTGGCCGACGGCACGGTGCAGGTGTTCGCGCGGAACTGGGGCGGGAGCGTCTCGGTCCGCACCCTGGACGACGACTGGCAGGCGCTGCCGCTGCCGCCGGACGCCGGGCCGGCCGTGCAGGACGGGCTGGGCGTGGTCGTGGACGGCGCCGGGCTGAGCCATGTCTTCGCGCCCGGGAGGACCGTGGTGCACTGGGCTTCGACGGAGCCCGGCGGCCTGCTGCGGCCGGCCGGGCCGACGGGGTTGCCGACGCCTGGCGGGCCGGTGAGCGCTCGGGTCGCCGAGGGCGCGCTGGTGGTGGAGTTCCGGGAGCCGAAGTCGGCGAAGGTGCTCACTGCTCGCCGCACGGGCCAGGCCTGGAAGGTGGTCGGGGAGACGGCCGGGCCCGGGGGGTTCGGGCGGGTCTCGGCGGTGGAGGGCGCGGTGGCCGTGCGGGACGGGCAGGGGCATGTGGGGGTGCTCTCCGGGACGGGTGGTTGGGTGCACGGGGGGCCGTTGATGGCGGGGACGCCTGCTGTGCGGCGGGATGCGAAGGGGGTGGCCGTGGTCGTGGCGGTGGGGTGTGACGGGAAGTTGTATTCGGCGGGCGTGGGCGGGGGCTGGGCGCCGGCGGGGTAGTGCAAGTGGGTCATTTGCGCGGGCTTGCGGCGAGGCGTCTTCCGGATTCGCGCAGTTCCCCGCGCCCCTAGATAGTGCAACTCGTTCTGTGATGGGAGTTCAGTGCGTCAGCTTTGGAAGCGGCTTGGGGGGCCCTCGCTTGCGGCCGGTCTGTCCATGGGGGCGTACTGTCTCGCGCTGGCCGTGCATGGGACGTATCCGTTCGGGGGGCGGTCGCGGGCGGTGAATGATCTGGGGAACCAGTTCGTGCCGTACCACGCGCATCTGTGGGACCTGATGCACGGGAACACGACCGGGGATCTGCTGTTCAACTGGAACAGCGGGTACGGGGCGCCGTTCCTGGCGGACTTCATGGCGTACCTGATGAATCCGTTCTCGTGGCTGGTGGGGCTGTTTCCTCGGGATGCAGTGAACTTTCCGGTGTTCCTGGTGACGCTGCTGAGCATCGGGCTCGGGGCGGCCGTGATGGCGGTGTTCCTGGGGCGGTTGCACCGGGGGCCGGGGTGGCAGCGGGGGTTGTTGGGGGCCGGGTACGGGCTCTGTGCGTGGGTGTTGAACGACGGGTCGCCGGATCCGATGTGGATGTGGGGGCTGGTCTCGCTGCCGCTGGTGGCGCTGGCCTGTGACTGGTGCCTGCACGAGCGTCGGTGGGTGCTCGGGACGCTGGCGGTGGCGGTGGCCTGGGGCGGGAACTTCTACACCGGGGCGATGGCCACCATCGGGGCCGGGCTGGTGCTGGTGCTGCGGGTGCTGCTGGCCCGGGTGAGCTGGTGGAAGCGGGCTCGGGTGCTGGGGCGGGCGGCCGGGATGGTCGTGGTCGGGGTGCTGGTCACGGCGCCGGTGATCCTGGTCAGCCTGAAGGCCAGCCGGGCCTCGCAGCCGGCGCCGGTGGCGCGGTACGCCGGGGCGCCGGGGCTCACCGACTACCTGGCGCAGCTGCTGCCGGGCGGGCGCTCGGACCACTCGATGCCGAACATCTTCATCGGGGTGCTGGGGCTGCTGCTGGTGGCCTCGCTGCCGTTCAACCGGCGGGTGCGGGTGCGCGAGCGGGTGGGCTGGTACGCGCTGCTGGTGGCGGTGGGGCTGAGCTTCGTCTGGACGCCGACCATCCTGCTCTGGCACGGGCTGGCCATGCCGAACGGGAGCCCGTACCGGGCGGCCTTCGTGCTGAGCGGGCTGCTCACCATGGCGGCCTGGGTCTCGCTGGCCCGGCGGCCGGACGCGGTGGCGCTGCTGGGCGGCGGCGGGGTGACGCTGCTGGTGCTGCTGCTCGGGCACGGGCAGAGCTCGGTGCGCTCCTCCACGTACCTGCTGGTGCTGGTCGGGACGGCGCTGGTGGTCGGGGCGCTCTGGGCGCTGCGGCGGTGGTACGCGGACCGGGTGGTGCGGCGGGCGGTGGCGCTGGTGCTGAGCGCCGGGGTGCTGGCCGGGTCGACCTACGCGGCGTACTGGGCGACGGTGCTGCGGGACCGGCTGGACTTCTTCAAGCCGCGCGAGACGATCAGCGCGGGGTCGAAGGAGGCGTACCGGGTGATCCGGGGCGCCGACGACTGGCCGCAGCTGCGGACCGATCCGGGGCCGCACGAGTTCGCCTCCAACGACCCGCTGCTGCTGGGCGGGGAGGGCGGGGCGTACTACAGCTCGTACCTGCCGGCCGTCACGGCGCAGCTGCTGCACGACCTGGGCGCGGGCTGGTACATCCAGGGGCGGCACACGCTGAGCCCGGCGGATCCGGTGGGGCGGGCGCTGTTCGGGGTGCGCACCTACCTGGACAGCAGCTCGGCGCCGGCCGGATTCACCGCCAAGCAGGCGCCGGCGGCGGCGCCGCTGGTGAGCGTGCGCCCGACGGGCAGGCCGGACACCTCCTCGGTCTGGGCCCGGCAGGAGTCGCTGCTGGGCAGCAGGGTCTACGACGTGCCGACGCTGACCCCGGTGGCCGGGCCGCAGCCCACCCTGCACGGGACCAGCGGCTGGTCGCTGCCGCCGACCCCGCGCGGGGGCACCTGGACCACCTTCACCGGCAGCTGCACCCCGGGCTCGACGGCCTACCTCTACGGGCCGTGGTTCGCCGGGAACGTGCTGGCGCTGGGCGCGAAGTACGCCAGCTACGGGCGGCAGCCGATGACGGCGATGCCGATCCGGGAGCTGGGCGTGGTGCCGGCGGACGGGCAGGTGCGGGTGGCACTGCAGACCGACCAGGGCTCCCAGGTGCCCGCGCAGCCGGTCGGCTGCCTGCGGGCCGGGGAGCTGGGGCCGGCCCTGGCGAAGCTGCGGGCGGCCACGGCGGTGCAGAGCTCGGGGCACGGGCTGAGCGCCGAGCTGCCGGCCGGGTCGAGCGGGACGGCGCTGGTCGCGGTGCCGGCCACCCAGGGCTGGGAGTGCTCGGTGGACGGCGGTCCGCGGGTCGCGCCGCAGCAGGTGCTGGGCATGATCGGGGTGCCGCTGGGCTCGGGCGCGGGGCGGTTCTCCTGCACCTTCAAGACCCCCGGGCTGACTCCGGGGCTGCTGGTCTCGGGCGCGGCGCTGGTGGTGGTCGGGGGTGTCGCGCTGGTCACTCGGCTGCGGCGTTTCCGGGGCCTTCGGGAGGCGGCCCGGTAGGATCTACTGGATATCTGGTGATACGTACCGGATGTCTGGTGATACGTGGCAGAGCGACCGGCAGCCCTCTGCGTCCCCCGACCGGAGGAGGACCGGTGCTCCTGTCCATCGTCGTGCCCTGTTACAACGAAGAGGCCGTGATCGAGCTCTTCGACGCCGAGATCAGGGACAACCTGGAGGGCCTCCCCGTCGACTACGAGCTCTGCTACGTGGACGACGGCAGCTCCGACGCCACCCTGGAGCGGCTGCGCGCGCTGGCCGCCAAGCACCCCGGCACCACCCGCTACGTCTCCTTCAGCCGCAACTTCGGCAAGGAGGCCGGCATGCTGGCCGGCCTGCGCGAGGCCAGCGGGGACGCCGTGGTGCTGATGGACGCCGACCTCCAGCACCCGCCCGAGCTGATCGAGCGGATGCTCGACCTCTACGACCGGGGCCACGACCAGGTGATCGCCCGCCGCAGCCGCGAGGGCGACAAGGCGGTGCGCAGCGCCGTCAGCCGGCTCTACTACCGCCTGGTCAACAAGTGGGTGGACGTGGAGCTCAAGGACGGGGTCGGCGACTTCCGGCTGCTCTCGCGCCGCGCGGTGGACGCGATCCTCTCGCTGCCCGAGTACAACCGCTTCTCCAAGGGCCTGTTCTCCTGGATCGGCTTCGACACCGTCACCTTCGACTACCAGAACGCCGCCCGGGAGGCCGGGGAGACCAAGTGGCGCTTCGGCGCCCTGCTCAACTACGGCATGGACGGGCTGATCTCGTTCAACAACCGGCCGCTGCGGGTGGCGATCTACCTCGGCCTGGCCCTGGTCGGGGTGGCCGTGCTGTACGCGGCCTGGATCACCGGGGTCGCGCTGGTGGACGGCATCGACTCCCCGGGGTACGTGACGCTGATCGTGGCGATCGTCGGGCTCGGCGGGCTGCAGATGGTGATGCTGGGGCTGATCGGCGAGTACATCGGCCGGATCTACTACGAGACCAAGCGGCGGCCGCACTTCCTGGTCAAGGAGACCAACACCCCCCGTGCTACCTTCCGCTCCGAGGGCTACCGGGGCGAGCACGGCAGTGAGGAGGCGCGGTGAAGCCGCAGTTCTGGCAGTTCGTCAGGTTCGGGCTGGTCGGCGGCGTCAACACCGCCAACTCGTTCCTGCTGTTCTGGCTCTTCGACCACGTGCTGCCGTACTTCGCGGCCTTCACGCTCTCCTTTGCCCTCGCCATGGTCGGCTCGTTCTTCCTGAACTGCCACTTCACCTACCGGACGAAGCCGACCTGGAAGAAGTTCGCGCTCTTCCCGATCCCGAACGTCACCAACTACCTGGTGCAGAGCGGCGGGCTGGTGGCCCTGGTCGGCTGGTGGCACCTGGACCACCTGCTCGCGCTGCTGCTGGTCTCGCTGGTGGCCATCCCGGTCACCTTCGTGCTCTCCAAGATCATCCTGATCGGGCGCTCACCCCAGGTCGAGGACCTCGGCGCGGGTGCCGTCGGGGTTGAGGTGGTGGAGCAGGAGCAGCCTGGTCGGGTCGCCCTCGGGGCGGCGGACCTCCAGCACGGTGCCCGGGCGGGCCGGGGCGAGCAGGGCTGACGGCCCGTCGGGGCCGCTGCGCACGTCCAGCACCGGGTGCAGCACGTCGAAGGCCAGGGTCGGCTTCTCCCCGTCCAGCCCGATCTTGGCCAGCGCCTCCTTCGCCTTGGGCAGGCCGGGCCCCGCGTAGCTGGTCCAGAGCGCGTAGCGCAGCTTGGCGGTGCTCTGGCGCAGGCCGGGCAGGCTGCCGAGCTTGACCGGGAGCACCACCACGTCGCTGTCCAGCAGATCGGTGTCGGTGTCGCCCCAGCGGGCGTTGAGCGGCTCGATGCCGAGCAGCTCGCCGGTCCGGGCGTCCCGGGCCCGGGCCACCAGCACGTCGCTGTTGGTGAGCCGGTCGGCGGTGACGATCACGTCGGTGACGCCGTCCCCGTCGGTGTCCAGCGAGGCGTTCAGGGCGAAGTTGCCCACCGGGGTCGGGCCGGGGGCCCAGAAGGCGGCAGCCAGGTAGAGGGTGCCCTGGTCGAGCGGGTCGCCCTGCACGGTGGTGGCGTCGCTGGCGGCGCCGCCCCAGCGCAGGTCGGCCGCGCGGTCGCCCGGGCGCGAGACGCAGGGGTTGTCGTCCCGCTCGCCGTCCCGCACCCCGGGCGGGCAGTCCGGCCAGCGCGGGGATTCGCCGCCCAGCGCGAAGGCGCTGACCAGGCCGCCGGCGGCCGAGGTGGGCGCGGCGGTGCCGGTCAGCCCGAGCAGGGTGCTGCCGCCGGCCGCCCGCACCTGCGGGCCGGCCGCCAGCCGGGAGGCCGGGCGGGGCGCGGCGAACAGCGGCACCCGCAGCACCGGCGGCCCCTCCTGCACCGGGGTGAGCACCAGCCGGCCGGAGAGCTCGGGCCGCCAGCTGCGGGCCTTGCCGCCCTGCACCAGGTCGATGGTCGGGTCGGGCGCCCGGTCGATCCGGCCGGGCACCCGCAGGGTCACGGTGACCCGGGCGGTGCCGCCGGGCGCCACCCGCACCTGGCGCGGGGTCAGCTCGAAGGAGGCGCCGGGCACCTCGGTGGCGGCTTGGTAGCCGGTGGCGTACTCGACCGGGTGGTCGGAGTGGTTGCGCAGCTCCACCTGCCGGGTCAGCTCGGTCGGGCCGGTCACCGGGACGGGGCCGAAGGAGACCCCGACCGCGCCCTCCACCGCGCCCTCGCCCGCCGCGTAGGCCAGCACCGGGGTGCGCACCGCTTGGTCCACCCGGGCCCGGCCGGCCCCGGCCCGCTCGGGGCCGTAGACCGGGCCGGAGTGGTCGTCGCCCAGCCAGGTGTCGCCCGCCGTGTCCATCAGCGCGGCCTTGAGCTCGGCCGGGCTCCAGTCGGGGTGGGCGGCCTTGACCAGCGCGGCCAGGCCCGCCACGTGCGGGGCGGCCATCGAGGTGCCGTCCTCGCGCATGCCGCCGCTGCCGCTGCCCGCCTTGGCCGACCAGATCGTCTCGCCGGGCGCCGCCAGGTCCGGCTTGACCAGGCCCGGCAGGCCGATGCCCCGGGAGGTGAAGCCGGTGAGGGTGTCCACCCGCTGCGGCTGGTCCTGCGAGACGGCGCCGTGCAGCGGGTTGCCCGGGGTGGCCAGCTGGACGGTGACCGGGCCGGTGGCCACCGCCTCGGTGAGCCGCTCGCCGTCGGCCTTGGCCAGGATCGCGGCCGGGATCCGGTCGTCGCCGGCGATCTCGCCGAGGTGGTCGCCGTCGGCCGCGTAGAGCACCCCCAGGGCCCCGGCCTCGGCCGCGTGGTCGGCCCGGACGCCGGAGCCGCAGGCCCGGTCCGGGTCCTTGACGTGCCAGGAGACCAGCGCGACCTTGCCCTTGAGCCGCTGGGCGTCGGCCGGGGAGAAGGCGGTGCAGCCGTCCGACTGGTCCACCGGGCGGGCGAGTTCGCCGCGCACCTCCTTGCCCGCCCAGCCCTGGTACTTTGCGCTCCAGTGCACCGGCACCAGCCCGGCCAGGCTCGCCGGGGCGAGCACCCGGATGCCGTCGGCGTCACCGTGCGCGTCCACCGAGGCCGCCACCGCGAGGGCGCGCGGGGCCGTTCCGGGGCTGCCGCCGACCCCGTACAGGTCGCCCTCGTTGCCCGCCGCCGCGACCACCAGGGTGCCCAGCTCGGAGAGGTGGTCGGCGGCCAGCGCGTCGGCGTCGTCGGGCGAGCCGAACCGGCTGCCGAGCGAGAGGTTGACCACGTCCAGGTGGTCGGAGGGGTCGCCGTCCCCGTTCGGGTCGGCGGCCAGGTCCAGGGCCTGGGCGAGCTGGTCGGTGGAGCCGTCGCAGCCGAACACCCGGATCGCGTACAGCCTGGCGCCGGGCGCGGCGCCGGGGCCGACCTTGAACCCGGCCGGGTCCAGGCCCTCGTGGTACGGGCCGGCGTAGGTCTTGCCCGCGCTGGTCACGCCGTACCCGGCGGCGGTGCCGGCCACGTGGCTGCCGTGGCCGTTGAGCGCGCAGTCGATCGGGTTGTCGTCCGGGTGCGGCACCGGCTGGTAGTGCGAGGAGGCCGGGTCGGGGCTGTAGTCGTCGCCGACCAGGTCCTTGCCGCCGATCACCTTGGCGCTCGGGAAGAGATCCGCCGGGGCGGGCTTGGCGCCGTCCACCGCCTTGAAGGCGGCCTCGGTGCCCGGGCCGCCGAAGTCGGCGTGGGTGTAGTCGATGCCGGAGTCGATGATGCCGATCCGCACCCCCTGCCCGGTGTCTCCGGGCAGGCCGGTGGCCCCGGACCAGACGCCGGGGGCGCCGGTGAGCGGCACCGAGTAGGAGTTGCCGCGCTGCTTGTGGCTGATCGGGTGCACGGCCCGCACCCCGGGCAGGGCGCGCAGCGCGGGCAGCCGGTCGGCCGGGGCCAGGACGGCCAGGCCGGTGAGCAGGGTGCGGGTGCGGTAGAGCTCCAGCGCGTCGGGGGCGGTCCGGCGCACGGCTCCGGCCAGCCGGTCCAGCGCCTCCTCGGCCCGCTGCCGCTGGGCAGCCCCGGCCTGCGCGGCCTCCCGGCGCACCGTCTCCGGGGCGCGGCGGGCCCGGCGGCCCTCGGCGCCCACCCGGCGCCAGGCCGGGGCGGCGGCCTCGGTGTCGAGTTCGAGCAGCATGCTCTGCGGGGCGCCGGCCCCGGCCTGCGCGCGGACCTCGGCCACCGCGCCGCTCGGCGGTCCGGCGGCGAACAGCGCCGAGCCCGCGAACAGGGCCAGGCCGATGCCGATTCTGGTCAGCCTGCGGGCCGCATGGGTACGCACGGTCTGCCTCCCTGGGGGCTGGCGGGCGCGGTCGCCCTCGGGGAGGCTCACGCTAGGGAGGCCCCGGGGCGGCTCGCCAGCGCTCTCCCTCGTCCGGGGAGGTTGTGCACTCGTGTGAGTGACGAGGCGTCAGGCGTTCGGCCCAACCGGGGAGGGCGTGCGGCGATCGGCGTGCGCCGTACCGGAATTGACGGAGCGCCGGGGATCCGACCAACGGAGCCGACGCCTCGTCGCCCGGGCCGCTAGGCGCTCTCGCGCTGGACCAGCAGGACGGCCTCCAGGCGGTTGCGGGCGCCGAGCTTGCCCAGGGCGTGGGTGATGTGGCTCTTCACCGTGGCCGGGGCGACGCCGAGGGCCGCCGCCACCTCGGGGGTGGAGCTGCCGCCGGCCAGCAGGACGAGCACCTCGTGCTCGCGCTCGGTGAGGGTGCGCAGCAGCTGCCGGGCCTGCTCCTCGGTCGGGGCGGGCTCGGTGGCGGGCGGGCGGTGGTCGAGGGCCAGCAGCTCCGGGGAGAGCACGGCGTGGCCGGCGGCCACCGCGCGGACGGCCGGCACCAGCCGGCCCACCCGGGCGTCCCGGGCCAGACAGCCCGCCGCCCCGGCGGCCAGGGCCGCCGCCAGCCGGGCCTTGGTCCAACCACCGGCCACCACCAGCACCTTGACGCCCTGTGCGGTCAGCTCCCGGACGGCCCGGCCGCGCTCCTGCCCCTCGGCGAGGTTGAGCACCGCCACGTCCACCTCGGCCAGCGGCCAGCGCCGCAGCGGCGCGGCCAGGTCGACCCCGGTCACCGAGCGCAGCTGGCCGCTGCGGCCGAGCACGTCGGTCAGCACGTGCCGGGAGAGCGGGTCGGCGTCGGCCAGCAGCACCCGCGGATCGGTCTCGGGCGGCCCGACGCGCCACTCACCCAGCTGCGGCGCCACCGACTACCCCCTCCAGCTCCCACCGGTACAGCTCCAACCCACCACCGATCCGGTCGGCGGGCAACAGACCCGGTCGGATTCGGTCAGATCGACCCGACTCGGCGGGGAAGGGCGCGGAGCTCCTCCACTGCGCCGGCGGGCGGGCGCGGGGTGTCACACGCGGCGGTTAGGGTGGCCGGAGTCGGCGCCCAGGGTCTGTCCGGCCGATCACGTCGGATCAGCGGGCGTCGTTGGAGGGCCCCTCCTGCCCGTTGGCGGGCAAGGAGGGCGCGTGCATCGGCGGCGCCGACGCGGGGGTACCTCCCGGCCGAAGGCTGGGGGCGAGTCCATGCGGAGCATCGGCGACTGAGGAGAAGCCGGCGAAGGGCCCCTCCTGCCCGTTGTCGGGCAAGGAGGGCGCGTGCCCCGACGGCGGACGCCCGGCGTGATCGGCCGGACAGACCCTAGAAGGGATCGCAGGATGAAAATCTCCCAGTGCTCCGCCTTCGTGGCGATCGCCGACACCGGCAGCTTCACCAACGCCGCCAAGACGCTGCGGGTCAGTCAGTCGGCCGTCAGCCACTCGATCGCCGGGCTCGAGGCCACCCTCGGGGTCGCGCTGATGCAGCGCGACCGGGGCGGGGTGCGGCTCACCGAGGCCGGGCGGCGGGTGCTGGCGCATGCGCGGGCGGTGCTGCTGCACGCCGAGCAGATGCGGCGGGTGGCCACCGGCTCGGCCGCGGAGAGCGCCGGGGTGCTGCGGATCGGCGCCGCCGGCGACGTGGCGGCGCGGCTGCTGCCCCGGCTCGGGGCGGAGTACCGGGCCAAGATGCCCGGCGGCGAGCTGACGCTGCGGGCCGGCGGCGACCGGCAGATCAGCGACTGGCTGCGCAGCGGGGCGGTGGACCTCGGCATCCTGGGCTCGCCCAGGGCGGAGCTCCCCACCCTGCCGCTGCTGCGCGAGGAGCTGGTCCTGGTGCTGCCCGGCGGCCACCCGCTGGCCGGCGCGGCCGGGCTGGGCGTGCGGCAGCTGCTCGCGGAGAAGTTCGTGCTGCCGGTGGACGGGGTGGAGCCCGCGCTGCGCACGGCCTTCCGCGCCCTCGGCCGGGAGCCGGCCGTCTCGCTCCGGCTGCCCGATCTGGACGAGCTGCTCGGCCTGGTGGGCCGGGGCCACGGGGTGACGGTGGTGTCGGCGCCCGCCCTGCCCGGCGAGCTTCCCGGCACGCTACGGGCCGTCCCGTTCGCGCCCCGGCTGCACCGCAGCCTGGTGCTCGGTCTGCGCCCCTCGGTGCGGCACACCCCGGCCGTGACCGCCTTCCTGGCGGCGGCCCGGGGCCTGCCGACGGCGGGCCGGATGCTCACCGCGGCGGGCCCGGCCCGCCGCTGAGCGCGGCGGGCCGGGGCGGGCCTCAGTGGCCGGTGGCGCCGCCGTTGTCGCGGCGGTCGAGGGCGCGCTGCAGGGCCTGGGCCGCGTGGGCGTCGCACTCGGTGCGGGCGTGGCGGCGGCGGGGGACGCGGGTCTGGGTGGCGGGGGTGGCGGCGTGACGGTCAGCGACGGTGGGCATACCGGTCTCCTTGAGGGCGTGCGTGTGGGGAGAGGGCGGGTACGCGGCAAGGGTCGCCTGCCATGGGCGTACGGCGCACACGGGCCGGTCTCCCTGGCTTGCAGGGGCGGCGCACCGTATGGCCCTTTCACGGTACGACAAGCCAATCGCGCTGTCTGCACAGATAGTTGGATTTCCTAGTATCTGAGACGAACACCACCCGAACGCAGGCGGGCCCGGGCTGCCGAAGCAGCCCGGGCCCGCCAATTGGCTTACCGTCAGCCGAGGTTGACCGAGCGGGAGAAGCGGGCGCCGATCGCGGAGGCGATCTCGGCCAGCACCTCCTGGGAGACCTCGGTGTCCACGGTGATGGAGGCGAGCGCCAGGCCGCCGTCCCGGGCGACCTGCATGCCCGCGATGTTGATGCCGGCGTCGCCGAGGATCCGGCCGAGGGTGCCGACCACGCCGGGGCGGTCCTCGTACTTGAAGAAGGCCATGTGGTCGGTGAGGGCCACGTCGACCTCGAAGGCGTCCACGCCGACGATCTTCTGGGTCTGCTTCGGGCCGGAGAGGGTGCCGGAGACGGCCACCTCGCCGCCGTCGGCCAGGGTGCCGCGCACGGTCACCACGTTCTTGTGCTCGGGGCTCTCGCTGGAGGTGGTCAGGCGCACCTCCACGCCGCGCTCCTGGGCGAACAGCGGGGCGTTCACGTAGGAGACGGTCTCGGCCACCACGTCCTCGAACACGCCCTTGAGCGCGGAGAGTTCGAGCACCTTCACGTCGTGCTGGGTGATCTCGCCGCGCACCTCGACGTCGAGGCGCACCGCCACCTCGGCCGCGAGCGCGGTGAAGATCCGGCCGAGCTTCTCGGCCAGCGGCAGGCCCGGCTTGACGTCCTCGGCGATCACGCCGCCCTGGACGTTGACCGCGTCCGGCACCAGCTCGCCGGCCAGGGCGAGGCGGACGGACTTGGCCACCGCGATGCCGGCCTTCTCCTGGGCCTCGTCGGTGGAGGCGCCCAGGTGCGGGGTGGCCACCACGTTGTCGAAGCCGAACAGCGGGGAGTCGGTGCAGGGCTCCTTGGCGTAGACGTCCAGGCCGGCGCCGGCCACCCGGCCGTCGCGCAGCGCGGAGGCCAGCGCGGCCTCGTCCACGATCCCGCCGCGGGCGGCGTTGACGATGCGCACGGTCGGCTTGACCTTGTGCAGCGCCTCGTCGCCGATCAGGCCGATCGTCTCCGGGGTCTTGGGGAGGTGGACGGTGATGAAGTCCGCGACCTCGAGCAGCTCCTCGAGGGTGACCAGCTTGACGCCCATCTGGGCCGCGCGGGCGGCCTGGATGTAGGGGTCGTAGGCGACGATCTTCATGCCGAAGGCGGACATCCGCTGGGCGACCAGCACGCCGATCCGGCCGAGGCCGACCACGCCGAGGGTCTTCTCGCTGAGCTCGACGCCGGTGTACTTGTTGCGCTTCCACTCGCCCTGCTTGAGCGCGGCGTTGGCCGGCGCGATGTTGCGGGCGACGGAGATCAGCAGGCCGCAGGCGAGCTCGGCGGCGGTGACGATGTTGGAGGTCGGGGCGTTCACGACCATCACGCCGGCCTTGGTGGCGGCGGAGACGTCCACGTTGTCCAGGCCCACGCCGGCCCGGGCGACGACCTTGAGCTTCTTCGCGGCGGCCAGCGCCTCGGCGTCCACCTTGGTGGCCGAGCGGATCAGGATGGCGTCCACGTCGGCGATCGCGGTCAGCAGCTCGGTGCGGTCGGCGCCGTTGCACTGGCGGATCTCGAAGTCGGGGCCCAGGGCGTCCACGGTGGCGGGGGACAGCTCTTCGGCGATGAGAACTACGGATTTGCTCACGACTGTTCCTTCACAGGATGGGTGGCATGTCGCGTAGCTAGACGCACGACGCTGTGGGCCTGACGCGTACTCGGGAGTCTATCGGCGGGGCTGATACGAGCCTGCTCCCGTCCGGCGAAATCACTCGGACGGGAGCAGCCTAGTTGTACAAGGGAGTTCGACCCCCAGTAGGTGTCGCGCGCAGCGCGTCCCAAAAAGGGTGGCGGCGGGCGACGGGAGGGCTTACGCCTCCTCGTCGACCCAGCTCATGAGCTTGCGCAGCTTCTTGCCGGTGGTCTCCAGCAGGTGCTCCGAGTCGGCGTTCTTGTACGCGTTGTACTTGGGCAGGCCGGCCTTGTACTCGGCGATCCAGGTGTTGGCGAAGGTGCCGTCCTGGATCTCGGCGAGGACCTTCTTCATCTCGGCCTTGGTGTCGGCCGTGATGATCCGCGGGCCGGTGACGTAGTCGCCCCACTCGGCCGTCTCGGAGACGGACCAGCGCATCTTCTCCAGGCCGCCCTCGTACATGAGGTCGACGATGAGCTTCAGCTCGTGCAGGCACTCGAAGTAGGCGATCTCCGGCTGGTAGCCGGCCTCGACCAGGGTCTCGAAACCGGCCTTGACCAGGGCGGCGGTGCCACCGCAGAGGACGGCCTGCTCACCGAACAGGTCGGTCTCGGTCTCCTCGGTGAAGGTGGTCTTGATGACGCCGGCCTTGGTGCCGCCGATGCCCTTGGCGTAGGAGAGCGCGAGCTCGAAGCCCTTGCCGGTGGCGTCCTGCTCGACGGCCACGATGCACGGGACGCCGCGGCCCTCCTGGTACTGGCGGCGCACCAGGTGGCCCGGGCCCTTCGGGGCGACCATGCAGACGTCGACGTCGGCCGGCGGCTGGATGAAGCCGAAGCGGATGTTGAGGCCGTGGCCGAAGAAGAGGGCGTCGCCCGCCTTGAGGTTCGGCTCGATCGACTCCTTGTAGACGTCGGCCTGGATCGGGTCCGGCACCAGGATCATGATGACGTCGGCCTCGGCCGCGGCGGTGGCCGGGTCGGTCACCTTGAGACCGGCCTCCTCGGCCTTGGCGCGCGACTTCGAGCCCTCGAGCAGGCCGACCCGGACGTCGACGCCGGAGTCGCGCAGCGACAGCGCGTGGGCGTGGCCCTGGCTGCCGTAGCCGATCACCGCGACCTTGCGGCCCTGGATGATGGACAGGTCGGCGTCGTCTTCGTAGAACAGCTCGGCCACGGGGGCACATCTCCTTGCGTAGTGATGCCGGGTGGTGCGGTACCTACCGTAGTTCCACCCGGCCGGGGTGTGGGGCAGTAGTTCAGGGGGTGGGACGGCTCCGGCTAGGCGGAGCGGTCCAGGGCGCGCAGCGAGCGGTCCGTGATCGAACGGGCACCGCGGCCGATGGCCACCAGGCCGGACTGCACGAGCTCCTTGATGCCGTACGGCTCCAGCATCTTGAGCATCGCCTCCAGCTTGTCGGAGCTGCCGGTGGCCTCGATGGTCACCGCGTCCGGGGAGACGTCGACGGTCTTGGCCCGGAACAGCTGGACGATCTCCACCACCTGCGACCGGGTCTCGGCGTCGGCGCGGACCTTGACCAGGACCAGTTCGCGCTGGATGGCGGCGGACTGGTCGAGTTCGACGATCTTTATCACGTTGACCAGCTTGTTCAGCTGCTTCGTGACCTGCTCCAGCGGGAGGTCCTCGACGTTGACCACGATCGTCATCCGGGAGATGTCCGGGTGCTCGGTCGGGCCGACGGCGAGGGAGTCGATGTTGAAACCCCGACGGGAGAACAGGGCGGCGATCCGGGCGAGCACGCCGGGCTTGTTCTCGACCAGGACGGAGAGGGTGTGCTTGGACATGGCAGTCATGAGCTCTCTTGCTTCCGTGTCAGGGTCTTAGTCGAGGTCGTCGCCGAAGTCCGGGCGGACGTCCCGGGCGGCGAGGATCTCGTCGTTGCTGGTACCGGCGGCCACCATCGGCCAGACCATGGCGTCCTGGTGGACGATGAAGTCGATCACGACCGGGCGGTCGTTGATCGCCATCGCCTGCTCGATCACCGCGTCCAGGTCCTCCGGGCGCTCGCAGCGCAGGCCCACGCAGCCCATCGCCTCGCTCAGCATCACGAAGTCCGGGATCCGGGTGCCCTGGGCCGGCGGCTCCTTGCCGTCGTGCTCCGGGCCGGAGTGCAGCACGGTGTTGGAGTAGCGCTGGTTGTAGAAGAGGGTCTGCCACTGGCGGACCATGCCCAGCGAGCCGTTGTTGATGACGGCGACCTTGATCGGGATGTTGTTCAGCGCGCAGGTGACCAGCTCCTGGTTGGTCATCTGGAAGCAGCCGTCGCCGTCGATCGCCCAGACCACCGTGTCGGGCTTGCCCGCCTTGGCGCCCATCGCGGCCGGGACGGCGTAGCCCATGGTGCCCGCGCCGCCGGAGTTGAGCCAGGTGGCCGGCTTCTCGTAGTTGATGAACTGCGAGGCCCACATCTGGTGCTGGCCGACGCCCGCCGCGTAGATCGCGTCCGAGCCGACCTTCTGCCCGATCCGCTCGATCACCTGCTGGGGCGACAACTCGCCCTCGGGGGCGGGCTCGTAGCCGACCGGGAAGGTCTTCTTCCACTCGTTGAGCTTGACCCACCAGTCGGCGTAGTCGGCCTTGTGGCCGGCGTCGAACTCGGCCTGGACGGCGACGATCAGATCGGCCAGCACCTCGCGGGCGTCACCGACGATCGGCACGTCGGCCGGGCGGTTCTTGCCGATCTCGGCCGGGTCGATGTCGGCGTGCACGACCTTGGCGTACGGCGCGAAGGAGTCCAGCTTGCCGGTCACCCGGTCGTCGAAGCGGGCGCCCAGGGTGAAGAGCAGGTCCGACTTCTGCAGCGCGGTGACGGCCGGGACGGAGCCGTGCATGCCGGGCATGCCCAGGTGCTGCGGGTGGCTGTCGGGGAAGACGCCGAGCGCCATCAGGGTGGTGACCACGGGCGCGCCGGTCAGCTCGGCCAGGATCCGCAGCTCGGCGCTGGCCTGCGCCTTGAGCACGCCGCCGCCGACGTAGAGCACCGGCTTCTTCGCCGAGACCAGCATCTTCGCGGCCTCGCGGATCTGCTTGGCGTGCGGCTTGGTGACGGGCCGGTAGCCCGGCAGGTTGGTCTCCACCGGCCAGCGGAAGGTGGTGGTGGCCTGCAGCGCGTCCTTGGCGATGTCGACCAGGACCGGGCCGGGACGGCCGGTGCCGGCGATGTGGAAGGCCTCGGCGATCACCCGCGGGATCTCGGCGGCGTCGGTGACCAGGAAGTTGTGCTTGGTGATCGGCATCGTGATGCCGCAGATGTCCGCCTCCTGGAAGGCGTCGGTGCCGATCGCCTTGGAGGCGACCTGCCCGGTGATCGCCACGATCGGGACGGAGTCCATGTAGGCGTCGGCGATCGGGGTCACCAGGTTGGTCGCGCCCGGACCCGAGGTGGCCATGCAGACCCCGACCCGGCCGGTGGCCTGGGCGTAGCCGGTGGCGGCGTGGCCCGCGCCCTGCTCGTGGCGGACCAGGATGTGGCGGACCTTCACCGAGTCCATCAGCGGGTCGTACGCGGGAAGGATGGCACCGCCCGGGATGCCGAAGACGGTGTCCGCGCCCACGGCCTCCAGGGAGCGGATGAGCGACTGCGCGCCGGTCATCGTCTCGACGACGGTGGTGGAGCCCGGCGCGTGGGCGGCCGGGTTGTCCCCGCGGCGGGGGGTTGCGGCGTGCTCAGTCATCTGCCTGTCTCTTCTCGGTTTCCGGGACTTCGGTTCCGGATGCGGGCCCTGCCTGAATCGTCCGTATTTCGGGCGGTTCGGGCCAGTGGTCCTGCGGTGGTTGACCAGTTCGAGTGCAACAAAAAACCCCTCGTGCCCAAGGGCATGCGAGGGGTGGCGCGTCGGTCTGTCACGGGTGAGGCCCGGGGGCCCACTCAGCCGACGCGCCCGCCAAGTACGAGAATTCGGGTGCGCATGGCATTGACCTTCCTCCCCGAGAGCGGGGAGTGTCAAGCGGGTGGGACGGAGGTCTCACCATGCGGACCCACCAGTGGACCGGCCGGGGCGCGGCGTTCGGGCAGGTCGGGGGCCGCGTGATGGTGCGTCGGACGGGGCTGCGAAAGGTCGGGACGGCCACCCGAACGGGTGTCGGCGGCCAGGTAGGCCCGTCTGCCGGAGAGCGTGCCGAGCGGCCTGGGCAGCGGGTAGACCCGGCGGGCCAGCGCCCGGCGCAGCCGGTACTCGTCCAGCGGCTGGGCGAAGGCCAGGCCCTGGCCGTGCCGGCAGCCCAGCTCCTGCAGCGCGGCCACCTGCCGGGCGTGGTCCACGCCCTCCGCCTGGGCCACCAGGCCGAGCTCCCGGGCCAGGCGCACCGCGTGGCCGGCCAGCGCCCTGGTGACGGCCGAGTCGGCCAGGTCCTGCACCAGGGTGCGGTCCAGCTTGAGCGCGTCGAAGGGCAGCCGGGCCAGCGCCCCGAGCGAGCCGCTGCCCGCGCCGAAGCCCGCCACCGCCGTGGAGACGCCGAGCCGGCGCAGCGCGGCGAGCCGGCGGCCGAGCTCGTCGGCCCCGCTGTCCTGGCCCGTCCGGGCCAGCTCGAGCACCAGCAGCCCGGCGGGCAGGCCGGACTCGCGCAGCACGGCCACCACGGTCTCGTACATGCCCGGGGCGCAGAGCCGCTCGGCGGTGAGCCGCACCGAGACCGGCACCGGGACGGCCTGGGGCAGCGCCACCGCCTGCCGGGTGGCGGCGGCCCCGACGGCCTCCTGGAGCAGCCAGCGGGCGAACCGGGTGGCCGCGTCCCCGTGCTCGGTGGCCCGCAGGAACTCGGCGGGGGTGAGCAGCAGGCCCTGGGCCGAGCGCCAGCGGGCCTGGGCCTCGACGGCGGCCACCACGCCGTTGCGCAGGTCGACCACGGGCTGGTGCAGCAGGGTGAAGCCGCCCTCCCGGACGGCCACCCTCAGCCGGCCCTCCAGCTCGGAGCGGCGGTCGAGCTCGGCGCGCATGTCGCCGGAGTAGAGCACCACCCGGCCCTTGCCCTGGGACTTCGCCTGGTACATCGCCAGGTCGGCGTTGCGCATCAGCTCGTCCCCGGCGGCCTTCGGGTCGGCCTGCGGGCCCCGGGCGGCGAAGGCGATGCCGATGCTGGCGGCCACCCCGAGCTCGGCCCCGCCGATCCAGTACGGCTCGGAGAGGGCGGCCCGCACCCGCTCGGCCAGCTCCTGCACCTGGGTGCGGCCGAGGCGGCCCCGGACCAGGGCGGCGAACTCGTCCCCGCCGAACCGGGCCACCGTGTCGCCGGAGCGGACGGCGCCCTGGAGCCGCCGGGCGGCCTGCACCAGCAGCTCGTCGCCGACCTGGTGGCCGGCCGTGTCGTTGACGGCCTTGAAGCCGTCCAGGTCGAGGAAGAGCACCGCCACGGTGCCCTCGCAGTCGCGGGCCGCCTCGGCGTAGACGCTCTGGGTGCCGTCCTGCGGGCAGGGCTGGGTCGGCACCGACGGCTCGGTGAGCGCGGCCCGCACCCGCTGGGTGAACAGCGCCCGGTTGGGCAGGTCGGTGAGCGGGTCGTGGAAGGCGTTGTGCTGGAGCTGGGCCTGCAGCCGGACCCGCTCGGTGACGTCCCGGCAGTTGAGGATCAGGCCGTCCCGGTGCCGGTTGACGGTGGACTCCACGTGCAGCCACTCGCCGCCGCCGGAGCGGATCCGGCACTCCACCCGGGCCGAGGGCTCGCCGGCCTGCTCGGGCGGCTCGCCGAGCAGCCGGCGCACCTCGGCGAGCATCCGGTCCACGTCCTCGGGGTGCACCAGGTTGAGCAGGTTGCCGCCGACCAGCTCCTCCGGGTCGCGCCCGTACACCCCGATCGCGGCCGGACTCACGTACGAGAGCACCGCATTGGGCCCGGCGATCATGATCACGTCGCTGGAGCCCTGCACCAGCGAACGGAAGTGCGCCTCCTTGGCGGCCAGCGCCTGGGCCAGCTTGAGGTTGTCGAGAAGCACGATGGCCTGGCGCAGGATGAGCGCCAGGCCGACGGTGGAGGCGGCGGTGAGCACCACCCGGTCGAGCGGTCGGCCGCCGAGCGTGGTGTACAGGATGCCGGAGGTGCAGACGGCCGCCGCCACGTACGGGGTGACGGCGCTGAACAGGGTGGAGACCCGCCGCCGGGGGCCGCCGGCCGAGGGGTGCTGCTCGCGTTCGGAGCGGCGCGGGGCCGACCAGGGCGCCCAGGCCAGCAGCACGCTGCCGGCGAACCAGCCCGCGTCCAGCAACTCGCCCGAGTGGTAGGTGCTGTGCACCTCGGGCGAGGTGAACAGGGCGTCGCAGACCACCGTGACGGCCAGGCCCACCATCGCGGTGTGCACCGCCGCCCGGTTGCCGTCCCGGCCCCGGAAGCGCAGGCCCACCACCAGGCTGACCAGCAGGATGTCCAGCACCGGGTAGGCCAGCCCGAGCGAGACCCGGAGCGGGTCGTCCCCCTCCCCCGCCGCGACCCGGCCGAGCGCCAGGCTCCAGGCCAGGGTGAAGAGCGAGCCGGCCACCAGCCAGCCGTCCAGCAGCAGGCAGAGCCAGCCGGTGGCGGCCCGGGGGCGCTGGGCGAGCACCAGCAGGCCGGTGATGGCCAGCGGGGCGAACAGCAGGAAGGCGTACTGGGCGGGCGAGCCGGGCGGCGGGTCGGTGCGCAGCACCACCTCGTACCAGCCCCAGACCCCGTTGCCGAAGGCGACCACGGTGGAGGAGAGGCCGAAGAGCAGCCAGGCCGGCCGGGCCGGGCCGCCGATCGTGCAGCCGCGCAGCAGGCAGGAGAGGGCCGCGGCCAGCGCGGCGCCGGCCAGGCCGAAGTCGCCCATGAAGTCGGCGGCGATCCGGGAGCCCCAGCCGAGCTCGGCGCCCAGCGCGTACCCGAGGCAGAGCAGCGTCAGCGCGACGCTCGGCAGGGTGCCGAACCGGGCCGCGCATCTACTGGCCGCCACCCACGGGGTCAGATACCAGGGCGAGCCCCACCAGGCCCGCAGCCCCGTGCACTTGGCGCGCAGCGCCCGGCATCCGGTGCGCAGGGCCGCGCACCTGGCGCGCAGCGGGGCGCGCCCCGGGGTGCGCCGGGCGGGCGGCTGGGGGGCGGACAGCACGGAATCGGTGGAGTTCACTCGACATCTCCCCCTCCGGCCCGGGGCCTCGCTGCACCCGGGCCTCGGCTGTGCCACCACGCCAAGTGACCTGACGCCACGTCATGGCGGTGCTCGCGCCGCACCGGTGTTCCCGCTCGGGACACTACACCACTCTGGTCACTCAATGACACCTACACTCAACTTAGAGTAATGGTGCGCCCGCTGGGGCCGCCTTCCGGGTGAGTGTCACCGGAACGGGTCAGCCCGGCCTCAGGCCGGGGCGGTGAGCAGCGCGGCCTCGGGGAAGAGCCGGAGCCGGTGGGCCACCGCGGCGGCCTCGCCCCGGCTGCCGACGGCCAGCTTGGCCAGGATGTTGGAGACGTGCACGCTGGCCGTCTTGGGCGAGATGTAGAGCTCCTCGGCGATCTGCCGGTTGGTCCGGCCCTGGGCGAGCAGCCGCAGCACGTCCCGCTCGCGCGGGGTCAGCCCGAGCGCCTCGGCCCCCTCGGCGGGCGGCTCCGGCTCGCTCCGGCGGCCGTCCAGGGAGAGTCCGGCCCGCTCGGCCAAGTGGGTGATCTCCCGGGCCAGTCGGGTGTCCTCGCGGGCCGCGGCCAGCCCGGCCGCCTCCCGCAGCAGCTCGGCGGCGGCCTCCCGCCGGCCGGCCGCGGCCGTCGCCTGCGCCTGCCGGTAGAGCGCGAGCAGCAGCGGCTGGCCGGGCTCCACCTCGCGCAGCACCTCGACCGCGGCGGCCCAGTGCGCCGGGTCGTCGCAGCCCTCGGCCCGGGCCAACTCCCCCTCGAGCAGCCGGAGCCAGCCGATGTGCAGCGGCGCGCTGGGCCTCAGCGTGGCGGCCGCCCCGGCGATCCGGGCCAGCGCCTCGGCCCGGCCGGGCGCGGCGGCCGGCAGGCCCCGGCTGTCGGCCTCCACGGCGGCCGCCTCGGCCAGCGCGGGCAGCAGCCAGCCGCAGCCGCCCTCCGGCAGCAACCCCGGGTGCCTGGCCGCGTGTTCGGCCCGGAAGTCGAGCATCGCGTGCAGCTCGGCGCGGGCGTCCAGCGGCCGCCCGTCCCGGGCGGCCAGCCGCATCGCCAGCCGGACGGCCGGCACCTGGTGCTGCAGCCGGACCACCCGGCCGGCCGAGCGGGCCCGGTGCAGGCAGGCCGCCGCGGTGGCCGACTCCCCCCGCTCCAAGGCCAGTTCGCCCGAGAGCCGGTCCAGGAACTCGTAGTACGAGCCGCCGCACTGCTCGCTCTCCCACTCGACCAGCACCCGGGCCGCCTCGGCCGGGCGGCCGAGCGCGAACAGCGCCTCGCCCAGGTTGCCGATCAGCAGCGCGCCGGTGTTGCCCAGCAGTCCCGTCCGCCCGGCCAGCGCCAGCCCCTCCCGGGCCAGCGCCTCGGCCTCGGCCGCCCGGCCCAGGCCCAGCAGCAGGCTGGCCAGGTTGTTCAGGCCCCGGCAGTGCAGGTCCGGGGCGCAGAGCCCCCGGGCCCGCTCCACCGCGTCGCTGATCAGCGCGATCCCCGCCTCCGGGTCGCCCTGCAGCGCGCGGAAGGTGCCCAGCGTCATCCGGGCGTGCTGCTCCACGGTGCCCGCCCCCACCTCCCGGGCGATCTGCACCGCCCGCTCGGCCAGCGCGATGTCGGTCTCGGTCGGGTGCATCATCATCGCGTGCGAGGCCGCCAGCGCGAACACCTCGGCCTGCACGGCCGACGGGCGGCGCCGCGCCACCAGCCGCTGGGCGTGCTCGATCTCCTCGTCCTGCCCGCCGCGCAGCAGCTGCCCCAGCAGCCGGGCCCGGTGCATCCGGAACCACGCGGCCCGCTCGGGGTGCTCGGTCTCGTCCACCAGCTTGAGCGCCCGCTTGGACAGGCTCAGCCCGCGCTCCGGATCCCCGCTGCGGCGGGCCGCCACCACGGCCTCGGCCAGCACGTCCACCAGCCGCAGCCGGTCGCACCCCTCGTCGTGGGTGCCCGGGTCGCAGGTGCAGGGCGGGTAGGTCTCGGCCCAGTCGTACGGGCGCAGCGTGGTGGCCTGCACCTCCTCCGAGACCTCCTCCCAGAGCCCGAGCGCCCGCTCCAGCATGCGCAGCTGCTCCGCGAAGGCGTTCCGCCGCCGGGCCGCCCGGGCCGCGTCCAGGGCACTGGGCAGCGCCCGGGCCGGATCGTGCGCGTGGTACCAGTAGTTGGCCAGCCGGGCCGGCCGGTCGGCCGCGCAGACCAGCGCCTCGTCCGCCTCGAGCACCGCCGCGTACCGCCGGTTGATCCGGTACCGCTCCCCCGGCAGCAGGTCGTCCGAGACCGCCTCGCGCACCAGCGCGTGCCGGAACCGGTACCCCTCGCCGTCGGTGTCCGGCCGCAGCACGTTGGCACCGACGGCCGTCCGCAGCGCCTCCAGCAGGCACTCCTCGACCGGCTCGCCGTCCCCCTCGTCCAGCACCGCCGCGAGCAGCGCGTGCTCCACGTAGCTGCCGCCCTCGGCGGCGATCCGCAGCACCCGCTGGGTCTCGTCCGGCAGCGCCTCCACCCGCACCAGCAGGATGTCGCGCAGCGAGTCGGTCATCCCGGCCGGGCTGCCCTCGCGGTGCGCGGTGGCCAGCTCCTCGACGAAGAACGGATTGCCCTCCGACCGCCGGTGGATCCGGTCGACCAGCTCGCGGTCCAGCTGCTTCGTCCCCAGGATGCCGGCCAGCTGGGCGGCCACCTCGCGGCGCTGGAACCTGGCCAACTCCAGCCGCTGCACCGTCCGGAGCCGGTCGAGTTCGGCCAGGAACGGGCGGAGCGGGTGGCGCCGGTGCAGGTCGTCGGCACGGTACGTGGCCACGATCAGCACCCGGGAGCGGTGCAGCGTCCGGATCAGGTAGGCCAGCAGTTCGCGGGTGGAGCGGTCCGACCAGTGCAGGTCCTCGACCGCGAGGACGAGCGTGCGGTGGGCGCTGAGGCGCTCGAAGAGGCGGGCCGTGTGCTCGAACAGCCGGACCCGGCTGAACTCGTCGTTGGGCTCGGCGTCCGCCTCGCCGAAGTCCGGCAGCAGGCGGGCCAGGTGGCCCTCCATCCCCTCCGCCGCCCGCTCGAGCTCGGCCCCCAGCTGCCGGTGCAGCCGGCGCAGCGCCGTCGCCATCGGCGCGAACGGCAGGCCCTCCGCCCCGACCTCCAGACAGGCCCCGAGCGTGGTCACCACCGTCTCGCTCGCCGCGCTGTCCAGGAACTCCTCGATCAGCCGGGTCTTCCCGACCCCGGCCTCCCCGCCGATCAGCACCGCCACCGGCTCACCCCGCCCGGCCCGCTCCAACGCCTGGGCGAGAGCGGTGGTCTCGGTACCGCGACCGACGAAGACAGGGCTGACCGAAAGCTGCTCCACGCGCGAGAGCATGCCATACGCCCTGGCGGGCGGGGCACTGGATATCCCGCAGGACCGCCATCAGGGGCGCGGGGAACTGCGCGAGTACGGAAGAAACGGTCATCTTGCCTACTTCTCCGAGCCAGTTGCACTATCCAGGGGCGCGGGGAACTGCGCGAGGGCGGAAGGTGACAGGTCGTCGCCTTCCGCCCTCGCGCAGTTCCCCGCGCCCCTTTTTGGCTGGCCGCCTGCCAAGGGTTCAGCACTCGCCGAGGCGAGCGGTGGTGACCGCCGGGGCGACGCTCGCCCGCCGCGCGAAGCGGCTGCGCAGGGTCTCCCGGAAGCTCCGGGCGCCGCTCCGGGCCTCGCGGGCCAGGACGTAGTCCCGGGCCACGCGCTGGAGCTCCGCGTTGCGCTGCTGGATCAGCTCGTACTCGATCATGGTGGTTCCCCTCCTGGCGGACCCTTCCCGGCCTCTTCCGGCCGGTCCGTCGTCCTGCTAAGAGCTTCCTCCCCAAGGCCCCCGGCGGGCATCGGCAGCATGCCCGATCTTCCGGTGCGGTAGGGCCTTAGAAACGACGGTGCCCACCCCGCGTACGGGGTGGGCACCGGCTGAGGCATCTAAGGTAAGGGCCCCGCAACGCCTTATTGCGGCCTGAGGGTCCTTAGCCCGGCTTGGGGAGGCTCAGCCCTCCACGCCCAGCTTGGCGAGGATGAGGTCCTTGACCCGGGCCGCGTCGGCCTGGCCGCGGGTGGCCTTCATGACCGCGCCGACCAGCGCACCGACCGCGGCGACCTTGCCGTCGCGGATCTTGTCGGCGATCGCGCCGTTCTCGGCGATGGCCTGGTCGACGGCCGCGCCGAGCGCGGAGTCGTCGGAGACGACGGCCAGACCGCGCGCCTCGACCACGGCGTCCGGCTCGCCCTCGCCCGCGAGGACGGCCTCGATGACCTGACGGGCCAGCTTGTCGTTCAGCTTGCCCTCGGCCACCAGCGCGCACACCCGGGCTACCTGGGCCGGGGTGATCGGCTGCTCGGCCAGCTCGGTGCCGGTCTCGTTGGCGCGGCGGGCCAGCTCGCCCATCCACCACTTGCGGGCCTGGTCGGCGGGGGCGCCGGCCGCGATGGTCTCCAGGATCGGCCCGACGGCGCCGGCGTTGAGCACCGACTGCATGTCCTTGTCCGAGAGGCCCCACTCGCCCTGCAGCCGGGCGCGGCGCACCCGCGGCAGCTCGGGCAGCGCGGCGCGCAGCTCCTCGACCCAGTCGCGGGCCGGCGCGATCGGCACCAGGTCCGGCTCGGGGAAGTAGCGGTAGTCCTCGGCGTTGTCCTTGATCCGCCCGGAGGTGGTGGAGCCGTCCTCCTCGTGGAAGTGGCGGGTCTCCTGCACGATGGTGCCGCCGTCGGTCAGCACGGTGGCGTGCCGCATGATCTCGAACCGGGCGGCCCGCTCGACGCTGCGCAGCGAGTTGACGTTCTTGGTCTCGGAGCGGGTGCCGAACTTCTCGGTGCCGTTCGGACGCAGCGACAGGTTCACGTCGCAGCGCATCTGGCCCTTGTCCATCCGGGCCTCGGAGACGCCGAGCGAGAGGATGACCTCGCGCAGCTCGCGCACGTACGCCTTGGCCACCTCGGGGGCGCGCTCGCCGGCGCCCTCGATCGGCTTGGTGACGATCTCGATCAGCGGGATGCCGGCCCGGTTGTAGTCGAGCAGCGAGTGGGTCGCGCCGTGGATGCGGCCGGTGGCGCCACCGACGTGGCTGGACTTGCCGGTGTCCTCCTCCATGTGGGCGCGCTCGATCTCCACCCGGAAGGTCGAGCCGTCCTCGAGCTGCACGTCGAGGTAGCCGTTGAAGGCGATCGGCTCGTCGTACTGCGAGGTCTGGAAGTTCTTCGGCATGTCCGGGTAGAAGTAGTTCTTTCGCGCGAACCGGCACCACTCGGCGATCTCGCAGTTCAGCGCGAGCCCGATCTTGATCGCCGACTCGACCCCGATCGCGTTGACCACCGGCAGCGAGCCCGGCAGCCCCAGACAGGTCGGGCAGACCTGCGTGTTCGGCTCGGCGCCCAGCTCGGTCGAGCAGCCGCAGAACATCTTCGTCTTGGTGCCCAGCTCGACGTGGACCTCGAGGCCCATCACCGGGTCGTAGGAGGCGAGTGCGTCGTCGTAGGACACCAGGTTCATGGTGCTCACAGAAATCCCTTCGCTTTCAATGCTTCTTCGGTGTCCGCCAGCCATCGTTGGTACGAGGGCAGCTGGGAGAGAAGTCGGAGGTCGATGTGTTGGGCGAGTAGGTCGGTGCTCTCGTGGCCGCAGCCGGCGATCGCCTGCCAGACCTGCTTGGCGTAGGCGGGGTGGCCGGGGCTGTTGTGCGCCTTCTCCACGTCCGCCGGAGTCTTGTACGGGTAGGCTCCGAGGTCCGCGCCCGCGACACAGCGGGCGATCGCCTGACGGTCCGCCAGCATCCAGGACTCGGTCATCCGGATCGGCACGAGCACGACCGGCACCGCGGCCTTGGCCTGCTGGGCCCGGGCGTGCAGCTCGGCGACGAGCTTCTCTGCGGTGTCCCGCTCCTTCTCGTCGCTGTGCGCGAAGATCAGGTCGCAGTCCTGGGCCAGCTCCCACGCGGTCTCGATCACGGCCTGTGCCCCACCCGATCCGGTGATCCGGACGGGCGAGACCTCGCAGGCGAAGACCTGGACCCGCCGTGGTGCCTTGGCGATCAGCAGCTCCTCCAGCTGACGCACGATCAGCGTGGCGAGAAACGGTTCGTCGCTCGGGCCCTCCGCCACCAGCGCCGGGACGAGCGGGCGGTCCCCCATCTAGGAGACCTCCTGTCCGAGGCGCCGGAGCAGCCGGGTCACGGCTTGCGGCGAGATCGACTCGCCCGGGTCGTCGGTGGCACCGCGCTCCCGGAGCGGGCGGGCCGCCGTGACGCGGGAGACCGCACCGCTCTCCGGATCGACCCGGTTGGCCTGTTCCAGGAAGACCAGGCTGCCGGAGAGGTCACCGCGGAGTGCGGCGAGCAGGGCGGGCGAGTGAGTGGTGAGGATCAGCTGGCGGGCGCTCTGGCCTCGGGCATCGGCGGCGAGGCCGACGTTGCGGCTGAGGCGGCGGACGAGCTCGGCGACCTGGGTCAGGTGCATGCCGTTCTCCACCTCCTCGACCAGCAGGGTGCCCGGGTTCGCTTGGTCCCAGGAGGCCGCCAGCAGGGCCAGGGCCCGCAGCGTGCCGTCGGAGAGCGAGGCCGGGGAGATCCAGCCGGTGTGCTGGAACTCCACCTCGAAGTCCAGCTCGCCCCGGGTCCGGATGGTCTCGGTGCGGATGCCCCGCGCCCCGGGCACGATGGCCGCCAGGTCGGCGACCAGGCGGGTGAACCGCTCGGGGCTCTCCCGGCTGATCCGGTCCAGCACCACAGCGAGGTTCCGGCCGTCCGGCCGCAGCGGGCCGTCATCCTCCGGGCGGCCGAGCTCACGCAGAGCGGTGGGCTCCAGCGCGTACGGGAACCAGGTCGCGCACTCCTGTTGGGCGACCTCGTACAGACCTTCGTGGAAGTAGTCCGCACCGGGCTCAGGCATCTGGTCGGTGTGGAGCCAGGTGTGCTCCGGGCCGCTCGGAGTCCGGGCCAGGAAGGCCTGCCGGGCTGCGACCAGCTCGGCCCGGCAGGCGGCGGAGTAACCGAGCCGGTCCGTCCAGTCGGTCTGCCGGAGCCCGCTGAGCCGGACCCGGCTGCGGTAGACGTCGAGGAACGGCTTCGAGCCGCCCCGCAGGGCCACTCTGATGGTGATCGGCAGTGGGCCGTCCTCGGTCTCGGTCACCGCTCCGACCATGACCTCGAGATCCCGTGCCGGAGCACCCTCACCCCGGTGGAACAGGGTATGCGCGGCGAGCCGGCGGTCGCCCGAGAGCGTGTCCCGGACCCCGCGATGGATGATGCCGCTGACCAGCCGCAGGGCGTCGAACAGGTTCGACTTGCCCGCGCCGTTGACCCCCAGGAGCACGGTGACCGGATGCACATCGAGCTGGAAGCCGACGAACGACTTGAACCCGTCGATGCGAATCTGGGTGATCATCACCTGCTCCTGTCGGTTACGTGCGCGGCGGCCGGAGGCGGGAGGCCCCCGACCGCCCGTGACTGGGTCAGCCCAGCAGGATGTCGTCGTCGCCGAGCTGCTTCAGTTCGCGCAGCAGCAGGGCGGTGCCGGTGACCAGCGCGAGGGCGCCGACGACGGCGTTGGCGAGGAGCAGGGTGTCCTGCTCGCCGCGGGCCTTCTTGATGTCCTTGTAGAGGGAGATGGCGCCGAAGGCGCTCGTCCCGATGGACAGCAGCAGGCCGGGCTTGCTGTGCTTGAAGCCCTTTGCCTTGGCGATCTTGCTCACAGTGCCGGTGCCTCCTCCAGCAGGGTGTGCCCCCACTTGTCGTTGAGTGCGGCCTCGACGGCGCCGCCCACTCGGTAGAGGCGGTCGTCCGCCATCGCGGGTGCGATGATCTGAAGGCCGACCGGGAGATTGTCCTCCGGGGCCAGGCCGACCGGGAGCGACATGGCCGCGTTGCCCGCCAGGTTCGACGGAATCGTGCACAGATCGGCCAGGTACATCGCCATCGGGTCGTCGGCGCGCTCGCCGATCGGGAAGGCGGTGGTCGGAGTGGTCGGCGAGACCAGGACGTCGACCCCGGCGAAGGCGGCGTCGAAGTCGCGGGAGATCAGGGTGCGGACCTTCTGGGCCGAGCCGTAGTAGGCGTCGTAGTAGCCCGAGGAGAGCGCGTAGGTGCCGAGGATGATCCGGCGCTTGACCTCGTCGCCGAAGCCCGCCTCGCGGGTCAGCGCGGTGACCTGCTCGGCCGAGCGCTCGCCGTTGTCGCCGACCCGCAGGCCGTAGCGCATGGCGTCGAAGCGGGCCAGGTTGGAGGAGGCCTCGCTCGGGGCGATCAGGTAGTAGGCGGGCAGCGCGAGGGTGAAGGACGGGCAGGAGACCTCGACCACCTCGGCGCCGAGCTCGCGGAGCAGCTCCACCGACTCGTTGAAGCGCTGCATCACGCCGGCCTGGTAGCCCTCGCCGGCGAACTCCTTGACCACGCCGATCCGCATGCCGCGGACGTCGCGCATCCTGGCGGCCTCGACCACGGCCGGGACCGGCGCGTCGATCGAGGTGGAGTCCATCGGGTCGTACCCGGCGATCGCCTCGTGCAGCAGGGCCGCGTCGAGGACGGTGCGGGCGCAGGGGCCGCCCTGGTCCAGGCTGCTCGAGAACGCGACCAGGCCGTAGCGGGAGACCGCGCCGTAGGTCGGCTTCACGCCGACGGTGCCGGTGACGGCGCCGGGCTGGCGGATCGAGCCGCCGGTGTCGGTGCCGATCGCCAGCGGGGCCTCGAAGGCGGCCAGCGCGGCGGCCGAACCGCCGCCGGAGCCGCCGGGGATGCGGGAGAGGTCCCACGGGTTGCCGGTCGGGCCGTAGGCGGAGTTCTCGGTGGAGGAGCCCATCGCGAACTCGTCCATGTTGGTCTTGCCGAGGATGACCACGCCCGCGTCCTTCAGACGCGTCGTCAGGGTGGCGTCGTACGGCGGCACCCAGCCTTCCAGCATCTTGGACCCGCAGGTGGTGGGCACGCCCTTGGTGGTGAAGACGTCCTTCAGCGCGAGCGGGACGCCGGCCAGCGGGCCCAGCTCCTCGCCGGCGGCGCGCTTGGCGTCCACGGCGCGGGCGGCGCTCAGTGCGCCCTCGGTGTCGACGTGCAGGAAGGCGTGGACCTTCTCGTCCACGGCGCCGATCCGGTCCAGGTGGGCCTGGGCGACCTCGACGGCGGAGACCTCGCCGGTGGCGATGGCGTTCGCCGTCTGGGCGGCGGTGTAACGGATGAGCTCAGACATGGGTGGGTCAGTCCTCCCCGAGGATCTGCGGGACGCGGAAACGCTGCTCCTCGGCCGCCGGAGCGCCGGCCAGGGCCTGCTCCGGGGTGAGGGAGGGGCGCACCTCGTCCGCGCGCATGACGTTGGTCAGCGGCAGCGGGTGGGAGGTGGGCGGGACATCCTGTCCGGCGACCTCGGAGACGCGGGCGACCGCGCCGATGATCACGTCGAGCTGCTCGGCGAAGTGGTCCAGCTCTTCGGCGGCGAGCTCCAGACGCGACAGCCGGGCGAGGTGGGCGACCTCCTCGCGCGTGATGCCAGGCATGCAGCGATCCTCTGGGGGGTGAGATTCGGTTGAGCACCGGGCTTTCGGCTCGGCGGGCTCATGGGCTGAGGCCCATCCTATGGGGCAGCGTTACCAGGGACCGAAACCACAGCAGGGGCGCGGGGAACTGTGCGCGCAACCGTGTACCTCGGTGGAGGGCTGGTCGCGCAGTTCCCCGCGCCCCTGGTGGTGCAACTGGGAGCGCTGCCTAGGGCGTCGGCGGTAAGGCGGGCCGCGGCGTCAGCCATTCGACCTTCGGGGCCGTGGTGCGGTGAACCATCAGCCAGGCGGTGGCCTGTTCGGCGGGGAGGGCGGCGGAGACCAGCCAGCCCTGGACGGCGTCGACGCCGAGACCGTGCAGGCGCTCCCAGGTCTCGTCGTCCTCGACGCCCTCGGCGACCACGGTGAGGCCGAGGGAGTGGGCGAGTTCGACGGAGCAGCGGACCACGGCGGCGTCGTGGTGGTCGGCGACCATCCGGGAGACGAAGGAGCGGTCGATCTTCAGCTCGCCGACCGGGAGGGAGCGCAGCCGCACCAGCGAGGAGTGGCCGGTGCCGAAGTCGTCGAGGGACATGCCGACCCCGCTGCGGCGCAGCTCGGCCAGGGTGTCGGCGGCGAGCCGGGAGTCGTCGAGCAGCAGGCGCTCGGTGATCTCGAGTTGGAGGGCGTGGGCGGGCACGCCGTGCCGGGCCAGGTGCCCGGCGACCCGGCCGGCGAAGCCGGGGTTGAGCACGTCGCGGGGGGAGACGTTGACGGCGACCTGCACCTCGAGGCCCTGGCGGCGCCAGTCGGAGAGCTGGCCGACGGCGGCCTCCAGCACGTAGTCGGTGAGCCGGGGCATCAGGCCGCTGGACTCGGCCAGGCCGATGAACTCGTCCGGCGAGACCTTGCCGCGGCCGGGCCGCTCCCAGCGCAGCAGGGCCTCCAGGCCGACCACCCGGCCGTCGAAGGCCACCTTCGGCTGGTAGTGCAGCTGCACCTCGCCGGTCTCCAGGGCCCGGCGCAGGTCGCCGAGCAGGCCGATCCGGTACGGGGTGTCGATGTCCCGGGCCTCGTCGTACTGCTCGACCCCGCTGCGGCGGCGCTGGGCGTGGCCCATCGCCACGTCGGCGCGGCGCAGCAGTGCCTCGGCGTCCTGGGCGTGCCGGGGGTAGACGCAGACGCCGGCGCTGGCCTCCAGCACGAGCAGCAGGCCGTCGAGCCGGATCGGGGCGGCCAGCTCGGCGATCAGGGCATTGGCCATCCGCTCCAGGGTGTCCGGGCAGCCGACCCCGGGGAGCAGCACGGCGAACTCGTCGCCGCCCATCCGGGCCACCACCGGGCGGCCCTGGGAGTCGGGCAGCTGGGCGAAGACCTCGTCCGGATCGCTCCGGGTGGGGTTGTGCGGGCCGGAGCGCAGCGCCCGGTGGAGGCGGCGGGAGATGTGCACCAGCAGCCGGTCGCCGGCGGTGTGGCCGAGGGCGTCGTTGAGTGACCGGAAACGATCGAGATCCAGCAGTATCAGACCGACGCTGTAGCCCTCGTCCTCCTCGTGGTCGGCGATCGCCTCCTGGGCCGCCAACAGCAAGGCGTGACGATTCGGCAGGTCGGTGAGCGGGTCGGTGAGCTGGTCCCGCGCCCGGTCCCGGGCGATCCGCCAGGCCGCCACCAGGACGGCCAGCGGCACCGCGAAGAGCGGTAGCAGCTCGGGTTCGTGCCGGTAGACCAGGACGGCCAGCGGAATGAGCGGCGCGGCCCCGGCCAGCAGCACGCCGAGCAGCAGGACCGCGCCCGCCACCCCCTGCGGCGGGCGTGTGGGCGCACCGCCGGTCGAACGATCCATAAGCCCTGTCCTCCGTCGGGCCCGCCCCGTCAGGCCGCCTTTCGGTGCGGCACCTCGATGGTGCCGACGGGCGCCAGTGACGGGTGTCCCCGACGGACCGGACGAACAGGACCGGTACCGATCACCCTTGCTGACACACTGTTGCGCTCAAGGGTAAGCCGGTGTCCGCCGGAAGGGCGGACTTTCGGACAACCATGAGCGCGGCACCGTCGGAACTTCCCCAAGTGGCGTCCGCACAGTGACAGAATGCCCGCTTCTTCCCGATCGGACCCTGTTGACGAGGCATCAGGAAGGTAACGAGTGCTCAGCCGTTCGTGGGCTCCGCTTCGGCCTCGGGGGTCTCGGCGGCCGCCCCGGGTGACTCCTCGGGAGCCGCCTCCTCGATGCCGAGCAGCGCGCGGGCGGCCACCGGGCCCTGCTCCAGCAGGACGGTGAAGCCCGCGTCGTCGAGCACCGCCAGCCCGAGTTGTACAGCCTTGTCGTACTTGGACCCGGGATTATCACCGGCGACCACGAAATCGGTCTTCTTCGAAACCGAGCCGGTCACCTTGGCTCCACGGCTGGTCAGCGCCTCCTTGGCGCCGTCCCGGGTGTGTCCGGCCAGCGTGCCGGTCACCACCACCGTCAGCCCCTCCAGCGGGCGGTCACCCTCGGCCTCGGCAGCCTCCTCGACGAAGACCACACCGGCCGCGCGCCACTTCTCGATGATCTCCCGGTGCCACTCCTCCTCGTACCACTCCTTGATCGAGCGGGCGATGGTCGGGCCGACCCCCTCGGCCGCCGCCAGCTCCTCCTCGGTGGCCGCGAAGATGCGGTCCAGGTCACGAAACTCGCGGGCCAGCGCCTGGGCCGCCACCGGGCCGACGTGCCGGATCGAGAGGCCGTTGACGTAACGCCACAGCGGGCGGTCCTTGGCCTTGTCCAGGTTCTCCAGCAGGAGGGTCGCCGTCTTCTTCGGCTCGCCCTTGAGATTGGCGAAGAACGTCGCCACCTTCTCCTTGCCGGACTTGTCGTCCAGCTTGGGCAGGCCGGTCTTCTGGTCCCGCACCTTGACCTTGATCGGGAGCAGCTGCTCCAGCGTCAGGGCGAAGATGTCCCCCTCGTTGGCCACCGGGGCCTCGGCCGGCTCCAGCGGCTGGGTGAGCGCGGTGGCCGCGACGTACCCCAGGCCCTCGATGTCCAGCGACTCCCGGCCGCCCAGGTACGCCAGGCGCTCGCGCACCTGGGCCGGGCAGTGCTGGGCGTTGGGGCAGCGCACGTCGATGTCGCCCTCGGACATCGGGCGCAGCTCGGTGCCGCACTCGTGACAGTGGGTGGGCATCACGAACTCGGTCTCGGTGCCGTCCCGCAGGTCCTCGACCGGGCCGAGGATCTCGGGGATGACGTCACCCGCCTTGCGGAGCACCACGGTGTCGCCCAGCAGGACGCCCTTGGCCTTGACGATCTCCTGGTTGTGCAGCGTCGCGTACTGGACCATCGAGCCGGCCACCTTGACCGGCTCCGCCAGCACGGCGAACGGGGTGGCCCGGCCGGTGCGGCCGATGCCGACCTGGATCCGGGCCAGCTTGCCGTTGACCTCCTCCGGCGGGTACTTCCAGGCGATCGCCCAGCGCGGCGACTTGGAGGTGGCGCCCAGCCGGCCCTGCAGGGCGATCTCGTCCACCTTGACGACCACGCCGTCGATCTCGTGCTCCACCGAGTGGCGCTGCTCGCCGTACTGCTTGATGAAGGCGCGGACCTCCTCGAGGGAGGAGACCACCCGGTTGTGCTTGGCGGTGGGCAGGCCCCAGTCGTGCAGCAGCTGGTAGGCGTGCGACTGGTTGTCGATCTCGAAGCCGACCCGGGCGCCGATGCCGTGCACCACCATGTGCAGCGGGCGGGAGGCGGTGACCAGTGGGTCCTTCTGGCGCAGCGACCCGGCCGCGGCGTTGCGCGGGTTGGCGAACAGCTTGACCAGGGCGTGCGGGCGCTTGCCCTCCTTGGCCCGCTCCTCGTTCTCCGCGCGGCGGCGGTCGTTCTCGGCGGCGAAGGAGGCGTTCAGCTCGGCGAAGGCCTCGGTGGGGAGGAAGACCTCGCCGCGGATCTCGACCAGCTCGGGGATGTGGTCGCCCTTGAGCTGGTGCGGGATCTCCTTGATGGTGCGGACGTTGGTGGTGATGTCCTCGCCGACCCGGCCGGTGCCGCGGGTGGCGGCGAGCACCAGCTGGCCGCGCTCGTAGGTGAGGTTGACGGCCAGGCCGTCCACCTTCAGCTCGCAGAGGTAGTGGTACTCCAGCCCGTCCAGCTCCTTGGCGACGCGCTCGGCCCAGGCCGACAGCTCCTCGTCGTCCATCGCGTTGTCCAGGCTGAGCAGGCGCTCGCGGTGCTCGACCTTGGCGAAGGCGTCGGTGGCCCCGCCGCCGACCTTCTGGGTCGGCGAGTCGGGGGTGACCAGCACGGGGTGCTCGGCCTCGATCGCCTCCAGCTCGCGCATCAGGGCGTCGAACTCGGCGTCGCTGACCGTCGGCGCGTCCTGCTCGTAGTACCGGACGCGGTGCTCCTCCAGCTCGACCGCCAGCTCGGCCGCCCGCTTCCGCACCTCAGCCGGAACGTCTTCCCAGCCCTCGACCGCCGCCACCGCGTCCTCCACTACTACTCCGGGTTGTCCACCAGGCTGCGGGCCGCCTGTGCGCTGAGTGACAGCGCCTTGCGGGCGTACGCGGGGCTCGCCCCCGCCAGACCGCAGGTCGGCGTCACCAGCACGCGGCGGCCCAGCAGCTCCGGGGAGAGCCCCAACCTGCGCCACAACGTCCTGACACCCTGGACACTACCGGCCGCGTCCGACATTCCTGAGTCCGTGGAGGGCACCACACCGGCCAGGATCCGGGTGCCCGCCTCCACCGCCTCGCCGAGGTCGTCGTCGTCACGCTCGGTGAGGAGGGAGAAGTCCACCGAGACCCCGGCCACCCCGGCCCGGCGCAGCAGCGGGATCGGCGTGCCGGGCGCGCAGCAGTGCACGATGGTCGGTGCACCGACCTTGCCGATCACCCCGCGGAGCACCTCCTCCGCGAGCTGCCGGTCGACGGCGCGCAGCCGGGAGAAGCCGCTGGCGGTCTTGAGCGAGCCGGCCAGCACGGCCGGGAGCGAGGGTTCGTCCAGTTGGAGGACGAGCTGCGCGCCCGGGACGCGGCGCCGCACGTCCGCCAGGTGCCGCAGCAGACCCTCCGTCAGCGACTCGGCGATCGACCGGCAGGCCCCCAGGTCCTTGACTGCCCGCTCGCCGTTCCTGAGCTCGATCGCGGCGGCCAGCGTCCACGGCCCGACGGCCTGCACCTTGAGCGGCCCCTCGTACCCCTGGGTGAACTCCTCCAGGGCGTCCAGGTCCTCGCCCAGCCAGGAGTGCGCACGCCGGGTGTCCCGGCCGGGCCGATCCGAAAACCGCCAGCCGCTCGGCTCCACGTGCGCGAACAGCTCCACCAGCAGGCCGGCGCTCCGCCCGATCATGTCCGCCCCCGGCCCACGGGCGGGCAGCTCCGGCAGATGCGGCAGGAACTCCAGCGCCCCGACGGCCGTCTTCGCGGCCTCCCGCGCATCGGTACCGGGCAACGAACCGACGCCGGTCGCGGCGCCTGCGATCTCTGGGAATTCGATACTCACACAGGTGAGGGTAACCACCGGGGGCGCGGGGAACTGCGCGCCCAGCCCGGGAGCTCGCCTTCAAGATCGCAGCGATGCCCAGTTGCACCGTCAACGGATAGTGCAACTGGGCATCTGTGTAAGACAGCAGGAGATGCAGGGTTGGCCGCGCCGTTCCCCGCGCCCCTGGGTAGTGCAGGTTACTGTCCGGGGCGGACGGTGATCTCGGTGATCTCGGCGTCCCTCGGGAGGTCGAGGGCGGTCAGGATCGCGGTGGCCACCGAGGCGGGGTCGATCCAGCGGGCGGGGTCGTAGTCCTTGCCCTCCTGCTGGTGGACCTTGAGCTGCATGGCGGTGGCGGTGCGGCCCGGGTAGACGGTGGTGACGCGGACGCCGTTGGCGTGCTCCTCCTCGCGGAGGGAGTCCGCGAGCGCGCGGAGGCCGAACTTGCTGGCTGCGTACGGGCCCCACTGGGCGCCGGCCCGCAGGCCGGCGCCGGAGTTGACGAAGAGGACGTGGCCCTTGACCAGGCGGATCGAGGGGAGCATCAGGCGGGTCACCTCGGCGGGGGCCAGCAGGTTGACGTTCAGCTGCTCCTGCCAGGTCTTGACCCCGAGGTCGCCGATCTCGCCCAGCTGGACGACGCCGGCGATGTGCAGCAGGGAGTCGACCTCCACCGGCATCTCCTGCTGGCCGAAGGCCCAGGAGAGCTTGGCGGGGTCGGCCAGGTCGCCGATCAGGGTGCGGGCACCCGGGAAGCGCTGCCGCAGGGCCGCGGCACGGCCGGCGTTGCGGGCGATCAGCCAGATGTCCTCGCCGCGCTTGCTCAGCTGCTCGGCGACGGCCTCGCCGATGCCCGAGCCGGCGCCGGTGATCAGGTGGGTGCCCATCAGTGCTCCTGGAGGTGGTCGAGGGCCTCGGCCGGGGTGGCGGCGAAGGTGACGAGTTCGGCGAGCGGGCGGGGCAGGAAGCCCTCCGCGTCCATCCGGCGGAGCTGGAGGTGCAGGCCCTCGTAGAAGCCCTCGGTGTCGAGCAGCACCACGGGCTTGTCGTGCAGCGCGTGCTTCTTGAGCTCCAGCACCTCAGTCACCTCGTCCAGCGTGCCGAGGCCGCCGACCAGCACCACGATCGCGTCGGCCCGGGCCAGCAGCTGGGCCTTGCGCTCGGCGAGGTCGCGGGTCATCACCAGCTCGTCCGCGCCCTCGTACGTCTTGTGCGCGAGCATCTCCACCGAGATGCCGATCAGCCGGCCGCCGGCCTCCTTCACGCCGTCGGCGAGCAGGCCCATCAGCCCGGCGTGCGAGCCGCCCCAGACCAGGGTGTGGCCGCGCTCGCCGAGCAGCCGGGCGAACTCGGCCGCCGGGGCGGTGTAGCGGTCGTCGAGTGAGTACGCGGAACAGAACACGGTGATATTCATGGTGCCCCCAGATCTATCACGCGCCCCGAGGCCCGCCGCTCACGTTTTTCAGGAGGTCAGCTGCTTCAGGCGAGGACGCGCCGCTCGGTGGTGGCGATGGTGGCCGAGCCGACCACCCGGGTGCCGTCGTAGAGCACCACGGCCTGGCCGGGGGCGATGCCCCGGGCGGGGGTGTCCAGCTCCACGTGCAGCTCGCCCTCGCGGACGGCGGCCGTGACCGGCACCTCCTCGCCGTGGGCGCGCAGCTGGGCGGTGTAGCGGCCGTCGGCCGGCGGGGTGTCGCCGCACCAGCGCGGGCGGATCGCGGTGAGCGCGGAGACGTCCAGACCCTCGACCGGGCCGACCGTGACGGTGTTGGTGACCGGCGAGATGTCCAGCACGTACCGCGGCTTGCCGTCGGCCGCCGGGCGGCCGATCCGCAGGCCCTTGCGCTGGCCGATGGTGAAGCCGTACGCGCCCTCGTGCTCGCCGAGCTTGGTGCCGTCGGTGTCGACGATGTCGCCGGTGGCGGTGCCGAGGTGCTTGGCCAGGAAGCCCTGGGTGTCGCCGTCGGCGATGAAGCAGATGTCGTGGCTGTCGGGCTTCTTGGCCACCGCGAGGCCGCGGCGCTCGGCCTCCAGCCGGATCTCCTCCTTGGTGGTGTCACCGAGCGGGAAGAGCGAGTGGGCGAGCTGCTCGGCGTCGAGCACCCCGAGCACGTACGACTGGTCCTTGGCGGCGTCCACCGCGCGGTGCAACTCCCGCTCCCCGGTGGGGAGATCGACGATCCGGGCGTAGTGGCCGGTGCAGACGGCGTCGAAGCCCAGCGCGATCGCCTTGTCCAGCAGCGCGGCGAACTTGATCTTCTCGTTGCAGCGCAGGCAGGGGTTGGGGGTGCGGCCGGCCGCGTACTCGGCGACGAAGTCGTCGATCACGTCCTCGCGGAAGCGCTCGGCCAGGTCCCAGACGTAGAACGGGATGCCGATCACGTCGGCCGCCCGGCGGGCGTCCCGGGAGTCCTCGATGGTGCAGCAGCCCCGGGCGCCGGTCCGGAAGGACTGCGGGTTGGACGACAGCGCGAGGTGGACACCGGTCACCTCGTGCCCGGCCTCGGCGGCCCGCGCGGCGGCGACGGCGGAGTCCACCCCACCGGACATCGCGGCCAGCACTCGCAGGCGGCCGTTACTGGGGGCGGTGGGGGCACCGGGGAAGTCACTCATGATGCCGACAAGCCTACGGCAGTCAGTTGCACTATCCAGGGGCGCGGGGAACTGCGCGACCGGCCCGGGAGCTCGCCGCACCTGCGCAGCGATGCCCGATTGCACCGTCAACGGATAGTGCAACGAGGGCATCCGCGTAAGGCTGCGGCAGGTGGATGCTTGGCCGCGCCGTTCCCCGCGCCCCTGGTGGTTGCCCTCGGTGGTCAGCTACGGCGGGCGGCCGCCAGGCCGGCGTTGCGGGCCCGCTGGACCGCCGGGCCGATGGCCGCGGCCAGGGCGGCCACGTCCTCCTTGGTCGAGGTGTGGCCGAGCGAGAAGCGGAGCGAGGCGCGGGCCAGCAGCGGGTCGGCGCCCATCGCGAGCAGTACGTGGCTGGGCTGGGGGACGCCGGCCGAGCAGGCGGAGCCGGTGGAGCACTCGATGCCCTGGGCATCGAGCAGCATCAGCAGGGCGTCGCCCTCGCAGCCGGGGAAGGAGAAGTGGGCGTTGGCCGGCAGCCGGCCGGCGGCGGCCGGATCGCCGTTGAGCTGGGCGTCCGGGACGACGGCGAGCACCTCGGCGACCAGCTGGTCGCGCAGGGTCGTGAGCTCGGCCGCGTGGGTGGCCCGGCGGGCCACGGCCAGCTCGGCGGCGGCGGCGAAGCCGGCCGCCGCGGGCACGTCCAGAGTGCCGGAGCGCACGTCGCGCTCCTGGCCGCCGCCGTGCAGCAGCGGGACGGGAGCGGCGCTGCGCGCCAGCAGCAGGGCGCCGACCCCGTACGGGCCGCCGATCTTGTGGCCGGTGACGGTCAGCGCGTCCAGGCCGGACTCGGCGAAGGAGACCTCGACCTGGCCGAGCGCCTGCACCGCGTCGGCGTGCATCGGGATGCCGAACTCACGGGCGATGGCGGAGAGTTCGGTGATCGGCTGGAGGGTGCCGACCTCGTTGTTGGCCCACATCACGGTGATCAGCGCCACCGAGGCCGGATCGCGCTCGACGGCGGCCCGGAGGGCCTCCGGGTGCACCCGGCCGAAGCCGTCCACCGGCAGGTACTCGACCTCGGCGCCCTCGTGCTCGGCCAGCCAGTGCACCGCGTCCAGCACCGCGTGGTGCTCCACCGGGCTGCACAGCACCCGCCGCCGCACCGGATCGGCGTCCCGCCGGGCCCAGTACAGCCCCTTCACGGCCAGGTTGTCGGACTCCGTCCCACCCCCGGTCAGCACGATCTCACTCGGCCGGGCCCCCAGCGACACGGCCAGGGACTCGCGGGCCTCCTCCACCACCCGCCGGGCCCGCCGGCCGGCCGCGTGCAGGGAGGAGGCGTTGCCGACGACCCCGAGGTGCGCGCTCATGGCGGCGATGGCCTCGGGCAGCATCGGGGTGGTGGCGGCGTGATCCAGGTATGGCATAGCGGCACCAAGTGTAGGGCGCGGCCGGGCAGCCGAGGCCCGACGGGTCTGACAGGGTCACGATTTGGCCATTGCACCCGCTGCAACGCGCCGTTAACCTCCAGGCCGCTGACGGGAGTCCACGGCCTCCCGGCTCCTGGTCGCTACGAGGCACGGACGGGGTGGGGCAATGTCGCAGTCGGTGGACCGGGCGCTGACGATCCTCGCCTCGCTGGGAGCCGGGCCGGCCTCGTTGGAGCAGGCGGCGGGGAGTGTGGGGGTGCACAAGTCGACCGCGTTGCGGCTGCTGCGCACCCTGCAGGAGCACGGATTCGTGCAGCGGCGGCCGGACCAGCGGTACCAGCTGGGCGGGCGGTTGCTGTCGCTCGCGCAGCAGGGGCTGGAGGGGATCGACGTGCGGCAGGTGGCCGCGCCGTACCTGGCCTCCCTGAACGAGCGGTACGGGCACGCGGTGCAGCTCGCGGTGCTGGAGGACGGCGAGGTGCTCTACCTGGACAAGGTGGACAGCCGCTACCCCGAGCGGGCCGGGTCCTGGCCGGACCCGGTGGGGCGGATCGGGCGGCGGGTGCCGGCCGTGGCCACGGCGGTGGGCAAGGTGCTGCTGGCCGACCTGCCGGAGGATCAGCTGACGGCCTTTCTGGCCGGTCAGGACTTCCCCGCCCGGACCAGGAACTCGATCCGCTCGGCCGAGCAGTTCCGGGCCGAGCTGGTGGGGGTGAAGCGGCACGGCTGGGCCGCCGACCAGGCCGAGTACCAGGAGGCGGTGAACTGCCTGGCCGCCCCGATCGTCGGCACCGACGGCACCGCGATCGCCGCCTGCTCGATCTCCGCCCCGGTGCAGCTGGCCCCGATCGCCGAGCTCAGCCGGCTGGTGCCGGAGCTGCTCTGCACGGTGGAGGCGATCTCGCTGGCGTACGGCGGCTCGCCTACTCCTCGCTGGTGCGAGAACCGTTGCGGTGCCAAGCACGTGGCGCCCGCCAGCCGTACCTGAGGGCACACATCCGTAGGACGAACGCGCAGAACGCGGCGCCCGACCCGGTCCAGGCGTCGAGGTGCCCGGTGCCGATCAGCACGGCCACCACCGCGGCGCCGACCAGCGCGGGCACGGCGTAGATCTCCCGGTCCCAGCGGAGCAGGGACGGGCTCTCGTGGGCCAGCACGTCGCGGATCACGCCGCCGCCGGCGGCGGTGAGCATGCCGCAGGCGACCGAGGCGGTGGAGCCGAGGCCGTAGTCGTGCGCCTTGGCGGTGCCGGTGACGCAGAACAGGCCGAGGCCCATCGCGTCCAGGGTCTGCACCGCCCGGTTGATCCGCTCCACCTCCGGGTGGAGGAAGAAGACCACCAGGCCGGCCACCAGCGGGGTGGAGAAGTACCCCATGTTGGTGAAGGCCACCACCGGGGTCGCGCCGATCACCAGGTCGCGCATGACCCCGCCGCCCAGCGCCGTCGCCTCGGCCAGCACGCAGATGCCGAAGATGTCCATGTTCTTGCGCACGGCCATCAGGCCGCCGGACAGGGCGAAGACGAAGATGCCGATCAGGTCCAGCGTCTGCTGGACGCCCGGGGCGAAGAGTTGCGAGGTCACCTCGCCAGTCTCCCTGGCCACCCCCCGGTTCGCTCAGCCGTTCGCCACCGGAGACGCGCGGTTTCACCCAACGAGACCGGTGGCTCCCGCGACGGGCCCCAGCTGTCGGCGGTAGCCGCCCGGGGGCTGGCCGAACTCGCGTTTGAACGCCTTGCCGAAGGCGTACTCGGAGCCGTAGCCGGTACGGGCCGCGACGGCGGCCAGCGGCAGGGCGGGGTCCTTGAGCAGATCGACGGCGGTGGTCATCCGCCACCGGGTCAGGTACGCCAGCGGCGGCTCGCCGACCAGGGAGGTGAAGCGGCGGGCGAAGGTGGCCCGCGAGGTGCCGGCCCGGGCGGCCAGGCCCTCCACCGTCCACGGGCGGTCCGGCGCCCGGTGGATCGCGGCCAGCGCCGGGGCGATCACCGGGTCGCGCAGCGCCGCCGCCCAGCCGGCCAGGGCGTCGCTCGGCTGCCCGTCCAGCCAGGCCCGCAGCACGTAGAGCAGCAGCGAGTCCACCAGCGCGGGCACGATCCCGTCCGACCCGAGCCGAGGGCCGTCCAGCTCGCTGCGCAGCAGCCCGATCGCCGCCGTCAGCTCCGGGTGGCGTCCGCCCCCGGTGGCCAGGTGCACCACCTCCGGCAGCTGCCGCACCAGCGGGTGCGGCCGCCCCTGGTCCAGGTGGTACGCGCCGCAGAGCAGCCGGGCCTCCGCCCCGCCACCCCCGAGGCTGACCGTCCCGATCGGCGAGCCGTCCCGGAACCGGGCGACACCGGGGCCGTCGGGTGCCGGGCCTTCACCGGTAGCGGACGGGCCGTCGGAAGCGGGCTCCGGGCCCGGTGCGGCCGCGCCGTCGAGTCCGCTCTCCGCTCTGGCGGCGACCGCGCGGCGCTCGCTCACCGCGAGGGCCTCCTCCCCCGGCTCGGTGGGCTCGGTGGCCGGGTCGTCGGCCAGGACGTGGCCGTGGCCGTCGCGGAGGAAGACCACGTCGCCCTCGCGCAGGTGGAGCGGGGGGCGGGAGGCGTCCGGTTCGAGCAGCCAGCAGCTGCCGTGCAGCACCACGTGGAAGCCGGCGCCGGCCACCGGCGGCAGCCGCAGCGCCCAGGGGGCCCGGCCGTTGGTGCGGACCGCCGCCGGGCGGGAGGTCCGCATCGACGCCAGCACCTCGGTGAGGATGTCCACGCCCGTCCCCTTCTCTCCTGCTGCTCAGACCGCCAGGACGATCTTGCCCTGGGTGCGGCCGGTGTCCAAGAGCTCGTGCGCCCGGGCCACCTCGGCCAGCGGGAGCACCTCGGCCAGGTGCGGCCGGAGCCGGCCCGCCTCGACCAAGGCGGAGAGCCCGGCCAGCCCGGCGGCGTCCGGCTGCACCGAGACCCCCTCGAACCGCCGCCCGGCGGCCCGGACCCGGGCGGCCAGCTCCTGGTCGTGGTGCTGCATGATGCTGACCAGCACCCCGCCCTCCCGCAGCACCCGCAGCGAGCGGTCGCCCTCGGCGGAAGAGTCGAGCACCACGTCCAGCCCGCTCAGCACCTCGGTGTAGTCGGTGGCCCGGTAGTCGATCACCTCGTCCGCGCCGAGGCTCCGGAGGAACTCGTGCTTGGCCGCACCGGCCAGCCCGATCACGTGCGCGCCCCGGGCCTTGGCGATCTGCACCGCGAGGTGGCCGACTCCGCCCGCCGCGCGGTGGATCAGCACCCGCTGCCCCGCCGTCAGCCCGGCGGCGGTGACCAGGCTCTGCCAGGCGGTGAGCCCGGCCAGCGGCAGCGCCGCCGCCTCGGCGAAGGAGAGCCCGGCCGGCTTGGCCGCCAGCTCGGCGGCCGGAGCGGCCACGTACTCCGCGTAACCCCCGGCCGCGCCGGGGAAGTTGGGCATCCCGTACACCTCGTCACCGACCGCGAACCCGGCCCCCGGGCCCACCGCCTCGACCACCCCGGCCACGTCCCAGCCGAGCGTGAACGACCCCTCGCCGAGCAGCGGCAGGAAGCCCGAACGGACCGCCGCGTCCACGGGGTTGAGGCCGCTGGCGGCCACCTTCACCAGCACCTCGCCGGGCCCGGCCACCGGCCGCTCCGCCGTCACGACCTCCAGCACCTCGGGGCCGCCGAACCGCTGCTGCGTCACCTTACGCATGGTCTCTTCTCCTCGCTCCGCGCTCTCCTTGACCTGCTCAACGGTAGGGAGCGCGGGCGAGACGATGAATGGCCTGCACGCTCGACTTCTTGTCCCAGCGTCTCAACCGCGCGCCGCCCCGGAGCTCCACCACCGGCCCGCCGTCGGCAGCTGCCACCCCGCCCGCTAAGGTCTCGGCGCGACGCGGCCATCGGGCATGCGAACGAAGCCCGGGGGCGAGCCATGACGCAGCAGGACAGCACGGAGAGCACGGACAGATCGGCGACCCGGTACGTGCGGCCGTCACCGGGCTGATCGGCGCGGTGGTGTGGAGCCTGCTGCTGGTCCAACTGCTCGACGTGGCAGACCCGCAGGTGCAGCGGGACAAGTCCGGCGGGGTCTCCAGCGCCAAGGTCGACAGCGTCTTCGACCTCAAGGCGGGCGACTGCTTCACCGTGCGCTCGCGCACCTCCGACGGCGGGATCCAGTGGGTGCTGCTGGTGCCCTGCGACCGGCCGCACGACGGCCAGGTGTACGCCACCCCGCCGCTCCCCAAGGACGCCGGAGACGTCGAGGCGGCCGCCGATGCTGCCTGCGCCAAGGCCCGGCCGGCGGGCGATGCCTCGTACGGATTCCTCTACCCCGCACCGGAGTTGGTGTCCCAGGGGCACGGCCGGGCCTCCTGCTACCTGACCTCCTGAGCCACCCCGCGCGCCCCAACGGCCAAGCCGTCACAGCTTGGTAAAGTCCGGTCAGCTCTCTAGCTGTGTTATTGCACATGTCACATCATGCTCACCATGAGAAAAATCATCGCGCTGCTCTCGGCGGCCGCGGCCGTGGCCGCCCTCAGCGGGGCCTCCGCCAGCGCCGCACCCGGCGACGACGCCCTCCAGGACTCCGGACAGGGCAAGCTCGCCTGGGCCTCCTGCAACGACCCCGCCACGCCCGCGCTCCAGTGCGCGATGCTGGAGGTGCCGGTGGACTACGCCCACCCGCACGGCCAGAAGATCAAGATCAAGCTGAACCGGCTGCCGGCCACCGCCCCCAAGGCGCAGCAGCAGGGCCCGATCCTGCTCAACCCCGGCGGCCCGGGCGACTCCGGCCTCTGGATGCCCGCGTACATCTCCGGCCAGCTGCCCAAGGACGTGGCCTCCACCTACGACTGGATCGGCTTCGACCCGCGTGGCACCAACGGCAGCGAGCCCCATGTCATCTGCGACGCCCACTACTTCGACGCCGAGCGGCCCGACTACCAGGTGAGCCAAGGCACTTCGAAGGCCTGGCTAGCCAAGGCGGCCGGATACGCGGCGAGTTGCGCGGCCGACTGGTCCTGGCTGCTGCCGCACATGACCACGGTGGACAACGCCAGGGACATGGACTCGATCCGGCGGGCGCTCGGCGCCCCGAAGATCAACTTCTACGGCGGCTCCTGGGGCACCTCGCTCGGCTCCACCTACGGGCAGCTCTTCCCCTCGCACGTGCGGCGGATGGTGCTCGACAGCATCGTCGGGCCCACCATCAGCTGGTACGACCACAACGTGCTCCAGGACAAGGAGCACCAGCGCCGCTTCGACGCCTTCGCGGCCTGGACGGCCAAGGCCGACTCGGTCTACCACCTGGGCACCGACCCGGCCGGCGTGGAGAAGGCCTACTACCAGGTGGAGGCCGCCCTGCGGACCGACCCGGTGGACGCCTCACCCGCCCCCGGCAAGATCGGGCCGGCCGAGTTCGAGGACACCTTCTACAGCGGCGGGTACAACTTCCTGCGCTGGCCCCGGATGGCCACCGTGCTCTCCGCGTACCTGACCCGGCACGACACCCGGCCGCTGAACATCGCCTACAACCGCTACGCCGCGCCCGGCTCGGACGACGGCACCTTCCCGGCGTACAACGCGGCGCAGTGCACCGAGAACGCCTGGCCGCGCGACTGGGAGTTCTGGAAGAAGGACCAGGCCAAGGTCAACGCGGTCGCGCCCTTCTACACCTACAACAACATGTGGTACAACGCCGCCTGCATGTTCTGGCCCTACCAGGGCAACCAGGCCGGCCGCCTGCCGATCACCGGCAAGGGCCTGCCGCCCGTCCTGCTCTTCCAGGCCACCGAGGACCCCGCCACCCCGTACCAGGGCGGGGTCGCCATGCACGACGCCCTCCCGGGCTCCAAGCTGGTCGTCCAGACCGGCGGCAGCTTCCACGAGATCCTCTTCCACGGCAACGCCTGCCTGGACGACACCTTCACCGCCTACCTCCGCGACGGCAGCCTCCCCACCGGCACCGGCAAGATCGCCAAGACCTGCGTCCCCGAGGCCGACCCCACCCCCGCCTACCTCACCCCGCCCCCGGCCACTCTGACCGCCCGCACCGCCACCACCCCCCTCTCCCCCACCGACCCGGAGGCCGTCCACGGCACCCTCCGCTGACCCGCGCGGCGGCCGTGGGGGCTCGACTCCCCGTGGCCGCCGTTCGTTCAACTGCTCACACTGGTGGGCCTCTTGGCCTAGGGTACGGAAGATGGTCCTCTCGGATTGGATGTCAGGAGTCCTGGCGCGCGAGTTCTCACCGAAGTTCGCCGCGAAGATCACCACGGCGCTCGCCGACATGGACGCCGACCGCCAAGAGGCGGACCGCTTCGCCGGAGCGATGGCCATCCTCCTCCAGGACGGCGACAGCCTCGACACCGTCGTCAAGCTGGCGAAGGCGGACTGGCGGGACCTGTTCATGGCCGCCGGCCTGGGCCATGCGGACTGGGCCACCGTCCTCGCGGACCGGTTCGGCCCCGGCGGCTGACCTCAGGCCACTCGGGTGCCCACGGCCAGGAGGGCGGCCACCGGGAGGGCAGCCTGGGTGCCCTCCCGGAATTCGGCGGTCAGGTGGTCGTACTCCGCCCGGATCTTGGCGATGATGGCCGGGGTCTGGCCCTCGATCAGGGAGGAGGTCAGGACGGTGCCGGACAGGACGTCCTGCCACCACTGGTCGGGGGTGACGCGGTGGGTCCAGGTGACCTGGTGGACGGTGACTGCCGTGAGGCCGGCCTCGCGGAGGAGGGTGGCGAAGGCGTCGGGGCTCGCGTAGGGGGCGAAGGGGGAGGTGCCGGGGAGGTCGGCGGGCGGGAGGGCGCCGACGGCTCGGACGGCGTCGAAGAAGATGCCCTGGGCGCGGTTGCGGTCCAGGGTGTCCCAGCAGGAGAGGGCGACCAGGCCGCCGGGGCGGACGGCGCGGGCCAGTTCGGCGACGGCGCCGGCCGGGTCGGGGACGTGGTTGATCACGAAGGCACCGACCGCCGCGTCGTACGAGCCGGCCAGGAGCTCGGGGGGCAGGCCCGGGAGGGCGGCCTGCAGGACTCGGGTGCCGGGCAGCGCCCGGGCGGCCACCTCGACCATCTCGGGGACGGCATCGGTGGCCGTCACCACGGCACCCCGGTCGAGCGCCGTCGCAGCCAACCGGCCGCTGCCGCAGCCGACTTCGAGCACCGAGCTACCCCGGCCGACCCCGGCCGCGTCGAGCAGTCGCCCGTGCAGCCCGGCCGTCATCGCGCCGAACCCGCTGTCGTAGGTGTCGCCGCGCCGCGCCCACCCGCTGCGCTCGAACTCGGCGAACGCTGTGAACTCGGCGGAATCCGTCTTACCCATGCTGAACAACTCCTGCGCCGTCTCCGTGGTCGAAGTCCGGCCGCGCCACCAGCCAGTCTGCCAGGGGGCCACCGCCGCGCCGGAGGCCGCCCCCTGGCCGGGGCTCACTTGGCGAAGTAGCCGAACAGGTCGGCGACCACCTGCGAGCGCCCGGTGAAGTTGTAGACGTCGAACGCGCCGTTCGCGCCGAGCGGGGTGGTGACGTGGTTCGGCACCGTCTTGCCCGCCGCGAAGTTGACGTTCGAGGTGCCGGGGCGGGCCGCGCCGTCGGCCCAGACCGTCAGGTACCCGGCGGCCGTCGAGGCGGTGTCGGTGACGTTCAGGACGGCTCCGGTGGCCCCGGCCGGGAGGCCGGTGTCCACCTTGAGCACCGAGCCGGCGCCGAGCGCCGAGGACTGCCGGGTGTCGACCAGGCGGGTCGGCGGCACCGGGGTGAAGAGCGAGCCGGACGGGCTGTAGTAGCCGAAGACGTCGGCGACCACGTGGGTGTGGCCGGTGTGGTTGTAGACCGTGACCTTGCCGTCGGCGCCGATCGGCACGACCACCTGGTTGGCCACGGTCTGGCGCGGGCCGAAGTTGAGGTTCGAGGTGCCCGGGCGGGCCGTGCCGCTCGCGTAGGCCGTCAGGTAGCCGCCGGCGTCCGAGTCGGTGCTGGTCAGGTTGAGCACCGCGGCCGTGGCGTCCGCCGGCACCCCGGCGTTGCCGCGCACCTGGATCGAGGTGGTCCCGTCCGGCCCGACCGGGGAGGTGGCGCGGGTGTCGAGCAGTCGGGCCGGGGCCAGCGGGGTGAAGCGGCTGCCGGTGTCGGCCTGGTAGTAGCCCATCGCGTCGACCACCACGTCCGTGCTGCCGGAGAAGTTGTAGACGGTGACGGCGTCGCCCTGGCCGGTCGGCACGGTGACCAGGTTCGGCACCGTCTGCCCGGCGGTGAAGTTCACGTTCGAGGTGGCCGGCCGGTCGGTGCCCGCCGGGTAGACGCTCAGGTAGCCGCTCTGCGAGGGGTTGACCGCCGTCACGTTGAGCACCGCCGCGTCCCCGTGCGGGTGCCCCGGCGCGGTCGGCACGTAGACGGTGATCGACTCGCCCGGCCCGAGCCGCCGGGAGTTGCCGGTCATGCCGGGCAGCCGGGTGTCGAGCACGCGCTGCGGGGCGATCGGTGTGAAGCCCAGCTGCCCGTACCCGACGTGCACGGTCTGCTGCGCGGTGGCCGTCCGGCCACCCTGGTCCTTGAGGGTCGCGGTGACCGTGTAGTCGCCGGGGCGCTGGTAGGTGTGGTGCAGGAAGTTGTTGTTCTGCTCCACCGGGGAGCCGTCACCGAAGTCGACCTGGTAGCCGCTGAAGTACCAGGGGCTGGTGCTCCGGCTCAGGTCCGCCACGTACCCCAGCGGGCCGCCGCCGTTCTGCCGGTCGTCCTTGCTCACCCGCAGGTCGGGCACCAGGTCGCCCGGCTCGTCCACGGTCAGCGGCACCATGCCGGTGGTGGAGATCGCGGTGTTCGGGTCGGCGCCGCTCGCGGTCACCGAGATCAGGTAGCTGCCGGGCTTCTGGTAGACGTGCTGCACCCGCGCCTCGGTGCTGGTCTGCAGGCCGCTGCCATCGCCGAAGTCGTAGGTGTACGTGGTGGCCAGCGGCCAGTTCCGCTCGGCAGTCGCAGTGACCGTCACGGCCAGCGGGTACGGGCCCTTGTACGGGGTGAAGTCCAGGCTCAGCCGACTGAACGCGGCGAGCTCCACCGCGCCCCGGTCGTGGTAACCCACTGCTCCCGCACCGGTGTTGTCGACCTGCGGGTCGTCCACCCGGGGGTGGCCGTACAGGTCGGTGGTGAGCTCGCCGGGGGCGTCGGCGTCCGCCGAGTCGGTCGCGCCGGAGGCGGCCGTCGGGGTCACCGAGCTGTTGGCGGAGCCGTCGAGCAGGAACTTCGGGGCCTCGCGCAGGTCGTGGGAGCCCTGGCCGGTGGCGCCCTTCAGGTCGCCCGGCTGCTGGTAGGCCGTGCCGGCCCACCGGTAGGCGGCGCCCTTGCCGGTCGGGTAGACCGAGTTGTAGTCCGACTTCGTGCCGGTGGCTGCCTCCGGCGAGACCGAGAGCTCGGCGGCCTCGGCAGCCGAGGACCGGCTGTACGAGTCCGCGACCACGTTGTTCTCCACCACCGCGTGGTCGGAGTGGCCCAGCAGGGCGATACCGGCCGCTCCGCTGCTGGCCACGGTGTTGCCGGTGACCACGGTGCCGGGCGCGTCGGTGACGCCGATCCCGTAGCCGACCCCCTCGGTGGCCCTGCCCGCGGCGGTCACGGCGTTGGTGGTGATCACCGTGCCGGTGACGCCGGCGTCCACCGCGATGCCGCCGCCCTCGCCGCCACCGACGGCATTGCGGCTGACGGTCACCCCGCTGCTCGACCCGGTCAGCCGGATCGCCGGGTTGCCCCCGGGGACGGCCTTGGCCGAGCCCTGGGCGTTGTTGCCCCACCCGGCGATGACGATCTCGTTCGAGTCGACCGTGACGCCCGAGGAGTCCTTGACCAGCACCGCCTCGGCGGCCGTCTGACTCAGGTAGAAGCCCTGCACCGTCACGTCGTGCACACCGTCCAGCAGGAAGCCGTGGGCCGTGGCGGGCGTGGCCAGCCCGGAGATCACCCCGACCACCGGCGCGTCACCGCGCTTCTTCTGCCCCTTGACCACGATCGGCCGCCCCGCCGCGCCCGAGCTGTGCACGGTGACCTGCTCCGGGTACTCGCCCTTCCCGAACCCGACCGAGACGGTCCAGCCGGGCTGCGCGGCGTCGACGCCGGCCTGCACGGTGCAGAACGGCTGCGCCTGGCTGCCCGGCCCGTGGTCGGCGCAGTTCCCGGCGGAGTTGTCCACGTAGAGCGTGCCGGTGCTGACCGCGAGGGCCGGCAGCGTACCCGCCGCTCCGGCCAGCCCGGTGGAGGCGGCAACGACGATGGCAGCGGCCAGCTTGCGACGGCGGCGCATGGGAGACACGGGCGTCCTTCGGGGGGGGGAACGACAGTTCGGCAGGGGCGGAACAGGTTTAACACCCGCCCCACCCGTACCGGACAACGGGGTGGGCCCGAAGGTTGTACGTCCGAGGACGCCTCGGTGCTGCCCCCCGCCGGGGGGCGGCACCGTGCGCCCACCACCTACTTCGCGAAGTACCCGAACAGGTCGGCGACCACCTGCGAGCGCCCCATGAAGTTGTAGACGTCGAACGCGCCGTTCGCCCCGAGCGGGGTGGTCACGTGGTTCGGCACCGTCTTCCCGGCGGGGAAGTTGACGTTCGACGTACCCGGCTTCGACGCACCGTCGGCCCAGACCGTCAGGTACCCGGGCACGGTCGAGGCGGTGTCGGTCACGTTCAGCACGGCACCCGTCGCCCCGGCCGGGACACCCGTGTTCACCTTCAGCACCCCACCCTGCCCGAGCGCCGAGGACTGGCGGGTGTCGACCAGACGGGTCGGCACCACCGGGGTGAACAGCGAGGAGCCCGACGGGCCGTAGTACCCGAACACGTCGGCCACGACATGGGTGTGGCCGGTGTGGTTGTAGACCGCCACCTTGCCGTCTGCACCGATCGGCACCACGACCTGGTTCGCCACCGTCTGCCCGGCCGTGAAGTTCAGGTTCGAAGTCCCGGGCCGGGTGGTCCCATTCGCGTAGGCCGTCAGGTAGCCACCCGCGTCCGAGCCCGTGCTGGTCAGGTTCAGCACTACCGCAGTGGCGTCCGCCGGCACCCCGCCGACACCACGCACCTGCACGGACGTACTGGCGTCTGGCCCGACGGCCTTGCTCTTACGGGTGTCCAGCACTCGGGAAGGCGCCACCGCGCCGAACCGGCTGCCGCCGCCCTGCTGGTAGTAGCCCATCAGGTCGACCACCACGTCGGTGTCACCGGAGAAGTTGTAGACGGTGACGGCGTCGCTCTGGCCGGTCGGCACGGTCACCAGGTTCGGCACCGTCTGCCGGGCCGTGAAGTTGACGTTCGAGGTCGCCGGACGGTTGCCGCCTTCCGGGTAGACACTCAGGTACCCGCTCTGCGACGGGTTGACCGCCGTCACGTTCAGCACCAATGCGTCCGGGTGGACCTGCGGGGCCAACGAGGATGCGTAGACCGTGATCGACTGTCCGGGGCCCAGTCGGCGGGACCGCCCGCCCATGTCCGGGGTCCGGGTGTCGAGTATCCGCTGCGGCGTCGTCGGGGTGTAGCCGAGCTTCCCGTACGCCGCGTGCACCGCCTGCTGCGCCGTCGCCGTACGGCCACTCTCGTCCTTGACGGTCGCGGTGACGGTGTAGTTGCCCGGGTGCGCGTACGCGTGCCTGAATTTGGTCTGCCGGTAGTAGGACTCCTTCGGCGAGCCGTCACCGAAATCCAGCACGTAATCCGTGATGTTCCAGGGGCTGGAACTCGCGCTCAGGTCGAAGGCGTAGCCGAGCGGGCCGTCGCCCCCATCCGGGTCGGCCTTCAGCACCGGCACCAGGTCGCCCGGCTCGTTGACGGTCACCTGGTAGGCCCACCCGGTGAAAAGGGTGTTCGGGTCGGCACCCTGAACCTTGATCCTGGGGTAGTACGTGCCCGCCTTCCGGTAGACGTGGTGCACCACAGGATCCTTGGATACCAGCGGGTCACTGCCGTCACCGAAGTCAAAGGTGTACGTGGTGGCCGGATCCGCCCAGCTCTGGGTGGCCTTCGCCGTCAGCGTAACCGGCAACGGGTACGGACCGGTGTCCGGGGAGGTGCTCACCGACAGGTCGCGGAACTCCTGAAGCTCCGCTGCTCCGCGGTCGTAGTAACCCACCGGACCGGCACCGGCGTCGGTGGCCTCCAGGTCGTCCACGCGCGGGTGTCCGTAGAGGTCGGTGGTCAGCTCACCAGGTGCGCCGGCATCGGCCGAATCCGTCGAACCGGAGGTGGCTGTCGGGACCGTCTCAATGGAATCCGCGTCGAAGTTCAGCCGCTCGCGCAGGTCGTGCCGCCCCTGGCCGGTCGCGGTCGCGAACTCGGCGGGCTGCTGGTAGGTCGCCCCTGCCCAGCTGTAGGCGGCGCTGGCCGGACGCGGGGAGTACGAGTTGAAGTCCGCCTTGGTGCCGGTCACGGACGCCGCCGAGACAGCCAGGCCGATCGGGCTGGAGCCATCCGGGCTCGTGAACCCGGTGTCGTTGTCGACGATGTTGTTCTCCACCACCGCATGATCGGAGGCTCCGGCCAGCGCGATGCCGGTCGCGTTGCCGGTGGTCACGGTGTTGCTCGTGACCACCGTCCCCGGCGCATCCGTCACGGCGACACCCGTTGCCGCCCTTCCTGCCCGCACCCGGTTGGTCGTGACGACAGCTCCGGTGACCCCCGCCTCGATGCGGATGCCACCGCCATTACCTACGCCGATGGTGTTCCGGCTGATCACGACGTCGGCGCTCGCCCCGGTGACCCGCACCGTCCCCGCACCGGACGGGACTGCCTTGCTGCCGTTGCCCCCGCCCCACAGGCGGTTGCCATCGAGCGTGATGTGCGAGGAGTCCTTGACCAGGACCGATTCAGCGACGGTGAAGACGGTCTCGAAGTCCCGCACCGTCACGTCGTGTACGTGGTCGAGCACGAGGCCCCGCGAAGTCGCCGCCGTGGCATCGACGATGTAGCGGCCGATCGAGGGGTACATCCGGTCCCCGCCGAGCCGACCCTGGAGGACGATCGGCTTGCTCGACTCACCCGAGCTGTGCACGGTGACCTGCTCGTCGTAGTCCCCCTTCCCGTAAGCCACCGAGACGGTCTGCCCCGCCTTGGCCGCGTCGACGCCCGCCTGCACCGAGCAGTACGGCTGCCCCTGACTGCCCACCCCCGTGTCGGTGCAGTCCGCCGAGGAGTTGTCCACATACAGCGTGGTGGCCGCCTCGGCCATGGCGGGCAGGGTGGCCCCCGCACTCACCAGGCCGGTGGAGGCGACGACGAGAGCGGCGGCGAGCTGACGCCGGCGGCGCATGGATGACACGGGAAGTCCCCCAGAAGATCGAACTGTGGAGGTCAGGTGTACCACCGGCTGATCCGGGGGCGAACCACCGGGGTGGCTCAAGGCCCCTGCGGCGCAGAAAAGTTGACTGCCATACCGGGCAAAAAGGGGGCACATGATCCAGAAGGACCATGTGCCCCATCGAGGCCCCTACTTCGCGAAGTACCCGAACAGGTCGGCGACCACCTGCGAGCGGCCCATGAAGTTGTAGACGTCGAACGCCCCGTTGGCCCCCAGCGGGGTGGTCACGTGGTTCGGCACCGTCTTCCCGGCCGGGAAGTTGACGTTCGAGGTCCCCGGCTTCGACGCCCCGTCGGCCCAGACCGTCAGATACCCGGGCGCCGTCGACGCGGTGTCGGTCACGTTCAGCACGGCACCCGTCGCCCCGGCCGGGACACCCGTGTCCACCTTCAGCACCCCACCCTGCCCGAGCGCCGAGGACTGACGGGTGTCGACCAGACGGGTCGGCACCACCGGAGTGAACAACGAGGAACCGGACGAACCGTAGTACCCGAAGACGTCGGCGACCACGTGCGCGCGGCCGGTGTGGTTGTAGATGTACACCTTCCCGTCCAGGCCGATCGGCACCACCACCTGGTTCGCCACGGTCTGCCCCGCCGTGAAGTTCAGGTTCGAAGTCCCGACCGTGGCGGACCAACCCGGCGAGGCCGTCAGGAAGCCTCCCTTGTCCGACCCGGTACTGGTCAGGTTCAGCACCACTGCAGTCGCGTCGGCCGGCACCCCGCCGACACCGCGCACCTTGACGGCCCTGGTCTCGTTGGCGACCAGCGGGGTCGAGGTACGGGTGTCGAGCAGGCGGTTTGGGGACACCGCGCTGAAGCGGTCACCACGGCCCTTGTAGTAGTTGCCCATCAGGTCGACCACCACGTCCGTGGTGCCCGAGAAGTTGTAGATCGTGATCTGGTTGTCGGTCCCGGTCGGCACGGTCACCAGGTTCGGCACCGTCTGCCCGGCGACGAAGTTCACGTTCGAGGTGGCCGGCCGCGGCGTACCCGTCGGGTACACGCTCAGGTAGCCGCTCTGCGAAGGGTTCACTGCGGTCACGTTGAGCACTGCGGCATTCGCGTCCACCCGCACCGTGACCGACTCGCCCGGCCCCAACCGGTGGGTCCCGTTCCCGTGCGTACGCGTGTCCAGCAGGCGCTGCGGTGAGTTCGCACCGAAGCCCATCCCCCCGTACGTCACGTGCAATGCCTGCCGCACCGTGGCCGTCCGGCCCCCAGCATCCTTCACAGTGGCGGTCACGGTGTAGTCGCCGGGACGCTGGTAGGTGTGGCTGATCCAACCGTAGCGGTCGGGCTGCACCGCGGAGCCGTCGCCGAAGTCGACCTGCACACCACTCAGGCCCCACGGGCTGGTGCTATGGGTCAGGTCGAAGTCGTAGGACAGCGAAGCCCGGTCGTTACGGGGGTCCGTCTGAGAGATCCGCAGGTCCGGCACCAGCGGCCCCGGCTCCTCGACGGTCAGCGGCACGTCAAGCTCGGCGGTGGTGGCGGTGTTCGGGTCGTTGTCGGTGACCGCGGTAACCGAGAGACGGTACTTGCCGGCGGTCCGGTAGACGTGCTGTACCTGGGCCACCGTGCTGACCACGGGGGTGCTGCCGTCGCCGAAGTCGAAGGTGTACACGGTGTGGACCGACCAGTTCACCTCCTGCGTCGCCGTCGCTGTGACCGTCAGGGGGGACGGACCTCGGAGCGGTGTCGCGTCCAGCACGAGCGAGTGGTAGGCCGTGAGCTCCACCGCACCACGGTCGTAGTACCCCTTGCCGGTGCCGGAGTCGGCCACGCTCGGGTCGTCCACCCGGGGGTGGCCGAAGACGTCGGTGTCGAGCTCGCCAGGTGCCGAAGCGTCGGCCGAATCGACCGAACCACCCGAGGCCCCCCGGTCCGGCGCGCCCTCCAGCGAGTACGTCGGCGCCTCGCGCAGGTCGTGGGTGCCCTGCCCGGTCGCGGCGGAGAACTCCGCCGGCTGCTGGTAGGTGTCCGCGCCCCACTGGTAGGTGTCGCCGACCGGGTTCGGGGAGAACGTGTCGTAGCCGACCTTCGTCCCGGCCACGGAGGCGGCCGAGACCGCGAGCGTCGCCGCCCGAGGGCCGCTCCCGTGGTGCCTGCCGTAGTCGGCGACGACGTTGTTCTCCACCACCGCGTGGTCCGACCCACCGGCCAGCGAGATCCCCGTCGTGCCGTTGGTGACCACGGTGTTGCCGGTGACCACGGTGCCGGGCGCGTCCGTCACCAGGATTCCCGCCGAGGCCACGTCCGCCACCACATTGGTGGTGACCACGGCCCCGGAGACGCCGGCCTCGACGGCTATGCCGAGGCCGAGGCTGCTGTCGACGCGGTTGCGGCTGACGACCACACCGTGGCTCGCACCCGCGATCCTCACTGCGGCCACCCCCGGCTGCGCGGTGCCGTCCAGACTCAGGCCGGCGTCCACGTGCTGGGAATCGACGGTGATCGCCGAGGAGTCCTGGACCAGGATCCCCTCACCGACCGTGTGAGGGATCGAGAACGCCCGCACCGTCACATCGTGGACGTGGTCGAGCAGGATGCCGTGCGAGGTGGCCGAGGTCCCGTTGCCCGCCGGCAGGCCGACCCCGGGACGCTGCCCGTAGCGGTCGACGCGCCCCTCGATGACGATCGGCCTGCCAGGCTCCCCGGAGTGGTGCACGGTGAGCTGTTCCTTGTACCAGTCGCCGCCCACGCTCACCGTCTGGCCGGGCTTGGCCGCGTCCGCTCCGACCTGGAGGTCGCAGTAAGGCTGCGCCTCGGTCCCCGGACCGGAATCGGAACAGTTTGACGCCGTGTCGTCCACGTACAGCGTGGTGGCCGGCGTCTCGGCCACGGCAGGCAGGGTGGCCCCCGCGCTCACCAGGCCGGTGGAGGCGACGACGAGGGCGGCGGCGAGCTGGCGCCGGCGGCGGGTGGCTGACACGGGTGGGTCCCCCAGGAAGATCGAACTGTGGAGGCCAGGTGTACCACCGACCGATCCGGGGGCGAAGCACCGGGGTGGCTCAAGACCCCTGCGGTGCAGAAAAGTTGACTGCCATACCGGGCAAAAAGGGGGCACATGATCCAGAAGGACCATGTGCCCCATCGAGGCCCCTACTTCGCGAAGTACCCGAACAGGTCCGCGACCACCTGCGAGCGGCCCATGAAGTTGTAGACGTCGAACGCACCGTTGGCCCCGAGCGGAGTGGTCACGTGGTTCGGCACCGTCTTCCCGGCCGGGAAGTTGACGTTCGAGGTACCGGGCTTCGGCGCCTTGTCGGCCCAGACCGTCAAGTAACCGGGCACGGTCGAGGCGGTGTCGGTCACGTTCAGCACCGCACCGGTCGCCCCGGCCGGGACACCCGTGTCCACCTTCAGCACCCCACCCTGCCCGAGCGCCGAGGACTGACGGGTGTCGACCAGACGGGTCGGCACCACCGGAGTGAACAGCGAAGAGCCCGACGGGCCGTAGTACCCGAACACATCCGCCACCACGTGCGTGCGCCCGGTGTGGTTGTAGACCGCCACCTTGCCGTCCGCACCGATCGGCACCACCACCTGGTTCGCCACCGTCTGCCCCGCCGTGAAGTTCAGGTTCGAAGTCCCCGGCCGCGCCGTCCAGTTCGCGTAGGCCGTCAGGTAGCCACCCGCGTCCGAACCGGTGCTCGTCAGGTTCAGCACCACCGCCGTCGCATCGTCCGGCACCCCGCCGACCCCGCGCACCTGCACCGAAACGGACGAATCCGCATCGAGCGCGGCCGACTTACGGGTGTCCAACAGCCGTACGGGCGACACTGCGCCGAAGCCCGATCCGCCGCTCCTCCGGTAGGAGCCCATCACGTCGACCACCACGTCCGTGGTGCCGGAGAAGTTGTACACCGTGACCTGGTGGTCCTGGCCGGTCGGCACCGTCACCAGGTTCGGCACCGTCTGACCGGCCGCGAAGTTCACGTTCGAGGTCGGCGGGCGGTCGGTTCCGGCCGGGTACACGCTCAGGTAGCCGGCCTGGGAGGGGTTCACCGCCGTCACGTTCAGCACCGCCGCGTCCGCGTCCGGCTGCCCGAATGGCGTCGGGACGTCCACGGTCACCGACTGCCCGGGGCCCAGCCGCTGCGGACGGCCGCCCGTGCCCGGCTTCCGGGTGTCGAGCACCCGGGTCGGGGTGATCGGCGTGTACCCCATCTTCCCGTACCCCACGTGGAGCACCTGCCGTACCGTAGCCGCTCGGCCGCCCCCGTCCTTCACCGTGGCGGTGAGGGTGTAATCGCCGGGACGCCGGTAGCTGTGGTGGGCACCGTACGAGATCTCGTGGGTCTCCTTCGGCGAGCCGTCGCCGAAGTCCAGCTCGTAGCCGGTCAGGGGCCAGGGGCTGGTGCTTCCGTACAGGGCGAAGTTGTAGCTGAACGGCCCGTCGAACCCCACCTGGTTCACCCCCAGCACCGGGGCGAGCTCGGCGGGCTCGTTCACGCTGATCGAGCCCCCGGCGAAACCGGTGGCGGGGGTCCCGTCGGTGCCCGTGGCCGTCACCTTGACGGTACGGGTGCCCGCCGCCCGGTACACGTGCTCCACCTTCGCGTCGGTGGTGGTCAGCGGCTCGCTGCCGTCACCGAAGTCGTAGGTGTAGGTGAGGGTGTCCGGCCAGTTCTGCCGAGCCGTCGCGGTCACGGTCACCGGCAGCGGGTACGGCCCCTGATCGCGGTCGGCGAGCACGGTGAGGGAGCCGACGGCCTGCAGTTCCAGCGCACCTCGGTCGTAGTAGCCCGCACCCGTCCCGGAATTGGCGACCTGCGGATCGTCCACCCGGGGCCGGCCGGCCAGGTCCGTGGTCAGCATGCCGGGCGCTGAGGCGTCCGCCGAGTCCGTCGCGCCGGAGGCTCCGGTCGGCTTCACCGTGCCGTAGTGGTTGCCGTCCAGGCCGAGGGGCGGCGTCTCCTCGACATCGTGGGCCCCCTGACCACTCACCGCGGCGAAGTCCGCGAGATGGTGGTCGGTACCGGCCCAGGAGTAAGCCGCGCCACTGCCCCAGCCGTGCACCGAGTTGTAGTCCGCCTTCGTCCCCACCGTCGAACCCGCCGAGACGGACAGCTCGGCCGTGCTCGACTCACCGTCCTTCACGAAGTGCTCGTGCGCGAGCACGTTGTTCTCCACCACGGCGTGGTCGGATGCGCCCGCCAGCGTGACCCCGGCACCGTCGAGGGTGATCACCGAGTTGCTGGTGACCACCGTGCCGGGCGCGTCCGTCACTCGGATCCCGCGCGGCTGGGCGGTCATCACGCCGTTGGTCGTGACGACCGCGCCGGACACACCCGCCTCGACGGCGACGGCGTCGCCGTGCCCCTCCTGCAGAAGGTTCTGGGCGACGGTCACCCTGCTGCTCGTGCCGGTCACCCGCACCGCTGGGGCGCCCGCCGGAACGGCCCGCTGCCCACTCGCCCCGTTCCCCATGCCGGTGTCGGACATCGTGGTGCGCTCGATGGTGACCGCGGCGGAGTCCCTGACCAGGACGCCCTCGGCCGCGATGGCCTCCATGGCGAAGTTCCGGATCGTCACGTCGTGGACCTTGTCCAGCAGGAAGCCCACCGCGTTCTCCGGCTGGGCGTCCGACAGGGAGACTCCCACCGACGGCCGCGGCCCGCTCGGCCGGCCGGCCAGCACGATCGGCTTGCCGGGCTCACCGGAGCTGTGCACGGTGACCTGCTCGGCATAGCGGCCACCCCCACCGGCGACCTGCACGGTCTGGCCCGCCTTCGCGTGGTCCACGCCCGCCTGGACGGTGCAGAAGGGCTGCGCCTGGCTGCCCGAGCCGAAGTTCGAGCAGTGCGCGGCAGCGGAGTTGTCCACGTACAGCGTGTCGGTGTCGACCGCGACCGCCGGGAGAGTCGCCCCCGCTCCGACCAGACTGGTGGCGGCGACCACGACGGCGGTGGCGAGCTGGCGTCTGCGGCGTGCGCGTGACATGGGAGTCCCCCCGGGATGTGTTGGCTCGAAGACGGAGTGGCGCCGGCCTTCCGGTCCGGTCATGTGTTTGTACAGCATAAAGAACGCATACGACCAACCGGGGCCCACAAGGCCCACCGTGGGCCCACGCAGAAGGGGCACACGGTCCATGCGGACCGTGTGCCCCTCGTGGAGCGGGTGCCGTCAGGCGGCGTTCTCCGGGCTGTTCTCCGGGAAGTGGCAGGCCACCTGGTGGCCGGCCTTGGCGGCCTGGAGCGGGGGCTCCTGGGTGGAGCAGATGTCCTGCACCTTCCAGCAGCGGGTGCGGAAGCGGCAGCCGCTCGGGGGGTTGAGCGGCGACGGGACGTCGCCCTTGAGCAGGATGCGCTCGCGCTGCTCCTTGCGCTTGGGGTCCGGCGTCGGGACGGCGGACATCAGCGCGTTGGTGTACGGGTGCATCGGCGACTTGTAGAGCGAGTCGCGGTCGGCGATCTCGACGATCTTGCCGAGGTACATCACGGCCACGCGGTCCGAGACGTGGCGGACGACCGAGAGGTCGTGCGCGATGATCACGTAGGTGAGGCCGAGCTCCTGCTGGAGGTCGTCGAGGAGGTTGACCACCTGGGCCTGGATGGAGACGTCCAGGGCCGAGACGGGCTCGTCCGCGACGATCATCTTCGGCTTGAGGGCCAGCGCGCGGGCGATGCCGATGCGCTGGCGCTGACCGCCGGAGAACTCGTGCGGGTAGCGGTTGTAGTGCTCGGGGCTGAGGCCGCAGAGGGCCAGCAGGTCCTCGACCGCCTTCTTGATCCCGCCCTCGGGCTCCACGCCCTGCAGCCGGAACGGCGCGCCGACGATGGTGCCGACGGTGTGCCGGGGGTTGAGCGAGGAGTACGGGTCCTGGAAGATCATCTGGATGTCGCGCCGCATCGGCCGCATCGCCGAGACGCCCAGGTGCGTGATGTCGGTGCCCTGGAACTCGATCTTCCCGCTGGTCGGCTCGTCGAGCCGGGTGATCAGGCGGCCCATGGTGGACTTGCCGCAACCCGACTCGCCGACCACACCGAGGGTCTCCCCGGCGTTGACGGTGAAGTCGATGCCGTCGACGGCGCGGACCGCGCCGGTCTGGCGGCGCAGCAGGCCCTTGGTGATCGGGAAGTGCCTGGTGAGGCCGCTCACCCGGAGCAGTGGCTCGCGATCGGCGGCCGGGGCGGGCGAGGGGATGGTCGCCGTCTGACTGTCCGTCATGAGGTTTCTCCAAGAAGGTGGTGCACAGCAGCCTTGAGCGCGCTCACAGTCGGGGCGCGATCTCGTCGGCGAAGATCCGGTGCCGCTCGGCCGCCGGGAGGTGGCAGGAGGCGAAGTGGCCGGGCTGGACCTCGGCGAAGGCCGGGACCTCGCTGGTGGAGCGGCCACCGGTCTGCTCCGCGTACGGGCAGCGCGGGTGGAACGAGCAGCCCGAGGGCACGTTGATCAGGCTGGGCGGGGTGCCCTTGACCGGGATCAGACGCTCCTGGAGCTCGCGGTCCAGGCGCGGCATCGAGCCGAGCAGGCCCCAGGTGTAGGGGTGCTCGGGCGACTCGAAGACCTTCGCCGCCGGCCCGCGCTCGACCGACTTGCCGCCGTACATCACCAGGATGTCGTCGGCCAGCTCGGCGACGACGCCCAGGTCGTGGGTGATGATGATGACCGCGGAGCCGAACTCCTTCTGCAGGTCCCGGATCAGGTCCAGGATCTGCGCCTGGACGGTGACGTCCAGGGCGGTGGTCGGCTCGTCCGCGATCAGCAGCGAGGGGTCGTTGACCAGGGCCATCGCGATCATCGCGCGCTGGCGCATGCCGCCGGAGAACTCGTGCGGGTAGGCGTCCACCCGCTTGTCCGGCTGCGGGATGCCGACCCGGTCGAGCATCTCGATGGCGCGGGTGCGGGCCTGCTTCTTGTTGACCCCGGCGTGGTGGGCGCGGTAACCCTCCACGATCTGCTGGCCGACCGTGTAGTACGGGTGCATCGCGGTCAGCGGGTCCTGGAAGATCATCGCCATCTTCTGGCCGCGCAGCTGCCGGACCCGGTCGGGGTCGGCGGAGACGAGCTCCTCGCCGTCCAGCCAGACCTCGCCGGAGATCTGCGGGGCGCCGCGCTTGGTGCCGCGCCGGTGCAGACCCATGATCGAGAGCGAGGTGACCGACTTGCCGGAGCCGGACTCGCCGACGATGCCGAGGGTCTTGCCCTTCTCCAGGTCGAAGGTCAGGCCGTCGACGGACTTGACCAGGCCGTCGTCGGTGGGGAAGTGCACCCGCAGGTCGCGGACGGAGAGGAAGCTGCCCGGGCCGTCGGCCTTGACGCCGGCCGGGGCTGCGGTCTTGTCGGTCTTGCTCATGCCAGCCTCACCCGAGGATCGACAACGGCGTACAACACGTCAACCACGAGGTTCGCCAGGATGATGAAGAAGCCGGCGAAGAGGGTCACGCCCATGATCACCGGGAGGTCGCTGGAGCTGATCGCCGCGACCGCCTCGTAGCCGAGGCCACGGAAGTTGAAGGTCTTCTCGGTGAGCACCGCGCCGCCGATCAGGCCGCCGAGGTCCATGCCGAACACGGTGAGGATCGGGGTGAGCGTGGAGCGCATGGCGTGCTTGCCGATGACCGTCCGCTCGCCGAGGCCCTTGGCCCGGGCGGTGCGGATGTAGTCCTCGCCGAGGACGTCCAGCAGCGTGGCGCGGGTGAGCCGGGCGTACGTCGCCGAGAAGAGGAAGGCCAGGGTGATCCAGGGGAGCACCAGGTTCTGGAACCACATCACGGGGTCGTCGCTGAAGTTCACGTAGCTGTTCGGGAACCAGCCGAGCTGGTGCACGAACACGGCCAGCACGACCAGGCCGGTGAAGTAGATCGGGAGCGAGACGCCGGCCAGGGCGGTGGTCATGGTGGCGCGGTCCCAGATGGTGCGCCGCTTGAGGGCGGAGACCACACCGGTGCCGACGCCGAGGACCAGCCAGAGCACCGAGGCGCCGGCGGCGAGCGAGGCGGTGACGCCCAGACGGTCCAGGAGGACCGGCCAGACCTCCTGCTCGGTCTTGAAGGAGTAACCGAAGCACGGGGCGGAGCAGTGGGTGATGTCCACACCGGTGCTGTAGTCACGCCCGACGAACAGGCCCTTGAGGAAGAGCAGGTACTGCTCGACGATCGACTTGTCCAAGCCCATCTTGTGCCGGATGCCCTCGATGGCCTCGGGGCTGGAGATCTTGCCCACGTAGAGCATGGCCGGGTCGGTTCCGGTGAGCTTCGGCACCATGAAGAAGATGCCGAAGGTGACCACGGAGACCACCAGCAGCATGGTGACGACGTTGACAAGCCGTCGGATGAAATACAGGAGCATTGCGGTCGGCGCCGCCGGGCGCCGACCGGTCCTCCTGTGGGAGTTCCGGCCGGCCCCGGCGGACGCCCTCACCTGCCCTTCGGACTAGCTGAGCGAAACTACGGGAGCGGGCGGTGGGACTTACTTGCCGTCGGAGACGCCGAGGGCCTGGAAGTCCACCTCGCCGAAGGCGTCGGTGATGTAGACGTTGGTCAGGCGCGGGTTGCGGTAGTTGAGCGCCTTGTCGGCCACGATCGGCAGCCAGACCGCCATGTCGGTGACCTTGTGGTTGATCTGCTTGTAGATGTCCGCGGCCTTGGCCGGGTCCGTCTCGGCCGCGGCCTTGTCGAACAGGTCGTTGATGGCCGGGTCGTTGGTCTCGGGGTAGTTGCTGTTGCCGTTCTGGACGATGAAGCGACCGTCCATCAGCGGCTGCATGTAACCGCCGCCGTTCGGGTAGTCGGCGCCCCAGCCGGCGACCATCAGGCCGTAGTTCTTGCTGTGCACGACGGAGGGCGCGCCGATGACCGAGGCGAGCAGCTTGCCGTCGTACTGGTCGACGGTGACGTCCACGTTGATCGCCTTGAGGGCGGTCTGGAGGGCAACCGCGGAGTTGACCTCCTTGGCCTTGTTGCTGCGGACGGCGATGGTGGTCTTGAAGCCGTCGGGCTTGCCACAGGCGGCGAGCTCCTGCTTGGCCTTGGCCACGTCCGGCTTGCCCTTGGTCAGGCCGAACGGGTCGTACTCGTCCGAGCCGAGGATGTTCGGGGGCAGCATCGAGCCGTAGAGCGAACCGGCGCTGGAGCCACCGCGCGAGGTCTGCAGCGCGGTGGTGTCGGCCGCGTACAGCACCGCGTTGCGGCAGTGGATGTTGTCGAACGGCGCGACCTTCGGGGAGATCGCGACGAAGCGGATGAAGCCGGTGTACGGGTTGTCCGCGTTGGCCTTGAGCTTCGGGTCCTGGAGCACCTTGACCTGGGCGGCCTGCGAGAGGCCGGTCTGCGCCCAGTCGAGGTCGGCGGTGCCGTCCAGCTGGCGCTGGTCCATGTCGTCCGCGTTGGTGGTGACGGTCAGCTTGACGACGTCCGGCAGGGCCTTGCGGATCTTGTCGGTCGCCTGGTCCCAGTTGGGGTTGCGGACGAGCTCGTAGTACTTGCCCGACTGCACGGTCTTGAACATGTACGGGCCGGAGGAGACCGGGTGGTCACCGTACTTGGAGCCGGTGTCCAGCTTCGCCGGGACGGGCGAGGCGCTGCCCATGGCGAGGTAGTACGGGAAGGAGGAGTCCGGCGCCTTCAGGGTGAAGACGATGGTGGTGTCGTCCGGGGTCTGGACGGACTTCAGGCCCATCTTGTCCGGGGTCGGGTCGGTGTAGGGGCCCTTGTAGCCCTGACCCTGGTCCAGCGCGTTGATGACGTAGGTCGGACCGCCGGAGACGACGTCCTGGGCGAAGACGCGCTCGATGCCGTACTTGACGTCCTTCGAGGTGATCGGCGAGCCGTCCTCGAACTTCAGGCCGCTCTGCAGCTTGAAGGTGTAGGTCTTGCCGTCGGCGGAGACGGTCGGCTGGGCGGCGGCCAGGTCGGGGACGATCTTCAGGCCGTCCTTGCCGGGCTTCGAGTCGTAGGCCAGCAGGGTGCGGGCGTAGAAGCGCTCGTAGTTCCAGACCGAGGCGTAGTAGGCGCGACCCGGGTCGAGCGAGTCGACGTCGGTGCTCGTCCAGAGGTTGAGCGTGCCGCCCTTCTTGTCGGAGGGGTTCAGCACCTTGTCCACGGCGGCGTTGAAGCCGCCGGCGTTGGCGCTCGGCGTGCCGCTTGCGCCGCCGCCCTTGGAGCCGCCACAGGCCGAGGTGGTGATAGCCAGCGTCGCCACCAGGGCGGCGGCCGCGAGCGTCCGGTTACGCATCATGGGTACTGATTCCTCCTGGAGATGTGCGGGCCTGAGCGGTCCGCCGGGGGTGGGTGAAACCCCCGAGAACAGTGGGATCGGCTGGGCCGATCGTGGGGCTGTGGTGCGGGCTCAGTTGCCCTTGGGGTCGAGCGCGTCGCGCAGGCCGTCGCCGAAGAGGTTGAAGGCGAGGACGGTGATGAAGATCGCCAGACCCGGGACGACCATGTAGGTCGGGTCGGACTGGTAGATCGCGATGGCGTCGTTGAGCATCTGACCCCAGGAGGGGGTCGGCGGCTTGACACCGGCACCGAGGAAGCTGAGGGCCGCCTCGCTGAGGATGTTGGTCGGGATGATCAGGGTCATGTAGACCAAGATCGGCGCGACCAGGTTCGGGAGCAGCTCCTTGATCAGGATGTGCACGCTGCCAGCGCCGAGGCTACGGGCGGCGTCGATGTACTCGCGCTCGCGCAGCGACATCACCTGGCCGCGGACGATGCGGCCGATGTACGGCCAGCCGAAGAAGCCGATGACGACGACCAGGATGACCATGCGCAGGAAGGACCCGCTCAGGCCGATCAGGTCGTTGGGCATCACCGAGATCAGCGCGATGGAGAACAGCAGCTGCGGGAAGGCCAGCAGCACGTCCATGACCCGGCTGATGGCGGCGTCGATCCAGCCGCCGAAGAAGCCGGCCGCCATGCCGAGCAGCACACCGATCACGGTGGAGAAGGCGGCGGCGGAGAAGGCCACGCCGAGCGAGACCCGGGCGCCGTAGACGATCCGGCTGAAGACGTCGCGGCCGAAGGTCGGGTCGACGCCGAGCCAGAAGTCGCCGCTGATGCCACCGTAGGCACCCTTGGGCAGACCGAGGTCCGGGTTGATCTGGTCCGGGTGCGGCTGGTCGACCGGGTGGCCGAAGAGCGAGATGATCACCGGGGCGAAGATCGCCACCAGGATCAGCAGGATCACCACGGCGCCGCCCCCGAGGGCGACCTTGTCCCGCTTCAGGCGGGCCCAGGCGATCTTGCCGGGCGAGCGGCCCTCGATCTTCTTCGGCGCGGCGGAGGCGGCCTCAGGCCCGGCCTCGGCGGCGGAGCCGGTGGTCTCGGTGGGTGTGGTCATGAGTCAGTTCGTTCCCCTCGCCGACGGTGGCCGGCCCACGGTGTCCTGGACGTGCGCGGAGGGCCGGGCCCGGTCCGGGCCCGGAGCCGAGGACGGTCCGGTTGTTCGCGACTGTGCGGTGCGGTGCGTCGGTGCGGTGGTGCCGTTCGCCGTGTGGCTGCGGCGGTGCAGATCGTTGTCAGGGGTACCCGCAGCGCCGCCGCGCCTTGTGGGGGGACGCGTCGGTCAGCGGGGGTGGTGCGGCGGAGAAGTTTCGGTACGGCCGGAAACAGCCGTGCCAAAGGTGGTGCATGGTGTTGCACTTGCAGGGTGCGGCAGGACGCCCGAGCTGCCGCCACGCGGAGGTGCACATCGCGCGGCTTCGGTCGTCCAGGCTGCGCGTCGGCCTTCGTGGGGCTGGTCCCGCGCACTGCACTGCGCAGACTCTCCGTCATCGGAGCAGCGTTCCGCCAGCCCTGGCTGCCGAAGGATGCCCAACTGTGATCTGTCGGCATGCACAGGTGATCTTGTCGCATAACGCTCTTCACACGGTTGTGACACTCGTGTCAAGAAGCCCACGATCGACCTGATCCGGTCTCAACCGGATGGCACACGAAGGGAGTTCAGCGACCTGCGGGAAGCTGCCCGTAGGGCGCCTCCCGGTCGAAGAACGGGCGGGCGCAGGCCCGCATCCAGAGCGCCACCGGGTCGAGGTCGTCGGCCAGCAGCACGGTCGAGACCGCCAGCCCCTCCGGAGCGTGCCCGAGCGCCCGGTGCACCAGTGCCCGGACGGCCTCCACGGCCGGGGGCGAGCTGTCGTAGAGGTCCAGCCCGATGGCCAGGTACGGTTCGCCCACGACCGGCTGGACCCAGGCCGCGCGCAGCGCGCGGACCGGCCGCAGCTCGGCCGCCTGCTGCGCCAGCACGGCGTAGAACCGGGGCGCGTCCACCCGGGGTTCGCTGAGGCGCAGCGGTCCGGCCGGCAGCCGGTCCAGCCCGCCGGCCACCCGGCGCAGGTCGGCCCACGGGATGCCCACCCCGCCGCCGGGAGCGTGCGGATTCAGCCACAGGCCCCACCGGGTGCGGTGCAGCGCGGCGGCGATCTCCACCCCGGACACCACCTCGTGGGCGCGGCTCCAGCCGGAGGCGGCCAGCTGCTCGGCGGAGGTCACGGCGGGGGCGTAGCCGTGCCCGCCGACCTCCATGTTCCCGTACTGCGCGTCGGGGCTGCCGGGGCGGCCGTGCCAGAGCAGCATCCAGACCTCGCCCTCGGCGAGGGCGCGCAGCAACTGTTCGTACGCCTCGTACCGTTCGGGCGCGACCGCCTGCATGGCGCGCTCCAGCGCACCGCCGCCCGTCGCACTCACCCTGATGCCTTTCGCTCAACGTCCACGCGGGGCTAACCGCGCGCGTAGAAGGGTCTCACCCGGGTCAGCAGCCACTCCACCACCGGGTCGGCGACGGCGTCGAGCAGCACCAGGTTGACGCCCCAGGGCGCGCCGGCGGTTCCGAGCGCCCGGCCCAGCGCGTCGTTGACCTGCGCCGGGTCGGCCATGCCGTCCAGCTGGACGCCGACGTACAGCACGGCCGGCTCGCCCTCGACGCTGGCCAGCGCCCGACGGGCGGTCAGCACCCCGGGCAGCTGCGTGAGTTCGGTGATCGTGGCGGCCAGGAAGGCGTACGGCTCCTCGTGCGGGGCCGGCTCGCGCAGCGCCACCCGGGCGCCGTCCGGCTGCTGCTGCCAGCGGTCGCCCTGCGGGCCCCGGCGCAGCTCGCCCACCCCCTCCGGCGGCACCGGGATGCCCACCGGCGCCTCGGGGTTGACCGCGATGCCGACGCCCAGCGGCAGGCCGCGGGCGAACTCCCAGGCCGGGGCGATCGCGAACGGCATGCCGGGGGCGTGCCGCAGGAAGAGCTCCTGGGAGGAGAAGACGGGGACGTACGGTGCGCCCGCCAGCTCGATGGTGGGCAGGTCGAGCGACTGGCCCTGCGGGTCGGCGCCGGCCGGCAGCGGGATCCAGACCTGGCTGCGCGCGAGCACCTCGATCACCCGGGGGGTGGCGCCGGGGTCGCCGAGCGCCGCCGTGAGCACCTGCTCCAGCTCGTTGGCCGGCCAGCCGCCGCCCTCGCCGGTCCAGCCCTGTGCCTGCGTCTCGCCCGCCGGGTGACTCATCCCACCGCCCCTCTTTCCGTAGCTCGGGCAGAGCCTATCGGCCCGGGCCCCACCCGCGCCGGTCCCGTCGCGGGGCTGTCGCGGGGCTGTGACCTGACAGCGGCGTCGGGCCCCTCTCCCCTCGCCCCCGCCGGGCATGCCATGATGGGCGCGTCCTCCCCGGGGGACGTCAACTCCATAACGGCCGCTCGAACCCGCGCGGGAGAGTCCGGAGTGCCCCCACGGCACAGCCGGCGCCGAAGGAGCAAGTCCTCCCCGGAATCTCTCAGGCCCCCCTACCGCACGGGCTAGGCACATCTGGAAAGTGGACACGGCCGCGCCGTGCGCCCACCCACGGTGCAAGCCGCCATACCTTGGTCCCGTAAGGGCAAGCGTTGGCCGGTGAAGCTCTCAGGTTGCGACGACAGATGGGGAGAAGCCGCCCCCGTATGCCCGTACGCAGGTCCACGCCCACAGCGTGGCCACCCTGAGTGCCCAGCCAAGGAGTCATGCCGTCATGTCTGCCCCCCGCCTCACCGCGCTCGACGCCCTGCACCGCTCGCTCGGTGCGACGATGACCGACTTCGCGGGCTGGGACATGCCGCTGCGCTACGGCAGCGAGCGCGAGGAGCACCTCGCCGTCCGCACCAAGGCCGGCCTCTTCGACCTCTCGCACATGGGCGAGATCACCGTGACCGGCCCGCAGGCCGGCGAGCTGCTCGACCACGCGCTGGTCGGCTTCATCTCCGCCCTCGGCGAGCTGCGCGCCCGCTACACGATGATCTGCCGCGAGGACGGCGGCATCCTGGACGACCTGATCGTCTACCGCACCGGCGCCGAGGAGTACATGGTCGTCGCCAACGCCTCCAACGCCCAGGTCGTGCTCGACGCGCTGACCGAGCGCGCAGCCGGCTTCGACGCCGTGGTCCGCGACGACCGCGACGCCTACGCGCTGCTCGCCGTCCAGGGCCCCGAGGCCAACGGCATCCTCGCCTCGCAGACCGACGCCGACCTGCCGGGCCTCAAGTACTACGCCCTGCTGCCGGCCACCGTCTCCGGCAAGGACGTCTGGCTGGCCCGCACCGGCTACACCGGTGAGGACGGCTTCGAGATCTTCTGCCGCCCCGAGGACGCCGAGCATCTGTGGCAGGCGCTGACCGAGGCGGGCACCGAGGCCGGTCTCGTCCCCTGCGGCCTCTCCTGCCGCGACACGCTCCGCCTGGAGGCGGGCATGCCGCTGTACGGGCACGAGCTGAACACCGACCTCACCCCGTTCGACGCCGGCCTGGGCCGGGTGGTCCGCTTCGACAAGACCACCAACAACGGCGAGTTCGTCGGCCGCAAGGCCCTGGAGGCGGCCGCCGCCCAGGCCGAGACCAACCCCCCGCGCAAGCTGGTCGGCCTGGTCTCCGAGGGCAAGCGCGTGCCGCGCGCCGAGTACGGCGTGGTCAGCACGGACGGCATCCCGATCGGGCGGATCACCTCCGGCGCCCCCTCCCCCACCCTGGGCAAGCCGATCGCCATCGCGTACGTGGACGCCGCCCACGCCGAGCCCGGCACCGCCGTGGCCGTGGACGTCCGTGGCAAGCACGAGCCGGTCCAGGTCGTCGCGCTCCCGTTCTACAAGCGCGCCCGCTGAAGCAGACCGCCTCCCCTTCCTGTCCGGTCCGCTCAGCGGACGGCTCCGCCCCACCCCCTTGCGATCCTGGAGAATGACGTCATGAGCAACCCCACCAACCTGCGGTACAGCAAGGAGCACGAGTGGCTGACCGCCGCCGAGGCGGGTGTGTCGACCATCGGCATCACCAAGCACGCGGCCGACGCCCTCGGCGACATCGTCTACGTCCAGCTCCCGGCCGTCGGTGACGAGGTCACCGCCGGTGAGACCTGTGGCGAGCTGGAGTCCACCAAGTCCGTCAGCGACCTGTTCTCGCCGGTCTCCGGCAAGGTCGTCGAGATCAACGACTCCGTCGTGGACGACCCGGCCTCCGTCAACGGCGACCCGTTCGGCGATGCCTGGCTGTTCAAGGTCGAGGTGACGGCGGAGCAGGACGAGCTGCTCGACGCCGCCGGGTACGACGCCTTCATCGGCGCCTGACCCTCCCGCTCGACGGGGCGGCCGCAGCGCGGCGGCCGCCCCGCTCCCCACGGTCCACACGACGGGAAGACCCACCATGACGGTTCTCAACCAGTCCCTGCACGCGCTCGACCCCGAGATCGCCGCCGCGGTCGACGCCGAGCTGCACCGCCAGCAGAACACCCTCGAGATGATCGCCTCCGAGAACTTCGCCCCCGTGGCGGTCATGGAGGCCCAGGGCTCGGTGCTGACCAACAAGTACGCCGAGGGCTACCCCGGCCGTCGCTACTACGGCGGCTGCGAGCACGTCGACGTGGCCGAGCAGATCGCGATCGACCGGGTCAAGGAGCTGTTCGGGGCCGAGTACGCCAACGTCCAGCCGCACTCCGGCGCCTCCGCCAACCAGGCCGCCCTGTTCGCCATCGCCCAGCCCGGTGACACCATCCTGGGCCTGGACCTGGCGCACGGCGGCCACCTGACCCACGGCATGCGGCTGAACTTCTCCGGCAAGCAGTTCAACGTGGTCGCGTACCACGTGGACGAGGCCGGCCTGGTCGACATGGCCGAGGTCGAGCGCCTCGCCAAGGAGCACCGCCCCAAGGTCATCATCGCGGGCTGGTCCGCCTACCCGCGCCAGCTGGACTTCGCCGAGTTCCGCCGGATCGCCGACGAGGTCGAGGCGTACCTCTGGGTCGACATGGCGCACTTCGCCGGCCTGGTCGCCGCCGGTCTGCACCCGAACCCGGTCGAGTACGCGGACGTGGTCACCTCCACCACGCACAAGACCCTGGGCGGCCCGCGCGGCGGCATCATCCTGGCCAAGCAGGAGTTCGCCAAGAAGCTCAACTCCTCGGTCTTCCCCGGCTTCCAGGGCGGCCCGCTGGAGCACGTGATCGCGGCCAAGGCCGTCTCCTTCAAGGTCGCCGCCTCGGAGGACTTCAAGGACCGCCAGCAGCGCACCCTGGAGGGCGCGAAGGCGCTCGCCGCCCGCCTGCTCCAGGACGACGCCAAGGCGGCCGGGGTCTCCGTGCTCTCCGGCGGCACCGACGTGCACCTGGTGCTCGTGGACCTGCGCAACAGCGAGCTGGACGGCCAGCAGGCCGAGGACCGCCTGCACGAGGTCGGCATCACGGTCAACCGCAACGCCGTCCCGAACGACCCGCGCCCGCCGATGGTCACCTCCGGTCTGCGGATCGGCACCCCGGCCCTGGCCACCCGCGGCTTCCAGGCCGAGGACTTCCGCGAGGTCGCCGACGTCATCGCCGAGGCCCTGCTGCCCGGCTTCGACGCGGCCAAGGCCGAGTCGCTGAAGGCCCGCGTCACCGCGCTGGCCACCAAGCACCCGCTGTACCCCAACCTGTAATCCGGCAGGTGGCCGGAGTCACGCTCCCGGCCACCTCCGATTTCCGGGGCACCGCGCACACTGGAAGGTAGTGCGCGCGGTGCCCCGTCCTGTGCCACCGCCTTCTTCACCCACGAGACCAGACAAGGACGTCCCTCCGTGGCCATCAGCGTCTTCGACCTCTTCTCCATCGGCATCGGGCCGTCCTCCTCCCACACCGTCGGCCCGATGCGCGCGGCCCGGATGTTCGCCCGCCGCCTCAAGTCCGAGGGCCTGCTGACCGAGGTGGCCTCCGTACGGGCCGAGCTCTTCGGCTCGCTCGGTGCCACCGGCCACGGCCACGGCACCCCGAAGGCCGTCCTGCTCGGCCTGGAGGGCCACTCGCCCCGCACGGTCGACGTGGACCGCGCCGACCAGGACGTCGAGCGGATCAAGGCCGGGAAGCAGCTGCGGCTGCTCGGCGTGCACGACATCCCGTTCGACGCGGACACCCAGCTGGTCCTGCACCGCCGCAAGGCCCTGCCGTACCACGCCAACGGCATGACCCTCTGGGCCTTCGGCGCCGACGGCTCGACGCTGCTGGAGAAGACCTACTACTCCGTCGGCGGCGGCTTCGTGGTCGACGAGGACGCGATCGGCGCCGACCGCGTGGTGCCCGACGACACCCAGCTGCGGTACCCCTTCCGCACCGGCGAGGAGCTGCTGCGGCTCACCCGGGAGACCGGGCTCTCCATCTCCGGGCTGATGCTCGAGAACGAGAAGGCCTGGCGCAGCGAGGCCGAGATCCGGGCCGGGCTGCTGGAGATCTGGGGCGTGATGCAGGAGTGCGTGGCCGCGGGCATGTCCCGCGAGGGCATCCTGCCGGGCGGGCTCAAGGTGCGCCGCCGCGCCGCGGCCGGCGCCCGCGCCCTGCGCGCCGAGGGCATCGGGCCGGCCAACGCCATGGAGTGGGTCACCCTCTACGCGATGGCCGTCAACGAGGAGAACGCCTCCGGCCGCCGCGTGGTCACCGCCCCCACCAACGGCGCGGCCGGCATCATCCCGGCCGTCCTGCACTACTTCCTCAACTTCATCCCGGGCGCCGACGACGACGGCATCGTCCGCTTCCTCCTCGCGGCCGGCGCGATCGGCATGCTCTTCAAGGAGAACGCCTCCATCTCCGGCGCCGAGGTCGGCTGCCAGGGCGAGGTCGGCTCCGCCTGCTCGATGGCCGCCGGCGGCCTCGCCGAGGTCCTCGGCGGCACCCCCGAGCAGGTCGAGAACGCCGCCGAGATCGGCATCGAGCACAACCTCGGCCTCACCTGCGACCCGGTCGGCGGCCTCGTCCAGATCCCCTGCATCGAGCGCAACGGCATGGCCTCCGTCAAGGCCGTCACCGCCGCCCGGATGGCCCTGCGCGGCGACGGCCGCCACCACGTCTCCCTCGACAAGGCCATCAAGACCATGAAGGAGACCGGCGCCGACATGAAGATCAAGTACAAGGAGACCTCGCGGGGCGGGCTGGCGGTCAACGTCATCGAGTGCTGAGGCCGCGCTCCGCACGGTGTGCCACCCGGTGGCACGCGCCGGCACACCGGTGGTGACACCGGCCGGCCGACCTCGTCATCGCAGCCGGGCCACCGCTGCCCGGGCCTGCTGGAGCGCGACGTCGGCGAGCTGGTGGAGGCTCTGCGGGGTGACCACCCCCACCGCCTCCACCAGCTGGTCCCACCGGGTGAGGTGCAGGGCTTCCACGAGCAGCCGCCGCCCCGACGGGGTGGGGCCGAGGGCTTGGGCCACGGCGGCGAGTGCACCGCCCCGGACATCCGCGTCGGCGATCGTGCGCGCCAGGTCGGCGGCCCGGTCGGGGTGGCCCGCCGCTGCCAGCGCCCGCGCGATCACCGGCAGCGCCAGGCCCTCCCGGATCGAGCCTTCGAGCCCGTCCGCGAGGACCGTGGCACGGTCGTGCCCGCCTTCGGCGGCCAAGGCTCCGGCGAGGTGGGCGAGCGCGATGTCGTGGTACCAACCGTCATCGATCCCGTCTGCGACCTCGACGGCCCGCTCCAGCTGCCCCGCGGCGGCCAGTGAACGGACGACCTCGGCGAGGGTGTCCGCCTCGGCCGGCCGGTCGTCGAAGCCGGCGGCCACCTCGATGGCCTCGTCATGCCGGCCGGCGGCGCTGAACGCGTCGGCGACGGAGCGCACGGCAGAGCGACGCTCACGCCGGGGGACCTCCTCCCGGGCGATGGCTGCGGCCTGACGGGCGAGCTCCAGGGCCTGCTCGGTGTGGCCGGCCGCGGCCAGCACCTCGGCGGCGTCACCGAGAGCGTCGACGCGGTCCGAGGGATGGGGGTGGGCCCGGGCGCGGTCGGCCGCTTCGAGTACGAGGGCGGAAGCCGAGTCCTCCCGGCCCACCGCGCGGAGGGCCCCAGCGACTGCCGACAGATCACCGGCCCGCTCGTAGACATCGTCGTTGGCTCGGTAGAGCTCCGCCGCGTGGCGGGCGAACTCCACCGCCTGATCCCGGTGCCCGGCAACGGCCAGGGCGGTGGCCACCTCCGCGAGCGTCCTGACCTGCTCCCGGGAGCGCCCACCCACGTGCGCCGAGTCAGTGGCCTCGGAGGCGAGCCGCACTGCCTCACGATCGAGGCCCACGGCGGCCAGCGCACTCGCGACAGCGGTCAGGACATCGATCCGCCAGACCGTGACCGGGATGGTCCGCGCGACCCCGAGAGCCTCCTCGGCCACGGCCGTGGCCTGCGCCGACTCGCCTGCGGCGGCCAGCGCCCGGGCGACGGCGGCCAGGGCCGGCGCCCGCAGGTACGGCTCCTCCACCAGTCGGGCCGTCTCCAGCGCCGGTTCGAGCCGCCCGGTTTCGGCCAGGGCCTCGGCGGTGTCCGCCACCGATCGGTCCCGCTCGTTCTGCTGGGCCAGCCCGAGCGCCAGGCCCATGGCTGTCTCGTGCAGGCCCGCCCTGGCCGCGGCCACCACCACGGACCGCACAGCCCACCGGCGGTCCGCCTGGTCGGTGACGGCCCGTACCGCTCCGGCTGCCTGCCGCACCACATCGGACGCGCTCTCGGGCAGGGCCGTCGCCCACTCTTCCGCTACAGCGGCCAAGGCCTCGGCTCGTCGGGCCGGGTCAAGGGCGGAGCAGGCCACCTGCGTGGCCTCGGCCACGAGCTCTGCCGCCAGCTCGTCCTGGCCCGCCACAGCGCACGCCCCGGCGGCAGCGGCCATGGCCGACGCTCGATCCTCGATGCCGGTGACGGCCCGCGCGAGCCCGACCGTCTCCTCGGCCAGCTCTGCTGCCCGCTCGCGCCCGCCCCCTGCGGCCCACACCGCGGTGATGTCGGCCAGCGCTCGCACCCGCTCGCCCGGATCACCGATCGCCCGGGCGAGCTCGACGGCCTGGTCCGGGTGACTCACCGAAGCCAGCGCCCCCGCGATCACCCTCATCGCCTCACTCTGCAGGACGTCGTCCTGGACCTCGCCCGCGAGCGCGACCGCCTGGTCGAGGCGGCCGGCTGCGGCGAGTGCGCGGGCGACGGCCGACAGCGCCCGCGCCTTCTCGTACGGACTCCCTTGGGCACGAGCCAAGTTGACTGCCCGGTCGAGGCGGCCGAGCCCGGCCCACAGGGCGATCAACTCGTCCGGGATGCCGCCCATCCGGTCATGGAGGGCGTCCCGGCTAGCGGCGAGCCGGGCGGCGGCCGCCACGTCCGGGTCCTCTTCGCCCAGCAGGTGGTCGAAGGAACCGGCGATCTCCGTCAGCGCCTCCAGGTCGGAGCCGCTGACCTGCCACTGCCGCTCGTGGCGGACCGCGTCGGTGGCCAGGGCGATCAGGCGGGTGGTCTCCCCTTGCTCGCGCAGGAGTCGGACGTAGCCGCTCAGCAAGTACTCGGGGGTGTCAGTCGGCCAGCCCGCCCGTTGGAAACGCTCGGCCCAGCGGTGCAGGCGCGCGCGGTAGCCTGCCAGCTCGGCGTCATTGAGCAGGTCGAGGGCGCTCTTCTGGATCTCCTCGTGCGCAAGCAGGTACAGCATCGGCCGAGGTTCGAGACCCGCCAACAGCTCCCAGCGGGACACCCGGAGGCGGAAGCCGCGTCCGCTGACAGCGCTCAGTTCTCGCGCTACCAGCCGAGTCCTGCTCTCCGCCAGCTCGGCTAGGTCGGCCGCGCTCAGCCCGCCTCCGGCGGCGGCCACCAGCCCGACCAGGTCACGGCCGAGCCCGCCGCCGTCGAGTAGCCGCAACAGGTCGTTCTCGGCCTCGGCGCGGACAGCCAAGGCGTGGGGCGAGATGGTGAGCCGGTGGTCGATAGCGGTGTCGCGCAGGGGGTGACCGCCCGGGACGTCGTCCGGCACCGGCGGGTGCGGGCGACCGGCGACCAGGACGCGCAGGCCGTGCGTCGGCACCCGCGGCAGCAGGGCGGCGATGCTGTGGCTGTCCGGGCCGGCGGTGACCCCCCGGTCCTCGTCCAGGCCGTCGACCACGAGCACCAGCCGGCGCCCGCGCGCCGCACACACCTCCGCCGCCCGGTCGAGGGCCAGCCGGAGCTGTTCGTCGCGGGTGTGCACGGTGGTCGGCGGCTCCTCCTCGCCCAGCAGCGCGTGGAGCTGGCGCTGCACCACCTCGCAGAAGGCCGTCCGGTCGTTCTGAGCGGCGAGCCGGGCGGTGATGAAGAAGGAGACCACGTCGACGCCGGGTGGCGGGTTGAGCACGAAGTGGGCCATCAGCGCGGATTTGCCCGCCCAGGCGGGCGCCAGCCAGCGCCAGTAGGGCAGTTCGACCTCGGCCGCGGCACAGAAGTCGGCCATCGCCGCCAACTCGTCCTCGCGTGAGCGGAGTCGGTCGGCCGCGATCGACTCCACCTGCAACAGGTAGCCCGAACGGGGTACCCGGGCCGGTGTCAGCACCACCGGCCCGTTGATCACTCCGCTGTTGGCCAGCGAGACCGACCCCCGGGCCTGGGCCTCGCCCGTTCCGCGCGCCGACAGCCGCTCCATCCGGACTACCGCTGCTCGAAGCCCGTGTTCGCCCGGCCGCCGTCGGCCTGGGCGTCACCGGTGCGGTCCACCTCGACCGTGCCCGAAACTGCTCCCAGCACCCCCGAGTTCGCGGAGCCCCCGCCCGTGGCCGTAGCCCGGCCGGTCCCGGACACGCGCACGGAGGAGCCGCCGCCCGGGCTCGCCACAAGTGCCCACACGGCGACCCCCAGTGCGGCCACGCTCACCAGGGCGGAGACCACTCCGGCCACCTGATTCGCCTTGTCCCAGCTCAGGAACGACAGCGCTCCCGCCAGGACGCCTACCGCCAGTCCCGTCCCGCCCAAGACCATCCGCTGACCGCTACCGCTCATAACCAGCCATGATGACCGGCGCCGACCGATTCGCGCAGCCGTTCGCCCGAAAAAGTCGCACCCCGATGTTTCTTAGGCGATATGGGCAGGGAAGGGCGATAGGCAAGGTGAGGTCGGTTACATGCCTTCCATTCCATTTGGCCCGGTTGTCCAGATCGTGGGATAGTCGAAGAAGTCCGGCGCGTTACCGCGCCCGGGCGCGAACCACGGCCGGTCCCCGACCCGACTCGGCCGTCTGCACCACGAGGCACGCACCCCCATGGCCTGCGTGGTGAACTTGCAGGGGCCCCCACCACCGCACCACGGTGAACCGGGGGCCCCGCACTGTTTTCGAAGCGCTGCGGCTTCAGCCTAACTGGCGCTCTCTGACCTTGAGTTCGAACCAGACGCCCTTGCCGCGCGGCAGCAGATCGGCGCCCCAGCGCTCACTGAGCGCCTCCACGATGGCCAGCCCGTAGCCGTTCTCCCCGCCCGGCTCGGCGACGATGCGGCAGGGCAGGGCGCGGGAGGAATCCCGGACCTCGAAGCGGAGCCGGCCGGGGGCGCGGGTGAGGCGCAGGCCCAGGGTGCGGCCGCCCGCGTGGCGGACGGCGTTGGCCAGGAGTTCGCCGCTGAGCTGGGCGCAGGCCTCCACGTGCACGTGGAACTGGAGCTCGCGCAGGGCGTGTTTCACCACCCGCCGGGCCAGGGCGACGAGTTCGGCGCGGGAGGGGAGGAAGATCTCCTCCTCCGCGGCCAACTGCGCGCAGAAACGGTCGAAGTGCAGCCGTTCGAGCTCCTCCAGGGGCAGCTGCTCCAGCGACTCCAGCACCAGTGAGCCTCCGCGTGACATCCCGTCATTACCCGCCCCGGACCCGGGAAGTGATGCCCACTCTGCTTCGCCCCATCCCGCCATGTGCCCATCATCGCGGAACGCGAGCAGCCGCGTACGGACAATGACGAAACGATCACTATTCTGCTGGCATATGACAGGAGCAAGCCGAGCCGTTACCGGTGGGTCACCAGCTGCCCCAGGGGACGTTCCAGCCGCTCAGGCCGTTGTCGGCCTCCACGGTGGCCCCGTCGGAGTTGACCACCTTCACCACGTCGCCGATGAGCGAACTGTCGAAGAACTTACCGGCATTAGAACTGGAACTGCCCGACTTGGTGTCCTGGATGCCGATGCAGCCGTGGCTGGCGTTGCTGCGGCCCATCTTCTCCACGGCCCAGGAGTTGCCGTGCACGTAGGTGCCGGAGCTGGTGAGCCGCATCGCGTGCGGCACCTGGAGGTCGTACTCCTCGCCCTTGACCGAGGTGACTCCCTCGGAGGTCATCCGGGTCATCTCGGCCTTGTCCTCGATCACCATGACGCCGTTCCAGCTGTCGAAGCCGGCCTTGCCCGCCGTGATCGGGTAGGTGGCGGTGGTCTGGCCGCCGCGCTGGACGGTCATCTCGTGCGAGGAGGCGTCTACCGTGGATATCTGCGAGCGGCCGACGGTGAAGGGCTCGTCGGTGTCGACCCCGCCGTAGACGCCGGGGGCGATCTCCACGCTCTTCAGGCGGTAGTGGACGGTCACCTTGGTGTCCGGCTTCCAGTACTGCTCGGGGCGGAAGTCGACCCGGCGGCTGCCGAACCAGTGGCCCTTGACCACCGAGTGGTCGGAGGTCTCGAAGGTGATGCCGGCCTCGACGGCCTTCTTGTCCTTGACGTCCCGGTCGAACTCCAGCGAGACGATCATGCCGACCCCGTAGGTGCCGTTCGGCTCGATGTTGTCGTGCGGGCCGGCCTCCTTCTCCGGGGTGAGGGTGGCGAAGGTGCTGGTGGAGTCGGCGACCACGCCGGCGGCGTCGGTGGCCTTGGCGTTCACCGTGTACTGCTGGGAGACCTCCAGGGTGCCCTTGGGCACCCAGCCGGAGCCGTCGGCGGCGAGGGCGCCCTCGACCGCGTGGCCCTCCTTGTCGGTCACCCGGACCGAGCTGAGCTTGCCGCCGGCCACCCCGACCTTGAGCGCCCCGGACGGCTTGACGTCCTTGGACCCGTCGGCCGGCTCGATGCTCACCACGGCCGCCGAGACGGCCGGCTTGGGCGAGGCGGAGGCCGCCCCGGCCCCCGCACCGCCCGCACCCCCCGAGGCCGGGGTCGGCGAGGCGGGGCCACCACAGGCCGCCACCGTCAGCACCAGGGCCCCGCCCAGCACTCCGGCGGCCAGCCCCTTGCGCATGCTCTTCACGTCGGTTCTCCCCCTAGGCGGCCGCTGCGCGGCCCACCGGTCGTCCAGCAGCCGCTGCACGGCCTACCAGTTGTTCCAGTTCATGTTCCAGCCGCTGAGGCCGTTGTCGGGGCTGACCTGCTCCCCGACCGAGTTCTTGATCGTCACCACGTCGCCGACCATCGCGTCCGCGTAGTACTTGCCCGCCGAGGAGTTGTCGTCACCCGCGTCGCCCGGGGCGTCCTGCAGGCCGACGCAGCCGTGGCTCACGTTGGTGTGGCCGAAGACGTCCGGCGAGGACCAGTTGTTGCCGTGCACGTAGGTGCCGCTGTCGGTCAGGCGCAGCGAGTGCGGCACCTTCTCCTTGTACGCGGCGCCCTCCAGGCCCGGGACGGTGGAGGAGTCCATCGTCGCGGTGCCCTCCTTGGCCTCGATCACCATGGTGCCGTTGTAGGCGTTCCAGGACTTCGGCTCGGTGGCCCCGGTGCTGATCGGGATGGTCTTGTACGGGGCGCCGTTGCGGGTGACCTGCATCATGTGGGTCGAGGCGTCGACCAGCGAGATCTGCGAGCGGCCGATGGTGAACGGCTCGTCGCTGTCCACCCCGCCGTAGACGCCCGGGGCGATCTCCACGCTCTTCAGGCGGTAGTGGATGGTCACCTTGGTGCCGGTGGCCCAGAACTTCTCCGGGCGGAAGTCCACCCGGCGGCTGCCGAACCAGTGGCCCTTGAGCTGCGAGCCGTCCGAGGTCTCGAAGGTGACCCCGGCCTCGACGGCCTTCTTGTCCTTGACGTCCCGGTCGAAGGTCAGCGAGACGATCATGCCGACGCCGTAGGTGCCGTTGCCCTCGATGTTGTCGTGCGCGCTCGCCTCCTTCTCCGGGGTGAGCGTGGTGAAGCTGCTGGTGGTGTCGGCCGCCAGGCCGTTGGCGTCGGTGGCCTGGGCGTTCACCGTGTACTGCTCGGAGACCGAGAGGCCGGCCGTGGGCACCCAGCTGGTGCCGTCGGCGGCGATCTTGCCCGCCACCGGCTTGCCCTCCTTGTCGGTCACCTTGACGGTGCCGAGCTTGCCGCCGGCCACCGAGACCTTGAGCGCGTCGGCGGTCGGCTTCACGTCCGTGGCGCCGTTGGCCGGCTGGATGCTCAGCACGGCGGCCGAGACCGAGGGCTTGGCGGGGGCGGCCGACTTGCCCGACCCGGCCGCCGTGGCACCGCCACCGCCGCCGGAGCTGCAGGCCGCCGTCAGGGCTATCGCCCCGCCGACCGCCGCCGCCGTCAGACCTCTGCCGATGGACCTCATTGCGCGCTCCCCGCTCTCGCTTCTCACCTAGTACACGTCTCGGCCTGCCCGCCGAGTTGCGCCGTCCGTGCGACGGTTTCGTCACGAACGGAGAACGGCCCGGCCTCCCCTGTGCCGGGAGGCCGGGCCGGTCGGTCCACCGAGCGGCCTACCAGGCGCTCCAGGGGAGGGTCCAGCCGCTGAGCCCGTTGTCCGGGGACACCGTCTTGCCCTTGGAATTCACGATCTTGACCACGTCACCGACGATCGAGTCGGCGAAGAACTTGCCGGCCGTGGAGCCGTCGTCGCCGTCCTTGCCGTCCTGCATCGAGATGCAGCCGTGGCTGGCGTTCGACTTGCCGAAGGCGTTGCCCCAGTAGTTGCCGTGCACGTAGGTGCCGCTCGCGGTGAGCCGCATGGCGTGCGGCACGTCCGGCACGTCGTACTCGCCGCCGACGATGTTGGAGACGGTCGCGGAGTTCATCCGGGTGACCTTCTCCTTGGAGGAGATCACCATGGTGCCGTTCCAGGACGGGTTGTCGTCGTTGCCGCCGGTGATCGGGATGGTGGTGGTCGAGCCGCCCTTCTTCACCGTCATCATGTCGGTGGAGAGGTCGGCGGTGCTGACTTTGGAGCGGCCGATGGTGAAGGGCTCGTCCCGGTCCACGTCGCCGTAGACGCCGGGCGAGACCTCGACGCTCTTGAGCTTGTAGTGGATGGTCACCTTGGTGCCCGGCGCCCAGTACTTCTCCGGCCGAAAGTCGAGCCGCTGGCTGCCGAACCAGTGGCCCTTGACCGGGGTGTTGGTGCTGGAGTCGAAGGTGATGCCCTTGAGCACCTCGGCCTTGTTCTTCACCGGCTTGGTGAAGTTGACCGAGACGATCATGCCGACGCCGTAGGTGCCGTTGTCGGAGATGTTGTCGGTGGCGGCGGCCAGCTTGCCCGGGGTCAGCGTGGTGAAGCTGCTGGTCGCGGCCGAGACCAGCCCGGCCGAGTCCTTCGCCTGCGCGCTGACGTGGTACGAGGTGCCCACGTTCAGCGCCCCGCTCGGCTTCCAGCTCAGGCCGTCGGCGGCGATCGCGCCGGGCACGGCCTTGCCGTCCTTGTCGGTCACCTCGACGGTGGTCAGGGTGCCGCTGGCCACGCTCACCGAGAGCGCGTCCTTGGGCGCCACGTCCGCCGAGCCGTCCTTGGGCTGCACGGTCAGCACCGCCGCCGAGGTCTTCGGGGCCGCCGAGGAGGCCGCGGCCGCGGGCTTGTCGCCCCCGCCGCCACCGGCGCCGGCCGCGTCCTTCGAACCACCGCCACCGCTCGAACTACACGCCGCGCTGAGCAGCAGCACGCCGCCCATCGCCAGCGCGACGCCCGCCCGGCGCGCGGGCCGGGCCTTCCACTGCGCGGCGTCGGCCGCCTTGACGGGCTTCACGGTCCCGCTCCCCTCCGGTCTGTCCACGGTGGTAACACGCGTTGTCCCTCGGAACAGTTGCACCGGTGGGGAGATCTCGCGCGGGTCGCCAGGATAACGGGGGGTCCTGAATGGAACTTCGGCGGGAGGGTGGTGAAGGCTCAGTGAACGCTCGGCGCGGTGGCCGGGGCGTCCGGTGACCCTGTGGGCGGGGTGGGGGTCGAGGCCTGGGCGGAGGCGCGATCGGCGGCGTGCGAGGCCGGACCCGAGGAGGGATCGGCGGTGGGCGAGGGCAGCGGCGAGGGCGACCAGGCGGCCGGGGGCGAGGCCGCTGCCGAGGCCCCCGGGGCCAGCGCCGAGCCCTTGAGCCACTGCGCCCAGGGCAGGTTCCAGTCGTTCAGGCCGTTGTCCGGCGGCACGGTGTCGCCGTCCTCGCCGCGCACCTCGATCACGTCCCCGACGATCGAGCCGGCGTAGAACCAGCCGGCCGGGGTGTCGGTGGAGCCGCCCTTCACGTCGGCCAGGCCGATGCAGCCGTGGCTGGTGTTGGCCGAGCCGAAGACCGACTTGTCGGCCCAGTAGTTGCCGTGCACGAAGGTGCCGGAGGCGGTGAGGCGCATCGCGTGCGGCACGTCCTTGATGTCGTACTCGTCGCCCATCCCGACCGTCTGCGAGTTCATCCTGGTCACCTCGTACTTCTCCGAGATCACCAGCGCGCCGAGGTAGGTGGTGTGGTCCGGGCTGCCGCCGGAGATCCGCAGGGTGCGCAGCACCTTGCCGTCCTGCCGGACGGTCATGGTGTGCGCCTCCAGGTCGACCGTGCTGACCTGGGCCCGGCCGACGGTGAAGTGCACCTCCTTGGCCTGGGTGCCGTACTCGCCGGGGCTGCCCTGGACGTCGCGCAGGCGCAGCGCCAGCGAGACCTTGGTGCCGGCGGGCCAGTATTTCTCCGGACGGAAGTCGAGCCGCTGGTTGCCGAACCAGTGGGCGGCCACCGGCACGGGCGGATCGGAGGTGACGGTGACGGCCTTCTCCACGGCGGCCCGGTCGGCGATCGGCCGGGTGAAGCGGAGCGAGACGGGCATGCCGACGCCGACCGTGGAGCCGTCCTCCGGGGTGAAGAGGGCGGCGAAGGTGTGCGCGGGGGTCACGGTGGTGAAAACCGAGTGCTGGGCCGCCCGCAGCCCGGACGGGTCCTGGGCCACGGTGTCCAGGGTGTACGGGGTGGCCAGTGCCAGCCGGCCGTCGTACGTCCAGCTGGTGCCGTCGGCGGCCAGCTTGCCGGCCAGCGCGGAGCCGGTCGAGTCGGCCAGCCTGACCGAGACCAGCCGACCCTGGGCCACCGAGACCTTCACCGGAGTGTCGGCCGGCACCTCCTGGCTGGCGTCCTTGGGCGAGGCGGTGATCACCGCCTGCGAGACCGGCGGGCTGGCCGCGGTGTCCGCGCTGCCCCCGGAGCCGCTGCCCGCGCTCGAGCAGCCGGCCAGCAGACAGGCGGTGAGGAGCACCGGCCCGAGCCCCGTCGCGCGCCCCGCCAAGCTCCGCATCCCGGCCCTCCGTCCGCACCGCCGGGGGCGGCAGGCCCCCGTCCGTCCGGAACAACGAGCGGGCCGCCGCCGGGACACGAGCACGCCGGACGCCCGGTTGTCACCGGAAGTCCGTACTGCCGGACAGAATTATTCACACACCGTCAGATGTCGATCGCGGACGTGACAGCGGCGGGCGTTGCGGGCACAAGAGAAGAGCGGGGAAAGGGACTCCCCGCGCTGGGAGGGGTCGGGCGATGACGGCGTGGCAGGAGCTGCAAACCGAGACGCGCCCCGGCGCGGCCGAGGCCGGGCACGGGTCGGCGCACCACGGCCCGGACACCCCCTGGCCCGGCAGCTGGCAGCCGCTCGGCGCCCGCTTCCGCACCGCCCGGGAGGGCGTGCAGGGCACCAACTTCGCGCTCTGGGCCCCGGCGGCGGAGGGCGTGGAGCTCTGCCTCTTCGACGAGGAGGGCCGGGAGAGCAGACACCCGCTCACCGAGCGCACCTTCCAGACCTGGCACGGCTTCGTGCCCGGCGTGCTCCCCGGCACCCGCTACGGCTACCGGGTGCAAGGCCGGTGGGACCCGTGGACCGGCGCCCGGTGGAACCCGGCCAAGCTGCTGCTGGACCCGTACGCCCGGGCGATCGACGGGGAGTACACCACCCACGACGCGGTCTGCGCCTCGGTGCGCGGCTGGCCCGAGCGGGAGGCCGCCGACACCGTCCGGGACAACCGGGACTCGGCGCCGTACGTGCCCAAGGCCGTGGTGGTGGACGACGACGACGACTGGTACGACGACCACCGCCCGAAGACCCCCTGGGCCGAGACGGTGCTCTACGAGCTGCACGTCAAGGGCTTCACCATGCGCCACCCGGGCATCCCGCCGGAGCTGCGCGGCACCTACGCGGGCCTGGCCCACCCGGCTGCGATCACCCACCTGGTCAATCTCGGCGTGACGGCCGTGGAGCTGCTCCCGGTGCACCACTTCGTCAGCGAGGACCACCTCCAGCTGCGCGGGCTCACCAACTACTGGGGCTACAACACGCTCGGCTTCTTCGCCCCGCACGCGGGGTACTCGGCCTCCGGCAGCCGGGGCCAGCAGGTCGGCGAGTTCAAGCGGATGGTCCGGGCCCTGCACGCGGCCGGCATCGAGGTGATCCTCGACGTGGTCTACAACCACACCGCCGAGGGCGGGGTGGACGGCCCGGCGCTGAGCCTGCGCGGCATCGACAACGGCGGGTACTACCGGCTCGACCGCAGCCGCCGGGGCTACGCCGACTACACCGGCTGCGGCAACACCCTGGACACCCGGCAGCCGCACACCGTGAAGCTGATCACCGACTCGCTCCGGTACTGGGTCACCGAGATGGGCGTGGACGGCTTCCGCTTCGACCTGGCCGCCGCCCTGGCCCGGGGCAGCGACGGGGTGGAGATGCACCACCTCTTCCTCGGCGCCGTCTCGCAGGACCCGCTGCTGAGCCGGGTCAAGCTGATCGCCGAGCCCTGGGACGTCGGCCCGGGCGGCTACCAGGTCGGCGGCTTCCCGCCGCTCTGGGCCGAGTGGAACGACAAGTACCGCGACACCGTCCGGGACTTCTGGCGCGGCGCCCGGCCGGACGTGCGCGAGCTCGGCTACCGGCTCTCCGGCTCCTCCGACCTCTACCAGCGCGGCGGCCGCCGCCCGTACGCCTCGGTCAACTTCATCACCGCGCACGACGGCTTCACCCTGCGCGACCTGGTCTCCTACAACGGCAAGCACAACGAGGCCAACGGGGAGCAGAACCGGGACGGGACGAACGACAACCGCTCCTGGAACTGCGGCGTGGAGGGCGAGACCACCGACCCCGCGGTGCACGGGCTGCGGGTGCGCCAGCTGCGCAACCTGATGGCCACCCTGCTGCTCTCCACCGGGGTGCCGATGATCACCGCCGGGGACGAGCTGGGCCGCACCCAGGGCGGCAACAACAACGCCTACTGCCAGGACAGCGAGGTGAGTTGGCTCGACTGGTCACTACTGGAGCAGCCGGAATGGCGCGGGCTGGCCGAGCTGACGGCCCAGCTGGTGCGGCTGCGCCGCCGGCACCCGGTGCTGCGCCAGCGGGCCTTCTTCTCCGGCCAGGCGGCCACCCCCGGCGGCCAGCGCGACCTGGCCTGGTTCACCACCCGGGGCGAGGAGATGACCGAGGCCGACTGGTTCACCCCGACCGGGGCGCTCGGCATGCTGCTCTCCGGCACCGCGATGTCCGAACGCGACCAGCACGGCTGCCCGTTGACGGACGACAGCTTCCTGCTGCTGCTCAACGCGGGCGACCAGCCGGCCGAGTTCACCCTGCCCGGCGAGCCCTGGGCCTGCCGCTACGAGCTGCTGGTCGACACCGGCTGCGATGCGGCCCCGACCGGTCTGCCGCTGGCCAGCCCGGTCACCCTCCAGGGCCGCTCGCTCCAACTCCTGCGGGTGGGCCCCGAGCGCTAGTCGGTGCGGTAGCGGGCCGAGCCGGCGTGCCACTCGCGGCCGCCGCCGAGCCAGGCCCAGACGCCGATCAGGAAGCGGCGCAGGGCCGGGGAGCCGGCGGCGGCCAGCACGGCGCCCTCGGCCTCGAAGGTCAGCACCAGCTCGTCGTGCACCCGGACGGCGCGGCGCACCGCCTCGGCCGTCGAGCAGCCCTCCTCGGCGGCGATCAGGGACGGCAGGTTGTAGTCCAGGCCGGACGGGTCGGCCTCCTTGGCCAGCGAGTAGAGGTCGTTGACCAGGGTGCTCGCGGTGGCGGCCATGGTGAGGACCCGCCGCACCCGGGGGTCCGCGTACTCCTCGGGCGGCAGGTCGTAGCCGCCGATCGCGTCGGTCAGCGTGATGCAGGGCAGGAAGCTGTTGACCTGACGGCAGGCCAGGTACTCCCAGACCGGCGGCCGGTACTTCGCGGCCCGCCAGGCGGCCTCGGCCGCGTACCCGACGAAGAGCAGCGCGATCTCCTGGCGGAACCGGGCCAGTTGGGGCGGGCTCGCGTACCGCGCGAGGTGGTCGGCGGCGGAGCGGAAGGCGAGCAGCACCGGGTCCTCCTCGATGCCGCCGCGCAGCCCCTCGGCGTACCCGGGCGGCAGGTGGGCGGGGGCCACCGTGGCGTCGGCCACCATCAGCCGGGCGCCGAGCAGCGGCCCGGCGCCCTCGCTGTCTCGGTCGGCGCAGTAGTAGTCGTCGCTGGCCCACTCGGCCAGCGCGCACTTGGCCGCCGCGAGCAGTCGGTCGGGGTCGTCGGTGTCGGGGTGGGTGAGCATGATCAGCCGCCCGAAGTCGGCGGACCGCACCTGCTCCAGGCGGCCCCGGTAGATGCCCACCTCCTCGGCCCAGGCCACCAGGCGCTCGTTCACCACCGCCCCGAGCGCCGGGTCGTCCCGGAAGGCGGGCGGGCAGTGCAGCACCGGCCCCGGCCGCTCGCCGACCGGCCGGGCCGGCGGCGGCACCGGCAGCCGGGCCCCCGGGTGGGCCAGCCCGATCGGCCGGAACGGCAGCGGCGGGTGGAGCGGCAGCCCGGGCCCGGGCCGGAACAGCCCGGCCCGCCCCGGCCGGGCCGGATCGGCCAGCAGGGCCAGCGCCACGGCGGCCGGCTCGCCACTGGCGGCCGGGGCGAACAGCCTCGTCAGTACGGACACCTGACTGCCTCTCCACTCGTATCGTCAGTCGCGCGGGCGGGCGACCTCGACGTTCTCCAGCAGACCGATCGCGTCCGGCACCAGCACGGCCGCGGAGTAGTAGGCGCTGACCAGGTAGGAGATGATCGCCTTCTCGTCGATGCCCATGAAGCGCACGTTCAGCCCCGGCTCGTACTCGTCCGGGATGCCGGTCTGCCAGAGGCCGACCACGCCCTGGTTCTCCTCGCCGGTGCGCACCGCGATGATCGAGGAGGTGTGGCCGCCGATCACCGGGATCTTGCCGCAGGGCAGCAGCGGCACCCCGCGCCAGGCGGGCAGGTGGTGGCCGGCCACGTCGATCGAGCCGAAGTAGATGCCGCGCTTGTTGCACTCCCGGCCGAAGGCGGCGATGGCCCGGGGGTGGGCGAACAGGAAGCTGGTCTCGCGCCGCATCGAGAGCAGCTCGTCCAGGTCGTCCGGGGTGGGCGGGCCGGAGTGGGTCTGGATCCGCTGGTCGTAGTCGACGCTGTTGATCAGGCCGAACTCCGGGTTGTTGACCAGCTCGTACTCCTGGCGCTCGCGCAGCGCCTCGATGGTGAGCTTCAGCTGCTCCTCGGTCTGGTTCATCGGGTCGTTGTAGAGGTCGGCGACCCGGCTGTGGATCCGCAGCACCGTCTGCGCGACGCTCAGCTCGTACTCGCGCGGCTTGAGCTCGTAGTCCACGAAGGTGCTGGGCAGCTCGGGCTCGCCCTCGTGGCCGGCGGCCAGCTCGATCGCGGCCTCGCCGTGCACGTTCTGCGACTGCTGGGCGCCCTCCAGGTACTGGAGGATCTGGTCGCGCAGGGCGGGCGAGCGGTCGACCAGCTCCTGGAAGGCGGGCCAGGCCAGGGTCAGCACGGTGCCGGCGGTGACGGCCCTCACGCTGTACGGCCAGACCGGCTCGGGCTCCAGCAGGGCCTCGTCGCCGAGGTGGTCGCCGTCGGCCAGGTGGCCGACCACGGCGTCCTCGCCGTACTTGCCGGTGCCGATCCGGTCGACCTTGCCGTGCGCGATGAGGTAGACCTCCTCGATCGGCCGCCCGCGCTCGATCAGCACCTCACCCGCGGCCACCTCCCGCTGGCCGAACCGGCTCGCCAGCTCCTCCAGCACCGCGTCGTCGTCGAACCCGCGCAGCACCGGCACCTCGCGGAGCGAGGGCGGCACCACCCGGACCTGCGAGCCGGTCTTGACGAAGCTCACCCGGCCCCGGCCGACGGCGTAGCTGAGCCGCCGGTTGACCCGGTAGGTGCCGCCCGAGACCTGTACCCAGGGCAGCATCCGGCTGACCCAGCGCGAGCTGATGCCCTGCATCTGGGGCGCGGACTTGGTCGTGGTGGCGAGGTTCCGCGCCGCGATGGTGCTGAGGCTGAGCTGGGTGCGCCCGCTCTGGGGCGCCTCGGGCGCTGGACCTGTCTCGACCGACATCGGCTTCCTCTACCTCTCTGCGTCCGGCAACGACAGCCGAGCCGAAGGGTTGGTGCCCCCACGACCCGTCGCCTTCATGCAATCGCGCCGTGACCGACCGTCACAACCCCGTCCCGATGCGCGCCCGCGCCGCACGCCCCCCGCCGTGGAACGTGCGCCCTCCGCACCCCCAAAGACCCGGTTTGGCCGGTTCCGAGCGGCCCGCCGCCGCAGCCCGCGTCAGGTGTGAAAAACCAGATGAGAAATGACGCCCGCACGGCCTACCCTCACGGCGATGGCCGAGACACCCGCACCCCAGCCCCAGCGCCACTCCGCCGTGCGCTCCCTGCTCCGGCTGTGGCCGTACGCCCGCCAGGCCCGCTGGTACCTGGCCGGGTCGGTCGCGGCCGCCGCCGTGGCCTCGGGCAGCGTGCTGCTGGTGCCGCTGGTGCTCGGCCGGATCGTGGACGGCCCGATCGCCCACCACGACTACGCCGGGCTCTGGCCGCTGGCCGGGCTGCTCCTGCTGCTCGGGATGGCCGAGGCCGGCCTCTTCGGCGTCCGCCGGGTGATCGTGGCCCGCCCGCTGGCCCGGGTGGAGAGCGCGCTGCGCGGCGACCTCTTCGCCAAGCTGCAGCGGCTGCCGGTCTCCTTCCACGACCGCTGGCCCTCCGGGCAGCTGCTCTCCCGGGCCACCTCCGACATGTTCACCATGCGGCTCTTCCTGGCCTTCCCGCTGGTCTTCCTGATCGTCAACACGATGGTCTTCCTCGCGGGCAGCACCCTGATGTTCGTGATCGACTGGCGGCTCGGCCTGATCACCCTGGTGCCGGCCGTCCCGCTGCTGGTGCTCACCCGCTGGTTCGAGGCCAGGTACTCGCTGGCCTCCCGGCAGGCCCAGGACCAGAGCGGCGACCTGGCCACCCTGGTCGAGGAGTCGGTGCTCGGCATCCGCATCCTCAAGGCCTTCGGCCGGCACCGCACGATGGCCGAGCGCTTCCGCGCGCAGAGCGCCGCGCTGCGCGCGACCGAGATCGGCAAGTCCTACCTGCTGGCCGACCTCTGGGCCGTCATCGTCGGCCTGCCGGAGCTCGCGCTCGGCTGCGCGCTGGCGCTCGGCGCGGTGCGCGTGGCCCACGACGAGCTCACCACCGGCGCCCTGGTCGCCTTCCTCTCCACCGCGCTCGCCCTGCGCTGGCCGGTGGAGTCGCTCGGCTGGCTGATCGCCTACGCCAACGAGGCGGCCACCGCCACCGACCGCTACTTCGAGGTGATGGACGAGCCCGAGCCCGCCGAGCCCGGCTCGGGCCTGGCCGCCACCGCCGACCGGGGCATCCGGTTCAGCGGGGTGCACTTCCGCTACCCGGACGCCCCCGCCGACACCCCCGACCTGCTGCACGGCATCGACCTGCACATCCGCTCCGGCGAGACGATGGCCCTGGTCGGCACCACCGGCAGCGGCAAGACCACCCTGACCGCCCTGCTGCCCCGGCTCTACGAGGCCACCGCGGGATCGATCACCCTGGACGGCACCGACATCCGGGACATCCCACGGGCCCGGCTGCGCGAGCTGGTCGCGGTCGCCTTCGAGGAGCCCACCCTGTTCTCCGCCTCGGTGCGGGAGAACGTGCTGATGGGCGCCCCCGGGGCCGGCCCGGAGCAGCTCGACTCGGCCCTGGCCACCGCCCAGGCCGGCTTCGTCGCGCGGCTGCCCGAGGGCGTCGCCACCGAGGTCGGCGAGCAGGGCCTGAGCCTCTCCGGCGGCCAGCGCCAGCGCCTCGCGCTGGCCCGCGCCGTGGTCGGCGAGCCCGCCTTCCTGGTGCTCGACGACCCGCTCTCCGCGCTCGACGTGCAGACCGAGGCGCTGGTCGAGGAGGCGCTGCGCCAGGTGCTCGGCTCGACCACCGCGCTGGTGGTCGCGCACCGCCCGAGCACGGTGCTGCTGGCCGACCGGGTGGCCGTCCTGGAGGAGGGCCGGATCACCGCCGTCGGCACCCACCAGGAGCTGCTGCACGGCTCCGCCGCCTACCGCCACCTGATGACGGGCGAGGCCGCCCCTGCCACCGACGGGAGCCGCACCCGATGACCACCACCCTCGAACCGCCCGCCGACACCGAGGAGCAGCTGCCGCCCTCGGCCGCCCACGAGGACGAGGACATCCCCGTCCCGCCCGGCGCCCCGCGCCGCCTGCTCGGCGAGCTGCTCGGCCCGCACCGGCGCCGGATCGGCTTCGCCATGCTGGTGATCCTGCTCCAGCAGGCCGCCCTGCAGTCCGGCCCGCTGCTGGTCGCGATCGCGATCGACCGGGGCATCCCGGCCCTGCGCGAGCACCGGGCCGGCCCGCTGATCGCGGTGACCGCCGCCTACCTCGGCTGCGCCGCCGTCTCCACCGTGCTCCAGCGCGCCTTCATCCGGCTCAGCGGCCGGATCAACCAGGACATCCTGCTGACCCTGCGCGGCCGGATCTTCGCGCACGCCCAGCGGCTCAGCCTGGACTTCCACGAGCGCTACACCTCGGGCCGGATCATCTCCCGGGCCACCAGCGACGTGGACGCCCTGCGCGAGCTGCTCAACGAGGGCCTGCAGGAGCTGCTGACGGTCTGCCTCTCGGTCTGCTACATCACCGTGGTGCTGGTGGTGATGGACTGGCGGCTCGGGCTGGCCGCCGTGGTCTCCTTCGGGCCGATGTACCTGATCATCCGTTCGTTCCGGCGCCGCTCGCTCCGGGTCTACCGCCGCTCGCGCACCGCCGTGGCCGCGGTGATCGTCCGCTTCACCGAGACCATGAACGGCATCCGCCCGGTCCAGGCCTTCCGCCGCGAGGCCGCCAACGACGCCGCCTTCGGCGAGGCCAACCGCGCCTCGGCCACCGCCACCGCCGACGGCCTGCTGGAGATGGCCCGGTACGTCTTCCTCTCCCGCGCCACCGCCAACATCTGGATCACCGCCGTGGTGGTCCTGGGCGCGGTGCTGGTCACCGACGGCAGCCTCGAACTCGGCGTGCTCACCGCCTTCGTGCTCTACCTGCGGCGGCTCTACGACCCGGTCGACCAGCTGGCCATGTTCCTCAACAGCTACCAGTCGGCCGCCGCCGCCCTGGAGAAGATCGCCGGCCTGCTGGCCCACGAGCCCACCGTGGCCGAGCCGGTGGAAGCCGCCGAGCTGCCCGCCGCCACGGGCAAGGGCCGCGAGGTCTCCTTCGAGGGCGTCCGCTTCGCCTACCGCACGGGCAAGGAGGTGCTCCCCCGCTTCGACCTGCTGCTCCCGGCCGGGCAGACCACCGCCGTGGTCGGCGCCACCGGCGCCGGCAAGTCCACCCTGGCCAAGCTGCTCGCCCGGTTCTACGACCCGACCAGCGGTCGCGTCCTGCTGGACGGCACCGACCTGCGCGAGCTCGACACCGCCGAGCTGCGGCGCCACGTGGTCATGGTGACCCAGGAGTCCTTCCTCTTCTCGGGCACCGTCGCCGAGAACATCGGCATCGGCCGCCCCGGCGCCTCCCGCCCGGAGATCGAGGCCGCCGCCCGCGAGATCGGCGCCCACGAGTTCATCACGGCCCTGCCCGACGGCTACGACACCGACGTCCGCAAGCGCGGGGGTCGGATCTCGGCCGGACAGCGCCAGTTGGTCGCCTTCGCCCGCGCCCTGCTCGCCGACCCGGCGGTCCTCATCCTGGACGAGGCCACCTCCTCCCTGGACGTGCCCGGCGAACAGGCCGTCCAGCACGCCATGCGGACCGTCCTGGCCGGCCGCACCGCCGTGATCATCGCCCACCGCCTCTCCACGGTCGAGATCGCCGACCGCGTCCTGGTGATGGACCAGGGCCGCATCGTCGAGGACGGCACCCCGGCAGAGCTGATTGCCGGCGAGGGGCGGTTCGCGAGTCTGCACCAAGCTTGGCGTGACAGCCTCGTTTAACCACCTCAGGGGCGCGGGGAACTGCGCGCGCAACAGCCCACGTACGTAGAGGGCTGAGCGCGCAGTTCCCCGCGCCCCCGGTGGTTACCGAAGCGGTCCGGTGTCCATCCCGGCGGCCTCCGCCGGAAGAGCGACGAGCCCCAACTCGGCGGACGAGGCCAGCAACTCGTGCGCCGGCAGCACCCGCACCGTGTACCCGAACGGCCCCGTCCGCGACAGCTCCAGCGAGCCCTCGTACCGGTGCCGGCCGTCCAGATCCGGGCCACCCACCGGCTTGAGCGCGAGCGCGACCGCCTCGGAGAGGGTGTCGGTCTCGTCGACCCGCCCCGACACGACCTGGACCTCCACGTCACCGGGCGTCAGGGCGCCGAGCGACACCGCGGCCCGCAGGGTGAGCGTGGTGCCGAGCTCCTGGGCCTCCACCGGGCCCTCGGCCTCGACGTGCTCGACCCGGACGGCCGGCCAGGCGGCCCGGACCTTGGCCTTCCAGCCGGCCAGCTCGGCCGCACCGCCCTTGCCCAGGCCGCGCTGCGCCTCGGCCGCCGGGGCGTAGAGCCGCTCCACGTACTCCCGGACCATGCGTCCGGCCAGCACCTTGGGGCCGAGGGTGACCAGCGTGTGCCGGACCATGGCGATCCAGCCGTGCGGCAGGCCGTCCGAGCCGCGGTCGTAGTACTTGGCGGCGACCTGGTGCTCGATCAGGTCGTAGAGCGCGGCCGACTCGATGTCGTCCCGCTTCTCCGCCTCCCGGCTCTCCGGGTCCATGGTCTGCTCGACGCCGTCGGCGGTCGGGATGGCCCAGCCGTTCTGGCCGTCGTACCACTCGTCCCACCAGCCGTCGAGCACCGAGAGGTTGAGGCAGCCGTTGAGGGCGGCCTTCATCCCCGAGGTGCCGCAGGCCTCCAGCGGGCGCAGCGGGTTGTTGAGCCAGACGTCGCACCCGGGGTACAGGTGCTTGGCCATCGCCATGTCGTAGTCGGGCAGGAAGACGATCCGGTGCCGGACGGCCGGGTCGTCGGCGAAGGCCACCAGCTGCTGGATCAGCCGCTTGCCGCCGTCGTCGGCGGGGTGCGCCTTGCCGGCCACCACGATCTGGATCGGGTGGGTCGGGTGCAGCAGCAGCGAGCGCAGCCGGTCCGGGTCACGGAGCATCAGGGTGAGCCGCTTGTACGAGGGGACGCGCCGGGCGAAGCCGATGGTGAGCACGTCCGGGTCGAGCACCGAGGAGGTCCAGCCGAGCTCGGCGTCGCCCGCGCCGCGCTGGTGCCAGGAGGCCCGCAGCCGGCGCCGCGCCTCGTCCACGAGCTGGGCCCGCAGGGCGCGCCGCAGCTCCCAGATCTCGGCGTTGCCGATCTTCTCCAGGCCGCTCCAGCGGGTGGAGCCACCGTTCATCATGGCCCGCTCGGCCTGCTCCTGGCCGAGCTCGGCCGCGCCGAGCTTCACCACGGCCGGGTCGATCCAGGTCGGGGCGTGCACGCCGTTGGTGACCGAGGTGATCGGCACCTCGGCGGCGTCGAAGCCCGGCCAGAGGCCCTCGAACATGCCCCGGCTGACCTCCCCGTGCAGGGTGGAGACGCCGTTGGCCCGCTGGGCCAGCCGCAGGCCCATCGCGGCCATGTTGAAGAGGGTCGGGTCGCCGCCCTCCCAGCTCTCCACGCCGAGCGCGAGCACCTGCTCGGCCGAGACGCCGGCCAGCGCGGCGTCGCCGCTGAAGTGGCGGGCGATCAGCTCCCGGTCGAACCGGTCGATGCCGGCCGGCACGGGGGTGTGGGTGGTGAAGAGGGTGCCGGCCCGGACGGACTCCAGGGCGGCGGGGAAGTCCAGGCCCTCGGCGGCCAGCTCGCGGATCCGCTCCACACCGAGGAAGCCGGCGTGGCCCTCGTTGGTGTGGAAGACCTCGGGGGCGGCGTGGCCGGTGAGGCGGCAGTAGGTGCGGACGGCGCGGACGCCGCCGATGCCGAGCAGCATCTCCTGGAGCAGCCGGTGCTCGCTGCCGCCGCCGTAGAGGCGGTCGGTGACGTTGCGGTCGGCGGCGCTGTTGGCCTCGATGTCGGAGTCGAGCAGCAGCAGCGGCACCCGCCCGACCTGGGCCTTCCAGATGTGGGCGGCCAGGGTGCGCCCGCCCGGCAGAGCGAGGTCGATCCGGCAGGGGGTGGAGTCCGGCTCGCGGAGCAGGCTGACGGCCAGCTCGTCCGGGTCGAGCAGCGGGTAGCGCTCCTGCTGCCAGCCGTCCCGGGAGAGCGACTGGCGGAAGTAGCCGTGCCGGTAGAAGAGGCCGACGCCGATGATCGGCACACCGAGGTCGCTGGCGGCCTTGAGGTGGTCCCCGGCGAGGATGCCGAGGCCGCCGGAGTACTGGGGCAGCGCGGCGGCGATGCCGTACTCGGGCGAGAAGTAGGCGATGGCGGCGGGCAGGGGGCTGCTGCCGTCACCGGGCGGGAGCGCCGTCTGGTACCAGCGCGGTCCGGTCAGGTAGTCGCGCAGCTCGTCGGAGAGATCGCCCAGTCTGCGCAGGAACCGGCGGTCGGTGGCGAGTGTCGCCAGCCTCCCCGCCGGTACCTCGCCGAGCAGCCGCACCGGGTCCTCGCCGACCGCCGCCCAGACCTCCGGATCGACGGAGCGGAACAGCTCCCTCGTCTCGGGGTGCCAGGACCAGCGGAGATTCAGGGCGAGCTCGTGCAACGGCTGGAGTTGTTCGGGCAGGACGGTGCGCACGGAGAATCTGCGGATTGCCTTCACGGGGGTGCAGCCTAGCCGCGGCGGGGGGCGTGATGGTGAGTCAACTCCGCCCTGGTGCACTCGTTCGGGCCATTGGTGAGATCACAGTCGGCGCACTTCGGGGCGCAGGTAGTGCAAGGGGGCGCACTTATGAAAATGCATGCGCCCCCTGTTTTATGAACACTCCGGAACGTCCGCGTTTCCACTGGCCGATCCGCCTCGTCAAACCGACCGAAATCACTCGCTTACCGCACCGTAGGGCTTGCCGGTGATGCGAGGATGCACAAAGGTCGTGGGTACTGCGGGGGCGCGATCCGGTGTCGATGCCCCCTGCCGTCCCACGCCCGGCTCCCGCTCCGTCGACGCACCGTCAGCGCGGCCGCGTCACCCTTCGCGTCATCCGTACCGCCACCTCGTACCGTCACCCCGTACCGTCCTTGGGACCGTCACTTTCCCGGCTCCTGTAGCCCGTTCGGCCCCAGCGCTGCCCTCAGGCGTGTCTTCGTCCTCCGGTCGATCGTTTTGCGAGCGGGTTGGGTCGCTCCAGGGCGCACCCGTGGGCCACGCGCCGGGACGCGCGCTGTCCGAACGGGACCGGGAGGCGGCGGGCCGGCCGGGCGCGACGGCGGAGCGGGGCTCCGGGCATACGTCCTCCCTCACCGATCTCGGGCAGGAGCTTGGCATGCACGGCGACACGCGGGACACGTCCACTTCGGCGACCGACCGCCCCGACGCCCCGTCAGGGGCCGAACCCCCGCTGCCCGCTCCGCGCGCCCCCCGGAAGACGGCGGCACGCAAGGCCGCCGCCACCGCGAACCCGCAGACTGCCACCAAAGCCCCGACCGCCCCGGAGCGCAAGAGCGCCACCGCTCGGGGGGCCGCCGCCCCCCGCAAAGCGGCGGCCCCCCGCAAGGCGGCCACCCGCCGAACGACAGAGAGCGACACCGTGATCGGCCGCATCCCCGTTCTGGACGTGACCCCCCTGATCGACGCCGGTCGCCGCCCGGCCAAGGCGGTCGTCGGCGAACGCTTCCTGGTCACCGCCACCGTCTTCCGCGAGGGCCACGACGCCGTCAACGCCAATGTGGTGCTGCGCGACCCGCGCGGGCGCAGCGGCCCCTGGACGCCGATGCGCGAGCTGGCCCCGGGCACCGACCGCTGGGGCGCGAACGTGACGCCCGCCGGCGAGGGCCGCTGGTCGTACCTGGTGGAGGCCTGGAGCGACCCGGTGGCCACCTGGCGCAAGGCGGCCGCCGTGAAGCTGCCGGCCGGGGTGGACACCGCGCTGGTCCTGGAGGAGGGCGCCCAGCTGATGGAGCGGGCGGCCGCCGGGGTGCCCAAGAAGGAGGGCCGAGCCCACGTGCTGGCCGCCGCCGACGCGCTGCGCGACCAGACCCTGCCGCCGCTCAGCCGGCTGGCCGCCGCGCTGGAGCCCGAGGTCACCCGCCTGCTGGAGCGGTACCCGCTGCGCGAGCTGGTCACCACCACCCGCCCGCTGCCGCTCCAGGTGGACCGCCGCCGGGCGCTCTACGGCTCCTGGTACGAGTTCTTCCCGCGCTCCGAGGGCGCCGTGGTCGACCCGGACGGCAACGAGCCGCCGGTCTCCGGCACCTTCCGCACCGCCGCCGAGCGGCTGCCCGCGGTGGCCGCGATGGGCTTCGACGTGCTCTACCTGCCGCCGATCCACCCGATCGGCCGGGCCTGGCGCAAGGGTCCGGACAACACCCTCACGGCCGGCCCGCACGACGTGGGCTCGCCCTGGGCGATCGGCTCCCCCGAGGGCGGCCACGACGCCGTCCACCCGGACCTGGGCACCATCGAGGACTTCGACTTCTTCGTCGAGGAGGCCAGGGCCCTGGGCCTGGAGATCGCCCTCGACTTCGCCCTCCAGTGCTCCCCCGACCACCCCTGGGTCAACAAGCACCCGGAGTGGTTCACCCACCGCGCCGACGGCACCATCGCCTACGCCGAGAACCCGCCGAAGAAGTACCAGGACATCCACCCGGTCAACTTCGACCAGGACATGGACGGCCTGGTCAAGGAGACCCTGCGGATCCTGCGGCACTGGATGGCCCACGGGGTGCGGATCTTCCGGGTGGACAACCCGCACACCAAGCCGGTGGTCTTCTGGGAGAAGGTGCTCGGCGACATCGCCCGCACCGACCCCGACGTGGTCTTCCTGGCCGAGGCCTTCACCCGCCCGGCGATGATGCACACCCTCGGGAAGATCGGCTTCCACCAGTCGTACACCTACTTCACCTGGCGCGAGACCAAGGCCGAGCTGGTCGAGTACCTCACCGAGCTGACCGGCGAGGCCGCCGCCTACATGCGCCCCAACTTCTTCGCCAACACCCCGGACATCCTGCCCGGGCACCTCCAGACCGGCGGCCCGGCGGCCTTCGCGCTGCGCGCGGTGCTGGCCGCCACCCTGGCCCCGAGCTACGGGGTCTACGCGGGCTACGAGCTGTACGAGAACCAGCCCACCCACCCGGGCTCGGAGGAGTACGCGAGCTCCGAGAAGTACGAGCTCCGCCCGCGCGACTGGTCCACCCAGGACACCCTGGCCCCGCTGCTCACCACCCTGAACCGCCTGCGCCGCCGGCACCCCGCGCTCCAGCAGCTGCGCGACCTGCGCTTCCTGGCGACCGACAACGAGCAGATCATCGCCTACGTCAAGACCGCCACCACCGAGGACGGTCTGACGGACGAGATCGTCACGGTGGTCAACCTCGACCCGCACCACCCTCAGGAAGCCACCGTGACCCTCGATTCGGAGGGGCCGGTGAGCGTGCACGACGAGCTCACCGGATCGGTCTGGACCTGGGGCAGGCACAACTACGTCCGGCTCGACCCCGCAATCGCGCCGGCTCACCTCCTCACGGTTCGGAGGAACCCGCAGTGACAGTCAACGACCCCGTCCACGACACCTTCGCCGAGACCTCGCCCTCCCAGCGCGACCCCGAGTGGTTCAAACGCGCGGTGTTCTACGAGGTCCTGGTCCGCTCCTTCCAGGACAGCAACGGAGACGGGGTCGGTGACCTCAAGGGCCTCACCGCCAAGCTCGACTACCTCCAGTGGCTCGGCGTGGACTGCCTCTGGCTGCCGCCCTTCTTCGCCTCCCCGCTGCGCGACGGCGGCTACGACGTGGCCGACTACAAGTCGGTGCTGCCCGAGTTCGGCGACCTGGCCGACTTCGTGGAGTTCGTGGACGCGGCGCACGCGCGCGGCATGCGGGTGATCATCGACTTCGTGATGAACCACACCAGCGACCAGCACCCGTGGTTCCAGGAGTCCCGCAAGGACCCGGACGGTCCGTACGGCGACTTCTACATGTGGGCCGACGACGACAAGCAGTACCCGGACGCCCGGATCATCTTCGTCGACACCGAGTCCTCCAACTGGACGTACGACCCCGTCCGCAAGCAGTACTTCTGGCACCGGTTCTTCTCGCACCAGCCCGACCTGAACTACGACAACCCGCGGGTGCAGGAGGAGATGGTCGCGGGCCTGCGGTTCTGGCTCGACCTCGGCATCGACGGCTTCCGGCTCGACGCGGTGCCGTACCTGTTCGCCCGCGAGGGCACCAACTGCGAGAACCTCCCCGAGACCCACGAGTTCCTCCAGCGGGTCCGCAAGGAGATCGACGCCGACTACCCGGACACCGTGCTGCTCGCCGAGGCCAACCAGTGGCCCGAGGACGTGGTCGACTACTTCGGCGACTTCGCCTCCGGCGGCGACGAGTGCCACATGGCCTTCCACTTCCCGGTGATGCCCCGGATCTTCATGGCCGTGCGCCGCGAGTCCCGGTACCCGGTCTCCGAGATCCTGGCCAAGACGCCGACCATCCCCGGCGGCTGCCAGTGGGGGATCTTCCTGCGCAACCACGACGAGCTGACCCTGGAGATGGTCACCGACGAGGAGCGCGACTACATGTACGCGGAGTACGCCAAGGACCCGCGGATGCGCGCCAACGTGGGCATCCGCCGCCGGCTGGCCCCGCTGCTCGAGAACGACCGGAACCAGATCGAGCTGTTCACCGCCCTGCTGCTCGCCCTGCCCGGCTCCCCGGTGCTCTACTACGGGGACGAGATCGGCATGGGCGACAACATCTGGCTGGGCGACCGGGACGGCGTCCGCACCCCGATGCAGTGGACCCCCGACCGCAATGCGGGTTTCTCCTCCGCAGACCCGGGCAGGCTCAGTCTGCCGCCCATCATGGACCCGGTCTACGGGTACCAGGTGACCAACGTCGAAGCCCAGCAGAGCAGTTCGAGCTCCCTGCTGCACTGGACGCGGCGCATGATCGAGATCCGCAAGCTCAACCCCGCGTTCGGCCTCGGCAGCTACACCGAGCTGCCCTCCAGCAACCCCGCGGTGCTGGCCTTCGTGCGCGAGTACGAGGGCGACCTGGTCATGTGCGTGAACAACTTCTCGCGGTTCGCGCAGCCGACCGAGCTGGACCTGCGGCGCTACGGGGGGCGGTACCCGGTGGAGCTGATCGGTGGTGTCCGGTTCCCGTCCATCGGCGAGTGGCCCTACCTGCTCACCCTGGCCGGTCACGGGTTCTACTGGTTCCAGCTGCGCAAGCCCCGCGCGAAGTAACGATCCATCAGGACCGCGTCAGTACCAGTACGTCCGGGGGCGCGAGCGCCGAGGCTCGCGCCCCCCGAAGCTCTCTGCACCACCGCGTACGGAGAACAGCCCAACGGCCACCCACACTATGGCGTGACACCCGAGCCCGGCTCGCGTGCCGTCGCCGCCGCGCCGCCGAAATCCGGAAGACTGACGGACCCGGCCAGACCCGTCGGGGCGTCGGCCCGCTTCCGGGGAAAGGGAGTCATGTCCGAAACCTCCCGTTCTCAAGCCCGTGTGCACCACGAGTCGTCCGACGGCGCGCCAGCGCCCGTCGCCGCGACCCGCGGCACCGGAGCTCGGAGAACCGCCCCCGGGGTCGGTGAGCTGGTGCAGGCCGCACTGCCGCTGATCGCCGGCTGGCTGCCCGGCCAGCGCTGGTACGCGGGCAAGGGGCGGGCCATCACCGGCCTCACCCCCGTGCTCGCCACCCCGCTCCAGGTCGGCGACCCGGCCCTGCTGCACCTGCTGCTCCGGGTCGACCACTCCGGCGGGAGCGACACCTACCAACTGCTGCTCGGCTCCCGCTCCGGCCAGCCCGCCGGGCTGCCACCGGCCACCGTGCTCGGCCGCCTCACCGGCGGCCCGTACGACGGCGCGGTGCTCTACGACGCCCTGCACGACCAGGAGCTGACCGGCCGTCTGCTCGAGCACCTGGCCACCGGCGACCGCTTCGGCTCGCTCTCCTTCCGCCGCACCCCCGGCCCCCAGCTGCCCAGCAACCTCCCCGGCCGCGCCTCCACCGCCGAGCAGTCCAACAGCTCGGTCATCTACGGCACCGCCTTCATCCTCAAGCTCTTCCGCCGGATCAGCCCCGGCACCAACCCCGACCTGGAGCTCTCGCTGGCCCTCTCCCGGGCCGGCTCCACCCGCATCCCGCGGGTGGCGGCCTGGTTCGAGAGCCGCTTGGAGCGATCGGAACCGGCCACTCTCGGCCTGCTCCAGCGCTACCTCCCGGACGCCGAGGACGGCTGGGAGCTCGCCCTCGACCAGGTCGGCCGGCTCAAGGGCGACCCGGCCCCCGGCAACTTCGCCATCGAGGCCCACCGGCTCGGCCGGGCCACCGCCGAGGTGCACCGGGTGCTGGCCCGCTCGATGCCGGTGGACCGGCTCGACCGGCACCAACTCTCGCTGCTCGCGGACGCGATGGGCGACCGGCTGGACAGCGCGGTGACGGCCGTGCCCGGCCTGCTGCGCTACCGCACCGCCCTGCGCACCGCCTTCCGCGCGCTCACCGCCGACCACCTGGACTCCGTCCCGGTGCAGCGGATCCACGGCGACCTGCACCTCGGCCAGGCCATGCGGACCCCGCACGGCTGGGTGCTGCTCGACTTCGAGGGCGAGCCCGCCAAGCCGGTCGCCGAACGGCGCCGGCCCCAGCCGGCCCTGCGGGACGTGGCCGCGATGCTCCGCTCCTTCGACTACGCCGCCGCCCACCTGCTGGCCGGCGCCCCGCACAACCCCGAGCTCGCCCACCTGGCCGCCGCCTGGGCCGCGCGCAACCGCACCGCCTACTGCGCCGGCTACAGCGCGGGCGGCGGCGCCGACCCGAACGCCTCCCCCGAGCTGATGCGGGCCCTGGAGATCGACAAGGCCGTCTACGAGGTGGTCTACGAGGCCAGACACCGTCCCAACTGGCTCCCCATCCCACTGGCCGCCATCAACCGCCTGGCCCTCACCGTCTGACGCCCGCCCGACACCCACCGGAGGACCCGCCGTGACCCCGCTCGGCCCGCCCAAGCACCCCCGTTCGCCCGCCATCCCCGCCACCTTCCTCCCGGTGGCCGGCCCGAACACCGGGCGCCGCACGGAGCACCGGCGGTCCCCCGCCGAATCGGCGGCCCCGGCGGCACCGGCGCCGGCGGCCGCCCCGGCGGAGCCGGAGGCCACCGCTGCAGGGCTGCCGGAGGCCACCGCTCCGGCGGAGCCGAAGGCCACCGCTCCGGGCCTGCCGAAGGCCTCGGCGGAGCCTGCGGCGGCCCTGGCCGACCGTCAGACCACCCCCGTGGCCCGGGCCCCGAAGGCCGTCGCTCCGGATCCCGCCTCCCCCGGCTCGGCGGCGCCGCGGGCCACCGCACCCGAGCCCGTCACCCCCGCCCCGGCGGACCCCCCGGCTGCCGCCGAGTGGGGGCGTGCGACCGCGTACGCCCCCCTCCGGCTGCCGGAGGCGCCGCTGCCGCCGGCCGAGGTGGAGCGGCTGCTCTCCGGGCGGCACCACGACCCGCACTCGCTCCTCGGGGCGCACCTGACCGCCGAGGGCGCCGCCGTGCGCGTGCTGCGGCCCTTCGCCGAGCGGGTGGTGATCGAGACCGAGCAGGGGCCCGCCGAGCTCATCCACCTCTCCTCCGGGCTGTTCACCGGCCTGTTCCCGGGCCGCCGGGACCTGCCCGCGTACCGCCTCCGGGTCGGCTACCCCGGCGCGGAGCCCCAGCTCCAGGAGGACGGCTACCGCGCCGCCCCCACCCTCGGCGAGCTCGACCTGCACCTGATCGCCGAGGGCCGGCACGAGCAGCTCTGGCAGGCCCTGGGCGCCCACCTGCGCGAGGTGGACGGCGTCGCCGGCACCGCCTTCGCCGTCTGGGCCCCCAACGCCGAGGGCGTCCGGGTGATCGGCAGCTTCAACCACTGGGACGGCACCGGCCACCCGATGCGCTCGCTCGGCTCCTCCGGCGTCTGGGAGCTCTTCGTCCCCGGCCTCACCGCGGGCACCACCTACAAGTACGAGATCCGCACCCGCGACGGCCGGGTGCTCCAGAAGGCCGACCCGCTGGCCCGGGCCACCCAGTGCCCGCCCGAGACGGCCTCCGTGGTGCACAGCTCCTCGTACGAGTGGCAGGACGCCGACTGGCTGGCCCGCCGCGCGCACGTGAAGCACCACCGCGCCCCGATGTCCGTCTACGAGCTCCACCTCGCCTCCTGGCGCCCCGACCTGACCAGCTACCGCGAGATCGCCGCGGTGCTCCCCGGCTACCTCACCGAACTCGGCTTCACCCACGTCGAGTTCATGCCGGTGATGGAGCACCCCTTCGGCGGCTCCTGGGGTTACCAGGTCACCGGCTTCTACGCCCCGACGGCCCGCCTCGGCGGCCCGGACGAGTTCAAGCACCTGGTCGACACGCTCCACCGGGCCGGCATCGGCGTGATCGTCGACTGGGTGCCCGCGCACTTCCCCAAGGACGAGTTCGCGCTGGCCCGGTTCGACGGCGAGCCGCTCTACGAGCCGGCCGACCCGCTGCGCGCCGAGCACCCGGACTGGGGCACCCTGGAGTTCGACTACGGCCGCACCGAGGTCCGCAACTTCCTGGTGGCGAACGCCGTCTACTGGTGCGAGGAGTACCACGTGGACGGCCTGCGGGTGGACGCGGTGGCCTCCATGCTCTACCTCGACTACTCCCGCGAGGGCGGCGCCTGGACGCCCAACCAGTACGGCGGCCGGGAGAACCTGGACGCCGCCGCCTTCCTGCAGGAGATGAACGCCACCGTCTACCGCCGCTGCCCCGGCGTGGTGACCATCGCCGAGGAGTCCACCGCCTGGGACGGCGTGACCCGGCCCACCGACAGCGGGGGCCTCGGCTTCGGACTGAAGTGGAACATGGGCTGGATGCACGACTCGCTCGTCTACATGTCCAAGGAGCCGGTGCACCGCAAGTTCCACCACGACGACATCACCTTCTCGATGGTGTACGCCTACTCCGAGAACTACGTGCTGCCCATCTCGCACGACGAAGTCGTCCACGGCAAGCGGTCATTGGTGAGCAAGATGCCCGGCGACTGGTGGCAGCAGCGGGCCGACCACCGGGCCTACCTCGGCTTCATGTGGGCCCATCCCGGCAAGCAACTCCTCTTCATGGGGCAGGAGTTCGCCCAGGGCGCCGAGTGGAGCCACGAGCAGGGCCCGCAGTGGTGGGTGCTGGCCGACGACTGGCCGGCCGCCCCCGACCACCGGGGCGTGCAGCGGTTGGTCGGCGACCTCAACGCGGTCTACCGGGCCACCCCCGCGCTCTGGGAGCAGGACACCACCCCGGCCGGCTTCGCCTGGCTGGACGGCGGCGCGGCCGAGGACAACGTGCTCTCCTTCGTCCGGTACGCCGCCGACGGCGGCCCGCTGGTGGCCGTCAGCAACTTCTCCCCCGTGGTGCGCCACTGCTACCGCGTCGGCCTGCCCCCGCTGGCCGGCGGCGAGCAGCTCTGGGAGGAGGCGCTCAACACCGACGCGGCCCGCTACGGCGGCGGCGACGTGACGAACTCGCACCCCGTCAAGTCCGAGCCCACCCCGTGGAACGGCCAGCCGCGCAGCGCCCAGCTGATCCTGCCGCCGCTGGCCACCGTCTGGCTGCGCCCGGCGACCTGACCGGGCCGCGGGGACAGGGACGAAGGCCCGCGCACCAAGGACCTTCGTCCCTGGCGTTCCGCGCCGCCGTCCGAGTGCGGCGGCCCGTCCACGGTGCAAATGTATGGTCGATGTGACCGATGGATGAGGACCGCGACGGGAACGGAGTACTCCAGGTGGCGCGCAGCGTGTACGTGACCGGGATCGACCGGGGGGACGGCCGCCAGGCGGTCGAGCTCGGGGTCATGGAACTGCTCACCCGCCAGGTCGACCGGGTCGGGGTGTTCCGTCCGCTGGTGCACGCGGACGCGCCCGGCCAGCCCGGCTCCGACCACGTGGTGGAGCTGCTGCGGGCCCGCTACCGGCTCGACCTGCCGGCCCAGGAGCTGTACGGCCTGACCTACGAGGAGGCCGCCGCCCTGCAGGCCGCCCAGGGGCAGGACGAGCTGGTCTCGGCCCTGGTGGACCGCTTCCGCACGCTGGAGAAGAAGTGCCAGGCGGTGCTGGTGCTCGGCACCGACTTCGCCGACACCAACATCCCCGACGAGCTGGCCTTCAACGCCCGCCTGGCCAACGAGTTCGGCGCCTCGGTGCTGCCCGTGGTCGGCGGCCACCGCGAGGACGGCCAGGCCGTGGTCGCCGAGGTGCGCAACGCCTACCGGGCCTACCGCGACCTGGGCTGCTCCACCCTGGCGATGATCGCCAACCGGGTGAACCCGGCGGCCAAGCAGCAGGTACTGCGCGGCCTGAGCGCCAAGCTGCCGATCCCCGCCTACGTGATCCCGGAGGAGGTGGCGCTGGCCGCCCCGACGGTGGCCCAGCTGGTCGAGGCCACCGGCGCCGAGGTGCTGCTGGGCGACGCGGCGGGCCTGGCCCGGGACGTGCGCGGCTACGTGTTCGGCGGCGCCATGCTGCCCACCTTCCTGGACGCGCTGACCGACAACGCGCTGGTGGTCACCCCGGGCGACCGGGCCGACCTGGTGATCGGCTCGCTGGCCGCGCACGCGGCCGGCGCCCCGCCGATCGCCGGCGTGCTGCTGACCCTCGGCCAGCACCCGGGCCCGAACGTGATGGCGCTGGCCGCCCGGCTGGCCCCCGGCACCCCGGTGGCCGTGGTGCCGGACGGCAGCTGGCCCACCGCCGCCGTGCTCACCCACCTGGAGGGCAAGCTCGGCTCGGCCAGCCCCCGGAAGGCCGAGATCGCCCTGGGCCTCTTCGAACTGCACGTGGATACCGCCGAGTTGACCGACCGGATCGAGCTGAGCCGGTCCGAGCGGGTCACCCCGATGATGTTCGAGCACGACCTCCTGGAGCGGGCCCGCTCGGACCGCCGGCACGTGGTGCTGCCCGAGGGCGAGGAGGAGCGGGTGCTACGCGCCGCCGAGGTGCTGCTGCGCCGCAACATCTGCGACCTCACCCTGCTGGGCGACCCGGAGGCGATCCGCCGCAAGGCGGCGGGCCTGGGCATCACCGTGCCCGACCACGACCCGACGGCCGACCGCGTCCAGGTGCAGATCGTCGACCCGGCCACCAGCCCGCTGCGCCGCCAGTTCGCCGAGCTCTACGCCAAGGCCCGGGCGCACAAGGGCATGACGGTGGAGCGGGCCCTGGACGTGGTCACCGACGTCTCCTACTTCGGCACCCTGATGGTGCAGGAGGGCATCGCCGACGGCATGGTCTCCGGCGCGGTGCACTCCACCGCCGCGACCATCCGGCCCGCCTTCGAGGTGATCAAGACCTCGCCGGGCGCGGCCATCGTGTCCAGCGTCTTCTTCATGTGCCTGGCCGACAAGGTGCTGGTCTACGGCGACTGCGCCGTCAACCCGGACCCGGACGCGCAGCAGCTGGCCGACATCGCGATCCAATCCGCCGCCACCGCCGCGCAGTTCGGCGTGGAGCCGCGGGTGGCGATGCTCTCCTACTCCACCGGCACCTCGGGCTCCGGCGCGGACGTGGACAAGGTCCGCAAGGCCACCGAGCTGGTCCGCGAGCTCCGGCCCGACCTGCTGGTCGAGGGCCCGATCCAGTACGACGCCGCGGTGGACGCGCACGTGGCCGCCACCAAGCTGCCGGGCTCACCGGTGGCCGGGCGGGCCACCGTGCTGATCTTCCCCGACCTCAACACGGGCAACAACACCTACAAGGCCGTCCAGCGCTCGGCCGGGGCGGTCGCCGTCGGCCCCGTGCTCCAGGGCCTGCGCAAGCCCGTCAACGACCTCTCCCGAGGCGCCCTCGTGGAGGACATCGTCAACACCGTGGCCATCACCGCCATCCAGGCCCAGGCCCCGGCCAACACCTCAACAGAAGGAGTCCAGTGAGCGCGGGCACCCGAGTCCTGGTCCTCAACGCCGGTTCCTCCTCGGTCAAGTACCAACTGATCGACATGCTGGACGGCGCCCGGCTGGCCTCCGGGCTGGTCGAGCGGATCGGGGAGGCCAACGGCCGCCTGGTGCACACCACCCGGGCCGGGGACAGACGCGAGCGGCTGGAGGTCTTCGCCGACCACGCCGCCGGCCTCAAGTCGGTGGCCGAGGAGCTGACCGCCGACGGGCTCGGCCTGGACTCCCCCGAGCTGGCCGCGATCGGCCACCGGGTGGTGCACGGCGGGATGCGGTTCACCGCGCCCACGCTGATCGACGACGAGGTGCTGGCCGAGGTCCGCCGCCTGGTGCCGGTGGCCCCGCTGCACAACCCCGCCAACATCACCGGCATCGAGGTGGCCCGGGCGCTGCGCCCGGACCTCCCCCAGGTGGCCGTCTTCGACACCGCCTTCCACGCGACCATGCCCGAGCACGCGGCCCGGTACGCGATCGACAAGGCGGTGGCCGACGAGCACCGGGTGCGCCGGTACGGCTTCCACGGCACCTCGCACCAGTACGTCTCCCGGGCCACCGCCGAGCTGCTCGGCAAGGCCCCGGCCGAGGTCAACGTGATCGTGCTGCACCTGGGCAACGGCGGCTCGGCCTCGGCCGTGGCCGGCGGGGTGTGCGTGGACACCTCGATGGGCCTGACCCCGCTGGAGGGCCTGGTGATGGGCACCCGTTCGGGTGACGTGGACCCGGGCGTGGTCTTCCACCTGCACCGGGTGGGCGGCCTGTCGATCGACGAGATCGACAACCTGCTCAACCGCCGCAGCGGCCTGCTGGGCCTGTGCGGGGACAACGACATGCGCGAGATCATGCGCCGCGCGGAGGAGGGCGACGCGGATGCCAGGCTCGCCTTCGACGCCTACGTGCACCGGCTGCGCAAGTACATCGGCGCCTACTACGCGGTGCTCGGCCGGGTGGACGCGATCGCCTTCACCGCCGGGGTCGGCGAGAACGCCGCGCCGGTGCGCGCGGCGGCCACCGCGGGCCTGGAGGAGCTGGGCATCTCGGTGGACCCGGAACTCAACTCGGTGCGCTCGGGCGAGGCCCGGGTCATCTCTCCGGAGTACGCCCGGGTGACGGTGGCCGTGGTGCCCACCGACGAGGAGCTGGAGATCGCCCAGCAGGCCTTCGCCCTGGTGCACGGGGCCGGTTGACCGGATGTCAGCCGGTCGTCCCATGCCTCGGAATGGTTCGTCGGCGATTTCTCTCGGTTCGAGCGAAAATGCACCCATAACACGAACGGATAGACTGACGGATATGCGCCGAGCGAAAATTGTCTGCACCCTGGGTCCGGCCACGGACTCCTACGAACAGCTGAAGGCCATCGTCGAAGCGGGCATGAACGTCGCCCGACTCAACATGAGCCACGGCTCCCACGCGGAGCACGAGGAGCGGTACCGCAAGGTCCGCCAGGTCTCCGCCGACACCGGCCGCACCATCGGTGTGCTGGCCGACCTGCAGGGGCCCAAGATCCGTCTGGCGACCTTCGCCAACGGACCGGTGACGGTGGACAACGGCGACCACTTCACCATCACCACCGAGGACGTCCCCGGTGACCAGTACATCTGCGGCACCACCTACAAGGGCCTGCCCGGCGACGTGAAGCCCGGCGACCCGATCCTGATCAACGACGGCGTCATCGCCCTGGAGGTCGTCAGCGTCGACGGCCCCCGCGTGAAGACCGTGGTCGTCGAGGGCGGCGTGCTCTCGAACAACAAGGGGATCAACCTCCCCGGCGCGGCCGTCAACGTCCCCGCCCTCTCCGAGAAGGACAAGGAGGACCTGCGCTTCGCCCTGGAACTGGGCGTCGACATGGTCGCGCTCTCCTTCGTCCGCAACGCCGCCGACATCAACGACGTGCACAAGGTCATGGACGAGGTCGGCATCCGGGTGCCGGTCATCGCCAAGATCGAGAAGCCGCAGGCCGTCGAGGCCATGGAGGAGATCGTCCTCGCCTTCGACGCCATCATGGTCGCCCGCGGCGACCTCGCGGTGGAGTACCCGCTGGAGCGGGTGCCGCTGGTGCAGAAGCAGCTCATCACGCTGGCCCGCCGCAACGCCAAGCCGGTGATCGTCGCCACCCAGATGATGGAGTCGATGATCCACGCCTCGCGGCCGACCCGCGCCGAGGCCTCCGACGTCGCCAACGCCATCCTGGACGGCGCCGACGCGGTGATGCTCTCCGCCGAGTCCAGCGTCGGCAAGTACCCGGTCGAGACGGTCAAGACCATGAGCCGGATCGCCGAGACGGCCGAGGAGGAGCTGCTCGCGCAGGGCCTCCAGCCGCTCAACCCGGGCCGCAAGCCGCGCACCCAGGGCGGCTCGATCGCCCGCGCCGCCTGCGAGCTGGGCGACTTCCTGAACGCCAAGGGCCTGGTGGCCTTCACCAAGTCCGGCGACACCGCCCGCCGGCTCTCCCGGTACCGCTCGCCGATCCCGGTGATCGCCTTCACCCCGGACGCCTGCACCCGCAACCAGCTCTCGCTGAGCTGGGGCGTCGAGGCGTACGTGACCGAGCAGGTCAACACCACCGACGAGATGGTGCTCCAGGTCGACCGCGAGCTGCTGCGCCTGAACCGCCTCACCGAGGGCGAGACGGTGATCGTCACGGCCGGCTCCCCGCCCGGCATCCCCGGCAACACCAACATGGTCCAGGTGCACCACCTGGGCGCCCGCGCCGGCCTCTAGGCCCGAGCCCGGAAACACCTGTGGGGCGCCCCCTCCCGGCACGGAGGGGGCGCCCCACGGGCGTCTGCGGCCCGGAAGCCGGCGGCTCAGAGGTCGGCGGGCGGGTAGGCCTGCTTGTCGTTGTACATGTGCATCCCCGGGATGGTCAGCGCGCCGCCGAACTGGCCCGCCTGCACGGCCGTGACCTGCTTGAGCTCCAGGTCCAGCGGGATCGGGATCGCGCCGATCAGGTCGTACAGCCACTGCGGCAGCGTGGTCGGGGTGAGCGTGATCTTGCCCAGGTCGATCGGGATCGGCAGGCCGATCACCTTGCTCAGGTGACCGGAGAGCCGCTCGACGTACATGGTGACCGGGCCGTGCCGCATGGTCGAGGTCGAGCCGGGTGCGCCCTTCACGTGGAAGGTCACCCCGTTGCCCTCCAGCGAGGACATGTCGAGGTTCTCGATGTCGACGTTCTGCACCACGAACTTGAGCACCCGCTTGGTGGTGGTCGCGGTCCGCACGTCCACCACGCCGTAGAACTGGGCGTGGTACAGGTCCAGCTTGGAGGTCAGCAGGGTCCAGCTCTGCTCCGGCACCTGGATGCCCGGCTCGGTGCCGTTCGCCTTCAGGGCGTGCGCGTCCACCTGGCAGTTCGGATTCGTGCTCGGCGAGGCCGAGGGAGCCGGCTGCGCCGGGGTGCCGACCCGCTTGGTTCCGCCGCTCGCGCTCGCCGAGGGGCTGGCGCTCGCGGTGGGCGCGGCGGTGGCGCCGGCCGGGTGCTCAGCGGGCGGCTGCGGGGCCGTGCTCGTCCCGGCGGCCGGGCCGGTGCCGGGCTTGGCACCCGCGTCACCCGGGGTGCCCGGGTCCGTGGTGGGCGCCGTCGGCACGCTCGGCGCGCTCGGCGCGCTGCCGGAGCTCGCCGGGGCGGGGGCGGAGGGCGCCGGGGTCGGGGTGGACGGGGCCGGGGTCGCCGTCTTCACCGGCGCGGGGGCCGGCGGGGCCGGGGTCGGCGTGGGCTTGTGGCCCAGGTGCAGGATGTCGAGGACGTCCCACAGGTCGTCGGCCTTCACCTCGGCGCGGGCCGCGGCAGGGCTCGGGCTGTCGCTCACCGCTGGCGCGCTCGCGCTCGGCGCGGCGGCCGGGGCCTGCGCGGCGGGCGCGGCCGGGGCCTGGGCCTGGGCCGCCGGGGCGGCCGCGTGCGGGGCCTCCTTGGCCGACTGGGCGGCCTGAGGGGACTGGGCGGCGGACTGAGGGGTCGTCACCGTCCGGGGCGTGAGCACCGGGTGGGAGACCGGGGTGGTCGGCGCGGTGGAGGCGGCGGCGGTCGGGCTCGCCGTCGGGGTGGCCGTGGTGGTGCCCGGGTAGGCGGTGGGCGCCTGCTGCGGCGCTCCCGTACCGCTCGGGTTGGGCAGCGGGGTGATCGAGCTCTTGGGCACCGGGATCTCCTCGATCACGGTGTCCGGCGCGCTCGCGCAGGCGTTCGGCTGCGAGTGCGGGGAGTCGGCCATCGCCAGGGTCGGGATGGCGCCCATCAGCAGGGCGGTCGGCATGGCCGCGATGGCCAGTGCCTTGCCGCGCAGCTTGGTCCGGGTGGAGACCCGGGGCACCGCGTGCCGGGGGCCCGGCACCTTCGGCTCGCCGACTGTCACGGCTGCTCCTCGGGGTCGGCCTCGCCCGCTGCGGCCGCGTCGGCCGGGCCGTCCAGGGCCGGCGTCACCTTGAGCGGGGCCCAGGCACACATCAGACCGCCGCCCAGCAGGCCGAGGATCAGGCCCAGGCCGAAGCCGCCGAGGTTGGAGACCGGCACCGAGACCAGCGCGAGGATGGTGGTGGCGATCCCGCAGAAGACCCGCACCAGCGGCTGCACCCAGGCGGTCACGCCGAGCACCATCACCAGGATGCCGATGATCAGCGAACCGGCCCCGCCGGTGGTCGCCATCGTCATGGTCAGCTGGCCCAAGTGCATCTTGGCGTACGGGAAGTAGAGGATCGGGAGGCCCGCCAACACGGCCAGCAGGCCGCCCCAGAACGGGCGCGTGCGGCGCCAGTCACGGAACCTCAGTCGCAGCCGGGCGAACCCGGACGTCTCCTGCTCCTGGGGCCACTCGGTGGCAGTTGCGCTGGACATGGTGCGAGCTCCTCGATGATGGGTACGAGGGGACAACTGGTAGCGCGGTCGGGGGCGCGCACGCACGCGCCCGCCCCCGACCGCAGAGTTCCGAGCCGTCCACGGGGACGGCGATCAGAACCTTAGAAGCACTCGCCGTCGCCGGGCTTGTCGGCCTTGGAGATGCTCAGGTGCAGGCCCGCCAGCTTGAAGGTGCCGGCCGAGGTGGACCACGCGGTCTGCTGCACACCGGTCAGGTGGGCGTGCGGGGCCGCCTGGCCGAAGCCGCCGACGCGGCCCTTGGCGTTGCCCGCCAGGGTCGAGGCGTCCTGGCCGATGTTGATGCCGGCCTTGCCGTCGTTGGCGGCGTTCGGGTTGTCGAAGGTCGCGTCGGCGTTGAGCGAGTCGAGACCGATCATCAGGTTGTCGGCCTGGACCGGCTTGCTCGGGTCGTCACCGGCGTTGAGCTTCAGCACCCAGGTGCCGAGCGGGCCGAGGTTGGTCGGCACCGACTGGCACAGCTTCTGGATGGTGGCGTGGTCGAAGGCCGAGACGGCGATCGGGTGGGCACCGGCCGGGCCGGAGTCCACGTCGCCGTACTGGGCGAAGTTGGTGCCGTCCAGGTCGGCGACGCTGACCTTGAACTGCTGGCCGGAGACGCTGAACGACGCGGCAAGCGCGTTGTTCGCCAGGCCGACACCGATCGCGGCGGTCGCGGCGACGCTGGGCACCATCACCAGGGCGAAGCGCTTCCAGCTGGTCTTGCCGTAAGTCTGGGACATCCGAGTCCTCCTTCAGGACGTACATCTCCAGCTGCATCCGGTGCTTCCCGCACCGGAGTTGGCCTGGGATGGGAGAGAGCTACGTCCTCGGTAGCGGAGAGCGCTTCGGGCGTCGGCGAGCGCGGCAGCGGCCGCGACTGCGGCACTCCCGTTCCCGGCACCGGCTGCCTCCAGGGCAGCGGGTACGACCGACGACACCGGCGATCACCCCCGAGCGACAACCATGGACGACCGCGCGGGCTGCGCGACCGCCGTGAGGAACAGGAACCGCGGTGTGGGATCTGCGGATACCCCCCTGCCCTCGTGACCTCCGGCCGGAGCCGGCGGCTCGCCCGGTGGGGACCCCCGCGAGACACTGCGAATCGAGGGGACCGGGCGTCGCCGATCGTGCTTGAATCCCAGGCGAAGCACAAGGGGTGCGTTACTGACGGGTAATCCAACAACGGATGCCAGCGATCATGGAATCCAAGGCGCGACTACCGATCGTCACCCCGTGGAGGTTTCGTGATGTGGAAACCCCTGGGAAACATGGGCGAAACACCCCTCATTGGCCACCGAGCGTGACCAGTGAGGGGCGTTGTCAAGATTTGGTAAACCTCGGTGCCTACGCCCGCTTTGTCGGCAAATCACCAGCGACACCGCAGGTCACCGACCGTGCCAACCAAGGCGCACGAACGGCCCGGGGCCACCGCTCAGAAGAGCACCCGGGCCAGCGCCTGCCGGGCCGCGGTGACCCTCGGGTCCTCCGGGCCGATCACCTCGAACAGCTCGAGCAGCCGCACCCGCGCGGCGTCCCGGTCCTCGCCGAAGGTCCGGCCCACGGTGCTCACCAGTCGGCCGAAGGCGTCCTCGACATGACCGCCCACCAGATCCAGGTCGGCCGCGTCCAGCTGGGCCGCGACATCCTTCGGATCGGCGGCGGCCGCCGCGCGGACGGCCTGTGGGTCGAACTTCTCCACCCGGTGCAGCAGCTGGGCCTGGGCCAGGCCCAGCTTGGCCTCGGCGTTGCCCGGCTGGTCCGCCAGCACGTTCTGGTACGCCTGGACGGCCCCGCCCAGGTCGCCCCGGTCGAGCGCGTCGTGGGCGGCGGCCAGCGCCGGGTCCTCCGGCAGGGCCGGGGCGTCCTCGCCGACCGCGGCGACCGCGCCGGTGCCGCCGACGATGCCGAACCGCTGCTCGGCCACCGCGATCAGCTGGTCGAGCACCTTGCGGACGTTGTCCTCGCGCTCGGCGCCCTGGAACAGCGGCACCAGCTGGCCCGCGACCACGGCCATCACGGCCGGGATGCCCTGGATGCCGAACTGCTGGGCGATCAGCTGGTTGGAGTCCACGTCGATCTTGGCGAGCACGATCCGGCCGGCGTACTCCTCGGCCAGCTTCTCCAGCACCGGGCTGAGCTGCTTGCACGGGCCGCACCACTCGGCCCAGAAGTCCACCACGACCGGTACCTCGGCCGAGCGCTGCACGACCTCGGTCTCGAAGGTGTCCTCGGTGACATCGATGACGAGCGGGTACGAGGGCCCCGCCGGGGCCGTACCGTCCGCCTCGGCGGCGGCGGCCTGCCGGGCCCGCTCGGCCCGGGCCTGCTCGGCCTTCTGAGCTGCCTCCCCGGCCGCCTTGACGGCGGCGAGGTCGACCGCACCGCGCAGGGCGGAGCTGTTGAGACGCGAATTCCGTGGCTGCATGAGACCATCCTCCCCCGTTCGCGCGGGTGGCGTGTGCCAACCGCCGGGAAAGGTCGTACCCGGGACTCCCCCGCTCCCCTGCGCCGAGCTACGGCGCGGGTCCCCACCCGCGCCTCGCGGGGGCCCGATCCCTGGGGCGCGCACCGCGTGGTTGTCGCTCTTTCGCTACGAGTCGTAGCGTATCTGCACCGAGGGCCCCCGCCGCAAGCCCGCCCGGGGCTCCACGGACGTGAGCTGCCCCACTTTCCCGACTCCCCCGGCTGCGACGGAGGACGACATGTCGCTACGGTGGCCTCCCCCGGAGAAGTTACCGACAAGTAAACCGGTCGAAACTGAATCCCACGTGTCCGTTCCGTATGCATCGCTAGGAGGCTCGGTGGCCCCCACCACCCGGCAGCCGGCCGCCCCCGCCGCCCTGCCGCGCGGCAAGGGGCGCCCGCGCAGCGCGAGCGCCGACCGCGCCATCCTGGACGCGACCCGGGACGCCCTGGCCGAGATCGGCTGGGGCGCCCTGACCATGGGCCACGTGGCCGCCCGGGCTGGCGTGGCCAAGACCACCCTCTACCGCCGCTGGCCCTCCAAGAACGACCTGGTGATCGAGGCCGTGGCCAGCCTCTTCGACGAGCTGGAGATGACCGACCGGGGCAGCCTGCAGGCCGACATCGAGCACGTGGTGGCCGAGTTCGCCGCCCTGCTGGCCCGCCCGGAGACCCAGGCCGCCCTGCTCGCCCTGTTCGCCGAGGGCACCCGCGACCCGGAGCTGCGCCGCCGCATCCGCGAACGCATCGTCGAGCCCCAGAAGCACCTGGTCCGCCAGGGCCGGGCGATGGCCCAGCAGCGCGGCGAGCTGGGCCCCGACCTCGACGACACCACCGCCTGCGAGGAGGTCGACATCATCTTCGACACCATCGCCGGCACCGTGGAGCACCGGATGCTGGTCAGCGGCGAGCCCGTCACCGCCGAGTGGATCCGCCGCTTCACCACCCTGCTGCTCAGCCCGCTGGCCGACTGAGGCTCCCCTGAGCCCCGGTCAGACCTGGTAGCGGCCGGGGGCGAAGGCGTCAAGGTTGGCGGCGACCCAGGCCGAGGTGGCGCGCAGGCCCTCGGTCAGCGAGACCTTCGGCCGCCAGCCGGTCAGCTCGCGAGCCTTGGTGTTGTCCGAGAGCAGGCGCTCCACCTCACTGCCGCCCGGGCGCAGCCGGGACGGGTCCTGGACCACCTTGGCGGTGGAGCCGGCCGCCGCGATCAGCTGCTCGGCGAGCTCGCCGATCGCGATCTCGCTGCCGGTGCCCAGGTTGAGCACCTCGCCGCGCGCCTTCGGGGAGAGTGCCGCCGCCAGGAAGCCCTCGGCGGTGTCGGTGACGTAGGTGAAGTCCCGGGTCGGGGTGAGCGAGCCGAGCCGGATCTCCCCGGCGCCCGCGTGCAGCTGGGAGAGGATGGTCGGGATGACGGCCCGGGCCGACTGCCGGGGCCCGTAGGTGTTGAACGGGCGCACCACGGTGACCGGCAGCTCGAAGGCGTGCCAGTAGGAGAGCGCCGTCATGTCGGCGCCGATCTTGGAGGCCGAGTAGGGCGACTGCGGCTGCAGCGGGTGCGCCTCGGTGATCGGCGCGGTGATCGCGGTGCCGTACACCTCGCTGGTGGAGGTGTGCACCAGCGAGGCCCCGGCCCGCAGGCAGGCCGCCGCCACGTTCTGGGTGCCGACCACGTTGGTCTGCACGTACGCCTCGGGCGCCAGGTAGGAGTACGGGATGCCGATCAGCGCGGCCAGATGGAAGACGGTGTCGCAGCCGGCCACGGCGTCCTGCACCCGCCCGGGGTCGCGCACGTCCCCGGCCACCATCTCGACCTCCTCCGAGCCCAGGTACTTCGCCAGGTGGCCGCGCTCGGCGTACGGCTTGTAGTGGACGAGGGCGCGCACCCGGGCGCCGCGCTCGACGAGGAGGTCGACCAGCGTCGAGCCGATGAAGCCCTCCGCGCCGGTGACGAGGACTCGGGTGCCGTTCAGAGTGTTCATGCGGCCCTCCTGGGGGCGTAGGCGGATGCACGGCCGGCCACCCGCAGCACCTTGGCCGCGAGCAGGTCGGCCGCCTCGGCGTGGGTGGACGGATCGGCCGCGCGGCTCATCAGGTCGAGCCGGCGGGGGTCGGCGAGCAGCGGCTCGACCAGGGCGGCCAGGCGCTCGGCGGTGCACTCGCCGTCGGGCAGCAGCAGCCCGGCGCCCGCGTCGGAGAGCACCCGGGCGTTGTGGGTCTGGTGGTCGTGCGGGGCGTGCGGGTAGGGCACCAGCACGGCGGGCACCCCGGTGCCGGCCAGTTCGGCCACGGTGGCCGAGCCGGCCCGGCAGACCACCAGGTCGGCGGCGGCGTAGACCAGGTCCATCCGGTCCAGGTAGGCCACCGCCGTGGCCACCGGCGAGCGGCCGAGCCGCTCCCGGGCCGCCGGCAGCGCGGCCGGGCCGGTCTTGATCAGCAGCCGGACGTCCGGCCGGCGGTGCCAGCGCTCGGCCAGGCCGAGCGCCGCCTCGGTGAGCCGGGCCGCGCCCAGGCTGCCGCCGTTGAAGACCACCAGGTGCTCGTCGGGGGCCACCCCCAGCCGGGCCCGGGCCTCGGGCCGCAGCGCGGCCCGGTCCAGGCTGGCCACCGCGCCGACCATCGGCATGCCCACCGTCTCGGCCCCGGTGCCGGCCGGCAGGTGCTCGCGGGTGCGGTCGAAGGCCAGCGCCAGGTGCGGGGTGAGCCGGGCCGCGAAGCGGTTGGCCCGGCCGGGCACCGCGTTGGACTCGTGCACCACGCTGGGCAGCCCGGCCATCCGCGCCCCGACGATCACCGGCGCGCTGGGGTAGCCGCCCATGCCCACGGCGATCTGCGCGCCCTGCGCGCGCAGGATCTCCCTGCACTGCGCGCCGGAGCGCAGCAGCGCCACCGGCAGGGTGTACCGGCGCAGGCCGAGCGAGGAGTCGAAGGGGATCATGTCGACGGTGTGCAGCCGGTACCCCGCCTCCGGGATCAGCCGGGTCTCCAGCCCGCGCTCGGTGCCGACGAAGGAGATCTCGGCCCCCGGCTCGGCCCGGCGCAGCGCCTCGGCGAGCGCCAGGCCCGGGTAGATGTGGCCCCCGGTGCCACCGGCGCCGATCACCACGGACAAGCGGTTCTCTGTCATGCGCCGAGCCTCTTCGGGCGAGCTAAGAGAGTTCTAATAGCCCGGTTTGAGAGGGTTGTCCGCATGACGTCACGTGCGAGGGTGCTGGTGGTGGACGACGACCCCGAGGTGCGGGCCGCCGTCGAGGACGGCCTGGCCGTCGAGGGGTACGCCGTGCACGGCGCGGCCGACGGCCTGGCCGGGCTGGCCGCACTGACGGCCTGGCAGCCGGACGCCGTGGTGCTCGACGTGATGATGCCCGCCCTGGACGGCCTGGCCTTCTGCCGCCGCGTCCGTGCCCTGGGCGACCGGGTGCCGATCCTGGTGCTGACCGCCCGCGACTCGGTCAGCGACCGGGTCGACGGCCTGGACGCGGGCGCCGACGACTACCTGGTCAAGCCCTTCGCCCTGGACGAGCTCACCGCCCGCCTGCGCGCCCTGCTCCGCCGCACCGCCCCCGCCGAACCGGACGGCACCCTCGGCTACGCCGACCTCACCGTCGACCCGGTGGGCCGCACCGGCCGCCGCGGCAGCCGCCCGCTGGAGTTCTCCCGCACCGAGTTCGCCCTGCTCGAACTCCTGCTGCTCAACCCCGAGCAGGCCCTGCCGCGCGAGCTCATCATGGCCCGGGTCTGGGGCGCCGACTTCGGCCCCGACTCCAACTCGCTGGCGGTGTACGTGGGTTACCTGCGCCGCAAGCTCGAAGCGGGCGGCGAGGCGAGGCTGGTGCACACCGTGCACGGAGTCGGCTACCGCCTGGGCACGGCGTGAGCGCGGGTGGTGCCCACGCCGCCTGGCGGCGGCGCCGACCGCTGCGCACCCGGCTGGCCCTGGCCACCTCGGCCGCCGTCGCGCTGGTCACCCTCGGCATCTGCGCGGCCGGATTCACCGTCATCCGCTACGAGTTGGTGCACCAGCTCGACCTCAACCTGACCCAGCACGCCACCCTCACCAAGCAGCAGCACCGCGGCGAGCCGCCGCAGACGGTGTCCGGCGAGTGCGGCTTCCTGGCGGCCCCCGCCTGCACCCAGATCGTCCCCGCCTCCCCCGCCGCCGAACCGCGCACCCCGTACCCGCTGCCCGTCACCCCGGCCACCCGCGAGGTCGCGGCCGGCCAACGCTCCGGCTACTACAGCGAGATCACCGTGGCCGGCCATCCGGCCCGGATGCTCACCACCCCCTTCGCCCCCGGCCAGGCCGTCCAGGTCGCCCTGCGCTCCGACACCGTCCGACAAGGCGTCACCCAGGCGGGCGAGTTGATGGCCCTGGTGGCCGGCCTCGGCATCCTGGCCGCCGGCCTGCTCGGCTACGCGGTGGCCCGGGCCGGCCTGGCCCCCGTCGCGCGCCTGACGGCCACCGCCGAACGGATCGCCGCCACCCGCGACGCGGGCGTCCGGATCAGCCTCCCGCCCGACCGCAGCGAGGACGAACTCACCCGCCTGGCAGGCGCGTTCAACGTGATGCTGGAAGCCCTGGAGGCCTCCGTGACGGCCCAGAAGCGCCTGGTCGCCGACGCCTCGCACGAGCTCCGCACCCCGCTCACGGCCCTGCGCACCAACGCCGAACTCCTCTCCCGCGCCGACCGGTTGACCGAGGCCCAGCGCGTCCGCGCCACCGCCGGCCTGCACCGCCAACTCCGCGAGATCACCGGCCTGGTCAACGACCTGATCGAGCTGGCCCGCGACGAAGAGCCCCAACCCCTGGTCGAGCCCGTCCCGCTCGCCCCCCTGGTCGCCCACTGCGTCGACACCGCCGCCGGCCACTGGCCCGCCATCACCTTCCACTACCGACCGTCGGGTGACCCGACCGTCCCCGGCGTCCCCGCCCGCCTCACCCGCCTGATCGGCAACCTCCTCGACAACGCCGCCAAATTCAGCCCGCCCACCGGCCCCGTCGAAATCCGCCTCACCCCCACCACCCTCACCATCCGCGACCACGGCCCCGGCATCACCCCCGAAGACCTCCCCCACATCTTCGACCGCTTCTACCGCTCCACCACCGCCCGCAGCCTCCCCGGCTCCGGCCTCGGCCTCGCCATGGCCCGCCAGATCGCCAAAGCGCACGGCATGACCCTGACGGCCGGTACCGCTCCTGGCGGAGGCACTCTGCTGCAGTTGCACTATCAGGGGCGCGGGGAACTGCGCGCGTGCGGAAGGTGACCGGCCTGTCGCCTCCCGCGTTCGCGCAGTTCCCCGCGCCCCCATGGTTGCCGTCGGCTAGAAGGCGGGGATCTCCCGGTAGATGCCCCACTCGTCCCGCAGCGCGTTGCAGATCTCGCCGAGGGTCGCCTCGGCGCGGACCGCGTCGAGCATCGGCGGGATCATGTTCTCGCCCGCCCGGGCGGCGGCGAGCATCGCGTCGAGGCCGGCCCGGACGGCCGCCTCGTCGCGCTCGGCCTTGCGGGCCTTCAGGACGCGGACCTGCTCCTTCTCGACCTCGTGGGAGACGCGGAGGATCTCCAGCTCGGGGGTGACGGAGCGCGGGTGGCAGTTGACGCCGACGACCCGCTTCTCGCCCTTCTCCAGGGACTGCTGGTACTGGAAGGCGGCCTCGGCGATCTCACCGGTGAACCAGCCCTCCTCGATGCCGCGCAGGATGCCGGAGGTCATCGGGCCGATCGGGTGGTCCTCGGTGCCCTTGGCCAGGATCTTGGCGAAGATCTCCTCGGCCTGGGCCTCGATCCGGTCGGTGAGGGCCTCGACGTACCAGGAGCCGCCCAGCGGGTCGGCGACGTTGGCGACGCCGGTCTCCTCCATCAGCACCTGCTGCGTCCGCAGCGCGATCTCGGCGGCCTGCTCGGAGGGCAGGGCCAGCGTCTCGTCCAGCGCGTTGGTGTGCAGCGAGTTGGTGCCGCCCAGGACGGCCGACAGGGCCTCCACCGCCGTGCGGACCACGTTGTTGTAGGGCTGCTGGGCGGTGAGCGAGACACCGGCCGTCTGGGTGTGGAAGCGGAGCCACTGCGCCTTGTCGGTCTTGGCGCCGAACCGCTCCTTCATCCAGCGGGCCCAGATCCGGCGCGCGGCGCGGAACTTGGCGATCTCCTCGAAGAAGTCCAGGTGCGCGTCGAAGAAGAAGGACAGGCCCGGCGCGAAGACGTCCACGTCGAGACCGCGGGAGAGGCCGAGCTCCACGTACGCGAAGCCGTCGGCGAGGGTGTAGGCGAGCTCCTGCGCGGCCGTGGCCCCGGCCTCGCGGATGTGGTAGCCGGAGACCGAGAGCGGCTTGTACGCGGGGATGCCCTCGGCGCAGTAGGCCATCAGGTCGCCGATCAGGCGCAGGTGCGGCTCGGGAGCGAAGAGCCACTCCTTCTGCGCGATGTACTCCTTGAAGATGTCCGTCTGCAGCGTGCCGTTGAGCACCGAGGGGTCCACGCCCTGGCGCTCGGCCGCGACCAGGTACATGCAGAAGATCGGCACGGCCGGGCCGCTGATCGTCATCGAGGTGGTGACCTCGCCCAGCGGGATGGAGTCGAAGAGCACCTCCATGTCGGCCGCCGAGTCGATCGCCACGCCGCAGTGGCCGACCTCGCCGAGCGACTTGGGCTCGTCGGAGTCGTAGCCCATCAGGGTGGGCATGTCGAAGGCGACCGAGAGGCCGCCGCCGCCGGCCTCCAGGATCATCTTGTAGCGCTCGTTGGTCTGCTGGGCGTTGCCGAAGCCGGCGAACTGCCGGATGGTCCACGTCCGGCCGCGGTAGCCGGTGGGGTGCAGGCCACGGGTGTACGGGTACTCGCCCGGCCAGCCGATCCGCTCGAAGCCCTCGACCGGCTGCCCGGCGGGCGGGCCGTAGACGGGGGCGACCTCGTCGCCGCTCAGGGTGGTGAAGTCCGCGTCACGCTTGCGGGCCTTGTCGTACCGCTGCTGCCAGCGCCGGCGACCGGCCTCGATCTCCTCGGCGTCCATCGACTCCGAACTCCACTCCGTACGGCCACCCCGGATCGCGGGACGACACAGCTACTAGGACGTCCCACCAAACTACTCGGACGTCCTAGTAAATGTCGATGGCGACCTGCGGGCCGACGGAGACCCGCCGCGACGGTGTCAGGCGCTGACGGCCTCGGGGGCCTCGATCAGCGGGGCCACGTCCTGCGAGACCTTGCGCTCGACGAAGAAGGCGGCGGTCGGGATGGTGCCGGCCAGCAGCACCCAGGCCAGCTTGCCCATCGGCCACTTGGCCTTGGTGCCCAGGTCGAAGGCGAACACCAGGTAGACCACGTAGAGCCACCCGTGGGCGATGCCGACGGCGGTGGTGAAGCCCGCCGCGCCCGAGATGTCGAGCGCGTACTTGGCGATCACACCCAGGGTGAGCAGGATCAGGAGGACACCCGTGACATACGCCATCGCCCGGTACCGGGTCAGCACACTCTGCTTCATGCCATCGAGGGTAACCGCCCGCTTCGGGCGGTTCTGTCCGCCCCCTACTCCACGGAGTCCTTGAAGTCCCCCGCGTCCACCCGCAGCGGCCGGAGCAGCTCGAAGACCTCCTGGCACTGCCCGGGCCCGTAGCCCTCCAGGCCGAAGTCGATGGACATCAGCTCGCGGGTGGCCTGCTCGACCACCTCGCGCCCCCGGTCGGTGATCGAGGCGAGCACGCCCCGGCCGTCGGTGGGGTTGGGGCGGCGGGCCACCAGGCCGGCCCGGACCAGGCGGTCGACGGTGTTGGTGACGCTGGTGGGGTGCACCATCAGCCGCTCGCCGATCTTGGAGAGCGAGAGCTCGCCGGTGCGGCTGAAGGTGAGCAGCACGAGCGCCTCGTACCGGGCGAAGGTGAGCCCGTACGGCTTGACCACGGCGTCCACCCGGGAGAGCAGGATCTGGTGGGCCCGCATCACCGAGGTGATGGCGGCCATCGCCGGCGCACCGCCCCAGCGACTGGTCCACAGTTCGTCGGCGCGGGCGATCGGGTCGAAGTCGAGAGCGAGGGGCTTTGCCACGCGCCCACCGTACTCGGACGGCCGGAAAGCGGTAGCAGGTGTCCACGATGCTGGACAAGCGGCCGGGGTTGGCGGACCTCCGCCAACGTCGGGAGCCGGTCAGCGGCGCACCTCCCGGATACGCAATGTTGCGGCAATGTACAAGCCAGCGACCGTCGTTACTCGAATTCGACGGCTATTCAGCCACGGTTCGGATGGAAACTCTCGATCAACGAGTCGTTATGCCCGACTTGTCCGGTTTCCTGGTGACGTTTCAGGTCGCCTACTCCATCAGCTCGCTGGCGGGATTTTGCCAATTCTTGCCCGAGACCTGTCATTCCACCGGTGTGATTGTCATGCTTCTGGCCAGCCCCGTTCGACAGTCCGGCCTCCCCACCCCACAGGCCGGACGTCGCGTGACCGCACGGAGCAGCTCGTCAGCGTCCGTTCCGCCCCAGCAGGTGCCAACTCCGGCGCCCCGGAACGCGATGCGACCGCGCACACGCGGTTGTACCGGAAGGAATCCGTCTCTCATGAAGCGCAAGCTGACAGTCGGAGCCGTTCTCTCTGCCTCTGCCGTGCTCGCGGCGGCGATCCAGGTCACCGCCGGGACGGCCCAGGCCAACCCGAGCCCGATCTCGAACAGCGCCGCCGGCCGCCAGCACTCCGCCCTGATCGCCCAGGCGAGCGCCGAGGCCGGCTCCACCGCCAAGGCGATCGGCCTGGGCGGCCAGGAGCAGCTGATCCCCAAGGACGCGATCGTGGACGCGGACGGCACCCGCCACCTGCGCTACGAGCGGACCCTCGGCGGCCTCCCGGTGCTGGGCGGCGACCTGGTGGTGCACCAGGCCGCCAACGGTGCGATCAAGTCGGTCGACAAGGCCACCGACCAGAAGCTCGCGCTGTCGAGCCTCACCCCGAAGCTGTCGGCCGCCCAGGCCGCCGCGAAGGCCACCGGCACGGTCAAGGCCCAGCTCGGCCAGGCCACCAACGACGCCGACGAGGCCGCGCTGACCTCCGTCGACCAGACCGGCGCGGCCGGCCTCGTCGTCTGGGCCACCGACGGCGCCCCGCGCCTGGCCTACCGCACCACGGTGCAGGGCCAGCGGGCCGACGGCACCCCGAGCCGCCAGGTGCTGGTCACCGACGCGACCTCCGGCGCCGTGCTCTCCACCCACGAGGAGATCCAGACCGCCAACGCCACCGGCTCCGGCAAGGGCGTCTTCGTCGGCTCGGTGCCGCTGACCACCAACTACACCGGCTCGACCTACCAGCTCAAGGACGCCACCCGCGGCGGCCAGTACACCACCGACCTCAAGGGCCGCACCTCCGGCACCGGCACCCTCTACACCGACGCCGACAACGCCTGGGGCACCGGCCTGGCCTCCAACACCCAGTCCGCCGCCGTGGACGCCCAGTACGGCGCAGCGGCCACCTGGGACTTCTACAAGTCCACCTTCGGCCGCAACGGCATCCGCAACGACGGGGTCGGCGCCTACAGCCGCGTCCACTACGGCAAGAACTACGTCAACGCCTTCTGGGACGACTCCTGCTTCTGCATGACCTACGGCGACGGTGCCTCCAACACCCACCCGCTGACCGCCCTGGACGTCTCGGGCCACGAGATGAGCCACGGCGTGACCGCCGCCACCGCCAACCTGAACTACTCGGGTGAGTCCGGCGGCCTCAACGAGGCCACCTCGGACATCTTCGGCACCGCCGTCGAGTGGTACGCCAACCTGGCCGCCGACAAGCCGGACTACCTGATCGGCGAGCTGATCAACATCAACGGCGACGGCACGCCGCTGCGCTACATGGACAAGCCCTCCAAGGACGGCGGCTCGGCGGACTCCTGGTCCTCCGGCGTCGGCAACCTGGACGTGCACTACTCCTCCGGCGTGGCCAACCACTTCTTCTACCTGCTGGCCGAGGGCAGCGGCGCCAAGGTGATCAACGGCGTCAGCTACAACTCGCCGACCTCCAACGGCTCCACCGTGGCCGGCATCGGCCGGGCCAAGGCCCTCCAGGTCTGGTACCGCGCGCTGACCACGTACTTCACCTCCACCACCAACTACAAGGCCGCCCGCACCGCGACCCTCAAGGCCGCCGGCGACCTCTACGGCACCACCAGCACCGAGTACGCCCAGGTCGCCGCGGCCTGGAGCGCGGTGAACGTCAACTAGTACGGCCCACGCGAAAGGCCGGGCCCCCGTCGGGGGTCCGGCCTTCGGCGTACGGCGGGTCAGGCGGTGGCGGGCTCGGCCTTCGCCGGGTACTCGCCGCGCTCCTCGCGGGCCAGCATCCGCTCGGCGAAGAAGCCGCCGGTGGGCAGCGCTGCCAGGATGAACAGCACGATCCCGCGCTTGCGATCCCAGCGCTGCTGCTGCCAGGCCAGGGCGAGGAAGACCACGTAGAGGATGAACAACACCCCGTGGATGTACCCCATTGGCTTGACCGCGTCGAAGCTAGTGGTGCGCTTGAGCACCGAGCAGACCAGCAGCAGGAGGAAGGACAGGCCCTCGGGCCCGGACACCAGGCGCAGGCGGTGGACGGCGCTGCTGTTCTTCACGGTGGCTACCTCTTGTAGGCGTCGACGAGGCTTGTGAACCGACTCACAAACCGCCTCCCATTATCACCGATCGAACACCCGCGCCCGGCCCGGGGTGCCTCGCCCGTATCCTGCTGACCGCGCAAGCGCACCACCGCACCGAACACCCTGGGGGACCCCACCATGGCCATCGACTGGAACCGCCGCACCTGCTCGCGGCGCGGCCACACCACCTACGCACCCACCGAGCCGGAGCTGCACAGCCGGCTGCGGGCCGACACCGCGCTCGGCGAGGCCTGGCGCTGCCTGCGCTGCGGCGACTTCGCACTGGGCGCCCCGCACGGCTCCGGGCCGGCCGCCCAGGCTCCGCTGGTGCCCCGGGGGAAGGCGCTGCGCGACATCTTCATCCTGCGCTTCCTGGCCATCGAGCGGCTGCTGCGCGGGGTGCTGATCGTGCTGGTGGCCTGGGCGGTCTGGAAGTTCTCCAACAGCCAGGACGCGGTGCGCCAGTTCTTCGACAGCAACCTCACCGTCTTCCGGCCGGTCACCGACCACTTCCACTACGACCTCGAGCACTCGCCGATCGTCGACACCATCCGCAAGACCTTCGACTACAAGCACAGCACCCTGGTGATCGTCGCGGTCGCGCTGCTCGTCTACGCGCTGATCGAGATCGTCGAGGCGTACGGGCTCTGGCTGGGCCGCCGCTGGGCCGAGTACCTGACCGTGGTGGCCACCGCCGCCTTCCTGCCGCTGGAGGGCTACGAGCTCTCCGAGCACGTGAGCGCGCTCAAGGTCTGCACCCTGCTGCTCAACATCGCGGCGGTGGTCTGGATCCTGCTCTCCAAGCGGCTGTTCGGCCTGCGCGGCGGCGTGGTCGCCTTCGAGGCCGAGCGTCACTCCGCCTCACTCCTCGAAGTCGAGCAGGCGGCACAGGTGTCAACCGTGGTGGCCTGACGCTACATTCGCCGGGTGGCACAGTTTCGAACCCAGGGATCCCGAGTCCTCGCCGTGGACCTGGCGGGTGACGCCGTCAAGGCCCGCAACGGCAGCATGGTGGCCTACACCGGCCAGATGAACTTCAAGAAGCTCACCGGCGGCGGTGACGGCCTGCGCGGCATGGTGACCAGGCGCCTGACCGGCGAGCAGATGACGGTCATGGAGGTGAAGGGGCAGGGCACCTGCTTCTTCGCCGAGAAGGCGACCGAGGTCAACCTGGTGCGGTTGAACGGCGAGACGCTCTACGTCGAGTCCGACAACCTGCTCTGCACCGAGGCCACCCTGCACACCGGCACCTCCTTCACCGGCCTCAACGGCATGGCCTCCGGCAACGGCCTCTTCACCACCAAGGTGGAGGGGCACGGCTGGGCCGCGCTGATCTCCAACGGCCCGGCCATCGTGCTGCGGGTCTCCCAGGGCACCCCGCTCCGGGTCGACCCGGGCGCGTACGTCGCGCACACCGGCAACCTCAACCGGGCGCTCAAGTCCGGCGCCGGCTGGACCACCCTGATCGGCGAGGGCGGCGGCGAGGCGATGCAGGTGGAGTTCACCGGCGAGGGGCTGGTCTACGTGCAGCCCTCCGAGAAGATCACCTTCGGGGGTGAGGTCTGATGGCCTTCGAGCGGATCAACGGCAAGATGGTCCGGGCCCACCTGGTGCCCGGCCAGCGGGTGTTCAGCCAGCGCGGTGCGATGCTCGCCTACACCGGCGAGGTGAGCTTCACCCCCAACCTGATGGGCGGCCAGGGCGGGGTGATGTCGATGATCGGGCGCCGGGTGGCGAACGAGGACACCCCGCTGATGACCGTCGAGGGCCAGGGCAGCGTGATGTTCGGCCACGGCGGCCACCACGTGCACCTGGTCGAGCTGAACGGCGAAGTGCTCTACGTGGAGGCCGACCGCCTGCTCGCCTTCGAGGGCTCGCTCCAGCAGTCCACCATGTTCATGGGCTCCCAGGGCGGGGTGATGGGCATCGTCCGCGGCCAGGTCACCGGCCAGGGCCTGTTCACCACCCAGCTGACCGGCAAGGGCTCGGTCGCGGTGATGGCCCACGGCGGGGTGATAGAGCTGCCGATCACCCCCCAGCAGCCCGTGCACGTCGACCCGCAGGCCTACGTGGCGCACCGGGGAGACGTCCGCAACAAGCTGTCCAGCGCCCTCGGCTGGCGCGACATGATCGGCCGCGGCTCCGGCGAGGCCTTCCAGCTGGAGCTCTCCGGCCACGGAGTGGTGTACGTGCAGGCGAGCGAGGAGAAGCTCTGATGTCCTACCCGCCGCAGAACCCCTACGGTCAGCAGCCCCCGCCGAACCCCTACGGCCAGCAGCCCGGCCACGGCCAGCAGCCCGGCCACGGCCAGCAGGGCTACTCGCAGCAGCAGGTCCAGCAGTCGTACCAGCCGACCCAGACGGCGATGCCGATCCCGCCGCAGCCCCAGCAGCAGCCGGCCGGTCCCGCCGTGTACGACCAGTACTCCCTGCCGGCGAACGACAACGTCAACCCGTACGCCTTCTCGGTGGACCTGAACGGGGCCTACTACCTGCAGAAGGGGAAGATGATCGCCTACTACGGCGAGATCCGCTTCTCCGGGATCGGCCGCGGCTCGCTCGACCGGGTGCTCCAGCAGAACTTCAACTCCCCGCTGCACGCCTCCGACTGGGTGGTGGCCGAGGGCCGGGGCAAGCTGCTGCTCGCCGACCGCGCCTTCGACCTCAACTCCTACGACCTGGAGGAGGGCAACCTGACGGTGCGCTCGGGCAACCTGCTGGCCTTCGAGCCGACCCTGGCGCTCAAGCAGTCGATCATCCCGGGCTTCCTGACCCTGATCGGCACCGGCAAGTTCGTCGCCGCCTCCAACGGCCCGGTGGTCTTCGTCGACCCGCCGGTCCGGGTGGACCCGCAGGCGCTGGTCGGCTGGGCCGACTGCCCCGCGCCCTGCCACCACTACGACCACCACTACCTGCACGGGGTGCTCGGCGGCCTGCGGCACCTGACCGGGATCGGCGGCGCCTCCGGCGAGGAGCACCAGTTCGAGTTCATCGGGGCCGGCCAGGTGCTGCTGCAGTCCTCCGAGCAGCTGCTGGCGGAGCGTTCGGTGGGCCGGATAGACGCCGAGCCGGGCGTGCCGGGCGGCGGCGCCCCGCAGCAGCACGGCGGCCGGGGCGGGCAGCAGCTGCCGAATGTGAATGTGCCGGGAATCGGTAATCTGGGCGAGTTGGGCCGCCGATTCGGAATCTGATTTTCCTGTCCATCATATTGTACAAGATTAAACAGTTTCCGTTATGCTGTCCTCATGGACACGATGGACACGCACCCCGCAGACGCAGCACCGGTCTCCTCCGCAGCCCCCGCCGAGGCGGCGGAGGAGACCCCCTGGCTCACCGCCAAGGAGCAGCAGTTCTGGCGTGCCCACCTGGAGGTCAGCAAGCTGCTCGACTACCAGCTCAGCCGTGAGCTCCAGTCGCACAACCTCGCCCTCAACGACTACGAGATCCTGGTGGTGCTCTCCGAGGCCCCGGACCGCCGGATGCGGATGACCGACCTGGCCACCGCCACCCTCCAGTCCAAGAGCCGGCTCTCCCACCAGATCACCCGGATGGAATCGGCCGGCCTGGTGCTGCGCCAGGAGTGTCCCGGCGACCGCCGCGGCCTCTACGCCCACCTCACCGAACAGGGCTGGGCCACCATGCAGAAGGTCGCCCCCGACCACGTCCGCAGCGTCCGGGCCCACTTCATCGACCGCTTCACCCCCGAGCAGATCGACGCCGTGCACGAGGCCCTGGCCCCGATCGCCGAGCACCTGCGCACCCTGCGCGGCCGTTCCTGAGCCCGGCGGCCTCCAGCGGACCCTGAGTACCCGTACTCAGGAACGGGCGGCCCCGGCCCGGGAGGATGGTGGCAGCCCGCCCGCCCCGGCCACCCGAAGGACCCAGCCATGCTCAGCCGGATCGCCACCGCCCTGATCCCCCTCCTCGGCCGGCTCACCGTCAGCTCCGAGCTCCCGGGCCCGGTGGCCCCCGGCAGCATCGTGGTGGCCAACCACAGCTCCCTCGCCGACCCCGCCGTGGTGCTCGCCGCCCTCCGGCGCCTGGGCACCGAACCGGTGGTGCTGGCCACCGCGGGCCTCTGGCGGATCCCCCTGCTCGGCCGCCTGCTGCGCTCCGGCGGCCACATACCCGTGCACCGCGGCACCGCCCGGGCCGCCTCCGCCCTCGACCAGGCCGCCGCCGCCCTCGCGGCCGGCCGCGTCGTGCTGATCTACGGCGAGGGCGGCCTGCCCCGCCGCCGCGACTCCGCCGACGCCGAGCCCCGCCCCTTCCGCACCGGCCTCGCCCGCCTCGCCGCGGCCGGCGGCGCCCCCGTCGTCCCCCTCGGCCAGTGCGGCGCCCGCCGCCTGACCTCCGGCAGCCCCGCCAAGCAGCTCGCCGGCCTCGCCACCGCCCCCTTCCGCCGCCCCACCCTCCACGTGCACCTCGGCGCCCCCCTCCGTCTCCCGCTGGACATCGCCGAAGCCACCGCCTCGGCCCACCGGGCCGTGGTCACCGCCTGGCTGACGGCCACCACCGGGGGCGCGGGGAACGGCGCGGCCAACCCCCTACTCTGAGCCCGCTTCACGCCCCGGGCCCGTTGCCCTGTCCGCCCCTCACACCACCGGCTCCAACGTGAGCCGCTCCACCCGCCCCACTCCCTCCGGCAGCGGCCCGCCCTCCCCCTCCTCGAACCAGACCACCACCTCCACGTCCTCCCGCACCGGCAACGCAGGAAACGTGTTCGCCGCGTGCTCGGTCCGGTGAGCCGCAGCCCCCGGCGGGAAGCCCGTCACCCCCGGCTGGAAGCCCGTCACCCCCGGCTCCACGTGACAGATGGTCACCGTGACCACCCCCGCCCCCACCGGCGGCCGGTACCCCGGCCCGCGCAGCAGCAGCACGTCGTCCGAGTCCAGCATGGTCCCGTTCGCCACCTCCCGGTGCTCCCGCCAGACCGGCCCGTAGTAGAACGCCTCCAGCGCCCGCCGCCGCGCCTCCATGTCGGGGAAGGCCCGCAGCCAGACGAACCGGTCCGGATCGTCCACCTCCCGGAACCGCCCGCCCACCCGGATCCCCACCGCCTCCTGCCCGGCCACGAACTCCCGCTCGAACAGCTCGATCAAGGTGTCCCGCTGCCCCGGCCGCAGCGTGTACCGCCGCAGCTCCACCACCCACTCCGCACGCTCGCTCATGCCCCGGAGGCTAAGCCCCCTTCCCTGACACCTGCTGTCAGGGGAAATCACCCTCCGCCTGGTGCAGACGGCCCTGTGCGTACCCACGTCCGGAGGGTTTCCCGCCGCCCCGGTGCGACCCACGCTCCCCCGTGCGGTACACGCCCCCATGCGCACCCGCCCCCGTACCCGCCGCTGGCCCGCCGCCCTCCTGGCCGCCACCGTCGCCCTCAGCACTCCCGCCGCCACCGCGTTCGCCGCCCCCCGCACGCCGGTGACCCAGCGCCAGCTCACCGCCGACCTGACGGCCGTCATGCAGCGCCTCCGCATCCCCGGCGCCGTGGTCTCCGTCACCACCCCCGAGTGGGGCACCTGGACCACCTCGCTCGGCACCAGCGACCTCGCCACCGGCCGCCCGATGGACCCGGCCGACCACGTCCGGATCGGCAGCATCACCAAGACCCTGACCGGCACGGTGATCCTGGAGCTGGTCAAGGACGGGCTGCTCGGCCTGGACGACCCGGTGAGCACCTACCGTCCCGACGTACCGGACGGCGAGCACATCACCATCCGCCAGCTGCTCCAGATGACCAGCGGGCTCTACAACTACAGCGAGGACCCGGAGTTCAACCGGCAGCTGGACGACCACCCCGAGCGGGACTGGACCCCGCAGCAGCTGCTCGACATCGCCTTCGCGCACGACTGCTACTTCCCGCCCGGCACCGGCTTCCACTACTCGAACACCAACACCATCCTGCTCGGCCTGATCGCCGAGCAGCTGACCCACCGCTCGCTCGGCGAGCTGATCCGGAAGGGGGTCTTCGAGCCGGTCGGCATGACCGAGAGCTCCTTCGACCCCAACACGGCCCTGCCCGGGCCGTACGCCCACGGCTACGAGTTCATCTCCAACGTGGCGAGCCTGACCACCCCGACCCTCACCGGCAAGGACGCGGCCTGGGCCGACTGGTCGGCGGGCAACCCGTACGAGGTGACCCACAACAACGTGTCCTGGGCGGCGGCGGCCGGCGGCGTGGTCTCGACCGTGGCCGACCTCAACCGCTGGGCTCCGGTGCTGGCCAAGGGCGACCTGCTGACCCCCGAACTCCAGCGCCAGCGCCTGGACTTCATCCACACCTCGGACCAGCCGAACGCCCCCGGGTACGGCCTGGCCATCTTCGACGTGGACGGCTTCATCGGCCACGACGGCCAACTGCCCGGCTACACCAGCTTCATGGCCTACGACCCGGACCGCGCCGCGACCATCGTGGTGCTGGCCAACCTCAACCAGTCCCCCGACGGCACGGCGCCCGCCAACGAGCTCACCAAGCTGATCGTCTCCGAGCTCTTCCCGCACTGAACCACCCGGGCGGCGCCGGAGCCCGAGTCCAGGGTTCAGGCTCCGGTGACGCCCGCCACCAGCTCGTCCGCCGCCCCATACGGGTCCAACTGCCCGGCGGCCACCCGCTCGGCCAGCGCGTCCAGGTGGGAGTCCCCGCGCAGGTCGCCGATCCGGGCCCGCAGGGCGGCCAGTGCGATGGCCTCGATCTCGGAGGCCGCCCGGGCCGTCCGGCGCCGCTGCAGCTCGCCGCTCTCGGCCAGCCAGGCCTGGTGCTTCTCCAAGGCCTCGACCAGCTCGTCCACGCCCTCGCCCCGGGCCGCGACCGTCTTGACGATCGGCGGGCGCCAGTCGCCCGGCTGCCGGGCCTCGCCCAGGCCGAGCATGTGGTTGAGCTCGCGGGCGGTGGCGTCGGCGCCGTCCCGGTCGGCCTTGTTGACCACGAAGAGGTCGCCGATCTCCAGGATGCCCGCCTTGGCGGCCTGGATGCCGTCGCCCATGCCGGGGGCGAGCAGCACCATCGTGGTGTCGGCCAGGCCCGCGATCTCCACCTCGGACTGGCCCACGCCGACCGTCTCCACCAAGATCACCTCGCAGCCGGCCGCGTCCAGCACCCGCAGCGCCTGCGGGGCGGACCAGGAGAGGCCGCCCAGGTGGCCGCGGGTGGCCATCGAGCGGATGAACACCTCGGGGTCGGTCGCGTGGTCCTGCATCCGCACCCGGTCACCGAGCAGCGCCCCGCCGGAGAACGGCGAGGAGGGGTCCACGGCCAGCACGGCGACCCGCTTGCCCAGCTTCCGGTACGCGGAGACCAGCGCGGAGGTGGAAGTCGACTTGCCGACACCGGGCGAACCGGTGAGGCCGACGATCCAGGCCCGGCCGGTGTGCGGCGCCAGCTCGGCCATCACCTCGCGCAGCTGCGGGGAGGCGTTCTCGACCAGCGAGATCAGCCGGGCCACGGCGCGCGGCCGCCCCTCCCGGGCCTGCTCGACCAGCGTACGGACGTCGATCATCAGCGTGCTCCTCGGTGCGGGAACGTCTGGGCCGCGCCCCGCTTGTGGCAGGTCGCGGCCCAGAAGTTATACGTCAGATGATCAGGCGCGGGGAACCCGCACGATCAGGGCGTCGCCCTGGCCGCCGCCACCGCACAGGGCGGCCGCGCCGACCCCGCCGCCGCGGCGCTGGAGCTCCAGCGCGAGGTGCAGCACGACGCGGGCGCCGGACATGCCGATCGGGTGGCCGAGGGCGATCGCGCCACCGTTGACGTTGACGATGTCCGAGCTGACGCCCAGGTCCTTCATCGACTGGTGGGCGACGGCCGCGAAGGCCTCGTTGATCTCGATCAGGTCGAGGTCGGCGACCTCGATGCCCTCCTTGGCCACCGCGTGCTTGATGGCGTTGGACGGCTGCGACTGCAGCGAGTTGTCCGGGCCGGCCACGTTGCCGTGGGCGCCGATCTCGGCGATCCAGGTGAGGCCCAGCTCCTCGGCCTTGGCCTTGCTCATCACGACCACGGCGGCGGCGCCGTCCGAGATCTGCGAGGAGGTGCCGGCCGTGATGGTGCCGTCGCGGGTGAAGGCGGGGCGCAGCTTGGCGAGGCTCTCGACGGTGGTCTCGGCGCGGATGCCCTCGTCCTGCGAGAAGAGCACCGGCTCGCCCTTGCGCTGCGGGATCTCGACCGGCACGATCTCGGCCTCGAAGACGCCGTTCTTCTGGGCGGCGGCGGCGCGCTGGTGCGAGGCGGCGGCGATCGCGTCCTGCACGTCGCGCTCGATGCCCAGGCGGGTGTTGTGCTTCTCGGTGGACTCGCCCATCGGGATGTTCTCGTACGCGTCGGTCAGGCCGTCGTAGGCCATCGCGTCGAGCATCTCGATCGCGCCGTACTTGAAGCCCTCACGGGACTTCGGCAGCAGGTGCGGGGCGTTGGTCATCGACTCCTGGCCGCCGGCCACCACGATGTCGAACTCGCCGGCGCGGATCAGCTGGTCCGCGAGGGCGATGGCGTCCAGGCCGGAGAGACAGACCTTGTTGATCGTGAGCGCCGGCACGTTCATCGGGATGCCGGCCTTGACGGCGGCCTGGCGGGCGGGGATCTGCCCGGCACCGGCCTGCAGCACCTGCCCCATGATCACGTACTGGACCTGCTCGCCGGTGATCCCGGCCCGCTCCACGGCGGCCTTGATCGCGAAACCACCGAGCTCGGCGCCCGAGAACCCCTTGAGCGAGCCGAGCAGCCGGCCCATCGGGGTACGAGCACCGGCGACGATCACTGAAGTAGTCATGAGACGAGCCCCTTCGCGCGTCAAAGGCCACAGAGAGTTGTGGGGATGCGGCTCAATGTACTGACCCGTAACCCGGCCGTCACCGGAGCAAGGCTGTGATCAGCAGCACTGGCACTGACCAGTCAACACCGTGTCAGAGCCCCCGGGTGAATTGTGAGCAGCCCGACACTCCCCGCAGTGGCGCGGGGCGGGCCCGATGCGCTGTGCTGTTGGCACCCCTCGATCCCCCTCACCGGAGGCCCTTCGTGCTGACCCGTATCGACCACATCGGCATCGCCTGCTTCGACCTCGACAAGACGGTGAAGTTCTACTGCGACACCTACGGCTTCGAGGTCTACCACTCGGAGGTCAACGAGGAGCAGGGCGTCCGCGAGGCGATGCTGAAGATCAACGACACCGGTGACGGCGGTGCCTCCTACCTCCAGCTGCTCGAGCCCACCCGCGAGGACTCCACCGTCGCCAAGTGGCTGGCCAAGAACGGCGAGGGCGTGCACCACATCGCCTTCGGCACCGCCGACGTGGACGGCGACGCCGCCGCGATCAAGGACAAGGGCGTCCGCGTGCTCTACGAGGAGCCCCGGATCGGCTCGATGGGCTCCCGGATCACCTTCCTGCACCCCAAGGACTGCGGCGGCGTGCTGACCGAGCTGGTCACCTCCAACCCGAACGCCGAGCACTGAGAGCGGACCCCGCCCTACCGCTCAGTAGCGCGAAGTTCACCCGCGCCCGTTCCCACGGGAGCGGCGCACACTACAATGCGCAGGAGCCGAGGGCGGGGAACACCCGTCCAGGGGAGTCCACTGAACGGGCACGGCTGAACGGTCGCGGTACGGATCTGTCACCATTCTCCACGAGGCAAGAGTTCGCCCAGGAGTCCACCCGGACGGCGGAGCGCGGCAGCGCCGCTCACCACCGCCCAGGACTCCGACCGTGGCACCCGCTGCGGATGCAAGGACCAGCCGGTCCGGCCCAGAGCAGTACGGGGTGCGGGGGCGGCCAGGTCGAGGACGCGACCAGGAGATGGATGGGACCGCGGAGTGCGGGGCAACGACCGCTACGAGGGTGACGACCACCTCTCCCAGTTCGAGGCCGAACTCGACCGGACTCGCAAGGAGCGGGACAAGTCGGTCGAGCATGCCGAGGACCTCGCCTACCAGGTGGAGGTGCTCCGGGCCAAGCTGCACGAATCCCGTCGGCAGCTCGCCCAGCCGCGCGCCTTCGACTCCGTCTCCGGCCAGGCCGAACAGCTGCTGCGCAACGCCGAGATGCAGGCCGACCGGCTGCGCGCCGACGCCGAGCGCCAGCTCCGCGACTCGCAGGCCGCCACCCAGCGCCTGCTCGCCGAGGCCGCCGAGCGCACCGCCCGGCTGGAAGCCGAGTTCGCCGCCCGCCGGCGCCAGCTGGAGGACGAGCTCGGCGAGCTGCGCCGCACCGCCGAGCGGCACGTCAACGACAACGTCAGCTGGGCCGAGCAGACCCGCGCGGGCACCGAGCAGGAGGCCCAGCGGCTGCTGCAGGAGAGCCGCGCCGAGGCCGACCGGCTGATCGCCGCCGCCCGCGCCGAGGCCGCCGCCCTCTCCGACCAGGCCCGGGCCCAGACCGCCGCCGACGTGGACGCCGCCCGCGGCGAGGCCCAGGCCCAGGCCGAGGCCGCCCTCAAGCGCGCCCAGAACGACGCCGAGCGGCTGCTGCGCGCCGCCAGCGAGCAGGCCCAGGCCACCGTCGGCCAGGCCGAGGAGCTGGCCGGCTCCGCCGCCAACCAGGCCCAGCAGCAGCTCGCGGGCGCCCAGGCCGCCGCCGAGCAGCAGCTCGCCGCCGCCCAGGCCGAGATCGACCGACTCAAGCAGCAGGTGGTGGCCGACCAGGAGCGCGCCGCCGAGGCCCTGGCCGGCGCCCAGGCGGAGATAGACCGGCTCCGCGCCGAGGCCCTGGCCGAGGCCGAGCGGGCCCGCGCCGAGGCCGCCGCCCTGCGGGCCAGCACCGACCAGGAGCTGGCCGCACTGCGCGCCGCCACCGACCGCGAGGTGGCCGAGCTGCGCGCCCAGGCCGAGGCCGCCGCCGAGCAGCTCCAGGCCGACGCCGAGGCCGCCGTGGAGCGGCTGGTAGCCGACGGCGAGGCCGCCAGCGACCAGCGCTCGCAGACCGCCAAGGCCGAGATCGCCAAGATGGTCGCCGCCGCGACCAAGGAGACCGACCGGATCAAGGCCGAGGCCGCCGCTGCCAAGGCCGAGTCGGCCAACGCCAAGGCCGAGGCCGACGCCGCCCGGGCCGCCGCCGCCGAGGAGAGTGAGCGCCTGCGCGGCGCCGCCGAGTCGGTGGCGAGCCAGCTGCGCGCCGAGGCCGAGGCGGCCATCGCCGAGCTGCGCGCGGAGACCGAGCGCGAGCTGGCCGAGCTGCGCGCCCAGGCCGAGGCCGCCGCCGAGGCGCTGCGCGCCGAGGCCGAGGAGCAGGGCCGCGCGGAGGGCGCCAAGGACGCCACCGTGCACCTGGCCAAGGCCGCCAAGCAGGCCGAGGAGGTGCTCGGCCGGGCCGACCAGGACGCGGCCGCCGCCGTGGCCGCCGCCACCGCCGAGGCCGAGCGGATCCGCGCCGAGGCCGCCGCCGAGGCCGAGCGGCTGCGCGAGCAGGCCCAGGCCGCCGTCGAGCAGGCGCAGAACGCCGCGCTGGACGACGCGGCCGGCATCCGCGCCCAGGTCGAGCGGATGCAGGACGAGGCCGCCGCGCTGCGCGCCGAGGCCGAGGAGCTGCGCGCGCAGGCCGCCGCCGAATCCGAGCGGATGCGCAGCGAGGCCCGCCGCCAGGCCGTGGCCCAGATCGAGGAGTCGGCCAAGCAGGCCGAGGAGCTGCTCACCCGGGCCAAGTCCGACTCGGACGAGCTGCGCGCCGGTGCCGCCGCCGACGTGGAGCGGCTGCGCCAGCACGCCAAGGCGCAGGCCGTCGAGGTGCAGGGCCGGGCCGAGCAGACCCTGACCCGGGCCCGGGCCGAGGCCGAGAAGCTCACCGCCACCGCCGAGCGGCAGGGCCAGGAGGCGCTGGCCGCCGCCAAGGCCGCAGCCGCCGAGAACCGGGCCGCCGCCGAGCGCGAGACGGCCGAGCTGCGCCGCGAGGCCACCGAGCACGACCAGCAGGTCCGCGCTTCGGCCCGCGCCGCCGCCGACGAGCTGCTCGACCAGGCCGGGGCCGAGGCGCAGGCGCTGCACGCCGAGGCCGAGCAGGCCGCCGAGGCCGCCCGGGCCGAGGCCCGCGAGTGGGCCGAGGCGCACCGCGCCGAGGCCGAGAGCTGGGCGCTGCGCGAGCGCGGCGAGGCCGAGCAGGCCGCCGAGGCCGCCCGGGCCGAGGCCCGCGAGTGGGCCGAGGCGCACCGCGCCGAGGCCGAGAGCTGGGCGCTGCGCGAGCGCGGCGAGGCCGAGACGGCCGCCACCGCCCTGCGCGAAGAGAGCCGCCGGGCCCACGAGGACGCCGCCGCCGGGCTCCAGCGCGAGCGCACCGAGACCGCCGAGCGGCTCGCCGCCGCCCAGCAGGCCTGGGCCGACGCCGAGGCCGCCACCGAGGCGCTGCGCACCGAGGCGGCCCGCACCGCCGAGGCCACCCGCGCCGAGGCGCTGGCCGCCGCCACCGAGCTGCGCGAGGCCGCCGAGGCGTACGACGCCGAGACCCGGGCCGCCGCCGAGGCCCACCGGGCGGAGACCGCCGAGGCGGCCCAGGCCGCCGCCGAGCAGCTGCGCGCCGAGGCCGAGCAGGCCCTGGCCGCCGCCCGCGAGGCCGCCGAGACCCACCTCGCCGAGGCCGAGCAGGCCGCCGTCGCCCTGCACGCCGAGGCCACCGAGGCGCTGGCCAAGGCCACCGAGCTGGCCGCCGTCACCGAGCAGGAGCTGGCCGAGGCCCGCACGGCCGCCGAGACCGAGACCGCCGAGCTGCGGGCCGCGGCCGAGGCGTACGAGGCCGAGACCCGGGCCGCCGCCGAGGCGTACCAGGCCCAGCTGCGCGAGACGGTCGAGACCGAGACCGCCGAGCTGCGGGCCACCGCCGAGGCCTACGACGCCGAGCTGCGCGCGGCCGTGGACGCCGAGACCGCCGAGCTGCGGGCCACCGCCGAGGCGGAGACCACCGCCCTGCGCGAGTCGGTCGAGGCCGAGCTGGCCGCGGCCCGCGAGGCCGCCGCCGCCGAGGCGGCCGCCCTGGTCGGCGCCGCCGAGGACGAGGCCGCCGAGACCCGCCAGTCGGTGGCCGGCCTGCACGAGGCCGCCTCCCAGCAGATCGCCGAGCTGCGCGCCACCGCCGAGGCGGAGACCAGCGCGCTGCGCGAGGCCGTCGAGGCCGAGCTCGCCGAGCTGCGCGAGCGGACCGACGCGTACGACGCCAAGACCCGCACCGGCGCCGAGGCCTACGCGGCCGAGACCCGGGCCGCCGCCGAGCGCGAGAGCGCCGAGCTGCGGACGGGGGCCGAGGCCTACGCGGCCGAGCTGCGCGCCGCCGTGGACGCCGAGACCACCGAGCAGCGGGCCACCGCCGAGGCGGAGACCACCGCCCTGCGCGAGCGGACGGCCGCCGAGCTGACGGCCGAGCGGGAGGCCACCGAGGCCGAGCTGGCCCACCAGCGGGCCGAGGCGCAGGCCTACGACGCCGAGCTGCGGGCCGGGGCCGAGGCCGAGCTGGCCGCCGCCCAGGAGGCCGCCGAGCAGATCCGGGCCGAGGCCGACGCGCAGGCCCGGCAGAGCACGGCCGAGGCCGAGGCGCTGGCCGCCGCCGCGGTCGCCGAGGCGGAGGAGTTCGCCGCCGCGCTGCGGGCCGAGGCCGAGGAGTACGCGCAGGCCACCCGCACCCTGGCCGAGGAGTACGAGGCCGAGACCCGCAGCCGGGCCGACGCCTACGACCGGGAGACCCGGGAGGCGGCCGAGCAGTTCGACAAGGCCACCCGCGAGCAGGCCAAGTCCGTGCTGGAGAAGGCCTTCGCGGACGCCGAGGCGCTCGGCGAGGACGCCCAGACCACGGCGCTGGCCACCACGGCCGCGGCCGAGGAGCAGGCCGACGCGATGGTCACCGCCGCGCGCAAGGAGGCCGAGCGGCTGGTCGCGGCCGGCGAGGCGGCCGGCCAGGCCGAGGTCGAGCGGGCCCGCACCGACGCGGACGCACTGCTCTCCGAGGCCCGCCGGGACGCCACCGCCGTGCGCGAACGGGCCGAGGAGCTCCGCGAGCGGACCGATGCCGAGATCGAGGCGCTGCACGAAAGGGCCCGCAAGGAGAACGCGCAGGCCATGAAGTCGGCGGGCGAGCGGGTCGACACCCTGGTGACGGCCGCTCAGGAGCAGCTCACCGAGGCCGAGGACCAGGCCCGCAAGGCCGTGGCCGAGGCCGAGGAGAAGGCCGACGCCCTGGTCGCCGCCGCCACGGAGAAGGCCGCCGAGCTCACCTCGGAGGCCTCGGCGGAGGCGAGCAAGGTGCGGATCGCCGCCGTGCGCAAGGCCGAGGGCCTGCTCAAGGGCGCCGAGCAGAAGCTGGCCGACTCGACGGCCAAGGCCGAACAGCTGAGCGGCGAGGCCGAGGCGGCGCTCAAGGCCGCCCAGGACGAGGCCGAGGAGCAGATCGAGGCGGCGGCCGAGGAGGCCGCCAAGCGCCTCGCCAAGGCGGACGAGGGCGCACGCGAGCAGCTGCGGCTGGCCGAGGAGGAGGCCGAGCGCGTGCTGGCCGAGGCCAAGGCCGAGGCGCAGCGCGTGACCGACGAGGGCCGTCGGGAGTTGGACGAACTGGTGCGTCGGCGCAAGGACATCAACACGGAGATCTCCCGGGTGCAGGACGTGCTGTCCGCCCTGGAGGCCTTCGAGGCGCCGTCACCGGTCGCGCAGGCCAACGGGGGAAACAGCAGGACGGGCGGCTCCGGCCGCGACGGCGCGCCCAAGGCGGGCGCCGGGGCGGGCTCGTCCCGATCGGGCGGTTCGCCACGATCGGGTGACTCGCCTCGGTCGGGTAGCAGGCGCTCCGGAGGCGCACCACCCGATTGAGCGGACATTGTCCGTGCAGCGACCGTGTTTCGCCGATGACACTCCGGTACCGTGTCAGGATTCCCTCAACCACCCCAAGCGGTTCGACGACAGGAAGCCCAGAACCCCATGAGCGACAGTCACTCCATTCACGGCTTCGACCTGGTGCGCCGTGGGTACGAGCGCGCCCAGGTCGACGAGCGGATCACCAAGCTGGTGGCCGACCGTGACAGCGCGTTGGCCCGGATCGGTGCGCTGGAGAAGCGCATCGAGGAGCTGCACCTCGAGACCCAGAGCGCCCAGGCCCAGGTGACCGAGGCGGAGCCCTCGTACGCCGGTCTCGGTGCCCGCGTGGAGAAGATCCTGCGGCTGGCCGAGGAGGAGGCGAAGGACCTGCGCGAGGAGGCCCACCGCGCCGCCGAGCAGCACCGCGAGCTGGCCGAGGCCGCCGCGCAGCAGGTCCGCACCGAGGCGGAGAACTACGCCAAGGACCGCAAGGCGAAGGCCGAGGACGAGGGCCTGCGGATCGTCGACAAGGCCAAGAGCGACAGCGCCCAGCTGCGCGCCGAGGCCAACAAGGACGCGCAGAACAAGCGCGAGGAGGCGGACGCCCTCTTCGAGGAGACCCGCACCAAGGCCGCCCAGGCCGCCCTGGAGTTCGAGACCAACCTGGCCAAGCGCCGCGAGCAGTCCGAGCGCGACCTGGCGGCCCGTCAGGCCAAGGCCGAGAAGCGCCTGGCCGAGATCGAGCACCGCGCCGAGCAGCTCCGCCTGGAGGCCGAGAAGCTCCGCACCGACGCCGAGCGCCGCGCCCGCCAGACCGTGGAGACGGCCCAGCGCCAGTCCGAGGACATCGTGGCCGACGCCAACGCCAAGGCCGACCGGATCCGCAGCGAATCCGAGCGCGAGCTCGCCGCGCTGACGAACCGTCGCGACTCCATCAACGCCCAGCTCACCAACGTCCGCGAGATGCTCGCCACCCTGACGGGTGCGGCGGTGGCCGCGGCCTCCCTGCCGACCGACGACACCCTCGGCGTCCCGGCCCAGCAGTCCCGCTAAGCGCTAGTTGCACCATCAGGGGCGCGGGGAACTGCGCGATCAACCCTCTACCTAGGTGGACGGTTGCGCGCGCAGTTCCCCGCGCCCCCATGTGGTTACCCACTCTTCAGTCCGAAGCCGCCCGCGCGACAGCATCCCCGGTCGAAGCTGTGTGCCCATGCGACTGATTCGTCTGACCACGCTGGCCGCCGCCGCTGCCTCCCTCGCCGCCTTCGCCGTGCCGGCCTCCGCCGCCGAGACGCACACCGGCACCTGGACCTACTCCGACCCGGCCCCGATCGGCAACGGCCTGGCCCTGGGCGGGTTCAGCGACCTCTTCCCGGCCGACGACTCCGGCAAGGTCTTCTGGACGATCACCGACCGCGGCCCGAACGCCGACGCCCCCGCGGACAACGACAAGATCTTCCTCAAGCCCGACTACACCCCGCAGATCCTCAAGGTCCGCCTGGCCAAGGGCAACCGCATCGAGGTGCTCAAGCGCATCCCGCTCCGCACCCCCAAGGGCCAGACCGACCCGGTCACCCACACCCGGAACATCACCGGCCTGCCCCCGGCCGCGCTGACCGGTGAGCGCCCGGTGGACAGCAAGAACAACGTGCTGCCGAACGACCCGTACGGGGTGGACAGCGAGGGCCTGGTCCGGGCCCACGACGGCTCGTTCTGGGTCAGCAGCGAGTACGGCTCCTCCGTGCTGCACTTCTCCGCGCACGGCGTGCTGGAGACCGTCCTGGTGCCGGCCGGCTCCACCTTCACCGCCCCCGGCGCCACGGTGCTGCCGATCCTGCCGGCCATCGAGGCCAAGCAGAAGAACAACAAGGGCCTGGAGGGTCTGACCATCTCGGCCGACGGCCGCACCCTCTACGCGGCCCAGCAGACCCAGCTGGCCAACCCGGACGCCAAGGCGGCCAAGAAGTCCCGGCTGCAGCGGATCTTCCGGATCGACGTCTCCGGCCGCACCCCGGCCGTGACCGGCGAGTTCGCGAACGTCCGGGAGGCCGATTCGGCCACCGACGGCGGCTGGAGCACCTCCGCCATCAGCTGGCTCGGCCCGGACCGCCTGCTGGTCGAGGAGCGGGACGCGCTGCGGCCCACCGTGCACACCCGGTTCTTCGAGGTGGACCTGCGGCAGGCCACCGACCTCCTCGGCACCAAGTGGGACGCCGCGGCCACCACCCCGGCCCTGGAGCTGGACTGGTCGGCCATCACCCCGGGCACCAAGCGCCTGGTCTTCGACGCGGCGGCGGCCGGCATCCAGAACGGCAAGCTGGAGGGCCTGGCCGTCCAGCGCCTCGGTCACGGCCGGGCCCGGCTGACCCTGGTCAACGACAACGACTTCGGGGTCGACTCCTTCAAGGACGGCCAGGTCGTCCCGAACAACGCCGTCACCCGGATCGACCAGTACACCGTCGCGCTCGACAAGTAGCCGCGCCCGCCAGGGGCGCGGGGAACTGCGCGGCCGACCACGCAGCGGCCCGCAGCCTGCCGCTTCGCGCAGTTCCCCGCGCCCCGGTAGTGCGGACCTCAGACCCTGCGGAGCAGCCCCCGCACCACCGCGTTGAAGGTCTCCGGTGCCTCCAGCGAACTCAGGTGCCCCACGCTCGGGATGACGGTCAGCTCGGCGTCCGGCAGGGCCTCCGTCATCAGCTGGGCCTCGATCAGCGGGGTCACCGTGTCGGCCTCGCCGACCACCACGGCCGCCGGGCAGTCCAGGCCGGCCAGCACGTCCAGCGAGTCCGGGCGGGCCGCCATCGCCCGCTGGGCCCAGGCCACCGCCGCCGGGCTCGCCTCGGCGATCAGCTCGCGGACGTGGGCGGTCAGCTCGGGCATGGTGGCCGGGCCGAGCAGGTTCTCGGCCAGGTTCTCCTCGGCCAGCAGGCTCACCGAATCGCGGGCCAGCACGGCCTTGGCGATCCGCTCCCGGTTCAGCCGGGCCGGCTCGGGGTCGGCGGTGGCCTTGGTGTCGGCGAGCAGCAGGCCCAGGATCCGGCCGGGGTGGCGCCGGGCGAAGGCCATCGCCACGTACCCGCCCATCGAGAGCCCGCCGATCACGGCCCGCTCCAGCCCAAGCTCGTCGAGCAGCCGGGCCAGGTCGTCGGCGACCAGGTCGAGCGAGGGCTCCCCCTCCCCCAGCGGGGTGTAGCCGAACCCGCGCTGGTCCGGCGTGATCACCCGGGCGTCCTGCCCGTCCGGCCCGGGGATCAGCTCCCGCTGGGTGTCCCACATCCGGGCGGAGAGCGGGAAGGCGTGCAGCAGGACGAGCGGGGTGCCGGAGCCGCGCTCGCGGACGGCCGGCGCAGGGGGGAAGGTCATGCCCCCACCGTAGAGCCTCCTGGCCCTGGCGCCGCCCGGCGGCGCCAAGGCCCCACCGCGCGCCCCCTCCCCGCGCCGCGTCCGCGCCACGGCCGCTCCACCTTCGCACCACACCCTCACCACACCCGTCGCCAAGCCGTGCACGCCTTTGTCTGATTTGTCATAATTTGACGGAGCGTAAGGAGCGCAGATGATCGAGCTGCACGAGCTGACCAAACGCTACGGCGAGACCCTCGCCGTGGACGGGCTCAGCTTCCAGGTGCCCCAGGGCGTGGTGACCGGCTTCCTCGGGCCGAACGGCGCCGGGAAGTCCACCACCATGCGGATGATCCTCGACCTCGACCGCCCCACCAGCGGCCGGGTCACCATCGACGGCAAGCGGTACGGGCAGCTCAGCGAGCCGCTCAAGTACATCGGCGCACTGCTGGAGGCCAAGGCCGTCCACCCCGGCCGCACCGCCTACGACCACCTGCTCTGGCTGGCCCAGAGCAACCGGATCCCGCGCCGCCGGGTGGACGAGGTGCTCTCCCTGGTCGGGCTGAGCTCGGTCGCCCGCAAGCGTTCCCGGGGGTTCTCGCTCGGCATGGGCCAGCGCCTCGGCATCGCCTCGGCGCTGCTCGGCGACCCGGAGATCCTGATGTTCGACGAGCCGGTCAACGGGCTCGACCCCGAGGGCATCCTCTGGATCCGCAACCTGATGAAGGGCCTGGCCGCCGAGGGCCGCACCGTCTTCGTCTCCTCGCACCTGATGAGCGAGATGGCGCTGACCGCCGACCACCTGGTGGTGATCGGCCGGGGCAAGCTGCTGGCCAACCTCTCGATGGCCGAGTTCATCAAGCAGAACTCCCGCTCCGCCGTGCGCGTGCGCACCCCGCACGTGGAGCAGCTGCTCACCGCCCTCGCCTCCGTGGGCCTGCGGGCCACCGCGGGCCCCGAGGGCAGCTACGAGGTCGAGGACGGCGATCTCGCCCACCTCGGCGAGCTGGCCGCGAGCCACGGCATCACCCTGCACGAGCTGAGCCCGCAGCAGGCCTCGCTGGAGGAGGCGTTCATGCAGATGACCGCCGACTCCGTGCAGTACCACGCGGGCGACGGCGAGGGCCGGGACGCGGCCGGCGCCCCCGGCACCTGGGGCGCCAACTGGCAGGCCAAGGGTGCCGCCGGCCAGGCCGGCGCCGGGCCGGCCGCGGGCGGCCCGGACGCGTCCGGCAAGGGCTCCTCCGAGAAGGGCAGTTGAGATGGCCTCCTTCCCCGCCGTGCTGCAGTCCGAGTGGACCAAGGTGCGCAGCGTGCGCTCCACGGTCTGGACGCTCGCGCTGACCTTCGTGGTGACCCTCGGGGTCGGCGCGCTGCTCTCGCTGCTCACCAACAACAACTTCGACAGCTTCCGGGGCAACACCGACTCCCCGTTCGACGCCACCGGCACCGCCTTCTCCGGGATCATGCTCGGCGAGCTGGCGATCATCGTCTTCGGCGTGCTGGCCGTGGGCAACGAGTACAGCTCCGGCATGATCCGGGTCTCGCTGGCCGCCGTCCCGCAGCGGGCCACCCTGCTGGCCGGCAAGGCCGTGGTGCTCGGGGCGCTCGCGCTGGCGGTCTCCCTGGTCACCGCCTTCCTGACCTTCTTCCTCGGCCAGTCGCTGCTCGGCAGCCACTCCACCTCGCTGGGCGAGCCCAACGTGCTGCGGGCGGTCTTCGGCGCGGCGCTCTACCTGACCCTGATCTGCCTCTTCTCGGCGGGCGTCACGGCCATGCTGCACAACCAGACCCTCGCGCTGGGCGTGCTGGTGCCGTTCTTCTTCCTGCTCTCCCCGATCCTCTCCGCCGTGCCCAAGGTCAAGACCCTGGCGCACTACTTCCCCGACTACGCGGGCTCCCGGATGCTGCTGGTCTACGAGCAGCACGGCCAGCCGTACGGGCCCTGGCAGGGCCTGCTGATCTGCCTGGCCTGGACGCTCGCCGCCCTCGGGGGCGGGGCCCTGGTGCTCAAGAAACGGGACGCCTGACGGTGCCTTCCGCCATGATCGTCCGGTGGACCGACCCCGCGTACTCCTGATCGACGCCGCCCCCGGCGACCTGCTCGACCTCGAACTCGACCGACTGCTCGGCGCCGGCCTCGCCGTCACCCTCAACCTGCGGCGGGTCGACGACCGGGCGGCCGTCGAGCGCGTCCGGGGCGGGCCTTCCGGGCCCCGGCTGACCCTCACCGACTTCGACGGGTTCGACCCGGCCGCCCTGACCGCGGCCTGCCTGGCCGACGGGCTCGGCCACGACGCGGTGAAGTCCCGCTCCGGCGCACCGCTGGGCGAGGCGCTGTTCGCCGCCGCCACCGACCCGGCGCTGGCGCACCGGCTGCGCGTGGTGGGCCGCGCCGGCGCCGGGATCGACCACATCGACGCCGAGGCCGCCGCCCGGTACGGGATCGCGATCGCCCACACCCCGGGCTCCAACGCCGAGGCCGTGGCCGAGTTCGCCCTCGCCCAACTGCTCACCCTGGCCCGGGGCCTGCTCCCCCACCACACCGCCGCCCATCAGGGCCGCTGGGTCAGCCTGCCGCAGCGTCAGCTCGCCGAGCTGACCCTCGGCATCGTCGGCCTCGGCCGGATCGGCCGGGCCCTGGCCCGCCGGGCCACCGCCCTCGGCCTCCCGGTGCTGGCCCTGACCCGCTCCCCCTTCGACCTCCCGGGCGTCCGCCGGGCCGCCTCCCTCCCGGCCCTGCTCGCCGAGGCCGACGCGGTCTCCCTCCACCTGCCGCTGACCCCGCAGACCCGCGGCCTGATCGGCGCCGCCGAACTCGCCGCGATGCGCCCCGGCTCCTACCTGCTCAACACCGCCCGCGGCGGCCTGGTCGACGAACAGGCCCTGGCCACCGCCCTGGCCGACCCGGCCCACCCCCTGGCCGCCGCCGCCATCGACACCTTCGCCCACGAGCACGCAGCCTTCGACACCCCGCTCCGCGGCCTCCCGAACGCCCTCCTGACCCCCCACATCGCCGGCACCACGCGGACCGCTCAGCTCGCGGCAGCCCTGTCGGTAGCCGACCAGATCGTTGAGATTCTGGGGGAGTTGCACTATCCAGGGGCGCGGGGAACTGCGCGAATCCGGGAGAGGCCGAGTCGCAGCAGCGATCACCGCGCCAGTTGCACCCCGACAGTGCAACCAGGGGCGTGAAGTAACACTGCGGCAGCAGGATTGGCCGGCCGCGCCGTTCCCCGCGCCCCTGGTGGCTGCCCTAGTACCTAGGCGCTCCCCGCCCCCGCTGGACGTTCGATTCCCGCCGCTCCCGCGCGCCCCAGCAGGCCCGGTGCCAGTGCCGCCGGTCGTCGACCCCCGCGCCGTAGGCCGGCCAGGCCACCACGTGGCCGGTGTTCGGCGGGATCTCCTGGTCACAGCCCGGGCAGCGGTAGTAGCGGCCGGCCTGGCCGGCCACGGTCTGCACCACCCAGTCCTCGCCCCGGTAGCTCTCCGAACGCCGCAGCGCGCCGCCCAGCGGCACGCCACCACCCTCCGAGCCGCCCGACCCACCCGGCTCGCGCTTCTGACGGTGGCTCTGGCTGTTGCGACGGGGCGACACGTCGGTTCCCTCTCGGTGGACGGCGGGCAGCGGCCCTTCCAGCCTAAGCCGCACGCCACCCCCTGCCGAGCCACTACCACGGGAGCCCGTACGACTCCGTCGTTTCCGCCCAGATCCACCCGATCTTCGACGAATTTCGGCAATCCGCGTGCCATTGGCACATGACATCGGTTACCCACGAGGTGACAAGGCGGGGCTCGCAGTCCCTGCGACACCCGAGAGAGGCCATCCGATGACCAAGACCAGCGCGCGGCCGAGTACCCAGCTGCCGGTGAGGACCGACCACAGTCTGCGGCCCGAGCCCGCTGGCACCGCCGCGGCCGGCTCGGCGGCCGACTCGATCGAGGTCGGCGCCTTCCTGCTGTCCGCCCAGTTCCCGGGCCAGACGCACGCCGAGGCACTCGACCGTACCGTAGCCGCGGCCGAGGCCGCCGAACGCGCGGGCCTCAGCGACGTCTGGCTGGCCGAGCACCACTTCGTGCCGTACGGAGTCTGCCCGAACGCGGCCACCCTGGCCGCCCTGCTGCTCGGCCGCACCCGCCGGATCGGCGTCGGCACCGCGGTGAGCGTGCTCTCCACCACCCACCCGGTCACCCTCGGCGAGCAGGCCGCCCTGCTCCACCTGACCAGCGGCGGCCGGTTCACGGTCGGCGTCGGCCGGGGCGGGCCGTGGATCGACCTGGCGGTGTTCGGCGGCGGGGCGGCGGCCTACGAGGAGGGCTTCCCGGAGCGGCTCGACCTGCTGCTGCGCTGGCTGCGCGGCACCCGGGTCGGGGGGCAGGGGCCGCAGTTCGACTTCCCCGAGGTGGCCGTGGTGCCCCGGGCCACCGAGCCGGGCCGCCGCACCGACCTGGCCGGCTGGCTGGGTCTGGAGGGCGAGCCGTCCCTGCGCTTCCCCCGCCAGCGGCGGGACGAGGCCCCGGCCCCCGAGCGCGGCGGGCCGCCGGTGGTGGTCGCCTGCACCTCCCCGGGCGGGGTCAAGCTGGCCGCCGAGCGCGGGCTGCCGATGCTGCTGGGGATGCACTCGGGCGACGAGGACAAGCTCCAGATGCTGGCCGCCTACCGCGCCGCCTGGCGGGCCGCCGGGCGCGGCGAGGAGCAGCTGGCGCAGACCGAGCGGCTGCACATCGCGGCGGGGGTGGCCCAGGTCGACGACCGCGGGCCGGCGGCCCGGGCGGCGCTGCTGCGCTCGATGCCGGGCTGGTTCGAGTACGGGCTCGGCGCGCACCGCACGGTGGACGGCCGCGAGCGCCGGATGCGCGATCCGCGCGAGTACACCGAGCTGCTCTGCGACCTGCACTCGGTGGGCACCCCGCGGCACTGCGCCGACCGGCTGCTGGCCACCGCCGAGCGGACCGGCCTGCGCCGCTTCGCCCTGCTCACCGAGGGCTCGGGCGACCACGCGGCCACCCTGGAGAACATCGCCCGCCTCGGCGGCGAGGTGCTGCCCCAACTCTCCTGAGGCCCGACTCTCCTGAGGCCCAGCTCTCCTGAAGCGCCTTGCAGCAGTGAGGGGGCGTGCGGCAATCCGCACGCCCCCTTCAGCCTTCGTGCGCCGGGTGGCGCCGCGTCAGCAGTCCCGCAGTTCCTCGGACTGGTTGAGCAGCTGGGCCCGGACGGAAGTGAAGCGGCGGTAGTGGTCCTCCGTCGCCTCGGTGGCGGCGAAGACCGCCACCCGGTGGCAGTTCTGGAACGCCAGGCGGACACCGAAGTGGCGCTGCAGGGCGCCCCGGATCGCGTCACTGGCCATCGCGCGCAGCAGCTGGCCACGGGCCTGCTCGCTGGGCGGCGGTACCTGGTTGTCGGCGAAGTCGGTGCCGTCGACCGTCAGTTGGGCGACGAGGGAGCTGACCAGCTCCCAGGCGTAGGGCAGGGAGGTGCGGACGCAGTCGACGAACTCCCCTTCGTCGACCTCTCCTCTCTCGGCCTTCTCCAGCAGGGCCGGTGAGACGTCGAGCGACATGGGTTCTCCTCTCGCGGTCCACCCCGGCGCGGCCCGCCGGGATGGTCGTGCGGTTCGACACCGAGGGTGGGCGGTGGCATGGCGAAGGAAGCGGGGATACGGATCGAGCGACGAACGCTCACCACAGAGTGACAGGCGAACCTCAGCGCGGCTGGCGAATGCCTGTCTTCACCTCGGTTTCGCGGGTCCGGCCGCCAGATTGGCCGGATCTCGTCGGATCGTTCATCCCGAATCCCCATCCCCGTTGTGCGGCACCCCTACCCCCGTCGAACGGCTGTGGCAGCCACCCGGAAGAGACACCGCCCTCCAAGGTTGGGCGCCTCCCCGGGTTCTTCACCCCTGTCGTCGCGGAATCGCATCAACTGGCCCCGGTGGGCTAGCGTGGTCGACCATGCGTCTCGTAGTTGCCCGTTGCTCCGTCGACTATGCCGGTCGGCTCTCCGCCCACCTGCCCTCCGCCACCCGGCTCATCCTGGTGAAGGCGGACGGCAGTGTCAGCATCCATGCCGACGACCGTGCCTACAAGCCGCTCAACTGGATGTCTCCGCCCTGCACGCTCAAGCAGGCGGACGGCACCTGGACGGTCACCAACAAGGCCGGCGAGAAGCTGATCATCACCCTGGAGGAGGTCCTCCACGACTCCTCGCACGAGCTCGGCGTCGACCCCGGCCTGGTCAAGGACGGCGTCGAGGCCCACCTCCAGGAGCTGCTCGCCGACCGGATGGAGGTGCTCGGAGCCGGCTGGCAGCTGATCCGCCGCGAGTACCCGACCGCGATCGGCCCGGTCGACATCCTCTGCCGCGACGCCGACGGCACCACCATCGCCGTCGAGATCAAGCGCCGCGGCGAGATCGACGGCGTCGAGCAGCTCACCCGCTACCTCGAACTCCTCAACCGCGACCCCCTGCTGGCCCCGGTCAAGGGCGTCTTCGCGGCCCAGGAGATCAAGCCCCAGGCCCGCGTCCTCGCCACCGACCGCGGCATCGGCTGCGTCGTCCTCGACTACGACGAGCTGCGCGGCATCGACGACGACAAGCTGAAGCTCTTCTAGAGCCCCGTCCCGGGCCCCTCAGGGGCTCGGCGTACTGGTCGGGGTCCCCGGGTCGGTCGGCGTGGCCGAGTCCGTCGGGGTCGGGTCGGGGGTCGGCGGCGGGGGCGTGGTCGGGGCGCTGGTGGTCGGGGTCGGCTTCGGGGTGGTCCTGGTCGGCTTCGGGGCCGGCGGCTTGGTCGGCTGCGGCTGCTGAGCCGGGGGCTGCGGCGCCTGGGTGGTCCCGGTCGGGTCGGCCGTGGTCTCCGTCTCACTCGCGCTGGGCACCGCCCGGCGCGTGGTCGGCGCGCCCGGGCCGTCCGAGGGCTCGCCCTGGTCGTCCGGCGTCGCACTCGCGCTCGCCGACGGGGCGGCCGAGGGCGAGGAGCTCAGCGCCGCCGGGCCGGGCAGGCCCAGCACCCCGGGCGTCGGCTCCACCGTGCCGCCCGGCCTGACCGGCACCGGCCCGCCCTGCGCGGGCCCGGCCAGACTGAGCCCCACCGCCGTACCCAGCACCCCGAGCGCGAGCACCGCCGCCGCCCCGGCCAGCACCGCCTTGCGGGTCGGCCCCGGGTACCGCCACGGCACCTGCGCCATCACCCGGATGACGGGCCGTCGGCCCGGCGCGGCCGAGGGCGCCGCCGGCTGCTCCGGAGCGACGGCCAGCGCCAGCATCCGCCGGGCCGCCGCGACGCCCCGGGTCTCCCCGGCCGCCGCCCGCAGCGCGATCGCCGCCTCCAGGTCGGCCACCGCCCGCTCGGGCCGCCGCAGACAGAGCGCGAGCACCCCGGCCTCGTGCCGGCACCACGCCTCGTCCGCCGTCGCCCCCAGCTCCCGGGCCGCCTCGAGACCGAGCTGGAGCGTCCGCTCCCAGGCTCCCCACCGCAGCGCCAGGGCCAGCGCCGGCCCGGCCGCCCGGGCCAGCCGCAGCACCTGCTCCCACCGCCCGGCCTCCCGGTCGGCCAGCAGCACGCCCACCAGCACCTCGGCCTCGGCCGCCACCTGCCCGATCCCCACCGAGGCGTGCCCGACCCACCACGAGAAGTGCTGCGCCGCCCCCGCCGCCACCGGCCCGGCCGCCCGCCGGCCCGCCGCCGGCGCGAGCTCCCCGTACGACCCGCCCTGCGCCGCGTCCTGCGCCACGCCCTGGGTCAGTTCGCCGAACGCCCGGCGCTGCGCCGCATCCTGGCCCGGCTCCCGGTACGACCCGTGCGGCGCCGCGTCCTCGGTCGAGCCACCGAGGATCCGGCGCTGCGCCGCATCCGCCACCTCGTCCGAGGTCCGGTACCCGTCCGACAGCCGGTAGCCGCCGGACTGCCGGTCCGCGCCCGGCGCGGACTCGCCCTGGGCGCCCGGCCCGGGCTCACCCGGCGGGGGCTCCTCGGCCGGCTCCGGCGTCCGCCAGTCGGCCAGGGCCGCCGCCACGCCGGTGGCCAGCCGCTGGTGCCCGCCGGCCGGCACGGCCAGCCCGCACTCGGCCAACTCCCGCAGCGCGCTCTCACCGTGGTCCACCCCGATCAGCGCGGGCAGGTGCGGGGCCGTCGGGCACTCGCCGCCGAGCGCCAGCGCGAGCCGCAGCACCTCCTGCGCCGACTCGCTCAGCCCCGCCGCCAGCCGGCGGGCCGGGGCGGCGGCCTCGGCCACCGAGGGCAGCGGTACGGTCCGGCGCAGCTCGGCCTCCAGGACCGCCGGGTCCTCCGGCAGTTCGACCGGGTTGGCCAGCCCGAAGACGCTGGTCCGGTCCTCCTGCGCCGCGACCAGGGCGTCCACCGCCACGTCCCGGTGCCGCAGCAGCGCCGCCGCCTGGACGAACCGCAGCGGCAGCCCCTCCGACTCGAACCACAGGTCCACCGCCCAGGCCCGCTCGGCCGCGTCCAGCGGACGGCGGGCCAGCTTGGCGGTGAGCGCGAGGCAGGCCGCCCGGGAGAGCCCGGCGACGGCGTGGTCGGTCAGCCGGGAGCCGGCCGGCAGCGCAGCGCTGCCGGGCTCGGCGGCGACCACGAAGACGCAGCCCGGAGCGGCGGCCAGCAGGCCCTCCAGCTCCTCCCCGGCCGGCGCGAGGTCGTCGATCGCGACCACGGCGGCCAGCCCCGCGAGCAGCGCGGGCAGCTCGTGCAGGTCCGGCCGCAGGCCGGGAGCCTGGTGGGTGGCCGCGAAGAGCTCCTGGAGCAGGTCGGCCGCCGTTCGCCGGTGCCCGGCCAGACTCACCACCCCGTCCCTGGCGAGCTCACCGGCCGCCTCGGCCACGGCCGCCAGCAGCGCACTGCGGCCCGCCCCAGCCTTCCCGGTCAGCCGCACCGACCGCCCCTCGGCGAGCAGCCCGAGCACCTGGGCGACGTCCGCCTCCCGGTCCACCGGCCCCACCCCGGCCGACCGCACCCACCCGGGCTCGGCCCGCCGCACCGGCGCAGGCCGCCACTCGTCCGGACACGGGCGCGCCTCCGCCCCTTCGGGCGCCCCGACACTCAGCAACAGGTCTCCGACCACGAGCTCCCCGACTCGCGGCCTCACGCTCTCAGTCACGGCGCGGATCATATAGCCATACGGGAACAATCAGGGGCGCGGGGAACGGCGCGGCCAAGCACCCACACCGCCGCAGTGTTAACTCAACGCCCCACTTGCACTATCGAGGTGCAACTGACCCGGCGATCGAACCGGCACGAAGGCGTCTCCCGCCCTCGCGCAGTTCCCCGCGCCCCCTGAAGACCCAGTCCCCCCGCCCCGGAAAAGCTCACCCGGCCACCGCGAGGATCCGGTGCAACCGCGTAGCGACGAGCAGCCGCTGCAACTGCTCCGGCACCCCCCGCAGGACGAGCCGTCGCCCCGAGCGCCCGGCCCGCCGGTGCGTCCCCATGATGACGCCGAGCCCCGTCGCGTCCCAGGACTCCAGCGCGGAGAGGTCCAGGACGAGATCGCCCTGCCCGCCGTCCACGGCCAGGTGGAGCCGGGTCCGCGCGTCGGCGGCGGTGCGCACGTCGAGCCTGCCCGCGATGGCGAGTCCGCCGTGATCGCCGGTGATGCGCATGCGCTCCTCCTCCGCTTGCCGGTCAGGGGTGGCCGCCCGGGGCCTCTCCCCGGGCCGGCGCCTTGCGCCGAGCCTCGGGGGCCACGTCGGACGAATCCCGCTACGTCTGACGGCAGATCAGCAGTTCAGGTTGCTGGCCCCCGGCAGATCTGAAGCAACTTCACTCGTCCGAGGGAATATACGCAGTCAGTCCCAGCACCTATGCTCGATTACCGCCCAAATCACCCGTCTGCGGGCGACTTCGTGAGCAAGCTCACCAACCCGCCCGCAGCCCGGGGCAGTACTACTTCCCGTACGGGTAGAAACCCTGCCCGCTCTTGCGGCCGAGGTCGCCCGCGGTGACCATCCGGGCCATGATCTCGGGAGCCGCGAACTTCTCGTCCTGGGTCTCCTCGTAGATGTTCCGCGCGGCGTGCAGCAGGATGTCCACACCGGTCAGGTCGGCGGTCATCAGCGGGCCCATCGCGTGGCCGAAGCCCAGGCGGCAGGCGGTGTCGATGTCCTCGGCGGTAGCCACACCGGTCTCGTAGAGCTTGGCGGCCTCGACCACCAGGGCGGTGATCAGGCGGGTGGTGACGAAGCCGGCCACGTCGCGGTTGACGACGATGACCTCCTTGCCGATGCCCTCGGCGTAGGCGCGGACGGTGGCCAGCGTCTCGTCGCTGGTCTTGTAGCCGCGGACCAGCTCGACCAGCTTCATCATCGGCACCGGCGAGAAGAAGTGGACGCCGACGACCGACTCCGGCCGGCCGGTGACGGCGGCGATCTTGGTGATCGGGATGGCGGAGGTGTTGGAGCCCAGCACCGCGCCGTCCTTGGCCAGCTTGTCGACCTCGCGGAAGACGGCCTCCTTGACCTCGAACTTCTCGAAGACGGCCTCGATCACGATGTCGGCCTCGGAGACGGCGTCCAGGTCGGTGGTGGTGGTGATCCGGCCCAGGGCGGCCTCGGCGTCCTCGGCCGACAGCTTGCCCTTGGAGACGAACTTCTCGTAGCTGGCCCGGATGCCGGCCATGCCGCGCTGCAGCGCCTCCTCGGTGACGTCCCGCAGGACGACGGGGTGGCCCGCCTGCGCCGAGACCTGCGCGATGCCCGCGCCCATCAGCCCGGCGCCGATCACGGCGATCTGCTGGGTGGTTGAGTTGCTCATGGCTTAGTCGTCTCCCGTAACCGTCCTGAAGGCGGTTCAGGGCAGGGGTCACCCCCCTGAGCCGCGCCGCTCACGGGCCGGACTCTAACGCCCACGAAGCCTCCGTGGTGTGATTGCCGGGTGTGATCTGCGCCCGACCTACCCGGAGGTGTACGGTGCGCCCGCTCGCCCTGCTGCTCGGATCCTTCGCCGTGGTCGGCCTGCTCGCCCTGCTGCTCCGCTGGACCTACGGCACCGGCCACTCCCTGGTCGCCCGCCGGCCCCGCACCGGCACCCCCGCCGAGTACGGCCTGCTCGTCCCGGTGGCCGCCCCGCAGGACGCCGCCGAGGCCCGCGAACTGGCCGGCCGCCTCGCCGCGGCAGGACTGCGCCACACCCTGGTCACCACCACCGACGGCCCCCGCCTGCTGGTCTGGCCCGGCGACGAAGCAGCCGCCCGCCGAGCGCTCGACCAGCCCTGACCGCTCATCTCCCGGCCCTCCGCTCCCGGTACCAAGCACCAAGCACCGGGCCAACACACCCCCGGCTACTCCGCGACCAGCCCCAAGTCCTGGGCCAGGATGGCCGCCTGGACTCGGCCGCGCAGCTCCAGCTTGGCCAGGATCCGGCTGACGTGGGTCTTCGTGGTGGTCTCCGCCATCTCCAGCCGCTCGGCGATCTGCCCGTTGGAGAGCCCGGCGCCCAGGCAGGCCAGCACCTCGCGCTCGCGCGGGGTCAGCGCGTCCACGGCGGCCCGGGCCTTGGGCTGGTCCGGCCGGTCGGGGCGGGTGAAGGTGGAGATCAGGCGGCGCGTCACCGAAGGCGCCAGCATGCCGTCGCCCCGGGCCACCGTGCGGATGCCCTCGATCAGCGCCTCGGCCTCCAGGTCCTTGAGCAGGAAGCCCGCCGCCCCGGCCCGCAACGCCCCGTACAGGTACTCGTCGTGGTCGAAGGTGGTCAGCACCAGCACCTGCGCCGAGCCCTCGGCGGTGATCTGCCGGGTGGCCGAGATCCCGTCCAGCCGCGGCATCTGCACGTCCATCAGCACCACGTCCGGCCGCAGCTCGGCGGCCAGCCGCACGGCCTCCTCGCCGTCCCCGGCCTCGCCGACCACCTCCAGGCCCGGCTCCGAGCGCAGGATCATCACCAGCGCAGCCCGCACCGCCGCCTGGTCCTCCACCACCAGCACGCTCACCGTCACCGGAACTCCCCCACGATCCGCTCCCCCAGTACCTTCTCCCGCACCGACCCGACCGGCTTCGGCCCGGTCTCCCGGGGCTCGCGCGGCAGCTGCGCCCGCACCCGCCACCAGGCCCCGTCCGCACCGGCGCTGAAGCTCCCGCCCAGCAGCTCGGCCCGCTCCCCCATCCCGACCAGCCCGGTCCGGGAGCCGGGCAGCTTGGTGCCCCCGGCCACCCCGTAGGGGCTGTCCACGGCGATGGCGATGTCGTCCTGACGGTACGTCAAGGCCAGGCTCACCACGCCCGGGGCGGCGTACTTGAGCGCGTTGGTGAGCGACTCCTGGACGATCCGGTACGCGGCCAGCTCGACCGGTGCCGGCAGCTCGCCGCGCTCGCCCTGCTCGGCCGCCTCGAAGCTCAGGCCCGTCCCGCTGCCGGCCGCCGAGAGCTGGGTCAGCAGGGTGTCCAGCGCGTCCAGTCGGGGCGCCGTGTAGCTGCTCTCGTCGCGGGCCCGGAGCAGGCCGATCATGCGGCGCATCTCGGCCAGCCCCTGCACGCTGTTGTCCCGGATCACCGCCATCGCCGCCAGCAGCGGATCGCCCTCGTCGCGCTGCTGCCGCTTGGCCAGCGACTGCGCGCCGGTGGCGTGGATGGCGATCGCCGACAGGTGGTTGGCCACCACGTCGTGCAGCTCCCGGGCCATCCGGGAGCGCTCCTCGATCACCGCCTCGCGCCGGTCCAGCTCGGCCAGCAGGGCCGTCTGCTCGGCCCGCAGCCGCTCGGTGTCGGCCCGTTCACGGGAGGCCCGCAGCAGGTCGGCCGTCCAGACCGGCACCAGGAAGATCAGCACCGAGAAGGCCGCCACCAGCAGCGCCTGGCCCACCGTGCCGTACATCAGCATGAAGCTGGAGAGCCCGAGCGTGGTGGCCCCGCCGGTCAGGTGCAGGATGGTGGACATCCGCCGCGAGCCGTAGAGCACCCCGGCGTACAGCAGGTCGGTGTACATCACCATGGTCGCCAGGTTCGTCCCGACGAAGGTGTTGGCGATGAAGAACAGGCCGCCCAGGCTGACCGTCCACACCGTGTGGGTGCGCCGTCCGAGCTCCAGCACGGCCATCCCGGCCACCGGCACCATCATCAACCACGGCGGCACCGGCGCGTCCTTGCCGTAGCCGCCGAAGACCGTCAGCAGCAGCCCGACGCAGAGCCCCACCAGGGCGATCAGCCGGTCCTCCTGCCGCGCCCCGAGTTTGAACCAGCGCACCGGTCAGCGGTTCTCGCCCGGCACCCAGAGCACGTCCCCGCGCTCCTTGTTGGCCACCCGGGCCAGGATGAAGAGCAGGTCGGAGAGCCGGTTGAGGTACTTCGCGGTCAGCGGGTTGACGCTCTCCCCGTGCTCCTCGATCGCCGCCCAGGTGGCCCGCTCGGCCCGCCGCACCACGGTGCAGGCCAGGTGCAGGTACGCCGCCCCGGGGGTGCCGCCGGGCAGGATGAAGCTGCGCAGCTTCTCCACCTGCTCCAGGTAGTGGTCGCAGTCGCCCTCCAGGCGGTCGACATAGCCCTGGAGCACCCGCAGCGGCGGGTACTTCGGGTCCTCGACCACCGGGGTGGCCAGGTCGGCGCCCACGTCGAAGAGGTCGTTCTGGACTCGGGTCAGCACCGCGACCAGGTCCTCGCCCAGCGCGCCGGCGGCCAGCGCCACGCCGATCGCCGCGTTCGCCTCGTTGGTGTCGGCGTAGGCGATCAGCCGCGGGTCGGTCTTGGTCGTCCGGCTCATGTCGCCGAGCGCGGTGGTTCCGTCGTCCCCGGTCCGGGTGTAGATACGCGTCAGATTGACCATGGACAGCACCCTATCGGCGCACGGTCACCGGCTACCAGGCCACTATGCGACGTTCACCCGCTGTCCCGGGGGTGCCGCCTCCAGCCAGGCCAGGAAGCCCGTCAGGGCGTCGTCGCTCATCGCGAGCTCCAGCGGGGCGCCATTGTGGAGACACCTCAGCACCACCGAACCGGAGAGCAGGGCGAGCTCCTCCTGGCCCTCGGGGTAGCGGCGGCCCAGCACCTCGATCTCGCGGCGGGGCAGTACCCGGCGCGGGCGCGGGGCGTAGGAGAAGACCCGGAACCACTCGATGGAGTCACCGCTGTAGCGGCCGATACCAAAAACCCACCCCTTGCCGTCGGTCACGGGGACCGGGGCGGAGGTGGGTTTGCCGTTCTCGTCGAGGTCTGGCTGCGTCGAGGCGTCGGCCGGCATTTTGAGTCGGTAGCTGCAGTCGAACGTGCCGCCGACGCGCTGGATCACCCGGCGGCGTACCGCGAAGGCGACCAATCCCAACACGCCCAGCGCCACGACGGCCGCGCACACCACAAGGGCGAGGACCATGCTCACCGACCTCCTCGCTGACCTGCGTTCCCCGTGGCGGTCGTATCGAACGACCGCACTGTCCTACCAACTGATACGACAGTCCCGGGGTCACGCTCTCGCGCCCCGGGACCGTCGCTTCTGTCTATGCTCAGGCGGCCTTGCGGCGCCCGGCCGCGACGAGGCGGACCTCGGCGCGACGCTCGGCGTGCGCGTCGAGCTCGCTCTTCGCGGTCTCGAGGGCGCGCTCCGCACGGGCGACGTCGATCTCGTCCGCCAGCTCGGCGATCTCCGCGAGCAGAGAAAGCTTGTTGTCGGCGAAGGAGATGAAGCCACCGTGCACCGCCGCGATGACGGTACCGCCATCGGTGGTGCGGATGGTGACCGGGCCGGACTCCAGCACGCTCAGCACCGGGGTGTGACCGGGCATGATGCCGGTGTCACCGGAGGCCGTACGGGCGACAACGATGGTGGCCGCACCGGACCACACCTTGCGGTCGGCTGCGACCAGCTCGACGTGCAGCTCAGCCAACGTGGGCTCCTAGGCTCTTGCAACCACCGGATCACTCGGCGGTTGCGGTAAGAATAACGGGCCCGCCCCCCTGAGAAGAAACCAGGGACACGGAGATGACCGGGATCACAGCCGATCGAGCCGTGAGGGGTGGCCCCCGGGACGGGGTCCACCCCTCACGCTCAGTCAGCCATCAGCCGGTCTGGTTACTTCTTGGCCAGCTCGGCGGCGTTCTTCTCGAGGTCCTCGATGCCACCGCACATGAAGAAGGCCTGCTCCGGGACGGAGTCGTACTTGCCGTCCGCGATGGAGTTGAACGCCTCGATGGTCTCGGCCAGCGGGACGGTCGAGCCCTCGACACCGGTGAACTGCTTCGCCACGTAGGTGTTCTGCGAGAGGAAGCGCTCGATACGACGGGCACGGTGAACCGTGATCTTGTCGTCCTCAGACAGCTCGTCGATACCGAGGATCGCGATGATGTCCTGGAGGTCCTTGTACTTCTGCAGGATCCCCTTGATGCGGACGGCGGTGTCGTAGTGGTCCTGCGCGATGTAGCGCGGGTCCAGGATGCGGGACGTGGAGTCCAGCGGGTCGACGGCCGGGTAGATGCCCTTCTCGGAGATCGGACGGGAGAGAACCGTCGTCGCGTCGAGGTGGGCGAAGGTGGTGGCCGGCGCCGGGTCGGTCAGGTCGTCCGCGGGGACGTAGATCGCCTGCATCGAGGTGATCGAGTGACCGCGGGTCGAGGTGATGCGCTCCTGCAGGAGGCCCATCTCGTCGGCCAGGTTCGGCTGGTAGCCCACCGCGGAGGGCATGCGGCCGAGCAGGGTCGACACCTCGGAACCGGCCTGGGTGAACCGGAAGATGTTGTCGATGAAGAGGAGCACGTCCTGCTGCTCGACGTCACGGAAGTACTCCGCCATCGTCAGAGCGGACAGGGCGACGCGCAGACGGGTGCCCGGCGGCTCGTCCATCTGGCCGAAGACCAGCGCGGTCTTGTCCAGAACGCCCGAGTCGACCATCTCGTGGATGAGGTCGTTGCCCTCACGGGTACGCTCACCGACACCGGCGAAGACCGACACACCACCGAAGTTCTCGGCGACGCGGTAGATCATCTCCTGGATGAGGACGGTCTTGCCGACACCGGCACCACCGAACAGACCGATCTTGCCACCCTGGACGTACGGGGTGAGCAGGTCGATGACCTTGATACCGGTCTCGAACATCTCGGTCTTGGACTCGAGGTCCTTGAACGCCGGGGCCTTGCGGTGGATCGGCCACTTGACCTCGACCTGGGCCTCGAACTCGGCCTTGTCGACGTTCAGGACCTCACCGAGGGCGTTGAAGACCTTGCCCTTGGTGATCTGGCCGACGGGCACGGAGATCGCGGCACCGGTGTCGGTGACGGTCGCGCCGCGGACCAGGCCGTCGGTGGGCTGCATCGAGATGCCGCGCACGACGCCGTCGGCGAGGTGCTGGGCGACCTCCAGCGTCAGGGTCTTCTTGCCGGTACCGTCCGGCGCCTCGACCTCGACGTGCAGGGCGTTGAACATGTTCGGAATCGCGTCGACGGGGAACTCCACGTCGACGACCGGGCCGATGACCCGGGCGACTCGGCCCGTGGCCGTCGCGGTCTCAACAGTGGTGGTCATTCTCATTCGCTCCCACGGCTAGCGTCGGCAAGAGCGTTGGCGCCGCCGACGATCTCGCTGATTTCCTGGGTGATCTCGGCCTGGCGGGCCGAGTTGGCAAGCCGCGTGAGCGACTTGATGAGCTCTCCCGCGTTGTCGGTCGCGCTCTTCATCGCGCGCCGGCGAGCGGCGTGCTCCGAGGCGGCCGACTGCAGCAGCGCGTTGTAGATCCGGCTCTCGACGTACCGCGGCAGCAGCGCGTCGAGGACGCCCTCCGCCGACGGCTCGAAGTCGTACAGCGGGAAGATCTCGGCCTTGGCGGGCTTCTCGTCGCTCAGCTGGACCTCGTCCAGCTTGAGCGGCAGCAGCCGGGCCTCCACCGCGGTCTGAGTCAGCATGGACTCGAACTTGGTGGAGATCAGGTGCAGCTCGTCCACGCCACCGGTCTCGGCCGTGAAGGCCTCGATCAGCTCGCTCGCGACGGCCTTGGCGTCACCGTACGTCGGCTTGTCCGAGAATCCGGTCCACGACTGAGTGACCTTGAGGTCACGGAAGCCGTAGTACTGGACGCCCTTGCGGCCGACGATGTACGTCACCACGTCCTTGCCCTCGGCACGCAGCCGCGCGGTGAGCGCGGTCGCCTGCTTGATGGCGTTGGTCGAGTAGCCGCCGGCCAGACCGCGGTCCGCCGTGATCAGCAGGACCGCAGCCGTCTTGGCCTGGGCGTTCTCGGTGGTGAGCGGGTGCTTGGCGTTGGACCGGGTGGCCACCGCCGTCACCGCGCGGGTGAGCTCGTCGGCGTACGGGGTGGAGGCGGCCACCGCGCGCTGCGCCTTGACGATGCGCGACGCGGAGATCATCTCCATCGCCTTGGTGATCTTCTTCGTCGCGGTGACAGAGCGGATCCGGCGCTTGTAGACCCGAAGCTGTGCTCCCATGGGTCGTTACGTCCTTTCCCTCGCTACCGGACTCAGGCCTGCTCGGAGAGCAGCTTGCCGTCGGCCGTGGTGAAGCCCAGCTTGAACGACTTGATCGCCTCGGTCAGCGCGTCGATCGTGCCGTCCTCCAGCTTCGAGGTCTCGACGATCGCGGCGAGCAGGTTCTTGTGCTCGACCCGCAGGTTGTCGAGGAACTCACGCTCGAAGCGACGGATGTCGGCGACCGGGACGTCGTCCAGCTTGCCGGTGGTGCCGGCCCAGATGGAGACGACCTGCTCCTCGACCGGGAACGGCTGGTACTGGCCCTGCTTGAGCAGCTCGACCATGCGCGCACCGCGCTCCAGCTGGGCCTTGGAGGCCGCGTCCAGGTCGGAACCGAAGGCGGCGAACGCCTCCAGCTCGCGGTACTGGGCGAGGTCCAGGCGCAGACGGCCGGCGACCGACTTCATGGCCTTGATCTGGGCCGAGCCACCGACGCGGGAGACCGAGATACCGACGTTCACGGCCGGGCGGATGCCGGCGTTGAACAGGTCGGACTCCAGGAAGCACTGACCGTCGGTGATGGAGATGACGTTGGTCGGGATGTACGCCGAGACGTCGTTGGCCTTGGTCTCGATGATCGGCAGACCGGTCATCGAGCCGGCGCCCAGCTCGTCCGAGAGCTTGGCACAGCGCTCGAGCAGGCGCGAGTGCAGGTAGAAGACGTCACCCGGGTAGGCCTCGCGGCCCGGCGGGCGGCGCAGCAGCAGGGAGACGGAGCGGTAGGCCTCGGCCTGCTTCGACAGGTCGTCGAAGATGATGAGGACGTGCTTGCCGTCGTACATCCACTCCTGGCCGATGGCCGAGCCGGTGTACGGGGCGAGGTACTTGAAGCCGGCCGGGTCGGAGGCGGGAGCAGCCACGATGGTGGTGTACTCCAGCGCGCCGGCCTCCTCCAGGGCGCCGCGGACGGACGCGATGGTGGAGCCCTTCTGGCCGATGGCGACGTAGATGCAGCGGACCTGCTTCTTCGGGTCGCCCGAGCGCCAGTTGTCGCGCTGGTTGATGATCGTGTCGATCGCCACCGCGGTCTTGCCGGTCTGGCGGTCACCGATGATCAGCTGACGCTGGCCACGGCCGATCGGGGTCATCGCGTCGATGGCCTTGATGCCGGTCTGCATCGGCTCGTGGACCGACTTGCGAACCATGACGCCGGGGGCCTGCAGCTCCAGGGCGCGGCGACCGGTGGAGGCGATCTCGCCCAGACCGTCGATCGGGTTGCCCAGCGGGTCCACGACGCGGCCGAGGTAGCCCTCGCCGACCGGGACGGAGAGGACCTCGCCGGTGCGGTGCACCGTCTGACCCTCCTCGATGCCGCTGAACTCGCCGAGGATGACGACACCGATCTCGCGGGTGTCGAGGTTCAGCGCGAGGCCGAGGGTGCCGTCCTCGAACTTCAGCAGCTCGTTGGCCATGACCGAGGGGAGACCCTCGACCTTGGCAATGCCGTCCATGGCCTCGGTGACCGTGCCGACCTCTGCCACAGAAGCGGCGTCCGGCTGGTACGACTGGACAAAGTCGGCCAGCGCGTCCCGGATCTCCTCCGGACGGATCGTAAGCTCCGCCATCAGGCTTCCCTGCTCTCCTAGTTTGCGATCCTCGGCCCGCCATTGAGGGCCGCAAGTATTCGACTCTCGGCCGGGTCGTCACCGAACCGGCCGTACGATTTGCCGGCTCCGTTGTGGAGCCGGTTCCCGACCGAGGGTCGGATGTTGCTCGGTGCCTAGTGGCGCCCGGTCAGCCTTCGAGGGCCTGACGAGCGCCCTCCAGGCGGCTCGACACGGTGCCGTCGATGACCTCGTCACCGATCTTCACCTGGACACCGCCGAGGACCTCGGGGTCGATGTCGATGTTCAGGTGCACCGGGCGGCCGTAGAGCCGGGTCAGAGCAGCGGTGAGGCGCTCCTTCTGGCTGTCCGACAGCGGCACGGCGGTGGTGACCTCGGCCACCATGCGGTCGCGCCGGGCGGCGGCGAGCTTGGAGTAGGCGTCGAGGCCCTGCTCCAGGCTACGGCCACGCGGGTGGGCGACCAGGGTGGTGACCAGGCGGACGGTGGCCGCCTCGGCGCGAGCGCCGAGCAGCTTCTTGACCAGCTCGGCCTTGGCCGAGGCGGTCGCCTTCGGCTCGGTCAGCGCGCCGCGCAGCTCGTGCGAGCCGCTGACGATCCGGCCGAAGCGGAAGAGCTCGTCCTCGACGTTGTCCAGCTTCGTGGCCTTGTCGGCGGCGATGACCTCGGCGTACGCCGAGAGCTCCTCGACCCCGTCGACCAGGTCGCGCGAGCCCGACCAGCGGGAGCGGACCAGGCCGGAGACCAGGTCGACCGTCTCGCCGGAGACCTGCCCGCCGAGCAGCGAGGCGATCAGCCGGGCCTTGTCCTCACCGGACCGCGAGGGGTCGGTGAGGAGGCGGCGCAGCGAGACCTCGCGGTCCAGCAGGGTGGTGACGGAGGCGAGCTCCTCGGCGAGCTTGACCGCGTCCACCGAGGTGTTGTCGGTCAGGCTCTCCAGGTTCTCGCGACCGGCGGCCAGCGCCTCGCGACTGGCGCCGATCACTTGGCAACCGCCGCAGACGAGGTGGCCTTGGCCTCCAGGTCCGCCAGGAAGCGGTCGATCACGCCGCTCTGCCGGGCGGAGTCCTCCAGGGACTCACCCACGATGCGGGAGGCCAGCTGCGAAGCCAGCGAACCCACATCCTGGCGCAGGGCGGCCGTCGCCTGCTTCTTGTCGGCCTCGATCTGGGCGTGACCGGCGGCGATGATGGCCTCGCGCTGACGCTGGCCCTCCTCGCGCATCTCGCCGATCAGGGCCGCACCCTGCTCACGGGCGTGCTCGGTGATCCGAGCGGCCTCGTGACGGGCCTCGGCCAGCTCCGCGCGGTACTGCTCAAGCAGGGCCTGGGCCTCGGCCTGAGCGGTCTCAGCGCGCTCCATGCCGCCCTCGATGGCGTCCCGGCGCTCCGACAGCACCTTCTCGATGCTGGGCAGGAGCTTCTTGCCGAGGAGCCCGAAGACGATGAAGAAGCAGAGCAGGCCGATGATGATCTCGGGCCACGCGGGGAGAAGAGGATTCATCTTCTCCTCCGCCGCAAGGGCGAACCCGGTCATATCTGAACCTTTCGTGGAAAAGGGCTGTCGGTGTGCCGGTTCGGAATTACTTGCCGAACACGAACGGCATCACGATGCCGATGAGCGCGAGCGCCTCGGTCAGCGCGAAGCCGATGAACATGTTGGAGCGGATCAGGCCGGCAGCCTCGGGCTGACGGGCCATGGCCTGCACACCGTTGCCGAAGATCAGACCGACACCGATGCCGGGGCCGATCGCAGCAAGGCCGTAGCCGATGGACGCGACGGAACCGGTGACCTCAGCGAGAGCGGACATCTCAGCTAATCCTTTACGGGGTGGAGAACCGGTGGGTGTTGGCCACCGGAGACTGGAGGGGTTGCAGCCGGGAGGCTGCGGGGCTCAGTGGGCCTCTTCGAGGGCACCGGCGATGTAGCTGCTGGCGAGCATCACGAAGATGTAGGCCTGCAGGAACTGCACCAGGAGCTCGAAGGCGGTCAGCGCGGCGGCGACCACGAAGGAGACCGAGCCGTACAGGGCACCGATGCTCGGGCTGAGCAGGTACCAGGAGGCGACGGAGAACATCACGATCAGCAGGTGGCCGGCGAACATGTTCGCGAAGGCTCGGACCGCGAGCGTGAACGGGCGCACGAAGATGTTCGAGAAGAACTCGATCGGCACCAGGATGAACATGACCCAGCCGGGGATGCCCGACGGCCAGCAGAGGTTCTTCAGACCGCCCACGAAGCCGTGCTTCTTGAAGGTGAGCGTCATGTACGTGATCCACACGACCAGCGCGAGCCCGACCGGGAACGCGATCCGGGACATCACCGGGAACTGGGCGAACGGGATGATGGACATGATGTTCATGATCCACACGAAGAAGAACATCGAGACCAGCATCGGGACGTACTTCTCGCCCTTCTTGCCGATCGTCTCCAGCACGATGCTCCGCTTGACGAAGTCGTACCCGATCTCGCCGACCAGCTGGAGCTTGCCCGGGAGCAGCTTCGGCTTGGCGAAGGCGGCCCAGAAGAAGCCCACGACGAGCAGCGCGCAGATGATCGACAGCAGCATCGGCTTGGTGAAGTCGACGCTGCCGATCGAGAAGATCGGCTTGAAGTCGAACTCGTTCAGGCCGGGGGCGGGGAAGCCGCAGCCGGAGTTCAGGTGGCACCCGGCCTCAGAGGCAAGCTGCGTAGTCACGTCAGCACCCACCACAGACTCCTTCGTCATGACGCATGGTTACGGCAACCTCGGTGTGTCGGCGCGGCCTGGGGCCACGGAACGGCACTGGGACTTGTTGGGGATCTCGCCGACCCGGCGCGGCCTGAGAGAAGGCTGCGGGATCTTCGAAGGCTCTACGAGTGCGGGGGGCGATCCGTCCGGCTGGCGGAGGGACCAGGCCTCTTCCCGTACTTCGTTGTTGCGACGGACGATAGCAGCCCGTCAGTGCGGCATAAACACCGCCCCCCTCGGGCGGGGGACAGCCGTCAGACGTCACGGTTGACGCCCGGACTTCGACTTCCGTTCAGGCTCGGGGCCGGGCTGGACGTAGTAGATCTTGGCCTTCATGCCGGCGCGGACCTGGAAACCCGTCCAGATCAGGGCGCAGCCGAGCACGGTGAGACCGAAGGTCTTGGTGTCGAAGAGCGTGGTGTTCTTGAACAACGCGAGGACGACGCCGATCAGCAGGATCTGCGTGGTGTACACCAGCAGCCCGGCGGCCATCATCATCTGCGGGTTGTTCCGCGTCAGCCGGTCGAGGGCGACCTGGCCTGAGGCGAAGAAGGCGAGTACCACCAGGAGCGCTGCTGCCGCACCGATCGCGCCCTTGGAGCCCACCACTGCACCGGAGATGGCAATGGCGGCAACCCCGGCGACCGCAGTGGGGATTGCGGCGCCACGGAGGGGGATCCGGGCGTCGTGGGACGGCATGTCGGCAACTCCGGCGGCATGTCGATGAAACAGGGGGGCAGCGGCACTCGGGGGGCGCCGGGGACGTAAGTCCTCTACCCGTTGGGTCTTTCGGCGCATTCTCGGTACTCGTGAACGGTATCACAAACTATTTGATTAGAGCTTTACCATGAAGGTGTGGTACCTGTCACACCGAGGGGTCAACCGTGCCGTGGCTGCGGCGTGTCGGGTTGACGGATCGTCAGTTCCCGCGCTCCGCACGGTTGCTGCCGATCGCGTGGGCCCCGGTGCCGAGCCGTCCGAGCAGCTCTTTGTCCTCCGCCGAGAGCTCCGCCATGGCCGGCGCGACCGGCTCCGCCGGCTCCGGCTTGCGGTAGCGCGGGGGCACGAAGGCCTGCACCGCGCGCGGGGCGTGCGGGCGGAAGCGCGGCATCAGCAGCACCACGATGCCCACCAGGCAGAGCCCGGCGAAGGCCAGCACCACGGCCCGGGCGGTGTTGGTGATCGAGACGGCCACCGTGCCGAAGGCGATCAGCGCGGCCCAGAAGTACATGATCAGCACGGCCCGGCTGTGCGAGTGGCCGACCTCGAGCAGGCGGTGGTGCAGGTGCTGCTTGTCCGCCGCGAAGGGCGACTTGCCGGCCCAGGTGCGGCGCACCACGGCGAGCAGCAGGTCGGCCAGCGGCAGCGCGATGACGGTCAGCGGCAGCAGCAGCGGGATGTAGATCGGCACCAGCACGTGGATCGCGGCGGTCTGCGAGCCGCCGGTCTGCGCGGTCACCAGGTCGGGGTCGACGCGGCCGGTGATCGAGATCGCCGAGACGGCCAGCATCAGGCCGAGCATCATCGAGCCCGAGTCGCCCATGAAGATCCGGGCCGGGTGCAGATTGTGCGGCAGGAAGCCCAGGCACATGCCGATCAGCAGCGCGCTGAACAGCACGGCGGGGGCCGCGTCGGAGATCCCGTAGCCGTACCAGAGCCGGTACGAGTAGAGGAAGAACGCCATCGCGGCGATGCAGACCATGCCCGCCGCCAGGCCGTCCAGGCCGTCGATGAAGTTCACGGCGTTCACCATGACGACGACCAGGGTTACCGAAATGATCATCCCCTGGGTGGGCGACAGGGTCACCGTCTGGAAGCCGGGCACCGGGATCGAGATCACCGTGACGCCCTGCCAGACCATCACACCGGCGGCGATCATCTGACCGCCGAGCTTCACCAGTGCGTCCACGCCCCACTTGTCGTCGAGCACCCCGAGCACCCACATGATGCCCGCGCCCGAGAGCAGCGCCTTGACGTCCGCGCTCTGCACGAACATCCGTCCGAGGTGCGTCAGTTGGGAGGCGACCAGCAGCCCGGCGCAGAGCCCGCCGAACATCGCGATCCCGCCGAGGCGGGGCGTCGGCTCCCGGTGCACGTCGCGCGCCCGCACGGCCGGCATCGCGCCGGCGGCGATGGCGAACTTCCGCACCGGCCCGGTCAGCAGGTACGTCACGGCCGCCGTCGTGAAGAGCACCAGCAGGTATTCACGCACGGCCGGCCTCCTTCGCGACGGTCCGACGGGTGAGTACGGAGGGTACTCCCGTGCCTGTCCGGGATTCGAGGTGCGTCGCCACGGTGCACACCTTATTCAGTTGGACGCAGACCTTGTGCACCCGGTTCACCACCAGGGGCGCGGGGAACTGCGCGAAACGGAAGAACCGGACCGCAAGATCCCGGCAGCTCACCCGGTGGCCAGCGCCCGGGCCACCTCCCGTACTCGGCTACCCGCGCTCGCCGCGTCCACTCCGGTCAACGCCGCGACCAGCAGCTCCCCCAGCTCCGCGAAGCCCTCCTCCGCCATCCCCTGGGCCGCCACCGCCCCCGTGCCCAGCCGGATGCCGGAGGTCTCGGCGGCCGGCGCCGGGTCGTACGGGATCGCGCACTTGCCCAGCATCAGCCCGGCCGCCGCGCAGCGGCGCTCGGCCTCCAGGCCGGTCAGGCCGAGCGGGGAGACGTCGGCGGTCACCAGATGGGTGTCGGTGCCTCCCGTCAGCGGACGGGCCCCGGCCGCCCCCAGGGCGCCCGCCAGGGAGCGTGCACCGGCCACCGCGCGCCGCACGTACGCGCCGAACTCCGGCGTACCCGCCTGCGCGAGCGCGACGGCCTTGCCGGCCACCTCGTTCATCGCGGCGCCGCCCTGCGAGAACGGGAAGACCGCCCGGTCGATCCGGTCCGCGAGCTCGCGCCCGGTCAGCAGCAGGCCACCCCGCGGCCCCCGCAGCAGCTTGTGGGTGGCCGCCACCGTCACGTCGGCGTACGGCACCGGGGAGGCCGCCACCCCGGCCGCCACCAGACCGGTGATCTGGGCCGCCGAGGCGATCAGGTAGGCGTCCACCTCGTCGGCGATCTCCCGGAAGCCCGCCCAGTCCAGCTCACGCGGGTACGAGATGCCGCCCGCCACGATCGCCTTCGGCCGGTGCACCTTGGCCAGCTCGCGCACCTGGTCGAGGTCGACCAGCCCGCTCTGCTCCCCCACCCCGTAGCCGACGAAGTCGAACCACCGCCCGGAGAAGTTCGCCCGCGACCCGCAGCTGAGGTGCCCGCCGTGCTCCAGCGACATCGCCAGCACCACGTCACCCGGCCGCAGCAGCGCCGCGTACACCGCGAGCATCGCCGAAGTCGCCGACCTCGGTTGGACGTTGGCGTGCTCGGCGGCGAACAGCCGCTCGGCCCGCTCCACCGCCAGCAGCTCGGCGGCATCCGCCAACGCGCACCCGGTGTGGTGCCGACGCCCCGGGTACCCCTCGGCGTACTTGTCCACCAGCGGCCCGGCCAGGGCCGCCAGCACGGCCGGGCTGGTCACGTTCTCCCCCGCCAGCAACTGCAGCGTCTCCGAGCGGCGGACGGCCTCGGCCCCCAACAGGTCGGCCAGCTCCGGATCAGCGCTCACCAGGGCCGGCGGAGCCTCCCACCCGACAGCGGAATCGGTGACGATCATGGCGGCACTCCCGGACGGCGGCGGGGCAGGATCCCCTCCAGCGTATGACCGGGCCCACCTTCCGGCCCGTCAGCTACGCCGAGAGAGCCAAACCGCTCAGAGCAACCACAACAGGGGCGCGGGGAACTGCGCGCGCAACCGTGCACCCCGTAGAGCCCATCCCGCGCGCGTAGTCAATCAAGAGGGGCCCCGCGCCCCCGGTGGCTAGCGCCCCACCCCGGTCAGGGCCGTCACCACCGGGTCCAGGGCGTCGAATATCTCCTCGCCGCAGTTCCGGAACATCCCGATCGGCGCCCCGTACGGATCGTCGACCTCGTCCGACTCCGGCGAGGAGGCGAGCAGCCAGCCCCGCAGGGCTGCGGCGGCACGGACCAGCGCCCGGGCCCGCTCGGCCACCTGGGCCCCGCTCCGGGCGTCCGGCAGGGTGGACGGGTCGATCCGCCGCACCAGCCGGGTGAACTCCTTGAGCGTGAAGGTCCGCAGACCCGCCGCGTGGCCCATCGAGATGACCTGCGCGCGGTGGTCCAGCGTCGCGGTCAGCACCAGGTCGGCGCCGACCACGTGCTCGTCCAGCAGCTCGCGGCCGACGAAGCCGCCGCTGTCCACGCCGTACTCACCGAGCACGGTGGCGGCGTGCGCCTCCATCGGGGCGCCCTCGTGGCCCCAGGTGCCGGCGCTCTCGACCAGGATCCGGCCGGCCAGCGAGCCGTCCAGCCGGGCCCGGAGCTCATGCCGGGTCAGCCGCTCCGCGATCGGCGAGCGGCAGACGTTGCCGGTGCAGACGAACAGGATCCGGAAGGTGTCCACCGGCCTGGGGGCGACGGCGACGTAGCCGGGTATGCCGGGGAGCGGGCCGGAGCCCACTCCGTGCAGCGAGGCCGCCGTCAACTGCCGGCCTCCAGGTCCGGGATGACCTCCCTCAGCTGCTCGACGCTGACCGCGCCGGCCCGCAGCAGGACCGGGACCTTGCCCGTGACGTCGACGATCGAGGAGGCCTGGGAGAAGTTGGCGACCCCGCCGTCCAGGTAGACCGAGACGGCCTCACCGAGCTGCTCGAAGGCCTCGTCGCAGGTGGCGGGCGAGGGCCCGCCGGTCTTGTTGGCGCTGGAGACGGCCAGCGGGCCGGTGGTGTTGAGCAGCTCCAGGGCGACCGGGTGCAGCGGCATCCGGACGGCCACGGTGCCCCGGGTCTCGCCCAGGTCCCAGCGGAGCGAGGGCTGGTGCTTGGCGACCAGGGTCAGCCCGCCGGGCCAGAAGGCGTCGACCAGCTCCCAGGCCTGCTCGGAGAAGTCGGTGACCAGGCCGTGCAGGGTGGTCGGCGAGCCGACCAGCACCGGCGAGGGCATGTTCCGGCCCCGGCCCTTGGCGGCCAGCAGGCCGGCCACGGCCTCCGCGTTGAAGGCGTCCGCGCCGATGCCGTACAGCGTGTCGGTGGGGATCACCACCTGCTCGCCCCGGCGGATCGCGGATGCGGCCTCGCGCAGCCCGGTGGCGCGCTCTCCGGCGTCTGCACAGTCGTATCGGCGGCTCATCGGTACGGTCCCCTTCCGAGATGGCACATGAAGATCACAGCGAGGTTCACAGCGACGCCTTGCGCGCGGTGGTGAACCTGGGTCGGTTGTTCAGGTCGCGGTGGTCGGCCGCGTCCGTCCAGCCGCCCTCCTCGTTGAAGATCCACGGCACCTGGCCGCCCTGGGTGTCGGCGTGCTCGATGACGACCGCTCCGCCGGGCCGCAGCAGCCGCGCCGCCACCCGCTCGATGCCCCGGATGGTGTCCAGGCCGTCCTCGCCCGAGAAGAGCGACATCTGCGGGTCGTGGTCACGGGCCTCGGGCGCGACGTACTCCCACTCGGTGAGCGGGATGTACGGCGGGTTGGAGATCACCAGGTCGAAGCGGCCGTCCCAGGAGCGGTCGTCCTCGAAGGCCCGGGTGGCGTCCCCCGCGTGCAGGGTGATCCGGGCCCGGTCCGAGCTGTTGGCGATGTTGCGCCGGGTGTACTGCATCGCGCCCTCGTCCAGCTCGAAGGCGTGCACGGTCGAGCGCGGCAGCTCCTGGGCCAGCGCCAGCGCGATCGCGCCGGAGCCGGTGCACAGGTCGATCACCAGGGGCTCCGCCACGTCCATGTCGCGGACGGCGTCTATGGCCCACTCGACCACCGACTCGGTCTCCGGCCGGGGCACGAACACCCCGGGGCCGACCTCCAGCTCCAGGTAGCGGAAGAACGCCCGCCCGGTGATGTGCTGGAGCGGCTCCCGCGCCTCGCGGCGCGAGATGGCCTCCCAGTACCGGGCGTCGAAGTCGGCGTCCTTCACCGTGTGCAGCTGGCTGCGCTTGACGTTGTGGATGTGCGCGGCGAGTTCCTCCGCGTCGAAGCGCGGCGACGGCACGCCGGCCGCGGCCAGCCGCTGGGTGGCCTGGGCCACCTCGGCGAGCAGCAGGTTCATCGCGAAGGTCTCCTGGTCGCTCGGGTCAGTTCTCCTGCGACGCCGCGGCCAGCTTGGCCGCGGCGTCGGCGTCCACGCAGGACTGGATCAGCGCGTTGAGCTCGCCGTCGAGCACCTGGTCCAGGTTGTACGACTTGAAGCCCGTCCGGTGGTCCGAGATCCGGTTCTCCGGGAAGTTGTACGTCCGGATCCGCTCCGAGCGGTCCACCGTGCGGACCTGGCTGCGGCGGGCGTCCGACGCCTCCTGCTCGGCGGCCTCCTGCGCGGCGGCCAGCAGCCGCGAGCGCAGGATGCGCATGGCCTGCTCCTTGTTCTGGAGCTGGCTCTTCTCGTTCTGGCAGGAGGCCACGATACCGGTCGGCAGGTGGGTGATCCGGACGGCGGAGTCGGTGGTGTTGACCGACTGCCCGCCGGGGCCCGAGGAACGGTACACGTCGATCCGCAGGTCGTTGGCCAGCACCTCGACCTCGACCTCCTCCGCCTCGGGGGTGACCAGCACGCCGGCCGCCGAGGTGTGGATCCGGCCCTGCGACTCGGTCGCGGGCACCCGCTGCACGCGGTGCACCCCGCCCTCGTACTTCAGCCGGGCCCAGACGCCCTGGCCGGGCTCGGCGCTCCCCTTGGTCTTCACGGCCACCGAGACGTCCTTGTAGCCGCCGAGGTCGGACTCGTTGGCGTCGATGATCTCGGTCTTCCAGCCCACCCGCTCGGCGTAGCGCAGGTACATCCGGAGCAGGTCGCCGGCGAACAGCGCGGACTCCTCGCCGCCCTCGCCCGCCTTGACCTCCAGGATGACGTCCTTGTCGTCGTTGGGGTCCCGGGGCACCAGCAGCAGCCGCAGCTCCTCGGTCAGCTCGTCCCGGCGGGCCTCGGAGGCCTTCACCTCGGGGATGAACTCCGGGTCCTCCGCCGCGAGCTCCTTGGCGGCCTCGATGTCCTCGACGGCCTGCTTCCAGGCGCGGTAGGTCGCGGTGATCGGGGTCAGCTCGGCGTAGCGCTTGGCGAGCTTGCGCGCGTTGTTCTGGTCCGCGTGGACCGACGGGTCGGCCAGCCGCTCCTCGAGGGCGGCGTGCTCGACGAGGAGCTCTGCGACTGCCTCGAACATGACTGGGCCTACTTCCGGTGGGATCTCGACGGGGGGACGGGCGGGGAAACCCGGAGGGACGCGAACGGCGCCGGCCCGGACGCCCCCGCACTGCTGTGCGGGGACGCCAGAGACCGGCGCCGTACGGGCGTTAGGCCTGCTTGCCGCTGTGGGCCTTGCCGAAGCGGGCCTCGAAGCGGGCGACGCGGCCACCGGTGTCGAGGATCTTCTGCTTGCCGGTGTAGAACGGGTGGCACTGCGAGCAGACCTCGGCGCGGATGACGCCACTGGTCTCGGTCGAGCGGGTGGTGAACTCGGCGCCGCAGGTGCAGGTCACCGAGGTGACCACGTACTGGGGGTGAACGTCGGGCTTCAAGGGATTCTCCTAGGTTTCGGGAGGGCACCGGGTCGGCAGCCGGAGGCTGCTCGTGAACCGGGACCGACGGACCAGTCTGCCAGGACTGGCCGCTTCTTCCCAAACCGGGTGGCGGCCGGAACTATTCCGGGCCCTAACGAGCGGCGGCCTTGGGCGAGGCCGAGGAGTCGGCCGGGTTGGCCGGCTGGCTGCTGACGATCGACTGCGGCACCGCCTGGTCGCTCTTCAGCGACTGCCAGACCTGGTCGGCGTCGGGCTTCTTCTCGACCACCCGGTTCGGGTCGGTGGGCGCGGCCACCACCGGCAGGGTGAGCATGGTCATCTCGTCCGGGCCGATCCCCTTGAGGGTGTTCGCCATCCCGGTGAGCGAGCCGACCGAGGCCAGGTCGGAGTCGGTGGTCATGCTCTTGGTGAGCTTGTCGGCCACGGTGAAGAGCTTGGCCGGGTTGGAGACCAGCCCGATGCCCTTGATCTGGGCCATCATCGACTTGACCATCTGCTTCTGCAGCTCGATCCGGCCGAGGTCCGAGCCGTCGCCCACCCCGTGCCGGGTGCGGACGAAGGCGAGCGCCTGGTCACCGCCCAGGTGGTGGGTGCCGGCCGCCAGGTCCAGGCCGCTGTCCTTGTCGTGGATGTTGACCGTGGTGGTCACGTCCACCCCGCCGATCGCGTCGATCAGCCCCGCGAAGCCCGCGAAGTCGATCTGCACGAAATGGTCCATCCGCAGCCCGGTGAGCGCCTCGGTGGTCTTCACCGCGCAGGCCGGGCCGCCCGCCTCGAAGGCGCTGTTGAACATCGCGCTCTTCACGGCCGGCACCGTCTTGCCCTTGCCGTCGGTGCACTCCGGCCGGGCCACCAGGGTGTCGCGGGGGATGGAGACCACCGTGGCGTGGTCGTGCGCCTGGTTGACGTGCACCACCATCGCGGTGTCCGAACGGGCCGTGCCACCGGTGTCGCCGCCGGCCAGGTTCCCGTTGGAGCCGTCCCGCGAGTCCGAACCGAGCACCAGCACGTTGAACGCCCCGCCGGTCGAGGCCGGCGGCCGGGCGGTGCCCAGCTGCGCGTTGATGTCCACGCTCTTGATGTTGCCGTTGATCTTCCAGTACGCGTACCCGCCGGCCCCCGCACCCAGCACCAGCAGGCCGGCCAGGCTGTACGCGGTGGCCCGCAGCACCTTGCTCCGGCGGCTGCGGGTCTTGCGGCGGCGGCCCTGGCCACCACGGTTGTCGGTCATTCCTCGTCGTCCCTCACGGTCTGCGACGTGCGTCACGCCTGCTCGTTCTGGTCGGTATGACCGTCATTTCGAGGATAAGCGAACCAGATACCGATAAGTCCGGCTCTTAAGACAGCCTTGTAACAGCATGAGACCCCGGGCCGCTCAGCGGCCCGGGGTCTCACCCGGAAACTGTTACCGACGACTGGTCAGTCGCCCGAACCCGGGGTGCTCTTCGCGATCTGCATCAGGAACTCGGCGTTGCTCTTGGTCTGCTTGAGCTTGTCGAGCAGCAGCTCCATCGCCTGCTGCGCGTCGAGCGCGTGCAGCACCCGGCGGAGCTTCCAGGTGATGGCCAGCTCCTCGCTGCCCAGCAGGATCTCGTCCTTGCGGGTCGAGGAGGCGTCCACGTCCACGGCCGGGAAGATGCGCTTGTCCGAGAGCTTGCGGTCGAGGCGGAGCTCCATGTTGCCGGTGCCCTTGAACTCCTCGAAGACGACCTCGTCGGCGCGGGAGCCGGTCTCCACCAGGGCGGTGGCGAGGATGGTCAGCGAGCCGCCGTTCTCGATGTTGCGCGCGGCACCGAAGAACTTCTTCGGCGGGTAGAGCGCGGTCGAGTCGACACCACCGGACAGGATGCGGCCGGAGGCCGGCGCCGCCAGGTTGTAGGCGCGGCCCAGGCGGGTGATCGAGTCGAGCAGGATCACCACGTCGTGGCCCAGCTCCACCAGGCGCTTGGCGCGCTCGATGGCCAGCTCGGCGACGACCGTGTGGTCCTCGGCCGGACGGTCGAAGGTCGAGGAGATGACCTCGCCCTTGACCGAGCGCTGCATGTCGGTGACCTCTTCCGGACGCTCGTCGACCAGGACGACCATCAGGTGGCACTCGGGGTTGTTGTGGGTGATCGCGTTGGCGATCGCCTGCATGATCATCGTCTTGCCGGTCTTCGGCGGGGCGACGATCAGACCGCGCTGGCCCTTACCGATCGGCGACACGAGGTCGATGATGCGGGTGGTCAGGATGCCCGGGTCGGTCTCCAGCCGCAGGCGCTCCTGCGGGTAGAGGGGGGTGAGCTTGCCGAACTCGGGACGGCCGCGGCCGCTCTCCGGGTCCATGCCGTTGACGGAGTCCAGCCGCACCATGGCGTTGAACTTCTCGCGGCGCTCGCCGTCCTTCGGCTGGCGGACGGCGCCGGTGATGGCGTCGCCCTTGCGCAGGCCGTTCTTGCGGACCTGGGCCAGCGAGACGTAGACGTCGTTGGAGCCGGGCAGGTAGCCCGAGGTCCGGACGAAGGCGTAGTTGTCGAGGATGTCCAGGATGCCCGCGACGGGGATCAGGACGTCGTCCTCGTTGACCTGCACCTCGGCCGGGCCGCCCTCGAAGCGCTCGCCCCGGGTGCCACGGCCCCGGCGGTCGCGGTAGCGGCCGCGGCGGCCACGGCGGCCGTCACCGTACTCGTCGTCCTCGAAGCCGCCCTGCTGCGCCACGGGCTGCTGCTGCTGGCGGGGCTGCTGCTGGCCGGCCTCCTGCGCGGGGGCCTGCTGGCCGCCCTGCGGCTGGCGGTCGGCGCGGTCGCGGCGGTTGCGGCGGTCGCGGCGCGACTCGCGCTGCTCGCCGTCCTGGCCACCGGCCTGGGCCTGGCCCTCGGCGGCCTCGGTGCCCTGGTCGCGGCGGTCTCGGCGGTCCCGGCGGTCGCGGCGGGTCTCGGTGCGGGCGTCGCCGTCGAACGCGCGGCTCTCGCGCTGCTCGGCCTTGGCGGGGGCCTCGGCCTGCTTGGCCTCCGCCTTCGCCTCGGCGACGACGGTGGTGGCGGCCTCGGCCTCGGCCGTCGGGCTGCCGCCGGCCGAGGTGGCGCGGCGACGGGCGCGACCGGCCTGGGCCGGGGCGCTGGTGGTCTCGGCGGCGGCCTGCACCGGGATCTCGATCTGCGCCTGCGGCTCGGCGGCCGCGGCGGTGGCCGCGGCGCGGGTGCGGCGGGCCGGACGCTCGGCCTCGGCCGGCGCAGCCTCGGCGGCCTTGGCAGCCCGCTTGGCGGGGGCGGCCTTCGGCTCAGCGGCGGAGCCGGCGAGCAGCGGGTCGCCGCCGCTCTTCTCCTTGATGGCGTCGATCAGCTGGCTCTTGCGCAGCCGCCCGGTACCGCTGATACCGAGGGTCGAGGCGAGCTTCTGCAGCTCGGCCAGGACCAGGCCGTCCAGGCCCGCGGCGGCGGTGCGGCGGCGGCGTGCCGGAGCCGCCGGAGCGGCGGCGTCCGACGCCTCGGCGTCGGGGCGCGCGCCCATCAGATCGGTGGTGTCGCTCACTAAGGGTCCTTCCCTGGAGCGGACGTCGGCCCTGTCTGGCTCGGCGACCGGTTGTGCTGTCCTGACCAACGCTCGTCTGCGTCGGTCCGAGGCGGTGGCCCCCCGGATGGCGTATCCCATTCGGAGGGAAGCTGCTGCGATGTGCTGAGGTGCACTGTGTGCGGAGGCACGTGCGTGACCCCGGGCCCCCGTCGCGCGTCGGCACGTGCTCCGACCGGGCGGACCTCAGGTAGGAGGCCGAGGGTGGGAGTCAGGTGCCGTCACGGCTTCGGGATGCGGCCGCAGTCGCGCAGGCAGGCTGCGTACGCGCTGTGGAGGGCTCCCGGAGAATCGTCGCCCCGTACTTCCGCTTACCCCGCTGGGCGGGCTGGCCGCTCGGAGGGGATGCCGGGATCGGGACGCGCGGCACCGAGCCCCGGAGGGCATCTGGTGCAGCAATGAGGTTAACACTACCGACCCCCTGACACATTCCCCAGCCCTGTTCCTGTCAATCATCCCTACCGCCCGAGCCGCATTCCCCCTGCTCGGGCGGCCTGTGCCGTTACGCGTCCAGCGGAAGCACCGCCGCACCGGTGCGGTCCAGCGGCAGTCGGTGCGCGGCGAAATTCGGCCCCGCGAAGTGAAGCAACTTCTCGGCGTTCTCCTCGTCGGAGAGCGCCAAGACCGTCGGCCCGGCTCCCGAGATCACGGCGGGCACGCCCTCGGCGCGGAGCGCGGCCACCAGGGCGGCGCTGTCCGGCATCGCGGAGGCGCGGTAGTCCTGGTGGAGCCGGTCCTCGGTGGCGGTGAGCAGCAGCTCGGGCCGCCGGGTGAGCGCCTCGACCAGCAGGGCGGAGCGGCCCGCGTTGAGGGCGGCGTCGGCCAGCGGCACGGTCTTGGGCAGCAGGCCGCGGGCGGCCTCGGTGAGCACCTCGTCGGCGGGGATGAAGACCACCGGCACCACCCGGTCGGACGGGTCCAGGGTCACCGCGCGGGCGGTGTCCTCCTCCGTCCAGGCGATGGTGAAGCCGCCGCGCAGACAGGCCGCGACATTGTCAGGATGGCCCTCCAGCTCGTTGGCCAGGGCCAGCAGCGCGTCCTCGTCGAGGGCGGAGGCGCCGCCGATGGTCACCGCGCGGGCGGCGGTGATGCCGGCCACGATCGCGGCCGAGGAGGAGCCGAGGCCGCGCCCGTGCGGTATCCGGTTGGCGCAGACGATCTCGAGGCCGCGCGGCTGCCCGCCGAGCCGGTCGAAGACGGCGCGCATGGAGCGGACCAGCAGGTGGCGCTCGTCCCGGGGGAGGCTGTCGGCACCCTGGCCGGCGATGTCCACCGAGAGGCCGGATTCGGCGACGCGCACGACCACGTCGTCGTAGAGGCCGAGGGCGAGTCCGAAGGCGTCGAAGCCGGGCCCGAGGTTGGCGCTGGTCGCGGGGACCCGGACTCGGACGGCGGCGGCACGGAACGCAGGACCAGCCATGTGGTGGGAACTCTCCTGGGGATGTGGGAGTGCGGCCCGGAGCGGGCCGGTGGTGCTACGGGCGGGGTACGCGACGGCGCCCCGGCGGTGCGGGCAGTCATGGCACGGCGCGGCCCGCAGGAGGTCAGACTATCGAAGAGAGGTTCCACAGCGGTACACCCCGCCGCTCTTCGATCGGCCGTGTTGCCCTTTCTGGCCGGAAAGTGTGCGAAATCGACTCGCCCCACCGGGCGGTGGGGGCTGATGGATGAATTGACCCCTACTCGTCAGTTCAAACACGGACGGGCCGACCCTTTGGAGTCGGCCCGTCCGTTGACGGAGGGTCAGTCGAGCAGTCCGAGCCGGTGCGCGGCGGCCTCGGCGTCGATCGGCACGACCTGCGGCTGCGGCGCGCCGGCCACCGCCCAGTCCGGGTCCTTGAGGCCGTTGCCGGTCACCGTGCAGACGATCCGCTGGCCCGGGTCGATCAGGCCCTGCTCGGTGGCCTGCAGCAGGCCGGCCACGCTGGCGGCCGAGGCGGGCTCCACGAAGACGCCCTCCTGCGCGGCCAACAGCCGGTAGGCGGACAGGATCTGACGGTCCGTCACCTTGTCGATGAGGCCGCCCGATTCGTCCCGGGCGGCCAGCGCGTAGTCCCAGGAGGCCGGGTTGCCGATCCGGATCGCGGTGGCGATGGTCTGCGGCTTGAGCACCGGCGCACCGTCCACGATCGGGGCCGAACCGCTCGCCTGGAAGCCGAACATCCGGGGCTTGCGGGTGGCCAGGCCGTCCGCCGCGTACTCGCGGTAGCCCTTCCAGTAGGCGGTGATGTTGCCCGCGTTGCCGACCGGCAGCACGTGGATGTCCGGGGCGTCGCCGAGCATGTCGACGATCTCGAAGGCCGCCGTCTTCTGCCCCTCGATGCGCACCGGGTTGACCGAGTTGACCAGCGCGACGGGGTACTTCTCGGACAGTTCACGCGCGAGGGTGAGGCAGTCGTCGAAGTTGCCGTCCACCTGGAGGATCTTGGCGCCGTGCACCAGCGCCTGGCCCATCTTGCCGAGGGCGATCTTGCCCTGCGGCACCAGCACCGCCGAGACCATCCCGGCGCGCACCGCGTACGCGGCGGCCGAGGCGGAGGTGTTGCCGGTGGAGGCGCAGATGACGGCCTGGGCGCCGTCCTCCTTGGCCTTGGAGATGGCCATCGTCATGCCGCGGTCCTTGAAGGACCCCGTCGGGTTGGCGCCCTCGACCTTGAGGTAGACCTCGCAGCCGGTGCGCTCGGAGAGCACCTGCGCGGGTACCAGGGGCGTGCCGCCCTCCAGCAGGGTGACCACCGGGGTCGTCGCGCTGACCGGCAGGCGGTCGCGGTACTCCTCGATGAGACCTCGCCACTGGTGGGTGTGGGCGGCTCTGTGGATCACGGCGTTCATGGTGCTTCCTACTCCCCTTCAACCCGCATGATGCTGGCCACGCCCCGCACGCTGTCCAGCGCACGGAGCTTGTCCACGGTCGCCGACAGGGCGGCGTCGGTGGCGCGGTGGGTGACCACGACGAGCGAGGCGTCGCCGTCGCGGCCCTGCTGGCGCACGGTGTCGATGGAGACCCCGTGCTCGGCGAAGGTGGACGCCACCTGGGCGAGCACACCCGCGCGGTCGTCCACGTCCAGGCTGACGTGGTACCGGGTGACCACCTGGTCCATCGGCTTGGCCGGCAGCCGGGTGTAGTCCGAGGCGCCGGGGCCGGTGGTGCCGTTCACCTTGTTGCGGCAGACGGCGACCAGGTCGCCGAGCACCGCGGAGGCGGTCGGCGCGCCGCCGGCGCCCGGGCCGTAGAACATCAGCCGGCCGGCCGCCTCGGCCTCGACGAAGACCGCGTTGTACGCCTCGCGGACGGAGGCCAGCGGGTGGCTGAGCGGGATCATCGCCGGGTGCACCCGGGCGGTGACCGACTCGCCGTCGGCCGCGCGCTCGCAGATCGCGAGCAGCTTGACCACGCAGCCCATCTCCTTGGCCGAGGCGATGTCGGCGGCGGTGACCTCGGTCAGGCCCTCGCGGTACACGTCGGCGGCGGTGACCTTGGTGTGGAAGGCGATGCCGGCCAGGATCGCGGCCTTGGCGGCGGCGTCGAAGCCCTCCACGTCGGCGGTCGGGTCGGCCTCGGCGTAGCCGAGCGCGGTGGCCTCCTCCAGCGCCTCGGAGTACCCGGCGCCGGTGGTGTCCATCTTGTCGAGGATGAAGTTGGTGGTGCCGTTGACGATGCCGAGCACCCGGTTCACCTTGTCACCGGCGAGCGATTCGCGCAGCGGGCGGATCAGCGGGATGGCCCCGGCCACGGCGGCCTCGTAGTAGAGGTCGACCCCGGCCTCGGCGGCGGCCTCGTGCAGCTCGGCGCCGTCCTTGGCGAGCAGCGCCTTGTTGGCGCTGACCACCGAGGCGCCGTGCTTGAAGGCGGAGAGGATGAGCTGTTTCGAGGGCTCGATCCCGCCGACCACCTCGATCACCACGTCGATGTCCTCGCGGCTCACCAGCGCCTGCGCGTCCGTGGTGAGCAGGTGCTCGGGCACCCCCGGCCGCGGCCGGCCGGCCCGGCGGACGGCGATCCCGGCCAGCTCGACCGGCGCCCCGACCCGGGCGGCGAGGTCGGCGGCGTCCGTCGTCATGATGCGCGCGACCTCGGAGCCCACCACACCACAGCCCAGCAACGCCACCTTCAGCGGGCGCGTACGCATCATCCGACTCCGCTCTGCAATCTTGGAGATTTCTTGGTTCCCGGCGGGGGCTCTCTACGGCCCCCGCCAGAGCTTCGGTCCGTCCCAGTCTCCGGGAGTTTCCACGGAGATCTACGGGCGTTCCACGATCTGAGACGAGAATTTCGTCATCCGATATCGAGACGCAGGAGATCCTCCTCCGTCTCGCGCCGCACGATGACGCGTGCGCCGTCCGTCCCGACGGCCACCACCGGCGGCCGCAGCGCATGGTTGTAGTTGCTCGCCATCGAGCGGCAGTAGGCCCCGGTCGCGGGCACCGCGATCAGGTCACCCGGCGCCAGGTCGGCGGGCAGCCAGGCGTCCCGGACCACGATGTCACCGGATTCGCAGTGCTTGCCGACCACCCGCACCAGCATCGGCTCGGCGGCGGACGCCCGCGAGACCAGCGCCACCGAGTACTCGGCGTCGTACAGCGCGGTGCGGATGTTGTCCGACATCCCGCCGTCCACGCTCACGTAGGTGCGCAGCCCCGGCAGCGGCTTGATGGTGCCGACCTCGTACAGCGTGAAGGCCGTCGGCCCGACGATCGCCCGGCCCGGCTCCACGCTCAGGCGCGGCACGGCCAGCCCGGCCGCCGCGCACTCCCGGCGGACGATCTCGGCCAGCGCGGCCGCGATCTCGGCCGGCTGCTTGGGGTCGTCCTCGCTGGTGTATGCGATGCCGAGGCCGCCGCCGAGATCGAGCTCGGGCAGCTCGACGCCGTGGGTGTCCCGGATCTGGCCGAGCAGCCCGACCAAGCGGCGGGCCGCCACCTCGAAGCCGGCCGTGTCGAAGATCTGCGAGCCGATGTGCGAGTGGATGCCGCGCAGCTCCAGGCCGGGCCTGCCGAGGGCCAGCTCCACCGCCTCGGCCGCCGCCCCGGTGCCCAGGCTCAGGCCGAACTTCTGGTCCTCGTGGGCGGTGGCGATGAACTCGTGGGTGTGCGCCTCGACGCCGACCGTCACCCGGATCAGCACCTGCTGACGCACCCCGAGCCGGTCGGCGATCTCCGCCAGCAGCTCGATCTCGCGCAGCGAGTCGACCACGATGTGGCCCACCCCGGTCTTCACCGCCTGCTCCAGCTCCTGCGGGGTCTTGTTGTTGCCGTGCAGCGCGATCCGCTCCGGCTCCATCCCGGCCGCCAGCGCCACGGCGAGCTCGCCGGCGCTGCACACGTCCAGGTTGAGCCCCTCCTCGCGCAGCCAGCGGACCACCGCCTTGGAGAGGAAGGCCTTGCCCGCGTAGAACACGTCCGCCCCCTCGCCGAACGCCTCCCGCCAGGCCCGGGCCCGGGCCCGGAAGTCCTGCTCGTCCATCAGGTACGCCGGCGTCCCGTACTCGGCGGCCAGCGCCGTCACGTCCAGCCCGCCGACGGTGACCACCCCGTCGGCCCGGCGGGCCACGGTGGACGGCCAGACCTTCGGGTCCAGGGCGTTCAGGTCACCGGGCGGGGCCAGGTAGTGGCCCTCCGGCAGCACGTCGCCGTGGCGGGGCCCTGCGGGGTGAGCGGAGCGGCTCATCTGCGGTCTTCCTTACTGCTCGTGCTTGCGACTGCTCGTGCTGGCGACTCTGCTCGTGCTCGCCGGCGACTGGCGCCTGCCGACCGCCGGTGCCTACCGGAGGCTGGCGACTACCGACTGTTGGTGCTTACGAAAAGGGGCGGTGGCAGCCATCCTTGGCCGTCACCGCCCCTGTCGCACTGGGTGTCGTGCGGGCTTACATCCGCTCGGGGGCGGAGACGCCGAGGAGGGCCAGGCCGTTGCCGAGGACCGTTCGCGTGGCCTCGACGAGCCAGAGACGGGCACGGTGCGTGTCCGTCAGCTCCTCGTCGCCCTTCGGCAGGAACATGCAGTTGTCGTACAGGCGGTGGTAGACCCCGGCCAGGTTCTCCAGGTAACGCGCCACGTGGTGCGGCTCGCGCAGCTCGCCGGCCTTGGCCAGGATGCGGGGGAACTCGCCCAGCTCGCCGAGCATGTCCTTCTCCCACTGCGTGGCGAGCAGCTCGGGTTTGAACGCCTCGGCCGTGCCCTTGTCCACGCCCAGCTCGGCGGCCTTGCGGGCCACGCCGCACATCCGCGTGTGCGCGTACTGGACGTAGTAGACCGGGTTCTCGTTGCTCTGGCTGGTGAGCACGTCGATGTCGAGCGTGATCGTGGAGTCCGTGGAGGAGCGGGCCAGCGTGTACCGGGCCGCGTCCACGCCGATCCAGTCGATGACGTCGTCGATCGTGATGATGTTGCCGGCCCGCTTGGACATCCGGACCTCTTCGCCGTCGCGAAGCATCTTCACGAACTGGCCGATCATCACCTCGATGTTGCGGTCCATGTCGTCGCCGGCGCAGGCGGCGATGGCCTTGAGGCGGTTCACGTAGCCGTGGTGGTCGGCGCCGAGCATGTAGACCGAGACCTCGGAGCCGCGGTCGCGCTTGCTCAGGTAGTACGCGGCGTCGGCGGCGAAGTACGTGGTCTCGCCGTCGGCCTTGATCAGGACGCGGTCCTTGTCGTCACCGAAGTCGGTGGTGCGCAGCCAGATCGCGCCGTCCTGGTCGAAGACGTGGCCCTGCTCGCGCAGCCGGCCGATCGCCTTCTCCACCGCGCCGCTGTCGTGCAGCGACTTCTCGGAGAACCAGGTGTCGAAGTGCACGCCGAACTCGTTCATCGAGCGCTGGATCTCGGCGACCATCAGGGCCAGGCCCTGGGTGCGGAAGACCTCCAGCTGCTCGGCCTCGTCGAGCTCGAGCACGCCGGGTACGGCCTCGGTGATCGCCTTGGCGATGTCGACGATGTACTCGCCCACGTAGCCGTCGGCGGGCACCGGCTTGCCGTTGGCGGCGGCCTGGAGCGAGGCGGCGAACTTGCTGATCTGCACGCCGGCGTCGTTGAGGTAGTACTCGGTCGACACCTCGGCGCCGCTCGCCTTGAGCACCCGGGCCAGCGAGTCGCCGACGGCGGCCCAGCGGACGCCGCCGATGTGGATCGGACCGGTGGGGTTGGCGGAGACGAACTCCAGGTTGATCTTCAGACCCTCGAGCGCGCTGTTGCGGCCGTACTCGGCGCCCGCCTCGACGATCTTCCGGGCCTGGGCGCCGAGCGTCGCCGCGTCCAGGGTGATGTTCAGGAAGCCCGGGCCCGCGATGTCCACCGCGTCGACCTCGGGCAGCTCTCGCAGTCGGCTCGCCACCAGCTCGGCCACGGCTCGCGGCGGCATGCCGGCCGGCTTCGCGAGCTGGAGGGCCACGTTGGTCGCGTAGTCGCCGTGGTCCCTGTTCTTCGGCCGCTCGACGGTCACCTGCTCGGGCACGGCGACGGTCAGCTCGCCCGCCTCGACGGCGGCGCTCACTGCGGTTTGGACTGCCTGGGAAAGCTCTGCGGGTGTCACGACGCCAAGCGTAGGGGAGAGCGCCGCCGGGGCCGCACCCGGTTTACCCGTTGAGACGCGGTTCCCGCCGCCGCGGGCGTCAGCTGTACGCCCCGCCGGGGCCGTTGCCGCCTGTTCGCCGTGAGCGAAACCCGGCCGCTCCGTCGCCGAACCCGTACGCATAACCCTCCCGGGCGCCCTCCGCCCGGTCACGCAGCGCCATCAGCCGGTGCACCAGCGCCACCAGATCGGCGGGGTCGAACGGCTTCGCCAGGTACCCGTCCACTCCGACCGAGGCGCCCCGGTCCAGATCGGCCGGCGTGCAGGCGCTCACTATCGCGATCGGCAGCCGCGCGGTCTCGGGCACGGCCCGCAACCGGGCCGCCGTCCGCAACCCGTCCAACCGGGGCATCACCACGTCCAGCGTCACCACGTCGGGCCGCACCCGCCGCACCACCTCCAGGCACTCCGCCCCGTCGGCAGCCGTCACCACCTGGAACCCTTCCAGCTCCAGGTTGACCCTGATCAGTTGGCGGATCACCTCGCTGTCGTCCACCACGAGGACCCGCCCGAACGCACCGGACACATCACCGAGGGTAGCCACTCCCCCGCCCACCCGTCCGCCCTTTCCCGACACTCCTCCCCACCCTCCTCCCCCACCCACCCGAAACCCGTGCACGGACCACCGCGTCGGCCTGCTAATGTTCTCTACGTCGCCCAGCAAGATCGGACGACGACAACGCAGGCCCCCGTAGCTCAGGGGATAGAGCACCGCCCTCCGGAGGCGGGTGCGCAGGTTCGAATCCTGCCGGGGGCACTTCGCAAGAAGTGCAGACAGGCCCAGATCAGCGGAACACTCCGCAAGATCTGGGCCTTCGTCGTTCCCGGAGGCCGTCGCCCCCTGCCCCTCCGTGCCACTCCCGTGCCAGATCCCAGACCACATGAACGCCCTGGGCGTCCCACGCCATCAGGTACGTGCCCGACGCGGGTGGGCCGCCAGACCAGCCCGAGCACGATCGCGCGATGCGGCACCCCCTCGGACCAGGCATGCAGACCGACCGCCTTGGCCTTCCGGTCCGCCAGCGCGATCAGCATCCCGATGTCGTACACCGGCACACCGCGCTCCCTGTGCGGCCGGCCGCGCCGTTCTTGCCGTAGACGAGCCCCATCGCCTCGTCCACCTCGCGCCGCTCCTCCTCGGTCAGCTCCTCGTCGGCGCTCTCCGCCGACGCCGGGAACGAGACGGCCTCTGCCTCGGCCGCGGCGATCATCGCGTCGATCCGGGCGAACTGGGCTTCCGCCGCCTCCACTTCAGCCATCTGCCGCGTCGCAGCGTTGGCGAAATAGGCCGAGACATCCATCCCGGCACGTTCGGCATGGGCTCGGATGTGGTCGGCGTGATCGGCGTCGAGAGTGATGCTTATCCTGGTCTTCGCCATACCGCGAGCGTATGACGCGTATGACGCCCGACCAATGTGCGCCGTTGGCGCCGGCGAGGCGCTCATCGTGGGGGCCTGCGCACAGCTCGTGCCCCAAGGACTCTCCACCCGAGCCGACAGTCAGCCGAACCCGCCGAATCCAGCTCCGGGCGATATTCCGTTGCCCGGCGCCCACCACCCGGACCAGCATGGCTGGCATGTCCAACCATGCCCCCGAGCTCGCCCCCTTCTTCTCCGACGGACGGCTCACCACGATCCCCCGCCGGCCCGCGCGCCGGGAACAGCTTCTACGGCACCTCACGCAGAGCCTCTTCGCCGCCGACCGCGACTACACCGAGCGGGAGGTGAACGAGGCCATCCTCACTGTCCACGACGACTACTCAGCCCTGCGGCGCTACCTGATCGAAGGCCACCTCCTGGCCCGCACCCGCGACGGCGCCAGCTACCGACGAGCCGACTGACGCTCCCGACCCTCAGCTGCACCCACGACGTCTCCTGGTACGTCGCCCAGCTCGGCACCACCCTGCTCGCCACGGTGACCACCTCACCTGAGCGGGCCCTGACGAGCTGCCTGGCCGACGCAATCACCACCGTCGCCGCCCGCCCCTGACCCCGCAGTGGCCCATCAGGCCAACACCAGCACGGTGCCCCGCAACTCCCTCGCCGGGTTCACCCTGCTCAGCGACGGCGCCTCCCGCCTGGTTGACCGCTTCCGCCGCCTCAACTGGCGCGGGGCCCTGCAGAAGACCGAGCCAGATGCAACGTCAGACCGACGTGAGTAATGCACGGATGCGGTTGACGGCGCGCAAGACCTCGTCGCGGTTCTTCGCCTGTTTGACCCAGAGGGGTAGTCGGGCGACAAGGGTCATCTTCGTGCCCGTGTCGTACCAAGGCGCTCGTTCCCGCAGTGTGGCGGTCACATACCCCTGGATCAGACTGAGGTGTTCCAGGTTGTAGGCCCACAGCCAACCGTGCCGGGTCTCGATTTGAAGGCGCAGCGGCGCCCCGAAGTAGGGGTCGGTGCCACCCTCAGTGGTGCTGTGCAGGAAGACGAGGCGACGGCTGAGCGTGTCCTTGGTCAGCCCGCAGTGACGGCAGACAAGGCGACGAGCTGCAAACATGGATGTCAGCTTGTCCCCAGGTTGCTGCTCCCTTGTGATGACTCGCGCGCTTCTGGCGCAGCGTGGGCAGGACACCAGGATGTCGCTGAGGAAGTGGTACTTCGTGCTCCGCGGGTCACGGAACCGGTGGGCCTGCGTTGTGGCGGACATTCCGCGAGTATGGGACACCACCGAGACTGGCGCACATGGATTTGCGGTCCTGGGCCCCAGCGGTAGTCCAAGGACCGTGACCCCCAGGCCCACTGCCGAGTTCCGCTCTACTGGGTCAAAGGCGCACGCCCGGCGCGACCGCCCGGACCAGGGGCAGCGTTGCGGCTCGGGCGGGCATCTCCGCGGTTTTACTCGCCTCTCCGGCCTGGGCCCACGCCGGAGAGGACATGGACCAAACCGCTCCACCACCCGTGCACCGCGCCATCGGGCAGTACCCCGCAACCTCAGAACAGCGACGGCGGGCCAGGAGCCATCGCCGCACCCTTCGTCGCCACCCTGGGGGCCGCCAAGACCTGGACGTACGGGTTGGACCGGATCACGCCTGGAGGCCGAGGGCTCTCCGGCTTGCGTGTTCCACGCTCGCCATCTCCGAGACGTCCAGTCGGCCCCTACACAGGCGGAGGGACGTCTTCGCGACGGTGTGGAGACTGGTGCAGTCCACGTAGGGCTCGTCATATCTCGTGAGACCGCTGTCGGGCCCGAGCGCCACGCGGGTCGCCTGGAGCCCGGGGGTGTCGGTGATCAGAGCGACGGTGACGGCTGGCGGCGGCTGGGCGATGCCGTTGGCCGCCAGGACGACCGCTGGATGCGTGCCCATCCAGGGGAAGGCGCACATCCACACCTCTCCCCGTAGCGGGCCAAGCTTCACCACCGACCCTCGGCAATCCCACATCCGATCTCTCGCTCGGCGCGTCACTTGTTCGGGCCATCGTCCTTCCTCCCAATGCCAGCTGATCTCGGTCGTCGACGGCGCGCGACAGCAAGGTTCCATCGGAACACCCCCGATCCGACTCGGCGCATACCGCAGTATGCTCACTCCATGGCAGCCACCACGCGGATAACCGTCACCCTCCCCACCGAGCAGGTGGCCGAGCTCAGGAAGCTCACCGACAACGTTTCCGCGTACGTGGCGGAGGCGGTCGCGCGGCAGATTCGGCATCAGCTGCTGGCGGATGACCTTCGTCGGTACCAGGACGAGGAAGGGGCCTTCACCGAGGAGGAGTTGGCTGCGGCGCAGGCCCGGATCCTCGGGGCCGGCGGGGCGGCGAGTGCTGCGTGAGTGAGCGCTTCGAGACGGTGGTGCTGGATTCCCAGGGGCTGTCGGCGTGGGTGTCGCGGGACCGCGACGTGCTGGCGATGATCCAGGTGTTCCACTCGATGGGGGCCGACTTCGTGGTCGGGGCGAACACCATCGTGGAGGTCACGCACGCCCGGGTGAACGAGGCTCGGCTGAACTGGGCGCTCTCCCGGGTCAAGGTCGAAGCAGTGACCGAGCAGGCCGCGAAGGCGGCGGCCAAGCTGCTGGTTCAGACCGGTCTGCACGGGCACAAGTACGCGATCGACGCGACCGTCGCCGAGCTTGCGCTGCGCCAACCCGGGCCGGTGGCCATGCTCACCTCTGATCTCGACGACATGGCGAAGCTCTGCGGTGGACGGGTCCGACTCGTCGCGGTCTGACTCCCACGGGAAGCCCGCTCATCGAATGCGCTCATACGGAGCTGCAGAGCAGCCGTCCGTGGGGACAATCCGGGCATGGCGGCGGGTGACTGGGTGGTGGCCGGGGTCGGGGCCGGGGTGATGGCGGGGAGTTGGGCGCTCAGTCTGGTGGTGGGGGGTGGGCGGAGCTACTGGGAGTGGGTGCCGTTCATGTTCGGGTTGGTGGAGGTGATCGGGGCGGTGCCGCGGGCGTTGGGGGCTTCGGCGGAGGTGCTGCTGTTCACCGATACGGCGGGGCGGGCCGTGTGGAGTACGGCGGCGTTCATGGTGGTGCGGGCCGGGTGGTTCGGGGCGCGGGGGCTGGTGCGGCGGGTGCGGGCGGCCTCAGGAGGAGGCTGAGAGGGCCTGCTGGTAGAGGCTGCCGATGGTGTGGTCGAAGTAGGCACTGAAGGACGTGTCGTCGGAGTCGCCGCCCTGCTGGTAGCCGCCGATGATGCCGATGACCTTGTTGGTCTCGGTGTCGATGAGCGGGCCGCCGCTGGTGCCGCCGGAGTAGGAGGGGCAGTCGATCCGGCGCTGGAAGGTGTCCTGACGGCTGGTCACATTGGTGCAGAGCTGCGGGAGCTCGGCGCTGTCCGGGTAGCCGTAGAGGCGGACGGTGTCGGTGATGTCGGCGTCCAGGCCGAGGGCCGTGCCGCCGACCGCGTCCTCGACGTTGGTGCTGCCGTTGGGGGCGATCTGGAGGATCGCGAAGTCCTCGTCCGGGTCGCTGTTCTGGGTCCAGCCGTCGGCGAGGAAGACCTTGCTGACCTGCCAGACGCCGGAGGGGGTCTGGCCGTCGCGGTAGCCCGGGGCGAAGAGCAGGCCGACCGGGTTGGCCGTGACGCAGTGGGCGGCGGTGAGCACGAGGTCCTTGGCGCTGCTGTGCAGCACGCTAGCCGTGCAGGTGTGGTTGCCCGCCGGAGTGGAGCCGCCGAAGAGCACGCCCACCCGCCCGGACTCCGGGGTGACCGGCGCCGTCGCCGTGGTGCCGAGCGCGGCCGGCGCGACCACCTCGGAGGGGTCGGTGGTCGGTGCGGCCCCCGCGGCCCCCGCCATCACCGTCTGGCCCCCGGCGGGAGAGGAGGCGGAGGAGGACGACGCGGAGGATGAAGGTGCGGAGGAAGAAGGTGAGGCGGTCGGTGCAACCGATGGGGTGGGTGAAGACGTTGTAGGAGTAGGAGACGGAGAGGGAGCGGCAGGGGCGGAGGAACGGAGGGGGTCCGAGTCCAGCGGGGCGACGGCGGCCGGTCGGCGGCTGCTGAAGGCGGTGGCCTCGCTGGTGAGGGTGTCGATGCCGGCGACGGTGGCGACGAGGCCCAGGGCGAGGGCGGAGGTCAGCGCCACGGGTCGACGGTACATGCGCCGCTGTGCCTTTCGATGACGGCTCATCAGGTACGTGACTCCTGCCCACCATGCGGTCCCGGTACGCGCCCGATCCTACGAGCACGCTCCGACTATGTGCTGATCACCTGGAAATCCTGTGATCCTATGCTGGGAGCAGTGTGAGAAACACCCACTGCGTCACGTGCGGTTTCTCACCGCGCGCTCACCCGGCCCGGAGCCGCCGCAGCCGTTCCGCCAGCTGGGTCGCCGTGACGAAGTCGGTGTGGGTGCCGGCCGAGGTGCAGGCGTGGGCGCCGGCCACGGCGCCCGAGCGCGCGCAGTCCAGGGCGGGTGCTCCCGCGAGCCGGGCATGCAGGAAGCCGCTCACGTAGGCGTCCCCGGCGCCGTTGGTGTCCAGGACGGGACGGCCCGGGTCCACGGCGGGGACGTGGACGGGTGAGGAGGCGCCCCGGCGGAGCAGGTGGCTGCCCCGGGCGCCGTCGGTGGCGACCACCAGCTCGGCCCGGCCCTCGGCCAGGATCCGCCGCATCAGCTCGACGTACCGCTCGCGGCAGCCGGCCACCGAGAGGAAGACCAGGTCGGAGCCGAGCGCGTACGGGAGGTGGTGCGGGTTCTCGCCGTCCCAGTCGTGCAGGTCGGTGGAGCTGGTCAGGCCGCGGCGGTGGATCTCCTCGTAGAGGTCGAGGCCGACGCCGGTGATCGAGACGTGCACGTGCCGGGCCCGGGCGAGGTGCGGGGCGCAGAAGGCGGCCGGCAGGCGCAGGTCGGCCGGGTGGCGGCCGTCGTAGAAGGAGAACCGGCGGCCCTGCGGATCGACCAGGTTGACCGAGCGCGGGGTGCCGTGCGGCGAGACCAGGTGGCTGAACGGGAGGCCGCGGCGCGCGTACTCGGCGAGCACCAGCTCGCCCTGCGGGTCGGCGCCGAGGTAGTCGAGGAATTGGGTGCGCAGGCCGAGCAGGTGGCAGCCGAGCGCGACGCCGTTGCCGGTGTGCGCCACGTAGTCGCGGACCGGCGGCACCCCGGTCGAATCCCCGGCCGGCACGGCGAGCCGCTCCACCCGGACGATGGTGTCCACCCCGACCCCGCCCACCACGAGTACGTCCAGACGGTCGTCCACCGCAAGCACGTCCAGTGCCTCGTCCATGCCGCCCCCGGGTAGGTGAATACGATCAAGGGACATGGAAAGCCCTTGCGGGAAGATTCCGCAAGGGCTTTCGTCGGTGAAGACGTCGAGCAATGACGGTGCTCAGGCGAGCACTTGGGCCTCGCTCGCCTCCTTCTCGCCGGCGGCCTCGCCCGGGGCCGGGCGGTGGTCGACCATCAGGAAGGCGATCACCGCCGCGCCGAGCAGGATGCCCATGGCGACCCCGGTGGCCACCGCGAAGCCGTGCACCGTGCCCTGGGCGCGGACCAGGGCGTTCCGCGCGTCCCGGGTGGCCAGGTAGCTGGTGGTGATGCTGGCGGCGATGGTGTTGAGCAGTGCCGTGCCGATCGAACCACCCACCTGCTGGGAGGAGTTGATGGTGGCCGAGGCGGCGCCGACCTCGCGTGGGTTGACGCCCAGGGTGGCCAGGCTCATCGAGGGCATGAAGACCAGGCCCATGCCGGCGCCGAGCAGCAGCTCGGCGGGCAGCACCATGCCGAGGTAGGAGCTGTCGACCTTCATCTGGGTCAGCCAGGCCATGCCGGCGGCGGCCAGCAGCAGGCCGGGCACGATCAGCGCCCGCGAGGGGATCCTGGTCATCAGCCTCGCCGCGATGCCGGTCGAGCTGCCGATGATGGCGGCCGTCATCGGCAGGTACGAGATGCCGGTCTTGAGCGGCGAGTACCCCTTGACGCCCTGGAGGTAGTAGGTCAGGAACAGGAACAGGCCGAACATGCCGACCACCGCCAGGCCGACCGAGAGCGCGGCCCCGCCCCGGTTGCGGTCGGCGACGATGTGCAGCGGCAGCAGCGCGTGCTCGGTGCGGCGTTCGACCAGGACGAACACCACCAGCAGCGCGACGCCCAGGCAGAGCGAGCTGAGCACCAGCCAGTCTCCCCAGCCGCGCGAGGAGGCCTCGGAGGTGCCGTACACGATGGCGAGCAGGCCGCCGCAGCCGAGGAAGGCCCCGGGCAGGTCGAGCTTGACCCGGTGGCCCTTGTCGATGTGGTCGCGCTTGAGCAGCGAGAACGCGCCGAGGGCGGCGCCGATCGCGATCGGGACGTTGACGAAGAGGCACCAGCGCCAGTCCAGGTACTCGGTGAGCAGACCGCCCGCGATGAAGCCGATCGCGGCGCCGCCGCCCGCGATCGCGCCGAAGATGCCGAAGGCGGTGGCGCGTTCGCGCGGGTCGCTGAAGGTGTTGGAGAGCAGCGAGAGGGCCGAGGGGGCGAGCACGGCGCCGAAGGCGCCCTGGAGGGCGCGGGCCCCGAAGAGCATCGCCGGGTCGACGGCGAAACCGCCGATCGCCGACGCGAGGGCGAAGCCGAGCAGGCCGACGGTGAAGGTGCGTTTGCGGCCGAAGAGGTCGCCGATCCGGCCGCCGAGCAGCAGCAGGCCGCCGAAGGCGAGGGTGTAGGCCGTGATGACCCACTGCCGGTTGCCGTCGGAGATGCCGAGGTCGTGCTGGGCGGACGGGAGGGCCACGTTCACGATGGTCGCGTCCAGCACGATCATCAGCTGGGCGATCGCGATGACCGCGAGCGCCCACCAGCGACGCGGATCCGCCGGGGGGCCGTCCGCCGCAGCGGTGGGAGCGTGCGTCTCGGACACCGGGGGGCCGCCTTCCGGAGGGGTCAGGGGCGGGCCTGCGCGTCGCTCACCCGGGACCACCGCCCGAGAGCACGGGCAGTGCGGGAAACGCGCGCAGCACTCCCTCCAGGGAAGCTCTCCGAGCGGCGAGAAACAAGGGCTTAACGGGACCAATGTCACGATATGGGACAAAAGGACCAGGTGATCGTCAGACGAAAGCAGGGCCCCGCGTGCGGAGAACGGGGCCCTGCTCGCCCGGGTCGGTCACGTCAGAGGGCGCTGAGCTCGCTGACCAGGTCGTCCAGGCCGAGCGAACCCTGGGAGAGGGCAGCCATGTGCCAGGCCTTGAGGTCGAACTCCTCGCCGCGCGCCTCGGCGGCGGCCTTCGCCGCGGCCCGCCCGCTCAACCAGGCGCGCTCGCCGAGCTTGTAGCCGATCGCCTGGCCGGGCATGCCCAGGTAGCGGATCAGCTCGCTGTCCAGGAACTCGGCCGAGAGGCCGCAGTAGCGGCCGAAGAACTCGCGGGCCGCCTCCGGGGTCATCGGCTCGCCGGCCCGGAACGGCGAACCGGCCGGGAAGGACAGCTCGGCGTGCATGCCGATGTCCACGATCACCCGGAGCGCGCGCATCATCTGGGCGTTGAGGTAGCCGAGCCGGGCACCCGGGTCGGTCAGGTAGCCGAGCTCGTCCATCAGGCGCTCGGCGTACAGCGCCCAGCCCTCCAGGTTGGCGCTCACCCCGCCGAGGGTGACCTGGTAGGTGGAGAGCCGGTCGGCCATGTAGGTCCACTGCGCGAGCTGGAGGTGGTGGCCGGGCACGCCCTCGTGGTACCAGGTGGAGACCAGGTCCCAGATCGGGAAGCTCTCCCGGCCCAGGGTGGGCAGCCAGGTGCGACCGGGGCGGGAGAAGTCCAGCGAGGGCTGGGTGTAGTACGGGGCGGCGGCGCTGCCGACCGGGGCCAGCCGGGATTCGACCTTGAGCAGCGGCTCGGCCAGGTCGAAGTGCACGCCCTGCAGGTCGGCGATCGCCTGGTCCATCAGGCCCTGCAGGTACTCGCGGGCGTTCTCCTCGCCCTTGATCGCCGGGCCCTCGGACTCCAGCCACTTCATGGCCGCCATCGGCTCGGCACCGGGCAGCACCTTCTCGGCCTCGGCGCGCATCTGCGCGTCCAGGTCGTGGAACTGCTCCCAGGCCCAGGCGTACGCCTCGTCCAGGTCGAGCTCGGCGCCGGTCCAGTAGCGGACCCAACGGGTGTACCGCTCACGGCCGATGGCGTCCCGGGTGCCGGCGGCGGCGGGGGCGTAGATGTCCCGCAGCCACTCGCGCAGCTCGGCCAGCGCGGCCGAGGCGGCCACCGCGGTGTCGGTCAGGCCGTCCCGCAGCGCCTCGGGGGCGTCGGCGACGAAGGTGCCGAACCAACCGCCCGGCGTCTCCCCCGCGAGCCACTCGGCGATCTGCCCGACCACGGTGTCGACCTGGCGCGGGCCGGCCAGCAGGCCCCGGTCGATGCCGGCCTGGAGCAGCGCGCGGTACTGCTCCAGGGCGAGCGGCACCCGGGCCAGTCGGCGGCCGATCCGGGCCCAGTCCTCGTCCGTCTCGGTGTTCAGCAGGGTGAACACCTCCCGGACGTTGTGCACCGGCGAGCCGAGGTTGCGCACCGCGCGGTAGTTCTCGCCCTCGTCGTGGACGGCCAGTTCGGCGCCGAGCCGCTCGCGCAGCAGCCGGGCGCAGCGGCGCTCGGCCTCGTCGGCGAGCGGGCCGGCCGCCTCGACGGCGTCGAGCTGGGCGAGGGTGCGGCGGGCGAGGTCCGCGAGGGCCTCGCAGCCGGCCGGCGAGAGGTCCGGGAGGCGGTCGTCCTCGGGGTTGAGGCCGAGGTAGACCGCGGTCAGCGGGTCGAGATCGGCGAGGGCGTGGACATAGGCGTCGGCGATGCGGCGGGGGGTGGTGCCGTCAGCGGATGAGTTGATCAGTTCTGCGACCATCGGGCCATCTTTTCGCAGCTCGGCCGGTTTGCAAGCCTCTTTGGGTCAGCTTTGACCACCCGGGCGACCCTCAGCCGCTCGGCCACCCGCCCCTCGCCAGGCGGCCACCCGCCCCCGCCGCGCGGCCACCCGGCCGCCCCCGGCCGGTATTCCACCTGCTCGGACACGGGTCAGCAGGGCTCATGGCCATTACGCTGACCGCCATGGCAGCCAGTGCAGCGCTCACTCCGGACTCCCCCACTCCGGCCACGCCCGCTCCCGCCGTGCCCGCTCCGGCCGCTCCGGCCTCGCCGGACTCGCCCGAGGGCGGCGGCCGTGCCAGACGCGCCGGCTACCGTCGGCTGCCCGTCCAGCAGCGGCGCGAGCAGCTGATCGCGGTGGCCCTGGAGCTGTTCAGCTCCAGGCCGCCGGAGGAGGTCAGCCTGGACGACGTGGCCGAGGCCGCCGGCGCCTCCCGGCCGCTGGTCTACCGCTACTTCGGCGGCGGCAAGCAGCAGTTGTACGAGGCGGCGCTGCGCAGCGCGGCCGAGGAGCTGACCAGCCGGTTCTCCATCACCACCGCGGGGCCGCCGAGCGAGCAGCTGGCGGCGGTGCTGGACAGCTACTTCTCCTTCGTGGCCGAGCACGGCACCGGCTACGGCGCGCTGCTGCGCGGCGGTTCGGTGGTGGAGACGGCGCGGACCTCGGCGATCGTGGACGAGGTGCGGCGGGTGGCACTGCGGCGCACGCTCCGGTACCTGGGCGTGCGGGAGGCCGGGCCCCGGCTGACGCTGCTGGTGCGCTCGTGGATCTCGGTGGTCGAGGGCGCCTCGCTGACCTGGCTGGACGAGGGGCGGCAGATCCCGCGCGAGTCCCTGCGGGACTGGCTGGTGGACGAGTTCATCGCGATGACGGCCGCGACGGCGGCGCACGACGACCAGGCGGCGCGGGTGCTCGAACTGCTGCTGACGCTGGAGGCGCCGGGCAGTGCGGCCGGCGAACTGGCTGGGCGGCTCAGGGAGTTGGGGAAGCTACGAAACCGGTCTGCCTGATACGGCACCGGTCGGCCTGACCCCCGTGCCAAGGGTCAGACCCGGTCGGGATCAGGCCTTGCCGAAGACCTGACGCTGCCGGCCGAGGCCCTGCACTTCGAGCTCGACCACATCGGAGGGCCGCAGGAAGGCGGCGCCCGGGTGGCCGAGGGTGACGCCCGCCGGGGTGCCGGTGATGATCACGTCACCGGGCTCCAGCACCATGAAGTGGCTGACGTAGCGGACCAGTTCGAGCACCGGGAAGATCATCTTCTCGGTGTTGCCGTCCTGTCGCAGCTCGCCGTTGACCCAGAGCCGCAGCCTGAGCCGCTGCGGGTCGCCCACCTCGTCCGGGGTGACCAGCCAGGGGCCGAGCGGGGTGAAGGTCTCGGCCGACTTGCCCTTGTCCCACTGGCCGCCCCGATCGAACTGGAAGGCCCGCTCGGTCACGTCGTTGACGGCCGCGTACCCGGCGATCACGGCCTCGGCGGCCTGGTGGCTCTCCAGGTACCGGGCGGTGCGGCCGATCACGATGGCCAGCTCGACCTCGTAGTCGGTCTTCTCGCCGCCGCGCGGCACCAGCACCTCGTCCTCCGGGCCGACCACGGTGTAGCTCGGCTTGAGGAAGATCACCGGCTCGGCGGGCAGCTGGGCGCCCGCCTCGGCCGCGTGGTCGCGGTAGTTGAGCCCGATCCCGACCACCTTGCCGGGCCGCACCACCGGGGCGCCGACCCGCTCGCCCTCGATCTCGGTGCGCGGCAGCGCACCCGAGGCCACCGCCCGGCCGAGCTCGGCCGGATCGAGGCCGGCGAGGAAGGCGCCGTCGATGTCCGGAGTCCTGACCGAGAGGTCGTACGCGGCGCCGTCCTGGCCCAGCACGACCGGGCGCTCGCCGCCCGGAGGGCCTACACGGAGGAGCTTCACTGCCCATCACCTACCTGGTTCGTCGCATCCGCCGGGGAGGCCGCACACACCTCTCCCGTCTTATGCATCCGAGGTATATCAACGAGCTCCACCTGCGAACCAGAGGCAATCCCTCGGCCAGTTCCTATCAATTCATCCAAGTTCCGGACATGACGAATCAGGCACCCGCACTCTTGACACCCCGGCCCCCGGCTGCCAGCAGCGCGTACTGGCCGGTAGGCACCGCCGTGCCCCGGGGCAGTCCGCGCTCCAGCCGGGCCAGCTCGGCCGCGAGGTCGGCAGCGAGCACCGCGGCCGGGCCACCGGTCGGGGCCAGCGGGCCGAGCTCGCGGAGCAGCCCGACGGCCGCCGCCGGCTCGCCCGCGGCGGCCAGCCAGACCGCCAGGTCCTGGCCGGTACGGAGCGTGCGCGGGTCGGCCCGGCCGTACTCGGCGGCGAACTCGCCTATCAGGGAGCGCAGTTCGGCCACCGCCGCATGCGGGTCGCCGCCCGTGCCCAGCGACCAGGCGGCGTCCGCCCGGGCCCGCAGGTCCACCGGCGGGCGGGACAACTCGGCGGCCAGCGCGAGCAGTTCCTCCCGCACCTCGGCCGCACTGCCACGCCGGGCCGGGTCCTTGTCGAGCAGCCGGGCGGTCAACCGGTCCAGCGCCTCGGGCAGTTCGGGCACCAGCGCCCGCGGCCGGGGCACCGGGCCGTCCACGTGCCGACGCATCACCTCCACCACGTCCCCGGCTGCGAACGCCCGCTTGCCGGTGCAGAGTTCGTACAGCAGGCAGCCCACCGCGTAGACGTCCACCGCCGGATCGCCGGGGCTGCCCCGCCAGCGCTCGGGGGCCAGGTAGTGCGGGCTGCCGATCACGCTGCCCACCGTGGTGAGACTGCCGGTGGCACCGGCCAGCCGGGCGATGCCGAAATCGAGCACCTTCACGGTGCCCTCCTCGGTGATCATGATGTTCTCCGGCTTGATGTCCCGGTGCACCACCCCGGCCCGGTGCGAGGCCGCCAGCGCGGCGCAGACCTGGGCCAGTCGGCCGAGCGCCACCGGCAGCGCCGGGCGGCCCGCCGCCGGCTCGGCGGCCAGCGAGCGGCCGGGCACCAGCTCCATCACCAGGTAGTGCCAGCTCGCCCCGGCCACCACCGTCTCGCCCTGGGTGTGCAGGGTGACGATGTTCGGGTGGTTGAGCCGGGCCACCGCCCTGGCCTCGGACTTGAACCGCTCGATGTCCTTGGGCTCCACCCCGCCCCGGCCGGAGATGGTCTTGACCGCCACCTCCCGCTCCAGGGCCTGGTCCTCGGCCCGCCAGACCACCCCGAAACCGCCCCGGCCGATCTCGCCGATCAGCAGGTACGTCCCGTCCAGCACGTCACCGGCCCGCATCGCTCCCCCAACCCCTCGCGCCCGGAATCGAGTTCACCCTACCCAGGCCGCCCGCACACCCTCCAGTGCCCCGGCCGCGCCCCACCGGGGCCGCATCAGCGCCCCACCGGGGCCTCCTCCCCGGCCACCGGCTGTGCCTACGATGCAGGTGGAGCGGTCCGACGACGACGCCGGGCCCCGAGCAGGAGGAGCAACGGCCATGGCCAAGCAGGCCCCGCAGAGCGACCCGGCGCAGGACGCGCCCCGGGTCTCGGCGCCCAAGCACGCGGCGGCCGGGCTGCCCGCCGTCGGGCACAGCCTGCGGATGGCCGCCGAGCAGATGGGCCCGCTGCGCACCCTGGCCACCCTCGCCAAGGTCAACCAGCCGAACGGCTTCGACTGCCCGGGCTGCGCCTGGCCCGAGCCGGACAAGACGCACACCGCCGAGTTCTGCGAGAACGGCGCCAAGGCCGTGGCCGAGGAGGCCACCGAGCGCCGGATCACCCGCGAGTTCTTCGCCGCCCACCCGATCGCCGACCTCACCGAGCGCTCCGGCTACTGGCTCGGCCAGCAGGGCCGGCTGACCGAGCCGATGCTGCTCGACGAGGGCGCCACCCACTACACCCCGATCTCCTGGGAGCGCGCCTTCGGGCTCGTCGCCGAGGAGTTGCGGGCCCTGGACACCCCGGACGGCGCCGCCTTCTACACCTCCGGCCGCACCTCCAACGAGGCCGCCTTCGCCTACCAGCTCTTCGCCCGCCAGCTCGGCACCAACAACCTGCCGGACTGCTCCAACATGTGCCACGAGTCCTCCGGCTCCGCCCTCACCGAGACGCTCGGCGTCGGCAAGGGCAGCGTCAGCCTCAAGGACCTCTACCAGGCCGACCTGATCATCGTCGCGGGCCAGAACCCCGGCACCAACCACCCTCGGATGCTCTCCGCCCTGGAGCGGGCCAAGCGGGCCGGCGCGAAGATCGTCAGCGTCAACCCGCTGCCCGAGGCCGGCCTGGAGCGGTTCAAGAACCCGCAGAACGCCCGCGGCCTGGCCGGCCAGGGCACCAAGCTCACCGACCTCTTCCTGCAGATCCGGCTCGGCGGCGACCTCGCGCTCTTCCGCGCGCTCAACCAGCGCCTGCTGCGCACCGAGGGCGCCCTCGACCGCGAGTTCATCGCCGAACACTGCCTGGGCTTCGAGGAGTTCGCCGCCGAGGCGGAGCGCACCGACCGGGCCGAGGTGCTGGCCGCCACCGGCCTGCCCGAGGAGCAGATCGAGCAGCTGGCCGAGCTGGTGCTGGGCTCGCAGAAGATCATCGTCTGCTGGGCGATGGGCCTCACCCAGCACAAGCACGCCGTGCCGACCATCCGCGAGGTGGTCAACTTCCTGCTGCTGCGCGGCAACGTGGGGCGCCCCGGCGCCGGCGTCTGCCCGGTGCGCGGGCACAGCAACGTCCAGGGCGACCGGACGATGGGCATCTTCGAGCGGCCCAGCAAGGCCTTCCTGGACGCGCTCGGCAAGGAGTTCGCCTTCGAGCCGCCGCGCGAGCACGGCTACGACGCGGTGGACACCATCCGCGCCATGCGCGACGGCAAGGTGAAGGTCTTCTTCGCGATGGGCGGCAACTTCGTGCACGCCTCCCCCGACACCTCGGTGACCGAGGCCGCGATGCGCAACTGCCGCCTCACCGTGCACGTCTCCACCAAGCTCAACCGCTCGCACGTGGTCACCGGCACCCGGGCGCTCATCCTGCCCACCCTCGGCCGCACCGACCGCGACCGCACCGCCGAGGGCGAGCAGTTCGTCACCGTCGAGGACTCGATGGGCATGGTGCACTCCTCGCGGGGCGGCCTGCGGCCCCCGAGCGCCGAGCTGCTCTCCGAGGTGGCCATCGTCTGCCGCCTGGCCCGGGCCGCCCTCGGCCCGGACAATCCCGTCCCCTGGGAGGAGTTCGCCGGCTCCTACGACACCATCCGCGACCGGATCGCCCGGGTCGTCCCCGGCTTCACCGACTTCAACGCCCGCGTCCGCACCCCGGGCGGCTTCGCCCTCCCGCACGGCCCGCGCGACAGCCGCACCTTCCCCACCCACACCGGCAAGGCCAACTTCACCGTCAACGAGCTCACCGCCCCCGAGGTCCCGCCGGGCCGGCTCCTGCTCCAGACGCTCCGCTCGCACGACCAGTACAACACCACCATCTACGGCCTGGACGACCGCTACCGCGGCATCACCGGCGGCCGCCGCGTGGTCCTGGTCAACCCGGCCGACGCCGCCGAACTCGGCCTGGCCGACGGCTCCTACGTCGACCTGGTCGGCGAGTGGAAGGACGGCATCGAACGCCGCGCCCCGCACTTCCGCGTCGTCCACTACCCCGTCGCCCGCGGCGGCGCGGCGGCCTACTACCCGGAGACCAACGTCCTCGTCCCGCTCGACTCCACGGCGGACATCAGCAACACCCCGACCTCGAAGGCCGTCGTCATCCGCTTCGAGAACTAAAGCCAGGGGCGCGGGGAACTGCGCGACCAGCCCTGCACCTCCGTAGAGGGCTGATCGCGCAGTTCCCCGCGCCCCCGGTGGTTCAGCTCGTAGGAGAAGCCGAACCCGAACCGGAGGCCGAGACCGAGCTGGACGCCGAAGCCGAATCCGAGCTGCTGGGCGAAGGCGTCGGAGTCGGAGTCGGAGTCCCCGGAGTCGTCGGAGTGCCCGGCGTGGTCGGGGCCGTCGGAGTCGGCGTGGTCGGGGTCGGCGCCGGAGTCGGGGTCACCGGAGGCTTGCCGGTGGGCGTCGGCGTCACCGGAGGCTTGGTCACCGGCCCGGCGGTGGGCGTCGGCGGAGCGGGCGTGGGCGTCGGGAGGTTGACCGGCTTGGTGGGCTGGATCGGGGTGGCCCCGTCGGCGCCCTGGGGGATCGGCGGGACGGTCCACTGGCCGCCCGCGTCGTCCGCCGTCGAATCCGGGTCGGGCCGGACCGCGCCGAGGATCGGGCTCATGCCGATCGGCGAGACCTTGACCACGGCGCCGGTGTGCGGCGCCTGGGTGACCAGCCCGCCGCCGATGTAGATCGCCACGTGCGAGGCGTCCTCGTGGTAGAGGATCAGGTCGCCCGGGCGCAGCTGGTTGAGCGGCACGTGCTTGAGCTGGGCCCACTGCTCCTGGCTGGTCCGCGGGATCTGCACGCCGGCGCTCAGCCAGGCCTGCGAGGTCAGCCCGGAGCAGTCGTAGGTGTTCGGACCCTCCGCGCCCCACTCGTAGTCCTTGCCGAGCTGAGCCATCGCGAAGGCGACGGCCTTGCGGCCGGCCGCCGAGGGGGTGCGTTCGCCCTTGCCGAGGGCGCCGGAGGCGAGGAAGGCGAGCTGGGAGGCGTCGGCCTGCTGCTTCTCCAGCTGGGCCAGCTCGTCCCGCTGGGCGCCGGTCAGCGAGGCGACCATCTGCTCGACCTCGGCCAGCCGCTTGGCCACGTCCTCCTTGGCCTGGGCCTGCTGGGCGGTGAGCGCGGTGGACTTGATCAGCGCCTGCTCGGCCTGGGCCTGGAGCTCGTTGAGCGTGCTGCGGTCGGTCTTGAGCTTGTCGAGGAAGACCGACTGCGAGCGGCCGGCCGCGGCCAGCAGCTCGGCGATCATCACGGCCTCGTACGGGTCCTTGGCGAGCAGCAGGTCGGCGTACTCGGAGGCGTTCCCGTTGCGGTACTGGGCGGCGGCGAGCAGCGAGGCGAGGTCGGTGCCGGCGTCCACCGCGCTCTGCTGGCGGGAGACCCGGGCGCGCAGGTCGGTCACGGCCGCCTGCTCCTTGGCCAGCTCGGCGACGGCGCCGTTGTACTTGTCGGTGGCCAGCTCGGCGTCCTGGTAGAGCTGGTGCAGCCGGTCGAGCATCGGGCCGAGGGTGGCCTTGGCGTCGGCCAGCGGGTCGGCGCCGGCGGCCACCGTGATGGTGGGCGTCGGGGCGGGGGCGGCGTACGCGGCGGTGCCGAGCGGCAGCGCGAGCGAGGCGACGGCCAGCACGGCTCCGCAGCGCAGCGCGGCGCGCACCCACGGGCGCGTGCCGCGTCCGGCGAGCCCGCCGCCTGCCTCCGTGCGCTGTCCAGCCCCCATCGGCCCCGCCCTCCCGTGAACCCGGCCTCTGCCGGGCGTTCCGCGCCGCTGTACTACCCGGTAGTACCCCGTCCTGCCCAGCGAATCCTGTCACGGGCCCGCCGGAAGCAGACAGGGGGTATCCATACGATCTGACGAAATTCTAAGGAAGCGTCAGACCCACTGTGAGACAGGTCTCACCATACCCGGACCAAAGCGGGCATCTCGCCATAAAACCGCACGTCACGGCGGCTTTCGACACCCCCCGGCAGCCTCTGATCCATCCACCTGACACCGTCGGCGCTGGGATTCCCGTTCCAGTTCACCTTCTGTTCACCAACCGTCCCTACCGTCGCCCATGACATCAGCGTCAGTACGACAACTACGACGATTGTTTGGGTATGGAACACATCACGTTCCTGGTGGCCGTTGTGATCATCACGGCGCTCGCCTTCGACTTCACGAACGGCTTCCACGACACCGCCAACGCGATGGCCACGTCCATCGCCACGGGAGCCTTCAAGCCCAAGGTCGCGGTCACCGTCGCCGCGGTCCTCAACTTCGCGGGTGCCTTCCTCTCCGTGAAGGTCGCCACCACCATCTCCGGTGGCATCGTCAACGAGAAGGTCGGCATCCAGCCGTCGATCATCTTCGCGGCCCTGGCAGGCGCCATCCTGTGGAACCTGCTGACCTGGCTGCGCGGCCTGCCCTCCAGCTCCTCGCACGCGCTGTACGGCGGCCTGATCGGCGCCACCATCGTGGGTGTAGGGATGAACGGCGTGAACTTCGGCGTGGTGGTCTCCAAGATCCTGATCCCCGCCGTCGCCTCCCCGATCGTCGCCGGTGCGGCGGCCTGGGCCGCCACCAAGCTGGCGTACCGGATCACCCGCAGGAGCAACGAGGAGTCCACCGCCAAGGGCTTCCGCAAGGGCCAGGTCTTCTCGGCCTCGCTGATCTCGCTCGCGCACGGCACCAACGACGCGCAGAAGACCATGGGCATCATCACCCTGACGCTGGTCTCGGTCGGCGCCCTGCCCAAGCACGCGCTGCCCCCCACCTGGGTCATCGTCAGCGCCGGTGCGGCCATCGCGCTCGGCACCTACATGGGCGGCTGGCGCATCATCCGCTCGATGGGCAAGGGCCTCACGGACATCCAGCCCACCCAGGGCTTCGCCTCCGAGTCGGCCGCCGCCACGGTCATCCTCACCTCCTCGCACATGGGCTACGGCCTCTCCACCACCCAGGTCTGCTCCGGCGGCATCATGGGCGCCGGCCTCGGCAAGCCGGGCGGCACCGTCCGCTGGTCGATGGCCCGCCGCATGGTCTACGCCTGGGGCCTGACCCTGCCGGCCGCCGCCGTGGTCTCCGGCGCCGCCGCCTTCGTCGCGGACAAGGGCACCTGGGGCGTCCTGCTGGTCGGCGTGGTGCTGGTCGCCGGCTCCGCCGCGATGTACGTGATCTCCCGCCGCCAGCCTGTCCACTCGGGCAACGTCAACGAGGTCACCCCGGTCGAGGTCCCGACCGCCACCACCGCTCCCGCGACCACCGTCGCGGCCTGAGCCCGGAAGGCAGCAACCGATGAGCATGAGCATCAAGTGGGCCGCCCTGGCCCAGACCGCCGGAGTCAGCGTGGTCGTCACCGTCGCCGTGGTCGCCGTCTTCGCGGTCGGCATCATGGCCCTCTCTGCCCGGGAGAACGCCCTCGCCGGCGAGACCCGCAACACCACCAAGGCGGGCGCCGCCCTGGCCACGGCCGGAGTCTGCTTCGCCGCCTGCGCAGCGGTCGTCCTCTACGGCCTCTCCCTGATCGCGGCGTAGCCAGTTGCACCACCGGGGGCGCGGGGACTGCGCGCCCGGCCCGGTAGCTCGCCGCAGATCGCACAGATGCCCACTTGCACCGTCATCGGACAGTGCAAGTGGGCATCTGCGTAAGACGACAGGAGTGTCCGGAGCCGGCCGCGCAGTTCCCCGCGCCCCTGCTTTTCTGTCCCACTCAGTCCCGGACGAGCTCCAACTTCGGCTGAGCGGCTGCCTCCTCGACCGTCGTCTTCAACGGCGCTTCGCGGATCAGGAGCACCAGCAGGAAGGCCAGCAGCGCGAACGGCGCCGCCACCAGGAAGACCGAGCCGACCCCGCGGCCGAAGGCGTCCGTCACCAGCGGCACCACCGGAGCTGGCAGCTTGTGCAGGTCCGGGATCTCGTTCCCGCCGCCGTGCAGGCCGGCCGCGGCGAGGTGGTGGGAGACCCGGTTGGCCAGCAGCGCGCCGAGCGCCGAGACGCCCATCGCCCCGCCCATGGTGCGGAAGAAGGTGACGGTGGAGCTGGCGGCACCGAGCTCGTGCCGGGGCACGGTGTTCTGGACGGCCAGCACGAGGTTCTGCATGGTCAGCCCGAGGCCGATGCCGGTCGCGGCCATGTAGAGCGAGAGCAGCCCGTACGGGGTGTCGTCCTTGACCGTGCCGAGCAGGCCGAAGCCGACCGCCAGCAGGAAGGTGCCGGCCACCAGGAAGCCCTTCCAGCGGCCGTACTTGGTGATCAGCTTGCCGGCCAGGGTGGAGGAGAGGGCCAGGCCGAGGATCATCGGCAGGGTCAGGATGCCGGCCATGGTCGGCGACTTCTCCTTGGCCAGCTGGAAGTACTGGCTCAGGAAGGTGGTCGCGCCGTACATCCCGATGCCCACCAGCGCGCTGGCCCCGGCCGCCAGCGAGACGGTGCGGTGGCGGAAGAGGCTCAGCGGCACGATCGGCTCGGCCGCCCGCCGCTCGGCCAGCACGAAGAGCACCGCCAGCGCGAGCCCGCCGCCGACCATCGCGGCGGTCTGCCAGGAGAGCCAGTCGTAGTTCTTGCCCGCCAGGCTGATCCAGATCATCAGCAGGCTCACCGCGCCGGTGATCAGCAGTGCGCCGAGGTAGTCGATCTTCGCCTTCCGCTTCACCACCGGCAGGTGCAGGGTGCGCTGCAGCACCACGATGGCGATCAGCGAGAACGGGATGCCCAGGTAGAAGCACCAGCGCCAGCCCAGCCAGCTGGTGTCCACCACGACCCCGCCGATCAGCGGCCCGCCGATGGTGGCCAGCGCGAAGACGGCGCCGAAGTACCCGCTGTACCGGCCGCGCTCGCGCGGCGGCACCATGGCGGCCAGGCAGATCTGGGCCAGCGCGGTGACGCCGCCCGCGCCGATGCCCTGGAAGACCCGGCAGGTGATCAGCTCGGTGATGTTCTGCGAGAGGCCGGCGCAGGCCGAGGAGACGATGTAGATCACGAGCCCGATCTGCACCAGCAGCTTCTTGCTCACCAGGTCGGAGAGCTTGCCCCAGATCGGGGTGGAGGCGGTGAGCGAGAGCAGCGCGGCGGTGACCACCCAGGTGTACGCGGACTCGCCGCCGTGCAGGTCGCCGAGGATCCGGGGCAGGGCGTTGGAGACCACCGTCGAGGAGAGCACGGCCACGAAGAGGCCGAGCAGCAGCCCGGAGAGGGCTTCGAGCACCTGACGGTGGCTCATGGTCACCGGCGTCTGCGCCGGCGGTGCGTCGTTCATCTGGGATCCTCCGGCCTGAGATTTCGTTGCCTTGGGCAACCATAATCCGAGATGGTTGACTTAGGCAACATTTTTCAAGCCAAAGGACCCTGGCGGCCGAACACCGCCCCTACTCGGTCAGCTCCCGTCGAGCCGTCGGACGTCCACCTCGCCGGTCAGCTCGTTGAACCGCTCCAGCAGCTCGGCGAACCGCTCCACGTCCACCGTCTGCCAGGTGGCCATCAGCGCGCGGAACCGCGCCATCCGCCCCTCCCGGGCCCGGCGGTACCGCTCGGCGCCGTCCGCGGTGAGCGAGACCAGCGAGGAGCGCCGGTCCAGCGGGTCGACCTCGCGGACCACCAGGCCGAGCCCCTCCAGGGCCTTGATCTGCCGGCTGATGGTCGGCTTGCCCACGCCGAAGTGCAGGCCGATGTCGGTCAGCCGCACCGGGCCGGTCTCCTCGATGTGGCCGAGCAGGCTGTACGCGACGCCCTCCAGCGCCGGGTGCACCCGCCGGGACATCTCCGCCGTCCGGGCCCGGCCGCGCCGGAACAGCACCGCCACCTCGCGCTCCACCGCCAGGAACGCCTCCTCGGCCGCCACCTCGTCACTCTTCCGGCCAGCAGCAGTCATGGCGCCCAGTATCCCGTAGGGCGCGCCCCCGTCCCGCCCGGCACGCCTCCCACGTCCGGCAACTGTTTCATGATATGAAGTATCCGTTCTGTCCGATTAGCACCGTTCCGGGCCGCCGGAACGACCGATGGGAGCGCACCTCGATGGCCCAGCGAGTGGAACGACCGGACAGGGGATTCCTCGGCGAACTCAAGGGAGCTGTCACCCCGCGTGCGGCCCTGCTGGTGATCGGCGTCCTGCTGCTCCAGCTCGGGTTCATCACCTCGTACGTCGGCGCGCTGCACAGCCCCAAGCCGCACGAGCTCTCGGTCGCCGTGGTCGCCCCGCCGCAGGTGGCCCCCAAGCTGGTGGGCGCGCTGGAGCAGGTGCCGAACGAGGCGGTGAAGGCGAGCACCGCCCCGGACGCGGCCACCGCCACCCAGCGGATCAAGGACCAGAAGCTCTACGCCGCCCTGGTCTTCAACCCCACTGGCACCCAGGACACCCTGCTCGTCGCCGACGCGCGCGGCCCGGCCGCCGCTCGGGCCGCCACCACGGTCGTGACCGCCCTCGACCAGGCCCAGGGCCGCACCGTGCAGGTGGAGAACGTCATCCCGCTGGCCAAGGGCGACGCCAACGGGCTCTCCTCCTTCTACCTGGTGATCGGCTGGTGCGTCGGCGGCTACCTGGTCGCCTCGATCCTCGGCATCAGCGCCGGGGCCCGGCCGGCCAACGGCAACCGGGCGGTCATCCGGCTGGGCGTGCTCGCGCTCTACTCGGTCGCGGCGGGCATCGGCGGCGCGGTGATCGTCGGGCCGGTGCTGAACGCGCTGCCCGGCTCGCTCTGGGGCCTGTACGGCCTGGGCGCGCTGGTGGTCTTCTCGGTCGGCGCCATCACCATGGCGATGCAGTCGCTCTTCGACATCATCGGCATCGGGTTGGCCGTGCTGGTCTTCGTGGTGCTCGGCAACCCGAGCGCGGGTGGCGTCTTCCCGCCACCGATGATGCCGACCTTCTGGCGGGCGATCGGCGCCTGGATCCCCAACGGGGCCGGCACCGACGTGGCCCGCTCGATCGCCTACTTCGGCGGCACCAACATCGGGATGCCGCTGCTGGTGCTCTTCGTCTGGGCGCTGATCGGCATCCTGGTCACCCTGGTCGCGGTGGTCCGCAAGCCCCGGCTGGGCCGCCCGGCCCTGAGCGGCCAGGACTGACCGCTACGGCACCCGTTCCGGCTCCGGCCTCCCGGCCGGGGCCGGCGGCGTGTCCGGCAGGAAGACCCAGCGCTTCATCGCCCAGTACCGGAAGACCATCGCCAGCAGGGTGCCGACGATCATCCCGCTGAGGAAGTCCGCCACCTCCTGCCCGAAGTGGCTCACGTCCGGCTCCCGCAGGTCGAACACGTACCGGGAGAGGGCCAGCGGCGCGTCGTTGACCAGGATCGCGAGCCCGCTCACCACGAAGAACAGCACCGCCTCGCGCTGGCGCCCGTTCGCCCGGAAGGCCCACTGCCGGTTCAGCGCGTAGCTGACCACCGTCGCCAGGACCGTGGCGATGGTCAATGCGATGACCGGCTTCTCCTTCAGCACCGTGAGCTTCAGCGCGAAGTTGACGACCATCGTCAGCACGAAGCAGGTCCCGCCCACCAGCAGGAACTTCACCAGCTTGCGGTGACGCACCAGCAGGGGTCGCACCCGTTCGGGCACCAGGGCCAGGGCCCGTTGTGTAGGTGACGGCATTTCGGCAGTCTCGCACGAGCGGATGAGAGCCGTGTGACGGCGCGGGAAACCTCTGTCCAGGGGCGCGGAGCCCCAGTCGACGAGCAGAGCCCCGCGCCCCTGACGGTCACGCCCGGATCAGCACCTCCGCGGAGTCCAGGGCCAGCTCCAGGACCTCCCGGACATCGGCGACGGGATGGACCGTGAGGCGGGCCAGCACCTCGGCCGGGACGTCGTCCAGATCCGCCTCGTTGCGCTTGGGGATGATCACCGTGGTGAGCCCGGCGCGGTCGGCGGCGAGGAGCTTCTGCTTGACCCCGCCGATCGGGAGCACGCGGCCGGTCAGCGAGACCTCACCGGTCATGGCCACCTCGGGGCGGACGCGGCGGCCGGAGAGCAGGGAGGCCAGCGCCGTGGTCATGGTGATGCCGGCGCTCGGGCCGTCCTTGGGGACGGCACCGGCCGGCACGTGCAGGTGGATGCCGCGCTCCCGCAGGCCGGTGACCGGCAGCTCCAGCTCGGCGCCGCGCGAACGCAGGTAGGAGAGCGCGATGTGCGCGGACTCCTTCATCACGTCGCCCAGCTGACCGGTCAGGGTCAGGCCGGTGCCGCCGGTCTCGGCGTCGGCCAGCGAGGCCTCGATGTAGAGGACGTCGCCGCCCGCGCCGGTGACGGCCAGGCCGGTGGCCACGCCCGGCACCGCGGTGCGCCGCTCGGCCGGCTCCTGGGCGGACTCGGGGGTGTGGTGCGGACGCCCGATCAGGCCGCGCAGGTCGGCCGCGCCGACGGTGGTGGGCAGCTCGCGCTCGCCCAGCTCGCTCTGCGCAGCGATCTTCCGCAGGATGCGGGCCACCGAGCGCTCCAGGTTGCGGACGCCCGCCTCGCGGGTGTACTCCCCCGCGAGCAGCCGGAGCGCCGCCTCCTCGACGGTGATCTCCTCGGGCTTCAGCCCGGCCCGCTCCAGCTGCCGGGGCAGCAGGTGGTCACGGGCGATGACCACCTTCTCGTCCTCGGTGTAGCCGTCGAGGCGCACCAGCTCCATCCGGTCGAGCAGCGCCTCGGGGATGGCCTCCAGCACGTTGGCGGTGGCCAGGAAGACCACGTCGGAGAGGTCGAGCTCGACCTCCAGGTAGTGGTCGCGGAAGGTGTGGTTCTGCGCCGGGTCGAGCACCTCGAGCAGCGCCGCCGCCGGGTCGCCCCGGTAGTCGGAGCCGACCTTGTCGATCTCGTCGAGCAGCACGACCGGGTTCATCGAGCCGGCCTCCTTGATCGCCCGCACGATGCGGCCCGGCAGCGCGCCGACGTAGGTGCGGCGGTGGCCCCGGATCTCGGCCTCGTCCCGCACGCCGCCGAGCGCGACCCGGACGAAGTCACGCCCCATCGCCCGGGCGACCGACTCACCCAGCGAGGTCTTGCCCACCCCGGGCGGCCCGACCAGCGCCAGCACCGCGCCGCCCGCCCGTCGCCCACCACCACCCTCAACCGAGGCGCTACGCGCCGCCCCTTCTGATCCACGCCCGCCGACCAGCCCGAGCCCCTGGTCGGCCCGGCGCTTGCGCACGGCCAGGTACTCGACGATCCGGTCCTTCACGTCGCCCAGGCCCGCATGGTCGGCGTCCAGCACCGCCCGCGCGCCCTGGATGTCGTACGCGTGCTCGCTGCGCTCGTTCCAGGGCAGCTCCAGGACGGTGTCCAGCCAGGTGCGGATCCAGGAGCCCTCCGGCGACTGGTCGGAGGAGCGCTCCAGCTTGTCGACCTCCTTGAGCGCGGCCTCCCGCACCTTCTCGGGCAGGTCGGCGGCCTCGACCCGGGCCCGGTAGTCGCCCTCCTCGTCGACGGCCTCGCCGTTCAGCTCGGCCAGCTCCTTGCGGACGGCCTCCAGCTGGCGGCGGAGCAGGAACTCCTTCTGCTGCTTGGCGACGCCCTCCTCCACGTCCTTGCGGATGGTGTCGTTGACCTCCTCCTCGGCGAGGTGGTCGCGCAGCAGGCCCAGCGCGAACTCCAGGCGGGCCACCTGGTCGGCCTCCAGCAGCACCTTGAGCTTCTGCTCGGCGGTGGCGAACGGCGCGTACCCGATCTGGTCGGCCAACTCGCCGATGCCCTCGATCTGGGCCACCCGGTCGACCACCTGCCAGGCACCGCGCTTGCGCAGCCACTGCGTGGTCAGCGCCTTGTACTCCTTCACCAGCTCGGCGGCCCGCCCGGCCACCGGCAGCCCGGCGTCGGACTCTCGGAACGCACTGGTCTCCACCCAGAGCGCGGCCCCCGGCCCCGTGGTACCGGCGCCGATCCGCACCCTTCGCACCGCCCGCACCAGCGCGGCCGGCTCCCCGTCGGCCAGCCGCCCGACCTGCTCGACGGAGGCCAAGGTGCCGACCGCCGCGTACGAGCCGTCCAGCCGGGGCACCAGCAGCACCAGCGGCTTCCCGCCCTGGGCCCCGGCCCGGGCGGCCTCCACGGCGGCCCGCACCTCGGTGTCCTTCAGATCCAGCGGCACGACCATGCCGGGGAGCACGACCTCGTCGTCGAGCGGCAGCACAGGCAGAGTGAGCGGAGTGGACGTCGATGCCATGATCTCTCCCCAGTCAGCGAAGTTGAGTTGACCTGACTAAGGTTTGGCGATCCCGGATTGTTCCCGCCCCACTGTTCACTCTGAGAGAACAACAATCCCCCAGGGGCGCGGGGAACTGCGCGAAGCGGAAGGAGCGCGCCGTGAAGATCGCAGAGATGCCCACCTGCACCGTCAACGGATAGTGCAAGTGGGCATCCCGGTAAGACAGCAGCAGAGTGCAGGGTCGGCCGCGCCGTTCCCCGCGCCCCCAACTTAAGATCACGCCCCAGCAAGGACCAGACGCCGGAGCCTCCACGGGGCCCGGGGTCCGCCCCGGAGCCAGCGCCAGAGCCCCACCCCGACCAGGAGCGCCACCGGGTGCCCGACGCCCGTCACCAGGTCGGTGCCGTCGGCCAGCTGGTGGCCGATCATCACGGCGGCCACGCCGAGGGCGACGACCCGCCCGCCCGGCCGGAGCAGGCCGGCGAGTGCGCCGAGGCTGGCGAGCACGCCGTAGCTGACGCCGATGTCCAGGGAGTCCAGGGCGGCGTCGCCCATGCTGCCGGTGGCCACGGCGATGGCGACCACGGCCTGGGAGATGAGGGTGGCGATCACGTGGCCGGCCGCGAAGACCGCGGCGGCCCGCCAGGCGCCGACCCGGCGTTCGAGCGGGGCGACGGTGAGGGCGAAGGCCCAGAGGTAGGGCATCCAGAGCGGGCCGGCCACCCAGAGGCCGCTGCAGAGCAGCGAGACGATCGGGCGGTGCAGCAGGTTGTGGCCGTCGGTGCTGGAGATGGCCTGGAGGCGGTGCACCAGGTCGGGGTCGGCGCAGCGGGCGAAGAGGGTCGTCCCGAGCAGCACGAGGAGGTAACCGAGCGCGAAGCGGTTGCGCCTGGGCGTCGGCACGACGCCGATCACCCGACCGAGCACGCCGTACCGGAGCCCGTAGCGGAGGCCGCCGTAAGGCACCAGCGTCTCGGCGAGCGGCCCCGACTCACGGGGCCGCGCGGTCTCGCTCTGCGCCTGTGACATGTCGCCTCCACTCCCAGCTGTTCCGCCCCCCGGACTTCGCTGCCAGCAACTTGTCGTGCCCACGGTACGTGGCACTTCTGAGAGCCGGCTGAGGATGCGCTGTGAAGATCGCTTGAAGAGCCGGCGCCCCGGCCCTCACCGCGGCCCGGAGCCGCCCTCTGTTTACGGACCAGTAGCCCCGCTGCTGAGGAGTGTGCCATCCCATCAGCGGCATACGCACCGTTACGGGCGATATTTTTGCCGGGTAAGGTATCGCCCCGTGCCCCGTCCCGACCAGGTCCGGCACCCGCCGCCCGGGCCGGAAATGTCCGGTTGACCTGCCAGGACACCAGCGGTGTCCGTACGCTCGCTGGCGGGGCACAGCCCACGACGGAACAAGACGACTACGAGCGGAGCCCGCTGTCCCCACAGGCAGCCGGCCCGTAGCCCTGGGGGCGGTGGCGTGACCGTGACAGACATTCAGCAGGACACCAGCAACGGCGCGGTGAGCACACAACGACGCGTGCTCGTCGTCGAGGACGAACCCACGATCGCCGAGTCGATCGCGGCCCGGCTGGGCGCGGAGGGGTTCAAGGTCGCCGTGGCCCACGACGGGCCCGGCGCGGTGGACGGCTTCCACACCTGGCAGCCGGACCTCGTCGTGCTCGACGTGATGCTGCCCGGCTTCGACGGCCTGGAGGTGTGCCGCCGGATCCAGGCGCAGCGCCCGGTGCCCGTCCTGATGCTGACCGCGCGGGACGACGAGACGGACCTACTGGTCGGCCTCGGGGTCGGTGCGGACGACTACATGACCAAGCCGTTCTCGATGCGCGAGCTCGCGGCCCGGGTCAACGTGCTGCTGCGCCGCGTGGAGCGCGCCCAGCAGGCGGCCCGCACGCCGGCGCTCGGCAGCTTGCGCTTCGGCGAGCTGGAGATCGACCATGTGCAGCGCCGGGTCCGGCTCGGCTCGGGCGACGTGCACCTGACGCCCACCGAGTTCGACCTGCTGGCCTGCCTGGCGGCGCAGCCGCGCGCGGTGCTCACCCGTGAGCAGCTGCTCGCGGAGGTCTGGGACTGGACGGACGCCTCGGGCACCCGCACGGTCGACAGCCACGTGAAGGCGCTGCGCCGGAAGATCGGCGCGAGCTGGATCCGCACGGTGCACGGAGTCGGGTACGCCCTGGAGGCACCCCTCTCGCAGTAGTGGCACCGGGCGTTCGGGCCACCGGGGGGCCCTACGTCCACCGTCACTGACCGAGCATTTCGCGGGGGGATGACTCAGAGGCGACATGACCTTTCCACAGCAGCGCAGCGGCTCACAGCTGCACGACGGGGAGAGCGCGGGCGAGGGCCCGCGCCGAGGGCTGGCCGTGCGCGCCGCACGGCGGGTCTGGGCCGACATCCGGCCGCTCGATCCGGTCCGCTCGATCAAGGGCAAGCTCGCCCTGCTGGTGATCGTCTCGGTCTTCCTGGCCACCGGCATGGCCGTGGTGGCGACCAGGTCCGAGACCCAGATCCGGATCATCATGATCTTCTCGATGATCGCCTCGCTGCTCTTCATGCAGTTCCTCGCGCACGGGCTGACCGCCCCGCTGCGCGACATGACGGCCGCCGCCCGCGCGATGGCCGGCGGCGACTACAGCCGCCGGGTCGAGGTCTCCTCGCGGGACGAGATCGGCGAGCTGGCCGAGACCTTCAACCGGATGGCCGGTGACCTGGAGGCCGCCGACCGGCACCGCCGCGAGCTGGTCGCCAACGTCTCGCACGAGCTGCGCACGCCGATCGCCGCGCTGCGCGCCGTGCTGGAGAACGTGGTGGACGGCGTGGTGCAGCCCGATCCGAAGACCCTGGGCACCGCCCTGGAGCAGACCGAGCGGCTCGGGCGGCTGGTCAGCCACCTGCTGGACCTCTCCAAGCTGGACGGCGGCGTGGTGCCGCTGGACGCCCGCCGGTTCGAGGTGCAGGGCTTCCTGGCCGGGGTGCTGCGCGGGGTCTCGGTGGACGGGGCGACGGCCGGCGGGGCGTACGGGCGGCGGGACGACGTCCGGCTGCGGCTGGAGGTCGAGCCGGCCGACCTGACCGGGGTGGCGGATCCGGAGCGGCTGCACCAGGTGGTGGCCAACCTGGTCGACAACGCCTGCAAGCACTCCCCTTCCGGCGGCACCGTGACGGTGCTGGCCCGGCCGGGCGAGGAGCCGGGCGGGCTGCTGCTGGCCGTCACCGACGAGGGGCCGGGCATCCCCGTCCAGGACCGCTCCCGGGTGTTCGAGCGGTTCGGCCGCAGCGGCACCGCGACGGCCCAGGGGCCGGGCTCCGACGGCGGCACCGGGCTGGGCTTGGCGATCGCCCGCTGGGCCGTCGACCTGCACGGCGGGCGGATCCGGGTGGCCGAGTCGGCCACGGGGTGCCGGATCGAGGTCGCTCTCCCGGGTGAGTCGGCCTTGCGCCCGTAACCCACACATCTGTCACAGAACTGGGACACGGCACGCGTAAGGACTCCGTCAGATCTTCTGTTCGGGTGCAGAGCTGCTTTTTTGTCCGGTTTTGGATAGTTTCGTCACTGATAGGGAGCCCACGGGTTCCCCGTCGGCGGAGATTTCTAACACTCGTTTTCGGCCAAAATAACGGTCGGCACTGTGATCTGGGTGACGCCTGCCCGCTGGGGACTGCGCGATCACTCTGGGGAGGCGTAGCCTTAATCCCCGCTGTCCACACATCCCAAAAGGAAGCGGAAGAGGGCGGTTGCCCCGTGTCGCCACACCCTGAAACCCCCGTCAGCTCGGCAAGCTCCACTGGCTTCGGCCCCAACGAGTGGCTCGTCGACGAGATCTACCAGCAGTACCTCCAGGATCCCAACTCGGTCGACCGAGCCTGGTGGGACTTTTTCGCCGACTACAAGCCCGGTACCGAGGTGACTCCAGTGACCCAGGCCGCGACCCAGGCCGGCCCCACGCCGACCGCCGTTGCCGCCCCTGCCCCGACTGCCGCCGCTGCGGCCGCACCGGCGCCCGCCCCCGCTGCACCGGCCGCTCCGGCTCCGGCGCAGCCGGCGCCCGCGCCGCTCGCCGCAGCCCCGGCCGCGCCGCCCGCGCCGAAGGCCGCCGTCCCGGCGCCCGCCGCGGCCGCCGCCGAGGGGCCCGAGCTGATCCCGCTGCGGGGCCCGGCCAAGGCCGTCGCCACCAACATGGACGCCTCGCTCGAGGTGCCCACGGCGACGTCCGTGCGTGCCGTGCCGGCCAAGCTGTTGATCGACAACCGCATCGTCATCAACAACCACCTGCAGCGCGCCCGCGGTGGCAAGGTCTCCTTCACGCACCTGATCGGTTACGCCCTGGTCCAGGCCGTCAAGGCCAACCCGGCGATGAACCACAGCTACGCGGTCAAGGACGGCAAGTCCTACCTCGTGAAGCCGGACCACGTGAACCTCGGTCTGGCCATCGACCTGGTGAAGCCCAACGGCGACCGCCAGCTCGTCGTCGCGGCCATCAAGAAGGCCGAGACGCTCGACTTCCACGGCTTCTGGCAGGCCTACGAGGACATCGTCCGCCGGGCCCGCGCCAACAAGCTGACGATGGACGACTTCACCGGCGTCACCGTCTCGCTGACCAACCCCGGCGGCATCGGCACCGTGCACTCCGTGCCGCGCCTGATGCAGGGCCAGGGCACCATCGTCGGCGTCGGCGCCATGGAGTACCCGGCCGAGTTCCAGGGCTCCTCGCAGGAGACCCTGGCCCGCCTGGGCATCTCCAAGATCATGACGCTCACCTCGACCTACGACCACCGCGTCATCCAGGGCGCCGGTTCGGGCGAGTTCCTGCGCACGATCCACCAGCTGCTGCTCGGCGAGCACAACTTCTACGACGAGGTCTTCGCCTCGCTGCGGATCCCGTACGAGCCGGTCCGCTGGGCCACCGACGTGGCCACCACCCACGAGGACGAGGTCAACAAGACCGCCCGCGTGATGGAGCTCATCCACGCGTACCGCGTGCGCGGCCACCTGATGGCCGACACCGACCCGCTGGAGTACAAGCAGCGCCGTCACCCGGACCTCGACGTGGTCGAGCACGGGCTGACCCTGTGGGACCTGGAGCGCGAGTTCGCCGTCGGCGGCTTCGGCGGCCAGAAGATGATGAAGCTCCGCGACATCCTCGGCCTGCTGCGCAACACGTACTGCCGCACCGTCGGCATCGAGTACATGCACATCCAGGACCCGAAGCAGCGCAAGTGGCTGCAGGAGCGCCTGGAGAAGCCGTACGCCAAGCCCGAGCGCGAGGAGCAGCTGCGGATCCTCCGCCGGCTGAACTCCGCCGAGGCCTTCGAGACCTTCCTGCAGACCAAGTACGTCGGGCAGAAGCGTTTCTCGCTGGAGGGCGGCGAGTCCCTCATCCCGCTGCTGGACGCCACCATCGACGCGGCGGCCGAGCACCGCCTCGACGAGGCCGTCATCGGCATGGCCCACCGCGGCCGCCTGAACGTGCTGGCCAACATCGTCGGCAAGCCGTACGGCCGGATCTTCGGCGAGTTCGAGGGCAACCTCGACCCGAAGTCCATGCACGGCTCCGGCGACGTCAAGTACCACCTGGGCGCCGAGGGCACCTTCACCGGCCTGGACGGGGAGACCATCAAGGTCTCGCTGGCCGCCAACCCCTCCCACCTGGAGACGGTCGACCCGGTCGTCGAGGGCATCGTCCGCGCCAAGCAGGACGTGCTCGACCAGGGCGGCACCACCTTCCCGGTGCTGCCGATCCAGGTCCACGGCGACGCGGCCTTCGCGGGCCAGGGCGTGGTCGCGGAGACCCTGAACATGTCGCAGCTGCGCGGTTACCGCACCGGCGGCACGATCCACCTCGTGGTCAACAACCAGGTCGGCTTCACCGCCGCCCCGGCGTCCTCCCGCTCGTCGATGTACTGCACCGACGTGGCGCGGATGATCGAGGCCCCGATCTTCCACGTGAACGGCGACGACCCGGAGGCCGTGGTCCGCGTCGCGCGGATCGCCTTCGAGTTCCGCCAGGCGTTCCACAAGGACGTCGTGATCGACCTCATCTGCTACCGCCGCCGCGGTCACAACGAGGCCGACAACCCCTCGTTCACCCAGCCGCTGATGTACGACCTGATCGACAAGAAGCGCTCGGTGCGCAAGCTCTACACCGAGGGCCTGATCGGTCGCGGCGACATCACCATGGAAGAGGCGGAGCAGGCGCTCCAGGACTTCCAGGGCCAGCTGGAGAAGGTCTTCTCCGAGGTCCGCGAGGCCACCTCGGCCGCCTCCACCGCCACCAACGGCAAGCCGCAGGCCGACTTCCCCGTCTCCATCCAGACGGGCATCTCCGAGGAGATGGTCAAGCGGATCGCCGCCTCCCAGGTCAACCTGCCGGAGTGGCTGACCGTGCACCCGCGCCTGCTGCCCCAGCTGCAGCGCCGCGCGGCCTCGGTCGAGGACAACACCATCGACTGGGCCATGGGCGAGACCCTCGCCATCGGCTCGCTGCTGATGGAGGGTCACCCCGTCCGCCTGGCCGGCCAGGACAGCCGCCGCGGCACCTTCGGCCAGCGCCACGCGGTGCTGATCGACCGGAACACCGGCGAGGACTACACCCCGCTGCTGTACCTGACCGAGGACCAGGCCCGCTACACCGTCTACGACAGCCTGCTGTCGGAGTACGCGGCGATGGGCTTCGAGTACGGCTACTCGCTGACCCGCCCGAACGCGCTGGTCATGTGGGAGGCGCAGTTCGGTGACTTCGTCAACGGCGCGCAGACCGTCGTCGACGAGTACATCGCCTCCGCCGAGCAGAAGTGGGGCCAGCACTCCGGCGTCACCCTGCTGCTGCCGCACGGCATGGAGGGCCAGGGCCCGGACCACTCCTCGGCCCGCCCGGAGCGCTTCCTGCAGCTCTGCGCGCAGGACAACATGACGGTCGCGATGCCCACGCTCCCGTCGAACTACTTCCACCTGCTGCGCTGGCAGGCGCACAACCCGCACCACAAGCCGCTGGTCGTCTTCACCCCGAAGTCGATGCTGCGCCTGAAGGCGGCGGCCTCGGCCACCGCCGAGTTCACCTCGGGCTCGTTCCGCCCGGTCATCGGCGACACCAGCGTCGACCCGGCGAACGTGCGCAAGGTGATCATCACCGCGGGCAAGTTCTACTACGACGTCGCCCAGGCGCGGGAGGAGCGCGGGGTCACCGACACCGCGATCGTCCGGGTCGAGCGGCTCTACCCGCTGCCGGTGGCGGAGCTCCAGGAGGAGCTGAGCCGCTACGGCGACAACGTCCAGTTCATCTGGGCGCAGGAGGAGCCGGCCAACCAGGGTGCCTGGCCGTTCATCGCGATGAACCTCGTCGACCACCTCCAGGTCGTCATCGGCCGCAGCGCCAACGGTTCGCGCCTGCGCCGGGTGGCCCGCACCGCCTCCTCCGCCCCGGCGGTGGGTTCGGCCAACCGTCACAAGGTGGAGCAGGCGGCCCTGCTGGACGAGATCTTCGCCCTGTAGGCCTGCGGCTCGCTTGAGCGACGCCTGAAGGCCCGGTCCCGCCGCCCGCGCGGAGGGACCGGGCCTTCGCCCGTACCACCCCCAGAAGGAGAACACCGTGTACTTCACCGACCGTGGGATCGAGGAGCTGGCCAGCCGGCGCGGCGACGAGGAGGTCACCTTCGAGTGGCTCGCCGAGCGGCTGCGCGAGTTCGTCGACCTCAACCCGGACTTCGAGATCCCGGTCGAGCGGCTGGCCACCTGGCTGGCCCGCCTCGACGACGAGGACGAGGACTGAGACCGATCGGGAAGGGCCCGGGAGCACACCGCTCCCGGGCCCTTCCGGCGTTCTCGGGGGTGACCCTGACTCTTCCCCGAGACCGGCCCCGGTTCCCCCGGAAGTGCCTTGACTTCGCCCCCACGCGATATATCGTGTTATTGGGAACGACGCGATACATCGCGAGTCGTCAACGGGAGGCTTCAGTCATGAGTCAGTGGACGGTCAGCGGGCCGGAGCAGATCACCTTCGAGGAGCCGGTCGACACCCTCCAGGTGCGCATCGTGGCCGGCGTGGTCAATGTGGTCGCCTCCGAGGGCCCGGCCCGGCTGGAGGTCACCGAGCTGGAGGGCGACGCCCTGCACATCGAGCAGGTCGACGGGGTCCTCACCGTCACCTACCCCGAGCTCAACGTGGGCCGCTTCTCCGAGGCCCTCAAGTCGCTGGAGTCGGTCAAGTCCTTCTTCGGCACCCTGCGCAAGCACAACCGCGCCGTGGTCTCGCTGGCCGTCCCGGCCGGCGCCGAGGTCAAGGTCGGCACCGTCTCGGCCGACACCACCGTCTCCGGCATCGCCGGCCGCGTCTCGGTCAACGGCGCCAGCGGCGAGACCACCCTGGTCGGCATCTCCGGCCGCACCGACGCCAACACCGTCTCCGGCGCCGTCACCGCCCAGGCCCTCTCCGGCGAGCTGCGCGCGCACTCCGTCTCCGGCGACCTCACCGTGATCGCCGGCACCGCCGACAGGATCGCCGCCAAGTCGGTCAGCGGCGCCGTCACCCTCGACCTGGACGTGCGCACCGCCGCCGAGATCAGCGTCTCCACCGTGAGCGGCCCGGTCGGCATCCGGCTCCCCTCGCTCGCCGACACCAAGGTCGAGCTCGGCACCACCAGCGGCGACCTCTCCTCCACCTTCGAGGAGCTCACCGTGAACGGCAGCTGGGGCGCCAAGCGGCTCTCCGGCGAGATCGGCTCCGGCGCCGGCAAGCTCCAGGTCACCACCGTCTCCGGCGCCGTCACCGTGCTGCGCCGCCCCGAGCCGGAGGAGGACCGGCCCAGCCTGGTCAAGGAGCTGCCCACCACCCCGGCCGCGCCCGCCGCCGAGGCCCCCGCCGACTCGACCGCCCCGTCCGACTCCGAGGAGAACTGAGATGACCCCCGTCTTCGGCCACGGCCGCCTCCGGCTCTACCTGCTCAAGCTGCTCGGCGAGTCACCCCGGCACGGCTACGACGTGATCCGCCTGCTGGAGGAGCGCTTCGAGGGCACCTACGCGCCCTCGGCCGGCACCGTCTACCCCCGGCTCGCCAAGCTGGAGCAGGAGGGCCTGGTCAGCCACTCCACCGAGGGCGGCCGCAAGGTCTACCACCTCACCGAGGCCGGCCGCGCCGAGCTGGCCGACCGGCAGGCCGAGCTCGACGAGCTGGAGAGCGAGATCCGCGCCTCGGTGGCCCAGCTGGCCGGGGCGATCCGCGAGGACGTCCGGGACAGCGCGAAGAGCCTGCGCGAGGAGCTGTGGGGCGCGGCCCGCCAGGCCCCCAAGGCCGAGGGCGAGCCCTGGGCCGGGCCCTGGGGCGACAAGGAGGCCTGGCAGCGGGCCAAGGAGGAGTTCGCCCAGTTCAAGACCCAGGCCAAGGAGCAGGCCCGCCGGGCCAAGGAGCAGGAGCGGGCCGCCAAGGCGAAGGCCAAGGCCGCCGAGGAGGAGGCGCGGCGCCTGCGCGAGGAGGCCAAGGCCGCCCGCGGCGCCGCCCAGCAGGAGGCGATCCGGATCAAGAAGCGGGTCGAGCAGCAGGTCCGCGAGGCCGCCGCCCGGGGCGACTGGTCCACCGGCCTCACCGAGGGCCTGGCCGAGCTCACCCGCAGCCTGGCCGGCCTGGCCGACGCCGCCAAGTGGGGCCCCGCCGCCCCGCCGCCCGCCGAGGAGCAGATCACGGTCGACCGGATCGACCTCGACAAGCCCCCCGCCGACACCCCCGCCTGGGCCGCCACCGACCCGGCCGCCGACCCGGCCCGCGAGCTCGAGCGCCTGCTCGACCGCTTCCGCGACCAGATCCGCGACGCCGCCCGCGACTCGGGCGTCACCCCGGCCCAGCTCGCCACCACCCGAGCCACTCTCGCCGCCGCCGCCGACCGCCTGCGCGCCACCTTCCACTGACGCCCCACCACCAGCCCCCGGGAGCCGTGCTCCCGGGGGCTCCGGCGTGCCGTCAGGGGGTGAGCACCAGCTTGCCGAAGACCTCGCCCTTGGCGAGGCGGGCGAAGGCGTCGCGGGCCTCGGTGAGGGGGTGGACGGAGTCGATCACCGGGCGGACGCCGGTGTTGGCGCAGAGGGCGAGCAGGCCGGCCAGCTCCTCCTTGGTGCCCATGGTGGAGCCGAGCACGCGGAGCTCGAGGAAGAAGATCCGGTTGAGCTCGGCGGCCTTGGGGTGGGGGCCGGAGGTGGCGCCGGAGATGACGATGGCGCCGCCGGGCTTGAGGGCCTTGACGGAGTGGCTCCAGGTGGCGGCACCGACCGTCTCCATCACGGCGTCGACCCGCTCGGGGAGGCGGGCGCCGCTCTCGAAGACGGCGTCGGCGCCGAGGGAGAGGGCACGGGCCCGCTTGGCCTCGTCCCGGCCGGTGACCCAGACCCGCAGGCCGGCCGCCTTGCCGAGCACGATCAGCGCGGTGGCCACGCCACCGCCGGCGCCCTGGACGAGGACGGTCTCGCCGGGCTTGGCGGCTGCCTTGGTGAAGAGCATCCGGTAGGCGGTGAGCCAGGCCGTGGGCAGGCAGGCGGCCTCGGCGAAGGAGAGCTCGGCCGGCTTGGGCAGCAGGTTCCAGGTCGGCACGGCGACCTGCTGGGCGAAGGTGCCCTGGTACCGCTCGGTGAGGATGGAGCGCGGCTCGGTCGGCCCGACCCCGTGGCCGCTCTGGCCGATCACGGAGTGGATGACGACCTCGTTGCCCTGCTCGTCGACGCCCGCGGCGTCGCAGCCGAGGATCATCGGCAGCCGCTCGGCGGGCAGGCCCACCCCGCGCAGCGACCAGAGGTCGTGGTGGTTGAGGGTGGCGGCCTTGACGGTCACCACGCTCCAGCCCGGACGGGCCTGAGGCTCGGGCAGCTCGCCCAACTCCAGGGCGCTCAGCGGGTCGTCGGCGTCGATGCGTGCGGCGTAGGCGGCGTACATGCCGGGACCATACCGCCGAGCGCGACCGCCCGGGGGCACAGAGTGACGCACGCAACTCCGTGCCCCCGGCAGGCGGCTACCCGAAAGGGCGACTACCGGCGGGCGACGCCCTCGCGGCGGGCGGCCTCGGCCACGGCCTTGGTGACGGCCGGGGCGACCCGCTCGTCGAACGGGGAGGGGATGACCTTCTGCGGGGTCAGCTCCTCGGCGACCACGGCGGCCAGCGCCTGGGCGGCGGCGAGCTTCATGCCCTCGGTGATCCGGGTGGCCCGGACCTGCAGGGCGCCGGCGAAGATGCCGGGGAAGGCCAGCACGTTGTTGATCTGGTTCGGGAAGTCCGAACGGCCGGTGGCGACCACCGAGGCGTAGCGGTGCGCGACCTCGGGGTGGATCTCCGGGTTCGGGTTGGCCATCGCGAAGACGAAGCAGCCCTTGGCCATGGTGGCCACGGCCTCCTCCGGCACGGTGCCGCCGGAGACGCCGATGAAGACGTCCGCCCCGGCCAGCGCCTCGTTGAGGCTGCCCTTGATGCCGGCCTTGTTGGTGAGCGCGGCGATCTCGGCCTTGACGTCGGTGAGGTCCTCGCGGCCCTGGTGGATGACACCGCGGCGGTCGCAGAGGGACACGTCGCCGATCCCGGCGGCCACCAGCATCTTGGCGATCGCGATGCCGGCCGCGCCGGCGCCGGAGATGACCGCCCGCAGCGAGCCGATCTCGCGGCCGGTGACCTTGGCGGCGTTCCAGAGCGCGGCGGTGGTGACGATCGCGGTGCCGTGCTGGTCGTCGTGGAAGATCGGGATGTCCAGGGCCTCCTGGAGGCGCCGCTCGATCTCGAAGCAGCGCGGGGCGGAGATGTCCTCCAGGTTGACGCCGCCGAAGGAGGGGGCCAGCCGGACGACGGTCTCGACGATCTCGTCCACCGAGGTGGTGGCCAGCGCGATCGGCACCGCGTCCACGCCGCCGAACTGCTTGAACAGGATCGCCTTGCCCTCCATGACCGGGAGGGAAGCCTCGGGGCCGATGTCGCCCAGGCCCAGCACGGCGGTGCCGTCGGTGACCACGGCGACCACGTTGGACTTCCACGTGTAGTCGTTGACCAGCTCGGGCTGCTCGGCGATCGCGGTGCAGACCCGGGCGACGCCGGGGGTGTAGGCGAGGGACAGGTCGTCCGCGTCGCGCACCGGCACCGTCGCGACGGTCTCCATCTTGCCGCCGCGGTGGAGCGCGAAGACGGCGTCGACCGGGTCGACGGTGTCCTCGGTGTTCGGGTGGATGATCTCCGCTGCCACAATGACCTCTTCGTCATAGATCAGCGAGAGCGCGGGCCGACGGACGGGACAGTAAAGCGCTGAGGCGCTGCCGTCGGGCGGCGCCCTCGGATGAGGGTTTTAGGGTGCTGCACTGTGCGATCGGATCAGCCTAGGTCGGACAGAAGGCATCGCACCTATGCCTTTTTGTCCTCTTGACGCGCTGTTCATCCCCTGCCCGCCACTTGACCACCGTCAGTTTCGGAAGTACCGACGGAGCCGTGGCAGCAGGGGAGAACCGACAACACTCGCAGGAGTGAACCGCAGGCTCCGGAGGGGAGCTGGCGCTTCGGCTCCAGAGCCGAAATCCTCGGCTTCCGGTCCTACGCGCCCCGAGTCTGTCGCGACTCGGCGGGCCTGGGTTCAGGTTCGGGGGTCACCCGGTACGTGATTCTGACACACCCGCTGCCCGGCTCGGCAGGGCGGGATGGTTAGATCCGTGTCTCAGTCACCGGATTCGGACGCCCGTGCGCCCGCCAACGGCCGCGCCCGGCGCCCAATCGCACACCCACGCCCTCCCGGTGACCGACACCCCTCTCCCACCCGGAGGAGCCCCGCATGCACGGAACGTTCCTGCCCATCGGACGCCTCGCCCGCCCGTTCGCCGCCCTCGCAGCCGGATCGCTGCTGATCACCGGCTGTGCGAGCGGCGGCGGCTCGAAGGACCCGGCGGCCGCGCTGCACGGCAGACTGCCGTCCTCGGTGAAGTCGGCGGGGGTGCTGAAGATCGCCTCCGACCTGAGCTACACCCCGGTGGACTTCAAGGACGGGAACGGCACCGCGATGGGCCTGGACGCCGATCTCGCCGCCGAACTCGGCAAGGTGCTCGGCGTGAAGATCCAGATCGTGGACACACCGTTCGAGAAACTGATCCCCGGTCTCCAGCAGAAGGGCTACGACGCTGTCATGTCGGCGCTCACCGACAGCCGCAACCGGCGCGACGGCACCGACGACACGGGCAAGGTGACGAATCCCGGAGTGGATTTCGTCGACTACTTCATCGCGGGCAGCTCGATCCTGGTCCGCAAGGGCAACCCCAAGGGCATCCGCGGCCTGGACGACTTCTGCGGCCAGCGCGTGGCCGTCCAGCGCGGCACCACCCAGGCCGAGATCGTGGCCCGCCAGGCCACCGCCTGCGAGCGCGGCGGCCACCCGATGACCACCGTCCTGACCGAGACCGACGCCGACGCCAGGGACCGGCTGTCCGGCAACCAGGCGGTGGTGGACCTGACCGACTACCCGGTGGCCGCGGAGGCGGCCAAGCACGACGGGGGTTCGATGTTCGAGGTCACCGGCAGCCAGCTCCAGCCCGAGCCGTACGGGATAGCGGTGGCCAAGGAGAACGCCCAGCTGCGCGACACCCTGGCCAAGGCGCTGGACCAGGTGATCCGGAGCGGGGCCTACGACACCGTGCTGGGGCGCTGGGGACTCACCGCGGGGGCGGCGCAGAACGCCGTGGTGAATGGCGGGTTCTGATTACCCGTCAGTAGCCGCCCTTGATCTGCATACTTATCCACAGGGTGACAGGGTCGGTCAAACGATCCGGATATCGGACGGTCTGACCCCTCGTTATCCGATTTTGATCTGCGGATGGACCCGTTCAGCGGCACTGGATGGCAGGATTCCCCCCATCTCGGATCGCGAAAGCCACCCGGCCTCCTGGCAGGGGCTCCCGGTCGAGGCAGCGTTCGCTCGTCCACCTCGGCGGAGGGTGGCGACGGCACGACCAGCTCCACCCGAGGGCCCGCACAGTGCGGTGCGGGCCCGCTGGCCCCCGGCGCGCCGCCCCCGTGGCGCGCACTGCCCGAGCTCCCAGGAGGAGATCTCCCCCATGACCGCCCGCACCCCGCGACTGATCGCCCTCACCGTCCTCGCGACGGGCTCGCTGCTGCTCACCGCCTGCAGCAGCTCCTCCAGCTCCAGCACCAGCTCCGGCGCGCCCAGCGCCAGCGCCTCGATCAAGGACGTCACCGCCGACTCCGCCCTGGCCGCGCTCGTCCCCGCCGACGTGAAGTCGGCCGGCAAGCTGACCGTCGCCACCGACGCGTCCTACGCGCCGAACGAGTTCAAGGACGACAAGGGCGCCATCGTCGGCATGGACGTGGACCTGGCGGGCGCGATCGCCAAGAAGCTGGGCCTGACCGCCGACGTGCAGAACGCGACCTTCGACGCGATCATCCCGGGCATCATCGCGAAGAAGTACAACCTGAGCCTGAGCTCCTTCACCGCCACGAAGGAGCGCGAGGCCACCGTCGACATGGTCACCTACTTCTCGGCCGGCACCGGCACCGCCGTGAAGAAGGGCAACCCGGACAAGATCGACGCCACCGACCTGTGCGGCAAGAAGGTCGCCGTCCAGACCGGCACCACCCAGGCCGACGCGATCAAGAACACGATCAACCCCGCCTGCACCAAGGCCGGCAAGCCGACCGTCCCGGAGGACGGCAACAAGTTCGACCTCCAGACCGACGTGACCCAGGCGCTGTTCTCCGGCCGCGACCAGGTCATGCTCGCCGACTCCCCGGTCGTCGACTACGCGATCAAGCAGACCAACGGCCAGCTGGAGAAGATCGGCTCGGTCACCGACACCGCCCCGTACGGCGTCGTGCTGCCCAAGGGCTCGGAGCTGACCAAGGCCGTCCAGGGCGCCATCCAGGCCCTGATGACGGACGGCACGTACAAGGCGATCCTGGAGAAGTGGGGCGTGCAGGCGGGCTCCATCGACAAGTCGGTCGTCAACGGCAACTGAGGCCGACCCCGCACCTCCTTCTCCGAACCAGACCCTGAGGCCACACAGTGAACTCTCTCGATCAGGGCGCGGTGCCGCCGGGACGGCCTGAGGCCATCAAGGCCGTCCCGGTCCGACACCCCGGTCGTTGGGCCGGAGCCGCCGTCGTGCTGCTGCTCGCGGCGATGCTCGTCCACGCGCTCGTCACCAACTCACAGTTCCAGTGGGATGTCGTCGGCAAGTACTTCTTCGACTCCACCATCACCCACGGCATGCTCGTCACCCTCGAGCTGACCGCACTGGCCATGGTGATCGGCGTCGTGGGCGGCACCCTGCTGGCCATCATGCGGCTCTCCGCCAACCCGGTGCTCTCCACCACCGCGTGGTTCTACATCTGGGTCTTCCGCGGCACCCCCGTGCTCGTCCAGCTGTTCATCTGGAACTACCTGGGCACCCTGTGGGCCAACATCGGCTTCGGCATCCCGTTCGGCCCGGTCTTCTGGAGCGAGCCGACCAACAAGCTGATCCCGCTGTTCGTCGCCGCCCTGCTCGGCCTCGGCCTGAACGAGGCCGCCTACATGGCGGAGATCGTCCGCTCCGGCATCCAGTCGGTGCCGGTCGGCCAGACCGAGGCGGCCCACGCGCTCGGCATGAGCCAGTCCCGCACGATGCGGCGGATCATCCTGCCGCAGGCGATGCGGGTGATCATCCCGCCGACCGGCAACGAGACCATCTCGATGCTCAAGACCACCTCGCTGGTCTCGGCGATCTCGCTGGAGGAGCTGTTCCGCGCCAGCCAGAACATCTCCTCCCGCACCTTCCAGATCATCCCGATGCTCATGATCGCGAGCATCTGGTACCTGGCGATGACCTCGATCCTGACGGTCGTCCAGTACTACATCGAGCGGCACTACGCCCGCGGCGCCAACCGCGTGCTGCCCCCGACCCCGCTCCAGCGGCTGCGCGGCCTCTTCGCCGGCCGCCGCCCGGCCCCGGCCCCGGCCACCCAGGGCGATGTCGTCACCGGGGCCGACGGAGGTGGACACCTGTGACCGAGCTGACCAAGAACACAGCCGCCCCGGCCGCCCCCATGGTCAAGGCCGAGGCCGTGCGCAAGTCCTACGGCCTGGTCGAGGTGCTCAAGGGCATCGACCTCCAGGTCAACCAGGGCGAGGTCTTCGTGCTGGTCGGGCCCTCGGGCTCGGGCAAGTCGACCTTCCTGCGCTGCATCAACCACCTGGAGAAGATCAACGCCGGCCGGCTCTGGGTCGACGGCGACCTGGTGGGCTACAAGCAGCGCGGCGAGAAGCTGTACGAACTGAAGGACCGCGAGGTGGCGCAGCGCCGCCGCGACATCGGCATGGTCTTCCAGCACTTCAACCTCTTCCCGCACATGACGGCCATAGAGAACGTCATCGAGGCGCCGGTGCAGGTCAAGGGCGAGAGCAAGTCCGCCGCCCGTGAGCGGGGCATGACGCTGCTGGAGCGGGTCGGGCTCTCCGACAAGGCGGGCAACTACCCGTCGCAGCTCTCCGGCGGCCAGCAGCAGCGGGTGGCCATCGCCCGGGCGCTGGCCATGCAGCCCAAGCTGATGCTCTTCGACGAGCCCACCTCGGCGCTCGACCCGGAGCTGGTCGGCGAGGTGCTGGACGTCATGCGCGGCCTGGCCCAGGACGGCATGACGATGGTCGTGGTCACCCACGAGATGGGCTTCGCCCGCGAGGTGGGCGACGCGCTGGTCTTCATGGACGGCGGCGTGGTCGTCGAGGCCGGCAACCCGCGCGAGGTGCTGGCCAACCCGCAGCACGAGCGGACCCGCTCCTTCCTCTCCAAGGTGCTCTGACCCGCATCACCCCGGCGCCCGTCACCCCTCCCGGTGGCGGGCGCCCGCGCGTACCCGGGCCCAGGTAATACCCTGGGGGCAGATCGCCCGTTACCGCCCCCTGGAAGGACCCCCGTGGAGCTCGCCTCGTACGCCGACTTCGCCGTCCGGCTGGTGAACAGCGAGGAGCCCGAGCGCGGCACCGACGCGCTCACCTCCGTCGAGGCCGTCCGGGCCCTGTTCGGCGAGCCCACCCGGGCCGCCGCGCTGGCCGACGAATCCGACCTGCCCCGGCTGCGGGCCGTCCGCGGGCGGCTGCGCGGGGTCTTCGAGGCCGCCGCCGAGGGCGACGAGGTACGGGGCGTCGACCTGCTCAACAGCCTGCTGGTCGAGTACCCGGTCAGCCCGCTGGTCTCCGGCCACGACTACCTGGACGAGGCCGGCCGCCCCCGCTGGCACCTCCACCTGGCCGACAACGCCCCCACCGCCGCGGCCAACTTCACCGCCGTCGCCTGCATGGGCCTGGCCATCCACCTCACCGAGCTCGGCGCCGACCGCCTCGGCATCTGCCAGGCCGCCCCCTGCCGCAACGCCTACCTCGACACCTCCACCAACCGCTCCCGCCGCTACTGCTCCGACCGCTGCGCCACCCGCGCCAACGTCGCCGCCTACCGCGCCCGCAAGCGCCAGGAGGCCGCCGCAGCGGCCGCTACCGGGGCCTGAGCCAGCGCAGCCGCGGCTTCAGCCGCAGCAGCACCCGCCCCAGCACCAGCTCGTCCGGCACCGGCCCGTACTCCCGGCTGTCGCTCTCGACGAACTCGTTGTCGGAGAGCAGCCACCAGCCCCGGCCCCGCCGCCCCGCCGCCCGCTTCACGATCAGCAGGTCCTGCCGGAGCGGGTGGCGGCAGAGCACCACCGCGCCGGGCCGGATCCGGCCGCCGTAGTGGACGAGGACCAGGTCACCGTCGTGGAGCGTGGGCACCATCGAGGGCCCCGCCACGTCGACCACGCCCAGCGGCAGCAGACCGTTGTGCTCCGCAGAAGTCATTCCCTCTCCCCGGTTGACGGACCGTCCGGCCCCCGCTGAGCGAATCCCGGCGGTGGTAAGGGTAATCTCAGGCGCGGGAAGACGATCTAAGGAAGGACTCCCATGTTCTCTCGTCTGTTTGCTCCGCGAGCCACCGCGCACGCCCACTGCGACCTGCCCTGCGGCGTCTACGACCCGGCCCAGGCCCGGATCGAGGCCGAGTCGGTGAAGGCCACTCAGGAGAAGTACCAGGCCAACGAGGACGCGTCGTTCCGCACGCGCGCCATCGTCATCAAGGAGGAGCGCGCCGAGCTGGTCAAGCACCACCTCTCGGTGCTGCACACCGACTACTTCAAGGCCCCGCACTTCGAGAAGTACCCGCAGCTGCACGAGCTGTTCAACCAGGCCGGCAAGGCCGCCTCGGCCGCCAAGGGCTCGAACGACCCGGCCACCGGCCAGGCCCTGCTCGACCTGATCGCCCAGATCGACGCGATCTTCTGGGAGACCAAGAAGGCCTGAGCCCCGCTCAGTCCTGCCGTCACCGCCCCCGGGCCGCACCTCGCGGCCCGGGGGCGGTGGTGCGTCCGGAGCGAGCCGTGGAAGGCCCCTCCGGCCGGGCGTACGCTCGTACTGCGGGTCGAACCGCCCCGGTCCGGCTCGTGCGGCCACGAGCGAAGGAGACCACCATGGGCTCGACCGCCTTCGACACCGAGGCCCTGCGCACCGGAATCGAGCAGCGCAAGGCGTCCACCCTGCTCTCCCTCTACGCGGACGACGCCGAACTGCGGATGGTCGACCGCCGCAGCCAGCCGAGCCACCCGATGGTGCTGCACGGCCGGACGGAGATCGACGGCCTGCTCTCGGAGATCTGCGAGCGGGAGATGACCCACAAGCTGGAGAGCGTGGTCGTCGGCGACGGCCACATCGCGTGGATGGAGTCCTGCGAGTACCCGGACGGCACCAAGGTGCTGATGAACATGATGGGCGACCTCACCGCCGACGGCCGGATCACCACCTGCACCGGGGTGCAGGCCTGGGACGAGGCCTGAGCTTCGAACGGCCCGAGTACGCTCGGGCCTATGATCCGCAAAGCCGTGAGCACCGACGTCCCCGTCATCCACACCATGATCCGCGAGCTCGCGGAGTACGAGAAGGAGCCGGAGGCGGCCGTCGCCACCGAGGCCCAGCTGCAGGACGCGCTGTTCGGCCCGGAGCCGGCCGTCTTCGGTCTGATCGCGGTGGACGACGCCACCGGCGAGACGGTCGGCTTCGCGCTCTGGTTCCGCAACTTCTCCACCTGGCGCGGCACCCACGGCGTCTACCTGGAGGACCTGTACGTGCGCCCCGAGGCGCGCGGCGGCGGCCACGGCAAGGCCCTGCTGACCGAGCTGGCCCGGATCTGCGTGGAGCGCGGCTACTCCCGGATGGAGTGGTCCGTGCTGGACTGGAACGCGCCCTCCATCGCCTTCTACAAGTCCCTCGGCGCGGTCCCGATGGACGGCTGGACGGTCTACCGGCTCACCGACGAGGCCCTCACCGCCCTCGGTTCGTGAAGCCGTTCCCGGGAGCGGTTCGTGAGAGCCGGCTGAAAGATCGTCGCTCGATCCCGTGACGACCTTCTCAGATCGCGACATCAACCGCCCGATCGCGGTAACGTCTCGGGCGGATGCGCGGCGTTCCGGCCACCCCGGATGGGTATGACCGGTACGTACCGCACCACCCCTCTGGACAGTTGGGGCGAAGCAGTTGAGCAATGCAACAGGAAGTGCCGCGGCGGTCCCGCACCAGACGCAGCCGCCGCAAGCACCGCGCGTCACCCAGGAGGTGAGGGTGTCCCAGATCGACGGCGAGCCCGGAGTGAAGGACTTCGTGGAGGTCCGGCTGCCCGCTGCGGGCGCCTACCTCTCGGTACTGCGAACGGCGACCGCCGGTCTCGCGGCCCGGTTGGACTTCACCCTGGACGAGATCGAGGATCTCCGGATCGCGGTGGACGAGGCCTGCGCCATCCTGCTCCAGCAGGCCGTGCCGGGCTCCGTCCTCAGCTGCGAGTTCCGGCTGGTCGGTGACTCCCTCCGGGTCACCGTCTCCGCGCCGACCACCGACGGGCGGGCCCCCGAGCGGGACACCTTCGCCTGGACGGTGCTCTCCGCGCTGGCGGGCGAGGTGGAGTCCTCGGTCGGCGCGGACAACACGGTGAGCATCAGCCTGCACAAGAAGCGCGGCGGAGGCCCCGCCGGGCTCTGAAGGCCCCACCCGTGAAGCCGTACGCCCGGCGCCCCGTGCGCCGCGCGTGCGGCTCCCCCGTACCGCGCAGCAGCGGTACTCCACCCCAGTAGTGCTCCCGGACCGGAACGGGTGATCGCCGTGAGTGAGCTGAACCGCACAGGTGCCACCGGGCTGCCGGTGGTCACCGCCGACCTGGCCGTACCGCCCCAGGCGCGTGCCAACGCCGTCCACAGCGCCGCGGCGCCCGACGCCCGAACCACCGCAGATGCCGTGCACCCGAAGGACAGCCATCGGATGACCCAGCCGACCGATCCGACGCCGGAGCCGCAGCCCGCCGTCACCCCAGACGCGAGCGCCCCGGAGCCGGCCGAGGAGGAGGCGCCCGTGCTGCCCGCCCAGACGCCCCACCGCTCCGGTGCGCCGGACCGGGAGGCGGCCCGGGCGCTGTTCGTCCGGCTCGCGGAGCTGCCCGAGGGGTCGCCCGAGCGGGTCGAGCTGCGCAACCAGCTGGTCCGGATGCACATCCCGCTGGTCGAGCACCTGGCCCGGCGCTTCCGCAACCGCGGCGAGCCGCTGGACGACCTCACCCAGGTCGCCACCATCGGGCTGATCAAGTCGGTGGACCGCTTCGACCACGAGCGCGGGGTGGAGTTCTCCACCTACGCGACCCCGACCATCGTCGGCGAGATCAAGCGGCACTTCCGCGACAAGGGCTGGGCGGTCCGGGTGCCGCGCCGGCTCCAGGAGCTGCGGCTGTCGCTCACCACGGCGACCAGTGAGCTCTCCCAGCGGCACGGCCGCTCCCCCACGGTGCACGAGCTGGCCGAGCACCTGGGCATCTCCGAGGAGGACGTGCTGGAGGGCCTGGAGTCGGCCAACGCCTACTCCACCCTCTCCCTGGACGTGCCGGACAGCGACGACGAATCGCCCGCCGTGGCGGACACCCTGGGCGCCACCGACGAGGCCCTGGAGGGCGTCGAGTACCGCGAGTCGCTCAAGCCGCTGCTCGCCCAACTCCCGCCCCGGGAGCAGAAGATCCTCGTCCTGCGGTTCTTCCGGAACATGACCCAGTCGCAGATCGCCACCGAGGTCGGCATCTCCCAGATGCACGTGTCCAGGCTGCTGGCCCGGACCCTCGCGCAGCTGCGCGAGAAGCTCTTGGTCGAAGAGTAACCACCAGGGGCGCGGGGAACTGCGCGAAGTCGGCAGGGCAGAGGTCCGCGCCTTCCGAGCTCGCGCAGCTTGGGTTCTAGGAGTCGTTGCAACACCCCAGTTCAGGGGATGCGATGGACTTCGAGATCCGTGGCAACCGCAGACCGCAGGGTCGGCGGAAGCTGCTGCGGGAGCGGGCGGCATACTCCCGGCTCGTGCAGCAGGGCGTGAGCAACACCGAGGCATGCCGGATCGTCGGCGTCGACCGCAGGACCGGCCAGAAGTGGCGTAACGGGCGCAAGCCGACCGGCACCCAGCGCACGGCGCCGGCTCCCCTCGACCTCGACGGGAAGCCGGCGCCGCCGACCGGGCCGGCAGGGCGGTCACGGTTCCTGACCGAGGCGGAACGGATCCACATCGCCGACCGGCTGCGGGAGAAGGCCACCGTCCGGGCAATCGCCGCGGAACTCGGCCGCAGCCCGTCCACCGTCAGCCGGGAGATCACCCGCAACGCCCACCCGGTCAGCGGCGCCTACCGCCCGCACGCGGCCCAGGCCCGCGCGAACGCCCGCCGGCCCCGCCCCAAACCGCGCAAGATCGGGCAGACTCCCGAGCTGCGGGACTTCATCCAGCACCTCCTGGACCTGAGGTGGAGCCCGGAGCAGATCTGCCAGGCTCTACGGGAAACCTTCCCCGACCGGCCGGAGATGCACGTGGCTGTCGAAACCGTCTACCAGACCCTCTACCTCCAGGGCCGGGGCGAGTTGCGCCGCGAGGTCGCCGCCGCCCTGCGCACCGGCCGGGCCCGGCGGATCCCGCACCGGCAGGCCGCCACCCGCCGCCCCCGCTTCGCCCACCCCATGGTCATGATCAGCGAACGCCCCGCGGAGGCGGACGACCGGGCCGTCCCCGGCCACTGGGAGGGCGACCTGATCATCGGCAAGGACGGCGCCTCGGCGATCGGCACCCTGGTCGAGCGCGCCACCCGCTACGTCATGCTCCTGCACCTCCCGGCCGGCCGCGGCGCCGAACAGGTCCGCGACGCCCTCGTGGCGACCGTCCAGACCCTGCCCGCCCACCTCAGGCGGTCCCTGGCCTGGGACCAGGGCGCCGAGATGGCCCGGCACGCCGACTTCACGATCGCCACCGACGTCCCGGTCTACTTCTGCGACCCCGCCAGCCCCTGGCAGCGCGGCTCCAACGAGAACACCAACGGCCTGCTCCGCCAGTACTTCCCCAAGGGCACCGACCTGTCCGTCCACAGCCCCGAACACCTGGCCGCCGTCGCCGCCCAACTCAACGGCCGCCCACGCAAAACGCTCGACTGGGACACCCCAGCCGAGCGCCTGCATAAACTCCACACGGCCTAGACAACCAACCACGTGTTGCAACGACCGCTAGAAACCACCCAGTTCCCCGCGCCCCTGGGTAGTGCCACTCACCCGTAGAGGGTGTGCGTCACCTTCGGGTTGAGCAGCAGGACGATCCCCGCGAGGCCGAGCACCGCGACGGCCACCGCCCCGGCCGGCTGCACCGGCCACATGAAGTACGCCACCGGCAGGCAGAGCGAGTTGGTCAGCACGGCCGGGCTCCGGCCCCAGCGGCGGCCGCGCAGCAGGGCCCGGCCGGCGAGCAGCGGCAGCAGGCCCATCACCAGCAGGATCACCCCGCCGAACTCGCTGCGGCCGAGGTCGGCCGAGGGGCCGGTCAGGCCGCTGACCAGGTCGTAGACGCCCCACCCGGCGAGGGCGGCGCCCTCCAGCAGGGTGATCGCGGCACCGACGATCAGGGGGGTGGGCTTGGCGGGGGTGCTGGTCTCCGTGGTCACCCCAGCAGGGTACGTCGCCGCCCGCCCGGCGCTCGGACGGGGCGGGCACGTCCGATCGCGGCGCGGCGCCCCGTAGGCTGAGCGCCATGCGCGCTCTCCTGGTCGTGAACCCGAAGGCGACCACCACCAGCGGACGGACCCGCGACGTCCTGACCCACGCTCTGCGCAGCGACCTGAAGCTGGAGGTCGCGCACACCGAGTACCGGGGCCACGCCCGGGATCTGGCGCGCTCGGCGGCCGAGGACGGCACGGTGGACCTGGTGGTGGCCCTCGGGGGCGACGGCACCGTCAACGAGGTCGTGAACGGCCTCCTGGCCCATGGGCCGGCCGACCGGCTGCCCCGCCTGGCGGTGGTCCCGGGCGGCTCCACCAACGTCTTCGCCCGCGCGCTGGGCCTGCCGAACGACCCCGTGGAGGCGACCGGGGCACTGCTCGACGCGCTGGAGCACCGCCGCGAGCGGGCGATCAGCCTGGGCAAGGCGATGACCGAGGGCGTGCCGGACCGCTGGTTCACCTTCACCGCGGGGCTCGGCTTCGACGCCGGCGTGGTCGGCCGGGTCGAGGAGCAGCGCAAGGCCGGGCGGAAGTCAACTCACGCCCTGTACGTCAACCAGGCGCTCCGGCACTACGTCACGGAGCGTGAACACCGTCGTTCGGGTCCGATCACCCTTGAGCTGAACGGGCAAGAACCCGTGCCCGGTCTGGTGATGACCATAGTTTCCAACACCTCTCCGTGGACGTATCTCGGCAACCGTCCGGTGCTCCCTTCGCCGGGCGCCTCCTTCGAGAAGGACCTCGACGTCTTCGGCATCACTCGAATGACCGCGTTCGGCACGGCTCGAACGGTCCGTCAGATTCTGCGCTCGCACACGCCTGCGGACACGGCCGAGCGGCCGGTCGGCCCAAGGGGCAAGCACGTCGTCTCCTATCACGACGTCCGACACTTCACCTTGGTTTCAGAGGAACCGGCCCCATTTCAGGTCGACGGGGACCACCTTGGAGACAGGAGTCGCGTCAGTTTCACAGGCGTTCGGCGGGCACTGCGTGTGATTGTGTGACCAGAAGGGGGCTCGACCCTTCTTCTCGAACGCACAAGCCCCCTTCACCCCTAAGAAGTACGGGCTGTGAGCTATGCGACACCGAAGAATCAAAAATTCCTCACCGAAGGGGGTTGTATCCGAGCCCGAGGTTTGCGAACCTCTACATGGCGATCGGGACACGTCGCAGCACGGAGTCCCTTGATAGCCCGAACCCCACCCCAGCACAGACCACCCCGGCCTGATCAGGCCTTTGGTCCCTTTTGCTGTTGCGGGATTCGTGAAAGCGTTCACATTCACAAGCCACCACGATTGCGTCGGCCGGGGCCACAGCCCTACCGACCGGAGGAGTTGGACGAACATGGACTGGCGCCACCGCGCTGTCTGCCGCGAAGAGGACCCGGAGCTGTTCTTCCCGATCGGGAACACCGGCCCTGCTCTGCTGCAGATCGAGGAAGCCAAGGCCGTGTGCCGCCGCTGCCCCGTCATGGAGCAGTGCCTGCAGTGGGCACTCGAGACCGGCCAGGACGCCGGCGTCTGGGGCGGCATGAGCGAGGACGAGCGTCGTGCGATGAAGCGCCGCGCTGCCCGCAACCGCGCCCGCACCGCCTGACCCGCTGCCTTCACGGCACACCGCACGACCCGATCAACTCATGATCAAGGGCTTCGCCGCTCCTTCGGCCGAAGCCTTCCGCAGCGCGGATCACGCCCCGTCCCACAGTCGGGCGAGATCGTGCGACGCCGAGCGGCCCTGGCACTTGATACTGTTCACTTAGAGCAATATTGTGGACCTAGGGCGCTCACCGTGTGCAACGCACCGGGCGTCACAGCACCACCACGAGCCCCCGTTCCGGCCGACTCCCCCCGACGGCCGGAACGGGTTGAGAGGCCCTGCCGACCCACCCCCCCCGGTCGGCAGGGCCTCGTTTCGCTCTCCGGGCCTGCCCGCGCGGGCCCTCAACTCCCCTCCCCCGCACTGCGGTTACCGCACGGGGATCTCCAGCACCACCTTCGTCCCGCCGCCCGGCGCGGCCACCATGTCGAAGGTGCCGCCGAGCTCGTTGGTGGCCAGGGTGCGGACGATCTGCAGCCCGAGATTGCCCGCCTGCTGCGGGTCGAAGCCCTCCGGCATGCCCTGGCCGTCGTCCTGCACGGTGATCAGCAGGTACTCCTCCGGCTTGGCCCCGCCGTTCCAGCTCTCCGACCAGCCCGTCCCCCGCGCCGGGGCCCGCCCGCGCAGCGCGCTGACCTCCAGGTGGCCGCCGGCCTTCGGGCCGAACGCGTGCTCCAGCGCGTTCTGCAGCAGCTCGGTGAGCACCATCGCCAGCGGGGTGGCCACCTCGGCGGCCAGGATGCCGAAGCTGCCGGTGCGCTTGGTGGCCACCCGGCCGTCCTGGGAGAGCTCCATGACCATGGCCAGCACCCGGTCGGCGATCTCGTCGAAGGCGACCTGCTCGTCCAGGGTCTGCGAGAGCGTCTCGTGCACGATGGCGATCGAGCCGACCCGGCGCACCGCCTCGTCCAGCGCGGCCCGGCCGGCCTCCGAGTCCATCCGGCGGGACTGCAGCCGCAGCAGCGCGGCCACCGTCTGGAGGTTGTTCTTCACCCGGTGGTGGATCTCCCGGATGGTCGCGTCCTTGGTCATCAGCTCCCGGTCGCGCCGGCGCAGCTCGGTGACGTCCCGGGCCAGCACCAGCGAGCCGGTCAGCGTGCCCTTGGGCTTGAGCGGGATGGCCCGCAGGGTCACCACCCCGCCCTGGGCCTCCACCTCGGTCTGCCGCGGCGCCCAGCCGCTGGCCAGCTTCACCAGTGCCTCGTGCACCGCCCCGCGCGACGGGGGCGCCAACTCGGCCGTGGTGCGGCCCAGATGACTGCCCACCAGGTCCGTGGTGAGGCCCAGGCGGTGGTAGGCGGAGAGCGCGTTGGGGCTCGCGTAGGTGACGATCCCGTCGGCGTCCAGCCGGATCAGGCCGTCGCCGACCCGGGGGGCGGCGTCCATGTCGGTCTGCTCGGCGCCCGGGTAGGGGAAGGTGCCGGCCGCGATCATCTGGGCCAGGTCGGAGGCGCTCTGCAGGTAGGTGAGCTCCAGCCGGCTGGGTGTGCGGACGGTCAGCAGATTGGTGTTCCGGGCGATCACCCCGAGCACCTTGCCCTCGCGCCGGACGGGGATCGACTCCACCCGCACCGGCACCTCCTCGCGCCACTCCGGGTCGCCCTCGCGGACGATCCGCCCCTCGTCGAAGGCCGCGTCGAGCAGCGGCCGGCGACCCCGGGGCACCAGGTGGCCGACCATGTCGTCCTGGTACGAGGTGGGGCCGGTGTTGGGCCGCATCTGGGCCACCGAGACGTACCGGATGCCGTCCCAGGTGGGGATCCAGAGCACCAGGTCGGCGAAGGAGAGGTCGGAGAGCAGCTGCCACTCCGAGACCAGCAGGTGGAGCCACTCCACGTCGGCACCGGTGAGGGTGGTGTGGCGGCGGACGAGATCGTTCAGCGAGGGCACAGCCCGAGCGTAGCCCCCGGCGAGGCCAGGGGCCGCCAGGAGGTGCGTCCACGGAGTTGTCCAGACCAATCCGCGGGCAGCCCTGGACATCCAGATTGGTCTAGTCCACAATGAAAGTGCACCAAGGAGAGGCCCCCCGCGCAACTGCCCTGACCGCGCGAGGCCGCTCCTCGGTCGGTCGCCCGAAGACCGGTAGCCCCGCACAGCTCCCGGCCACCACGGCGCCCGACGACAGCTCCGGGCTGCGGTGCCGCACAGGTTGAGGGTCCTGTGTCGGCGCCGTGGCCCGTAGTGTTTTCCGGCCCACCCGCCGGTACGACTGAGGCCCCATCCGAACGGACGGGGCCTCAGTCGTACCGGCGGCAGGTCAGTGCGTCTCGGTGACCTTGGCGAGGGCGCGCGGGGCGTCCGGGTCCTGGCCGCGGGCGATGGTGACCTCGTAGGCGAGCTGCTGGAGCGGGAGGATCTCCAGGATCGGCTGGACCTCCTCGGGGACGCCGGCCGGGAGGGCGAAGCCGGCCGAGGCGGCGTCGACCTGCTCCTGCTGGCCGATCACCACGAGGTCGGCGCCCCGGCCGCGCAGGCGGTCCAGGACGGGCTGGAGGGCCTCGCCGCCCTTGCCGTCGGGCACGATCGCGATGACCGGGGAGACGTTGTCGACCATGGCCAGCGGGCCGTGCAGCAGGTCGGCGCCGGAGAACGGGGAGGCCGGGATGTAGGTGGTCTCCATGAGCTTCAGCGCGGCCTCGCGGGCCGTCGGGTAGCCGTAGCCGCGCGAGGTGAGCACCAGGCGCTGCGCGAAGCGGTACCGCTCGGCCAGCGCCTTGACCTCGGCCTGGCGGGCCAGGATGCCGGCGGCCAGCTCGGGCAGCGCCTTGGCGGCGGAGCCGTCGCCGCCACGCAGGCCCTCGACCAGCAGGTAGAGGGCGAGCAGCTCGGCGGTGTAGGTCTTGGTGGCCGGCAGCGCCTTCTCCGGGCCCGCCAGCACGTCGATGTGGAACTCGGAGACCTCGGCCAGCGGCGAGCCGGCGTTGTTGGTCACCGCCAGGGTGATCGCACCGGCCTCGCGGGCGGCCTTGGTGGAGGCCACCAGGTCGGGCGAGCCGCCGGACTGGCTGACGGTGATGACCAGGCAGTCGGTGAGGTCCGGCTTGGCGCCGTAGGCGGTGGTGGTGGACATCGAGGTCAGGCCGGCCGGCTTGCCCAGCAGCACCTCGACCAGGTACTTGGCGTACAGCGCGGCGTTGTCGGAGGTGCCGCGGGCGGTCAGCAGCACGAACCGGGGGTTGCGGGCGGCGATCTCGGCCGCGATCTCGCGGATCTTGGGCGCGCCCTCGTCGAGGATGCGCTGGAGGACGGCCGGCTGCTCGGCCATCTCCGCCGCCATGATGCGGCCGGGAACGGGGGTGGCCCCGAAGGGAGATTGAGCCTGCGTGTCGGACATCTGATGAGCCTCCGATGAGATGGGTCCGTACCCTCCCCGGGCGGCTGCCCGGCGGAGGGACCTCTACGGCGGCGAGTCCGCACACTCGCTGCGGTGGTACAGCGTCGATCCTACGGGGCGCCGCAGGCCCGAGCCAGTTCCGTGGGCCCGGGCCGGCGGCACTGACGTGGTCAGGAGGGGTTGTTGATCAGCTGGTCGATCCGGGCGTCGGCCGCCTTGGTGGCGGCGTCCACCGAGGCGCCCTTGAAGATGTCGTTCAACATGTCGACCAGCACGTTCTGCTTCTCCACCGCTCCCCAGCCGGGGGCCAACGGGGTGAACCAGGCGTCGGCGGCCGCGTTGGCCGCGGCCGCGGTGGCGGGCTTGGCCCGGAGCGGGGCCAGCTGGGTGATGTTGTTCGGCAGGGTGTCCTTGTCGGCCAGCACCTGCTCGGACCTGGTGCTGGTGAACATCCGGATCCAGTCGGCCGCGAGCTTGGCGGCGGGCGACTTGGCCGTCACCGCGAGGTCGGAGCCGCCGATGAAGGAGGGCAGCGGCTTGTTGCCGGGCCCGGGCATGCCGGCCACCTTGAGCGAGCCGGAGAGCTTCGGGTCGCCGCCGACCGGGGCGATCGCGCCGGCCGCCTCCCAGCTGTTGCCGTAGAGCATCGCGGCCTTGGACTTGCCGAGCACCTGGGCCTGGTTGGCCTCGTTCGCGGTCAGGTCGCCGTGGTTGTAGGCCTTGACCAGGTCGACGAAGTGCTGGAGCCCGTCCTGGGACTTCTGCTCGTTGAGGGCCCCGTGCCACTGGCCGGCGCTGTCGAACCGGGCGATCGCCCCGCCGGTGGCCGAGACGTAGGACATCGCGGCGTACCAGTACGGGCCGGGCAGGTAGAGCGGGGAGAAGGACTTGTCGCCCTTGTGCTTGGCCGTCAGCTTGTCCAGGGCCGCCCGCAGGCCGTCCTCGGTGGCGGGGAAGTCGGCGCTGCCGGTGGCCTCCTGGAACATCGTGGCGTTGTAGATGCCCACCCGGGCGCCCGCGTAGTACGGCACGCAGAACAGCTTGTCCTGGTAGGTGCAGGTGTTGGCCAGGCCCTTGATCCAGCTGTCGGAGTTGTCGAAGGTGGACCGGTCCACCGCCAGCAGCGACCCGTTGAGCACGTACTTCATCGTCTCGGTGTTGCCGAGCTCGACCACGTCGGGGGCGTTGCCGGCCTTGAGCGCGGCGTCCAGCCTGTCGATCTTCTCGCCCCAGGTCTGGTAGTCGAGCCTGAGCTCGACCTTGGGGTACTTGGCGGCGAACTGGTCGTTGACCTGCTGCACCAGCTCGGGCCAGTTGGCCTGGGCCTCCGGCATCAGCCAGACCGTGACCGTCCCGGTGGCCCCCTTCGGGTCCTCCGAGGGGGCTCCCTTGGCCGGGGCGGCGGCCGAGCCGCACCCCGCCAGGGACACCAGTAGCGCCGTCACACCGATCGCGGCCAGAAGCTGACGCCTCACGCGAACCTCCGTCATTGCAGGCAGGCAAGGTCTGCGCAGTGGTACAGACCAGATGCCGGGAGCCTGGCCTAGACCACAGGTGAAGTCAACGGATGTCGAAGCGTGAATACCCTGATGTTGTCAATCCGTTGTGGAATTCTCCTTTAAGGCTCTCTTGAGGGAGCATCAACAATTCCGGTACCAACGGAAAAATCCCGGGGCCATCGGAGTATGAACTCCAACGACCCCGGGATCAGAGCGATATGACGAAGTGTCAGATGACGTTCTGTCCGGTCAGGACTTCGACGGCGGCGAGCCCGCAGACCCGCGCCGCACCGTGCGTGGCGATGTGCAGCGCGCCGACCGGCTCGGCCTGCGGCACGCCCATCTCGACCACCAGCGCGTCCGGCCGGGCCGCCACCAGGCGGGCCAGCGCGGCGGCCATCCAGGCGTGCCGGTGGGTGTCGCGGACCACCAGCACCAGGCGGCGGCCCTCGGCCCCGGCCAGCACCTGGGCGGTCAGCGCGTCCAGATCGGCCGGCGTCGCCGCGGCGGCCGGGCCGAAGCTGGCCGAGCGGGTGCCGGGCAGCCGGGCGGCGAGCATGCCGGCCACGCCCCACGGGGTCTCGTCGCCCACCGCGATGTTGGCCTGCGGGGAGAACGAGGCCACGTACGGGCGCTCGGTGACGGGGGCCGCCGGGCGGCCCGGGGCGCGGACCACCCGCAGGGCGCGGCGGGCGGCCTGCAGGCCGATCGCCAGGTCGGGCTCGACCAGCTCGCCCTGGGCCTCGATGCGGGCCCAGCTGCCGAGCGAGCGGACCCGCTCGGCGGCGGCGGCCAGCCGGTCCTCGCCGAGGCGCCCGGCGCGGACGGCCTCCACGATCGCGTCCCGCAGGTGCAGCACGGTCTCCTCGTCGGCCAGCCCGCCGCCCACGCAGATCGCGTCGGCGCCGGCGGCCAGCGCGAGCACGGTGCCCTCGCCCATCCCGAAGGTGTCGGCGATGGCGCCCATCTCGATCCCGTCGGTGACGATCAGGCCCTGGTAGCCCAGGCCCCCGTCGGCGGGCGCGGCGCGCAGCAGGTCGCTCAGCACGGCGGGGCTGAGCGTGGCGGGCAGCCGCGGGTCCAGGGCCGGGATCATGATGTGAGCGGTCATCACGGCCTTGGCCCCGGCGGCGATCGCGGCCTTGAACGGCACCAGGTCGCGCGAGCGGAGCAGGTCCACGTCCACGTCCACCACGGGCAGGCCCAGGTGGGAGTCGACGGCGGTGTCCCCGTGGCCGGGGAAGTGCTTGGCGCAGGCCGCCACGCCGACGGATTGCAGGCCCTCGACCCAGGCGGCGGTGTGCCGGGCGCAGAGCTCCGGGTCGGCGCCGAAGGAGCGGACGCCGATCACCGGGTTGCGCGGGTTGGAGTTGACGTCGGCCGAGGGCGCCCAGTTGTAGTTGACGCCGCACTCGGCCAGCGCGCGGCCGAGCTCGCGGGCCACGTCCCGGGTCAGCGCCGGGTCGTCGATCGCACCGAGGGCCAGGTTGCCCGGCCAGGAGGAGCCGGAGCCGGCCTCCAGGCGGGTGACGTCCCCGCCCTCCTCGTCGATCGCGACCAGCACGTCCGGGTTCTCGGCGCGCAGCTGCGCGGTGAGCGCCGCGAGCTGGGCCTGGTCGGTCACGTTGCGGCCGAACAGGGCCACCGAGCCGAGCCCGGCCGCCAGGTGCCGGCGGACCCAGTCGGGCGGGGTGGTGCCGACGAAGCCGGGCTGCAGGACGGTCAGCGCGTCCCGGTGCAGCTGGTCGCTGTCGGCGACCGCCGGAATGAGGATGCTCACCCCGTCACCCCTTCACCGCGCCGGCCGTGAGGCCGGAGGCGATACGACGCTGGACGAGCAGGAAGAAGATCACCACGGGGACGGCCATCATGGTCGAGCCGGCCATCATCCCGGAGTAGTCGGTGCCCCGGGTGGTGGTGAAGTTGCCCAGCCAGACGGTGGCGGTGGTGTTGTGCTGCGAGAGCAGCTGCAGCGCGTACAGGTACTCGTTCCAGGCCTGGATGAAGCCGTAGATCGCGGTGGCCACCATGCCGGGGGCGAGCAGCGGGAAGACCACCCGGACGAAGGCGCCGGTGCGGGTGCAGCCGTCCACCATCGCCGACTCCTCCAGCTCCTTGGGGATGTTCACGATGAACCCGCGCAGGGTCCAGATGGTGAACGGGAGCACGAAGGTCAGGTAGGTCAGGATGATGCCGGTGAGCTTGTCGTACTGCTTCAGGTCGTTGAGCATCAGGAAGACCGGGATGATCATCGCGACCAGCGGCACCATCTGCACCGTCAGGATGCCGACGATGACCACCTTGCGGCCGCGGAAGGCGAACCGGGAGATCGCCAGCGCCGCCAGCAGGCCGACCACCAGGCCGATCGCCACGGTGGAGCCGGCGATGATCAGGCTGCGGGTGACCGGGCCCCAGAAGTCGGAGACCTGGAGCGCGCGGTGGAAGTTCTCGGTGGAGAGCGGGAAGGGCAGGAACTTCGGGCTCGGCGCGATCGCGTACTTGGACGGCTTCAGCGCGGTGTTGACCATCCAGTACACCGGGAAGCCGATGACCAGCGCGACCAGCAGGCCGATCACGTTGTAGACGCCGCGGCCCTTGGGCTTGGGCTGCTTCACCTTGGGGGCCTTCACCTCGGGGGCCTTCGCGGCCGGGCTCTCAGCGGTGGCGGTGCTCACTCGACCTCTCCGATCTTCAGCATCTGGCGCATGTACACGGCGATCACGCCGAGCAGCAGCAACACGGTCAGCAGGGCGATGGCCGAACCCATCGAGTAGTCGTTGACCACGAAGGCCTTGTCGTACGAGTACGTGGTCAGCAGCTGGTACTCGGGCTCGGGGTGGCCGCTGCGCATCAGGAAGACCTGGGGGAAGACGCCCATGTCCCAGATGACGGAGAGGGTGGCCAGCATGACGATGATCGGCTTCAGCACCGGCAGGGTGACGTAGCGGAAGACCTTGAAGGCGCCGGCCCCGTCCATCCGGGCGGCCTCCTCCAGCTCCTTGGGCACCTGGGTCAGGCCGGCGTGCAGGGTGATCGCGACGAACGGCACCGCGCCCCAGACGACCAGCGCCATGATGATCGTGAAGCCCTGGGTGGAGGAGGTGAACCAGTTGTGCCGGCTGAAGTCCACCCCGGGGATCTGGCTGAACAGCCAGTTCACGACGCCGTAGTCGGTGTCGAACATCCACTTGAAGACGGTGACGGCGACCACGATCGGCATCGCCCAGCTCGCCACCAGGGCGATGTTGATCAGCGTCTTGACCCAGCCGGAGACCCGCATCAGCAGCATCGCGATGAGCATGCCGAGCACCATGGTGAACACCACGGCGCCGCCCGCGAAGAGGATGGTGCGGACCACGACGGCCCAGAAGGTGCTGTCGCCCAGCACCGCGGTGAAGTTCTGGAAGCCCACCCACTCGGTCGGCTGGAAGCCCCAGAGCTGGGACTGGCCGAACTTCTGGAAGGACAGGGTGGCCAGCCGCACCAGCGGGTAGCCCAGCACCACGGCCAGCACCAGCATGGTCGGGGCCAGCAGCAGCCACGGCACGGCCATCCCGCTGAAGCGCTTGCCGCGCGGCAGGCCCGCGGCTCTGGCGGGTGCCTCCCCGGCCGGGGCTGAAGAGGGCCGCTTCGGCGGCACCTTCGCGGTGGATGTCTCGGCACTCATCACGTGCTCCTCAGCTACGCCTGGCGCTTGCAAACTTCAGTGGCCCTCGTGGGGTGGGCCCGTGCCCGATGACGGCGGGTGGCCCGCCGTCCCCCTTCCGGCGAAGGGGGACGGCGGGCCGGGGTGCGGATCAGGCGTTGTTGATGACGGCGTCGATCTGGGTGTCGACGTCCTTGACGGCCGCCTCGACGGTCTTCTTGCCCTGGGCGATGTCCTGGAGGGCGTTCTGCAGGATGTTCGCCTTCTCGACCTGGAGCCAGCCCGGCGCGGTCGGGACGAACCAGCTGATCTCGGCGGCCTGGGCCGACGGGCCAACCTTCGCGTCGGTCTTGAGCGGGGCCAGCTGGGTCTTGTTGTTCGGCAGGTTGCCGGCCTTGATGAGGGCCTCCTGCGCCTTGCTGTTGGTGAAGGCGTTGATCCACTCGGCGGCGGCGCCCTGGGCCTTCGACTTGACCGGGACGACCAGGTCCGAGCCGCCGAGGAAGGTGGAGAGCGGCTTGCCGGACGGGCCGGGCATCACGAAGGAGACCAGGTTGTCCTTGAGCTTGCCACCGGTCTTGTCGAACTTCGGGTCGGCGGCGGAGCCACCCTCCCAGCCGGCGCCGTAGATCATGCCCGAGGTGCCCAGACCGTAGACGATGTAACGGTCGGAGTCGTCCTTGGTCAGGTCGCCCTTCATGTACTTGGAGACGGAGTCCTTCCAGGCGTTCAGGCCCTTGATCGCCTCCGGGCTCTCCAGGGTGGCCTTCCACTTGCCGCCGTCCTGCTTGGCGATCTGGCCGCCCGCGTCCGCGACGTAGGACATCGCGGCGTACCAGTCGCGGGAGGGCTGGTAGAAGGCGGAGAACTTGTCGCCCTGCTTGGCCTGGATCTTGTCCAGGGCCGCGGTCAGCTCGGCGTAGGTGGTCGGCGCGGCGGTCACGCCGGCGTCGGCGGCGATGTCCTTGCGCCAGGTGGCCACGCGGGCACCGGCGTAGTACGGCACGCCGTAGGTCTTGCCGTTGTACTCGGCGGAGGCCTTGAGGCCGTCCAGCCAGGCGGAGCTGTTCTCGAACTTCGCGGGGTCGAGCGGGGCCAGCGCGCCCTTGATCATGTAGGGCAGGGTCTCGGTGTTGCCCATCTCGACCACGTCCGGCACCTGGTCGGTGGCGAGGACCGAGTCGAGCTTCGGGTTCTTGTCCTTCCACCCGTAGTACTCGTGGTTGATCTTGATGCCCGGGTACTTGGCGGTCAGCGCGTCGTCCGCGGTCTTGACCAGGTCGGGCCAGTTCTGCTGGGCGTCGACCGTCAGCCAGACGGTGAGCGCGGTGGGGGCCGCGTCCTTGCCGCCGCCGGTGCTCTTGGCGTCCGAACCACAAGCCGCCACGCCGACGACCATTGCTGCGACGCCGACCGCCGCGATGAGCTGACGCTTCACGCCATCCTCCTGAGGGATGCCCAAAGTATTTGAGTACTCAACAGAGCCCACCCAGCAGCAGCGGCGTCGACATACCCACACAATTCGGCAGGAATTGGCATCGCGGAGCCATGGGACGGGGTTGGAATTCATCGAGTGGTCAACAGAGGTGTAGACCAGATGCCTGGAGCTTGGCCTAGACCAATGGGCGTGTCAACGGCTCCGGGGATGATCGAGGGCACCCGTTATCAAGCCGACACCGCTCATCGCTCATCGTGTGATGCGCTCCCCGTTCACCTGACATACGTGCAACGATGTGGTCCGTTAACACGGTGGCGGGGCCAGCGGCTGGCCCCGCGAACAGCGGGAGAGACGGCAGATGACCAGCGACGGGGGCAGCACGGCCCAGGTGAGCGACGCCCAGGCGAAGAGCCTCCCGACGCAGGCCCCGGCCGACCAGACCGCCCGGGTGCCCAAGTACTACGGACTCAAGCGGCACCTGCTCCAGCTGACCGAGACCCAGCCGGCCGGCACCCCCGTACCGCCCGAGCGCGCGCTGGCCGCCCAGTTCGACACCTCCCGCACCACCGTCCGGCAGGCCCTGCAGGAGCTGGTCGTCGAGGGCAGGCTCGAGCGGATCCAGGGCAAGGGCACCTTCGTGGCCAAGCCCAAGGTGGCCCAGGCCCTCCAGCTCACCTCCTACACCGAGGACATGCGGGCCCAGGGCCTGGAGCCCACCTCCCGGCTGATCGAGATCGGCTACGTCACCGCCGACGACCACCTCGCCCCGCTGCTCGACATCAAGCCCGGCAGCCGGGTGCTGCGGATCGAGCGCCTGCGCCTGGCCAACGGCGACCCGATGGCCATCGAGGTCGCGCACCTCTCCGCCAAGCGCTTCCCGGCGCTGCGCCGCAACCTCGCCAAGCACAACTCCCTCTACACCGCGCTGCGCGAGGTCTACGGGGTCACCGTGGCCGAGGCCGAGGAGACCATCGAGACCACCCTGGCCAACCCGCGCGAGGCCGGCCTGCTCGGCTCCGACCTGGGCCTGCCGATGCTCCAGCTCTCCCGGCACTCCTTCGACGCCGAGGGGGCGCCCGTGGAGTGGGTGCGCTCCATCTACCGCGGCGACCGCTACAAGTTCATCACCCGCCTGCAGCGCCCCGGGAGCTGAGCCCACGGGGCATCAGACCTGACAGCACGCCATCCGGCATCCGGGAAATTCGGCGAAACCTAGTGACACGGATCACTCCGTACCCCTAGGTTTCACGCCGTATATCCGATCACCGAGCCGGAGGTGCCCACGATGGCGTCCGCACCGAATCCACCCGCCACCGTCCCGGTGGTGACACCGGAACGCGTCCTGGCGGTGATCAGCCTCGCGGTGCCGGTGGTCGCCCTGCTCTGGGTCTCCTCCTACGCGAAGCTGACGCCGAAGCTGGGCGGGGTGCCGTTCTTCTACTGGTACCAGATCATGTGGATCCCGCTCTCGGCGGTCTTCACCTGCGCGGCCTACTTCCTGCTCAACCGGGACGAGAAGAACCGCAAGGCCGCGAAGGCGGGTGACGCGAAGTGAAGCACGGCGTCAACGTCACCGCGCTCGTGGTGTTCGTCCTCTTCTTCCTGCTCGTCACCGTGATGGGCTTCCTCGCCTCCCGCTGGCGCCGGGCCGACGACGCCCAGAACCTGGACGAGTGGGGTCTGGGCGGCCGCAGCTTCGGCACCTGGGTCACCTGGTTCCTGCTGGGCGGCGACCTCTACACCGCGTACACCTTCATCGCCGTCCCGGCGGCGGTCTACGGCGCGGGCGCGGCCGGCTTCTTCGCGGTGCCGTACACGATCATCGCGTACCCGCTGGTCTTCCTCTTCCTGCCCCGGCTCTGGTCGGTGGCCCGGGTGCGCGGCTACGTCACCCCGGCCGACTTCGTCCGCGGGCGGTACGGCTCCAAGGGCCTCTCGCTGGCCGTGGCGCTCACCGGCATCCTGGCCACCATGCCGTACATCGCGCTCCAGCTGGTCGGCATCCAGGCCGTGCTCGACACCCTCGGGGTGGGCGGCGGCGCGAACAGCAACTGGTTCGTCAAGGACCTGCCGCTCTTCCTGGCCTTCGCGGTGCTGGCGGCCTACACCTACTCCTCCGGCCTGCGGGCCCCGGCGCTGATCGCCTTCGTCAAGGACACCCTGGTCTACATCGTGATCATCGTCGCGGTGATCTACATCCCGCTGCGGCTCGGCGGGTACGGCCACATCTTCGACACCGCGGCGGCCAAGTTCAGCCAGCTCAACCCGGCCACCCACAAGCCGGTCGGCTCGCTGGTGACCGCCCCGCAGGCGCAGTGGGCCTACGCGACGCTCGGCCTCGGCTCGGCGCTGGCCCTCTTCATGTACCCGCACACCGTCACCGGCGTGCTGGCCGCCAAGTCGCGCAACACCGTGCGCCGCAACATGGCGATCCTGCCCGCGTACTCGCTGATGCTCGGCCTGCTCGCGCTGCTCGGCTTCATGGCCATCGCGGCCGGCATGGGCAAGGGCGTCAAGGGCTACAACGCCCAGCTGGCGGTGCCCCAGCTGTTCGACAACCTCTTCCCGGACTGGTTCACCGGCGTGGCCTTCGCCGCGATCGGGATCGGCGCCCTGGTGCCGGCCGCGATCATGTCGATCGCCGCGGCCAACCTCTTCACCCGCAACATCTACAAGGAGTTCCTGAAGCCGGGGGCCACCCCGGAGCAGGAGACCAAGGTCGCCAAGATCGCCTCGCTGCTGGTGAAGGTCGGCGCGCTGGCCTTCGTCCTCGGCATGGACAAGCAGTTCGCCATCAACCTCCAGCTGCTGGGCGGGCTCTGGATCCTGCAGACCTTCGTTTCGATCGTCGGCGGGCTCTTCACCCGCTGGTTCCACCGCTGGGCGCTGCTGGCCGGCTGGGCGGTGGGCATGGCCTACGGCACCTGGAAGACCTACGGCATCTCCACCCCGGCCACCAAGCACTTCGGCGGCAACACCGCGCTCATCCCCGGCATCGGCGAGATCGGCTTCATCGGCCTGACCGCCTTCGTGCTCAACCTGCTCGTGGCCGTGGTGCTCACCCTGGTCCTCAAGGCCGTGAAGGCCCCCGAGGGCGCCGACGAGACCAGCAAGGCGGACTACACCGCCGACGCCGGCGACAAGGCCGTGGACGACGCCCCCGCGCCCGCCATAGCGCACTGACCGCGCGAGCCACCGTCCACGCGCCACCAACCGCCACCGGGGCGCACTCCCCCGCCCCAGCGCACGCCCTGTGATCGCGCCGTCTCCTCCCTCAACACTGGAGGAGGCGGCGCGATCATCTTGTCGTACGCCAACCAGCAGATGTCATCGACCAACGGGGAGCACCGGCCATGGCAGAACTCGATGCACAGACCCTCGACAGCGCCCCCTCCCGCAACGGCCACCGGGCCGTCCGCCGACTGCCCTCGGTGCTGATCGCCACCCGGCACGGGGAGAGCACCGCCAACGTCGAGTTCCAGCTCGCCGCCGAGACGGGGGCGCTGACGGTGCCGATCACCTCCAGGGACGCCGACATCCCGCTCTCCCCGCACGGCCGCGGCCAGGCCCAGCGACTCGGCGAGTGGTGGGCCGCCCTGCCGCCGGCCGACCGGCCGCGCTCGGTCTGGTGCTCCCCCTACCTGCGCACCGCCGACACCGCCCGCACCGCCCTGGCCCGGGCCTCCGGCCTGGGCTCCGTCCCGGCCGGCCTGCCGATCCGCTACGACGAGCGCCTGCGCGACAGAGAGCTCGGCATCCTGGAGATGCTCACCCAGCCCGCGATCGAGAAGGAACACCCCGCCGAGGCCGCCCGCCGCCGCAAGATGGGCGAGCTCTACTACCGCCCGCCCGGCGGCGAGTCCTTCCTCGACGTGGCCCTGCGCATCCGCAGCTGCCTGCGCGACATCTGCGAGGAGGAGGCCGGCCGGCCCGTCCTGCTCGTCTCGCACGACTGCCCGGTCCTGATGCTCCGCTACGTCCTCGACCGCCTCACCGAGCCCGAACTCCTCGCCCTCCTCCCGGTCGGCAACTGCTCCACCGCCCTCTGGCGCTCCGACGGCACCGCCCTGCGCCCCGAGCAGTGGAACTCGGTGAGCCACCTCTAGGAGGCCGTCCCGAAGGTGCGGCGGTAGGTCTGGGGGGTGGTGCCGAGCCAGCGGGTGAAGTGGTGACGCAGGGTGGCGGCGTTGCCGAAGCCGGAGTGAGCGGCGACGGTGTCCACCGGTTCGGTGGTGGATTCGAGCAGGCGCTGGGCGTGCAGCAGGCGCTGGTTGGTGAGCCAGCGGTGCGGGGTGGTGCCGGTCTCCTGCTGGAAGCGGCGTGCGAAGGTGCGCGGGGACATGTGGGCCCGGGCGGCCAGCTGGTCGACCGTCAGCTCCTGGTCCAGGTGGTGGCGCAGCCACTCCAGCAGGGGCGCCAGCGAATCCGCCGAGCACTCCGGCAGCGGCCGGGCCACGTACTGGGCCTGGCCGCCCTCCCGGTGCGGGGCCACCACCATCCGCCGGGCGATCCCCCGGGCCACCTCGGCCCCCTGGAGCTTGCGCACCAGGTGCAGGCAGGCGTCGATCCCGGCCGCCGTGCCGGCCGAGGTGATCACCGGGTCCTCGTCCACGTAGAGCACGTCCGGCTCGACCGTGGTGTGCGGGAAGCGCTCGGCCATCCGGTCGGCGTGCCGCCAGTGCGTGGTGCTGCGGCGGCCGTCCAGCAGCCCGGCGGCGCCCAGCAGGTAGGAGCCGTTGCAGATCGAGAGCACCCGCGAGCCGCGGCCCACCACCGCCCGCAGGGCGGCCAGCAGCGGCTCGGGGTACTCCTCCCGGACACCGGTGGCGGCCGCGATCACCAGATCGGCCTCGGCCAGCCGCTCGACCCCGTACGGCACGTCCACCGTGAAGCCGGCGTGGGTGGGCAGCGGCCCGGGCCGGTCGGAGGCCAGCGCGAAGTCGTAGACCGGCTGGCCGTCGTCACTCCGATCGAGGCCGAACACCTCGCAGGCCACGCCGAGTTCGAAGGGGTGGACGGGTGCCAGCACCACGGCCACGACGTTCTGCAGACGGGGGTTCAGCTGTGCTGCCATGCCGACCAGCCTGGCACTGGCAGGATTTCGATGCAAGTGGTCGTTTCTGCCACTCGTCCGAGCCGCCGCCCGCGAGGAGCCTGGAGGCATGACCTCGATCACGCAGCTGCTCCCCCTGTTCGGCACGGTCGGCGGCTTCGGCCTGCTCGGCACCCTGGTCGGCCGCGACGTCGACCGGCTGGCCCGCACCGGCCGGGACAACCGGCACCGCCCGACGGGCTACCCGACGAGCCAGCCGGCCGATCAGACGACGGCCCGGGCCGGATCGAACACGCCTTCGGGCACAATGGTCCGATGCAGATCACCGTTCGCCACGCCCGCGAGGAAGACCTCGAGGGCGCCGGAGCCGTCACCGTCGAGGCCTTCGTCGGCGGCGGTCACACCGAGCCCGACAGCCCGTACCTCGCCCTCCTCGGCGACGCCCGCCGCCGCTTCGCGGAGGCCGAGCTCCTCGTCGCCGTCGACGACGCCGATCGGGTGCTCGGCTGTGTGACCTTCGCCTCGGGCGGCACCGAGTGGGCCGACATCGCGGAGCCGCACGAGGGCGAGATCCGGATGCTCGCGGTGGGCGCGGCGGCCCAGGGCCGGGGCGTCGGCGAGGCCCTGGTGCGGGCCGCGATGGCCCGTTCGCGGGAGCTCGGGCTGACCGCGATGGCCTTCTCCACCCGGCCCGCGATGACCACCGCACACCGGCTCTACGAACGGCTCGGCTTCCGCCGGACCCCCGAGCGGGACTGGGCGCCGCGGCCCGGGATCGACCTGCTCACCTATGGTCTGACCTTCGAGGATCAGCTGATCTGACGGGCTGTACGGTGGCTCCCCGCTACCACCTGACCACGACACGCGGCACTACATCTGGGGTCGCATCCGACCCCGGCCACAACATGTATGCTCACTCTCGCTGTCGAAGCAGGGGAACCCGGTGCGACTCCGGGACTGCCCCGCAGCGGTGAGCGGCATCCCCGAAAGGGCGGGGCCGCAAGTCCGATGACCTGCCGACGGTGTGCACACGGCTTCCCCGCAGGCGCCTTGCAGCACTGAGTCACGTCCGGGCCTCGCGGGCGGGCCGGGGGGTCTGAAACGCGCGCGCTCGCAAGGGTGCGCCGCGCCGCGTTCCCCTGCGCCCTGATGGTCCTGGACGAATACGTCGTTCCGCCGCCGCCAGGAGAGCGCCTTGACCATCGCAGCAGTTGCCCTGCCGTCCCAGGGTTCCGCCGATCACGACCAGACCGACCCCGGTGCTGCGCTCCTGCGGCTGCTGACCGACCGCAGCGCCGACCTCCCCCAGGTCGACCCCGGCCACGTCGCCGCCGCCGCCCTGCGCGGCCGCCACGCCGGCTCCGACTTCGCGGAGCTGCGCGGGCTGGCCGTCGAGGCCGCCGCCTCGATGATCGCCGAGGACCCGCAGTACTCGAAGCTGGCCGCTCGCCTGCTCGCCCTGGAGATCGCCGACGAGGCCGTCGGCCAGGGTGCGGTCTCCTTCTCCGCCTCGATCGGCGTCGGCCACGCCGAGGGCCTGATCGGCGACACCACCGCCGAGTTCGTCGCCAAGCACGCCGACAGCCTGGACGAGCTGATCGACCAGCGGGGCGACGACCGCTTCGAGTACTTCGGCCTGCGCACCGTGCAGTCCCGCTACCTGCTGCGCCACCCGATCACCCGCAAGGTGATCGAGACCCCGCAGCACTTCCTGCTCCGCGTCGCCTCGGGCCTGGCCGTCGGCGACAGCGCCGAGTCGGTCCGCGAGGTGGCCGAGCTGTACGCGCTGATGAGCGCGCTCTCCTACCTGCCCTCCTCGCCGACCCTGTTCAACTCCGGCACCAAGCACCCGCAGATGTCGAGCTGCTACCTGCTCGACTCACCGCTGGACAACCTGGACTCGATCTACTCGCGCTACGCGCAGATCGCCCGTCTCTCCAAGCACGCCGGCGGCATCGGCCTCTCCTACAGCCGCATCCGCTCGCGCGGCTCGCTGATCCGCGGCACCAACGGCAAGTCCAACGGCATCGTGCCGTTCCTGCGCACCCTCGACTCCTCCGTCGCCGCCGTCAACCAGGGCGGCCGCCGCAAGGGCGCGGCCTGCGTCTACCTGGAGACCTGGCACGCGGACATCGAGGAGTTCCTGGAGCTGCGCGACAACACCGGCGAGGAGGCGCGGCGCACCCACAACCTGAACCTCGCCCACTGGATCCCGGACGAGTTCATGCGCCGCGTGAACGCCAACTCCGACTGGTCGCTCTTCTCCCCGGCCGACGTGCCCGAGCTGGTCGACCTCTGGGGCGAGGAGTTCGACGCCGCGTACCTGAAGGCCGAGGCGGCCGGCCTGGCCGTCCGCACCATCCCGGCGCAGACCCTGTACGCCCGGATGATGCGCACCCTCGCGCAGACCGGCAACGGCTGGATGACCTTCAAGGACGCCTCCAACCGCGCCGCCAACCAGACCGCACTGCCGGGCCGCACCGTGCACTCCTCGAACCTGTGCACCGAGATCCTCGAGGTCACCGACGACTCCGAGACGGCCGTCTGCAACCTCGGCTCGGTCAACCTCGGCGCCCACGTCGCCCCCGGCGCGACCGCGACGGACCTGCTGTCCGCCATGGACTGGGAGCGCCTGGACGCCACCGTCCGCACCGCCGTGACCTTCCTCGACCGCGTGGTGGACATCAACTTCTACCCGACCCCCGAGGCCGGCGCGTCCAACTCGCGCTGGCGCCCGGTGGGCCTGGGCGTGATGGGCCTGCAGGACGTCTTCTTCAAGCTCCGCCTGGACTTCGACTCCGCCGAGGCCAAGCAGCTCTCCACCCTGATCGCCGAGCGCATCATGCTGACCGCCTACGAGCGCTCCAGCGAGCTCGCCGAGCAGTTCGGGCAGCACCCGGCCTACGCCGAGACCCGCGCCGCCCAGGGCCAGCTGCACATCGACCACTTCGAGGCCGCCCCGCAGTGGACCGAGCGCTGGGACGCCCTGCGCGCCCGGATCGCCACCACCGGCCTGCGCAACTCGCTCCTGCTCGCCATCGCGCCCACCGCCACGATCGCCTCGATCGCCGGTGTGTACGAGTGCATCGAGCCGCAGGTCTCCAACCTCTTCAAGCGCGAGACCCTCTCCGGCGAGTTCCTCCAGGTCAACCCGTACCTGGTCGCCGAGCTCAAGGAGCTGGGCGTCTGGGACGCGCAGACCCGCGACGCGCTGCGCGAGGCCAACGGCTCGGTCGCCGAGCTCACCTGGCTGCCGGCCGAGGTCCGTTCGCTCTACCGCACCGCCTGGGAGCTGCCGCAGCGCGCCCTGATCGACCTGGCCGCCGCCCGGCAGCCGTACATCGACCAGAGCCAGTCGCTGAACCTCTTCATGGCCGCCCCGACCATCGGCAAGCTCAGCTCGATGTACGCGTACGCCTGGAAGGTCGGTCTGAAGACCACCTACTACCTGCGCTCGCGCCCGGCCACCCGGATCGCCCAGGCCGCGTCCACCAGCGTCCGCGCCGCCGCGCCCGTGCCGGTCAACACCCCGACCATGACCCCGGAGGAGGAGGCGGCCCTCGCCTGCTCCCTGGAGAACCCCGAGTCCTGCGAGGCCTGCCAGTAATGCCGAACGACGACCGCAAGATGCTGCTCGACCCGGGCTTCGAGCTGACCCTGCGTCCGATGCGCTACCCGTCCTTCTACGACCGGTACCGCGACGCGATCAAGAACACCTGGACCGTCGAGGAGGTGGACCTGCACTCCGACGTCGCCGACCTCGCCAAGCTCAGCGAGGGCGAGCGGCACATGATCGGCCGGCTGGTCGCCTTCTTCGCGACCGGTGACTCGATCGTGGCCAACAACGTGGTGCTGAGCCTCTACAAGCACATCAACTCCCCCGAGGCCCGGCTCTACCTGTCCCGGCAGCTGTTCGAGGAGGCCGTGCACGTCCAGTTCTACCTGACGCTGCTCGACACCTACCTGCCCGACCCGGAGGACCGCAACGCGGCCTTCGCAGCGGTGGAGAACATCCCCTCCATCCACCAGAAGGCGCAGTTCTGCTTCAAGTACATGAACGCCGTCGACCACATCGACTCGCTGCAGTCGAAGGACGACCGGCGCGCGTTCCTGCTGAACCTGATCTGCTTCGCCGCCTGCGTCGAGGGCCTGTTCTTCTACGGCGCCTTCGCCTACGTGTACTGGTTCCGCTCGCGCGGCCTGCTGCACGGCCTGGCCACCGGCACCAACTGGGTCTTCCGGGACGAGTCCATGCACATGGACTTCGCCTTCTCGGTCGTGGACACCGTCCGCGAGGAGGAGCCCGACCTCTTCGACGACGAGATGGCCAAGCAGGTCACCGAGATGCTGGAGGAGGCCGTCGAGGCCGAGCTCCAGTTCGCCCAGGACCTGTGCGGTGAGGGCCTCCCCGGCATGAACACCGCCTCCATGCGCGAGTACCTCCAGGCCGTCGCCGACCAGCGCTTGGCCCGCCTGGGCCTGCCGATCCGCTACGGCTCGACCAACCCGTTCGGCTTCATGGAGCTCCAGAACGTCCAGGAGCTGACCAACTTCTTCGAGCGCCGCGTCTCCGCCTACCAGGTGGCCGTCGAGGGCTCGGTCGCCTTCGACGACGACTTCTAGAACACCCATGACGAGAGGGGCCGCCCGGCATCGCGTCGGGCGGCCCCTTCGCGTCAGGTGGTGATCCAGGTGCCCTGGCTCGGGTTCCAGTGGATGGTGGCGTTCTGGAAGTGCTGGGCCCGACCGCCGTTCTCGTCCACCTCGTCACCGGTCGGGTAACCGAGCTTCGCCTCCCGGCCGCCCGCCGCGAAGGCGTCGTAGATGGCGTCGTGGATCTCGTGCGTCCCGGTGGCCGCCGACCACAGGAACAGCCCGTGCTCGAAGAACTGGTACCGACCCCGAGTCCCGTTCGGCGCGGCCGCCGCATCCGCCTCGTCCGTGGTCGGGAAACCCCAGTGCCGCTCGGCATCGGTGGCCCAGAACGTGCGCAGGATGTCCCCGTACACGGGGTGGGCGTCATCCGGGTGCCAGAGGATGATCCCGTTCTGGAACTGCTGGAACCGCCCGCCCAGCGAGGAGTCGCGCTCCCCCGTGATCGGTGCCCCGAGCACGCTGCCCCCGCCGCCCATCGCCGCGTACTTCACGCCGATCGTGCCGTACGGGATCAGGTCGTCCAGCTGGTTGTACCGGCGGGGCGAGAAGCCGCGCAGCCCGTTGGTCCAGGTGTCCTCCTGGGCCACATAGCCGTAGTCGATCTCCTCGCGGACCACCGGCTGGGTGTGCGCGGCGTCCGCCCACCGGACGAACAGCGCCACGTGGTCGGTGCCGCCGGAGTCGCGCAGCAGGGCGTCGCCGGGCTGCAGGTCGCCGGCGGCGATGTCGCTGGTGACGTTCCAGAGGTGCCAGGTGTCCAGCGCGGAGCTGAGGTTCCAGGCCATCGAGACGTACCCCGAGCAGTCGGGCCGGTAGCAGCCGTACTGGTTCGGGTAGCAGCCGACGTTGTTGTACGGCACCTGGGCGTCGACCCAGGACTGCGCACGGTCCAGCACCTCGCCCCGGCCGATCGAACCGTCCGGGCTGGAGGCGCTCGCGGGCACGGCCGTGCCGAGGCCGAACGCGGTGGCGGCCAGCAGCAGCGCCGCGAAGCGCCGGGCCGGGCGCCTGGTGAGCGGTGACATGGTCTCCTGCCTTCCCGTCAGTTGGTGGTGATCCAGGTGCCCTGGCTCGGGTTCCAGTGGATGGTGGCGTTCTGGAAGTGCTGCGCCCGCCCGCCGTTCTCGTCCACCTCGTCACCGGTCGGATAACCGAGCTTCGCCTCCCGACCACCCCCCGCGAAGGCGTCGTAGATGGCGTCGTGCACCTCGTGCGTCCCGGTGGCCGCCGACCACAGGAACAGCCCGTGCTCGAAGAACTGGTACCGACCCCGCGTCCCGTTCGGCGCCGTGGCCGCATCCGCCTCGTCCGTGGTCGGGAAGCCCCAGTGCCGCTCGGCATCGGTGGCCCAGAACGTGCGCAGGATGTCCCCGTACACCGGGTGGGCCTCGTCCGGGTGCCAGAGGATGATCCCGTTCTGGAACAGCTGGAACCGCCCGCCCAGCGAGGAGTCCTCCTCGGCGCGCACCGGCCGGCCGAGCACGCTGCCGGCGCCGCCCATCGCCGCGTACTTGTCGCCGATCGTCCCGTAAGGCTGGAACGCCTCGTCGCGCTGCGCCCGGGCGATGTCTTCCGCCTGGTCGTAGCAGCCCGGGCAGGCCGAGATCTGGACGGCCTGGGCGAGTTGGCCGGCCGTGCTGTCCGGCATGCTCGGCTCCTTGGCCAGCGCGACCGTGAAGAACTTGGTCGCCGCGTAGTCCACGTCCATGACCTGGTCGGGCGTGCCCCAGCCCTGGGACGGGCGCTGCTGGAACACCCCGAGTGAATCCCGGTCGCCGCAGTCCAGGTTGTTCATGTGGGATTCGACCCAGCCGGTCTCGAAGCCGGCCAGCATCACCTTGTCGTCCACGTTCATCCGCTGGCCGACCTCGTAGACCTTGCGGGTCACGGCGATGTCGCGGTCCGGCGGGATGTAGCACCCGGCGAGGGCCGCCGACCTGGAGTACACCGGGCCCGGAACGGCCGGCTGCCCGGACCGCGCGTGGGCCGGGGCCGCCACGGCGAGCAGCAGCGCGGCCGAGGCGAGGACGGCGGCCGAGGTGGTCCGACGGCCCGTCACGGGTTGATGCCGTCGTACTGGAGCACCCGGTACGGCGAGGTGCCCTGCTTCCCGGTCCACTGCGAGACGATCAGCGTCAGCGAGTTGGCGTTCGCGCTGCCCGGGTGGATGTACCCGCCGTAGAGGTACGGGAGCTGCGGCTTGCCCCAGTGGCTGGGCGGGAAGGAGGCGTTGCCGACGATCTGCGGCTTGGGCGCCGACCAGACCGCGTCCGGGCGGGGTGCGGTGCGGGTGCAGATCGAGTAGTCGGCCACGTCGAAGTAGCTCATGCAGTACGTGCCGTTGATCCGCTTGACCGAGAACTCCCCGATGTTGTTGCCGGAGAGGATGACCGAGGGCGCGGCCTCGGTGGTCCACTGCCAGGAGCCGTTCAGGTAGGCCCAGTTCTGCTGGGCCCCGAAGTTGCCGGCCCGGAAGTCGTCCGGCCAGATCCGGAAGAGCTGGATGGCGCCGCCGTCGGCGGTGTTGTTGTGGCTGCCGTTCCAGCGCTTGGAGAAGATGTAGAGCCAGCCGTCCGGGTCGATGCCGGCGAAGGACCACATGCCGTACATGGACTGGTTGTTGCCCTGGGTGTCCCCGGCCCAGTGGTACGGGTAGTCCTGCCAGGTCACGCCGTAGTCGTCGGAGTACGCCACCCCGGACATCAGCGAGCCGTCGTAGCCGGCCGGCGGGCCCCAGACCGCGACCGAGGTGTACTGGATGTAGGTGCGGCCGCCGAACTCGATGCAGTCGTTGGGGATCCGGCTGAACTCCCAGCCGTAGCCGTTGTCGGCCTGGTGGTTGTAGTCGAACAGCTGGTTGGCCTGGCCGCCGGTGGGCAGCGCCCAGCTGAAGGAGATCGGCGAGCCGCCGGTGCGGTCGAAGTTCGCCTGGGCCAGCATCACCGGCGAGCCGAGGTACGGGTCCTGCTGCGCCGCGTTGGCCCAGGAGTCACCGAAGACGTACCCCCAGGTGTTGTCGTGCGCGCGGTAGTACGGGATGCCGAGGTCGCCGGAGCCCAGGCCCTGGCCCTTGGCCGAATCACCCGCGCCGTCACAGAGCGGGGTGCCGCGCTGGAGCGCCGCGGCCGAGCCGGCCGCGGACACGGCCAGGCCGGCGCCCAGGGTCAGCCCGGCGCCCGCCCGGAGGACGGAACGGCGGGACAGCCCGGGCTGGGCGGGCTGGGAGGGGTTGGACATCGAGGGATTCCTCCTGAGGATGAGGGCGCGACCCACCGGTGAGATCTGCTGACGCTGTGTGAACAATCGCACAGAGAGGATCCGGTGAACTGCAGGGCCGCCGCGTCCCGGAACGGGTTTGATGCTTGTCATGGCTCATGCGAGCCGGGGCACCGGGACCTCATCAAACCGGGCCCGGACCGCCCCGTCACTGGCCCCTGAGCCGCTCGGACAAACGCCGGACAAAGGGCGGACACGGACCCGGAGGAGGACAGGTGGGACGGCAGGAACAGCCGCTGGACGCAGCGCACGGACCGCTGGCGCTCTTCGCGCTCGAGCTGCGGGAGTTGCGCCGCACGGCGGGCAGCCCGCCGTACCGACGGCTCGCCGCCAGCACCAACTACTCCGCCTCCACGCTGGCCGAGGCGACGGCCGGCCGAAGGCTGCCGAGCGAGGCGGTGCTGGCGGCGTTCGTGACCGCCTGCGGCGGGGATCCCGCGCAGTGGGAGCAGCGGCGGCTCGAAGCGCACCGGTCGATCACCGAGCCGGTGCGGGCGGATGAAGGTACGTCAGACCGTCCCGGCAAGGCCGACGGATCGGGTGGGCCGAATGAAGCGGATGAGGCGGGTGAACCGGACGAGCCGCTTACGGCAGGTGGACCGGACGACGTGGCTGCGCCGGCTGCACCGGCTGAACGGGTCGATCCGCCGTCCGATCCGCCCCTCGGGCCGGCTCGCGGCCCGCGTGCTCCCGGGCGACGGCGGCCGGCGGCCTGGCCGCGCCTGCTCGGCGCGGTGGCCGTCGCCGCCCTCGCGCTGCTCCTGCTCCGGGTGCCCGGGGACTCCGCCGCGCCGGGGCCGGCGGCAGCCGCCGATCAGGGGCCGCTGCGGGGCGCGCAGCGTTGGCTGCGTCCCGGGACGGACATCCCCGCGCAGTACCGGGACCTGATCGTGGCGGCGGGCACCGCCTGCCCGGAACCCGAGGTCACCCCGGCCCTGATCGCGGCGGTGCTCAAGGCCGAGAGCGGGTTCGACCCGAACCTGAGCGACCCGGCCAAGGACGAGTACGGCATCGCCCGCTGGACCCCCCGGGTGCTGCGCTACTACCTGCCGGCCGACCGCCGGAACACCGTGCCGACACCGCCGTTCACCGCCGAGGACTCGATCCTCGCGGTGGGGCGGATGCTCTGCGCCATCGCCCCGGAGCTGCGGGGCACCCAGGGCGACCCGGAGCTCAACCTGGCCGCGGCGTACCAGGCGTCCACCTGGGCGGTGCGCAACCACGACGCGACGAGACTGGCGACCATCCGGAGCTACCTGGACCAGGTGGCCGCGAGCCTGCCGCGGTACCGGCCCTCGTAGGGCGAGCGGACACGGAAGGGCCCGGGAGCGGCTGCTCCCGGGCCCTTCCGTCGTGCGTGCCGTCAGGCGTTCGGGACGGTGGCGTACTTGGCGGTGCCCTCGGCCATCTGCTTCAGCGCGTCCTTGCGGTCGCGCTTGGAGAGCTTGTCGATGTAGAGGAAGCCGAACAGGTGGTCGGTCTCGTGCTGGAGGCAGCGGGCGAAGAAGCCGGTGCCCTCGACCCGGACCGGGTTGCCCTGCTTGTCGACGCCGGTGACGGCGGCGTAGTCCGGGCGGGGCAGCTCGGCGTAGGCGGTGGGGACGGAGAGGCAGCCCTCGTTGCCGTCGTCCAGCTGGCGGCGGCGGTCGGCCGGGAAGGGCTCGAGCACCGGGTTGATCACGTGGCCGACGTGGCGGACGTTCTCGTCGTCCGGGCAGTCGTAGACGAAGACCTTGGCGTCCACGCCGATCTGGTTGGCCGCCAGGCCGACGCCCTCGGCGGCGTACATCGACTGGAACATGTCGTCGATCAGGTCGGAGAGCGCCTCGTCGAAGACGGTGACCGTCCGGCACTCCCGGTGCAGGACGGGGTTGCCGACCACGGTGATCGGGCGGGCCGTGCCCTTCGAGAGGTCCGGCAGCTCGCCGACGACCTTCTGCTCGCCGGCCTCGTGCTCGTGCTCCGAGTGGTCCGCGTGGTCGTGGCCCGCGTGGTCGTGGTCGTGCGTGTGCTGGTCGGCCATCGTTGGTGTTCGCTTTCCTGACGTCTCCGAGATGTACCGCTCAAGGGTACGGCCCCAGGACGATCACCGGCCCTTACTTCGGTGGTTCAGCAGACCTCTTCCAGGTCCCGGTAGGCCCGGGTCGCCGGGGAGAGGGCCACCCAGCGGTCGAGCAGGGTGCGCACCAGCGCGGCCGGGGCCGCGATCCCGCACTCCCGCTCGGCCAGCCAGGAGAGCCCGCTGGTGCCGCTCAGGTGGCTCAGGTGGCCGGGGTGCGCGGCGTCCCCGTCGTCGTGCGGGTCGTGGTGCGCGGTGTTGCCGTCGTCGGTGGCCATCCGGCTCTCCGAGCAGGCCCGGCAGAGCAGCCGCACCGAGGCCGTCCAGTCCTCCGCCGCGTACCCGGCGTCGGCCACCAGCCGCTCCAGCGCGTCCCGGTCACCCGCCGTGGCGGCCTGCAGCAGCACCACGTAGGTGGGCACCGGCGAGGGCGCCCAGAGCTCGATCTCGTCGAAGACCGGGTAGGCGACCCCGTCGGCCACCCGCTCCCCGTGCGGGGCGCCGTCGTGCAGCACCACCTCGCCCCAGCGCCGGCCGGAGGAGGGCAGCGGGATGGAGAGCACCTCGATCCGGGCCGGGTCCAGCCGTCTGCCCCAGACCACCTCGGACTCGCCGTCCGGCGAGAGCCGCACGGGGGTGGTGCCCAGGTCCAGCTCCACCGGTCCGGCGGGCGAGCCGCCGGTCGGGAGCTTGAGCCCGAAGGCCTGCCAGGAGCGCCGGGCCAGCGCCCAGTCCTGGAGCGCGGTGGCGGTGATGCCGAGGTTCCACCAGTCCGGGGCGCCGTGCTCGCGGTCCAGCAGCGCGACGGCGCGCAGCCCGGCGGTGCGCGCCTGGTCCCAGTCGCGGCGGAACTTGTGCAGCAGGGCGAGGTTGAACCAGGAGTCGGAGAGCCAGGGCTCCAGGTCGGCCGCCATCACCAGGAGCGCCCCGGCGTCCTCGTAGCGGCCGTCACCGATCAGCGTGAAGGCCCGGTCGGTCGTCTGCCGCCAGGTGGCCGACGGCCGGTGCCTTGTGCGGTGGAAGATCCTCACGTTCCGTCCCTGCCGTTGTCGTCTGCCCGTTGTCGTGTGCGAAGGCCCGCCCTGTCGCGCCGGAAGGCCGGTGCCGGCCGACACCGATCGGCCGGTACCGATCAGCCGGTCCGCCGTGCCGGCCGGCCGGCTTGCCGGACCGGCCGCCGGGATCCGCCCCGCCTCCGGTGTTCCACGCTATGACCGCATCCAACCACGGCGCCCCTTGAGCGCGCTTCCCGCGCCGACTTTCCCGGCTCTGGCCGGTCTGACGCCCCGGGCGGGGCGCAGGAGGGCCTTGAGCACCCGCGGGTCGTAGCCCGCGCCGGCGTCGGCGCGCAGCTGCTCGACCGCCGCGCGGCGGGCCGCGGCCGGGTCGAGGCCCCGGCCGAGGGCCGCCGAGAGCAGTTCGTCGTGGGCGTTGGCCACCTTGATGATCCGGGCGGCCAGCGGCAGGCTGCGGTCCGGCCCGCCGTCCGGGCGCCGGTACGGATCGGCCAACCGGGCCACCTGCCGGGAGACCTGCCGGGGCACCCCGGTGCGCCGGATCACCTCGCTACCGAGGCGGGCGATCCGCTGCTGCTCGGGCAGGCCGAGCCGGGCGGTGGCCCCGCCGGGCACCGGCTCGACCAGCGAGAGCTGGCCGATGTCGTGCATCAGCGCGGCGTACTCCAGCAGGGTCAGCTCCCGGGTGCCCAGGCCCAGCGCCCGGCCCAGCTCGCAGGCGGTGTCGGCGACCCGCCGGGCGTGCCCGACCGGGGTGTACCCGGCGATCTCGGTGGCCCGGGCCAGCGTCTCGATGGTCTGTCCGGTGGTCGCCCGGACGGCCGCCGCCCGCCGGAAGGAGGCCTGGGCCAGCAGCAGCGGCGTGCAGAACAGCGGCAGCGCCCAGAGCCCGACCTCCCCGGCCAGCAGGCTGACCAGCATCCCGGTCGCCACGATCGCCGATCCGATCCCGAGCAGCGCCCGCAGCTCGTCCTCCAGCGCGGCGGTGAACCGCAGCCCCGTCCGCCCCCGGTGCAGCACCGCCGCCAGGGTGGCGTCGCAGAGCGCGGTCAGGGCCGCCACCACGGTCAGGAACACCCCGTACCCGGGCCCGCCCAGGGCGGCCCGGTCCAGCACCCCGCTGTTGTAGAGCGGCTGGAACAGCGTGGCGGCGAAGGCGGCCCCGAGCAGCCGCCGGGCGAAGCCGTCCAGCTCCTCCGCCCGGTGGCCCACCCCGCCCCGGGCCACCACCCGGGCCGTGCCCACCAGCGCGCCGGCCCCCGCCACCGCCACCACCTGCAGCACGCCGTGCTGGGTGGGCACCCCGCGCAGCGGGCCGAGCAGGGCGTACGCGAGGGTGACGGCCGCGCCGATCGGGGCCTGCTCCCGGCCGCCGGGGAGGCGGACCCGGGCCAGCTCGCCGACCGCGATCACCAGGGCGAAGGCCAGCGCGACCCGGGGCTCGGCCACCCCGCCCCGGGCCAGCGCGACCAGCGCGGCGAGCAGCAGCCCGCCGGCCGCCAGGTGGGTCACCCGCACCCAGGTCACGCCGCCCCCGACCCACCGGTGGCCACCCGCCGCCGGGCGGGCTCAGGCACCCCGAGCGGGATGTCCGGCACGGCCTGTTCGTCCGGCGGGGGCAGGGCCGGCTGCCAGCCGTGCTCGGCCACCGCGGCCACCAGCGCCCGCACCATCACCGGGTCGAACTGGCTGCCCGCGCACCGCTCCAGCTCGGCCACGGCCTCCGGCACCGGCCGGCCGCGCCGGTAGGAGCGGGTGGAGGTCATCGAGTCGAAGGCGTCGGCCACCGAGATGATCCGGGCGAACTCCGGGATGCCCGCCCCGACCAGCCCGGCCGGGTAGCCGCGCCCGTCCATCCGCTCGTGGTGGTGCAGGATGCCGGCCCGGGCCTCGCCCAGGAAGGTGATCTCGCGGACGAGTTCGTGCCCGAAGACCGGGTGCACCTCCACCGCCCGCCGCTCGGCCTCGGTGAGCGGGCCGTTGCGTCGCAGCAGCTCGGTGGCCACCCCGAGCTTGCCCACGTCGTGCAGGGTGCCCGCGAAGTGCAGGGTGCGCAGCCGCTCCTCGGCCATCCCGAGCTGACGCGCGATCAGCACGGCGGCCCGGCCGACCCGCTCGCTGTGGCCCCTGGTGTACGCGTCCTTGATCTCCACGGCCTGCACCAGCGCCTGCACGGCGGCCTGATGGGCCGTCCGCTCCCGGTGCCCCTCGGCGAACACCCAGGCGGAGATCGACAGCGGCAGCAGCGCGAGCACCGCGGCGAAGGCGCCGTACGGCCCCTGCCAGAGCACCGCCACCATGAGCCCGCCGGCGCCGTGCACCAGGGCCGAGAGCAGCCGCCCGGGCCGTCGGCCACCGCCGCCGCAGCCGGGCTCGGCCAGGCTCCGCATGCCGGCCACCAGACCGGTGTTGACCAGGCAGAACACCGCGACGGCGGCCAGCACCGGCAGCACCGCCCCGGGGAAGCGCGAGCCGAGCAGCAGCCGGGGGCCGTCGAGCAACCGGAAGACCACGGCGGCGGTGCAGGCGGCCAGTGCGAGCTGCGCCGCGTTCCAGCAGCCGCGCAGCCGCCGCCAGGGGCGGCCGTCGGCCACAGATAACGCGGTGGGCAGCGCGACCAGCGCGGCGGCGGCGGGCGGGAGCATCAGCACCCCGGCGAAGAGCACCGGGAAGAACGCGGCGGCCGGCCCCGGCACCGCCGTGCCGGCCACCGGCCGGCGGGCGAGCCGCCGGGCCAGCCGGAAGCAGGGGGTGGGACGGCCCTGGGCCAGCGCGTCCCAACAGGAGTGCAGGAAGGCCAGCAGCCCGACCCGGGGCCAGTCCACCGCCCCCGCCGAGCCGGGCCAGAGCAGTGGGCTCAGCAGGCAGACCACGGCGGCCAGCAGCACCACCTCGACGTACCGCACGGCGGCCTTCGGCAGTGCCGTGCCCTCACCAGCGATCTCCGCCACCCCGCCACGACCCCAGTGCCCTCGGAGCACCTCACGGTGAGGGCTCGTCAGGAGAATAGGCCGCGACTCGGGGCGCTGGGCCGCTCCACGGTGATAGCCCTGGCCGACACCGCCTCAGCTCACCCGAACGAGTGAGATTAGGACGCGTGCACCCGACCAGCGGACGTGCGCACGCGACCGGAGCCGGTCTACTCGGCGGCGGAGGCCTCGGTGGCCACCAGCGGCTCGGTGACGCCCACCGGCTCGGCCCGGCGCTGGGCCGAGCGGATCGAGTCGATCCGGGCCAGCACCTTGCCGCGCAGATCCGCCGGGGTGTCGTCACAGCCGCAGGAACGCTTGATCAGCGCCTTGATCGCCTGCTCGAGGCCGTACTTCTCCAGGCAGGGCGAGCACTCCTCGAAGTGCACGCGCAGCTTGACGCAGTCGCCCTCGTTCATCTCGTTGTCGAGGAATTCGTAGAGGTGGTCGAGCACCTCACCACACTCGGTGTCGTGCGGATCGCCGCAGCTCATGAGCCCGCGCCCTTCGCTTCCTGCCCTGCCCCGCTGCCGGCGGGGACGAGCCCGCGCTCGCGGGCGTAATCCTCCAGCATGCCGCGCAACTGCCGGCGGCCACGGTGCAGCCGGGACATCACCGTACCGATGGGTGTACCCATGATGTCCGCGATCTCCTTGTAGGCAAAGCCCTCTACATCGGCGAGGTACACCGCGATCCGGAATTCCTCCGGGATCGCCTGGAGGGCGTCCTTCACGTCGCTGTCCGGCAGGTGGTCGAGCGCCTGGGCCTCGGCCGAACGCAGACCGGTCGACATGTGCGACTCGGCCCGGGCCAGCTGCCAGTCCTCGATCTCCTCGGCGGCGGTGCGCTGGGGCTCGCGCTGCTTCTTCCGGTACGAGTTGATGAAGGTGTTGGTGAGGATGCGGTACAGCCACGCCTTGAGGTTGGTGCCCTCGCGGAACTGGTGGAACGAGGCGTACGCCTTGGCGAAGGCCTCCTGCAGCAGATCCTCGGCGTCGGCCGGGTTCCTCGTCATCCGGAGGGCCGCGGAGTACATCGGGTCGAGGTAGCCCAGGGCGTCGCGCTCGAAGCGCTCCCGCCGGGCCTCCTCGGTCTCCTGGGCCGACACCCGGAAGGTGTCCTCGCCGATCGCCTCGGCCAACTCCTCGCCCGTGAGCACCTCGCTCACCGGCTGGCCCTCACCCGGCTCGGCCTCGTGCTCCGCTCCGACGACCGGACCCACCTCCTCGGCATGGCGGCGGAAGCCCACGGCGGGCCCACCCGAGAGCGAGGATATCGGGCTGACGGGCTTCTCGCCCGCGACCAGCCAGTCGGACCAGACCGGCGCGAAGGCGGCATCCGCCTCGCTCCTGGCCGGTCGCTCGGGGCACGCGATCGGACCCATCGGCCCTGCCTTCCTACCGGGACACCTGCTGACGGTGGTGTAAACCCGCCCGCCCCCGCCCGCATTCCCGCCCCGCACCGCCGACCCCCAACTCCCGCCACGGATCAGCCGAACAGCCCACCCAGCCACTCCGCCGCCGTCGCCGTGATCAGCGCCATCGCCTCCTCCGGCCCGTACGGCGCCCGCTTCGGCACCGCGAACGAGTGGTTCCCGTACGGCACCGCCACCAGCCGGTGCCCCGCCGGCAGCTCCGGGTACTCCTCCGGCGTCCCGAACGGATCCGCCGCCCCCTGCAGCACCAGCGTGGGGCGCCCCGACTCCGTCAGCTCCTCCGCCCGGCTCTTCTCCGGCCGCCCCGGCGGGTGCAGCGGGAACGACAGCGCCAACACGGCCGCCGCCCCCGTCCCCACCGCCGTCCGGCACGCCACCCGGGCCCCCGCACTCCGCCCGCCGACCACCACCGGCAGCCCCTCCGCCACCAGCTCCCCCACCACCGGCACCCACCCGGCGTCCAGGGTCTTCGGCGCCGGCGCCACCTTCTTCCCCAACACCCGCCAAGGCTGCTCCACCAACGCCACCGCGAACCCCAGCCCCGGCAGCCCCGCCGCCAACGCCTGCAGATCCGCCGCCTCCACCCCACCCCCGGCCCCATGCCCGAGCACCACGAGCGCCTTCGCTCCCACCGCCTCGAACCGCGTCACACGAGCCACACCGACGGGGGTATCCACCAGAGTCTGCATAGCGATCACTCTAGGCAGCTCGGGAGCAAAAACAGGGGCGCGGGGAACTGCGCGGGCATCCCCAGGGGCGCGAGTCCCGCCTAGAACAGGCTCAAGTCACCCCGGTCCACAGCCCCAGCGTCGATCTCCCGGACCAACTCCGGCCCGTTGTTCCGAATGTTCCCCACCCCGGCCCCCACCGGCACGGCGGTCAGCGCCCCGGGCGCGGGCGGTACCAACAACCCCCGCACCTCCTCCACCTCGCTCAGCCCCGGATCGAGCCACGCGTCGAAGGCCCCCGGGTCCAGGAACAACGGCATCCGCTCGTGGATGGGAGCCAGCAACGGCTCCGCCTCCGTGGTGACCACCGTGCAGGTCACCAGCCAGGCCCCCGGATCGTCCCCGGGCCTCGACCTGTCCCGCCAGAACTCGTACAGCCCCGCCAGCGCCAGCACCCCGCCGTCGGCGCGGCTCACGAAGTACGGCTGCTTGCGCGGCTTCCCCTTCACCGCCGGCACGGTCTGCCATTCGTAGTAGCCGTCGATCGGGATCAGGCACCGCCGCGAGGCGAAGGCCTGCCGGTACGCGGGCTTCTCGTGCACGGTGTCGGCACGCGCGTTGATCATCTTCACCGCCGTCTCGGCGGTCTTCGACCAGGCCGGCACCAGCCCCCACCGCAGCACCCGCAGCTGCCGCACCGGCTCGCCCGCACCCTTCGGCGCCCGGTCGAGGATCACGTACGCGGCGTCCGTCGGCGCCACGTTCCAACTCGGGGCGATGGCCTCCGTCGGGTCCCACTGCTCGACGCCGAAGATCTCGACCAGGTCCTCGGGCTTGGTGCTGGATGCGAACCGACCACACATACCGCCAGCGTAGCCAGGCCGTCGGCCGTCCGGGTGAGAACCGACAGGTACCGCGCAGCCGTCCCTCCGTGGGAGGCTGCCGGATCGGCACACCGCACAGGAGGCACCCCGATGGACGTCACGGAGGTATGGCAGCGCGCCGTCGGCACCCAGCCCGACCCGCCGCGCTGGCTGGTCCTCGGCACGGCGGCGGTCGCGCTGGCCGCGATCCTGCCGCACCCGGTCTGGCGGCTGAGCCGCAACGTCGTGACGATCGCGCACGAGGGCGGGCACGGCCTCACCGCGCTGCTCACCGGCCGCCGGCTCTCCGGCATCCGGCTGCACTCGGACACCTCGGGCCTGACCGTCTCCTCCGGCAAGCCGCACGGCCTCGGCATGGTGCTCACCGCCGCCGCGGGCTACACCGCCCCGCCGCTGCTCGGCCTCGGCGGCGCCGCACTGCTCGCCCAGCACCGCGTCACCGCCCTGCTCTGGATCGCGATCCTGCTGCTCGCGGGCCTGCTGGTGATGATCCGCAACGCCTTCGGACTGCTCTCGGTGGTGGTCACCGGCGCGGTGTTCTTCCTGGTCAGCTGGTACGGCGGCGACCAGCTGCACGCGGCCTTCGCCTACCTGGGCATCTGGTTCCTGCTGCTGGCCGGCGTCCGGCCGGTGGTCGAGCTTCAGGGCAAGCGGCGCCGCGGCGGGGCCCGCGACTCGGACGCCGACCAACTGGCGCGGCTCACCGGGGTGAGCGCCGTGCTCTGGGTGACCCTCTTCCTGGTGGTCGCCCTCGCCTGCCTGCTGGCCGGCGGCAGCTGGCTGCTCACCCCCGCGTTCACCTGAGCCCCCGGTGGGGACCCCTGACACCGGGGGCCCACGGCGTGGACGCCACCCGGGTCGCACACCCCCGGGCCCCTAGACTGAGGCCATGACTGAAGCCCTGTGGCCCGCCCCCGTCGCGACCTCCGCCGTCGACGCGACCGTCACCATCCCCGGTTCGAAGTCGGCGACCAACCGCGCGCTGGTGCTGGCCGCCCTGGCCGCCCGGCCGGGCTGGGTGCGGCGGCCGCTGCGCAGCCGCGACTCGCAGCTGATGGCGGACGGCCTGCGGGCGCTGGGCGTCAGCATCGAGGAGACGGTCAACTCGGACGCCGGCGGCACCGGCGGCGGCGAGGCCTGGCGGGTCATCCCCGGCCCGCTGCACGGCCCGGCCCAGGTGGACGTGGGCAACGCCGGCACGGTCATGCGCTTCCTGCCGCCGGTGGCCGCGCTGGCCGACGGCCCGGTGCACTTCGACGGCGACCCGCGCAGCTACGAGCGCCCCCAGCACGGCGTGATCAACGCCCTGCGCACGCTCGGCGCCCGGATCGACGACGGCGGCCGCGGCGGCTTCCCGCTCACCGTGCACGGCACCGGCAGCCTGGACGGCGGCCTGGTCGAGGTGGACGCCTCGACCTCCTCCCAGTTCATCAGCGCCCTGTTGCTCTCCGGCCCGCGCTTCAACAACGGCGTGGAGATCCGCAACGTCGGCGAGACCGTGCCCTCGCTGCCGCACATCCGGATGACGGTCGACATGCTGCGCAAGGCCGGCGCCCAGGTGGACGCGCCCGAGGACGGCGGCGAGAAGGACGTCTGGCGGGTCGCCCCCGGCGCCCTGATCGGCCGTGACCTGGTGGTCGAGCCCGACCTCTCCAACGCCGCGCCGTTCTTCGCCGCCGCGCTGGTCACCGGCGGCAGGGTGACCGTCCGCGACTGGCCCAAGCACACCTACCAGCCGGGCGACCAGCTGCGCGAGATCTACACCGCGATGGGCGGCAGCTGCCGGTTCGTCGAGGACGGCCTGGAGTTCACCGGCACCGGCCGGATCCAGGGCATCGAGGCCGACCTGCACGACGTGGGCGAGCTGACCCCGGTGATCGCCGCGGTGGCCGCGCTGGCCGACTCCGAGTCGCACCTGTACGGCATCGCCCACCTGCGCCTGCACGAGACCGACCGCCTGGCCGCGCTGGCCAAGGAGATCAACGACCTCGGCGGCGACGTGACCGAGACCGAGGACGGCCTGCGGATCCGCCCGCGCAAGCTGCACGGCGGCGTCTTCCACACCTACGAGGACCACCGGCTGGCCACCGCCGCGGCCGTGCTCGGCCTGGCGGTCGAGGGCGTCCAGGTGGAGAACGTGGCGACCACCGCCAAGACCCTGCCGGACTTCCCCCGGATGTGGGCCGACCTCCTCGGCCAGGTCTGATCGGGGGGACGAGCACCATGCGCCGCTACGGCAAGGACGCCGACGAGGACGACATCCGCAACCGCCCGGGCCGCAAGGGCTCCCGGCCCCGGACGCGGATCCGGCCCAAGCACGAGGACGCCGCCGACGCGATGATCCTCACCGTGGACCGGGGCCGGCTGACCTGCCTGGTCGACGCGGGGACCAAGCAGGAACGCCAGGTCGTCGCCATGAAGGCCCGTGAGCTGGGCCGCAAGGGCGTGGTCGTGGGGGACAGGGTCAACGTGGTCGGCGACCTCTCCGGCGATCCGGACACCCTGGCCCGGATCGTCCGGGTGGAAGAGCGCAGCTCCGTCCTGCGGCGCACCGCGGACGACGACGACCCGTACGAGCGGATCGTGGTCGCCAACGCCCAGCAGCTGGCCATCGTCACCGCGCTGGCCGATCCGGAGCCGCGCCCCCGGCTGATCGACCGCTGCCTGGTGGCCGCGTACGACGCGGGCATGGAGCCGATCCTGGTGCTCACCAAATCCGACCTGGCCCCGGCCGAGCCGCTGCTCGAGGCGTACGCCCCGCTCGGCATTACCTACGTGGTGACCCGGCGGGACGAGCTGGAGACCACCGGCGCCGAGGCCGTCCGCGAGCACCTGCGCGGGCGCTCCACCGTCTTCATCGGGCACTCCGGCGTCGGCAAGACCACCCTGGTCAACGCGCTGGTGCCGGAGCGCCAGCGCACCACCGGGCACGTCAACGCGGTGACCGGCCGGGGCCGGCACACCACCGTCTCGGCCCTCGCGCTGCGCCTCCCCCCACCGCCCGGGGCCAAGCCCGGCTCGAAGAAGGCGCTGGACCCGGGCTGGGTGATCGACACGCCCGGCTTCCGCTCCTTCGGCCTCTCCCACATCGACCCGTCCCGGGTGATCCTGGCCTTCCCCGACCTGGAGCCCGGCACCGAGGGCTGCCCGCGCGCATGCAGCCACGACGAGCCCGACTGCGCCCTGGACGCCTGGGTGGCCGAGGGACACGCCGAGCAGGCCCGGCTGTACTCGCTGCGCCGGCTGCTCTCCTCCAAGGAGGCCCGCGAAGGGGACTGACCTGACGAGGGCTGCCCCTTTCGGCGCACTCCTTTGCGCTTCCGGCGGTTCTCCCGGCCCCGCCCCGCCAGAATGGGAAGATCACTGGATCGGAAGGTCGGACGATCGGTCCGGCCCCCAGGGGCAGGGAGTCAGCGAGATGGCATGGGCCTTGGTGATCCTCGCCGGTCTGCTGGAGACCGGGTTCGCGATCAACCTCAAGCTGAGTGACGGCTTCACCAAGCTCTGGCCGACGATCGCGTTCGCCTGCTTCGCGCTGGGCAGCTTCGGTCTGCTGACCCTCTCGCTCAAGACCCTGCCGGTGGGCAGCGCCTACGCGGTCTGGACCGGGATCGGCGCGGCCGGCACCGCGATCTACGGGATCATCTGGCTGGACGAGTCCAGCTCGGTGCTCAAGCTGGTCTCGATCACCCTGGTGATCGCCGGGGTGGTGGGCCTCCAGCTCAGCGGGTCCGGCCACTGAACGCTCGGCCGTTCGCGGCACCGGAAGCGCTAGGGTTTCGAGCATGGCCGACTACCACGACGACCTCCGACTCGCCCACGTCCTCGCCGATGCGGCGGACTCGATCACCATGGACCGCTTCAAGGCGCTCGACCTCAAGATCGAGACCAAGCCCGACCTGACGCCGGTCAGCGACGCCGACAAGGCCGCTGAGGAGCAGGTGCGCAGCGTGCTCCAGCGGGCCCGGCCGCGCGACGCGGTGATGGGCGAGGAGTTCGGCATGGTGGGCTCCGGCCCGCGCCGCTGGGTGATCGACCCGATCGACGGCACCAAGAACTACGTGCGCGGGGTGCCGGTCTGGGCCACCCTGATCGCGCTGCTCGAGGTCCAGCCGGACGGCACCGAGCAGCCGGTGGCCGGCATCGTCTCGGCCCCCGCGCTGGCCCGCCGCTGGTGGGCGGCCAAGGGCCTGGGCGCGTACGCGGGCCGCAGCCTGACCACGGCGAGCCGGATCCACGTCTCGGGCGTCTCCCGGATCGAGGACGCCTCCTTCTCCTACTCCTCGCTCTCGGGCTGGGAGGAGCGCGGCCGGCTCGACCCCTTCCTGGACCTGACCCGGGCCTGCTGGCGCACCCGCGCCTACGGCGACTTCTGGTCCTACATGATGGTGGCCGAGGGCGCGGTGGACATCGCGGCCGAGCCCGAGCTCTCGCTCTGGGACATGGCGGCCCCCTGCATCGTGGTGCAGGAGGCGGGCGGCCGCTTCACCGGCCTGGACGGCATCGACGGCCCGGGCGGCGCGGACGCGGTGGCCAGCAACGGGCTGCTGCACGACGAGGCCCTGCGGCGGCTCTCGGTCTGACGTCGAGGGGGCTGACGCCGGGGGTCTGACGCCGCGGGGTCTGACGGCCCCTCAATGGGAGCGGGCCCGGGTTCGGTTGATCCGAACCCGGGCCCGCCGTTCATGGTGGGGCGTTACTGCTGCTTGCGCAGCTCGCGGACGGCCGCCTCCAGGCGCTGGCCGTAGTCGGCGTCGGCCTGGCGGAAGTTGTCGATCGCGCGCTCGACGATGTCCTCGCGGTCGGCCGAGACCTTGGCGATGAAGCCGGCCAGGTTGGCGATCAGGCGGGCCTTCTCGTCCTCGGAGAAGAGGCGGTAGAGGTTGCCGGCCTGCACGAAGTCGTTGTCCTCGGCGTGCACGGGCGCCGCGTGGTTGCCCGAGTGGCCGGTGACGGTCGGCACGGCGGCCCAGAGCGGACGGCCGGTCTCGACCGGGCCGCCGAAGGAGTTGGGCTCGTAGTTCTTCTGGCGGCCGTGGCGGCCGTCGTAGAGGTAGCCGTCCCGGCTGTTGGTGCGCGCCTCGGTGGCGTGCGGGCGGTTCACCGGCAGGTGGTCGGCGTTGATGCCGACGCGGTAGCGGTGGGCGTCCGCGTAGGCGAACAGGCGGCCCTGGAGCATCTTGTCCGGGGAGGGGCCGATGCCGGGCACGAAGTGCGCCGGGGAGAAGATCGACTGCTCGACCTCGGCGAAGACGTTCTCCGGGTTGCGGTTGAGCTCCAGCTTGCCGATCTCGATCGGCGGGTAGTCCTCGTGCGGCCAGACCTTGGTCAGGTCGAACGGGTTGAACCGGTAGTTCGCGGCGTCGGCGGCGGGCATGATCTGCACCTGCACCGTCCAGGACGGGAACTCGCCGCGCTCGATCGACTCGCGCAGGTCGCGCTGGTGGCTGTCCGGGTCCTCACCCGCGAGCTTGTTCGCCTCGTCGGCGGTGAGGTTCTTGATGCCCTGGTCGGTCTTGAAGTGGTACTTCACCCAGAAGTACTCGCCGGCCTCGTTCTGCCACTGGTAGGTGTGCGAGCCGTAGCCGTTGAGGTGGCGGTAGCTGGCCGGGATGCCGCGGTCACCGAAGAGCCAGGTCACCTGGTGGGTCGACTCGGGCGAGAGGCCCCAGAAGTCCCAGACGTTGTCCGCCTCCTGCGAGCCGGTGTACGGGTCGCGCTTCTGGGTGTGGATGAAGTCGGGGAACTTGATGGCGTCCTTGATGAAGAACACCGGGGTGTTGTTGCCGACGAGGTCGTAGTTGCCCTCCTCGGTGTAGAACTTCAGCGCGAAGCCGCGCGGGTCGCGCACGGCGTCGGCCGAGCCGAGGTTGCCCGCGACGGTGGAGAAGCGCAGGAAGGTCTCGGTCTGCTTGCCGATCTCGCCGAGGAACTTGGCCCGGGTGTACGGGGTCACGTCGGCCGTCACGGTGAAGGTGCCGTACGCGGCGGCGCCGCGGGCGTGCACGACGCGCTCCGGGATGCGCTCGCGGTTGAAGTGCGCCAGCTTCTCGAACAGCAGCTGGTCCTGGATCAGCGCCGGGCCGCCTATGCCAGCCGTCTCCGTGTTCTGGTTGTCGGCGACGGGAGCACCGGCCTCGGTGGTCAGGGTAGGCCGCAGCTCGTCCTGGGCAGTCATAAGGGAGCACCTCCGCGATGTCCGGTCGTGTTACTCAGCTTGTACAGGATCTGATCCTAGTCTGGACTCTGTCTAAGTCAACACTGACTCAAACTTGCGAAACTTGCTAATCTGACCCCATGAGTGACCTGCTGGAACGACTCCGCGGACGCGGATGGCGGATGACCTCGCAGCGAAGAGTCGTGGCCGAGGTGCTGGACGGCGAGCACGTCCACCTGACGGCCGACGAGGTGCACGCCCGTGCCGTCGGCCGGCTGCCCGAGATCAGCCGCGCGACGGTGTACAACACCCTGGGCGAGCTCGTCTCGCTCGGCGAGGTGCTGGAAGTGGCCACCGACGGCCGCGCCAAGCGCTACGACCCCAACGCCCACCACGCCCACCAGCACCTGATCTGCTCCGGCTGCGGCGCGATCCGCGACGTCCACCCCCAGGGTGATCCCATCGCCGCCCTCCCCGCCAACGAGCGCTTCGGCTTCGTCATCTCCGGGGCGGAGGTCACCTACCGGGGCCTGTGCCCCGACTGTGCCGCTTAGGGCAACCACCGGGGGCGCGGGGAACTGCGCGCGCAACCGTGCACCCCGTAGAGCCCATCCCGCGCAGTTCCCCGCGCCCCCGGTGGTGACGCCCCTCTAGGCGCTCAGCTCGGCGCTCAACGCGCCCAGCAGCCGCCCGGCCCGCTCCGCGACCTCCGCCGGCCCGTACTCGGTGGCCCGCTGGCACCAGCTCTCCGCCTGGACGGGCTCGCCGCGCCGCAGCGCCAGCAGGGCGAGCCGCAGGGCGGCCCGCCCGTGGCCGGCGTCGGCCGCTCGGGTGTACCAGAGCATCGCCTCGGCCTCGCTGTCCTGACGGGCCAGCAGCAGGCCGAGGTTGAAGGCGGCGCTGCGGCTGCCGCCCTCCGCCGCGCGGCGGTACCAGCTCTCGGCGATCTCCAGCGCGCCGCGCTCGGCGGCCCGCACGCCCATCCGCACCTGCGCCCGCCGGTGCCCGGCATCGGCGGCGACGGCGTACCAGTGCTCGGCCTCCTCGTCGGCGTCGCCCCGGCGGTCCAGGATCGAGGCCAGCCGGAAGGCACCCTCGGCCGAACCGCCGGCCGCGGCCTGGCGGTAGCGGTCCAGGGCCGCGCCGAGGTGGCCGCGCTGCTCCTGGGCCACGGCCAGCTGGAGCGCGGCCTCGCCGTGCCCCTCCGCGGCGGCGCGCGCGTACCACTCGTGCGCCTGCTGCTGCTCCCCGCGCCCGGCGTGCAGGACGCCCAGGTTGAAGGCGCCGTCCACGCTGCCCGCCTCGGCGGCCTTGGAGAACCACGGCTCGGCGCCGGACTCGTCCCCGCGCTGGAGCAGCACCACGGCCAGCGCGTTGCACGCCTCCCGGTGCCCCGCGTAGGCCGCGCGGCGGTACCACTGCTCGGCCTGGGCGTCCCGGCCCAGGCCCGCACAGAGCAGGCCGAGGTTGAAGGCGCCGTTCTGGTCGCCCGCGTCCATCGCCGCGCGGTACCAGCGCTCGGCCTCGGCGGCCTCGCCCCGGCCCGCGTGCAGCGCGCCGAGCGCGTTGGCGGCGTTGCCGTCGCCCGCCTCGGCGGCCTCCTGCCACCACTCGGCGGCGGCCGTCTGGTCGCCGGCGTCGCGCAGCAGGAAGCCGAGCGCGCAGGCGGCCCGGGCCTCGCCGTTCTGGGCCGACTGCCGGTACCAGCGGGCGGCCTCCTCGTGGTCGGCGCGCTCCTCGAGCAGCACGCCGAGCCGCAGCGCGGCGCGGGCGTGGCTGCGCGCGGCGGCGGTGCGGTACCAGGTCTCGGCGGTCTCCTTGTCGCCCGCGGCCTCCCGCATCCGGGCCAGCCGGTAGGCGGCCTCGCGGTGGCCGGCGTCGGCGGCGGCGCGGAACCAGCGCTCGGCCCGCACGTCCCGCCGGTGCTCCATCAGGTCGCCCAGCGCGTAGGCGCCCAGCGGGTGGCCCTGCTCGGCGGCGAAGTGCAGCCAGTACTCGGCGGCCTCCTCCTCGCCCTGGTCGCGCAGCTGCAGACCGAGGGCGTGCGCGGCCGGCGCGCTCCCCGCGACGGCGGCCTGGCGCCACCACTGGGCGGCCTCGGCCCGGTGGCCGCGCTGGTGCAGCAGCACGCCGAGGTTGTTGGCGGCGGCCCGCTGCCCGGCCGCGGCGGCGGCCCGCAGGTACGGTTCGGCGGCCTCCAGCTCGCCCCGGCGCAGCAGCAGCGCACCGAGCTGGCTGGCCGCGCCCGGGTCGCCACCGTCGGCGGCCTCCCGGTGCCGGCTCTCCAGCGCGGCCTGCTCGCGGGCGGCCAGCGCGGTCTCGAAGCTGCCGCCGTCGAGGCCGTCCAGCACGGAATCGGTTTCGGCCGACCGGGCCGGGGGGTAGGACCCGACGGCAGCGGCATAGTCACGGGCGGAGAGGTGGACGAGGCTGTCGGGGCCGTGGCCGGGCACCGAGCGGGGCACGGCCAGGCCGGCGGTGCGCTGGGCGGGCAGGGAGCTCTGGGTGTCGTCCGGGCTCTGCGCCCAGGTGTCGGTGTCGTGCGCACCGGTGTCGCGCGGGCCGCCGTCCTGCGCGGAGCCGCCCTCGGGCCGGTCGTACACGGCCTGCTCGGTCTCGGGGGCGGTCGGTACGGGCTTGCCGCCCGGTCCGTTCCTACCGATCAGCTTCACGCCGATTTCCCTCCCCCCGGAGCACTGCGGCGGCCCTCCCCCGGCCGACGGCCCGTCAGTGGCCGTCCGTCGTCCCCCGTGTGGTCCATCGTGGCATCACCCGCAACCCGCGTACACCTGCCCGGCCGATATTGGCGGGGTCGGCCGAAGCCCGGCGAGATTGCTTCGGCGCTTTGTCGATTTCCCGACACTTGGGCCTCACAAACCCCGACAGGGGGGTGCTGGTGCCGGCATCGTTGGCGACGGTCGATAGTACCGGAGCCGACCTGCGCAGATGCGCCCACTCGCCGGAGAACACCGGAGAACACCGAAGGCCCGGAGAGTGAATCTCCGGGCCTTCGGTTCAGAGTAGCGGGGACAGGATTTGAACCTGCGACCTCTGGGTTATGAGCCCAGCGAGCTACCGAGCTGCTCCACCCCGCGTCGTTGTGTGCCAACCGTAGCACGGACGCGGAGTGGATCAGAAATCAGTACTGCTCAGGGCGAGGGCGAAGGGCTCGAGCTCGGGCTCGGGCTCGGGCTCGGGCTCGAGCCGCCCGTGGCGCCCTGGGCGGCGGCCGCCGCGTTGAGCGCGTCCTGGAGCGCCTTCTGCGCGGTGCCGTAGGCCGTCCAGTCGCCGTTCTTCAGGGCGGTCTGCCCGTCGGTGAACGCCTTCTGGGCGTCCTGCAGCGCCTTCTGCAGGGCCGGGGTGGTGGGCGTCGTCGGGGTGGTCGGCGTGGTCGGAGTGGTCGGCGTGGTGCCCGGCGTGGTCGGGGCCGTCGGGGTCGTCCCCGCCGTGGCCGCGCCGAACACCTTCTTGAGCGCGTCCTCCAGGGTGTTCTCGAAGGCCACGTTGTCCTTGCCGTACACCGCGAGCACCTTCTGCAGCACCGGGTACTTGGCGGTGCGCCCGCGCACGTACACCGGCTCCACGTTGAGCAGGCCGCCGCCGACCGGGAGGGTCAGCAGGTTGCCGTACTCCACGTCGGAGTCGCCGCCGTTCTTCAGGATGTTCAGCTGGCGGGCCACCTCCGGGTCCGAGTTGAACTTCGCCTGGGCGAGGTTCGGGCCCAGGGTGCCGGTGTCGCCGGGCACCTTGAGGATGCGGATCTTCCCGTAGTCCGGTCCCGGATCGGCGCTCACCGCCATGAAGGCCGCCAGGTTGTCCCGCTTGCTCGGCACGAAGGAGGTGGTCAGCGAGAAGCTGGCCGCCGGCGCGTCGGGCATCCGGAGCGTCAGGTAGTACGGCGGCTGCACGTCACCGGTGTTGGTGGTCGGGTCGGCCGGGACCTGCCAGATGTCGGTGCCGTTGAAGAAGGCGTTGGCGTCGGTCATGTGGTACTGCGCCAGCAGGTCGCGCTGCACCTTGAACAGGTCCTGCGGGTAGCGCAGGTGCGGCACCAGGCTGGCCGGGATGTCGCTCTTGGGCTCCACCGTGCCGGGGAAGGCCTTCATCCAGGTCTTCAGCACCGGGTCCGCGTCGTCCCACTGGTAGAGCGTCACCTCGCCGGTGTACGCGTCCACCGTGGCCTTCACCGAGTTGCGGATGTAGTTCACCTTGTTGGCGGCGGTCAGCGTCTCGCCGCGCGCCCCGGTGAGCGAGTCCTTGGTGACGTCGCCCAGGGTGGTCTTGGAGGAGAACGGGAAGCCGTCCGAGGTGGTGTAGCCGTCCAGCACCCAGAGCAGCTTGCCGTCCTCGACCACCGGGTACGGGTCGGCGTCGATGGAGAGCCAGGGCGCGACCTTCTCCACCCGCTCCTTGGGCTTGCGGTCGAAGAGGATCTTCGAGCCGTTGCCGATCGCCCCGGAGTAGAGGATCTGCGGCTCGGCGTACTTCACCGCGAAGGCCGCCCGGGTCAGCGGGTTGTCCAGCGAGACGCCACTGCCGCCGGTGTACTGGTAGGTCTTGTCGCCGCCGGCGTCGGAGGTGTAGTCGATCTCCTGGTTGGTGCCGCCGACGATCGAGTAGTCCGGGCTCTGCTGCCCGTAGTACACCCGCTGCTGGTAGTCGCCCATGCTGCCGGTGGTGGGCAGCCCCGACTCGGTGAACACCGGCTGGCCCTGGCCGTTGACCTGGTTGCCCTTGGCCGCGACCACGCCGTAGCCGTGGGTGTACTTGAAGTGGTCGTTGATCCAGTTCCGCTGCTGCACCCCGTTCAGGTCCAGCTCGCGGACGCCGATCACGGTGTCCTGCGCGTCGGTGCCGGTGCCGTACCGGTCCACGTTCAGCGTCTTGGGGAAGGCGTAGTACGAGCGCTGCTGCTCGATCTGCTGGAAGGCCGGCGAGACCACGTTCGGGTCGAGCAGCCGGATGTCCTTGACCGTCTGCGCGTCCGGCTTGAGCGCGGCGGCGCTGGTGGTGTCCTTCGGGGTGTACGGCTGGCTCTCGCTGTCCGCGATGCCGTACGCCTGCCTGGTCGCGTCGATGTTCTTCTGGATGTACGGCGTCTCCTTGGCCTGCTCGTTCGGCTTGACCTGGAACTGCTGCACCAGCGCGGGGTAGACCCCGCCGATCAGCACCGCCGAGAGCGCCATCAGCCCGAAGCCGATCAGCGCCGGGGCCCAGGTGCGGCGCACCGGGGTCAGGAAGAACAGCACCGCGCAGATGATCGCGACGAAGAACAGGATGGTCTTCGCGGGCAGGAACGCGTTCGCGTCCACGTACCGCAGGCCGGTCCAGCTGTCCACGCCCTTGTACGAGCCGGACTTCACCGCCAGGCCGTACCTGTCCAGCCAGTACGCCACCGCCTTGAGCAGCACGAAGACGCCCAGCAGCACCGCCAGGTGCCCCTGCGCCCCGGCGCTGGCGCGCCGGCCCGGGCCCTGCAGCCGCAGGCCGCCGTACAGGTAGTGCACCAGCACCGCCGCGAGCACCGAGACGATCACCGCGCTGAACGCGAAGCCCAGCAGGAACTCGTACCAGGGCAGCGAGAAGGCGTAGAACGCCACGTCCAGGTGGAACTGGCTGTCCTTCACCCCGAACGGGGTCTGGTTGGTCCAGAGCATCCAGGTGCGCCACTGGCCGGCCGCCGCGGCGCCCGCGATCAGGCCGACCACCAGCGAGATGCCGATCAAGAGCCAGCGCCGGTACGGGGCGATGCCCATCCGGTAGCGGTCCAGGCTCTGCTGCTCCACCGACATCGCGGAGAGCGGCGGCCGCAGCCGGTACGCGAGCCAGACGTTGAACCCGACGGCCAGGGCCATCAGCAGGCCGAAGACGGCGAACAGGCCGACCTTCGTCCACAGCTGGGAGCTGAACACCGAGGCGTAGTGGACGGACTTGAACCAGAGCCAGTCCGTCCACACGCCCGAGAACATGACGAACAGCAGGAAGAGCGCCGCCAGCACACCCACCGTCAACAGCAGCACCCGCGCCCGCCGCGAGGGCGGGCCCACTCTGCCTCGGAACCCCGGGTTGGGGCGGTCCGGCATCTGGAATACCAAGGTGGCACCTCTGCTGTGTCGTCTCGTGGGCGGTCTGGGCAGTCCTCAGTGCAACTTAATCGGTGTTCGCCCGAGTTCCCAGGGTTTGCGGGCTCTTCCAGGCGGGTGAGCCACCGGATCCGCCCGGCGGCCCACCCGTGTGAGGATTGGGTCATGTCCGATGCACCGAACACCCCCGACGGCAGCTCGCTCCCGCCCGCCGCCACTCCGCTCACCCGCGCCGCGCTGGAGATCGACGAGTACGCCTCCGGCCTCGGCTGGGACCTGCCGGCCCGGCTCTTCGCCCTGGTCGACAGCGCGCAGCTGCGGCGCACCGACCCGAAGCTGGCCGGCAAGCTCGGCCTCGCCGAGGGCGAGCCCGGCCTCACCCCGATCGAGCAGGACGAACTCCCGGCCGGCATGGAGCTCGACAAGTTCCTCGGCACCATCGCCTGGCCCGACATGATCACCGGCTGCGCGCTGGTCGTCGAGCGACTGATGCTTCCCCCGGGCGCCGAGCACACCCGCCCCAAGAACGCCACCGAATCCCAGCTCGCCGAGTGGGTCGCCAACCACCCCGCCCGCGAAGAGGTCCGCATCACCGCCGCGGTCCTGCGCGACGGCAGCAAGGAGACCGCCCTGCGGCTGCGGTCCAAGGACCTCGCCCGCGAGGTCCTGACGGGTCCTGACCTGGTCCCGGGGCTGACGGATGCCTTGCTGGCGACGTTCAGCTGATTTTTTCAGGGGCGCGGGGAACGGCGCGGCCAACCCTGCAACTCCTGCTGTCTTACGCAGATGCCCACTTGCACTATCCGATGACGGTGCACGTGGGCATCTGTGCGAACTGCGGCGAGCTCCATGGCTGGGCGCGCAGTTCCCCGCGCCCCTAGCGGTTGCAACTGGGCAGGGAATCCGTCTTCCCGTCGCGGATCTTGGCGAGAGCGTCCAGTGCGTCGCTCAGCTTGTCCACCTTGATCAGGTGGAGGCCGCTGGGGGTGGCCTTGGCCGCCTCCGCGCAGTTGGCCGCGGGAGCGAAGAAGTACTCGGCGCCCTTGTCGCGGGCCGCGATCAGCTTCATCGCGATGCCGCCGATCGGGCCGACGGTGCCGTCGTCGTCGATCGTGCCGGTGCCGGCCACGAACTTGCCGGCGGTCAGGTCGGTGGGGGTGAGCTTGTCGATGATGCCCAGGGAGAACATCAGGCCCGCGCTCGGGCCGCCCACGTCCTGGAGGCCGATGTCGATGGTGAACGGGAAGGTGTGGGTGACGCCGGGCATGATGCCGACGATCGCGCGGTCCTCGTCGGGGGCCTTGGCGGTGACCACAGGGACGGTGGACTCGTCGGCGGCGGCCGGGGTGGGGCTGGTCTTGCCGTGCGGGACGACGGTGAAGTTCACCGTGTCACCGGGCTTGTGCTTGCTGACCAGCTGCGCGACCTGAGCCTTCTGGGTGACCTTGGTGCCGTCTATCGCCACGATCTGGTCGCCCGCGTGCAGCTTGCCCTCGGAGGGCCCGCCCGCGATCACCGAGCTCACCATCACCTCGGTGCCGAAGGGGATGCCGAGCTGGGTGAGCGCCGCCGTCTTGGCACTGTCCTCGGAGGAGGCGAACTCCTCCGCGTTGACCTGCTGCGCCTGCTGGTCGGTCTGGCCCTGCGGGTAGAGGTTGTCGTGCGGCACCACGAGCACGTCGTCCCGCAGCCACCCCACCACCGCCGAGACCAGGCTCGGCTCGTACTTGGCCCCGGTCACCTGGACGGTGGTCATGTTGAGGTGCCCGGAGGTCGGGTAGGTCTGGTGGCCGGTGATGGTGATCACCGGCTTGCCGTCGTCCTCCTGCGCGCCGAGCGTGTTGTACGTCGGGCCGGGGCTCATCTCGGAGTACGGCACCTTGAGGAGCACCGAGACACAGAGCAGTGCTATGAGCGTCAGCGTGGCGGCGAGCATCGTCGCAGAGCGGCGTGGCATGGCTCGACAGTACGGGACGTTCCTGCGGACCGGCTGCCCGGGCTACTTCCGTGCGTCGTCCGAGGCCCGCATCGCGGTGGCGCCACCGGCGGCCGTGCTGCGCTCCATCGCGGCGAGGAAGCGCTGGTGCTCGGCCAGCGAGGCCGGGTCACCGGTGGCGCGGGGCGTGCGGGCGGCCCAGCCGGCCCACACCATCGCGAGCACTGCCGCCACCACGGGGATGATCAACCAGGCGAGCGCAGCCATGTTCCGTACTCCCAGCTCGTCGTGTCTATGAGCAGATTAACCACCCGGGCCGTGAACGGTTGCGGCGCCATCCGGGTTACGGGCCGGGGGATTCGGCTCACCGGCGGGGAGTATTCGTACGATCAGCGGGAAGCCACCCGGGTGACCTCGGCGCCCGACGGGCCGTCAGCACTCCCCGGCGCCGACCCACTCCTCCTGGCCGTCGCTGAACACCTGGTGCTTCCAGATCGGCACCTCGTGCTTGAGGTCGTCGATCAAGCGGCGGGCGGCGGCGAAGGCCTCGCCCCGATGGGCGCAGGAGACGGCGACGATGACGGCCTTGTCGGTGATCTCCAGCCGGCCGACCCGGTGCACGGCGGCCAGCGCCTTCACCGGGAAGTCGACGCAGATCTTCTCGGCGATCCGCCGCATCTCCTGCTCGGCCGTCGGGTGCGCGCTGTACTCCAGCGCGGCCACCGACTTGCCGCCGTCGTGGTCGCGGACGGTGCCGACGAAGAGGGTGGTGCCGCCGGCGGCGTCGTCACCCACCGCCGCGTAGACCTCGTCCAGCGAGAGCGGGGTCTCGCGGATCGCCAGCAGACGGATCGGGTCGTGGTTCTCGGACATGCTCACCATTTTTCCTCATCGGGCCCGGTCAGGAGCAAGACACTTCCGCATCACGATTCCGAAATTTCACGATGCGAGAACCTATCGGGGTCAGAACCGCCGCTGTTTCCGTGCTCGCCGCACCAGCGCCGCGGTGCCGATCAGCGCCACCGTGGCACCCGCCGCGCCCAGACTGGTCGCGGCCTCCTTGCCGCCCAGGCGCCGGCCGGCCACCGCGTGCTTGCCGGTGACCTGTTCGAGCAGCTCGCCGAGCACCTCCTCGTTGGTCCGGGAGGGGCGCCAGCCGGCCTCGTGCAGGCGGTTGCCGGAGACCACCCAGGGATACATGGTGTACGCGAGGTCCCCGGCCGGGGCCGGGGTGAGGCCGAGCCGGTGCAGCCGGGCCGCGGTGCCCAGGGCGAGCGAGGCGGGCAGCTCCATCCGGCGGATGCCGGAGAGGGTCTCCACGTCCTCCTGCTCCAGCCAGCCGTCGCAGCCGACGGTGACCTCGCCCTCGACCAGGCCGAGCGCCGCGTACTCCAGGGCCGCGGCCAGGTCGTCCAGGTGGCAGAACTGCCAGCAGGGGCGGGAGCCGGCCACCACGAGCAGCCGGGGCGCCTCGAAGTGCCTGGTCAGCACGGTGTCCACGCCGGGGCCGACCACCACGGCGGGCCGCAGCACGGTGACCTGGAGCCCGGGGTGGGCGCGCGGCGCGCGGCGGGCGAGGCGCTCGATCTCCAGCAGGTCGCCGACCAGCGAGGCCTCCTCGGTGGCCCGCAGCTCGGCGTCCTCGGCCAGCGGCACCTCGTTGTCGGCCAGCGCGCCGTAGACCATGGCCGAGGTGCAGAGCACCACCCGGCTCACGCCGGCCGCCGCACCGGCGGTCAGCACCGTCTGCGCGCCCCGCACGTTGTACGCGCTCCGGGCGCGCGGGTCGCTCTCCATGCCGAGGTCCATCGCCAGGTGCACCACCACGTCCACCCCGGCGAGCCGTTCGGCCACGGCCGGGTCGCGGACGTCGAGCACCCGCCACTGGGCGCCGGGCACGTCGCCCCGGCGGTCGTCCAGCGCGAGCACCTTGCGGACCCCGGGCTGGGCCACCAGCCGGGCCGCGACCCGCTCACCGAGCGGCCCGGCGGCCCCCGTGACGGCCACGGTCAACGGCCTGCCGCCGTAGGCTGGAGGCGGCGAACCCGTGGCAGCGGGGCCGTCCTCACCTCCGGTCAGCCCAGAGCGAACGTCCGAAGGCGGGGAACTCACCGGCCATCCTCCACGGTTAGCTTATGTGCGTACGTACGAGTGTCACGTACCGTCCATCCTGCCCGAGGCGCGGGCCCCGTGGTGGCACCCGGCGCGAGCCGGGCCGCTCGCTCCCCCGCTCCACGGGCTCGCACTCCCCCCGTTGCACCCCCGCGTGACGGCCGACCAGATCGAGGATCCCGTGAGCGACGACCTCCCCTTCGGATTCGGCGTTCCGCCGGAGGAGCCCGACGAGAACAAGGCCAAGAAGGACAAGGACGGCGGTCAGGGCTCCGAGCCCACGCCGTCGCAGTCCTTCGGGTTCGGCGCGGGCAACCCCTTCGGCGCGCTCTTCGGCATGGGCGGCGCGCCCGGCGGCCCGGGCGGGGACAACCCCTTCGGCGCGATGCTCGGCGGGCTCAACCCCAACGACCTGGGCGCCGCCTTCCAGCAGCTCGGCCAGATGCTCTCCTTCGACGGCGGCCCGGTCAACTGGGACCTGGCCAAGGACATCGCCCGGCAGACCGTGGTGGCCGAGCAGCCCGAGGGCAAGGCCAAGGACCGGTCGGTGAGCGCCACCGAGCGCACCGCCGTGGCCGAGGCCGTTCGCCTGGCCGACCTCTGGCTCGACTCGGTCACCGAGTTCCCCTCCGGGGCCGGCACCGCCGTCGCCTGGAGCCGGGCCGAGTGGGTCGAGGCGACCCTGCCGGTCTGGAAGGACCTGGTCGACCCGGTGGCCGAGCGGGTCGGCAACGCCATGGGCGGCGTGCTGCCCGAGGAGATGCAGGCCATGGCCGGCCCGCTGATGGGCGTGATGCGCTCGATGGGCGGCGCGATGTTCGGCACCCAGATCGGCCAGGCGCTCGGCGCCCTGGCCGCCGAGGTGGTCGGCTCGACCGACGTGGGCCTGCCGCTCGCCCCGGCCGGCAAGGCCGCCCTGCTGCCGCAGAACGTGGCCGAGTTCGGCGAGGGCCTGAGCGTGCCCGCCGAGGAGGTCCGGCTCTACCTGGCCCTGCGCGAGGCCGCCCACCAGCGCCTGTTCGCCCACGTGCCGTGGCTGCGGGCCCACCTGTTCGGCGCGGTCGAGGCGTACGCCCGCGGCATCAAGGTGGACACCACCCGAATGGAGGAGCTGGTCGGCCAGCTCGACCCGGCCAACCCCGAGGCGCTCCAGGAGGCGCTGGCCGGCGGCCTGCTCCAGCCCGAGGACACCCCCGCCCAGAAGGCCGCGCTGGCCCGCCTGGAGACGGCCCTCGCACTGGTCGAGGGCTGGGTGGACGCGGTGGTGCACGCCGCCGCCGAGCCGCACCTGCCGCAGGCCGACGCGCTGCGCGAGACGGTCCGCCGCCGCCGCGCCGCCGGCGGCCCGGCCGAGCAGACCTTCGCCACCCTGGTCGGCCTGGAGCTGCGGCCGCGCCGCCTGCGCGACGCCTCCCGGCTCTGGGCCTCGCTGGCCGACGCCCGTGGCGTCGAGGGCCGCGACGCGCTCTGGGAGCACCCCGACATGCTGCCCACCGCCACCGACCTGGACGACCCGGACGGCTTCGTGCACCGCTCGCCCGACGGCGAGCTGGAGGGCGGGATCGACTTCGACGCCTTCGACAAGCTGCTCGGCGAGGCCGCGGCCGGCAAGGGCGAGTCTTCGAAGGACGACGCGTCCAAGGACGACGCCGCGAAGGGCAATGCTGCGCAGGACGACGCTGCGAAGGACGACAAGAACGACGGCGAGGACGAGCCCAAGGCATGAGCACCACCCTGCACAGCGACGCCGTCCGTGCCCTCACGGCCTGGACGGCCTACGACGGCGACCAGTCCGGCCTGCGGGCCGACTACCTGACCCACCTGGCCGCCGAGCCCGAGGGCCTCTTCCGCGCCTGCCTGCCCGCCCACATCACCGCCAGTGCCCTGGTGGTCGACCCGGCGGCCCGGCGGGTGCTGCTCACCCTGCACCCCAAGGTCGGCATCTGGCTCCAGATGGGCGGCCACTGCGAGCCGGGCGACGAGTCGCTGGCGGCCGCCGCGCTGCGCGAGGCCACCGAGGAGTCCGGCATAGCGGGCCTGCGGCTGCACACCGGCCCCGACGGGCAGCCGGTGCCGGTCAAGCTCGACCGCCACCAGGTGCGCTGCACCGGCAAGGACCAGCCGGAGAACACCCACCTCGACGTGCAGTACCTCGCGCTGGCCCCGGCCGGTGCCGAGGAGCTGATCAGCGAGGAGTCGCTGGACCTGCGCTGGTTCGAGTACGGCCGCCTGCCGGAGCTGACCGACGTCTCGGTGCGCGAGCTGGTCGCCCTCGCGGAGAAGCTGACCGCCTAGTCCTGTGCGCGGGCCCCCGAGGAGGTCACTCCTCGCGGGCCCCGGGGACGTGGGGCAGGCGGGCCGCCGAGGCCACGCCCTCCAGGTAGCCCCGGGCCCGCTCGGTCCGCGGGTACGACTCCAGCAGGGCCCAGAAGGCCGGCCCGTGGTCGGGCACCAGCAGGTGGGCCAGCTCGTGCAGCAGCACGTAGTCCACCACGTACTCGGGCATGCCCTGGAGGCGGTGCGAGAGCCGGATGGTGCCCTCGCTCGGGGTGCAGGAGCCCCAGCGGGAGTTCTGGTTGGTCACCCAGCGCACGTGCAGCGGGGCGGCCCGGCCGCCGAGGTACGTGGCGGAGAGCTCCCGGGCCCGGGCCGACAGCGCATCGTCCCCCAGCACCCGCCGACTCTCCTTGGCGGCCAGCCGGTCGAGCATCTGGGCCACCCAGCGCTGCTCCTCGGCCGGTGACATCCGGGCCGGGATCAGCACGATCGTCCGGTCGCCCTCCCGGTAGGCCGACACCGTCCGGCTCCGCCGGGTGCTGCGCCGCACCTCCACCGGCCCCAGCGGCGGCAGGCCGGTCTCGGAGGCGGGCGGCCCCGACGGTGTGCTCGGTGGTAGCTCGGTGGAGCGCGCTCGACTGCTCGGCGTCACGACTCCTGACCCGGAGGCTGCACGGGCACGCCGACGCGACGCCGACCGATGGGAGTCCGGTTCGGCTGCCATGTCACAGGACGTTACCCGCTCCCTCCGACAGAAAGGCGCTGCCGTGGCCGAACTCTCACTGCCCGCCGCCTGAACTTCCCCGTCCGGACGGGTCCCCGTTGTCCACAGGGTCGGTAGACCGACGATCCTTTGATCACACCGAGCCTGTGGACGAAGCCGCACGTCAGGGGCGGTGTCTGCGGCATGCTTCCTCCACGACACCTGCCGTGGGAGGTCACCGTGCGACCGACGCTCAAGCCCGCTCTGTCCCGGGTCTGGCGAGACCAGGACACCCTGCAGTTCGGCACGCTCCGCCGGCACGCCCGGGTGGTCGACGAGGTGAGCAGACCGGTGGCCGCCTTCCTCGACCTGCTCGACGGCACCCGGGAGCGGCCCGCGCTGCTCGCCGCCGGCGAGCGGCTCGGGCTCGGGGAGGGGCTCGCCGAGGAGCTGCTCGGCTCGCTGGAGCAGGGCGGCCTGCTCGACGACACCGCCGCCACCACCGAGGCCCTGGCCCACCACCCCAAGGCCCGCCAGGAGCTGCTCGCCCCCGATCTGGCCTCGCTCTCCCTGGTGCACCCCGAGCCCGGGGAGGCCGCCGCCGTGCTCACCGCCCGGGCCCGGGCGCGGGTGGAGGTCCGGGGTGCCGGGCGGGTCGGCGCGGCGATCGGCACCGCCCTGGCCGCCGCCGGCGTCGGCACCGTCGACCTCCTCGACCAGGGCCGGGTGACGGCGGCCGACTGCTCCCCCGCCGGGCTCGCCCCCGGCGAGATCGGCCGGCTCCGCTCCACCGCAGCCCGCGAGGCCGTCCACCGCGCCGTCGGCGCCCCGCCGACCGCACGTGGCCGGCGCCCCGAAGGCCCGCCCGCCCTGGTGGTGCTGGCCCCGCGCGACGGCAGCGCGGCCTTCGCCGGCCTGGCCGCCGAATCCCAGCAGCTGATGCGGGCGGGCGTCCCCCACCTGTACGTCGGCGTCCTGGAGCACCTCGGCGTGGTCGGCCCGCTGGTGGTGCCCGGCGTCTCCGCCTGCGGCAGCTGCGCGACGCTCACCCGCCGCGACGAGGACGACTGCTGGCCCCGCCTGCTCGCCCAGCTCCTCCCCGGCGCCCCGGGCGGCCCCCGCTCACCCGCCTGCGACACCACCCTCGCCACCGCCCTGGCCGGCCTCGCCGCCCTCCACGTCACCCTCCACCTCGACGGCGTCCCCCCGCCGAGCGTGGACGGCTGGTGCGAGATCTCCGCCGCCGACGGAATGACGCGGCGTCTTCGGCTCCGCCCCCACCCAGAGTGCGGCTGCCAGTGGTAGCGCAGGGGCGGCACTACTGGGGCGGCATGCCGGGGGCGCGGGGAACTGCGCGGCCGACCACGAACGGCCTGCGGCCTACCGCAGCGCGCCGTTCCCCGCGCCCCTGGATAGTGCAACTGGCTCGGTGCGATCGGCCGACAGGCCGTGCGTGGCTGGTCGCGCCGTTCCCCGCGCCCCTTTCGGGGTTGACGTACTCTGCCGAGCTCGCGAGGCGAGCGGGCACAATGGCCGTACAGACCACCATCCGCTAGGGAGGCCAGGGTGAGCGTTCGTCCGCGCAAGGCAGTGCCTCATGTCTGACATGCCCCGCAAGGCTGTCTCCCGGACGGCCCGGCTCGCCGCGCTGCCGCTGAGCTTCGCCGGGCGGGCGACCATCGGGCTGGGGAAGCGGCTGGGCGGGCGCCCCGCCGACGTGGTGGCCGCCGAGTTGCAGCAGCAGACGGCTGAGCAGTTGTTCTCCACCCTCGGGCGGTTGAAGGGTGGGGCGATGAAGTTCGGGCAGGCGATGTCCGTCTTCGAGTCGGCCCTCCCGGAGGAGGTCGCGGGGCCCTACCGGGCCGCCCTGACCAAGCTCCAGGACTCGGCCCCGGCGATGCCGGTCAAGACCGTGCACACGGTGCTCACCGAGCAGTTGGGCCCGGATTGGCGGGAGAACTTCCGCGAGTTCGAGGACACCCCGGCGGCGGCCGCCTCCATCGGGCAGGTGCACCGGGCCGTCTGGCACGACGGCCGTGCGGTGGCCGTGAAGATCCAGTACCCGGGCGCGGGGGACGCGCTGCTCTCCGACCTCTCCCAGCTGGCCCGGCTGGCCAAGGTGTTGGGGCCGCTGATCCCCGGCATGGACATCAAGCCGCTGATCGCCGAGCTGCGCGAGCGCGTCTCGGAGGAGCTGGACTACGAGCTGGAGGCGAAGGCCCAGGCCGCCCACGCCGAGGAGTTCGCGGCGGACGCCGACATCGCGGTGCCCGGCGTGGTCTCGCAGACCGGCACGGTGCTGGTCACCGAGTGGATGGACGGCACCCCGCTCTCCCAGGTGATCGCCGGCGGCAGCCAGGCCGAGCGCGACCGGGCCGGGCAGCTGCTCTCCCGCTTCCTCTTCGCCGGGCCGAGCCGCACCGGGCTGCTGCACGCCGACCCGCACCCGGGCAACTTCCGCCTGCTCAAGACGGACGGCCCGGTGGAGAGCTGGCGCCTGGGCGTGCTGGACTTCGGCACCGTCGACCGGCTGCCGGGCGGGCTGCCCGCCCCGATCGGGGTCTCGCTCCGGCTGGCCCTGGCCGGCGACGCCGGCGCGGTCTACCGGATGCTCCGCCAGGAGGGCTTCGTCCGCCCGACCATCACGCTGGACCCGGACGCGGTGCTCGACTACCTGCGGCCGATCATCGAGCCGACCAGGGTCGAGGAGTTCACCTTCTCGCGGGAGTGGATGCGCTCCCAGGCGGCGCGCATCGCCGACCCGCGCTCCCCCGCGTACGAGCTCGGCAAGCAGCTCAACCTGCCGCCCTCGTACCTGCTGATCCACCGCGTCACGCTCAGCACGATCGGCGTGCTCTGTCAGCTCGGCGCCACCGTGCGGCTGCACGAGGAGCTCACCGAGTGGCTCCCCGGCTTCGCCAAGGGCTAGGAGACAGCACGAAGGCCGCTCCCCCGGGGTTGGGGAGCGGCCTTCTTCGCGTTCTGCGCACCTACGGTGACTTCGTCACCTCGCCTCCGGGCGAGGGCCTCACATCACCGCGAGGGCGAGGGCCTTGCGGGCCCGCAGCGAGGCGCGCTCGGCGCGCCGCACCAGGCGGGCCGCCCGGGCGACGCGGACGCCGACCCGTTCGTGCTCCGCCTCTTGGAGGCGTTCTTGCATATGGGCACGGGCCAGGTTTTCGTGGAGCAGATGCATCTCGAGGGTCCTGTTCGGGAGCTGGAGTTCGCCGGCCTGGGCGAGGGGGCGGGGGGCGGTGTCGGCGACGGGGTTCATGTGGTGGTCCTGCTGTGACGGGCGGGGGAATGGACGGGAGTTTGCCGCGTCCGCCTTGGCGGCGGCGAGGCGGATGGAACGGCGCAGGGCCTCGGTCTGCGGGGCGTGCTCACCCCGGCGGACGGCCACTGCGGTGGCTGCGGGGCTCACGCCGCGACCTCGGTCTTGCGCGGACGGCCACGGGGACGCTTCCGGGCGACGACGACACCCTGGACGAAGAGCTCGCCGCCCCAGACGCCCCACGGCTCGCGGCGCTCGAGGGCACCGGTGAGGCAGGCGTCCTTGACCGGGCAGGTGCCGCAGAGGGACTTGGCGTACTCGACGTCGGCCGGGGTCTCGGCGAAGAAGACCTCGGGGTCGAAGGCGCGGCAGGGGATGGGGAGACCGAGCGCCTCGGCGTCGTCGATCGCGGTGAGCTGCATCAGGGATACCTCCGGAGGGTCGGCCTGGTCGGCCTTGGTGATCGTGTCTGTCGGTACGGACGGGAGTGGCGGTGTGATGACCGTGGTCACTTGGTGTTCCTCGTCTTCTTCTCTGTGGTTCCGAACCGGCCGGCTGGTGGGCCGGGTCGGAGGCCCCGAAGGGCCAGGGTCTGACGTACCGGACAAAACAGAAGGGCCGCGGATCCCGGTGTACGGGTTCCGCGGCCCTGGAGGCGCCGACCTGAGGCTGACTCAGGTTCGTTCTCTCCAGGGTTGGGGCCCGCGGAAGGCCCGCATCCGGATGGCCATGGCGCCCGGACGGGCGGCCTTGGCCTGGTCGATCTGCTTCTCATCCTGCTGCTGGGGCTTCTCGGCACCGATGACCTGGGCATAGACGCCATGCTTGGCGGCTGCCACCACTGCCTTCGGTGCCGGGATTCCTCGCTCGCTGCGCAGCGCTTCGCCGCCGACGAACGTGGCCCAGTCAATGGACAGACCAGCCCCGACGAAGGTTGCACCAGCATTGCCAAGACCACTGACAGTGAGGGTGAGACCGGTGGCGTCGAGACCCAGACCATTGCCGGCGAGGACGACGGCGCCACGCGAGAGCGCGGTGCCGGCGAAGGAGCCGGTGCTGCCGAACGACGCGGTGCTGCCGAAGGAGGCAGCGGCGCACGAGGGCAGGGCGATAACGGTCTGGCCAGTCAGTTTGGTGATCGTCTTCGTGGTTTCCACTGTCTTCGCCTCCTCTCGGCGCTCGCGGTACCCAGTCCCCCGGGCTCCGATGTTCGGATGTTTGGTCAGGTCGTGCTGGTCGTGCAGGTGGAGCGGATCGCGCGGTACGAGCTGATGAAGCTGGTGGTGCGCAGGAGAGAGCCGCGCCGGGTGTGACCCCGGACAGCTCGCGATCTCGTCCCCTTGACCGCTCCGGCAGGCTATTGCGCTCCACCTGTGGGGCGCAAACTATTTTTCCGGCGAGTTTCCGGGGCTGTGCTCCGGCACCTCTGCGGCTGCTCCGCGCAGAGATCATCGAGCCCGGCTCAGGCCAGCTCGTCGAACTCCCCCGGAACGTCCACGGGGTCGTCGTCGACGGCGAACGGCACGTCCGAGGCCTCATCGGCCTGGTCGGTCGTACTGTCTGTCGGTGGCTCCCCCGCACACAACGAGAGCACGGCGGCACCGTATTTGTCCAGCTTCATCGCGCCCACGCCCGGGATGAGGGCCAGCTCACGCTCGCTGCGGGGCACGTCCTCGGCGATCGCCATCAGCGTCGCGTCGGTGAAGATCACGTAGGCCGGGACGGCCTGCTCCCGGGCCTGGGCCATCCGCCAGCCGCGCAGCTGGTCGTAGAGCGCCTCGTCCATCGAGGAGGGGCAGCTCTCGCAGCGGCGCAGCTTGCGCTCCACCGCCTCGGTGAGCGTGCGGTCGCAGACCCGGCACTTGACCGGGCCGCGCGCCTTGCGGCCCGCCGGGCGCTCGGCGCCGTACTCGACCCCGCCCTTGCCGCCCTTGGCGCGCGGACCGGCGCTGCCGGAGCCGGGGCGCAGGCCGTCCAGGAACCGGGTCGGCTTGCGGCTCGCGCGGCCGCCGGGGGAGCGCGAGAGCGCCCAGGAGAGCGTGAGGTGCACCCGCGCGCGGGTCACGCCCACGTAGAGCAGGCGGCGCTCCTCCTCGACCTGCTCGTCGGTCTTGGCGTAGATGATCGGCAGGGTGCCCTCGGTGAGGCCGACCAGGAAGACGGCGTCCCACTCCAGGCCCTTGGCGGCGTGCAGCGAGGCCAGCGTGACGCCCTCCACGGCCGGGGCGTGCTGGGCCGCCGCGCGGGCGTCCAGCTCCGTCACGTAGGCCGCCAGGTCGGTCGGCAGGCCCGCCTTGGCGCGGGCCGCGGCGAACTCCTCGGCGAGCCGCACCAGGGCCGCCAGCGACTCCCAGCGCTCGCGCACGGTGCCCGAGCCGGCCGGCGGCTCGGGGGTGAAGCCCCGGGTGGCCAGCACCGCCCTGGTCTGGCCCGCGAGGTCGGGCGCGCCGTCGGTCAGCGGGTCGTCCCCGGCCCGGGCGGCGCCGCGCAGCAGCATCACCGCGTCCCGCACCTCGGGGCGCTCGAAGAACCGCTCGGCGCCCTTGAGTTGGTACGAGACCCCCAGGTCGGCCAGCGCCTGCTCGTAGACCTCGGACTGGCCGTTGGTGCGGAACAGCACGGCGATCTCGCTGGCCCGCACGCCCTGCCCGAGCAGCGCCTTGATCCGGGCCGCGGTGGACTCGGCCTCGGTCGGCTCGTCGGTGTACTCCAGGTAGACCGGCTCGGGGCCGGCCTCGCGCTGGGAGATCAGCTCCAGGCGGTGCTGGGCGGCCTGGCCGCGGGCCTTGGCCAGCAGCCCGTTGGCCAGGTGCACCACCTGGGGGGTGGAGCGGTAGTCCCGGACCAGCTTGACCACGGTGGCCTCGGGGTGGCGGGTGCGGAAGTTCAGCAGGTAGTCGGGGGTGGCGCCGGTGAACGAGTAGATCGTCTGGCTCGCGTCGCCGACCACGCAGAGGCTCGCGCCGCCCTCCGTCCAGCGGTCGAGCAGGCGCTGCTGGAGCGGGGAGACGTCCTGGTACTCGTCCACGGTGAAGTGCCGGTACTGGGCCCGGACCCGCTCGGCGATCTCCGGCCGGTCCTCCAGGATCGCGGCGGTGAGCAGCAGCACGTCCTCGAAGTCGATCACACCCCGGTCGCGCTTGGTCTGCTCGTAGGTGGCGTAGACCTTGGCGATCTCCGCCGGGTCCCTCGGGGCCTCGCGGCTGGTCTTGGCGACCGCGGCCGGGTAGTCGTCGGGCACGATCTGGGTGACCTTGGCCCACTCGATCTCGCTGGTCAGGTCGCGCAGCTCGGTGCGCTGGACGCGCAGGCCGCTGCGGCCGGCCGCCTCGGCGACCAGCTGGACCTTGCGCTCCAGCAGCCGGGGCACCTCGCCGCCGATCGCGCGCGGCCAGAAGTACTGGAGCTGGCGCAGCGCGGCGGAGTGGAAGGTGCGGGCCTGCACGCCCTCGGCGCCGAGCTGGCGCAGCCGGCCGCGCATCTCCCCCGCCGCGCGGGCGGTGAAGGTCACCGCGAGCACCTGCTGGGGCTGGTAGACGCCGCTGCGCACCCCGTAGGCGATCCGGTGGGTGATGGCGCGGGTCTTGCCCGTCCCGGCGCCGGCCAGGACGCAGACGGGCCCGTGCAGGGCGGTGGCGACGGCCCGCTGCTCCGGGTCGAGGCCCGCGAGCACCGCGTCGGCACCGGACGCACCGTCGTAGGCCGCGGACTCGTACGCGTGGGGGCCGAAATCGGCCGGAAGCTCTTCCTGCATGCCGACCATCCTCTCAGCCCCGGGGGACACACCGGCCTGCGTTGTCCACAGGCCGGGTGCGATCATCAGACCTTCTGCCCGGTGGGCGGCGCGGAATGCCGCCCGTGCGCCGGACGTTCTCCCTTCCGACCGTAACCCCTCCCGAAGGAGCCTCCGCGATGTCCGGCAGCGTGACGATGTACAGCACCACCTGGTGCGGCTACTGCAACCGCCTCAAGAGCCAGCTGGACCGCGAGGGCATCGCCTACGACGTGATCAACATCGAGGAGGACCCGGCCTCGGCCTCCTACGTCGAGTCGGTCAACAACGGCAACCAGGTCGTCCCGACCGTGATCGTGCGGCCCACCTCCGGCGGCGAGCAGGTCGTGATGACCAACCCGAGCCTGCGTCAGGTTCAGACCGCCCTGGCGGGCTGACCTAGGGCAGAGCCAGGCCGCCCTGGTCGGCTGACGGCGCGCCACGTGTTGACGGCGCGTCACTCGGCGGGCGTCTGCTGCTCCAGCGGCCGCCCGCCGAGCTCGCCCAGGCCGTAGACCAGCCGGCAGCGGTCCGCCGAGTAGCGGGTCTCGATCACCCGCACCGGCCCCCGGGAGTCGTAGGTGACCCGGGTCTGCACCAGCAGCGGCACCCCGGGGCCGCCCTGGAACCAGGCGGACTCCTCCGGGCCCGGCATCCGGGAGACCAGGTGGTCGACCCCGCCGACCTCGGTGCGGCCGAGTGCGGCCAGCACCTGCTCGTCGCCGCCGGGCACCGCGTCCGGCTCCATCAGCGGGGTGCCCGCGGCCAGCCCGGCCCGGTAGTGGCTCTCCTCGATCGAGTAGGGCTCGCGGTCGATCAGGCGCAGCTGGCGCCGCACCACCACCGCCTCCCCGGGCCGCAGCCCGAGCCGCTCGGCGATGTCCTCGCGGGCCCGGACGATCAGCATCTCGAAGTCGGCCGTCAACTGCCGGCCCGCCGCCCGCGCCTCTTTCGTGTAGACCTCGCTGGGCCCGGCCAGGCAGTCCCGCTGGCCCGGCACCAGCGGCGGGGCGTACGCCCGGTGGTCGAGCACCGGATGGTCCTTCAGGTACGTGCCCTTGCCCTGGAGGCGGACCAGCCGCCCCTCGTTGACCAGCACGTCCACCGCGAGCCGGACCGTGTTCCGGGCCACGCCGTAGTGCTGCTCCAGCTCGGTCTCCACCGGCAGCGCGGTGTCGCCGCGCCACTCACCGGCGGCGATGCGGCGGCGCAGGTCGGCGGCCAGCCGCTGGTACTTGGGGGATTGGGCACTGCCCCGAGGGATTGTCACCCGAGGAATGTAGCGATTCGGCTTGCGCCATTTCAGCCAAACCCGCCAATATTGGCCGGGATTGGGGATTCCGAGGCCGATCCTACCCGCTCTGCCCCGGCTCAGCCCGCCAGTCCGTCCCGCATTCACCGGCGGGGCGCAGCAGGACATTCCCATCGGCACTCCCGGGGGCGGAACCATGCCCGAAACCACGGCCGCGCGCGACACCGAAGCGCGGCAGTCAGCGACTCACCTCACCGCCCCGTCGGGGGCCGACCACCGGCCGGGGCGGGCCCTGGAGGCCGCCGAGCGCGGCTCCTGGTCCGCCTCGGCCTCCTTCCCGCCGCGCCCGGGCAACGTCGCCCGGGCCCGCCGGCTGACCCGGACGGCGCTGGCCGCCTGGGGCGCGCCGGGGCTGGCCGACAGCGCCGAGCTGCTGGTGTCCGAGCTGGTCACCAACGCCCTGCGCTACGGCCAGGGGGCCGTCTCGATCACCCTGGCGCTCACCGAGCAGGCCCTGCAGATCTCGGTGGCGGACTTCGGCCGCGGCCTGCCGCAGCCCCGCGAGGCCGCCCCGGAGGACTCCAGCGGCCGGGGGCTGGCGATCGTCTCCGCGCTCTGCAGCAAGTGGACGGTGACCACCCGGCTGACCGGCAAGACGGTCAGCTGCTGGCTGGACACGGCGGCTCCGGACGGCCCGGTCCGCGAGGCCTCCTGAGCCGTTCGGGAGTCATTCCGCCGGCACCGGAAATGGCCGCGGAGAGATGGCCGAACAAAGGGGGCGTGCGACTATTGGCCGCACGCCCCCTCGGGGTTTATGACGCCCCCGTTTTCGATTACCGGCGGGTATTCCCGCGGCTACCAGCGGGCCGAACTCGGCAGCGGTTCCCCGTACCAGAGTTCGACCAGGTGACGCGCGATCGAAATGCCGGAGGGCGGCACGATCTCGCCCGCCGCCATGCCGGCCCGCAGCTCCTCGCGGGAGAACCAGCGCGCCTCGGCCAGCTCCTCGCCGTCCACGGTGATCGCGGTGCCGGCCGGGTCGGCCTTGCCGAGGAACCCGAGCATCAGGCTGGCCGGGAAGGGCCAGGGCTGGCTCGCCACGTAGCTCACCTCGGCGACCCGGACGCCGGCCTCCTCGACGACCTCCCGGGCCACCGCCTGCTCCAGCGACTCGCCGGGCTCCACGAAGCCGGCCAGGGTGGACCAGCGGCCCTCCGGCCAGAGCGCCTGGCGGCCGAGCAGGCAGCGATCCTGCCCGTCGGTGATCAGCATGATCACCGCCGGGTCGGTGCGCGGGTAGTGCTCGGCGGCGCAGGAGGTGCACCGGCGCACGTGGCCGGCCCCGGCCTTCTCGGTCGGGTGCCCGCAGCGGGAGCAGAAGCTGTGCAGCCGGTGCCAGTGCTCCAGCGCCACGGCGTGCACCAGCAGCCCGGCGTCCCGGGCCGAGAGCAGCGCCCCGACCTCGCGCAGCCCGGCCGGGCGGGCGTCGCCGTCCAGCCGGCCCGGCAGGCTGTCGCCCGCCAGCGCGAAGTACGAGGTGCCGTCCTCGTCGGTGCCCAGGAAGTACCGGTCGCCGGTCTGCGGCGCCTCGAAGGAGGGCAGCAGCACCAGCTCGGTGCCCGTCTCGGTCTCGACCACGAAGGCCTCGCCGCCCGAGATCGGCAGCACCTTGGTGGTCGGGTGGCTCCAGGCCGCCGCCAGCCAGGGCTCGTCGAAGCGGTGCTGGGCGGCACGGTCCACCCCGGCCCGGGCCAGGGCGAGGTGGGCCACGTCCTGCGGCGCGGCGGTGTCAGGCGCGGTGCTCAACTCGGTCCATCCCCGATCAGGTAGGTCTCGACAGTGGCGACGGCGGGGCAGCTCACGCCCCGGCCCGGCTCTCGGCCAGCTCGCTCCACAGGTACGCGGCGGTCTCCACGCCCTTGGCCAGCAGGTCCAGCTCGACCTTCTCGTTCACCGAGTGCCAGCCGTCCGAGGGCACCGAGATGCCCAGGAAGAGCACCGGCGCGCCGAGCACGTCCTGGAGGTCGGCCGCCGGGCCGGAGCCGCCCTCGCGGGTGAACAGCACCTCCTGCTCGAAGGCCCGGCCCATCGCCCGGACGGTGGCCTGCAGCGCCGGGTGGTCCAGCGGGGTCAGGCAGGGACGGGTGGCGCCGGGGAAGACCAGCTCGTACCGGATGCCCTCGGGCACCTGCGTGGCGACCCACTCCCGGACGGCCTCGCGGACCTTCTCGGGCTCCTGGCCGGCCACCAGCCGGAAGGAGAGCTTGAGGTGCGCCTCGGCGGGCACGATGGTCTTGCCGCCGGGGCCGGTGTACCCGCCCCAGATGCCGTTCACCTCGGCTGTCGGGCGGGCCCAGATCCGCTCCAGGGTGGAGTACCCGGCCTCGCCCTCGGCGCCGTACGACTTGGCCACCCGCAGCCACTGCGCCTCGTCGAAGGGCAGCGCGGCGAACAGCTCGCGCTCGCGCTCGGTCAGCTCGACGATGCCCTCGTAGAAACCCGGGATCGCCACCTTGCGGTCGGCGTCGTGCAGGGCGGCGGCCAGCTCGGCCGCGACGGTGGCCGGGTTGGGCACCGCGCCGCCGAAGGAGCCGGAGTGGATGTCGGTGTCCGGGCCGGCGAAGTCGATCTGGGCGTCCATCAGGCCGCGCATGCCGGTGCAGACGGTGGGCGTGGTCTCGGACCACATGCCGGTGTCCGAGATGATCACCACGTCGGCGGCCAGCCGCTCGGCCTCGCGGCGCACCAGGGCGGCGAAGTTCGGCGAGCCGGACTCCTCCTCGCCCTCGATCAGCAGCTTGAGGTTGACGGCCGGGGCGGTGCGGCCGGTGGCCGCCAGGTGGGCCCGGACCCCGAGGGTGTGGAAGAAGACCTGGCCCTTGTCGTCGGCCGCGCCCCGGGCGAACAGCTGCTTGCCGATCACGGTGGGGTCGAACGGCTCGGTGGCCCAGCCGTCCGCCTTGGCGGCGGGCTGCACGTCGTGGTGGCCGTAGACCAGCACGGTCGGCGCGTCGGCCTCGCCCGAGGGCCACTCGGCGAAGACGGCCGGCAGGCCCTCCGTCTCCCACACCTCCGCGACCGGGAAGCCGGTCTCGGTGAGCTTCGCGGCCAGCCACTCGGCGGACCGGCGCACCTCACCGGCGGCGGCCGGATCGGCCGAGACGGAGGCGATGCGCAGCCAGTCGGAGAGGTCGGCGAGGAACTCGCCCTGGTGCTGCTCGATGTAGGTGCGGACGACGCTGTCCGGGGTTTTCGTCATACGGACGACTTTAGACCGTCTGGTGCCGGGGCCCGCAGCCCCGGCACCTGTACCGACTACGCCTCGCGGCGCACCAGGCTGAGCCGCGAGCGGGTGAGCAGGGTGGCCAGCAGCACCGCGACCGCCGGGAGCAGCAGCAGGGTGACGCCCATGGTCGCCCACGGGAAGGCGATCACCACCTCGTCACTTCCGGGCACCGTGGAAGTGCCGGAGGCGGCGAGCGCCTCCACCTTGCGCAGCGCCACCGCGGGCACCACCCCGCAGACCGTGCCGAGCGCCGCGCCCATCGCGGCGATCACCCCGCACTGGAAGCCCGAGAGCCGTCGGCGGATGCCTCCGGTGGCCCCGACGGCCGCCAAGGTGGCCAGGTCGCGCTGGGAGTCGGCGGCGGCCAGGCCGGTGGCGATGCCGGCCGCGCCGAGCGCGACCAGGGCCGCGAAGACGGTCAGGCCGACCGAGATCAGCCCCTGGCTGGACCGGTAGCCCCGCTCCACCTCCAGCCGGCTGCCCGGGTCCAGCTTGGCCACCGCCGAGGTGACCCGCTGCTCGGCGGTGCCGTCGGGCGCGGCCGGGGGCAGCCAGACCGAGCCGGCGTCCAGCCGGGCCAGGCCCAGCTGCCGCGCGGCCGGATCGCCCAGCAGCACCGGCGCGGCCTGCACCCGGGCGGCGGCGACCACGGCGTCCACCCGCACCTCGTGCGAGGCCGGCTCCTTGGGCTGGACCACCGAGCCGTCCGGGCCCACCGTCGGCCCGCCCTCCGGCCAGGGGTCGGTGATCCGCAGGGTCACCTGGCCCTCCGTCAGGTACCGGGCGTCGAAGACCACCGCCTTGCCCGCCGCCAGCGCCCCCTCGGCCGCCCGGTCCTGCGCTCCGAACAGGTTGCGCAGCACCGCCGCGCCACCGATCGGGGTGGCGCCGAACTGGCCGGTGTAGTTGGGCTGGTGGGTGCAGCGCGGGTCGCGCCGCAGCCGGTCGTACTCGGCCGGGTCGGTGCGCCGGGAGTCCACCTCGTACGCGGGGCAGCGCTGCTCCTTGGGCAGCACCGCCTCGACGTACCCGCAGGACTTGCCGGCGTTGCAGTCGGCCGGGAAGGCGGCCGAGGCGACGTCGCCCCGCTCGCCCAGGCCCGGTGCGGCCTGCTCGACGGCGGCCCGCTGCCGGGCCGCGTCGAACGCGCCCTCGGTGCGGGAGCTGAACGAGAGGCTGACCGCGCCGTTCGGCATCCGGGCCTCGTAGCGCTCGCGGGCGGCCTGGTCGTTGCTGGTGGTGTAGATGCCGACCGCGACCGAGCCCGCCACGGCGGCCATCACGGCCGCCACCGCCGGGGCGGTGCGGCCCCGGTGGCGGACGGCGTCGCGCAGCGCCAGCCGGGGGCTGAGCGGCAGCCAGCGGCCCAGCCGGCCGAAGAGGCCGACCAGGATCGGGGTGAGCGCGACCATGCCCAGCTCGGCGATCATCGAGCCGCCGAGCACCGGCACGGTGCGCTGCCCGACGGCCTGCCCGCCGAGCGCCAGCGCGGTGCCACCGATCAGCATCACCAGGCCGAGCAGGGCCAGCCTGCGGTTGGCGGGCTTGACCGTGCCACGGCCGTCCAGCGCCTCCACCACGTCCTGCCGGGCGGCCTGGACGGCCGGCACCACGGCCGCCAGCAGGCCGGTGACCAGGCCGATCAGCGCGATGCCGAGCAGGTCGAGGGCGTGCAGGTCGAAGTGGCCGAACCGGCTGTTCGCCCGCTGCTCGGCCCAGGGCCGGCCGACCGCGACCAGCCCGACCGCCAGCACCACGCCCAGCACCGCACCGGCGGCCCCGAGCACGGCGCCCCCGCCGAGCACCACGGCCCGCACCTGCGAGCGGTCGCCGCCGGCGGCGGCCAGCAGGCCGAGCTGGCGGCGCGAGCGGCGGGCACCGACCGCGAAGGCCGGGCCCGCGAGCAGCACGATCTCCAGCAGCGCCATCCCGGCCACCGTCGCGGTGATCACCAGGATCGGGTTCTCCAGCCGGTCGTCGCCCGTGCCGGCCCGGCCCTGGTAGAAGGGCACCTCGGCGCGGGCGGGTGGGTCGAGCAGCACCGCGCGGCTGCTGGCGGTGATGCCGTACTTGTTGAGCTCCAGCACCTTCGGCCAGTCCAGCACCGCCCCGGCGGGCAGCACGGCGAGCCAGGTGTCCGCACCCCGGGCGCTCTCGCCGCCGGCGGGAGCCGGCAGCAGCGCGCCGGGGCGGCCGACCAGGGTGTCCTCGTCCAGGGCGGCCGGGTTCTCCACCACGCCGGTCACGGTGTACGGGTGGCCCTCGCGCGGGGTGGTGGTGTCGCCGATCCGCAGCCCCGCCTGGTCGAGGAAGTGCCGGGTGGCGGCCACCTCGCGGTCGGTGGCGGGGGCCTTGCCCTCGACCAGGTCGAGCTTGCCGCGCCAGACCGGGTCGGTCAGGTCGGCCTCGGCGGTGGCGACCCGCAGCTGGCCCTCCCTGGTGGTGGTGAAGGTGCCGCCGCCCTGCACCGGGACGAGCCGGCTGCCGGCCGGGAGCAGCTCCCCGAGCAGGGTGGCCGGCTCGGTGGCCAGGCTGCGCCGCTGCTCGGCGCCGAGCGGCTTGCCCGGCTCGGGCGAGCTGCCGGTGCGGCCGTCCAGGTAGTCCGGGGCCTGCTCGGCGAGGTCACCCCGCTGGTAGACCGAGACCAGCGCGTCGGCCCCGCCCATCACCCGGGCCACCCGCTCGCCCGGGTCGAGCTGGCCGCTGCGGTAGACGATGTCGGCGCCGGTGACACCGAGCACGGGCAGGGCGATCATCGCGAGTACGAGGGCGCTGCGGCCCTTGGCGCGCAACGCGTCGCGCCGGGCGATCCGCAGGGCCAGCCGCCAGGAGGAGAGGCTCACCGCGACGGCCCGTCGAAGCCGCCGCCCGAGCCCACCAGCAGGCTGCCGGCGTCCTGCTGGACGCTCTGGTCGACCATCCGGCCGTCCCGCAGGAAGACCACCCGGTCCGCCCAGGCGGCGTGCCGGGCCTCGTGGGTGACCATCATCGCGGCGGCGCCCGCGTCGCAGCGGGCCCGCAGCACCGCGAGCACCGACTCGCCGGTGGCGGAGTCCAGCGCGCCGGTCGGCTCGTCCGCCAGCACCAGCCGGCGGTCGCCGATCAGCGAGCGGGCGATCGCCACCCGCTGCTGCTGGCCACCGGACATCTCGTCCGGGAAGCGGTCGGCCAGGCCCTCGATGCCCAGCTCGGTCAGCGCGGCCACCGCCTCGCGCCGGGCCGCCCGGCTGGAGACCCCGTCCAGCTCGCGCGGCAGCGACACGTTCTCGGCCGCCGTCAACGCGGGTATCAGGTTGTAATCCTGGAACACGTAGCCCACGCTGCGGCGGCGCAGCCGGGCCAGCCCCTTGCGGTTCAGCTCGCCCAGCACGCTGCCCTCGACCACCACGCGGCCCTCGGAGGGCGAGTCCAGCCCGCCGGCCAGGGTCAGCAGGGTCGACTTGCCCGAGCCGGAGGGGCCCATCACCGCGACGAACTCACCCGCCCGCACCTCCAGGTCCACCCCTCTGAGGGCGTGGACCTGGGCGGCGCCCTGGCCGTGGACGCGGGTGACGCCCTGCAGCCGGAGGACGGGCTGTGCGGTCGGTGAGCTCATGGTGCTCCCCCTGATGGTGCTGGTTCGGTTACGGACGACTCGGGGCCGGAAGTGGCGCTCGGCCTCGGCGGCTCAGAGCCGGGCGCGGCGCCTGGCCTTGGCGGCCGGGGCAGGCACGGCTGCGGGGGCGGGCTCGGCGGCCCGCTGCATGAGGCGGCTCTCGCAGTGGTCGAGCCAGCGGATCTCCGCCTCGGTCTGGAAGATCAGCTGCTCCAGGACGAGCAGCCAGGCGAGGTCCGCCTGGGCGCCGGTGTCGGCGGTGATCGCCTGGCCCTTGAGCCGGGTGTAGTCCTGGAGCGCCTTCATGCTGTGCCGGCGCTGCCCCTGGACCACGGCGGCCACGTCCACCCCCGGCACGGTCACGGCCATCGCCAGCTTGATCGCCAGCTCGTCCCGGGGCGGGCTGTCCCGCGGCACCGGGGTGTCGAACCAGGACCGCAGCTCGGCCCGGCCGGCCTCGGTGGCCGCGTAGTAGACGTGGCCCTCCTCGTCCTCCCCGTCGGGGGTGACCAGGCCGTCCCGCTCCAGCCGGCTGAGCGTGGTGTAGACCTGGCCCACGTTCAGCGGCCAGGTGGCGCCGGTGCGGGCCTCGAACTCGGTGCGCAGCTGGTAGCCGTAGCGCGGGCCCTGGTCGAGCAGGGCGAGCAGACCGTGACGGATGGACATACCACGTATGTATACCCGGTATGTCCGCCGGTCTCAAGCCCCGCAGGCCCGGACCCGGCCGCCGTGCGAACCGGTACGGTCGTACGGTGACCCAGCTGCGCATCGCGACCTTCAACCTGCTGCACGGTCAGCCCCTGGCCGGGGACGGCACACCGCTGCCGTACCCGCTCGACCCGGCCGAGCCGCTGCACGAGGCGATCGCCGCGCTGGACGCGGACGTGCTGGCCCTCCAGGAGGTCGACCGCCACCAGGAGCGCTCCGGGCTGACCGACCAGACCGCCGTGGCCGCCAAGGCGATGGGCGCGGCGGACTGGCGGTTCGCCGCCGCCCTGCACGGACGCCCGGCCCCGGTCGCCGGCTGGATCACCGACCCCGCGCACGCCGGCCTCACCGTCTACGGCCCCGCCGAGCTCGGCAGCGCCACCGAGCTCCCCTCCTACGGCACCGCCCTGCTCACCCGCCTCCCGGTCAGCCACTGGCGCGCGCGCCGGTTCGCCCCGGCGCCGTTCGGCCTCCCGCTCCGCGTGGCCGGCCGGCGCGGCCTCACCCCCGTCCCGGACGAGCCCCGGGCCGCCCTGGCCGCCGTCCTGGAGGGGGAGCACGGCCCGTTCACCGTGGTCGCCGCCCACCTCTCCTTCGTGCCCGGCTGGAACATGGCCCAGCTGGCCGCGGTCCGGCGCTGGATCGCCGACCTCCCCCAGCCGCACCTCGTGCTCGGCGACTTCAACCTGATCGGCGCCGTCCCCCGCACCGTGCTCGGCGGCGCCTCGGCCCGCGACCGCGTCCGCACCGCCCGCGCAGTCCGCCGGGCCCGACCCCGCACCCGCCTGCACGGCTGGTACGACCTCGCCAAGACCCCGACCTACCCATCCCACCGCCCCACGGTCCAGTTCGACCACGTCCTGGCCATGGGCCTCCCTCGCCAGGCGGCAACCTCAGCCCGGGCACCAAGGGCGGTCGTCTCCGACCACCGCCCACTGGTGGTGGAAGTCGACTTGTAAGGGAATGCGATGGGGGCGCGCGCAGTTCCCCGCGCCCCCGGTGGTTGCCCACCCCTAACCGTTCGCCAGCACCTGCTCAGCAGCCTGATGCGGCAGCACCCCCACCGGCTCGTACTGGAGCAAGAGCATCGCCGCATCGTCCCCCGGCACCCGCCCGACATGCCGCACCACGTCCTCGTGCAGCCGCCCCAGCACCTCCCCCGGTGTGCCGTCCGCGCACTGCGGCAGCCGCTCGGCCAGCGGGTAGAAGACGCCGTGCCTGTCCCGGGCCTCGATCACACCGTCGGTGAAGAGCAGGATCCGGTCGCCCGGCCGGACGGCCAGCCGCTGGACCGGCGGCTTCACGTCGCAGGGGTCGAGCACGCCGAGCGGCGGCACCGTCTCGTTCAGCTCCAGCGCCCGCACCGGCTCGTCGGCGCGGAGCAGCAGCGGCGAGGGGTGGCCGCAGTTGACGATCTCGGCCGCGCCGTCAGGGCCCACCCCGATCAGCACCAGGGTGACGAACTCCTCCTCCACCCCGGGGTGGTCGTTCTCGTGCAGGGCCCGGTCCAGGCTGACGGCCAGCCAGCCGGCCACCTTCTCCAGCGCGGGCTCCTGGTGCGCGGCCTCGCGGAAGGCGCCGAGCACGGCGGCCGCCGTCTCCACCGCGTTGAGCCCCTTGCCCCGCACGTCGCCGACCACGGCCCGCACCCCGTGCCGGGTGTTGACCACCTCGTAGAGGTCACCGCCGATCGAGGCGTGCTCGGCCGCCGCCGCGTAGTGCACGGCCGCCCGCACGCAGCCCACCCGGTCCGGCACCCGCCGCAGCAGCACCCGCCGGGCGACGTCGGCCACCACCTGCGCGTCGGCCAGCGCCCGCTCCTGACGCAGCCGCAGGGTGACGCTGACCCAGCCGATCGCCGCGACCAGCGCGATCGCGAACACCGTGGCACTGTGCACCGACGCGCCGAGCGCCTCGTTGTAGAAGGCCATCAGGAAGGCGGCGAGCTCGGTGCAGACCCCGATCAGCAGCGGGTACCAGGCCCGCCGGCTGACCACGGCGGCCAGTGCGGGCACGGCGGTGAGCGCGGGCTCCACCGTGACCTTGGTGTTGCTGAAGTAGTCGAGGGAGACCACCAGCAGCATGCCGATGTACGGCAGCGCCAGGGCGGTCTTGGGCCAGGTGCCGGGCGGGCCGGCCACCCCACCTGACCCGGCTCCGGGGAGCAGCACCCCGAGCCGCGTTCTGATCCATCCGGTCGCACTCAACTTCGGTCTCTCCAGCAGAAGGTGGCCGGTGCCAGGGGACACCTGCGGTGGTGACTGAGGGTCAGGGCCTACGGGCCTCGCTGGTGGCCGGAGTACGGGGTTGACCGGTTACCGACCCCACAATAGGCGCGAAAAGTGCACTGTGCACAGGTTTCGCGCGACGCTGTGACGACTTGGATGCTCTGCGTGACTCATTCTTCACTATTCCCGATCAGAAGCCTGGTCAACTCTTTTCGGCCGGGAAGTCCTGACGGTCTTTCCACCCGCCCGCTGCGGACGTACAGGAACGAGGCCGTGACCTGCTCCGGCTCGACCCCGGCCGCCTCGGCCCAGGCCAGCCGGTAGACGGCCAGTTGCAGCGCGTCCGCCGTCTCCTCCCGGTGGGTCTTCCAGTCGACCACCTCGTAGCGCGGTGACCCTGAGCCACCGTCACTCTCCCGGTAGACCGCATCGATCCGGCCGCGCACCACCCGCCCCCCGAGCACCAGCTGGAACGGCGCCTCGACCCGGTACGGCCGCCGGCCCGCGTACGGGCTGCGCAGGAAGGCCTCCTTGAGCCGCTCCAGGTCGCGCTCGTCCTCGATGCCGTCCTCGTCGAAGCCGGGCAGCTCCAGCACGTCCAGCAGCGAGCGCTGCTCGAACCTGGCCTGCACCCAGGCGTGGAAGCGGGTGCCCCGGCGGGCGGCCGGCTGCGGCGGGCGCGGCATCGGGCGGGCCAGCTCCCGGGCGAAGCCGTCCGGGTCGGCCGCCACCCGCAGCAGCTGGGTGGCCGAGAGCGAGGGCGGCAGCGGCACCTCGCGCACGGCCCGCCGCGAGCGGGCCAGCTCGCCCAGCAGCGCCGACAGGTCCCGGTCCCAGGAGGCCACCTGGCGCTCGTCCTCCGGCGCCATCGGCTCCGGCTCGGCAGCCGGCACCCCGTCCAGGCGCCCGCGCACCACCTCGGCCACCCGCCGCCGGGCGGCCTGCGCCGCCGGGTCCAGCGGCAGCGGCCAGGGCGTCTCGACCTGCTCGGTGAGCGCCGGGTTCTCCGCCTCCGGCAGCGGCGGCTCGGCCCACGCCTCCACCTCGCCGCAGCCCGGCCGCTCGGCGTGCAGCCGCAGCTCGGTCAGGAACGCGGACGGGCCCCGGCGGCGCTTCTGGCTCGGCCCCCACCAGTGGCCGGAGGCCAGCAGCAGCGAGCGCGGCCGGGTGAAGGCCACGTACCCCAGCCGCAGCTCCTCGACCTTGGCGTGCTCGGCCATCTCCTTCTTGAACGCCGCCATCGGCTTGGGCTCCCACTCGGCCAGCTCCGGCAGCGTGGCCGCGTCGCCGCGCAGCGCGTGCGGCAGCACCCGCTTGGTGCTGGTCCACCGCTCCCGGCCCTTGTCGGTCGGGAAGCCGCCCTTGACCAGGCCGGGCACCGCGACCACGTCCCACTCCAGGCCCTTGGACTTGTGCGCGGTGAGCACCTTCACGGTGTCCTCCCCGCCGGGCAGGCTGCTGTCCAGGCCCCGCTCGTACTCCTGCGCCGCCCGCAGGAAGGCCAGGAAGGCGCTCAGCCCCGGGTCGCCGTCCAGATCGGCGAAGGAGGCGGCCACGTCAAGGAAGCCGTGCAGCGTCTCCCGCCGCCGGGCCGCCAGCGCCAGCGGCGAGGCCGAGAGCTCCACCTCCAGGCCCGTCACCGCCAGCACCCGGTGGAGCACGTCCATCAGCGGCTCGGCCAGCACCCGGCGCAGCTCCCGCAACTCCTGCGCCAGCCGGGCGAACCGCACCCGCGCCTCGGCCGAGAACGGCAGCTCGTCCGGCTGCTCGCGCTCCAGAAAGGTCTCCAGCGCGTCCGCCAGCGAGACGATCTCGGTCGGGTCGGTCTCGGCCACCGCCGCCGCCAGCGCGTCCGCGCCCTCGGGCCGCCCCGTCCGCACCTGCTCGGCGGCCCGCCGCCCGAGCAGCGCCAGGTCACGCGGGCCGATCCGCCAGCGCGGCCCGATCAGCAGCCGCACCAGCGCGGCGTTGGCCGTCGGGTCCTGCAGCACCTCGCAGACCGCCACCAGGTCGGCCACCTCGGGCAGTTGGAGCAGCCCGCCCAGGCCCACCACCTCCACCGGCACCTGCCGGGCCACCAGCGCCGCGTGGATGTCCGGGAAGGCCCCGCCGCCCCGGCAGAGCACCGCGATCCGCCCCGGGGCGGTGCCGGTGCGCACCAGGTGCGCGATCGAATCCGCCAGCCAGTCGATCTCCTCCGCGTGGGTGGGCAGCAGCGCGCAGCGGACGAACCCCTCCTGCTCGGCCCCCGGCGCGGGGCGCAGCGCCTCCACCCCTTCGTGCATCGCCCGCAGCGGCGCCGCCAGGTGGTTGGCGAAGGCCAGCAGCCGGCCGCCGCTGCGGCGGTTCTCGCTCAGCGCGTACCGGGCCGCCGGGGCGCCCCCGGCCCGCGGGAAGTGCCGGGGGAAGTCGTCCAGGTTGGCCACCGAGGCCCCGCGCCAGCCGTAGATCGCCTGGCACGGGTCGCCCACCGCCGTGACCGGGTGGCCCGTGCCGCCGCCGTACAGCCCCGCGAGCATCAGCCGCTGCGCGACCGAGGTGTCCTGGTACTCGTCCAGCAGCACCACCCGGTACTGCGCGCGCAGCAGCTCCCCGACCTCCTTGCGCCGCTGCGCCAGCCGGGCCGAGGCCGCGATCTGGTCGCCGAAGTCCATCAGCCCGGCCCTGGCCTTGCGCCGCCGGTACTCCTCCACCAGCTCCAGCAGCTCCAACCGGGCCCGGGCCGTCACCGGCAGCGCCCGCAGGTCCTCGTTGCCCAGCTTGGCCGTGGCCAGCTGGTCGAGCAGCGCCGTGTCGAAGGCCCGCAGCTCCTCGGGCTCCACCAGGTGCTCCGCCAGCTCCCCGTCCAGCGCGATCAGATCCGCCACCAGCCCCGAGAACGCCCCGGTCAGCCCGGGGAACGGCCCCTGCGCCGAGCGCAGCACCTTAGCCGCCAGCTGGAACCTGGTCGCGTCCGCGAGCAGCCGGGTGTCCGGCTCGATCCCGATCCGCAGACCGTGCTCCTTGAGCAGCCGCCCGGCGAAGGCGTGGTACGTGGAGATCTCCGGCTCCCCCAGGCTCTCCTCCGCCGGATCCAGCACCCGCGCCCGCACCAGCGCCGAGCGCACCCGCTCAGCGAGCTCCCCCGCCGCCTTGTTGGTGAAGGTCAGCCCCAGCACCTGCTCCGGCCCCACCGCCCCCGACCCGACCAGCCACACCACCCGCGCGGCCATCACCGTGGTCTTCCCCGACCCGGCCCCCGCCACGATCACCGCCGGCTCCAGCGGCGCCCCGATCGCCGCCATCTGCTCCCGGTTGAACGGAATGCCGAGCAGCTCCTTGAGCTGGGCGGGGTCAGTGAGGACGGCGGACACGTCCACCAACCTAATCGTTCTCGATGACAGCGGCGGACAACCATCAGGGGCGCGGGGGACTGCGCGACCAGCCACCCAGCTCCGTAGAGCCTTGATCACGCCCCAGCCCTGCACCCCGATAGTGCAACTGAACCGGGCATCTCGACTGGTCGGCGGCGCCGGGCTGGCCGCGCCGTTCCCCGCGCCCCTGATAGTGCAGCTGGATCTAGTCGATGATCTGACGGCCGTCCCGCTGCGCCGAGCAGCTGCTGCGGAACGCACACCTCGCGCAGCCCTCGCCCGTGGTCGGGACGAACCGCTCCGCCAGCACCTTGCCCGCCGCCTCCGCGAGCAGATCGGAGACCCAGGGCTCGGTGGCCGGGCCTTGGTGCTGGACCTTCGGCTCCTCCGGCGCGCCCTTCGCCGGCTCGCGCAGGTGCACCAGCTCGGCCCCGCCCGCGACGGCGCCCTCCTCGAAGCCCGGCAGATCGGCCAACGCCCCGTGCTCCACCGCGAGTTGGTAGACCGCCAACTGCCGGTGCCGCGGCATCGACTTGTCCGTGGGCAGCTGCTTGCCGGTCTTGAAGTCCACCACGTACGCCCGGCCGGCCTCGTCCCGCTCCACCCGGTCCATCGAACCCCGGATCCGGATCTCCACCTCCCCCACCGGGATGGTCAGGTCGAAACCCTGCTCGGTGGCCACCGTGGTGCGGCCGCGCTCCAGCACGTGCCAGTGCAGGAACCGCTCCAGCGCGGCCCGCGCCTGCTCCTTCTCCTGCCGTGACTTCCACGGCGCGTCGAAGGCCAGCGCGTCCCAGACCGTGTCCAGCCGCGCCATCAGCACCGCCAGGTCGGCCGGCGTCCGCCCCGAGCCGACCTCGTCGGCCAGCGCGTGCACCACGTTCCCGAAACCCTGGGCGGCGGTCGTGGTGGTGGCCGCCTTCACGTCCTTGTCCAGGAACCACTGCAGCGAGCAGCCCTCCAGCTGCTCCAGCCCGCTCCCGGAGAGCCGCACCGGCACGTCCGGCTGCCGCAGCGGCTCACTCGCCTCCGTGCGGTCCACCAGCCCCCACCACCGGTCCGGGTGCGCGGCGGGCACCAGCGGCACCCCGTCCTCGTCCCGCGCCTCGGCCAGCTGCGCCAACCGCTCGGCGGCGGCCCGCCGCAGCTCGGGGCTACGGCCCGGATCCACCGTGACCGCGCGCAGCTCCGCCACCAGCGCGGCCACCGCGAGCGGCCTGCGCGGCCGGTGCGTCACGTCCTCGACGGTCACCTGCGGCCGCCGGGCCGTCACCTTCCCGGTCCGTGGGTCCAGCTCCTCCCGGTAGAGCTCGCGCAGGAACCGCGAGGGCTCGTCCCCGTCCTCGGCCGGCGCCTTCACCGCCGTGACGATCAGCCGCTCCTTGGCCCGGGTCGCCGCGGTGTAGAACAGCCGCCGTTCCTCCCCCAGCAGCGCCGCCGGCGAGAGCGGCTCGGCCAGCCCGTCCCGTCCGATCCGGTCCGCCTCCAGCAGCGAACCGCGGCGCCGCAGGTCGGGCCAGAGCCCCTCCTGCACCCCCGCGACCACCACCACCCGCCACTCAAGACCCTTCGACCGGTGCGCCGTCATCAACCGCACCGCCTCCGGCCGCACCGCCCGCACCGTCAGCGTGTCCGCCGCGATGTCCTGGGCCTCCAGCTCCGCCAGGAACTCCAACGCCCCCCGGTGCCCCGCCACCTGCTCCTCGGCCCGCGCGGCCGTCTCGAACAGCGCACAGAGCGCGTCCAGATCCCGATCCGCGTTACGCCCGGCCGCCCCACCCCGCAGCGCCGCCCGCTCCAACCGCTCCCGCCACCGCCGGCTCCCGTCCCACAGCTCCCACAGCGCCTCCTCGGCCCCACCGCCCCCGGCCAGCAACTCCCTGACCTTCCGCAGCAGCACCCCCACCTCGTAAACCCGCCGAGCCGCCCCCAGCTCGAACGCCACCAACCGCTCCGGCTCCGCCAACGCCTCCCGGATCAGCTCCTCAGCGCTACGGACCACCACAGCACCGCGAGGGGCCTCGCCGAAGGCGGGCTCAATGGGGGCGCGGGGAACTGCGCGCAGCGGAAGCTCAGAGCCCGCAGCCGCCTCACCAACCACACCCCCGCCCTCCTCGCGCAGCTCGGAATCGGCGAGCTCACCGCCGGAGGCACCCCGCAGGTGCCGCCGCTCCTCCTCCCGCAACGCCCGCCCCAGCCGCCGCAGGTCCGCCCCGTCCAACCCGCCCAGCGGCCCGGTCAGCAGCGTCCGCGCCGTCTCCGCGTCGCACAGCGCGGCCGGCCCCGCGCAGACCCGCAGGGCGAGCAGCAGCGGCGCCACCCCCGGCTCCTCGCGCAGCGGCAGATCGTCACCGTCGATCTCCAGCGGCACCCCCGCCGCGCCCAGCGCCCGCCGCACGCCCGGAATCGACCGCGCCCCGGCGCGGACCAGCACCGCCATCTCCCCCCACGGCACCCCGTCCTCCAGGTGGGCCCGCCGCAGCAGGTCCGCCACCGAATCCAGCTCCGCCCCGGGCGTGGGGTAGGTGTACACCTCCGCCTGCCCGCCCTCCCGGGCGGGCAGCAGCGCCCGGTGCTCCGCCAGCTTCCCGGCCGGCAGCCGACCCATCGGCATCCGCCGCGCCAGCTCCCGCGTGGCGGCCAGCAGCACCGCGCCCGAGCGCCGCGAGACCCGCAGCACCTTCACCTCGGCCGGCCGCCCGTCCGCCTGCGGGAAGGCCTGCGGGAAGTCGAGGATGCCGTTGATGTCGGCACCCCGGAACGCGTAGATCGACTGGTCCGGGTCGCCGACCGCGACCAGGTCCCGGCCGCCGCCCGCCAGCGCCCGCAGCAGCCGCACCTGCGAGGGGTCGGTGTCCTGGTACTCGTCCACGTACACGGCCTCGTAGCGCTCCCGCAGCGCGGCCCCGACCTCGGCCCGCTCGGCCAGCAGCACGGCCCGGTGCACCAGCTCCGCGTAGTCGAGCACGCCCCGCAGGTCGAGCACGTCCAGGTACTCGGCCAGGAAGAGCGCGGCGGCGGCCCAGTCCGGCCGCTGCACCCCGGCCGCGAACCGGCCCAGCTCCGCCTCGCCCAGGCCCAGCTCCCGGCTGCGCGCCAGCACCGCTCGCACCTCGTCGGCGAACCCGCGCGTGGTCAGGCAGGCCCGCAGGTCCAACGGCCAGGCGATCCGCCCGACCCCGTCCCGGGCGTCCTCCGCCCCGCCCGCCAGCAGCTCGCGCACCATCACGTCCTGCTCGGGCCCGGACAGCAGCCGCAGCGGCTCCGCGTACTCCTCCGGCGTCTGGTGCTCGCGCAGCAGGGCGTAGCAGAACGAATGAAAAGTCGTGGCCTGCGGGGTGGGCGCAACGACGTCGCCCACCCCGAGCCGGGCCGTCATCCGGTCCCGCAGCTCCATCGCCGCCTTGCGGCTGAAGGTGAGCACCAGGATCCGCTCCGGGTCCGTCCCCCGCTCGATCCGCCGGGCCACCGACTCCACCAGGGTGGTGGTCTTCCCCGTCCCGGGCCCGGCCAGCACCAGCAGCGGGCCGCCCGCGTGCTCGGCCACCGCCCGTTGGTACTCGTCCAGTACGGGCGGGGCGGGCAGGGCCAGGGGGCTGCGCACCAGGCGGAAGGGGGAAGTCACCGACGTCCTCAGGCTGGGGATGGAACATCGAGCCTACGATCCTGCCCCGCCCACCCCGCACCCGCATCCGCTTCCCACCCGCCGGGGGCGCACACCCCTCGCCGACGCGCCCCCGGCCGGCTCCCGACCGACTCCCGGCCGACTTCCGGCTAGCTCCCGTCCCAGCGGGCCTGCCGCAGGTCGACCCGGGGGACGCCGCCGACCAGCCGCAGCGGGGTGCCCTCGACCCGGTAGTTGGCCAGCGCGCGGTCCTCGTGGCCGGGCAGCGGGCGGCCGTCCGCCCGGATCACCCGCCACCAGGGCACGCCGCCGCCGTACATCGCCATCACCCGCCCGACCTGCCGAGGGCCGCCCTGCCCGAGGTACTCGGCCACGTCGCCGTAGGTCATCACCCGGCCCGGGGGAATACGCTCGGTCAGGTCGAGAACCGATTCGACATAGGGCGGTGGTGCCTCACCCGTGCTCTGCGTCATGTGCGCGATTCTTACTCATAGGTTCCGCCATCCGTTCCTCGTCCGGCGGTGTTCCAGGACGCCGTGCGGGGGATTCGCCGCGCCCGGTGCGCCCCCTGTCCAGCACGGGCGGCCGGAGCATGCCACCATCTTCGGGGCGGTGAGTGGTGATACGAGGACAAGACCAGATGACCGGGACGGCAGACGTGGCAGCGGACGAGGGTGCCCAGCCTCCCGTCGGCGACCCCGGGCACCAGCCCGAACACCACGAACCGCAGGAAGCACCGCACGAGGGGGAGCAGGGCGTGGCGGCCGACCACCCACCAGCCGGCCCGGGCCCGGAGCCCGCACCGGAACCACACCTGGACTTGACGAAGCACCCCGAGCCTCCGTCCCGCCCCGAAGCATCGGCAGCGTGGGACGGGCTCGACCCGTACGCCGGCGACGACCTCGCCGTCGACGAGCCGCTGCTCGCCGCCCGCGCGCACCGGCCCTCCGACCTGATCCGCTTCGTCGCCGGCCTGCTCGGCATCATCGCGCTCTTCCTGGTCGCCCGCTTCGCGGTCTCCACCACCTCGGGCCTGGAGAACGACATCTCCACCAACGCCCACCGCATCCCGGGCGTGCTGAGCACCGTCGCCGCGCTGGTCTCCAGCGTGGCCGTGCTCGGCGTACCGCTGGCCTTCGCGGTCGAGCGGCTGATAAAGCGGGACGGCCTGCGGGTCGCGGACGGCGTGCTCGCCTCCGTGCTCGCGTACGGGGTCTCGCTGGGCGTGGACTGGTGGGTCGCGGCGGGCGCGCCGATGGCCATCCGGGACGCGCTGACCCAGCTGCCGCCGGACGGCGGCCAGACCCTGACCGACCCGGTCCACGGGTACCTCGCACCGGTGATCGCCTACATGACGGCCGTCGGCATGTCGAGCAGACCGCGCTGGCGGGTCGCGCTCTGGGTGGTGGTCGTCCTCAGCGGGCTGACCGAGCTGGTCAGCGGGTACACCACGCTGCTCTCGCTCATCCTCACCGTGCTGATCGGCTGGTCGGTGGCGTACGGCACCCTGTACGCGATCGGCTCGCCCAACATCCGGCCGACCGGCAGCCACCTGATGACCGGCCTGCGCAAGGTCGGCTTCGCCCCGGCCGGGGCGCACCGCGCCCCCGACGCGCCCGGCGGCACCCGCCGCTACTACGTCGAGCAGCAGGACGGCCCGCCGCTGGACGTCCACATCATCGACCGCGAGCAGCAGGCCTCCGGCTTCTTCTACCGCGCCTGGCGCCGCCTGCGGCTGCGCTCGGTGGCCGTCCGGCGCAGCCCGCAGTCGCTGCGCCAGGCACTGGAGCAGGAGGCGCTGATCGCGTACGCGGCCGCCGCCTCCGGCGCCCGGGCGCCGCAGCTGGTGGCCACCTCCGAGCTCGGGCCGGACGCCGCGATCCTGGTCTACGAGCAGGTGCCCGGCCGCACCCTGGACGAGTTGGGCGACGGGGAGATCACCGACCAGGTGATGGCCTCGCTCTGGGAGTCGGTGGGCCGGCTGCACGACCGCCGGATCGCCCACCGCCGCCTCACCGGCGAATCCCTGCTGGTGGTGGACGACAAGACCGGCTGCCTGGTCAACCTCTCCGGCGGCGACATCGCGGCCGGCGACCTGACCCTGCGGATCGACCTCGCCCAGCTGCTCACCACCTTCGCGCTGCGGGTCGGGCCCGAACGGGCCGTGGCCACCGCCAACGCGGTGCTCGGCGCCGAACGGGTGGCCGGCTCGCTGCCGCTGCTCCAGCCGGTCGGGCTCAGCCGGCAGACCAGGGGTGACCTGGCCAGACAGACCAAGGAGCGCAAGGCCGCCGCCCAGGCCCTCGCGCTGGAGCAGGTCGCCTCCGGCGAGCGCACCCAGCAGCAGGCCGAGGAGGACATCGCGACGGCGGGCGAGGACCTGCTCAGCCGGATCCGCGGCCAGATCCTGCAGATCGCCCCGGAGGCCCCGCTGGCCCCGGAGAAGCTGGAACGGCTCAAGCCCAAGACCCTGATCACCGTGATCGCGCTGGCCTTCGCGGCCTACCTCGCGCTCACCACCATCCAGCCGGCCCAGCTCAAGCTCTCCCACATGAACTGGGCCTGGGCCGCGGCCGCCCTGGCCGCCGCCGCCGTCACCTACATCGCCGCCTCGATGAGCCTCACCGGCTTCGTGCCGGAGCGGCTGCCCTTCCGCCGCACCGTCGCGGCCCAGGTGGCGGGCTCCTTCGTCAAGCTGGTCGCGCCCGCCGCGATCGGCGGCATCGCGCTCAACACCCGCTACCTCCAGAAGGCGGGCATCCGGCCCGGCCAGGCGGCGGCCAGCGTGGGCGCCTCCCAGCTCGCCGGGCTCGGCGGCCACCTGCTGCTGCTGTTCTGCTTCGGCCTGATCACCGGCACCCAGACCAACGGCGACCTCGGCGCCTCCCGCGCCGTGATCATCGGGGTGCTCACGGCCGCCGTGCTCTCGCTGGTGGTCGCAGCGGTCGGCCCGCTGCGGCGCTTCGTGGTCACCCGGGTCCGCTCACTCTTCTTCGGCGTCGTCCCGCGCATGCTCGACCTGATGCAGACCCCCAGCAAGCTGTTCACCGGCTTCGGCGGCATCCTGCTGCTCACCCTGAGCTTCACCGCCTGCCTCGACGCCTCCATCCAGGCCTTCGGCGGCTCCATGAGCTTCTCCGCCGTCGCCGTCGTCTTCCTCACCGCCAACGCCGCCGGCTCCGCCATCCCCACCCCGGGCGGCATCGGCCCGGTCGAGGCCGCCCTCGTCGGCGCCCTCACCCTCTCCGGCGTCCCGGCCGCCGCCGCCACCCCCGCCGTCTTCCTCTACCGCGCCCTCACCTTCTGGCTGCCGGTCATCCCGGGCTGGGTCTGCTACAACGTGCTGCAGCGCAAGGGCGCGCTCTGACCCTCAACCGGGGTTGGTCCCCCGGACGGTCTGCCCCGGCGCCAGCCGACGCACGTCCGCACCCCCGAGGGTGACCAGCCCGGTGTGCACCGGGTCCAGCCACTCGACCGGGCGATGGAAGGCGAAGATCCGGATCAGCTCCAGGTCGACGGCCCGGTCCACGCCGCTGAACCGGTCGAACCGAGCACCGACCTGGACGGGCCCCTCCATGCATCGCACGACGATGTCCGCGTCGGCCTCGGTCCGGCTCCGGATCTCGTGGACGTACAACGACACCACGCTCGTCCCCTCCCTCCCCACCGACGCGGAACGGCCCGCCGGGGGCTTCCCGGCGGGCCGTTCCACAGCTGGCTGGTGCCTAGTACACCGGCTTGTGCGGCTCGATCTGGTTGACCCAGCCGATCACGCCGCCGCCCAGGTGGACGGCGTCGGCGAAGCCGGCGGACTTGAGGACGGCGAGGACCTCGGCCGAACGGACGCCGGTCTTGCAGTGCAGGACGATCTTCCTGTCCTGGGGCATGCGCTCCAGGGCGTTGCCCATCAGGAACTGGTCCTTGGGGATGAGCACGGCGCCCGGGATGTTGACGATCTCGTACTCGTTGGGCTCGCGGACGTCGATCAGGAAGATGTCCTCCTCGTCGTCCAGCCACTCCTTGAGCTGCTTCGAGGTGATCGTCGAACCGGCGACGGCCTCCTGGGCCTCCTCCGAGATGACGCCGCAGAACGCCTCGTAGTCGATGAGCTCGGTGACGGTCGGGTTCTCGCCGCAGAGCACGCAGTTCGGGTCCTTGCGGACCTTCACCTGGCGGTAGTTCATCTCCAGGGCGTCGTAGATCATCAGACGGCCGACCAGCGGCTCGCCGACGCCGGCGAGCAGCTTGATGGCCTCGGTGACCTGGATCGAGCCGATCGAGGCGCAGAGCACGCCCAGCACGCCGCCCTCGGCGCAGGAGGGGACCATGCCCGGCGGCGGGGCCTCCGGGTAGAGGCAGCGGTAGCAGGGGCCGTGCTCGGCCCAGAACACGCTGGCCTGGCCGTCGAAGCGGTAGATCGAACCCCACACGTACGGCTTGCCGAGCAGCACCGCGGCGTCGTTCACCAGGTACCGGGTGGCGAAGTTGTCGGTGCCGTCCACGATCAGGTCGTAGCCGGAGAAGATCTCCATGACGTTGGAGTTGTCGAGGCGCTCCTCGTGCAGCACCACGTTGATGTACGGGTTGATCTCCTTGACCGAGTCGCGCGCGGACTCGCCCTTGGAGCGGCCGATGTCGGACTGGCCGTGGATGATCTGGCGCTGGAGGTTCGACTCGTCCACGACGTCGAACTCGACGATGCCCAGCGTGCCCACACCGGCGGCGGCGAGGTACATCAGGGCAGGCGAACCCAGGCCGCCGGCGCCGACGCACAGCACCTTGGCGTTCTTCAGCCGCTTCTGCCCGGCCATCCCCACGTCCGGGATGATCAGGTGGCGGGAGTACCGGCGAACCTCGTCGATGGTGAGCTCGGCGGCGGGCTCGACCAGGGGTGGCAGCGACACGGGGGCTCCGATGGTCGTCAGATCGATGGCGTTTCGAATTACCAGCTAAGCCAACAGTGTCACGCGGGCGGGCTATTCCGAGACAGCACGTCCGAACTACGAGACACCTGACGCCGGATGATGGGATCTGACGAAACAGGTGCGCCACCCCTGGAAACCCCTGGTTGAGCGCTTCCCACGCCCCTCACGGACACTCCGGTGTCCGTCAGACCCGACAGGCCGTCTCCAGCCAGACGTCGCCCAGGGACTCCTCCAGCGGGACCTGCGTCCGCCATCCGAGACGATCCCGGGCGGTCCGGACATCGGCCTGCCGCCACTGCACCGGCTCCACCACCGCCCTCGGCTCGATCACCCGGGGCGGCTGCTCGACACCCCGGTGCAGGTCGGTCACCACCTGGCTGGGCACCAGCACCTGGCGGGCATCCTCGCTGATGGTGCCCTCGAAGCCGGAGGCCCGGACCAGCAGCTGCGCGGCGTCCCTGGCCCGGACGGCGTGGCCGCTGCCCACGTTGATCACGCCCGTCGCGGCGGAGACGGCGGCGGCCTGGATCGCCCGGGCGACGTCCCGCACGTCCACGAAATCCCGGAATCCGGACAGGTCCGGCATCCGCACCACCCGCTCGTGGTGTTCGAGGGCCCGCCGCAGGCCCTCGGCCAGCCGCCCGAACAGCGAAGCGGTCGGCGCCCCGGGGCCCACCACGTCGAAGACCCGGAGCACGGCGGCGTCCAGCCCGGAGGTGATCACCAACTCCGTCCCGGCCAGCTTGGAGACCCCGTACGGGCCGACCGGCCTCGGTTCGGCGGTCTCGGGGATCGGCACCCCGGCGGGCATCGGACCGTACTCGGCGGCCGAACCGACGTGCACCAGCCGGGCGGGCTCCCGGCTGCGACGGATCGCCTCGCAGACGGTGGCGACGGCGAGCGTGTTCGCCTTGATCAGCGCGCGGGAGGTGCCATAGGTGACGCCGGCGCAGTTGATCACCACCTGAGGGGCGGCCGCGTCCAGGAACCGGGCGAGCGCACCCGGGCTGCCGGCGGTGAGGTCGAAACGGATGTCGGCCGAATCGCGTCGGCCGAGCACCGTGACCGCGAGGTCCTGGTCGGCCAGCAGGCGGTCGGCGACCCGACGGCCGATGAAGCCGTCGGCGCCCAGCAGCAGCACCCTCATCGGGAGCGTCCTTCCACGAAGCCCGCCCGTTCGGGCCGGGCGGGTAACGGGTGAGGCCCGGCGCATCTTTGCCCATGGCCTATTTTTACGTTCGTACGAACTTTTCAGTGGGGCTAACTTTGCTTTCGTGGCACCTGTCTATCGGGGGCACTTTTTCGTCGGGGGTACCTGTTCCACGGGGGTACCTGTTCCTCGGGGGCACCTTTGCGTGCTGGGCACCTTTACCTGGTCGGCAACTTTGGGCGGTCGGCACCTTTACGCGCCGAGCACCTTTACGCGCTGGGCAACTTTGTGCGCTGGGCAACTTTGCGTGCGGGCGAACATTCAGGTGGGCTCCGCCAACGCCGGCCGCCCGAGCAGCACCCACGCGTACGGCAGCACCACCACCGCCACCGCTCCGCCGCCGAACCGCAGAGCCGTCCCCGGTGGCCCGCCCACCGCCACCCCGGCCGCCGCGACCGCCAACGCGAGCAGCGGCGCCGCCAGGGCCGCCATCGGCCGCCCCCGCCGCCGCAGCGTGACGGCGAACAGTTGGAGCACCCCGAGCACAGCCAAGGTGCCCCACCACCCCACCCCTGCCTGGGCCACCGCCCGGTGCAGCAGCCCGCCTGGCCCCTCCCCCGCCGACAGCACCGTGCCCAGGAACCCGAGCAGCAGCACCATCGCCACCTGGAGCAGCGCCGCGACCGGCAGGACCGGCCGCATCCGCCCCCGGTACTCGGCGATCGTCCCGGCCTGCCCCAGGTGCCCCCGGGCCACCCGGTCCAGCCAGCCCCCGACCACCTCGGCCATCACCACGCCCTCGGCCGCCGCCGCCCCGAGCCCCGGTTCGGCCTCCCAGAGCGGCACCGCCAGCGCCAGCCCCGCCACCACCTGCCCCCACCCCACCCAGCCGAAGGCCGACCGCTCCCGCCCGGCCACCCCGGCGTCCCCCCGCTCGCGCGACACCCTCGGCGCCCTCGGCACCCGCGCGAACAGCTCCTCCGCCAGCCCGAACACGTCCGCGTGCCGGTACCGCCCCACCTCCGCCTGCCCCAGCCCGGAGTCCTCCAGCGCCGCCGCGATCTCCAACGGATCCACCGCCTGCTCACACACCACCCGGTGCCGCACCATCAGCTCCCGCACCGGATCCCCCACCACCGGCTCCCCCGCAGCCGACTCCCCCACGGCCGCAGCAGCACCCTCGGCCGCACCCGGCACCGCAGCAGCACCCACCGCTCCGGCGACACCCATCACCCCGGTAGCCCCGGTAGCCCCGCCGGTCGGCTCCCCCGCCTGGTGGTGCGGCATCAGTGGGCCTCCGCCATCGCACCCGCCACCCAGTACTCGGCGGGGCGGGCGAAGGGGCGCGGCACACCGCCGTCGGCGCCGTCCACGGCCGGGAAGGCCGGCCAGTGCGAGACGAGTTCGAGGTAGATCTCGCGGAAGGCGGTGACCACCGGGGCCACGGCGAAACGCTCCTGCGCCCGCAGCCGACCGGCCAGCCCGAACCGGGCCCGGCGCTCCTCGTCGCGCAGCAGCGCTAGGCAGGCCCCGGCCAGCGCGGCCGGATCCCGGGGCGGCACCAGCAGCCCGCTGGGCCCGACCACCTCGCGGGCCACCCCCACCTCGGTGCTGATCACCGCCCGGCCGCTGAGCATCGCGTCGGCCAGCAGCCGCGGGCTGCGCTGGGTCAGCCCGGTGAAGACCACCACCGTCCCGGCGGCCCAGGCCTGCGCCGTGCTCTCCGGCAGCCCGGCGAACCGGACGCCCTCCCCGAGTTCGAGCCGCTCCGCTATCGCCTTGCAGTGGTCCAGGTAGCCCGGGGCACTCTCCTCCCCGTACACCAGCAGCCGCGCCCCCGGCAGTTCGGCCCGCACCCGGGCGTAGGCGTGCAGCATCAGGTCGGCGTCCCGCCCCGGCTCCAGCGCGCCCGCCCAGACCAGCACCGGCTGCTCGGGCTCGACCCCGGCCGCCTCCCGCCCGACGGCCTCCGTACCCTCGTGCACCACTCTGGTCCGCGCCGGGTCGGCCCCGCAGCGCTGCTGCCACTGCTGGTCGTAGGCGCTGCCGGGCGTGAGCACTGCCGCCTCCCGGTAGGTCTCCTCGGTGAGCAGCCGGAAGAAGCTCAGCAGCAGCGCGCGGACCGGCCAGCGGTACGGGGCGCTGCGGTAGCTCCGGTACTGCTCGCGCAGGTGCAGCCCGTGTTCGGTGACCACGAACGGCACCCCGTGCAGCCGCTTGGCGACCAGTGCCGGCAGCGCCGCCGGCCCGCCGCCGACCACGTGGCAGAGGTCGACCGCCCCGAGCCGCCCGGGCCCCGGCCCGTACCAGGGCGCCGAGAGCGGCCGCAGGCACTGCTCCAGCAGGTCGCCCGCGACCAGCACGTCCCGCACCAGCGGCTGCCCGGCGGCGGTGTCCGCCCCCGGCGCCCGCCACTCCCGCTCCAGCACCCGCTGCGCGTGCCCCGAGGCGAGGAAGGCCGGCAGCGCCCCGTCCTGCCGGGTCAGCTCCGCCAGCCGGTACAGCCCGGAGGCGAACGAGCCCCGCTCCCCCGGCAGCACCAGCGCCCGGACCAACTCCCGGTACGCCCGCACGTACGCCCGCCGCCGGTGCGCCGCCGGCCCCCGTCCGGCCGGCCGCCGCCCCCACATCGCCAGTTCGTACGTCGCCGGCCCATAGGTCGCGGGCCCCTCCCCCGCACCACCCCCGCCACCGGACCCGCCACCGTCCCCGGCCAGCAGGTGCAGCTGGAACTCGTGTTCGGCGAGCCCCTCGACCAGTCGCCTGCACCAGCCGCCACCGGCACGCTGTGCGTACGGGTGGACGCCCTCGGTGAGCAGTGCGATGCGCACGACGACCTCCAGAGCTGAGCGGGTTCGATGGACCAGGGGGCGGCCGCAGAACGGCAGGAGCCTGGTCGGCTGTGGCGTCGGCCCCGCGCGCGACTCAACGGAGGAAGGCACCGGCTCGTGCGCTCCCCCCACACGTGTTCGGTCCGACACCCACGAAGGTAGAGCGCCCGGCCGACCCCTCATCGGTCACGTGCCTGGTAGCCACCTGAACGAGTGAACTCGCGTAACTTTCAGCACTGCTGGGGGCCACGCCCCTAGGCGACGAGCTCCCGCACGGCGCGGGCGACCTGCACTGGGTGCTCCATCATCGCCACGTGCCCCGACTCCGGCAGCACCAGCAACCGGGCGTCGGCGAACGCCGCACAGGCCCGTCGCGCCGACCGGTACGACACCAACTTGTCCTTGAGCCCGTAGACCAGCAGCACCGGCACCCGGACCTGCGCCGCCTGGCGCCACAGCGCCTGGTCGCCCCGCTGGGTGTAGGCGGAGACGATGCCGCGCGCGCTGCCGACCAGCGCGGCCATCGCGTGCGGCAGGGCGGCCCGCCGCCGGTACTCGGCCACCGCCCTGGCCCGCTTCTCGGCCGGGATGGCTGCGGCGTCCCCGTAGACCAGGTCGAGCAGCCGCGCGGTGGCGGACTCGACCTCGGCCGCACCCGCAGCCCCGGAGCCGGAGGCGGCGGCGCGCTGGAGCAGGGCCGGGACGCCGGGCACGGCGAGCAGGCCGGTGGGCCAGGCGGTGCGCTGGGGCGGCAGCTCGGGCAGGGCCGGGGAGATCAGGGTGAGGCTGCGGACCAGGTCCGGCCGCAGGGCAGCCAGCCGAACGGCCACCGCGCCGCCCAGCGAGTTGCCGAACAGGTGCACCGGGCCCCGGCCGGAGGCCTCCAGGTAACCGATCACGGCCCGGACGTGGCCGGAGAGCGAGTGGTCCCCGTCCAGCGGCGGCTCGGACCAGCCGAAGCCCGGCAGGTCCACCGCCTCGCCGGAGACGGTGTCGGCCAGCTCGGCCATCAGCTCCGTCCAGTTGTCCCCGGACCCGCCGAGCCCGTGCACGAACAGCGCGGGCGGCAGCCCCTCGCTCCCCGCCGCCGGCCCGGTCACGGCGAGCACCGCCCCGGGCACGGTCACCATCCGGTCCGGCCCCACGGCATCGGGGAGGTCCACGGCGGTCGGGAGGGGCTCGGCCGGGGCCGTCGCCCGCTGCTCAGTGCTCATGAGGGACGATGGTAGTGAGGACACCCCGCCGGGCCCCAGCCCCCTGCCCACCAGGCCCGGACACCCTGCCCGGCAGGGCTACCCAGCAGGCCCGATGCAGGTCCGAGGCAGGTCCGAGGCAGGCCCGAGGCAGGCCCGGAGCAGGCTCAGGAGCACGCGCTGAGCACGTACCGAGCATGTACGGGCCCCTCCCGGGCCCGTTCCCCGCAGCGTCTCGCCCTATGGACAGTGCAGGTCAGACCCGTATTGTGAGCACCCGACAAGGGCTTCCGGGGCTTTTCTCGCCTTCGACCGGCGCAGATCCAGTTACCCAAAAGTAGAATCAACCACCTTGCCAGTCCGCTGACCGTGAAGTGAGGAGCGCCCGTGACGGCCATCCAGGAGGCGCAGGAGCGCCCGCGCGGTGCCCGCCTGCCGCGAAGCGCCCGCCGCGAACAACTGCTCGGGGCCGCGCAGGAGGTGTTCGTCGCCCAGGGTTACCACGCTGCGGCCATGGACGACATCGCCGACCGCGCCGGGGTCAGCAAGCCCGTGCTGTACCAGCACTTCCCCGGCAAGCTGGAGCTCTACCTCGCGCTGCTCGACAAGCACTGCGACGCCCTGGTGGACGCCGTCCGCGACGCGCTCTCCGCCACCAGCGACAACAAGATGCGCGTGGCCGCGACGATGGACGCGTACTTCAACTACGTCTCCAGCGAGTCCGGCGCCTTCCGCCTGGTCTTCGAGTCGGACCTGACGAACGAGCCGGCCGTCCGCGAGCGGGTCGAGCGCGCCTCGGACGCCAGCGCGACGCTGGTCAGCAAGGTGATCGCCGAGGACACCGACCTGCCCGAGCACGAGTCCAAGCTGCTCGCCGCCGGCGTCTGCGGAATGGCCCAGATCACCGCCCGGTACTGGCTCTCGCAGGGTCTGGACATCCCGCGCGACGAGGCCGTCCGGCTGGTCGCCAGCCTGGCCTGGCGCGGGCTCAAGGGCTTCCCGATGCACCCGACCGACGCCGCCGCGGACGCCGCGGGCGAGTAGCCGCTCCCCGTACCGATCTCCGCATCGATCTCCGGAGCTCCGCCGCCGGGCCATCCGGGTGCTCTATGGTGAAGCCGTACGGCGCAGCCGCCCACGAACAGCAGTTCAGGAGCGGTCGCGCATCGGAGCTCAGCAACCCGGAGGGACGGAAGCCGTGGAGGTCAAGATCGGCGTGCAGCACGCGCCTCGCGAGATCGTTCTCGACAGCACGCAGACCGCGGAGGAGATCGAGAAGGCCGTCGCCGATGCACTGGCCGGTTCGGCCAAGGTCTTCTCGCTGACCGACGAGCACGGCCGCCGTGTGATCGTCCCGGCCGAGCGCCTGGCGTACGTGGAGATCGGCGAGCCGAGCGTGCGCAAGGTGGGCTTCGGCACCCTCTGAGCACCTCCCGCCGTCACCGACGGCGGCGAGCACCGCCCCGGGCCTCTTGACGAGGTCCGGGGCGGTCGCGTTTGCCGGGCCCGGGTACGCGGTAGGGCTCTGGTCAGGAAACGCCGCAGCTCGGGAGGTCACCGTGCCCGTCGAGACGATCGCCTTCGCCCTGATCGGTCTGGCCGTCGGGGTCGGCGCGCTCGCACTGCTGCCCGGCTGGTACCGGGCCCCGCGCACCCTGACCGTCGCCACCGGCCTGGTGGCAGCCCTGCTCGGCGGCCTGATCAGCCGCTACGCGCTGGACGGCCGCCTGCCCGGCATCTCCCTGGCGATCGCCCTGCTCGGGGCCGTCGCCCTGGTCTCCGTCCTGGCCCGCCCGGACCTGGCCGACCGCCGCCCGCGCGGCCGCCACCGCCACGCGTAAGCGGTTGCACAAGTGGTTGTACAAGTCGTTGTGCAAGCACTCACGCAAGCACTCCTACAACCGCTTGCACAACCGCCCGTACAACCGCCCGTACAACGCCCGGCCGCCTCAGGAGGCGAGCCCGAGCACCGCCATCCGCTTGGTGTGCGCCTCGGTGATCCGGTTGAACATCTTGCCGACCTCGACCAGGTCGAAGCCCTGGACCTGGGCCCCGCCCACCAGCAGGTTGGAGAGCGCGTCGCGCTCGGCGACCACCCGCTGGGCCTGGCTGAGCGCCTCGCCCATCAGGCGGCGGCCCCAGAGAGCGAGCCGCCCGCCGACCCGGGGGTCCTCGGCGATGGCCTGCCGCACCCGGTCCACCGCGAACTCGGCGTGCCCGGTGTCCGCCATCACCCGGAGCACCAGCTCCCGGGTGTCGTCGTCCAGCCGGACGGCGACCTCGCGGTAGAAGTCGGTGGCGATCGCGTCGCCCACGTACGCCTTGACCAGGCCCTCCAGCCAGTCGGCCGGGGCGGTCATCCGGTGGAAGGACTCCAGCGGCTCGACGAAGGGGGTCATCACCTCGGTCGGGTCCGCGCCCACCTCGGTCAGGCGGTCGTGCAGCAGCTGGTAGTGCTGGAACTCGGCCGAGGCCACCCGGGCCAGCGCGGCCTTGTCCGGCAGTCCGGGCGCCATCTTGGCGTCCTCCGCGAGCCGCTCGAAGGCGCTCAGCTCGCCGTAGGCGAGGGCGCCGAGCAGGTCCAGCACCGCCGCGCGGTAGCCGGGGTCGGCCGCCGCGCTGGTCCAGTCGCCGATCGAGGTCCCGTCCTGACCGCCCTGACCGTTCTGAGCGGTCCCGTCCTGAGTGTCCATGGTTCGCCACCCTAGACCCTCCCGCCCCCCTGCCCGCGCGAGCCCCTGCGACGGTCTCCGCGGCGGCCCGGAGCACCGCTGCCCAGGTGGTCCTCGTGGGTCTGCCCCCACGGAGTAAGACGCGTCACGTGTTCGAGTCGCCGCCTGACTGTATGGTGGTAGTGAGGCCCGATGTACCCAGACGGGGTGTTACCGCTCCGTACGGCATCGGCCTCACGTACGCGGATGCCCGGTCGGAGACCCGATCGGCTCCGACCTCGGCCCGGACTTCGGGCCGTGGCACCGCATCAGTGGCCGAGCGAAGGTCGCCGCGGACCGCGCCGCTTCCGTCGGCGAAGGTCCCGCGCATGGCCCCGCAGGGATCCTCCCCCACGCCGCCGCACGACGCGCCCTCCCTCAGGGCCGGCCGTGACGGGCAGGCCGCAGGGGCCGGCGCGGTGTGCGTCCAGTTTCCGCAGGGCCGGTCCGGCCCGCACGCAGGATGCTGGCTGCCCGCCGCCCTCTCGCTCTCGGTCCCATCCACATGGAAGAGGCAGCACCCTGTCCACCACCGTTGACACCCCGAAGACCACCTTCCGAGAGCTCGGGATCCTCCCGGAGACCGCCGAGGCTCTGGAGGCCGTCGGCATCGTCCACCCCTTCCCGATCCAGGAGATGACGCTGCCGGTCGCGCTGACCGGCCACGACGTCATCGGCCAGGCGAAGACCGGCACCGGCAAGACCCTCGGCTTCGGCCTCCCGCTGATCGAGCGGGTCGTCGTGCGCGCCGACATCGACGCCGGCCGGGCCACCGAGGACCAGCTGAGCGACCACCCGCAGGCGCTCATCGTGGTGCCCACCCGTGAACTCTGCACCCAGGTCACCAACGACCTCCAGACCGCGGGCAAGGTCCGCAACGTCCGCGTGCTCGCCATCTACGGCGGCCGGGCATACGAGCCGCAGGTCGAGGCGCTGCAGAAGGGCGTCGACATCATCGTCGGCACCCCCGGCCGCCTGCTCGACCTGGCCGGCCAGCGCAAGCTCAACCTGTCGAAGGTCCGTGCGCTCGTCCTCGACGAGGCCGACGAGATGCTCGACCTGGGCTTCCTGCCCGACGTCGAGAAGATCATCACCATGCTGCCCGCCAAGCGGCAGACCCTGCTCTTCTCGGCCACCATGCCGGGCCAGGTCATCAGCCTCGCCCGCCGCTACATGAGCCAGCCGACCCACATCCGCGCCGCCGCGCCGGACGACACCGGCCACACCGTGGCCAACATCGAGCAGCACGTCTTCCGTGCGCACTCGCTCGACAAGGTCGAGATGGTCGCCCGCATCCTGCAGGCCGAGGGCCGCGGGCTGGCGATGATCTTCTGCCGCACCAAGCGCACCGCCGCCGACGTGGCCGACCAGCTGACCCAGCGCGGCTTCGCGGCCGGCGCCGTGCACGGCGACCTCGGCCAGGGTGCCCGCGAGCAGGCCCTGCGGGCCTTCCGCTCCGGCAAGGTGGACGTGCTGGTCTGCACCGACGTCGCCGCCCGTGGCATCGACGTCGAGGGCGTCACGCACGTCGTCAACTACCAGTGCACCGAGGACGAGAAGACCTACCTGCACCGGATCGGCCGCACCGGCCGCGCCGGCGCCTCCGGCACCGCCGTGACGCTGGTCGACTGGGACGACATCCCGCGCTGGCAGCTCATCAACAAGGCGCTCGAGCTCAACTTCAACGAGCCCGAGGAGACCTACTCGACCTCCCCGCACTTCTACGAGCTGCTGAAGATCGCCCCGGGCACCAAGGGCGTCCTGCCGCGGTCCGAGCGCACCCGCGCCGGTCTCGGCGCCGAGACCCTCGAGGACCTGGGCGAGACCGGCGGCCGCGGTGGCCGTGGCGGTCGCGACCGTGACCGTGACCGTGGTGGTCGCGGTGGCGAGCGCGGCGGCCGTGGCGAGGCGGGCCCCGGTGCCCGTACCGCCGAGCAGCGTCCGGCCCGCCCGCCGCGCGAGCGCCGTCGCACCCGTGGTGGTTCCTCCGCCGCGAACCCGGCCGTCGAGGCCCCGGCCACCGAGGCTCCGCTGACCGGTCCGGCCGCCGAGGGCGAGGCGGCCCCGCGTCGCCGTCGCCGTCGCAACCGTGGCGGCTCCGCCGCTGCGGCCGCCGCGAACCAGGCGGTCGAGGCCCCGGCCACCACCGAGGCCCCCGCCCCGGCTCCGGCCATGGAGGCCCCGGCCGCCGGCGAGGCGGCCCCCAGCCGCCGCAGCCGCTCGCGGCGCGGTCGCTCGGCCGGTCAGCCGACGGCCGCCGTCGAGACCGCCACGGCCGCCCCGGTCGCCCCGGTGGAGACCGCCCCGGCTGCGCCGGCCGCCGCGCCCGTCGCGGTCGCCGCCGCTGTCGTCGAGACCGTCGAGGTCCCGGCGCCGGCCAAGCGCACCCGCACCCGCAAGGCCGCCGCCGCTGCCACCACCACCGCCCCGGTCGAGACCGAGGCCGCCGTGGTCGCCGAGGTGCCCGCGCCGCGCAGCCGCAAGGCTGCCGCCCCCAAGACCGCCGCGCCCAAGGCGGAGGTCTTGGAGGTCGTCGCGGAGGCCGTCGTCGAGGCTCCGGTCAAGAAGACCGCTGCTCGCAAGACGGCCGCCAAGAAGGTCGCCGAGGCCGTCGTGGCCGAGGCCACCGAGGCCGCCCCGGCCAAGCGCACCCGCAAGGCCGCCGCCCCCAAGGCCGAGGTCGTGGAGGTCGTCGCGGAGGTCGTCGTCGAGGCTCCGGTCAAGAAGACCGCTGCTCGCAAGACCGCCGCCAAGAAGGTCGCGGAGGCCACGGTCGAGATCCCGGCCCCGGCCAAGCGCACCCGCAAGGCCGCCGCCCCCAAGGCCGAGGTCGTGGAGGCCGTCGCGGAGGTCATCGTCGAGGCTCCGGTCAAGAAGACCGCTGCTCGCAAGACCGCCGCCAAGAAGGCCGCCGAGGCCGTCGTGGCCGAGGCCACCGAGGCCGCCCCCGTCAAGCGCACCCGCAAGGCCGCCGCCCCCAAGGCGGAGGCTGTCGCGGAGGTCGTCGAGGCCCCGGCCAAGAAGACCACCACCCGCAAGACGGCCGCCAAGAAGGCCGCCGAGGCCGTCGTCGCCGAGGCCACGGTCGAGATCCCGGCCCCGGCCAAGCGCACCCGCAAGGCCGCCGCCCCCAAGGCCGAGACGGCCGAGGTCACCGAGGCTCCGGCCAAGGCGCCCCGGGCCCGCAAGGCCGCCGCAACCGCCCCGGCGGAGGCTCCGGTCAAGAAGACGGCCGCCCGCAAGACCGCCGCCAAGGCCCCTGCGAAGAGCTGAGCACCGAGCAAGTGACGGGACGGGCGGGCGGATCGGTACGATCCGCCCGCCCGTCCCGCGTTCCCCGCCCTCCGGCGGACGGAGCGCAGCCCGCATGCAGCACCCGCACCCGCACGCACACCCGCACGCACTCAGACATGCAGACACGGTCGAAGCCGACCGACCAGCCCGTACGCCTGGTGAAGGAGCCCGACCCGATGAGCACGCCGCCCTTCCTGAACCTCCCCGGCTGCGCCCGGGCCCTGCGGCTGGCCACCCCCCGGGGCGAGTTCGCCGCGCACCTGGCCGAGCCGGCCGGGGCCGTGCGCGGGACGGCGCTGCTGGTGCCCGGCTTCACCGGGAGCAAGGAGGACTTCATCGCCCTGCTGGCCCCGCTCGCCGAGGCCGGCTACCGGGTGGTGACGGTCGACCAGCGTGGCCAGTACGAGTCCGGTGGCCCGGCCGACCCGGCCGCGTACGCCGTCGCCGAGCTGGCCCAGGACGTGCTCGCGATGACCGGGGCCCTCACCGAAACGGCGACCGGCCTGGCCGGGGACGGCCCGCTGCACCTGCTCGGCCACTCCTTCGGCGGCCAGGTGGTCCGCGAGGCCGTACTCGCCGCTGCGGCCGGCGCCCGGGAGGGCGCGGAGGCCGCGCTGCCCTGGCGTTCGCTGACCCTGCTCGCCACCGGCCCGGGTGCGATCGAGCCGGGCGAGGCGGCCCGGACGAAGCTGTTGGTGGACGCGCTCGGTTCGATGGATCTGGAGAGCATCTGGCAGGTGATGCAGCAGATGGAGGAGGGTTCGGGCGCCACCCGGCCGCGGGCCGAGATCGCCGCCTTCCTGCACCGCCGCTGGCTGGCCAACGTGCCGACGGCCCTGGCCGCCATGGGCGCCCACCTGATCGCGGCCCCGGACCGGGTGGCCGAGCTGGCCGCCGTGCCGCTGCCCAAGCTGGTGCTCTCGGGCGTGCGGGACTACGCCTGGCCGGTCGAGGAGCAGACCGCGATGGCCGAGCGCCTCGGCGCCGCCCGGGTGACCGTGCCGGACGCCGGCCACTCCCCCAACGCCGAGCAGCCCGCCGCCACGGCCGCCGCACTCGCCGCCTTCTGGGCCTGAACCGCCCAACTGAACCTCCCGTACACCAGTAGTTGTGATCTACATCACGCCGACTTGACATAGCACGGGACAGAAATCTTTAGCTCGGGTAATATTTGATTCTGTCCGGGAATCATTCGTAGCAGCGCCCCCGTTGACACTGATGGCCCCGCGGGGCCGAAACCGGGACTTAACGGGCGGGCAACGACCTGGAAGTCGGGATCCGACACCGTGGTCGGTACGACCCCCGCACCGCGACACCGCACCTCCCGCACGAACGACCGAACCGAACGCGCCTCGCAAGCCACCGAGGCCAGAGAAGGAGAGGCCCCCATGCGTTTCGAGATCCTCCGCCTGGACGACGCCCAGGGCACCGCGACCGACAGCCTGATCGCCGACGCCGCCACGGTGCGCGAGCTGGTCGAGGCCGCCGCCCGCACCGGCGAACGTCTGCTCATCCGCCCGTGCAAGGCGGCCTGACCGGAGCCGCCCCGGCCCCGGCCGCGGCGGAGCCCCCGATACCCCACTGACGCCCTGTCATCCACCTGAGCTCCACGAGCCGGATGACGGGGCGTCAGTGCGTCCGGAGCCGCCCTGTGCGGGTGCGGCGTTTGCCGGTACGCGTCACGGGACATCCCCTTAGGACTGCCCGGGCACCGGGCGGGGCCGCCGCGGTATCGCGGGCGGTTCGGGGGGAGTGAGCGACGCGCCCCGTACGGGTGATCGTCCTTGACGCGGCGCTCCGGGAGGAGGACCGTTGTCAGTCATGAGGGGCGAGCCAAGCTGCCCGAGGTGCGCCGGCCGGGTCCGCGCGCCCGGTCTCTTCTCCGACACCTGGCAGTGCGACCAGCACGGCGCAGTGCACCCGATGCAGCCTGTGCTGCCACCGAGCGTCGAGGCGCTCGGGGTGGCCGTGGCCCGCTCGCAGGTGCCGGTCTGGCTGCCCTGGCCGCTGCCGGTCGGCTGGCTGTACACCGGCATCGCCCACGCGGGCGACGACCTCTCCGGCGCCCGGGCCACCGCCGTGGCCTGCTCCGGCCCCGCGCCGCTCGGCGGCTTCGGCGAGCTGGTGCTGGTGGCCGAGGAGCTCGGCGTCGGCCTCGGCGCCCGGTACGCGGGCCTGCCCGGCCCGGATCCGGGGCCCTCGGTCTCGCTCTACAAGCCCGCCGACGCCAAGCTGATGGCCGCCGGCCGCCCCACCCCGATGTTCCACGTGCCGGACGCCCCGGCTGACCGGGCCGTCTTCGTCGGCGAGGCCCGCGGGCTCTGGCTCTGGGCGATCGTCTGGCCCGAGCAGTCGGCCCTGCTGATGTACGACGAGCTGGTGCTCACCGACCTGCGGGACGCCGGGGCCGAGCTGGAGCTCCTGACCTGCGGCGCGCTCTCGCCCCGGCTGCTCACCTGACGGGCCGTCCGCAGCACTGACGGTCCGTCCGCCGCACTGCCGTCCCGCCTGACGGACCCTCCGCGCCCGTACGAGTCGGCGATCTATCCTGGCCTGACCCGAACGGCCGACACCCGGGCCGGACTCGGCAGTCAATGTCGGACAGACCCTGGGAGCCAAGACCCGTGCGCATCGACCTGCACGCCCACAGCAACGCCTCCGACGGCACGGACAGCCCAGCCGAGCTGGTCGCCAACGCGGTGGCCGCCGGCCTGGACGTGGTGGCGCTGACCGACCACGACACCGTCGCCGGGCACGCCGAGGCCGCCGAGGCCGTCCGGGCCCTGCCGCCCGGCAGCGGGCTGACCCTGGTGCCGGGGGCCGAGCTGTCCTGTGTGGTGGGCGGCATCTCGATGCACCTGCTGGCCTACCTGTTCGACCCGGCGGAGCCGGAGTTCGCCGCCGAGCGGGAGCTGGTCCGCACCGACCGGTTCCGCCGGGGCCGGGCGATCGTCGAGCGCTGCCGGGAGCTGGGCGCGCCGATCACCTGGGAGCAGGTGCAGCGGATCGCCGGCGAGGGCTCGGTGGGCCGTCCGCACATCGCCAGCGCGCTGGTCGAGGCCGGCGTGGTGGCCACCGTCTCGGACGCCTTCACCCCCGAGTGGCTGGTCAACGGCGGCCGGGCCGACGTGCGCAAGCACGAGACCGACCCGGTGGCGGCCGTCCGGCTGGTCCGGGCCGCCGGGGGCGTGCCGGTCTTCGCCCACCCGGGTGCGGCCAAGCGCGGCCGGACCGTCTCCGACCAGGTGATCGCCGACCTGGCGGCGGCCGGCCTGGGCGGCCTGGAGGTCGACCACATGGACCACGACGAGGGCGCCCGCACCCACCTCACCGGCCTGGCCGCCGAGCTGGGCCTGTTCACCACCGGCTCCAGCGACTACCACGGCACCCGCAAGACCGTCCGGCTGGGCGAGTACACCACCAGCCCGGAGTCCTACGAAGCACTGCTCGCCCAGGCGACCGGGGCGAAGCCGATCACCGCCTGAGCGACCGTCACCCGGCAGCCGCCGGTGGCCGCCACCGACCGGACACCGGACGTGCGGCGGCGGGCGTGGCCGACCGGGCGCTGGACGTGCGGCGGCGGTCGGCGGGCCGGAGAATGCGTGCCATGCGCGATCTTTCCGGCCCGCCAGGGCGAGGGCCCCTCCGAAGGCCGACCGGATGAAGACCTTCGGCTCGCTCTTCGTCACCCTGTTCGTGATCATGGACCCGCCGGGGACGATCCCGATCTTCCTGGCCCTCACCTCCGGCCGGGCCGCCCGCACCCAGCGGAAGATGGCCTGGCAGGCGGCGCTGGTCGCGCTCGGCGTGATCACCTGCTTCGGCCTGTTCGGCCAGCAGATCCTGGACTACCTGCACGTCTCGATCCCGGCGCTGCAGATCTCCGGCGGCATCCTGCTGCTGCTGATCGCCCTCGACCTGCTCACCGGCAAGATCGACGAGCCGACCCAGACCAAGGACGTCAACGTCGCCCTCGTCCCCCTCGGCACCCCGCTGCTGGCCGGCCCGGGCGCGATCGTCGCCGTCATCCTGGCCGTCCAGGGCGCGGACGGCGCCACCGAGGAGCTGGCCGTCTGGACCGCCATCGTGGCCATGCACGTGGTGATGTGGCTGACCATGCGGTTCTCCCTGGTGATCATCCGGATCATCAAGGAGGGTGGCGTGGTGCTCATCACCCGACTGTCGGGCCTGCTGCTCTCGGCCATCGCCGTGCAGCTGGTCGCCAGCGGCGTCTTCGGCTTCATCGACACCCGCTGACCGCGCCCGCCGGAGGGTCACCCGAGTGCGACACCCTTGCGCTCGGGGTCGCGGAGGTCCGTGCCGTGCTTGAGCCAGCGCTCCTCCAGGGCCGCCGCTCCCTGGACCCGCTTGAAGGCCGCCTCGTTGGGGGTCATCGGGAGCAGCGGGAGGAAGCGGACCGGGTCGGCGGGGGCGGCCAGTGCCAGGTCGGGGACCAGGCCGCCGGGTTCGGCGGTGAGGACGGAGGTGAAGGGGGCGCCGGGCCAGAGGGGTTGGCCGAGGTCGAGGGAGGCGCCGGGGGCGACGATCAGGCCCTCGACCTGGGGGGTGGCCGCGAAGGTGGCCAGCGTGCGGAGCACCTCGTCGCGCCCCCCGCGCACGGTGAGCACCAGCTCGACCCGGGGCCCGCGGACGGGGTCGGCGAGCATCGCCGAGGGGTCGTTCATCGGTGCGGCGGCCATGCCGAGCGTCGCGTACCGGACCAGGCCCTCGGCGTCCGGGCCGAACCGCAGCACCTCGATCCGGTCGGCCCCGAGGAAGGTGACCCCGGCCCGGCCGCTGGGCTCGCCGAAGGTGCTGAGCAGCCGGGCCTCCACGGCGGCCAGGACGGCCTCGCGGGTGTGCTCGTCCGGGCCGGCCGCGGAGTTGTCGGAGAAATCGCCGAACAGGGGGAAGTCGTGCGCCATGGCCCCGACCTTAGACCTCCTCCGTCAGCACGGCGTCAACACCCCGGCGGGCCGCGCCCGGCAGCTGTTACCCTGGGCAACTGGCCTCCGGGGGTGTTTCCGCTCCCCGGTGGGAAGCGGCACGGAGGAGGTGGTTGCGGTGGATACCAGCCGACCATGCAGTACCGGCAGCTCTGCCCGGTCACGTCGTCCTCGCCGCCCGGCCACCGTCACCCAGGTCACCTCCCGCTGACCGGACGGTCCGTCACCCGGTAGTCACCGGGCCCGCCGAGCGCTTCTTCGTACACGGCCGCGCAGGGCACCGCATTCCTCTCCGTCGGTGTCCCCCTCGCCGTCACACCCGTGCGACCACCCCCGCCGTGTGACGCCTCCTGCTCGAGGAGCCAGCCATGTCGATGATGAACAACCTGCGTGCCGTCGTCCGTCCGCAGCGCCGCCGCCCCGACGCGACCTTCGACCCACTGCACCCCGGCCACGGCGTGTCCGCCGTGGTCGACTGCGCCGTCTACCAGGCGGGCAAGCGGCACGGCGAGACCTGCAGCCCGCGCGAGGCCGTCCAGCGCGTGCGCAACGCCCGCCAGCAGAGCGCTGAATCGTTCAGCTGGATCGGTCTGCACGAGCCCACCGAGGCCGAGTTCGAGGGCATCGCGCAGCGCTTCGGCCTGCACCCGCTGGCGGTGGAGGACGCGGTGCACGCGCACCAGCGACCCAAGGTCGAGCGGTACGACGAGGTGCTCTTCGCCGTCTTCAAGACCATCCGGTACGTGGAGCACGACCAGCTCACCCCGACCAGCGAGGTGGTGGAGACCGGCGAGCTGATGGTCTTCGTCGGCGCCGACTTCGTGATCACCGTCCGGCACGGCGGCCACGGCTCGCTCAAGGACCTGCGCCGCCGGCTGGAGGGCGACCACGACGGCACCGGCCTGCTCTGCAAGGGCCCGGCCGCCGTGCTGCACGCGATCGCCGACCAGGTGGTGGACGACTACCTGCTGGTCGCCGACCGGCTGCAGACCGACGTGGACGAGATCGAGTTCGACGTGTTCGCCAACCGCGGCGGGCGCGGGGCCGATGTCGGGCGGGTCTACCAGCTCAAGCGCGAGGTGCTGGAGTTCAAGCGGGCGGTGGCCCCGCTGCTGCGGCCGATGCAGCTGCTCTCGGAGGCCGAGAAGGCCCCGATCGGCCCGGAGATGCGCAAGTACTTCCGGGACGTGGCCGACCACCTGGCCCGGGTCACCGAGCAGGTGCACGGCTTCGACGAGCTGCTCAACTCGCTGCTCCAGGCCAATCTGGCCCAGGTCTCGGTGGCCCAGAACGAGGACATGCGCAAGATCACCGCCTGGGCGGCGATCTTCGCGGTGCCGACCATGATCACCGGCGTCTACGGGATGAACTTCGACTACATGCCGGAGCTGCACCACCGCTACGGCTACCCGATCGTGCTCGGGGTCATCACCGTGATCTGCATCGGCATGTACAAGGGCTTCCGCCGCAACGGCTGGCTCTGAGGCACCGGGCCGACGGCCGGTCAGCCCTCCCGGCTGCCCCGGGCCACCAGCACCAGGCCCAGCAGGATCACCGCGACGGCCGGGTAGGCCCCGGCCGGCGGCCACTGGCCGAGCCAGAGCGCGGCGATCAGCGCCGCGCCCGGGGTCTCCAGCAGGATCGCGGTGGAGGTGACCGAGGGGCCCAGGGTGCGCACCACCCGGTTGCTGAGCGAGTGGCCGAGCAGCTGGGCGGCCACCATGAGCAGCGCGATCTGCCACCAGGCCCCGGCCGACCAGCCGGACAGCCCGGTGCCGGTCACCAGGCAGATCCCGAGCAGCACCACGGCCGTGGTGGCGTAGCAGACCAGGGTGTACGCGGTGGTGCTGACCGTCTTTCGCACCTCCGCGCCGAGCAGCATGTACCCGGCGGCGGCCAGCCCGGCGCCGAGTGCCAGCGCGTCACCAGCCAGCGCCTGCGGCGAGAGCGAGAGGTCGACCCCGGTCAGTGTGAGCACCCCGAGGAAGGCCACGCACATGCCGATCCGCACCAGCCGCGGCGCCCGGTGGCCGAGCAGCCGCATCAGGAGGATGGTCCAGAGCGGGGTGGTGGTGACCATCGCGGTGGCCGAGGCCACCGAGGTCATCCGCAGGCTGGGCATCCAGAGCGCGAAGTGCACCGCGAGCAGCACCCCGGCCGCCGTCGCGAGCAGCAGCGCCCGGCGGCCGATCCCGCGCAGCTCGGCGCGGTGGCGCAGCAGCGCGTACGGGCCGAGCACGCCCACCGACATGACGTTGCGCCAGAAGGCGATGGCCAGTGCGGGGGCGGCGGTGGCGCTGATCAGGGGTGCGGAGAGCGAGATCCCGCCGATCGAGACGGCCAGCAGCAGCAGGTCGAGCTTGGGCAGCGCCGGCCGGGCCGCCGAGGCGGCAGGGGGTCCCCCCGGCCGGAGGCTGGGGGCGGGGGTCTGAGCTGCGGCGTCAGGCCGGGCGACGGTGGGCACAGCTCTCCTCCGGTGGTCGGTCGCGGGTGACGGGAACGGTACCAAGGTAAGGGGTCTACCGGAGTCATGACACTGTCGTCCCGGGCGCTGAGACACCCTCCGGACAGCGCGGGCCCGACCCCGTACGCTGTTGGGCCATGGAGCCCACGACGCCCGCCACCGCTGCTGCCGCCACCGCCACCGCCGCCATCGAGGAGCGCGCCCTGCTGGAGGAGGCCGCCAAGAAGTCCGGCCTGCTCTGGGTGCGGGCCGACGGGCAGCCGCAGGCCCGGGCGCTCTGGCACGCCTGGCACGACGGGGCCGTGGTGGTGGTCGGCGACGGCATCGAGCAGCCGCTGCACGGGCTCACCGCCGGGGCCGGCGCCGAGGTGACGGTGCGCAGCAAGGACAAGTGGGGCCGGCTCACCGCCTGGCCCGCCCGGGTCAGCGAGCTCGCCCCGCGGAGCGAGGGCTGGCTGGGCGCCGTCGAGGAGCTCAAGGGCAAGCGGCTCAACGCCCCCGACACCGACACCATCGACGAGCGCTGGGCCCGCGAGTGCCGGGTGCTCCGCCTGGAGCCGGCCGGCCCGCTGACCGAGCAGCCCGGCGCGATGCCCGAGGCCTCGCACGCCGCCGTCCCGATGGCCTCCCCCGCCACCACCCGCAAGCCGATCCCGGCCGGCCTCCCCAAGCTCGTGGCCAAGGGCAAGCTGGGGCGCTAAGCCCTGGGGCGCGGGGAACTGCGCGACCAGCCACACACGGCCTGCGGCCTCCCGCTGCGCGCAGTTCCTCGCGCCCCTGGACAGTGCAACTGGCGCCCTCCGGTCGGCGTACGGCCCGCTTCTTCCGACCTCGCGCAGTTCCCCGCGCCCCTGGTAGTGCAACTGACCCGCGCCCCCAGTGGCTTGACCCTCACACCGTGTCAGACCCTTCACTCGGACGCACCATGTTCACCATCGGAGACTTCGCCAAGCACGGCCGCGTGTCGGTCCGCATGCTCAGGCACTACGACGCCATCGGCCTGCTGCGCCCGGCCCGGGTCGACCCGCACACCGGGTACCGGGGCTACGAGGCCGGGCAGCTCGCCGAGCTCAACCGGGTGATCGCGCTCAAGGACCTCGGCTTCACGCTGGAGCAGGTCGGCGCGATCCTCGGTGACCTGGTCGGCGCCGAGGAGCTGCGCGGGATGCTCAGGCTGCGGCAGGCCGAACTGGCCGCCCTCGTGGCCGAGACGACCACCAGGCTGACCAGGGTCGAGGCGAGGCTCCGGACGATCGAGAGCGAGGGGCAGATGCCCACCAACGATGTCGTCCTCAAGCAGATCCCGGCCGTCCGCGTCGCGGAGCTGTCCGCCACCGCCGCCAGCTACCAGCCCGGGGACATCACCCCGGTGATCTCCCTGCTCTTCCCGGAGCTCTGCCGCCTGGTGGCCGCCGCCGGGCTGACCCCGGCCGGGGCGAGCCTGGCCTACTACGTGGACGGGCCCGACGGCACCGTCGAGGTGCACGCGGCCCTGCCGGTGGCGGCCGGGGTGACCGGGGCGGGCGCCGGGCACGGGTTCGCGGTGGTCGACCTGCCGGCGATCGAGAGCGCGGCCACCGCGGTCCACCACGGCTCCATGGACGGGGTGCTCGCCACCGAGCAGGCGCTGGTCCGCTGGATCGAGGAGACCGGCCACCGGGCCACCGGCCACAGCCGCGAGCTCTACCTGGAGTGCGAGGGCGCTCCGGAGACCTGGGTCACCGAGCTGCAAACCCCGGTGGTGATGCGCTGACCACCCGCCCGCGCCCCCTGTCGGGCCACTGACCCGGCCCCGGCTGATCGGCACCGGGTAGCCTAAGCGCGGAACATCCGCAGAGCGCGCGAGGGAGTCCCCGTGGCAGGGCCAGGCAGCCGGGTCTTCATCTCCCATCTCTCCGGGGTGGCCGTCTTCGATCCCAACGGCGACCAGGTCGGGCGGGTCCGCGACGTGGTGGTCTCGCTGCGGATCGGCGGCCGCCCGCCCCGGGTGCTCGGCCTGGTGGTCGAGGTGGTGGCCCGGCGGCGGATCTTCCTGCCGATGACCCGGGTCACCAGCCTCGAATCCGGCCAGGTGCTGACCACCGGCGTGATCAACATGCGCCGGTTCGAGCAGCGCCCCTCCGAGACCCTGGTGCTCGCCGAGCTGCTCGACCGCACCGTCACCCGGACGAAGACGCACGAGGAGGTCACCGTCCTGGACGTGGCCATGGTGCAGACCCGCGTCCGGGAGTGGGAGATCACCAAGGTCTTCGTCCAGACCGGCAAGCTCAGCCGGCTGCGCAAGGCCAAGGGCGAGACGCTCACCCTGGACTGGTCCGCCGTCACCGGCTTCGCGCTCGCCGAGGAGGGCCAGGGCGCCGCCAACCTGCTCGCCACCTTCGAGCAGCTGCGCCCGGCCGACCTGGCCAACGTGATGCACCACCTCTCCTCCAAGCGCCGCGCCGAGGTCGCCGCCGCGCTCGACGACGACCGCCTCGCGGACGTCCTGGAGGAGCTGCCCGAGGACGACCAGGTCGAGATCATCGGCAAGCTCCAGGAGGAGCGCGCCGCCGACGTCCTGGAGGCGATGGACCCGGACGACGCGGCCGACCTGCTCTCCGACCTCCCCGAGGAGGACGCCGAGCGGCTGCTGCGCCTGATGGAGCCCGAGGACGCCGCCGAGATGCGCCGCCTGCTCTCCTACGAGGAGGACACCGCCGGTGGTCTGATGACCACCGAGCCGATCGTCCTGGAGCCGGACGCCACGGTGGCCGAGGCGCTGGCCCGGGTGCGGATCTCCGACAACAAGCCGGCCCTGGCCGCCCAGGTGTACGTCTGCCGGCCGCCGAACGAGACGCCCACCGGCAAGTACCTGGGCACCGTGCACTTCCAGCGGCTGCTGCGCGAGCCGCCGTTCACCCTGGTCGGTTCGCTGGTCGACGACGACCTCGACCCGCTGCCGCCGGACACCCCGCTGCCGCTGATCACCAGCTACCTCGCCACCTACAACATGGTCGCGGCGCCGGTGGTCGACGAGGCCGACCACCTGCTGGGCGCCGTCACCGTCGACGACGTGCTCGACCACCTGCTGCCGGACGACTGGCGCGAGGCAGCCCTGCACGGCCTCAACGGCTCCGACCTGGAGCACGGCCACGAGAGCGAGGACATCCGTGGACGCTGACCGCAAGGGCCGCCGGGACGACGCCCGCCGACGGGACGAGTCCTCCCCGCGCCAGCGCCTCCAGGGCGAGCTCCGGTCGCTCCGCGAGCTGCGCGAGCTGCGGGTGCGGGAGGGCAGCTCCACCCGTACCGAGCAGCCGTCGAGCTCGGCCGCCCGGGCCCGGCTCGACCAGCCGCGCACCTCGCGGCCCGGCCTGCTGACCCTGCCGACCTACGACCCGGAGTCCTTCGCCAAGCTCTCGGAGCGGATCGCCCGCTTCCTCGGCACCGGACGGTTCATCGTCTGGATGTCGGTGGTCATCCTGTGCTGGGTGGCCTGGAACGTCTTCCTGCCGCCGGCCGTCCGCTTCGACGAGTACCCGTTCATCTTCCTCACCCTGGCGCTCTCGCTGCAGGCCTCCTACGCGGCCCCGCTGATCCTGCTCGCGCAGAACCGGCAGGACAACCGGGACCGGGTCAACATGGAGCAGGACCGGGCCCGCAGCGACCGCAACATCGCCGACACGGAGTACCTGACCCGCGAGGTCGCGGCCCTGCGCCAGGGCCTCGGCGAGGTCGCCACCCGCGACTTCATCCGCTCCGAACTCCAGTCCCTGCTCAAGGAGATCGACGAGCGCCGGGACGCCTCGGAAATGCTCTGACCGGGTGCGTTCCGGCGCTGTGACCGGTGGCACGCTACTGCCGAGTCACCGGCTCGGCGCCGGGCCGTACCATCAACACATGGCCAACGAGACAGAGGTTGCGGTCGGCGTGACGGAGGAGTCCGTACGCGCGGCGCTGGCGACCGTCAACGACCCCGAGATCAACCGTCCGATCACCGAGATCGGGATGGTGAAATCGGTCGAGATCGGCGACGGCGGTGCCGTCCGCGTCGGGGTCTACCTGACCGTGTCCGGCTGTCCGATGCGGGAGACCATCACCAGCCGGGTGACGGAGGCCGTGGGCGCCGTCGCCGGAGTGACCGGCGTCGAGGTCGAGCTCGACGTGATGAGCGAGGAGCAGCGCAAGGAGCTCTCGCAGCTGCTGCGCGGGGGTGCGCCCGAGCGCGAGATCCCGTTCGCCAAGCCCGGCACCCTGACCCGGGTCTACGCCGTCGCCTCCGGCAAGGGCGGCGTCGGCAAGTCCTCGGTCACCGTCAACCTGGCCGCCGCGCTGGCCGCCCAGGGCCAGAAGGTCGCCGTGGTCGACGCCGACATCTACGGGCACTCCGTGCCCCGCATGCTCGGGGTCGAGGGCCGTCCCACCCAGGTCCAGGACATGATCATGCCGCCGTCCGCGCACGGCGTGAAGGTCATCTCGATCGGCATGTTCACCCCCGGCAACGCGCCGGTGGTCTGGCGCGGCCCGATGCTGCACCGCGCCCTCCAGCAGTTCCTCGCGGACGTCTACTGGGGCGACCTGGACGTCCTCCTCCTCGACCTGCCGCCGGGCACCGGTGACATCGCCATCTCGGTCGCGCAGCTCGTCCCCAACGCCGAGATCCTGCTGGTCACCACCCCGCAGCAGGCCGCCGCCGAGGTGGCCGAGCGGGCCGGCACCATCGCCCTCCAGACCCACCAGAAGATCGTCGGCGTCATCGAGAACATGGCCGGCATGCCCTGCCCCCACTGCGACGAGATCGTCGACGTCTTCGGCACCGGCGGCGGCCAGACCGTGGCCGACGCCCTCACCCGCTCCGTCGGCGCCACCGTCCCGGTCCTGGGCTCCATCCCGATCGACGTCCGCCTCCGCGAGGGCGGCGACGACGGCACCCCGGTGGTCCTGGCCGCCCCCGACTCCCCGGCCGGCACCGCCCTCCACGCCATCGCCGCCAAGCTCGGCAACCGCCAGCGCGGCCTCTCCGGCCTCTCCCTGGGGCTGACCCCGAAGAACAAGTTCTGACGGAACGGCACGACGGCCCCGGACAGGTTCCTGTCCGGGGCCGTTCCATTGCTCGGGCCGGCCTACAGGCGGCGGGGGCCGGCTTAGAGGCGGCGTGGGCCGGCGCCGTCCTCGGCGAGGGTGTCGCCGGGGTTCAGGAGGGCGCAGGCCTTCATCGAGAGGCAGCCGCAACCGATGCAGCCGGTGAGTTCGGCCTCCAGCCGTTCGATGGTCTGGCGGCGTTCCTCCAGGCGGGCCTTCCAGCCGCGTGAGGCGCGCTGCCACTCCTGGTGGCTCGGCGGGCGGTCGAGCGGCACGTCGGCGAAGGTCTCCCGGAGGTCCTGCAGGGGGATGCCGATCCGCTTGGCCACCGAGATCAGGGCGATCCGGCGCAGCATGTGGCGGGGGTAGCGGCGCTGGTTGCGCCCGTCCCGCTCGGAGGCGATCAGGCCGAGTTCCTCGTAGAAGCGCAGGGCCGAGACCGCGGCCCCGGTCCGGGCACTGACCTCGCCGATGGCGAGCCGGTCGTCGGGGGTGGCCCTGGCCTCGCCGGGCTGCTGGGTCATGCACCGCCTCCTCTTGACCTCAAGATTACTTGAGGTCATACGGTCGGCCGGGCCGGACCGGCAAGCGGTACCGACCCCGAGAGGACCCCAGCCCGATGACCTTCGTGATCGCCGTGCCCTGCGTGGACGTCAAGGACAAGGCCTGCCTGGACGAGTGCCCGGTCGACTGCATCTACGAGGGCGAACGGATGCTCTACATCCACCCCGACGAGTGCATCGACTGCGGTGCCTGCGAACCGGTCTGCCCGGTCGAGGCGATCTACTACGAGGACGACACCCCGGAGCCCTGGCGGGAGTTCAACCGGGCGAACGTCGAGTTCTTCGACGACCTGGGCTCCCCCGGCGGCAGCGCGAAGCTCGGTCTGATCCCGAAGGACCATCCGATCGTGGCAGCGCTGCCGCTGCGGGACACCGTCTGACCGCCCCACCGGGGAGCCGGCCGGAATTCAGCGGCCGTCGTAGTTGGTGAGGTCCTGGACGGCGGAGAAGCCGGCGCCGTAGGCGGAGACGCCCCGGCCGTAGGCGCCGAGGAGGACGCCCGGGGCCTCGCCGGCGAGGACCCAGCCGTACTCGGACTCGCGGTAGCGGAAGGGCTGCGGGAGGCCGTTGACCGGGAGGGTGAGGGTGGACCAGCCGGGGCCGTCCAGGTCGTCGGCCAAGTCCCAGGCGAGGGCGGTCTGCTGGTCGAGCCAGTCCTGGCGCAGCGCCCGGTCGAGCTGGCCGGGCCAGGTGGCCGCGAGGAGGCCGGAGCCGGCCAGCCAGGCGGCGGAGGAGGCGGAGGTGGCCTCCAGGGTGCCGGTGTTGTCGGCGCTGCGGCGCACGTCCCGGCGGGCCATGGTGACCACCACGGCGAAGCGCCGCATGTCCCGCGGCTCGTACTGCCGGGCCGGCTCGTCACCGTGGCCGAGGGTGCCGTAGTCCACGCTGCCGCGCTGGGCGCCCCGGGCCGTCTGCCCGGCGCCGGCCTGCATCAGCCAGCGGCGGCCCGTCCAGCCCTCGTCCAGGCCGTACCAGGGGAAGTCCGCCGCCAGGTACGGGGCCAGCGGATCCGCCGGGGGGCCCGCCTGGGCACCGACCACGGGCGCGCCCTGCTCCCCCGCCGTGACGGTTCTCGCACTGCTCGTCGTGTCCAACCCCGGACCTCCTCGACACCTGTTCCCTGCGGTAGCGGGCTCCATCGTGGCGCACGCCGGCGCCCCCACCCGGCAGGTCGGGCACGAAACCTCCGTGACCTGGCCCACACCGGGAGCACTCAGCACAATAGCGGCGCGCGCGGCGGAGGCCGGACAGCGCAGCGGCGCGCGCGGCGGCGAGGTGCGCAGCCGGGCGGCCGGTCAGCGCGGCGCGGCGCTCAGGTGGCGTCGAGGTCGTACGGCGGGCGCTCGCCCTTGGCCAGCGGGGTGCCGGTGTCGGGAGCGGCGGGCTTGACCAGGTTCGGGGCCGGCGGGGCGGGCTTGGTGGGCTCGTCGTTCAGCACCGACTTGAAGTCGAGGCCGTCGCGGATCTCCTTGAAGCCGAGCGGGTCCTCGTTGCCACCGAGCAGCTGCTTGCGGACGAAGGTCTTCGGGTGCAGGTCCTCGAAGTCGAAGTCCTTGAACTCCGGACCGAGCTCGGCCCGGATGTCCTCCTTGGCGCTGTCGGCGAAGGAGCGGATCTTCCGGATGAAGCCCATGGTGTCCTGGATCAGCTTCGGGAGCTTGTCCGGCCCGAAGATGACGACGGCCATGATCACGAGCGTCACGACCTCAAGAGGGCCTATGTCGGCAAACACCTAAGCTCCCAGCTCCTGATGGACGAACCCGATGAGCTTGCAGTTCAGCGGTCCACGGTCCACTACAGCGTAATGGCCACCGGCCGCGCTTTGGCCCCCGAGTTGATGAAGCACGGGCAAAGTTCAACCGATGGCCACGGCGCCGTGGTGGCCCGCCGGAGCGGCGGGGCTCAGCCGGGCGTCAGCGCAGCAGGTGGTGCGGGAGGAGGTCGTCGGCCTCGGGCTGGGCGGAGTACGGCGCCTGCGGCACCGCACCGGCCCCGTGCGAGGCCCGGACGGGGTAGACCGGGAAGTCGACCGGCACCTCGCCCGAGATGGGCACCACCGGGCCGGTGCCGCCCCGGACGGGGGTGACGGTGGCGCCGTGGCGCTGACCGTCGCCGGCCAGGCCGGAGACGGTGGTGACCCCGCCGAGGGTGACCGCCGCGACCGAGAAGGCCCCGGCCGCCGCGAAGACGAACCGGCGCCCGCGCGCGGCGGACGGCCGCGCCACCGGGAGCGGAGCGGGCAGCAGCGCGGCGAACGGCGAGGCGGTGCGGCGACGGGCGGGCCGGTGCGGGGCGGGCTCGCGCTCGACCGGGCCGGGGCCGGCGGCCTCGACACCGGAGCGGGCCGGGAGGGCCACCGCGGTGGCGGTGGCCGGATCGGCCGCAGCGGCGAGCACGTACTCCGGGCGCGCCGCACCGGGGAGCAGCAGGTCGGTCAGGGCGTGCTCGGCCGGCCGGGCCGCGAGCGGCTCGGGGTGGTGCGCGGAACGGCGCGGCCGCGCCGCCCGCGGGTCCACGCCCGGGAGCGGGGCGTGCGCGCCGAGGGCGCCCGCGCCGAAGGAGGCACCGGCGCCGCGGCCGAAGGAGCCGCCGTTCAGCCGACTGCCGCCGAGCGTGCCGGGCGCGGCGATCGGGCCGGCCGGGCCCGCCAGCGAGCCGGGCCCACCGGGGCCGCCCGCGCCGTCGCCGGGCTGCTCGTCGTCGGGCAGGGCGGCCACCGCGAGCAGCCGGGACATCAGCGTCGCGGACGGACCGGGGGTGCCGCTGTGCGTCAGCAGGTGCTTGACCGCGCGGCCCTCGTCGGCCTCGGCGAGGCACTCGGGGCAGGTGGCCAGGTGGGCCTGGACGCGCTCGCGCGAGTCGTGGCCCAGCTCGCCGTCGACGAAGGAGGAGAGCCGGTCGCCCAGGTGGTGCTCCTCGGACGCGGGCTCGGCCAGGTGCACCGGGATGGCCCGCAGCGTGGCGGCCGGGGGCGCCCCCGGCTGAAGGCCGGGCGAGGGCTCGGCCGGCTCGGCGCGGCGGCCGCGCTGGGCCCAGCCGGGAGTGCGGCGGGAGCGGGCGGACGGCTCGGACCCGGTCGGGCCGGATGGGCTGGAGGGACTGGCGGCACTCATGAGCGCCCCCGCTCACCACCGCCGGAGGGGCCCGCCTCCGCGCCGACCGCGACCGGCTCGCCCTGCCCGCCGCGCCGGACGCGGCCGGGGGCGGTGCCGGGCGCCCGGTGCTTGAGGGCGGCCCGCAGGTGCGAACGGCCACGGTGGATACGGCTGCGCACGGTGCCCAGCTTCACCCCGAGGGTGGCGGCGATCTCCTCGTAGGAGAGGCCCTCGATGTCGCAGAGCACCACGGCGGCGCGGAACTCGGGCGCGAGGGTGTCGAGCGCCTGCTGCACGTCGGCGTCGAAGTGGGTGTCGCTGAAGTGCTGGGCCGGGCTCGGCTCGCGGCTGGCCAGGCGCTCGGCCGCGTCGTCCGCGAGGGCGTCGAAGCGGATCCGCTGGCGGCGGCGGACCATGTCCAGGAACAGGTTGGTGGTGATGCGGTGCAGCCAGCCCTCGAAGGTGCCCGGGGTGTAGGTCGAGAGCGAGCGGAAGACGCGGACGAAGACCTCCTGCGTCAGGTCCTCCGCGTCGTGCTGATTGCCCGTCAGGCGGTAGGCGAGGCGGTAGACGCGGGCGCTGTGCGCCTCGACGATCTCCTCCCAGCTGGGCGGCGTCCAGGTCTGCGCATCGGCGTCGAAGGCGGCACGCGGGGCGGGGGCAGCGGCCTCCGGGCCCTCGGTCGCGGCGGGCTCGTCCATCGGAATCTGCGCGGACTTGTTCATCACGGGCTTCGGCTTACGGGCCGACGAGAGGACGCGGACGGACCGCGACACAGGGACGTCGCCCTCGGCCACACCTCCTCGGTCGGCTCTTCTGCCCAGCAGGGCCACCACCATATCGACCTCACCCGTCGGATCCGGATAAAAGTGCTCGACCGACCCCGACGGGGCTGCCGCACGGCAGCCGTCCGTAGGCCGATCAACCCTTCCTGGAGCGTCAACGGCCGGTCAACGGACGCGGTTCCCGCCCGGCCAGTAATCTGTGGCTGGAAATATCGACATCCGGTCGACAACTGGAGAGGCTGCCATCACCGAGTTCGGGTCGGCCCAGGTCGCGCTCGCCGACACCTACGTCGGGGAGGACGCGGTGCTGACCTACGCCCGGGCGCTGGCCGCGCGGGTCGGGGTGCGGCCGATCGGGCCGAGCGGCGGGGCCTGCCTGCGGCTGCTCGCGGCGGCCCTGGACGCCAAGGCGGTGGCGGAGATCGGCACCGGCACCGGGGTCTCCGGGGTCTACCTGCTGCGCGGGATGCGGCCGGACGGCGTGCTCACCACGGTGGACTCCGAGCCGGTGCACCAGCAGTACGCCCGCGCGGCCTACCAGGCGGCCGGCTTCGCGGCGAACCGCTCCCGGGTCATCCCCGGCCAGGCGCTGGACGTGCTGCCCCGGCTGGCCGACGGTCAGTACGACCTGGTGCTCTGCGACGGGGACCCGGCCGAATCCTCCTCGTACCTTGCAGAATCGTTGCGCCTGCTGAGACCCGGCGGCATGGTCTGCTTCGAAGGGGTGTTCCACCAGGGCCGTCTGGCCGAACCGAACCACCGGGACCCGGGCACCCACGCGCTGCGCGAGCTGGTGCAGGAGGTGCGGGAGAGCGACGCGCTGCTGCCCGCGCTGCTGCCGGTCTCGGACGGGCTGCTCTGCGCCGTCAAGCGCTGAGGGACGCCCCGGGAGAACGACAGAGCCCGGGTCCGGTCGGTGACCGGTACCCGGGCTCGCGCGCGTCTCCAGGATTCTGGGAGAGCTGCCGACTGTCGTCAGCCGCAGGCCTTCTTCAGGGCCTCGCCGAGGGCATCCGCCTCGTCCGGCGTGAGCTCCACAACGAGACGCCCGCCGCCTTCGAGCGGAACTCGCATGATGATGCCCCGCCCCTCTTTGGTGACCTCGAGCGGGCCGTCACCCGTCCGCGGCTTCATGGCCGCCATGCTCGTTCCCCTTCCTGCAACCGCAAAGCTACGTACCGGCAGTCCGTCCACCGCCGGTATCGAACGCATTGATCGGAAGCCATTATCCCGCATGCGGTGGCCCGATGACCAACGTCACTCTCTCGGTCACCGTACGGAACGCCCCGGCGGGTGGCCTCCGGGGAGCCTCATACCCACCGGAAGCCCCACTCGCACCGGGCTTCTCGCCCCGCCCCACCCGGCCCGCGGGCACCCCGCGGAAGGTGCCGCACCTCACACTCCCCAGCACGCTCCGTACTCGGGCATGCTGAGGCTGACCTGCCCGCACCCACCCTCCGGGAGCCCTCGCCGATGTCCGACTCCGTGCTGTACGAGCTCGACGGCGGCCTCGCCGTCATCACCATCAACCGGCCCGAGGCGATGAACGCGCTCGACACCGCGACCAAGGTCGCGCTGCGGGACGCCGTGATCGCGGCGGCCGGGGACCCGGCCGTCCGGGCCGTGCTGCTCGCCTCCGCCGGGGAGAAGGCGTTCTGCGTCGGGCAGGACCTCAAGGAGCACCTGGGCAACCTGGAGCGGGCCGCGCAGACCGGTGAGGGCGCGCTGCGGACGGTGGCCGAGCACTACAACCCGCTGGTGCGGGCACTGGCCGGCATGCGCAAGCCCACCGTGGCGGCCGTCGGCGGCGTCGCGGCGGGCGCCGGGGCCTCGCTGGCCTTCGCCTGCGACTTCCGGATCGTGGCCGACACGGCCGGCTTCAACACCGCCTTCGCGGGCATCGCCCTGACCGCCGACTCCGGCGCCTCCTGGACCCTCCCCCGCCTGGTCGGCCACGCCAAGGCCACCGAACTCCTGATGCTCCCCCGCACCGTCAAGGCCCCCGAGGCACTCACCCTCGGCCTCGCCACCCGGGTCGTCCCGGCCGCCGAACTCACCGCCACCGCCCGCGAGTTCGCCCTGGAGCTGGCCGCCGGCCCGACCGTCGCCTACGGCGCGATCAAGGAGTCCCTCTCCTACGCCGCCTCCCACTCACTGAGCGAACTCCTCGACAAGGAGGACGAGCTCCAGACCCTGGCCGGCGACAGCGAGGACCACCGGATCGCCGTCCAGGCCTTCATCGCCAAGGAGAAGCCCGAGTACCTGGGCCGCTGACGCACCGCCGGGCCTGGCGAGGCCCTAGGGTCGTGATCATGACTGATCACGACCCGGTGCTCGGCGCCGGCACGCACGTGCGGATCGCCCGGCCCTCGCGGGACCTCGCGGCGGCCGAGCGGTTCTACGTGGGCGGGCTGGGCCTCGCCGTGCTGTGGCGGACGGCCGAGCGGGTGTCCGGGGAGCACGATCTGGTGATGGTCGGGGTGCCGGGCGGGGCCTGGCACTTCGAGCTGACGCACGACCCGGAGCGCCCGCTGGCGCCCACGCCGACGGTGGACGACCTGTTCGTGGTCTACCTCGGGCGGCCGGTGGACGAGGCGCTGGTGGCGCGCCTCGTCGCGGCCGGCGGCACCCGGGTCGCGGCGCACAACCCGTACTGGGACGCGTACGGGGTCACGGTGGCCGATCCGGACGGGTACCGGCTGGTGCTCTGCGAGAGGGCCTGGCAGGGCTAGCGCGGGCCTGCCAGGCCCGGCCGGCGCGGCAGGGCCGAGGAGGCCGTCAGCGGGCCACGCAGTCGGCCAGGTGGTCGTTGACCAGGCCGCAGGCCTGCATCAGGGCGTAGGCCGTGGTGGGGCCGACGAAGCGGAAGCCGTGCTGCTTGAGGGCCTTGGCCAGGGCGGTGGACTCGGCAGTGACCGCCGGGACCTCGCCGAGGGTGCGGGGGGCCGGGCCGGCCGGGTCGGGGGCGTGGCGCCAGATCAGGGCGTCGAGCTCGCCGGGGGCCAGGGCCTGGGCGGCCCGGGCGTTGGCGATGGTGGCCGTGATCTTGGCGCGGTTGCGGATGATCCCGGTGTCCTGGAGCAGCCGCTCCTCGTCGGCCGGGCCGAAGGCGGCCACGGTCGGGATGTCGAAGCCCGCGAAGGCCGCCCGGAAGCCCTCCCGGCGGCGCAGGATGGTGATCCAGGAGAGGCCGGACTGGAAGGCCTCCAGCGAGATCCGTTCGAACAGCTCCCGGTCGCCGTGGACCGGCCGGCCCCACTCGGTGTCGTGGTACTCGCGGTAGTCCTCCGCGGAGTTGCCCCAGCCGCAGCGGAGCACCCCGTCCGTCCCCAGGTCCGACCCGCTCATGCCTGCGGCTCCGTCCGGCCGGCCTGCGGCTCGCTGCGGTCGGCCGGGGCGCCCGGCAGCGGGGCCTTCTCGACGCTGACCACCCGGGCGAAGTCCTCCAGGCCGGGCAGCGGCTGCGAACCGGCGGCACCGGCCGGGCCGCCGGCCTCGACCGCGCCCCGGACGGCCACCGCCGCCTCCAGCTCGGCGATCCGCTCGTCGCGGCGGGCCAGCTCGACGCCGAGCCGGTCGAGCACGTCGTCCACCTCGTCCATCCGGTAGCCGCGCAGCGCCATCGGCAGCCGCAGCTCGTCCACGTCGGTGCGGCCCAGCGCGCGGTCCTGCGGGAGCCGGGCGGCGATCCGGTCGTGCTCCGCCTCCGGCAGCACGCCCCCGCCGCCGAGGGCCACCAGTGCGGTGCCCCCGACCACCACCGCCATCGCCGCCACGATCACCCAGAACACGTGCTGTCCTTCCGCTGGCTGCCTCCCCGGCCCGGCGCCGACCGCCCGGGCCGGATGATGCGAGCATGGTCCCTGCATACGGCCGGGGCCCATCATTGCACCCGGTGGAGCTGTGGAGGAGTAGACCGGTGGCACTGCGCCTGGGCCCGCTGGAGTTCGGTGACGACGAGCTGGTGATCATGGCCATCGTCAACCGCACCCCCGACTCGTTCTTCGACCAGGGGGCGACCTTCGCGGACGAGGCGGCCTTCGCCGCGGCCGACCGGGCGGTGGCGGAGGGGGCCGCGATCCTGGACATCGGCGGGGTCAAGGCCGGGCCGGGCGAGGAGGTCACCACCGAGGAGGAGCTGCGCCGCACGGTGCCCTTCGTGGCCGAGCTCCGCAAGCGCCACCCGGGCGTGGTGATCAGCGTGGACACCTGGCGGCACGAGGTCGGCGAGGCCGTCTGCGAGGCTGGCGCCGACCTGCTGAACGACGCCTGGGGCGGGGTGGACCCGAAGCTGGCCGAGGTGGCCGCCCGGTACGACGTGGGGCTGGTCTGCACCCACGCGGGCGGGGCCGAGCCCCGGACCAGGCCGCACCGGGTGAGCTACCCGGACGTGATGGCCGACATCCTGGAGGTGACCGTCGGGCTGGCTGAGCGGGCCGCCGCGCTCGGGGTGCGCCGGGACGCGCTGATCATCGACCCGGGCCACGACTTCGGCAAGAACACCCGGCACTCGCTGGAGGCCACCCGGCGGCTGCCGGAGATGACCGCCACCGGCTTCCCGGTGCTGGTCTCGCTCTCCAACAAGGACTTCGTCGGCGAGACCCTCGACCGGCCGGTGAACGAGCGGCTGCTGGGCACCCTGGCCACCACGGCCGTCTCGGCCTGGCTCGGCGCGCAGGTCTACCGGGTGCACCAGGTGGCCGAGACCCGGCAGGTGCTCGACATGGTGGCCTCGATCCGGGGCACCCGGCCCCCGGCGGTGGCCCGCCGGGGGCTGGCCTGACCGGTCCCGGCCGGGCCGGGGGCGGCAGCGGTCACACCCCGGCGGCCGGGCGGCGGCTCTCCTCGAGGATCCGGAGCACCTCGTCCACCTCGTCGGTGACGTGGAACAGGTCGAGGTCCGCCGGGGAGGCCTTGCCCTGGGCGACCAGGGTGTTCTTGATCCAGTCGACCAGCCCGCCCCAGTACGCGGTGCCGAAGAGGATCACCGGGAAGCGGGTGACCTTCTTCGTCTGCACCAGGGTGAGCGCCTCGAACAGCTCGTCCAGGGTGCCCAGGCCGCCGGGCAGCACCACGAAGCCCTGCGAGTACTTCACGAACATCGTCTTGCGGACGAAGAAGTACCGGAAGTTGAGCCCGAGGTCGACGAACTCGTTCAGCCCCTGCTCGAAGGGCAGCTCGATGCCGAGGCCGACCGAGAGGCCGCCGGCGTCCGAGGCACCCCGGTTGGCCGCCTCCATCGCGCCGGGGCCGCCCCCGGTGATCACCGCGTACCCGGCCTGGGCCAGCGCCCGGCCGATGGCCACCCCGGCCGCGTACTCGGTGGAGTCCACCGGCGTCCGGGCCGAGCCGAACACGCTGATGGCGGTGGGGAGTTCGGCGAGGGCGCCGAAGCCCTCGACGAACTCCGAGGTGATCCGCCAGACCCGCCACGGGTCGGTGTGCAGCCAGTCGGTCGGGCCCGTGGTGTCCAGCAGCCGCTGGTCGGTGGTGCTGGTGCCGACCTGGTCGCGGCGGAGCAGCACGGGCCCCTTCTGCTTCTCCGGCCAGGCCCGCTTGCGCTCGCCCGACTCCGGGAAGCCCTCGACCGGGAGCCCCCCGGCCGGGAAGCCCTCGACCGGGAATCCTTCGGCCCCCTCGGCCTGGTAGCCCTGCCGGGCACGGTCGTTGCGCTTTTCGTCTCCAGTGCCTGTCATGACGGAACCCTACGCCTGGGACCGGCCTATTCCCGGCAATATCGCGGCGAACGCGAGGCGGCCGGTTCGGGAACGGCTCAGCTGCTGAGCCAGGCCCGCAGCCGCTCCTCCACCTCGGCGATCGCGCTCAGCGAGCAGTGCTCCTCGCGCTTGTGCGCCAGGTTCGGGTCGCCCGGGCCGTAGTTGACGGCCGGCACCCCGAGGGCGGAGAACCGGGCCACGTCCGTCCAGCCGAACTTGGCCCGGGCCTGGCCGCCGGTGGCGGCCAGGAAGGCCTGGGCGGCCGGCTGGCCGAGGCCCGGCAGGGCGCCCGGGGCGGAGTCGGTGACGACCAGCTTGAAGCCCTCGAAGACCTCGCACAGGTGCGCCTCGGCGTCGGCCACGCTGCGGTCCGGCGCGAAGCGGAAGTTCACCGTCACCACGCACTCGTCCGGGATGACGTTGCCGGCCACCCCGCCGTCGATCCGCACCGCGTTGAGGCCCTCGCGGTACTCCAGCCCGTCGATCTCCACCACCCGCGGCCGGTACGCCGCGAGCCGGCCGAGCACCTCGGCGGCGTGGTGGATCGCGTTGTCGCCCAGCCAGCTGCGGGCCGCGTGGGCGCGGGTGCCAGTGAGGGTGATCTGGGCCCGCATGGTGCCCTGGCAACCGCCCTCGACCACGGCGCCGCTCGGCTCCATCAGGATCGCGAAGTCGGCGGCCAGCCAGCTCGGGTGGGCGGCCGCGAGGTGGCCGAGGCCGTTGCGGCTGGCCTCGATCTCCTCGCAGTCGTAGAACACGTAGGTGATGTCGTGGTTCGGCTCGGTCAGGTCGGCCGCGAGCCGCAGCGCCACCGCCACGCCGGACTTCATGTCCGAGGTGCCGCAGCCGTAGAGCAGGTCGCCCTCGACCCGGCTGGGCAGGTTGTCGGCGATCGGCACGGTGTCCAGGTGGCCCGCGATGAGCACCCGCTCGGCCCGGCCCAGCTCGGTGCGGGCCACCACGTTGTTGCCGTGGCGGTCCACCCGCAGGTGCGGGTAGGCCCGCAGCGCGGTCTCCACCGCGTCCGCGAGGGCCTGCTCGTCACCGCTGACGGAGGGGAAGTCGACGAGCCGCGCGGTCAGCGCGCCGCCGTCGATGGTCAGGTCAAGGGGCGTGTCGAGGCTGCTCATGGTGGCCCAGCCTATCGGTGCACCCCGGTGCCGCCCGCGTGGGTCTTGCCACGTCGGACGGCCGCAACCGTGGTCACCGCACAACCGTCCGAGTAGGTACGGTGTCCGGGCGAACGTCGGGGTGCGGCAGGAGAGGGAGTGCGGTGAGCGAACCGGTGGAGGACGCGAGGGGCCGGCGGCGGCCGCTGCGCAAGGTGCTGATCGGCCTGGTCGTGCTCGGCCTGGCGGCCGGCGGCACGGTGTACTGGCTGAACCGCGACACCTTCACCACCCCGCCCGAGGGCTGCAAGGTCACCACCGCCGCCGGCCAGGGCACCCTCGACCTCGCCCAGGCCTCCAACGCCGCCACCATCACCGCCGTCACCCTCTCCCGCGGCCTGCCCGAGCGGGCCGCCACCATCGCGCTGGCCACCGCCATGCAGGAGTCCAAGCTGCGCAACCTGGCCGGCGGCGACCGCGACTCGGTCGGCCTCTTCCAGCAGCGCCCCTCGCAGGGCTGGGGCACCGCCCAGCAGATCGCGGACCCGGTCTACGCGACCAACAAGTTCCTGGACAGCCTGGTGAAGGTGCCCGGCTATGCCCGGCTGCCGCTCACCGACGCGGCGCAGGCCGTGCAGAAGAGCGGCTACCCGCAGGCGTACGCCAAGCACGAGACCAACGCGACCCTGCTCGCCTCGGTCTTCAGCGGCCGCGAGGGCGGCGCCCTGGACTGCGTGGTGCACGAGTTCTACACCCCGCCGCCGGCCGCCCCCGGCGACACCGCCGCCGCCACCCCGGCCACCTCCCCCGACCTGACGGCCCGGGTGCAGCGGGAGTTCGGCCGCTCGGTGGCGGTCGCGCCGGCCGCCAAGGGCGAGCACGACCCGCGCCGGGTGCTGGCCCTCACCGCCCAGCCGGCCACCGGCAGCGACGGCGGGGCGGACGCCAAGCGGCAGAGCGGCTGGGCCGTCGCCCAGTGGGCCGTCGCGCACGCCCAGGAGCTGGGCGTCGGCGTGGTCGCGTACGACGGCAAGGCCTGGCGCTTCGACAAACCCGGGGACGGCTGGCGGCCCGGCCCGGCGGCCGGGAGCGACCAGGTGCGGGTCACGCTGGGCGCGCCGACCGCTTCCTGACGCTCCGTCCGCATGGTGACCCGCCGGTGGCATAGTCCGGGTTGACGGACTGGTGAGCGAGTTACCGCCCGGCGGGTGATTCCTGTCAACGCAGGTGGACAGCCGGGGTGCCGCCGGGGCGGGCGTCCATGATCCGGTACGGGTGACGGGCCGCCCCTGACACCCCTTGGGAAGTGACGTTTCGGCAGGGCTCCGCCGAGCGGGGGAAATGTCCGCGATGCCGGAAAAAAGATCGTCTGATCTTTAGGCGCACTTTACCTTTCGCGCCCGAAACCTTCTGCGCGCTCCAGCGGTAAACAGGTGGTCCGCCCGTGCGGACGACCCCCGTGCATGCCCGGACGGGGCAACCTCACCCTTATAGGAGCACCATGTCCCTCCCCCTCTCGCGCCGGATCGCCCAGGCGGCGCTGCTCGTCGCGGCCGGAGCCTCTCCGCTGCTCGCGGCCGGCTCCGCCTCCGCCATGGACCTGGTGCCTCAGGGTGATCTGGCGTCCGGCATCACCCAGGCCGATGCGCCGGACCCGGCGGCCACGGTGCAGGGCACGGCGCACGAGCTCGGCCAGTCGACCGGTGCCACCGCCGCGTCCACCGTCGCCACGGGCGTGCCGGCCACCGCCGACGCCACCGGGCACACCGTGGCCGCCGCACTGCCCAGCGTCGACAAGACGCTGGGCGGGGTCACCGCGCCCGCCGCGAAGACCGCCGCGACCACCGGCATGCTGGCCAACATCGCGACCACCGTCGCCCCCCGGGTGGTCGACCGGGCCGGCCCGGCCCTCACCTCCAAGCTGGCCCCGGTCGCCGGGCAGCAGCGCTCGGCCACCACCAACAACCCGCTGGGCGGCCTGACCGGCGCCCTCCCCACGGCCGGCCTGACCCAGAGCCTGCCCACCGGCCCCCTCGCCAGCGGCCTCCCCACCAAGTCGCTCCCCGGCGGTGACGCCCTCGGCTCCCTGACCGGCGCCCACTCCGACGAGCACCGCCTCGGCGGCCTCCCGGCCCTCGGCGGCGGCAGCCCGCTCGACTCGGTCACCCACCTGCTGGGCGGCGTCGGCGCGGCCGGCCTCCCCCACCTGCCCGGCGTCGGCGGCTGACGGTTGTTGTTTGGGGGCGCGGGGAACTGCGCGACTGCGGGAGGAATCCGGCCCGCAGCAGCGCAGCTCGCGCCCCTGGCAGCAGAACGAGCAGATCAGGGGCGCGAGGGAGCTGCGCAGCCGTCACCATGCAGATGGTTGGCCGCGCAGTTCCCCGCGCCCCTGACTATGCCTGGCGCAGTCGCTCGACTGCGGCGGCGATCCGTTCGTCCGTCGCCGTGAACGCCACGCGGACGTGCTGGGCTCCGGCCGGGCCGTAGAAGTCGCCCGGGGCGACCAGGATGCCGAGGTCGGCCAGGTGGGCGACGGTGTCCCAGCAGGGGCGGCCCTGAGTGGCCCAGAGGTAGAGGCTGGCTTCGGAGTGCTCGATCCGGAAGCCGTGGGCTTCCAGGGCGGACCGCAGCGCCGCCCGGCGCCGGGCATAGCGCGAGCGCTGCTCAGCCACGTGGGCGTCGTCGCCGAGGGCGGCGATGGTGGCGGCCTGGACCGGGGCGGGGACGATCATGCCGCCGTGCTTGCGGATCTCCAGGAGCTCGCGGACGACGATCGCGTCGCCGGCCACGAAGGAGGCGCGGTAACCCGCCAGGTTGGAGCGCTTGGAGAGCGAGTGCACGACCAGCAGGCCCTCGTGGGAGCCGCCGCAGACCGAGGGGTGCAGCACGGAGACCGGGTCGGCCTCCCAGCCCAGTTCGAGGTAGCACTCGTCGCTGACCAGCAGGACGCGGTGCTCCCGGGCCCACTCGACCGCCCGCCGCAGCTCGGCGGGCGTGAGCACGCGGCCGGTCGGGTTGGAGGGGGAGTTGAGCCAGAGCAGCCGGACCCGGGACGGGTCCAGGTCGGCGACGTCCTCGTACTCCACCGGTTCGGCGCCGCAGAGGCGGGCGCCGACCTCGTAGGTCGGGTAGGCGAGGCGCGGGTAGGCGACCTGGTCGCCGGGGCCGAGGCCGAGCTGGGTGGGGAGCCAGGCGACCAGCTCCTTGGAGCCGACGGTGGGCAGCACGGCCTCGGGGCCGATCTCGGCGCCCAGGCGGTGGTGCAGCCAGCCGGCGATGGCCCGGCGCAGTTCGAGCGGGCCCCAGACGGTCGGGTAGCCGGGGGTGTCGGTGCTGGCGGCCAGCGCCTTCTGGATCAGCTCCGGGACGGGGTCGACGGGGGTGCCGACCGAGAAGTCGCAGAGCCCGCCCGGGTGGGCGAGGGCGGTGGCCTTGTACGGCTCCAGCTTGTCCCAGGGGAAGACGGGCAGCAGGTCCGATACGCGGCGCGCCGCCCCCGGGTGGCCCGGGAGCGGCGCGTGCTGAGCTTCGTTGGTGCTCACGGCTGAGGGTCCGCCGTCACTCGCCCTGCGGCGGGAGCGCCGCGACGACCGGGTGGTCCTTCTCGATCACGCCGAGCTTGGAGGCGCCACCGGGCGAACCGAGGTCGTCGAAGAACTCGACGTTCGCCTTGTAGAAGTCCTTCCACTCCTCCGGGGTGTCGTCCTCGTAGAAGATGGCCTCGACCGGGCAGACCGGCTCACACGCGCCGCAGTCGACACACTCATCCGGGTGGATGTAGAGGGAGCGCTGCCCCTCGTAGATGCAGTCGACCGGGCACTCTTCGATGCAGGCCTTGTCCTTGACGTCGACACAAGGCTGCGCGATGACGTAGGTCACGCTGTCGTTCCTCCTCGGAAGGGCTGGTGCCCAAACTGTTTGATGCGTGCGCGGGTGCGCGCGGCGTCGTCGATGCCCGCCCCTAGTATCGCGGGTCAGAGACCGCGAATGCACAGGAGGTGCCCCAGATGATCGGCGAAGCCCCGGGTGGCAGCCGTCCGGAGATCCGGATAGACCGCTCTGACGTGGGACGACGGGTGTCCGTCCGACGCCTTTCGGAGGTCGTCGAGGGCCGCCCGGTGTACCGCGATGTGGTCGGGGTGCTCGTATCCTGGGACGACGCGTGTCAGGTCACCGTGGTCCCCCGTGCCGGTGAACCGGTCTCCTTCCCCGCTGAGCTGATGATCGCCGCCAAGACCGTACCTCTCTTCCCGGCCCGCCGGACAGCGCTTCCGGAAACCGAGCCGACGGCCCTTCAGGCACTCGCCTCGCGCGGCTGGGCCGCCGCTGACCAGCAGAGACTCGGTGACTGGCTGCTGCGGGCGAGCGGCGGCCACACCAAGCGCGCCAATTCCTGCCAGGCACTGGGCGATCCCGGGCTGCCGCTCGCGGAGGCGACCGCCGCGGTCGGCCGTTGGTACGCGGAGCGCGGGCTGCCCGCCCTGTTCGAGGTGAGCACCCCCGGCACCGATCCGGCGCTCGTCGCGGAGCTGGACGCGCTCGGCGAGCGCATCGCCCCGACCGAGGTGCGCACCGCCCCGCTGGCGCCGGTGATCCGCGCGGGCGCCGGGACCGAGCGGGTGCGGCTCCACCGGGCGCCGGACGAGGGCTGGTTCGAGCGGTACCACGGCGGGGCCGACCCGGCCACGGCCGAGGCCGCCCGGGCGCTGCTGCTCGGCGGGCCCTCGGTCTGGTTCGCCGCCGTGCCGGCCCCCGGCGGCGGCGCGCCGCTCGCGATCGGGCGCTGCGTGGTGGACGGGCCCTGGGTGCTGTTCAACGCCGTGGAGACCGCCCCCGAGGCCCGCCGCCAGGGCCTGGCGACCGCCGTGATGTCCGTACTGGCCGCCCGCGCCGCCGAGGAGGGCGCCACCGGCGCCTTCCTCCAGGTCGAGGCCGACAACACCGCCGCCCGCACGCTCTATGACAGGCTCGGCTTCACGACCAGTCACACTTACCACTACGCCCGTCTTCCCCAGCGGTAGCGGTAGTGCTGTAGTAGCGAACCACCGGACACCGACGAAGGCTGCCGTGACCGAGCAGAGCAGAGCGCGTTTCCGTACCGAGGCCAGGGCCGAGCACCCGGACGCGGTGCTGCTCTGCCTGCTGGCCGCGGCCGAGCACACCCTGGCCCCCGGCGCCGAGCCGCCGCCGACCCTGGAGGAGCTGCTGGCGGCCTGTCAGGCCGCCCTCGACCGGCACGCGGCGGCCGTCCGGCTGGCCGTGGCCGAGCGGGCCCCGGCCACCCCGGAGGAGACGGCCGCGCTGCTGGCCGCCGTGCTGGGCGGGCGGGAGCGGTTCCACGGCCGGCCGGCCGACTACCGGCGGCTGGAGTCCTCGCTGCTGCCGGAGGTGCTGCGGCGCCGGCGCGGGCTGCCGATCATGCTCTCGCTGGTCTGGACGGCGGTGGCCGCGCGGGCCGGGCTCACCGTGCACGGGGTGGCCCTGCCGGGCCACTTCATCGTCGCGGTGGGCGGCCCGGAGGCGGGCAACGAGTACGTCCTGGCCGACCCGTACCACGGCGGCCGGCTGCTCGACCTGGACGACGTGGCCGAGCTGGTGCTGCGCACCGGCCACCACTTCACGCCCGACATGCTCACCCCGGCCCAGCCGCTGGACCTCGTCCTGCGCGTCCTCGGCAACATCCGCAGCTGGGCCACCGACCGCCCCGAGCAGGCCCGCACCCAGCTCTGGGCCACCGAGCTCTCCCTGCTGCTCCCCCGCCACCCGGCCCAGCTCCGCCTGGAGCGCGCCGAACTCCTCGTCCGCACCGGCGACTTCCTGGCCGGCGCGGCCGAGATGGACGCCTACGCGGAGATCCTCGACGCCTTCGACCCGGACAGCGCCACCAAGGTCCGCCGCGAGGCGCGCGCCGCCAGGCACCGCCTCAACTAGGCACCACCGTTACAGCCAGCCCTTTTCGCGGGCGATCCGCACCGCCTCGGTGCGGTTGCGGGCGGCCGTCTTCTGGATGGCCATCGAGAGGTAGTTGCGGACGGTGCCCTCGGAGAGGTGGAGGAGGCGGGCGATGTCGGCGTTGACCGCGCCGTCGGCCGCCGCGGCGAGCACGTCGCGTTCGCGGGTGGTGAGCGGGTTGGCGCCCTCGGCGAGGGCGGCGGCGGCCAGGGTGGGGTCGATGACCCGCTCGCCGCGCAGCACCCGGCGGATGGCCTGGGCGAGTTCGGCGGCCGGGGCGTCCTTGACCAGGAAGCCGTCGGCGCCGGCCTCCATGGCGCGGCGCAGGTAGCCGGGGCGGCCGAAGGTGGTGGCGATGACCACCTTGGTGGCGGGGCTGCGGCGGCGCACCTCGGCGGCGGCGTCGATCCCGGTCATCCCGGGCATCTCGATGTCCAGCACCGCGACCTGCACGTCGTGCGCGAGCACCGCGTCCACCACCTCGTCCCCCCGGGAGACCTGCGCGACCACCGCGATGTCCCCCTCGAGCCCGAGCAGCGCGGCCAGCGCCTCCCGCACCATCCCCTGGTCCTCGGCGAGGAGGACCCGCACCATCCCTGGCTTCTCGTCAGTCATGGCCCCACCGTAGTCAACGGATCAAGCCCCGCTGACCGTCCGCAGCGGGACGAGCGCGCGGAGCTTGAAGCCCTTGCCGCGCGGGCCCGGGCCGGTCTCCAGGCGGCCGCCGACCAGGGCGAGGCGCTCGCCCAGGCCGGAGAGGCCGTTGCCGGGGCCGGACTTGCCGGGGCCGCGGCCGTTGTCGGAGACCTCCAGGACGGCGTAGCGCTCGCCGTCGCCCTCCCAGGTCTCGTCGAGGTGGACGTGGCAGACGGTGGCGCCCTCGCCGTGCCGGACGATGTTGGTGACGGCCTCGCGCAGCGCCCAGGCGAGCGCTCCGGTCTCCTCGCCGCCGAGGCCGGGGCGGCCGTCGGCCACCGCGGGGTCGGCGTCCAGGGTGACCTGGGCGGCGCTCAGGGCGGTGCGGGCAGCGGCGAGTTCGACCGGCAGGGTGGGACGGCGGTAGCCGCCGACGGCCTCGCGAACGTCGACCAGGGACTGCCGGGCGACCTTCTCGATGTCGGCCACCTGGGCCCGGGCGGCCTCGTCCTGGCTCTGGTCCATCAGCCGCCCGGCCAGCTCGCTCTTCAGCGTGATCAGCGAGAGCGAGTGCCCCAGCAGGTCGTGCAGGTCGCGGGCCAGGCGCAGCCGCTCCTCGGCGGCGGCCAGGTGGGCCACGGCGGCCCGGGCCTCGCGCAGCTCCTTCATGGTCACGATGAGCCGCTGGAGCCCGGTCATCGCGAGGCCGCCGAGGAAGCAGGGCAGCACGATCGAGACCATGGTGACGCCGTCGGCCCGGATCAGGAAGCCGGTGGCGGCGGCCAGCGCCGTCACCGCGAGCACCCCGGGCATCCCGTACCGGGCTGGCAGCACCACGCCGGCGCAGACCGAGCAGTAGGTGAAGAGCGTCAGCCAGGCCTGCCCGAGCCCGAAGGCGGTGCCCAGCGCCACCGCGAGCAGGAAGCCCACGATCAGGTAACCGCCGGGCCAGTCGGCGGGCTTGACGGAGCGGAAGGCGATCAGCGCGAGGTAGGTCAGCAGGAAGCCGCCCAGTGCGATCGACCCGGCCACCACGGCCCCGGTGGAGTGCTCACCGCTCGTCAGGTCGGCGAGCGGGTAGAGCAGGTAGAGCATCCAGATCGACATCCACGCCAGCTTCACCACCAGCTGGCGCCGGTTCTCCACCGGCTGGCCGGGCGAGGTCAGGAACCCGCGTCGCCCCTCCGGCCCGGTGGCGGCGGTACTGGGGGGCGAGGGCTGCGGCGAGGACATGTCGATCATCATGCCTGCCTGGTGTCCTTGCGGTACAGGTAGGCCGCGGCGCCGACGAAGACCACCAGGAAGCCGCCCAGGCCGGCCACCGCGGCGAGGTCGAGCGACTGGCCGGGGCGGACGAAGGTGGCCAGCTGGTTGTAGAGGTAGACCGGGTTGAACTGGGCGAACTTCTTCAGCGAGTCGCCGACCGGGAACCAGGTGCCGCCGAACAGCGCCATCAGCATGTAGACGATCATCACGATCGGCTGCACCGCGTCCGGCTGGGCCGCGTACCCGAGGGCCACGCCGAGCGCCGCGAAGACGAAGCTGCCCAGCCAGAGCGCGAGCCCGAGGCCCAGCCACTGGCCGGCGCCCAGGGAGACGCCCTCGATCGCGCCGATCGCGAAGACCACCAGGATCGCGGGCAGGGTGGTCACCGCGCAGGCCGCGATCTTGGCCACGGTGTACGCCCGCCCCGGCAGCGCGGTGAGCCGCAGCTGCCGCACCCAGCCGCTCTTGCGCTCCAGCGAGATCCGCTGCGCGCTGCCGGTGAGCACCGCGCCGACCGCGCCGAAGGTGGCCATCGAGACCATGAAGTACGACTTGGCGCTCACGCCCCCGGCGACCGTGCCGCCGTTGTAGGCGCTGATGAAGAAGACGTACAGCAGCGCCGGGTAGAGCACGGTGAAGAGCACGTACCGCTTGTTGCGCAGGGTGCGCAGGATCTCCAGCTTGATCAGGGTGGTCACAGCGCACGCTCCGAATCCGCGGTCTCGTCGGCCTCGCCGGTGATGGTCAGGAAGGCCTGCTCCAGGCCCAGGCTGGTGACCTCCAGGCCGCGCGGGTAGAACCCCGCCCGGTAGAGGCCCGCGACGCCGGCGTCGGCGTCGGTGGAGCGGATCCGCACGGTGCGCACCCCGTCGCTCTGGCCGGTGACGTCCAGGCTGACCGTGCCGGGCAGGGCGCGCAGCGCCGTCTCGTCGAGGACGCCGTCGCCGGCGTGCAGCTCGAAGGTGATCCGGCGGGCGCCGGCCTTGGCCTTGATCTCGGCCGAGGTGCCGTCGGCGATCAGCCGGCCGCGGTGCAGCACCAGCACCCGGTCGGCGATGGAGTCCGCCTCCTCCAGGTAGTGGGTGGCGAACAGCACGGTGCGGCCGGCCTCGGCCTGGGCCCGCATGGTGGCCCAGAACTGCTGGCGGACGGAGACGTCCATGCCGGTGGTCGGCTCGTCCAGCACGATCAGGTCGTTGGCCCCGGCCACCGCCAGGGCGAACCGGACCCGCTGCTCCTGGCCGCCGGAGAGCTTGTCCACCCGGCGCTCCGCCAGCTCCTCGATGCCCGCGCTGCGCAGCACCTCGGCGACGCCGTGGCCGCGCGGGTGCACCGCGCAGGCCAGCGCGACCAGCTCGCGGACCTTGACGTCCGTCATCAGGCCGCCGCTCTGCAGCATCGCGCCGACCCGGCCGGCCTCGATCGCGGCCCGCGGGGTGCCGCCGAACAGCGAGACGCTGCCCTGGTCGGGCTCGCGCAGGCCGAGCAGCAGGTCGAGGCTGCTGGACTTGCCGGCGCCGTTGGGGCCGAGCAGGGCGACCGTCTCGCCCGGGCGCAGCACCAGGTCGAGGCCGTTCACCGCCTTGACCTGTCCGTAGCTCTTGCTCACCTGCCGGAAGGCGGCGACTTCTGCCGTACTCATCCCCCGGGTCCTCTCTCTCGTGGTCTCCTCGACCTCTCCAGAGTCCCGCCCGGGGGGTGGGCGGCGTCAGTGCGCGGCGTCGTGTCCTCGGTATGACGAATGTCAGATCGGGGACACGACGCCGATCACCTCACTTGCCCAGGTTCTCCTTCAGGAAGGCGACCTGGAGCAGCAGCAGGTTCTCGGCCACCTGCTCCTGCGGGGTCATGTGCGTGACGCCGGAGAGCGGCAGCACGGTGTGTGCGCGGCCGGCCGCGAGCAGGGCGGAGGAGAGCCGCAGGGTGTGGGCGGCCACCACGTTGTCGTCGGCCAGGCCGTGCACGATCATCAGCGGGCGTTCCAGGCCGGGGGCCAGCGGGATGAGCGAGTTGGCCTCGTACACCTCGGGGCGCTCGGCCGGGTGGCCGAGGTAGCGCTCGGTGTAGTGGGTGTCGTACAGCGCGAAGTCGGTGACCGGCGCGCCGGAGACGGCGGCGTGGAACACGTCCGGGCGGCGCAGCACGGCCAGCGCCGCCAGGTAGCCGCCGTAGGACCAGCCGCGGATGCCGACCCGGCCGAGGTCGAGCGGGTACTCCTCGGCCAGCGCCTGCAGCGCCTCGACCTGGTCGTCCAGAGTGGCCCCGGCGAAGTCGAAGGCGATCGACTTCTCCCACTCCGGGCTGCGCCCGGGGGTGCCGCGGCCGTCGGCCACGATCACCGCGAAGCCCTGGTCGGCGAACCACTGCGAGGTCAGGTGCGGGTTGTGCGACTGCACCACGCGCTGGCCGTGCGGGCCGCCGTACGGGTCCATCAGGACCGGCAGCAGGCCGTCCCGGTCGCGGTCGTAGCCGGTGGGCAGGAAGACGGCGGAGGGGATCCGGCGCTCGCCCGCGAAGCGGAACTCGGGGCGGGCGGTGAGCAGCGGGGTGTCCGCGTGGCTGGTGATCACGGCGGTCTCGGCGCCCTCGCGCAGCACGTGGGCCACCGCGCCGGGGCGCTCGACCGAGACGCTGGAGACCACGGCCACCGGGCCGCCGAACACGGCGGTGGCCGCGCCCTCGGGGCCGTACGGGGCGACGCCCGCGGCGTCGGCGCGGAAGACGCCGACCCAGCCCGGGGGCAGCTCGGTGTCGGCCGGGCCGGCCGAGGCGGTGAAGTAGGCGGCCTCCTCGGTGAGGGCGAGCACCGAGCGCAGGTGCAGCTTCTCGTCGGTGACCTCGCGGTCGCCGATCACCAGGTGGCGCACGCCGCCCTCGTCGCTGATCCGGGCCAGCTCGCCGTTGGGCGTCCAGGCCGGGACGCCGCTGAACAGGTCCAGCCAGGTCTCGTCCTGCTCGGCCAGCAGCAGCGCGGTGGCGCCGGTGGCCGGGTCGACGGTGAGCAGCTGCTGGGAGCGCTGGTCGCGGGCCTGGACCAGCAGCAGCGGGGCGCCGTTCGCGGACCAGTGCACCCGGGCCAGGTACGGGAAGGCGGCGCTGTCCCAGACCACCTCGGTCTTGGCGCCGTCCAGGTCGACCAGCCAGAGCGAGACCTCGGCGTTGGCGGTGCCGGCCGCCGGGTAGGCCACCTCGGCCGGGGTGACGCCCGGGTTGGCCGGGTCGGCGATCCACCAGCGCTGCACCGGCGCGTCGTCGGCCCGGGCCACCAGCAGCCGGTCGCTCGCGGGCGACCACCAGTAGCCGCGGTCGCGGCTCATCTCCTCCTGGGCGATGAACTCGGCCTGACCCCAGGTCACCCCGGCCCGCTCGGGCGTCACCAGGGCGCGGTCGCCGCTGCCGTCGGTGTGGCTGAGCCGCAGCTCGCCGGCGGTGTTGGCGTACGCGACCACGGTGCCGTCGGGCGCCGGGCGCGGGTCGACCAGCGGGCCTGCGGCGGGCAGCTCGCGGGCGGCGCCGGAGGCCAGGTCGGTGGCGAACAGCCGCCCGGAGAGGGCGAACACGGCCAGGCCGCCGGCCGCGTCCAGGGCGTAGCCGACGATGCCGGCCGAGCCCTCGCGGCTGCGCTCGCGGCGGGCCTTCTCGGCCGGCGAGAGGTCCTCCTCGCCGCCGCCGAGCAGGGCGACCGGGTCGGCGGCCACCTTCTCCTCGCCGGTGGCGGGGTCCAGGGTCCAGAGCAGGTTGGCCCGGTCGGTGCCGGACCGGGAGCGGAGGAAGGCGATCCGGGCCCCGTCGGGTGCGACGGAGAACGACCGGGGGGCGCCCACGGTGTAGCGCAGGGTGCGGGCGCTCTGCCGGGGGAAGGTGGTGGCAGCGGAGGTATCGGAGCTCATGCCCCCTGACCTTAGTCAGCGAGTGACCCGGAACCCGCTCACTCGTTCGGAGCAGTCGTCAGAAGAGGCCCCACGGACCCCCGAACGGCCCTGCGACCGGGCCGTGCGCCCCCGGACGCTCCCGTGCTCCCGACCACGCCGCCTCACGGAAAGTAATGCAACCCTCACCGATCGGGTATTGGTTGTCTCGACGATCCGGATCCGGAACGTCCCGTTCGAAGGAGTGTGAGCCGTCATGGCCTTGTCCATCTCCGCAGCCATGCTGATGCTCGTCATCGTGGTGGTGATGATCCGGCGCTCCGGCCTGAAGCTCTCGCACGCGATCGTCTGCGCACTGCTGGGCTTCTACCTCGCCTCGAGCTCGATCGCGCCGTCGATCCAGCAGGTGACCAGCAACGTGGCAGGGATGATCAATGGCCTGAAGCTCTGAGCGGAGGTCGGTCGCAAGAGAGGCCCTAGGCTCTTGCCCATGACCGCTGCGACCGACCAGCCGCACCGCCGCCTGCTCCTGGTGCACGCCCACCCCGACGACGAGTCGATCAACAACGGCGCCACCATGGCCCGGTACGCCGCCGAAGGCGCCCGGGTCACCCTGGTGACGTGCACGCTCGGCGAGGGCGGCGAGGTGATCCCGCCCGAGCTGGCCCACCTGACCGCGGACCGCGACGACACCCTCGGGCCGTACCGGGTCGGCGAACTGACGGCCGCGATGCGCGAGCTCGGCGTCACCGACCACCGCTTCCTCGGCGGCCGCGGGCGCTACCGCGACTCCGGGATGATGGGCGTCGCGGAGAACAAGGTGCCCGGCTGCTTCTGGCAGGCCGACGTGGACGAGGCCGCCGGCCATCTGGTCGAGGTGGTCCGCGAGGTGCGGCCGCAGGTGCTGGTCACCTACGACGAGCGCGGCGGCTACGGCCACCCGGACCACATCCAGGCCCACCGGGTCGCCCTGCGCGCCTGGGAGCTGGCCGCCGATCCGGCCTTCCGCCCCGAGCTGGGCGCCTCCTGGCGGATCGCCAAGGTCTACTACAACCGGCTGCCCCGCCCGGTGGTCGAGGAGGGCCTGGCCGCCGCGAAGGGCGTCTTCCCCGGCGTGGCAGCCCTCGGCGACCTGCCCGGCGTGGTCGAGCCGGAGGTGATCACCACCGTGGTGGACGGCGCCGCGTACGCGGGCGCGAAGTCCGCCGCGATGGCCGCGCACGCCACCCAGATCGCCGTCTCCGGTGAGGTCTTCGCGCTCAGCAACGACCTCGGCCAGCCGCTGCTCGCCACCGAGTACTACCAGTTGGTGCGCGGCACCCCGGGCCCCGGGCGGCCGGAGACGGACCTCTTCGCGGGGGTGGCGGCATGAGCCCCTGGACGGCCCTGCTCGGCACCCGCTCCGCCCGGCTGGCCGAGGCCCAGCCCTCGCGCGGCGCCCGGATCGCGCTGTACACGCTGTTCTTCCTGCTCGGCGCGGCGGCCTCGCTGGCCGGCTGCTTCGTCCAGTCGCTCTGGACGCCCGGCGGGCTGCTGCTGGCGCTGGCCGGCACCTGGGCCGTCTTCTACGGCGGGCTGCGCGCCACCGGCACCAAGCTGGGCGCCGGGGCGCCGCTGGCCGGCTGGTTCGCCGTGCTGCTGGTGCTGATGTCGCCGAGGCCCGAGGGAGATTTCGTGCTCGCCGCCGGGCTCACCTCGTACGGCTACCTCTTCCTCGGGGCCGTCGGCGGCGTGATCTGCGCCACTCTTCCGACCCGCACCGGCTACGCCTTCGGCGTCCCGGGCCCGGGGCGCTGAGGGGCCCTCGGGGCGACGCGCCGTCAGGGGCCTTCCAGCACGGGCCATACCGGACGGACCGGACGTATCGGGATCTGTCCGATCCGGGCCGCCGTCCTGGTCTTCCCAGTAAGGTGGTGGCGCGACAGGTCGGCCCCGGCGGGCGCGGAGGAAGGCAGAGCAGGTACCTTCACCCCAATCGCGAGGCGGGCGGCCAGCCGCAAGCCCACACGTAGGACAGCTGGTGTCGGAGGGGCCCGTCAGGTTCCGTCGCACGGTGGCAGCCGCCACCGAAGAGGTCTGGCGCCCCACAACCCGCGGTCGCCCCCACGGCGCGGCCGCGAACCCGGAGCAGAGCAGCATTGAGCAGCCGCGAATCTGACAGCGCGTACCCGCCGCCCCGCCAGGGTGGCCGCAGGCCCGAGGGCGGCCCGGAGGCGTACCCCTCCGGCACTCCCCCGTACGGCACCGGGCTGCCGGGCGCCCGCGCCGAGAGCGGCCCGCAGGCCGGCGAGCCCGCTGGCGAGGACCTGCCGAAGACCGAGACCACGCTGACCACCCGGGTGCGGATCAACATCCCCGGTTCGCGGCCGATCCCGCCGGTCGTGGTGCGGTCCACGGTCAAGCCCGAGGAGGCCGCCCCGGCGGAGGCCGGCGCGCCCCGGCACCGCTCGGCCGCCGGCGCCTCGCCGGTGCTCGGCGTGGTCGACCCGGGCCCGGCCGCCGCCGCGCCCGAGCTCCCGGAGGAGTGGCAGCAGCCCGCCGCCGCGGCCTCCTCCTCGGAGTCGACCGGCGAGTGGTTCCGCCCGCGCCAGAAGACTCAGAGCCCCCCGGCCGCCCCGCGCCCCACCGGCGCCCCCGCGACCCCCTTCGGCAACAGCGACACCGGCTCCACCCCGCTGCCCACGCCGCCCCCCACCAACCCGTACGGCAACGACCCGTTCGCCACCCAGCCCCGGCAGTCCACCCCGCCGAACGGCACCCCCTTCCCGAACGGCGCAAACGGCGCCGAGCCGGGCCCCGAGTCCACCCAGGGCATCCCGCTCCCGCAGCCGGGCCGCAACGGCGCCGACCCCTTCGCGTCCCAGGGCGGGCGCGGCCCGCAGGGCCAGGGCACCGACCCGTTCGCGCCGCAGCGCGGTCCCGAGGGCACCCAGGCGCTGCGCACCAACGGCCACCGCGGCCGACCGGGCCAGGACAACCCGTTCGCGCCCCAGGGCGCGGCCCGGAACGGCGCCGACCCGTTCGCCGGCCAGAACGGCCAGCGGCCGCCGCAGGGCAGCGGCGACCCGTTCGCGGCCCAGGGCGGCCCCGAGGGCACCCAGGCGCTGCGCGTCAACGGCCACCGCGGCCCGCAGGGCCAGGGCGGCGGCCCGTTCCAGGGCCGGCGCCCGCCGCAGGGGCAGGGCGACCAGTACGCCGGCCCCGACGGCCGCAGCCCCCAGGGCGACTCGTTCGCCGGCCAGGGCCCGCGCGGCCCGCAGGGCGGCGGGCCGGGCGGCGACCCGTTCGCCGCGCCGGGCGCCGCCGGTGCGCAGGCCACCCGTGAGCTCCGGATGCCCCCGAACGGCCAGCGGCCGCCGCAGGGCGGCGGCGACCCGTTCACGGGGCAGCCCGGCCGGCCCGGGGCCGAGACCACCCGCGCGCTGCGGATCCCGCCGGGCGGGCCCGCCGGCGAGCCCGAGGACACCCAGATCGGCGGCTTCGACCCGATCCAAGACGGCCCGGCCACCGCCGCCATACCCGGCCTGCCCACGGCCGACCGGTTCGGCGCCGGCCACCGCGCCGGGCCCGGCGGCCCGCAGGCCCCGGCCGACCCCTTCGGCACCGCCGCCCACGGCGGCCCGCAGAGCGCCGACCCCTTCGGCACCGCCGCGCCCAAGACGCCGGGTGCGCCCGGTGGGCCCGGTGCGCCCGGTGGGCCCGGTGGGCCCAAGGCCGCCGGTGGCGGCCGCTTCGCGGAGAACTCCTTCGAGCCCGCGCCGCCCTTCCCCGGCACCCTCGGCAGCAGCACCGGCCAGCACCAGCTCCCGCCGCCGATCGAGGTGGTCCCGGAGCCCGACCCGGACCGGGACGACGAGCCGGCCGTCAAGCCGAAGCGGCCGAGCAAGGCGCCGAAGCTGGCCGTCTACGCGGTCGGCGGCATCCTGTTCGCCGGCGCCGCGGCGTACGGCACCGGCCTGATGCTCAACCAGGCGGACATCCCCAAGGGCACCACCGTGCTCGGCACCGACATCGGCGGCGACGCCCGCGACCAGGCGCTCAGCGCGCTGGACGGCAGCGTCGGCAAGATCGGCCAGCGGCCGCTCAAGCTGAAGGTCGGCGCCCAGACGGTCAACCTCGACCCGGCCACCGCCGGGCTGAGCTTCGACACCACCGCCACGGTGGACGCCCTGACGGCGCACAGCTACAACCCGGTGGACGTGATCAGCTCGATCGCGGGCGGCAGCAAGGACGTCGCCCCGGAGGTCAAGGTCGACCGCGCCAAGCTCAAGGCCGCCCTGGACGCGCTGGGAGGCTCGGCCGGGCAGGGCCTCCAGGAGGGCTTCGTCCGCTTCACCCCGGACGGGCAGACCGAGGTGGTGCCGGGCAAGGCCGGGCAGACCGTGAACGGCGCCGCGGCGATGGACCAGGTCGAACAGGCCTACCGCAACCGCGCGGCCGGCCAGGACGACACCGTGCTGACCGTGCCGGTGACGGCGGCTCAGCCGAAGATCGGCCAGGACGCGCTGCAGGCCGCCGCCGACGGCCTCGGCAAGCAGGTGCTGGCCGGGCCGGTGACGGTCATGGCGGGCACCAGGAAGTTCGAGTTCGGCAAGACCACGGCGGCCAACGCGCTGACCATCGCACCGGACGCGACCGGCAAGCTGGCCCTCAAGTGGGACCTGGACAAGCTGAACGACGCACTCAAGGGCGTCTTCGACAAGTCGAAGACGAAGAAGAACGGCGCCCTCGCGCCGATCACCCCGCAGGACGTGGCGGACGGCATCGCCTCGGTGCTCGACAAGACCACGGCGAAGGACCGGACCTTCCGCTTCCCCGCCTGACCCGCCCCGGCCCGCCCGGGCCCGGGGAATCGAAGCCTGCGGGGCGTTTCTGACAGGTATTCATCAAGCCAAGGGGCTCGATCGGTGGTGATCCACCGGTCGGGCCCCTTGGCCAATCCTCGCCAATGGCGGGGCATAACCGGACATCGGGGGCACCCCGGGCCGCGTTACCAAGACTTGATCCCCGCCTGGTCGACATCCTGTCCCCTCCCTCAGCAGGATGTGCCACCGTCAGCCACGCCAGTGTGGCCGGCCCGCCCGCTCCGCAGGGAGAACCCTCGTTGTCCAAGCCTCGGCTCCCGCACGCCCTGATCGCCGCCGCCTCGGCGCTGGCGCTCGGCCTCACGCTCTGTTCCTGCGCGAGCGAGGGCGGCACCGGACCGACCGGCCGCGGCACGGCCATCTCCCGGGGTGACGACGCCCCCGGGATGACCATGACGGACACCAATCCCCAGCCGCGGACGGCGCTGCGCCAGGGCGGCACCCTGGTCTGGGCGATCGACCAGTTCTCCACCCAGTGGAACCCGCTGCACACGGACGGCTCGGAGTCCTCCACCAACGACGTCATGAAGGCGCTGCTGCCCACCCTCTGGCGCTCGGACGCCGGCGGCACCCAGACCCCGAACAAGGCCTACCTGCGCTCGGCAGAGCTCGGCGCGGCGGACGGCAAGCAGACCGTCACCTGGACGCTCAACCCGGCCGCCCACTGGTCCGACGGCAAGCCGATCACCTGGCTCGACCTGCAGGCCACCTGGCGGGCCCAGAGCGGGCGGGACAAGGCGTACCAGGCGGGCTCCACCACCGGCTTCGACCAGGTGGAGCGCGTGGAGCGCGGCAAGGACGACTTCCAGGCCGTGATGACCTTCAAGACGCCGTTCTCCGAGTGGCAGTCGATGTACAACAACGCGGCCAACTCGCCGCTGCTGCCCGCCGCTTACGCGAGCACCCCGGAGCTGTTCAACACCTCCTTCGTCTCGCAGATCCCGGTCTCCGGCGGGCCCTTCAAGCTGCAGACCCTGGACCGCTCGGCCAAGACCGTCACCGTGGTCGCCGACCCCGCCTGGTGGGGCGACAAGCCGCTGCTCGACCGGATCGTCTTCAAGGCGGTGGACACCGGCGCGATGCCGAAGGCCTTCGCCGAGGGCCAGGTGGACTTCTTCAACAACGGCCCCAGCGCCGAGGGCTACAAGCAGATCCTGGCCACCCCGGACGGCGAGGCCCGCCGGGCCGGCGGGCCGAACCTGCGGATGATGGTGCTCAACGCCAAACGCCCGCCGCTGGACGACGCCGCGGTGCGCCGGGCGATCTTCCAGGCGGTGGATCGCGAGGCGATCACCCGCACCGACCTGGCGGGCCTGGACTGGCCGTACACCCCGATGAACAACCACTTCCTGGTGCCCGGCCAGAACGGCTACCAGGACAACTCCGACGGCCTGAGCCGCTACGACCCCAGCGCCGCCTCCGCCGCCCTTCAGGACGCCGGCTGGCGGCTCGGCGCGGGCTCCTCGGTGCGCACCAAGGACGGCAAGCCGCTGGAGCTGCACCTGGTCATCCCGGCCGCCAACCCGCTGGCCGCGAGCGAGGGCAAGCTGATCACGCAGATGCTGGCCAAGGTGGGCGTGCAGATCGACGTCACCCCGGTGGTGGCGGGCGATTTCTTCGCCAAGTACGTCTACCCGCACGATTTCGACCTGACCGCATTCGCCCTGCTCGGCACGCCTTTCCCCGCCACCAACGGGACTTCGACCTTCCAGCAGGGCTCCGGCTCCAACTACGCCCAGACCGGCAGCGACGCGCTCGACCGCGCGATGGCCGCCGCCGCCGCCGCCGACAGCCCCGAGACCGAGGCGGCCGCCCTGAACCGGGCGGACGCCGAGGCCTGGCAGGTGGCCGGCATGGTGCCGCTGTACCAGCGGCCGGCCGTCTACGGGGTGCGCAAGACCGTGGCGAACCTGGGGGCTCCCGGGCTGTCCGACGTCGTCTACGAGAACATCGGCTTCCAGCGGTAACGGTGGAACAGTCGGAGGAGGGGGGCTCGCTCAGCACGGGAATAAGCGGCGAATACTCGCCAGTGGCGTGAAATTGCCAACTCGGCCGCGCGAAGTGCAGCCGGTTGATTATGGTCCACACCACCCCTGCGGGGCCGGAATTTCCCTTGATGCACCCAAAAACCGTAGTGTCCGATTATCGGACACCCCAATGTCATGAACAAACGGCAGCAGAGCGGACAGAACGGACACTTGATCTACGCGCGTCAAGTAGGCCGGAGCGCGACGGCCGCGTCCTGATAACGGAGTTGACCGAGTCGGGTTACGGACGCGTGAACGCGAGATGCGCCGGTATGTCCGGTTTCGTCCGTCTCAGTCGAGGCTTGTCAAGATGTCTGGAACTACGAAGTGGTTGACATTCCAGCACAATGCAGGAAATGCGCGGCCAGCAACTGGGGAACTCTTGACGTTCGATAAACGACTTGCGAGAGTCCGTGCGATCACCTTTTTTGCAGCCGCTACACCCCGGGCGGGAGCTCCAGCACCATGACTAACCCCACACAGGCCCCGACCGAGGCCGACACCCTCGGGACGGCCGACACCCCCAGCCAGACCGACGCCACCAACGGCGCGGTCTTCCGGGGGCTGTCCCCTGGCCAGCTCATGTGGCGCCGCTTCAAGCGCGACCGCACGGGCGTCATCAGCGCCGTCATCGTGTTGCTGTTCATCCTGATCGCGATCGCGGCTCCGCTGATCTCGATGCTCTACGGCAAGGACGCGAACACCCCGTACGGCCAGAACGACCCGAGCCTGCTGGACGAGTCCGGTCTGCCGCTGGGCACCGGCGGCATCAGCGGCGACCACTGGCTCGGTCTGGAGCCCCCGCTCGGCCGCGACCTCTTCATGCAGCTGGTCTACGGCATCCGCACCTCGCTGATCGTCGCCTTCGCCACCACGCTGATCACCACCGCGCTGGGCATCTTCTTCGGTCTGGTGGCGGGTTACATCGGCGGCAAGACCGACTACTTCATCGGTCGGCTGATCGACATCCTGATGTCGTTCCCCTCGCAGATCTTCCTGGTCGCGTCCACGCCGGTCGTCCTCGGCCTGTTCGTCGCCAAGGACGAGGCGATCCCCACCTGGCTGCCCTTCGTCGTCGTGACGATCGTGCTCTCCGGCCTCGGCTGGATGTCGCTGGCCCGCATCCTGCGCGCCACCGTGCTGTCCCTGCGCGAGCGCGAGTTCGTCGAGGCGGCCAAGGTCACCGGCGCCTCGCCGATGCGGATCATCTTCAAGGAGCTGCTGCCCAACCTGTGGACGCCGATCCTGGTGCAGTCCACCCTGGCCCTCCCGGCCTTCGTGACCGCCGAGGCCGGTCTGTCCTACATCGGCGTCGGTATCGGCGAGCCGACCCCGGACTGGGGCCGGATGCTCGCCGAGGCGGCGGACTACCTCCAGACGGACCTCACGTTCCTCCTCGTCCCCGGCATCGCGATGATCATCTTCGTGCTGGCCTTCAACCTCCTGGGCGACTCGGTGCGAGACGCCTTCGACCCGAAGACCAAGCGCTAGACGGTCCGCCCGTCGCGGCTTTCACCACCCAAAGTCTCCGGGGGGATCGGCACGCCCGCCCCGGGCAACCCACCGAATCACCAGGCATCTTCCATAACAGGCAGGATGAACAATGAACGCACGTAAGTCGGCGAGGCTCGCAGCCGCCGTCATGGTTGTCGGGGCTCTCACCGCAACGGCCGCTTGCTCCAGCAGCAAGTCCGACGGCGGTTCCGCGAAGCCGGCCGCCCCCGCGACCGCCAAGGTCGCCACCGTCGCCGTCGGCACCGCGGCCGACTCGACCGGTCCGGCCGTCCCGCAGCCCGGCGCCAAGCCGGGCGGCACGGTCAACATGATCGACCGTGACGACTTCAACCACCTGGACCCGGGCCAGATCTACCTCAACACCAACGCTGAGGTCTCGCTCCTCTTCACCCGTGGCCTGACCGGTTACAAGGTCGCCGCCGACGGCTCCCAGAAGCTGGTCGGTGACCTCGCCACCGACACCGGCACCACCACCGACGGTGGCAAGACCTGGAAGTTCACGCTGAAGGACGGCGTGAAGTGGCAGGACGGCTCGCCGATCACCTCGGACGACGTCAAGTACTCGATCGAGCGCACCTTCCAGCCGTTCATCAAGTCGGGCCCGTCCTACCTGCAGGCCTGGCTCGCCGGTGACGACTACCGCAAGGCGTACGCCGGCCCCGCCGCCGGCGACCTGCCGGGTGTCGCCACCCCGGACGCCAAGACGATCGTCTACACCTTCAAGGACGCCCACGCCGACGCGAACTTCACCTTCGCGATGGCCGGCTACGGCATCGTCCCGAAGGCGCACGACACCAAGGAGGCGTACGACAAGAAGCCGTTCTCCTCTGGCCCGTACCAGATCGTCGAGCACGTCACCGACAAGTCGCTGGACCTCGAGCGCAACCCCAACTGGGACCCGAAGACGGACCCGATCCGCAACGCGTACCCGGACAAGTGGCACATGGAGTTCGGTGTCCAGCCCAAGGACGCCACCGAGCGCTTCATGGCCGACAACGGCACGGACAAGAACGCCTTCTCGTTCCACGACACGGTCCCGGCCGAGTACGTCAGCAAGGTCAAGGGCGACGAGAAGCTGAAGGACCGTACCCTCAACGGCCTCACGCCGTACGTGGACTACTACTTCATCAACAACACCCGCATCACGGACCAGAAGGTCCGCGAGGCGCTCATCCGGGCCTTCCCGCACCAGCAGACCCGTCAGGTCCAGGGCGGCCCGAGCTACGGCGACTACGCCACCACCTACATGAGCCCGACCGTCCTCGGCTTCGAGGCGAGCGACGTGTTCGACACCCTGAAGAAGCCGCAGGGTGACCCGGAGGCCGCCAAGAAGATCCTCACGGACGCGGGCAAGCTGGGCCAGACGATCGTCTACGCCTACAACGACACCCCGGCCCAGCAGAAGGTCACCGAGGCGATCCGCATCGCCCTCGAGGCGGCCGGCTTCAAGTTCGTCCCGAAGCCGCTCCCGGCGAAGACCTACTACGACGCCATCGGCATCGTGAAGAACGAGTACGACCTCTACTGGGGTGGCTGGGGCGCCGACTGGCCGACCGGCTACACCTCGCTGCAGCCGGTCTGGGACGGCCGCGCGATCGCTGACGGTGCCTCGAACTACGCGCACCTGAACGACCCGGAGATCAACAAGGCGATCGACGACGCCCTGAAGATCCAGGACCCGGCCGCGCAGGGCAAGGCCTGGGCCGCGATCGACCAGCAGCTGCAGAAGAAGGCCGTCTCCATCCCGGACGTCTACCAGCGCTCGCTGAGCCTGTACGGCTCGGGCCTCGGTGGCGTCAGCTTCGACACCCAGCAGGGCCTCCAGTACCCGCTGAACATCTACATCAAGGGCTGACGCTCAGCACCTAGCGGTAACCCCGGCGGGGGCCCGGCGCGCCACACCCCTGGCGCGCCGGGCCCCGGCCACCGGCCCATCAAGCCCCACCCCGCCCTGCTCCGCCCACCGCACTCGCAGCCGGCGCCCCGATCAGGAGAGCCCGACCCATGCTCCGTTTCCTCGTCCGCCGTTCACTCGGTGCCATCGTCATCCTGCTGATCATCAGCATGGTCACCTTCGCGCTCTTCTTCGCCATCCCGGCGGACCCGGCGCGTCTCTCCTGCGGCAAGGTCTGCACCCCCGAGAACCTGGCCCTGATCCGGCACAGCATGAACCTCGACAAGCCGGTACCGGAGCAGTACTGGGACTGGCTGACCAGCATCTTCGTCGGGCGTGACTACGCGGCCGGCCACTGCAGCGCCCCGTGCTTCGGGTACTCCTTCGACAAGCAGGAGATGATCACCGGCACCCTGCTCGACCGATTCCCCACCACGCTGTCGCTGACCATCGGCTCCGCGATCATCTTCATCATCTTCGGTGTCGGCACCGGCATGCTCGCCGCCCTCAAGCAGGGCAAGGCCATTGACAAGATCGCCAGCTCCGCCTCGCTGCTCGCCTCCTCGATGCAGATCTACGTGGCCGGCCCGCTCGCCCTCTGGGCCCTGTGCTACTCCACCGACTGGCTGTCCCTGCCGAACTACGTCCCGTTCACCAAGGACCCGCTGGGCTGGGCCGGCGGCCTGCTCGTGCCGTGGATCGTCCTGTCGCTGATCTGGACCGCCAACTACACCCGTATGACCCGCTCCTCGATGGTCGAGCAGCTGACCGAGGACTACGTCCGGACGGCGCGCGCCAAGGGCATGTCGGGCCGCTCGGTCTTCCTGCGCTTCGCCTGGCGCGGCGCGATGGGCACCATCGTCACCGTCTTCGGCATCGACCTCGGTGTGCTGCTCGGCGGCGCGATCATCACCGAGGTCACCTTCAACCTGCACGGCCTCGGCCGGCTGGCGATCGACTCGTACAGCCAGTCCGACCTCTCGATGCTGGTCGGTGTCACCATGGTGGCCTCCTTCCTGATCGTGGTGTTCAACATCGTCGTCGACGCCGCGTACGCGATGATCGACCCGCGCATCCGCCTCGCCTGACCCCCTGGCCCGGCCGACACCCCCGGCCGACCCGCAGTCCCGACCTCACGTACCACACCGAGGAGCCCTGTCCATGACCACCCTGGCCAAGTCCGAGGGGACGACCGCCTCCGGCGGCAGCTCGTCCTTCCTCTCCGTCCGCGACCTCTCGGTCCGTTTCAGCACCGAGGACGGCGTGGTCCGGGCCGTGGACAACCTCTCCTTCGAGGTCGAGGCGGGCACCACCCTCGGCATCGTCGGTGAGTCCGGTTCCGGCAAGTCGGTGACCAACCTCGCCATCCTGGGCCTGCACAACCCGGTCAACACCGAGATCGGCGGCTCGATCAAGCTGCAGGGCCAGGAGCTGGTCGGCGCCCCCAACAAGGAGCTGGAGAAGCTCCGGGGGCACACCATGTCGATGATCTTCCAGGACCCGCTGACCGCGCTCTCGCCGTTCCACACCATCGGCAAGCAGATCGGCGAGACCTTCCAGAAGCACACCGGCGCCAGCAAGTCCGAGGCCCGCGACCGCGCGATCGAGATGCTGACCAAGGTCGGCATCCCGCAGCCGAAGACCCGGGTGGACAACTACCCGCACCAGTTCTCCGGTGGCATGCGCCAGCGCGCCATGATCGCCATGTCGCTGGTCTGCAACCCGGCCCTGGTCATCGCCGACGAGCCGACCACCGCGCTCGACGTGACCGTCCAGGCGCAGATCCTCGACCTGCTCAAGGACCTGCAGCAGGAGATGGGCACCGCGATCATCCTGATCACCCACGACCTCGGCGTGGTGGCCCGCACCGCGCAGAACGTCATGGTGATGTACGCGGGTCGCGCCGTGGAGCGCGGCACCGTCCGCGAGGTGCTCAAGACCCCGCAGCACCCGTACACCTGGGGCCTGCTCTCCTCGATGCCGAGCCTCTCCGGCCCGGTCGACGTGCCGCTCACCCCGGTCCGCGGCACCCCGCCGTCGCTGATCAACCTGCCGACGGGCTGCCCGTTCAACCCGCGCTGCGACCACATGGAGAAGGTGGTCGGCGGCAAGTGCACCTCCGAGCGCCCGCCGCTCGCCCCGCAGAGCGGTCACGCGACCGCCTGCCACCTGTCCGCCGGGCAGAAGCAGGACATCTTCATCGACCAGATCCAGCCGCGGCTCGGCTGAGAGGGACCGGTTAACCACCATGAGCAACGAACTGACCCTCGAGAAGGCCGGCGCCAAGACCCCTGCCGGTGAGACCCTGCTGGAGCTCTCCGGGCTCCAGAAGCACTTCCCCGTGATGGACGGCTTCCTCTTCAAGCGCCAGGTCGGCGCCGTGCACGCCGTCGACGGCGTGGACCTGACGGTCGCCGCCAACGAGTCGGTGGGCCTGGTCGGCGAGTCCGGCTGCGGCAAGTCGACCCTGGGCCGCCTGGTCACCCGGCTCTACGAGCCCACGGCCGGCACCATCAAGTACCAGGGCAAGGACATCTCGCACGCGAACCGCAAGGAGCTCGCTCCGATCCGGTCCGAGATCCAGATGATCTTCCAGGACCCGTACTCCTCGCTCAACCCGCGGCAGACCGTCGGTTCGATCATCGGCGCGCCGATGGAGATCAACGGCATCAACCCGCCGCAGGGCATCCAGCGCCGCGTCCAGGAGCTCCTTGAGACCGTCGGTCTCAACCCCGAGCACTACAACCGCTTCCCGCACGAGTTCTCCGGCGGTCAGCGCCAGCGCATCGGCGTGGCCCGCGCGCTCTCGCTCAACCCGAAGCTGATCGTGGCCGACGAGCCGGTCTCCGCGCTCGACGTCTCGATCCAGGCCCAGGTCGTCAACCTCCTGCAGGAGCTGCAGAAGGACCTCGGCATCGCCTTCCTCTTCATCGCCCACGACCTCGCGGTCGTCCGGCACTTCTCGCAGCGCGTCGCGGTCATGTACCTCGGCAAGATCGTCGAGATCGCCGACCGCAAGTCGCTGTACGAGACCCCGCGCCACCCGTACACCCACGCCCTGCTCTCCGCCGTCCCCGAGGCCGACCCGGACGACCACCGCGAGCAGATCCGCCTGATCGGCGACGTCCCGTCCCCGATCAACCCGCCGTCCGGCTGCCGCTTCCGCACCCGCTGCTGGAAGGCCCAGGACAAGTGCGCCACGGAGGAGCCCCCGCTGGTCCAGCTCTCCGGCAACGCCGAGGGCCACCTGACGGCCTGCCACTTCCCCGAGGACGGCCAGGCGGCCGTGCCCGCTCCGCGGGACGCGAAGTAACGCACCATCTGAGGTTGCACCACCAGGGGCGCGGGGAACTGCGCGAAACCGGAAGAGTACAGGTCCGCACCTTCCGCACTCGCGCAGTTCCCCGCGCCCCTTGCGTTACTGCCGCTCCTGCGCGAAGTGACACGCCGAGTCGTGCGCCGCCAACCCCTGCAGGTTCGACCGGGCCATCAGCGGCGGCACCTCGATCGCGCACTTCTCCTGCGCGAGCCAGCACCGCGTCCGGAACCGGCACCCCGAGGGCGGGTTGGCCGGCGACGGGACGTCACCCTCCAGCACGATCCGGTCCCGGCTCTCCCGCGCCGCCGGGTCCGGCACCGGCACGGCCGAGAGCAGCGCCTGGGTGTACGGGTGGGTGGCGTGGTCGTAGATCTCCAGGTCGGTGCCGATCTCGACCATCTTGCCGAGGTACATCACCCCGACCCGGTCGGAGATGTGCCGCACGATCGAGAGGTCGTGGGCGATGAACATGTACGACAGGTTGAACTCGCCCTGGAGCTGCTCCAGCAGGTTGATCACCTGGGCCTGCACCGAGACGTCCAGCGCGGAGACCGGCTCGTCGCAGATGATCACCTCCGGCTTGAGCGCGAGGCCTCGGGCGATGCCGATCCGCTGGCGCTGGCCGCCGGAGAACTGGTGCGGGTACCGGTTGATGTACTCGGGGTTGAGCCCGACCACGTCGAGGAGGTCCTGCACGGCCTTGCGGCGGTCGCCCTTGGGGGCCACCTCGGGGTGGATCTCGTAGGGCTCGCCGATGATGTCGCCCACCGTCATCCGGGGGTTGAGCGAGGTGTACGGGTCCTGGAAGACCATCTGGATGTTGCGGCGCACGGCCTTGAGCGCGGCGCCGGACAGCCGGGAGATCTCCTCGCCCTTGTACCGGACCGACCCGCTGGTGGCCGGCTCCAGGTTCATCAGCACCTTGGCCAGGGTGGACTTGCCGCAGCCGGATTCGCCGACGATGCCGAGCGTCTCGCCCTGCACCAGGTCGAAGCTGACCCCGTCCACGGCCTTGACCGCGCCGACCTGCTTCTTGAAGAGGATGCCCTTGGTCAGCGGGAAGTGCTTGACCAGGTCGCGGACCTCCAGGATCGGCTCGCCACTGGGGATCCGCTGGCCGAAGGCCGCCTCCTCCGGCACGGCCGCGCCCAGCGCACTGGCTCCGTTAAGCGTCATGGAGGGTCTCCTTCCAGAAGAAGCAGGCGCTGGCGCGGCCGGGCAGCTCGGCGCCGTCCTCCTCCGTCACGGGGAAGAGCATCGGGATCTCCTGCCGGCAGATGTCCTGGGCCCGGGGGCAGCGCGGGTTGAACGCGCAGCCCGGCGGCACCCGGAGCAGGTTCGGCGGCAGGCCCTTGATCGCGAAGAGCTCCTGGCCCTTCTGGTCCAGGCGCGGGATGGAGTCGAGCAGCCCTCGGGTGTACGGGTGCGCCGGGTTGGCGTAGAGCTCGTGCACGGGGGCGGTCTCGACGATCCGGCCGGCGTACATCACCGCGATCTTGTCGGCCACGTCGGCGACCACGCCGAGGTCGTGGGTGATCAGGATCAGGCCCATGTGGTACTCGGCCTGCAGCTCCGCCAGCAGGTCCATCACCTGCGCCTGGACGGTGACGTCCAGGGCCGTGGTGGGCTCGTCGGCGATGATCAGGTCCGGCTCCAGGGCCAGCGCCATGGCGATCATGATGCGCTGGCGCATACCGCCGGAGAACTGGTGCGGGTAGTCCCCCACCCGCTGGGCGGCGGCGGGGATGCGGACCCGGTCCATCAGCTCGATCGCCTTGGCCTTGGCCTCCTTGCGGGAGACACCCCGGTGGGCGCGGAACATCTCGCCCAGTTGGAAGCCGACGCTCAGGACGGGGTTGAGCGAGGAGAGCGCGTCCTGGAAGATCATCGCGATCTTCTGGCCGCGGATCTGCCGGCGCTCCTCCTTGGACAGCTTGAGCATGTCCTGGCCCCGGTAGAGGATCTCCCCCTTGGGGATCCGGGCCGGGGGCATGTCCAGGATGCCCATGATCGCCTGCGCGGTGACGGACTTGCCGGAGCCGGATTCGCCGAGCACCGCGAGCGTCTCGCCCGCGCTCACCGAGTAGTTGACGCCGTTGACGGCCCGGGCCACGCCGTCCCGGGTCTTGAACTCCACGTGCAGGTCCCGCACGTCGAGCAGCGGCCCCTGGTAGGGCGCCTCCCGGGCGGGCTTGCCGGTCTCGACCGCTGTGGTCATGGTTGCCGGGCCCCTCTCAGCGCAGCTTCGGGTCGAGGGCGTCGCGCACGGCGTCGCCCAGCATGATGAAGGCCAGCACCGTCACGGACAGTGCGGCGGCCGGGAAGAACAGCGCGAACGGAGCCGTGCGGATCACCTTCTGGGCCGAGGAGATGTCCACGCCCCAGGAGATGGTCGGGTCCTGGAGGCCGATGCCGAGGAAGCTCAGCGTCGCCTCGGCCGCGATGTAGCCGCCGAGCGCGATGGTGGCGACCACGATCACCGGGGCCACCGCGTTCGGCAGGATGTGCCGGAACATCAGGCGGTTGGTGCCCGCGCCCAGCGCCTTGCCGGCCACCACGTAGTCGGCCTGCTTGACGGTGATCACCGCACCGCGCATGACGCGGGCCAGCTGGGTCCAGCCGAGCACGGCCAGCGCGATGACCACGCTCCAGACGTTGCGGGTGGTGAAGGCGTTGAGCAGCACCAGGGCGCCGAGCAGCAGCGGGATGCCGAAGAAGATGTCGATGATCCGGGAGATCACCGAATCCACCCAGCCGCCGAAGTAGCCCGCCACCATGCCGGTGAGCCCGCCGAGCAGGGTCACGCCGGCGGTGACGCAGATGCCGACGGTGATCGAGGCGCGGGCGCCGTAGAGCACCCGGGCGTAGATCGACCGGCCCTGGCCGTCGTAGCCGAACCAGCCGGCCCCGAACACGTCCGACCAGTCGGGCTTCTTCAGGTAGTTGTTGACCAGGTCGGCCTTGCGCGGGTCGGCGTCGGTGAAGAGGCCGGGGAAGATCGCGATGATCACCAGCAGCACGATCAGCAGGGCCGAGATGATGAAGATCGGCCGCCGCCGCAGGTCGCGCCAGGCGTCGCCCCAGAGGCTGCGGGCCTCCTCGCGCTTGGCCGGGTCCGGCTCGGTGAGGGTGTCCTGCTCGACCGCCAGGCCCTGGTTGCCGACGTAGTCCAGGTGGGCGTTGCCGAGGGGCGGCGTGGGGCGCTTCGGGTCGTTCAAGTCGTCAGGCATAGCGGATCCTCGGGTCCAGGACGGCGTAGAGCAGGTCCACCACCAGGCTGGCGACCAGGTAGACCAGCACCAGGACGGTGACGATGCCGACCACCGTCGGCCCCTCCTTGGTCCGGATCGCCTTGTAGAGCACGTTGCCGACGCCCTGGATGTTGAAGATGCCCTCGGTGACGATCGCGCCGCCCATCAGGGCGCCCAGGTCGGTGCCGAGGAAGGTGACCACCGGGATGAGCGAGTTGCGCAGCAGGTGGCGGCCGATGATGGTCCGTCGGGGCAGGCCCTTGGCGACGGCGGTGCGCATGTAGTCGGCCCGCAGGTTCTCGCCGATCGAGGTCCGGGTGAGCCGGGCCACGTACGCGAGCGAGAGCGAGGCCAGCACGGCGCCGGGTAGCAGCAGTTCGCTGATGTCCGTGGAGTTCTGGACGGTCGCGGTGACCCAGCCGAGCTTGATCGCGAAGATGTTCTGCGCGATGTAGCCGAGCACGAAGACCGGGATCGAGATCACGATCAGGGTGAGCACCAGCACCAGGGTGTCCGCGAAGCTGCCCCGGTACAGGCCGGCCACCAGGCCGAGGGCGAGGCCGACGACGATCTCGAAGACGAAGGCCACCAGGGCCAGCCGGATGGTGATCGGGAAGGCGTCCGCCATGATGCTGGAGACCGGGCGGCCGGTGAAGCTCTGGCCGAAGTCCAGCTGGAAGACGTTGCCCATGTAGTGCAGGTACTGCTTCCAGAGCGGCTGGTCGAGGTAGTACTGGTGCTTCAGGCTGGCCACCTGGGCGGGGTCGGCGGCCTTGTCGCCGAACAGCGCCGCGATCGGGTCGCCCGGCAGGGTGTAGACCATCAGGAAGATGAGGAGTGTGGCGCCGAAGAACACCGGGATCATCTGGAGCACTCGCCGTAGGACGTAGCTGCCCATCTCGTGCCTCCTTCCGCGTGCAGCGGGGCTAACGGGTCTCTAGTGCCTGGGCCCCGCCCCCCGTGCGGGGAGGGCGGGGCCGGCGAGGGGGGTGGTCAGCCCTTGACCTGGACGTTGGTCCAAGCGGGGTTGCCGAAGGAGTCGAACTTCACGTTCTGGACCTTGGTCGAGTAGCCCGAGTTGGTCCGGTAGTACCAGAGCGGGATGGCCGGGAAGTCCTGCGCGAGCTGGGCCTCGGCCTCCTGGTAGCCGGTCTCCGAGGCCTCGACACTGGCGGCCTCGTCGGCCTTCTTCGCGGCGGCGTCGAAGGCCGCGCTGCTGTAGCCGAAGTCGTTGGAGGCGGCGCCGGTGACGTAGACGTCGTGGAGGAAGTTGGCGTTCAGCGGGTAGTCCTGGACCCAGCCGGTGCGGAAGGCACCGTCGATGGTGTGCCCGGTGATCGCCGCGCGGGCGGTCTTGAAGTCCGTCTTCGGGTCACCGACGCAGTTGACCCCGGTGGACTGCCGGATGGAGTTGCAGACCGCGTCCACCCACTCCTTGTGGCCGCCGTCCGCGTTGTAGGTGATCTTCAGCGAGTTGCCGGGGACGCCGCCGCCCTCGGTGACCAGCTGCTTGGCCTTGGTCGCGTTGAAGGTGCAGAAGTCACCGCAGGTGCCGGCCTTGTAGCCCTCGACCCCCTCGGCGACCCAGGCGGTGGCGGGCTTGCGGGAGCTCTGCAGCACCGTCTTGGTGATGGTGTCGCGGTCGATCGCCATCGACAGGCCCTGCCGGACCTTGGCCATGTTCGCCCCGGCCCAGTCCGGCTGGTAGAGCGTGAAGCCGATGTTCTGGATGGCGCCCTGCGGGGAGTCGATCGCCCGGTCGCCCAGGTCGTTCTTGTAGTTCGCCAGCGCGGAGGGCGGCACCTGGTCCATCACGTCGAGGTTGTTGGACTGCAGGTCCGCGTAGGCCGCCTCGGCGGTGGTGTACATCTTGAAGACGATGCCGCCGTTCTTCGCCTTGTCCACGCCCTGGTAGTTCGGGAAGGCCTTGGTGGTGACGGCGGTGTTGTGCTCCCAGCTGACGAACTGGTACGGCCCGTTGCCGACCGGCTTCTGGCCGAAGCCCGCCGGGTCCTTGAAGAAGCCCTCGGGCAGCGGCGAGAAGGCCGGGTAGCCGAGCTTGTACGGGAAGTACGAGACCTTGTTGACCAGCTTGATGGTGAAGTGGGTGTCGTCCACCACCGTCAGGCCCGACATGGTGGTCTTGGCGGGCGACCCGCTCTTGGGGTGGACGTCGGCGTAGCCCTCGATGTCGGAGAACCAGGAGCTGTTGATCTGGTTGTTGCTGACCGTCGCGGCCCAGTTCCAGGCGTCAACGAAGCTCTTCGCCTTGACCGGCGTGCCGTCGTGGAAGGTCCAGCCCGACTTCAGCGTGACGTTGAAGGTCTGCGAGTCGGTGGTGTCGATCTTGTCGGCCACCTGGTTGCGCAGCTTCCCGTTGGCCGGGTCGTAGTCGACCAGCCCGCGGAAGAGGTTCTGGATGATGCGACCGCCGCCGACCTCGTTCGCGTTCGCCGGCTGCAGCGGGTTCTGCGGCTCGCTGCTCTGGTAACTGAAGGTCTTGCTCGTGTCGGAGGACGAGCTGCTGCTGCCGCTACTGCTGCAACCCGTGGCCACCAGGGCCACGGAAGTCGCACCGATCACGGCCCAGCGAACGCGGGTGACTGCGGGCATGAAGAGTCCCTCCTCAGGGGTGTGTGTCGCATCACACCCCATAAGAAGCGCCTCTCGGCGGCGGCGCGACCGATGTACGGCCGGATGGGTTTTCCGATGACCACTCAGAGCAACCACACCAAGGGCGCGGGGAACTGCGCGCTCAACCGTCCACGTACGTAGAGGGCTGGTCGCGCAGTTCCCCGCGCCCCCGAAAGATCACGCCCCAGCGAGCACGCGCTCCGCCGCGAAATGGCAGGCCGATTCGTGGGCGGCCGGGCCGTCCAGCTTCGGGACGGCGAGCAGCGGCAGCTCCTCCGAACAGCGCGCCTCCGCCTTCCAGCAGCGGGTGCGGAAGCGGCAGCCGGAGGGCGGGTTGGCCGGGGAGGGGATGTCGCCCTGGAGCACGATCCGGTCGCGGGTCTCGCGGGCCGTCGGGTCCGGCACCGGCACGGCGGAGAGCAGCGCCTGGGTGTACGGGTGGGTGGCGTGCTCGTAGATCTCCTCGTCGGTGCCGATCTCGACCATCTTGCCGAGGTACATGACCCCGACCCGGTCGGAGATGTGGCGCACGATCGAGAGGTCGTGGGCGATGAACATGTACGAGAGCTCGAAGTCCTTCTGGAGCTGCTCCAGCAGGTTGATCACCTGGGCCTGCACCGAGACGTCCAGCGCGGAGACCGGCTCGTCGCAGATGATGACCTCGGGCTTGAGCGCGAGGCCTCGGGCGATGCCGATGCGCTGGCGCTGGCCGCCGGAGAACTGGTGCGGGTACCGGTTGATGTACTCGGGGTTGAGCCCGACCACGTCCAGCAGGTCCTGCACGGCCTTGCGGCGGTCGCCCTTGGGGGCCACCTCGGGGTGGATCTCGTAGGGCTCGCCGATGATGTCGCCCACCGTCATGCGGGGGTTGAGCGAGGTGTACGGGTCCTGGAAGACCATCTGGATGTTGCGGCGCACGGCCTTGAGGGCGGCGCCGGAGAGCTTGGAGATGTCCTCGCCCTTGTAGAGCACCTGCCCGGCGGTGGCCCGCTCCAGGTTCATCAGCACCTTGGCCAGCGTGGACTTGCCGCAGCCGGATTCGCCGACGATGCCGAGCGTCTCGCCGCGCATCAGCTCGAAGCTGATGCCGTCCACGGCCTTGACCGCGCCGACCTGCTTCTTGACCAGCACGCCCTGGCTCAGCGGGTAGTGCTTGACCAGGTCCTTGACCTCGAGGATGGGCTGCTCAGCCATGGAGGGTCTCCTTCCAGAGGTGGCACGCGCTGCGGCGGCCGGCCAGCTCGGCGCCCTCGCGGTCGGTCACCTGGTGCAGGGCGGGGATCTCGGTGCGGCAGCGGTCGGTGGCCACCTCGCAGCGCGGGTTGAAGGCGCAGCCGGCCGGCACCTTGTAGAGGTTCGGCGGCAGGCCCTTGATCGCGTAGAGCTCCTGGCCCTTCTGGTCCAGGCGCGGGATCGAGCGCAGCAGGCCCTCGGTGTACGGGTGCGCCGGGTTGGCGTACAGCTCGTGCACGGGGGCGGTCTCGACGATCCGGCCGGCGTACATCACCGCGATCTTGTCGGCCACGTCGGCCACCACGCCGAGGTCGTGGGTGATCAGGATCAGGCCCATGTGGTACTCGGCCTGCAGCTCCGCCAGCAGGTCCATCACCTGGGCCTGCACGGTCACGTCGAGCGCCGTGGTGGGCTCGTCGGCGATGATCAGGTCCGGCTCCAGGGCCAGCGCCATGGCGATCATGATGCGCTGGCGCATGCCGCCGGAGAACTGGTGCGGGTAGTCCCCCACCCGCTGGGCGGCGGCCGGGATGCGCACCCGGTCCATCAGCTCGATGGCCTTGGCCTTGGCCTCCTTCTTGGAGGCACCCTGGTGCACCCGGAACATCTCGCCGAGCTGGTAGCCCACGCTGAGCACCGGGTTGAGCGAGGAGAGCGCGTCCTGGAAGATCATCGCGATCTTCCGGCCGCGGATCTTCCGGCGCTCCTCGTTGCTCATCTTGAGCATGTCCTGGCCGCGGTAGAGGATCTCGCCCGAGGTGATCCGGCCGGGGGGCATGTCGAGGATGCCCATGATGGTCTGCGCGGTGACGGACTTGCCGGAGCCGGATTCGCCGAGCACCGCGAGCGTCTCACCGGCGCTCACCGAGTAGTTGACGCCGTTGACGGCCTTGGCCACGCCGTCGCGGGTCTTGAACTCCACGTGCAGGTCGCGGACTTCGAGCAGCGGGGTGCCCGGGGCGGGGCGGTCGGCCCCGGCGGGCTTCTCGATCACAGTGGTCATGGTGCGTGCCCCTCTCAGCGCAGCTTCGGGTCGAGGGCGTCGCGCACCGCGTCGCCGAGCATGATGAAGGCCAGCACCGTGAGCGAGAGCGCACCGGCGGGGAAGAACAGCACGAACGGCGCCGTCCGGATGACCTTCTGGGCGGAGTTGATGTCGATGCCCCAGGAGATGGTCGGGTCCTGGAGGCCGATGCCGAGGAAGCTCAGCGTCGCCTCGGTGGCGATGTAGCCGCCGAGCGCGATGGTGGCGACCACGATCACCGGGGCGATCGCGTTCGGCAGGATGTGCTTGAGCATGATCCGGCCGGTGCCGGCACCCAGCGCCTTGGCGGCGGTGACGTAGTCGGCCTGCTTGACGGTGATCACCGAGCCGCGCATCACGCGGGTCATCTGGGTCCAGCCGAGCACCACCAGCGCGAAGACCACCGACCAGATGGTGCGGGTGGAGAAGGCGTTGAGCACCACCAGGGCGCCGAGCAGCAGCGGGATGCCGAAGAAGATGTCAGTGACCCGGGAGATGACCGTGTCGACCCAGCCGCCGTAGTAGCCGGCCACCATGCCGGCGATGCCGCCCAGCAGGGTGACGCCGGCGGTGACGCAGATGCCGACCACGACCGAGGCGCGGGCGCCGTAGATCAGGCGGGCGTAGATCGACCGGCCCTGGCCGTCGTAGCCGAACCAGTCCGCCTGGAAGAAGTGGGTGTAGTTCGGCTTGGTCAGGTAGTGGTGCTGGAGGTCGCCGGCCCGCGGGTCCACCGAGGTGAACAGACTGGGGGCGATCGCGAAGGCGATCAGCAGCAGGATGATCAGCGCGGAGAGGATGAAGATCGGGCGCTTGCGCAGGTCCTGCCAGGCGTCCGAGCCCAGGCTGCGGGCCTTCTCCGGCTTGGGCGCGGCGGCCGGGGCGGCCACGGCCTCGTTGGTCTTCTCGAGCACGTCAGGCATACCGAATCCTCGGGTCCAGGACCGCGTAGAGCAGGTCGACGAGCAGGCTGGCGGCGAGGTAGACGAGCACCAGCACGACGACGATGCCGGAGACGGTGGCGCCTTCCTTCAGGTTGATGGCGTGGTACAGCTCGTTGCCGATGCCCTTGACGTTGAAGATGCCCTCGGTGACGATCGCGCCGCCCATCAGGGCGCCCAGGTCGGTGCCGAGGAAGGTGACCACCGGGATCATCGAGTTGCGCAGCAGGTGGGTGCCGATCACCTTGCGGCGCGGCAGGCCCTTGGCCACCGCGGTGCGCATGTAGTCGGCCTTGATGTTCTCGGCGATCGAGGTCCGGGTGAGCCGGGCCACGTAGGCGAGCGAGAGCGAGCCGAGCACGAAGGCCGGCAGCACCAGCTGGCCGAGGTCCATCGAGTCCTGCACGGTGGGGGTGACCCACTTGAGCTGGATGGCGAAGACGTTCTGGAAGATGAAGCCGAGCACCGGCACCGGGACGGAGATCAGCAGCAGGGTCAGCACCAGGGTGGACTTGTCGAAGGCCTTGCCCCGGCGCAGGCCGGCGAACAGACCGATCGTCACGCCGAGCACCAGCTCGATGGCGAAGGCCATCAGCGCCAGCCGCAGCGTCACCGGGAAGGCGGCACTGATCTTGTCGATCACCTTGCGGCCGTCCAGCGAGGTGCCGAAGTCACCGGTGAACAGGTGGCCCAGGTACGTGAAGTACTGCTGGGTCAGCGACTGGTCGAGCCCGAGCTTGTGCTTGAGCGCCGCCATCTGGGCCGGGTCGGCCGCCTTGTCGCCCCACATCGCGGCGACCGGGTCTCCGGGCAGGACGTGCACCATGAAGAAGATCAGGGTGATCGTTCCCAGGAAGACCGGGATCATTTGGAGCAGTCGCCTCGCGACAAAGCGCCCCATCGTGCCTCCATCCAAAGCTCTGACCGACCGTGGTCCGGCGTCAGAGGGCGTGACAACGGCCGGTGCCTGACCCGCCCTCGGGGGCGGGCGCGGGCACCGGCCGTATCGGTTCAGCCGTGCGGTGCCGGGCTGGTTACTTCTGCTTGACCTCGACCTGGGTGAAGACCGGGTCGCCGAAGGAGTCGTACTTCACGTTCTGCACGTTGTTCGAGTAGCCGGCGGTGGTCTTGTAGTACCAGAGCGGGATCGCCGGCATGTCCTTGGCCAGCTGGGCCTCGGCCTGCTGGTACAGGTCGGCGGTCTGCTCGACCGTGGTGGCCTTGTCGGCCGCGGCGGCCAGCTTGTCGAACTCCGGGCTGGAGTAGCCCGAGTCGTTGGCGGCGGCGCCGGTGCCGTAGACGTCCCGCAGGAAGTTGGCGTTCAGCGGGTAGTCCTGCTGCCAGCCGGTCCGCATCGCGCTGCTGACCTGCTTCTTCTTGATGATGTCGCGGGCCGTCTTCATGTCCGGCTTCGGGTCGCCGACGCAGTCCACGCCGGTGGCCTGGCGGATGGAGTTGCAGACCGCGTCCACCCACTCCTTGTGCCCGCCGTCCGAGTTGTAGACGATGGTCAGCTTGTTGTTCGGGACGCCGCCGCCCTCGGTGACCAGCTGCTTGGCCTTGGTCGGGTTGAAGCTGCAGGCCTCGCCGCAGGCGTTGTCCTTGTAGCCCATCGCACCCGGGGCGACCCAGGAGTTGGCCGGCTGGCGCGAACCCTGGAGCACGGTCTTGGTGATGGTGTCGCGGTCGATGGCCATCGACAGGCCCTGACGGACCTTCGCCTTGTCCACGCCCTGCCAGTCCGGCTGGTACATGGCGATCGAGATGCTCTGGATGGAGCCCTGCGGCTGGTCGACGGCGCGGTCGCCCAGGTCGCTCTTGTACGAGGCGAGGTCGCTCGGGTCGACCTGGTCCAGCACGTCCAGGTTGTCCGAGACCAGGTCCTTGTAGGCACCCTCGGCCTGGGCGTAGTTCTTGAAGACGATGCCGCCGTTCTTCGGCTTGTCGACGCCCGCGTACTTGTCGTAGGCGGCGACGGTGATCGCCTTGTTGTGCTCCCAGGAGACGAACTTGTACGGGCCGTTCCCGATCGGGTTGTTGCCGTACTTCACCGGGTCCTTGAAGAAGCCCTCGGGCAGCGGCGCGAAGGCCGTGTAGCCGAGCTTGTACTGGAAGTACGAGACCGGGCCGGTCAGCGCGATGGTGAAGTGGGTGTCGTCGACGACCTTCAGGCCGGACATGGTGGTGGCGGTCGGCTCGCCCTTGTCCGGGTGGACGGCGTCGTAGCCGGCGATGTCGGAGAACCAGTCCGAGTTGATCTGGTCGTTCTTGACGTTCGCCGACCAGTTCCACGCGTCGACGAAGGACTTGGCGGTCACCGGGGTGCCGTCGTGGAAGGTCCAGCCCTGCTTCAGGGTGACGGTGTAGTGCTGGGCGTCGGTGGTCTCGATCTTGTCGGCGACCTGGTTGCGCAGCTTGCCGGTCGCGGGGTCGTAGTCGACCAGGCCCTTGAAGAGCTGCTTGATCACGCGGCCGCCGAGGACCTCCATGGCGTTGGCCGGCTGGAGCGGGCGCTGCGGCTCACCGCTCTGGTAGCTGAACACGCCCTGCGCGTTGACCGCGCCGCTGCTCGAACCACCGCTGCTGGACGACCCGCTACCGCAAGCAGTGGCGGCGAGGGCGACCGCGACAGCTGCGACGACCCACTTGGCCTGGCTGGCACCGCGCATGGGTGTGCCTCCTGAATCCGTGTTGCAAACGTGGCGGCGCACGCGGCACCGCCTCGCTCGGGGCCGCGGCGCGCACCCCTGCGCGTGACCCTTGACCCGAGCTCGACACCCCCACTATCTGTCACTCTCGGCCACCAACTTGACCAATACGGATCTCAATTCGGTCACATGAAAGACGGATTGATGTCAAGATTCGGACATATCAGACATACGCAGACAGGCATGAAACGGACAGTTGTCATGGATGACGGGTGGTCACGTCCGATTAACGGACACTCCGGGCCTGTGCCCGTTACACCCGCCGACAGCGGAGAGTGACGCAGATCGCATACGGAAAAGGCGCCGCCCGGCACCCTCCCGAAGGAGCGTGCCGGGCGGCGCCCGGGGTGGTGCTTAGTTCTTCTTGGCGCGCGAGGCCGTGCGGCCGCGCTCCTTCTGGTCCAGGACGACCTTGCGGATGCGCACGGTCTCCGGGGTCACCTCGATGCACTCGTCCTCGCGGCAGAACTCGAGGCTCTGCTCCAGCGAGAGCTTGCGCGGCGGCACCAGGTTCTCGGTGGTGTCGGAGGAAGCCGCACGCATGTTGGTGAGCTTCTTCTCCTTGGTGATGTTGATGTCCATGTCGTCCTGGCGCGAGTTCTCGCCGACGATCATGCCCTCGTACACCTCGGTGGTGGGCTCGACGAAGAGCGTGCCGCGCTCCTGGATGCCCATCATCGCGAACGGCGTCACGACGCCCGCGCGGTCGGCCACCAGCGAACCGTTGTTGCGCATCCGGAGCTCGCCGAACCACGGCTCGTGGCCCTCGAAGATGGAGTGCGCGATGCCCGTGCCGCGGGTGTCGGTGAGGAACTGGGTGCGGAAGCCGATCAGGCCGCGCGAGGGGACGATGAACTCCATGCGGACCCAGCCGGAGCCGTGGTTCGTCATGGTCTCCATGCGGCCCTTGCGGGTCGCCATCAGCTGGGTGATGGCGCCGAGGTACTCCTCGGGGCTGTCGATGGTCATCCGCTCGACCGGCTCGTGGACCTTGCCGTTGATGACCTTGGTGACGACCTGCGGCTTGCCGACGGTCAGCTCGAAGAGCTCCCGGCGCATGGTCTCGACCAGGATGGCCAGCGCGAGCTCACCACGGCCCTGGACCTCCCAGGCGTCCGGACGCTCGGTCGGCAGCACGCGGAGCGAGACGTTACCGATCAGCTCGCGGTCCAGGCGGTCCTTCACCATGCGGGCGGTGACCTTGTGGCCCTTGCCGCCCTTGCCGACCAGCGGCGAGGTGTTGGTGCCGATGACCATGGAGATGGCCGGCTCGTCCACCGTGATCAGCGGCAGCGCGACGGGGTTCTCCAGGTCGGCGAGGGTCTCACCGATCATGATCTCGGGGATGCCGGCGACGGCGCAGATGTCACCGGGGCCCGCCACCTCGGCCGGCTTGCGGGTGAGCGCCTCGGTCATCAGCAGCTCGGTGATCTTGACCTGCTGGACCGAGCCGTCGCGCTTCATCCACGCGACCTGCTGGCCCTTGCGCAGCTCGCCCTGCTCGATGCGGCAGAGCGCGATGCGGCCGAGGAAGTTGTCGGCGTCCAGGTTGGTGACGTGGGCCTGGAGCGGGGCGTCCTCGTCGTAGGTCGGGGCCGGGACGTGCTCGAGGATCGTGGAGAAGAACGGCTCCAGCGAGGTGCTGTCGGCCGGGACGGTGCCGTTCTCCGGCTTGGTCATCGAGGCGACGCCGTCACGCGCACAGGCGTAGACGATCGGGAACTCGATCTGGTCCTCGGTGGCGTCCAGGTCCAGGAAGAGGTCGTAGGTCTCGTTGATGACCTCGTCGATCCGGGAGTCCGGACGGTCGGTCTTGTTGATGCAGAGGATGACCGGCAGCTTGGCGGTCAGGGCCTTGCGGAGCACGAAGCGGGTCTGCGGCAGCGGACCCTCGGAGGCGTCGACCAGGAGGACGACCGCGTCGACCATCGACAGGCCGCGCTCGACCTCGCCACCGAAGTCGGCGTGGCCCGGGGTGTCGATGATGTTGATCGTGATCGGCGCGCCACCCTCCTTGGGGTGGTACTTGACCGCGGTGTTCTTCGCGAGAATGGTGATGCCCTTCTCGCGCTCGAGGTCGTTCGAGTCCATCATCCGGTCGTCGAGGTGCTGGTGGGCAGCGAAGGCGCCGGCCTGCTTCAGCATGGCGTCGACCAGGGTGGTCTTGCCGTGGTCGACGTGGGCGACGATGGCAACGTTGCGGATGTCATTGCGCGTGGGCATGCTGAGCGGATTCTCCCGGAATCGTGGGTTAGGCGCCCGGCTTACCACCTGCTACTACCGGCACCCGCCGGGCACGACATGCCACGGCTTCCTCCTATCGTACGGGGAACATCCCAACGGCGCGGAAACGGGCAGGTCCGGACGGGCGCTGTGCGCTCAAGATCACAACACGCGGGGCCCGATTCCGGCGCTGGTCAGGCGCGACCGGCCGGCTGACCAGGCACGCGGGATCAGGCCCGGAAGCCGATGTCCTGGAAACGCGGGGTGGTGAAGCCGAAGGCGCCGACGCCCGCGAGGGTGCCGCGGACGGCGACCAGGTCGGGGCGCTGGTAGAGCGGCACCGAGTGGGCCAGCTGCCAGATCCGGGCGTCGGCCTGCTGGAGCAGGTCGAGCCCGGCGGCCGGGTCGAGGGTGGCGGCGGCCCGGTCGAAGAGCTGGTCGATCTCCTCGGTGCCGGTGCGGGCGTAGTTGCGGCCCACCACCGGGAGGCCGTCCGGGCCGGGCTGCGGCTTGGCGTACCGGGCCCGCTCGGCCGCGGCCGGGTCGGCGGCGCCGGGCCAGGAGAAGAGCGCGAGGTCGTAGTCGCCGGTGGCCAGGTGGTCCTTGACGAAGGCGTCGAAGGGCGCCGGCTGGAGGTGGACGGCGACCCCGGCGGCGGCCAGGTCGGCGGCGATCGCCTCGGCGGTGCGGCGGGCGGTCACCGAGCCGTCCGGCAGCAGCAGGCCCAGGGCCAGCTCCTTGCCGTCCTTGCGGCGGGTCTGCCCCTGGGTCTTCCAGCCGGCCCGGTCGAGCAGCTCGGCCGCCGACTCCTCGCCGGCGCTGGCGCTGTTGTCCCGGTAGCCCTCCTGCCCGGCGAGCAGCAGGTGGCTGCCGAGGGCGGTGGCCGGCAGGCCGAGCGGGCCGAGGGCGGCGGTGGCGGCGTGGCCCCGGTCGACGGCCTTGGCCAGCGCGCGGCGCACCGTGAGGTCGGTGAGCGGGCCCCGGGCGGCGTTGAGGGTCAGCTGGGTGAGCGCCGTGCCGGGGGCGCGGTGCAGGGTGAGGCCCGGCAGGGCCTCGGCCCGCTTGAGCGCCTGGGCGCTGGCCTGGGCGAGGGCGGCGGCGTCCGGAGGTGCGGCGGCGCCGGCGGCGGGGGTGGGGACGGCCCGGTCGACGGTGGTGGTCAGCGCGGCCACGTCGAGCTTGCCGGCCTCCAGGGCGTCGAGCCGGGCGGCGGGCGGGGTGGCGGTGAAGTCGATCGCCTCGGCCTTGGCCCGGTCGCCCCACCACTTGGGGTTGCGGGCCAGCCGCAGCCGCCCGCTGGTGGTGTCGTACCCGACCAGGGCGAACGGGCCGGCCACCGCCCCGGGGGCGGTGAGGGGCTGGTTGAAGGCGGCCGGGGTGCTCGTCACGGCGGCCGGGTAGAGCGGGGTGAACAGCTCGCGCCAGCCCGCGTACGGCTGCTTGAAGCTGACCTTCACCTGGTGCGGGTCGGCCCCCTGGGCCACGGCGGCGATCGCGGCGTACCCGGCCGGGTGCTCGCCCTGGTAGGCCGGGTCGGCGCCGGAGAGGGCGTGCCACTGGGCCGCGAAGTCGGCGGCCGTGACGGGCTTGCCGTCGCTCCAGACCGCCGCCGGGTTGAGCCGGTAGGTGACGGTCTTCCCGTCCGGGGCGGCCTCGGCGCCGGCCAGGTAGTCGCCGTCGGGGGTCGGGTGGGCGTGCTCGTCCAGCCGGAAGAGGGTGGGCAGCAGCGCCTGGGCCAGCAGCTGGGACTCGGCGGTGGCGGTCGGCTGGTACACGTTGAGCGTGGCCGGCAGCGCGTCCAGCGCCCAGCGCACCGTGCCGCCGTCGCGCAGTTCGCTCCGGGGCGCGGCGGCGAGGTCGGCCGCCGCCGGCTGCGAGCCGGTCCGTTCCGAGGAGCAGGCGGCAAGCAGCAGGACGGCGGCGGCTACGGCGAGGCGGCGCATGGCTCCTCCGACGGTAGGTCAGTTGACCTGACAATCAGAGCGTGGCTATGCGCAGGGCTTACGGAGGACACGGGCTTCTGCGGGAGCGGGCCACCCGTTTGGGGGCGCGGGGCCCCGCTTGATCAACTGCGTGCGCGAAGTCGGAAGGAACGGTCTGATCGACTACCGCAGGGATCCGGTTGCACCCTGAACGGATAGTGCAACCGGGTCACTGCGTAAAAGTGCGGCGCGTACCTGGCTGGCCGCGCGGTTCCTCGCACCCCTGGTTTTACCTTGTCAGTTCGAACCAGACGATCTTGCCGGAGGGCGTCCGGCGGCTGCCCCAGCGTTCGGCGAGCAGGCTGACCAGCTGGAGGCCGCGGCCGCCCTCGTCGGTCTCCTGGGCGCGGCGCTGGCGGGGCTGGGCGTAGCCGTCGTCCCAGACCTCGCAGACCATGGTGCGGTCGCGCAGCAGGCGCAGCCGGATCTCGCCGCGGCCGTGCTTGAGGGCGTTGGTGACCAGCTCGCTGACCAGGAGTTCGGTGGTGTCGACCAGGTCCTCCATGCCGCGGACCAGGAGCCAGCCACAGGCGAGCTCGCGGGCCTTGCCGACCGAGGCCGGCTCGGAGGGGAGCCGCCAGTCCCCCACCGCGTCCTCGGGCAGGGCCTGGACCTTGGCCATCAGGAGGGCGATGTCGTCCTCGCCGTGGTGCGGGATGAGTTCGTCGAGCACCTCGTCGCAGAGCAGCTCGATCTGCCGGGAGCCGCCGTTCAGGGCGGTGCGGAAGGCCCGCAGGCCCTCGTCCAGCTGGTGCTTGCGGGATTCCACCAGGCCGTCGGTGTAGAGGCCGAGCACGGCGCCGTCCGGGAGGGGCACCTCGACCTCCTCGAAGGGCTCGCCGCCCACGCCGAGCGGCAGGCCGGGCGGCACGTCCAGCATCCGGGCCGGCTCGCCCGAGGCGAGCAGCACGGGCGGCAGGTGGCCGGCGTTGGCGAAGACGCAGCGCTGGGTGACGGCGTCGTAGACGGCGTAGACGCAGGTGGCGAGGTAGAGCTCCGGGTCCTCGCCGGGCGAGGAGGTGTCGCCGCCGAGGCCGCGGGCGATCTCGTCCAAGGCGGTGAGCACCTCGGCCGGGTCGAGGTCGAGCATGGCCAGGGTGCGCACCGCGGTGCGCAGCTGGCCCATCGCGACGGCGGCCCGCAGGCCGCGGCCCATCACGTCGCCGATCACCAGCGCGGTGCGGCTGCCGGGCAGCGGGATGACGTCGAACCAGTCGCCGCCGACCTCGGTGTTGTTGTTGCTGGGCAGGTAGCGGCGGGCGATCTCCAGGCCGGTGGCGGCCGGGTTGCCCGGGGGCAGCAGGCTGCGCTGCAGGATCAGCGCGCGCTCGTGCTCGCGCCGGTAGAGCCGGGCGTTGTCCACGCAGACGGCGGCCCGGGCGACCAGCTCCTCGGCGATGGCCACGTCCCGGGCGTCGAAGGGCTCGCTGCCGATCGCGCGGGCCAGCTGGACCAGGCCGAGCACCTGGTCGCGGGCGACCAGCGGCACCACCAGGGTGGAGCGCAGCAGCGGGTCCGGGCCGGGCTGGGGCACCACGCTGCGGCCGGTGCGCAGCGCGCGGGCGTGCGGGGAGCGGCGCGGGTAACAGAGCGTGCCGCCCGCCTCGGCCACCGTGACCGTGCCCTCGGCGCCGAGCACGCTGGAGGCGCCACCGACCACGCTGGAGACGGCCACCCGGCGCAGCTCCCCGCAGCCGTCGGCCTGGCCGGGGCCGGTGGAGATCGGGCCGGAGTCGCCGCTGAGCAGCGCGGTGTAGAGATCGACGCTGGCCAGGTCGCAGAACTGCGGGACGATCACGTCCAGCAGCTCCTTGGCGGTGGTCTCCAGGTCGAGGGTGGAGCCGATGTGGCTGCTGGCCTCGTTGAGCAGCGCGAGGCTGCGCCGCACGCCGGCCGCCTCCCGCTCGGCGACGTGACGGCTCGTCACGTCCAGCACCTGGCCGGCCACGCCCATCGGGTGCCCGGCGGAGCTGTTCAGCCGGTAGAGCGAGATCGCCCAGCGGCGCACGCCCTCGGTGCGGCCGGTGGCCCGGGGGGCGGTGGGGCGCGGGGCGGCGGCGGTGAAGCGCAGGTCGAGCACCGGATCGCCGTCGGTCAGCACCTTGCGCATGGCCAGGGTGAGCCGCTCGGCCTCGCCGGGCAGGAAGAGGTCGTACGCGGTGAGGCCCTCGAACTCGGCCCGGGGCAGGCCCAGCCCGGCGGCGAAGGCGTCGTTCACCCGCTGCAGGCGCAGGTCGAGGCCGAAGAGGAAGAAGCCGGTCGGGGTCTGCCCGAAGACGGCCTCGGAGGCGGCCAGGTCGGTCTCGATCCGGCGCAGCCGGCCGAGGTCCACGGCCAGGCAGGTCGCGCCGGCGGTGCCGCCGCTCGCGCAGTCCGGCATCACGTACAGCTCGGCCAGGCTCTCGGCCCCGGCCGCGTCCCGGTAGGGGGCGGTGCCGATCCACTCCTCGCCGGCCAGGATCCGCTCCAGCCGGGCCCGGCCGCGCTGCCAGAGCTCGCGCGGCACGAACGCGGTGACCGGGTCGGCCCCGACCGCCTCGGCGGCGGGCACCCCGAAGAACTCAGCGGCCCGGCTGCTCCACTGGCTGATCAGCCCGTCCGGGCCGATCGCGAAGGTGGCGACCCGGATGTAGTCGTAGATCGACCCGGGCTGGCCGTACCCCCAGCCCCCGGGCAGCTCCGGCCCGGCCTGGCCGGGCACCAGGGGTGCCTCGCGGTGCGGCGCCGGGTGCCCGGGCACGGCCTGTCCGGGTACGGCGGCATGGTCGCTGCCACTCGGCGCGCTCCACGCCGGGATGCTGTTCAACGGACCGACCCCTCCAACCCGCGCCCATCCGGATGTCGAGAAGACCGAGTATTCATCATCGGAGTGCGGGCGCACACGTCCGTTACATCACAACATCGAATCAGGCTCTCGCCGCTCAGGCCCTTACCCGGCCCGCCCTCGCCGAATCTCCGCGAGAATTTCGTACAACCTTCCGGTCCCCTCGGCAGTCTTGCCCCTTCGGTACCGCCCGTACCGGCGCTACCACCGGTCACTTCTCCAGGGGACAACCATGCGTCGCCACCGCACCGCCGCCCTCGCGGCCCTCGTCCTGTCGATCACCGCCGGCCTCCCACTGGCCGGTGTCGCCCACGCCGACACCCTCGACCTGTACGTGGACAAGAACGCCGAGGCCTGCACCGACACCGGCGCGGGCAGCCAGGCCACCCCGTACTGCACCCTCCCGGCCGCCGCGGCGGCGGCCCAGGCCGGGCAGACCGTGCACATCGCCCAGGGCTACTACCCCGGCGACGTCCACCTGACCCGCTCCGGGAAGCCCGGCGCCCCGATCACCTTCGAGGGCCCGGACCAGCGGCCGGACTACGTGAAGCCCTACGCCTCGGTCGGCGAGTTCGGCGGCACCCACGGCTTCCTGGTGGACGGCGTGCACGACGTGGCGATCAAGCACCTCGTGACCCGGGGCACGCAGGACGCCGTCCTGGTGACCGGCTCCACCGACGTGACCCTGGACGACGTCACGGTGTACAGCTCGGGCGGGGGCGACCAGAAGGGCACCACCTACCCGAGCGTGCACGTCACCGGAGCGAGCTCGGGCGTGCGGGTGACGCACAGTCAGATCGGTGGCGCCGAGCAGCAGGCGATCCTGGTCGACGGCGGCGCGACCGGGACGGTGCTCGCCGCCGACGACGTCGAGAGCAGCGCCGGGCAGGGCCTGGCCGTCTCCGGCGCCACCGGCACCGTGATCACCGGCAACACCGTCCGGGACACCGCCGGGATCGGCCTGGCCCTGAGCCACGGCGCGACCGGCACGAAGGTCGAGAACAACGTCTTCCTCGAATCCGCCCTCCCCGGCGGCGCGCCGGCCCGCCTCTCGGTGTCGGCCGACTCGCTCGAGGGCGCCAAGGCCGACTACAACGTGATCAGCACCGAGGCCGAGCACAAGTACGACTGGGGCGGGCAGCCCTACGAGGACCTCGCGGCGTTCCGGCAGGCGAGCGGTCAGGGCACCCACGACCTCACCGGGCCGTACGGCACCCTGGACGGCAGTCAGGAGGGCTCGGTGCTGATCGACTCGGCCGATCCGGCCGCCCTCGAGGAGCAGGCCACCGACGTGTTCGGCCTGCCCCGGGTCGACGACCCGCTGGTGCCGAACTCCGGGGGCGGGTACCACGACCGGGGTGCCTTCGAGTTCCAGCGACCGCCCGTCGTCCTGAGCATCACCGTCACCCCGCAGCCGAGCACCGCCCACCCGCTGGACGCCACCGTCGACTTCAAGGCCACCTCGCCCTGGGCCACCGGCACCACGACCTCGATCGACTTCGGCGACGGCACTCCGGTGGTGGACGCGGCGGCCTCGCCGCTCACCCACACCTTCCCCAAGACCGGCAGCTACCAGGTCAAGGCCGTCTCGACCGACAGCCTCGGCCAGAGCACCACCCGTACCCTGCCGGTCGAGATCAAGGGCCCGGCACCGATCACGGCCCTGCTGTCCGTCGTCCAGGACGCCGACCTGCTCTCGGTGCACGCCGTCGCCACCGCCGCGATCAGCCCCTGGCCGATCGCGAGCACCACCTTCGACTACGGCGACCACACCCCGGTCACCGCCCAGACGGTGCACAGCTACACCGGGCCCGGCACCTACACCGTCACCACCACCATGACGGACACCCAGGGCCGCACCGGCACCGCGACCTCGACGGTGACCATCGCGCCGGAGTTCGTGCCGACCAAGCCCACCCGCGTACTCGACACCCGCACCACCGGCACCCCCGTCGGCCCCGACGGCTCCTACAAGCTCAAGGTCGCCGGCGTCGCCGACCTCCCCGCAGCAGGTCGACTCACCGCCGTCCTGGTCAACCTGACGGCCACCCAGCCCACCGCGCCGAGCTACGTCACCGCCTACCCCACCGGCGGCACCCGCCCCACCGTCTCCAGCCTCAACTTCACCACCGGACAGACCGTCGCCAACGCCGCTGTCGTCCCCGTCGGCCCCGACGGCACCATCACCCTCTACAACCACACCGGCAAGGTCCACCTCGTCGCCGACATCCAGGGCTACTACGCCACCCAACTGCCCACCGCCGGCGCCGGCAACTTCATCGGCTCCTTCACCCCCACCCGCGCCCTGGACACTCGGGTGAACCACAGCCCGCTGGGCGCGAACGGCACCGTCAAGGTCAAGGTCCGTGGCACCGGCCTGCTCCCCGGCACCGCCCGCGCCGTCGTCCTCAACCTCACCGCTACCCAGCCCACCCAGAACGGCTACGTCACCGCCGACCCCGACGGCACCCCGCCCACCAGCTCCAGCCTCAACTTCGCCGCCGGCCAGACCATCGCCAACCAGGTCACCGTGCCCATCGACTCCGACGGCACCGTCACCCTCTACAACCACAACGGCAGCGTCCACCTCATCGCCGACATCCAGGCGTACTACGCCGCCCCCACCTCGGGCGTCGACCCGCTGCGCACCGTCGCCCCGACCCGCCTCCTGGACACCCGCACCACCCGCACCACCCTCGGCCCGGGCGGCACCACCCGCCTCAAGGTCCGCGGCGTGGCCGGTGTCCCGAACGACGCCACCGGTGTCCTGGTCAACCTGACGGCCACCAACACCACGGCCGCTGGCTTCCTCGCCGCCTACCCGGCCGGCACCACCCGCCCGAACACCTCGATCCTGAACTTCACCGCCGGCCAGACCGTCCCGAACCTCGCGTTCGTCCCAGTCTCCGCCGACGGCTCCATCGAGATCTACAACCACAGCGGCACCACCGACGTGCTGGTGGACATCCAGGGCTACGAGAACTGACCCCGCCCGGTGGGCCGACGCACCGTCGGCCCACCGAGCCCTGCCTACTCGAACGATCGCCGAAGTCCTCGTACAACCTTTCGCCGTTCTTGCCGGTCATCCCTCCCGGCACGTCCGCATCTGCCGTGCTGCAGCTCACCTCCGGGGGAACCACCTTGCGTCGCCACCGCACCGCCGCCGTCGCGGCCCTCGTCCTCTCTGCCACGGCCGGTCTCCCGCTGACCGGCGCCGCCCACGCCGCCAGCCTCGACCGGTACGTCGACAAGGGCGCCAAGTCCTGCACCGACACCTCCCCTGACGCGGGCAGCGAGACCACGCCCTACTGCACCATCTCGGCCGCCGCCTCGACCGCGAAGCCCGGGCAGACAGTGCACATCAGCGCGGGCGAGTACGGGGAGGAGGTGCACATCACCCGCTCCGGGGCGCCCGGGGCGCCCATCACTTTCATCGGCTCGACCAGGCTGGCCACCCCCTACCGGCCCACGACCGACGGGGTGTCCCTGGAGGGTGTGCACGACGTGGTGGTGCGCGGGTTGGACGCGCAGAGCGCGGGGACCGACTTCCTGGTCTCCGACTCCAGCCACGTCGTCCTGGACCACGATCAGGCCCTGCCCCACCGCTCGCCGACCACCGGCATCCGCGTCACCGGGCACAGCAGCGACGTGACGGTGAGCCGGAACACCGTGACGTGGACGGGCGACGGCATCGTCGTCGACCCGGGGGTCACCCACGCCGTGATCACGACCAACCTCGCCTACCTGTCGGCCGGCAACGGCATCCGGGTGACCGACGCCCCGGGCACGATCGTCACCGGCAACTCCCTGAGCACCGAGTGCGCCACCGGCATCGTCCTCGCCGGAGCCTCCTCCGGCGCCTCCATCGAGAACAACGTCATCATCGGCCCGTACGGCCCGCTGACCTGCCCGCCCGGGAACACCATGATCGGCGAGATCTCTGTCTCGGCCGCCTCGGCCTCCGGCACCACGGCCGACTACAACGTGGTCCCCTCGTCGCCCCAGCCGTCCTACGAGTGGGCCGGGGAGAGCCATGCCGACCCCGCAGCCTTCCACGCCGCAACCGGCCAGGGCGCGCACGACCTGATCGACCACTCCGACAGGACCGGAAGCGAGATGGTCGACTCGGCTGACCAGAACGCCCCCGGCGAGTTGGACACCGACATCGACGGCAACCCCCGGGTCGACGACCCGCTGGTCCCCGACACCGGTACGGGCAAGGGCTACTACGACCGCGGCGCGAAGGAGCGGACCGACAGCGTGTGGGGGTCAGCCTCGCCGCAGCAGATGTTCGACGGGGACAACCCCTACGAGGTGACGATGACCGTCACGGGGGGCTCCGCCTGGTCGACCATGGCCCGGACCACCCTGGACTTCGGCGACGGCAGCGCCCCCGTCACCTACCCTGGCCTTCCTCGGGCAAAGCACACCTACGCCAAGCCCGGCCTCTACTACGGGTCCGTCACGGTGACCGACGCCCTCGGCGCGAGCGCCACCGACACCGTCGCCATCAGCGTCAAGGACGCCCCGGTCGTCCCCCAGCTCCAGGTCTGGCGGACCGACCCCCAAGGCCGAGCCGTCGACGGCCTGCCGCTGCGGGTGCGCACCGCATATACCGCCCAGCACAGTCGGCCGATCGTCGGCGCGTCCTACGACTACGGCGACGGCACCCCCGCGACCACCGAACTCGAACACACCTACGCCAAGCCGGGCGCGTACCGGATCACGCTGACCGCCACCGACGACCACGGCAGCTCCGGCTCCTCCTCCCAGCAGATCACCGTCGGCGCCGAGTACGTGGCGACCAAGCCGACCCGGCTGCTCGACACCCGGACCAGCCGCGCGGTCGGCCCCGGCCAGAGCGTGAAAATCGACGTCTCCCACGCCCCCGGCGTCCAGGGCTTCCCCACCGCCGTGCAGCTCAACCTGACGGCCACCCAGCCGACCGCCGCCGGCTACGTCTCCGCCTACCCGAGTGGTGGCACCCGGCCGACCGTCTCCAGCCTCAACTTCACCGCCGGGCAGACCGTGGCCAACGCCGCCGTCGTCCCCGTCGGCCCCGACGGCACCATCACCCTCTACAACCACAGCGGCACCACCCAGCTGATCGCCGACCTGAACGGCTACTACACGACCGAGCGGCAGGCGGCCGAGCTGTTCCGCGTCGAGCCGACCCGCGTCCTCGACACCCGCACCGGGCTCGGCGACAGCCGCACCACGGTGTTCGGCCCCCCGCTGACCAGGTTGGGCGCCGACGAGACGCTGGCCGTCAAGGTGGCCAAGGCGGGCGTGCCGGCAAACGCCACCTCGGTGACGCTCAACCTGACCGCCACCGGCGGGACGGAGAGCAGCTACATCAGCGCCCGGCCGGGCACCTCGAACCTGAACTTCGCGGCCGGGCAGACGGTGGCCAACCAGGTGACCCTGCCGCTCGAGGCCGACGGCTCCGTGCACCTGTTCAACCACAACGGCCAGGTGCACCTGATCGCCGACGTCCAGGGCTACAGCGAGTACCAGTCGGGCGGCGCCCCGTACGTGCCGGTCGCCCCGACCCGGCTGCTCGACACCCGGGCCACCCACAACACCCTCGGCCAGGGCGGCGCGCTGAGCATCAGGGTGGCCGGCTCCGCCGGGGTGCCGACGGGCGCGAAGTCCGTGCTGGTGAACCTGACCGCCACCAACCCGACCACCGCGGGCTACCTGACCGCCTACGCGGCGGGCGCCGCCCGCCCGACCACCTCGAACCTCAACTTCACCGCCGGACAGACCGTGCCCAACCTGGCCATGGTGCCGCTCTCGGCCGACGGCTCGATCGAGGTCTACAACTTCCGCGGCCGCACCGACGTGGTGATCGACATCCAGGGCTACGTCAGCTGATCACCACCGTACAACCCCCCGTCATCTGGAGCTGATCAACTCCGGTGGGCCGACGCGTAGTTGGCCCACCGGGCCGGGCGGAATACCCCGGCATCATCTTCAGGGGGACAACTCTTGCGTCACCTACGCACCACCGCACTGGCCGCCCTCGTGCTCTCCGCCACCGGCGGGCTGCCGCCGGCGGCGCCGGCGCAGGCCGCCGCGGCCGACCTCTACGTGGACAACGGGCGGTCCTGCTCCGACACGGCGCCCGACGCGGGCACCGAGCAGGACCCGTACTGCTCCGCGCAGGCCGCCGCCGACGCCGCGCAGCCGGGCCAGACGGTGCACCTCTCCGCCACCGACTTCCGGACCGGCCTGCACCTGACCCGCTCCGGGAGGGCCGGCGCGCCGATCACCTTCCTCGGGACGCTCATTCCGTCCGCCCGCCACGAGGGCGCGCAGAGCAGGATCGGCGCGCTGACGGTGGACGGCGCCCACGACCTGGTGCTCCGCCTGATCCAGGTGGCCGACGGCACGGCGGACGTCACCGTGACCGGCTCCAGCCGGATCACACTGGACCGGATGACTCTCAACGCCTACCAGGCGCACACCACCCCGACCGTGCACCTCACGGGGCAGAGCAGCGACGTGACGGTGAGCCGCAGCTGGATCTCGGCCACCGGCGACGCCGTCCTGGTCGACCAGGGCGTGCAGGGGGCCGTGGTCACCACCGACAACATCGACACCTGGGGTGCCGGCGCCGGCGTCCGCGTCCTCGACGCGACCGGCGCCGCGGTGACCAGCAACACCGTCGAGACCGCGTGCGGCCCGGGGATCGCCCTCGGCGCGGCCGCCACCGGCACCACGGCCGAGAACAACGTGCTGATCGGGCGCGGCGACACATCCAACCCGCCGCAGCCCTGCGCACCCGACCGGGCCGACCTCACCGTCGCGGCCGGTGCCGCCGGCACCAAGGCGGACTACAACGCCTTCCACCACACCGGCGACCACGCCATGTACTCCTGGGCCGGTCAGCCCTACGCCGACGCGGCCGCCCTGCACGCCGCCACCGGCCAGGGCGGGCACGACCTGGCCGGCCTCACCGACAGCACGCTGACCCAGCCCGCACTGATCGACTCGGCCGACCAGTACGCCCCCGGCGAGCTGGACACCGACAGCTGGGGCCACCGCCGGGTGGACGACCCGCAGGTGGCGAACACCGGTACCGGGGGCGGCTACTACGACCGGGGCGCGACCGAGTACGGCGACCCGATGTCGATCCACGCCACCCCGGAGCAGCGGTTCACCGGGACGGACCCGTACGAGGTCACCTTCAGCGGGCCGTTCGTCTCGCCCTGGGGGCCCGCCACCGCCTCGCTGGACTTCGGGGACGGCAGCGACCCGGTCCCGTTCACCGGCGCGGACCTCAAGCACGTCTACCCCAAGGCCGGCCCGTACGCCGTGAAGCTGACCGTGACCGACGTCGCGGGCACCGTCACCTTCCCCCAGACCTTCCAGGTGCAGGAGCCGGCCCCGCCGAAGGTCACCGTGGACGTCACCCCGTGGGCCCCCACCGGGCAGACCGGGCCGCACCAGGTCTGGATCACCGAGCACCTGACGAACAGCTGGCCGGTGGTGAACAACACCGTCGACTTCGGCGACGGCACGAAGCTGCCCGGGGACGCCACCCGCGAGGTGACCCACGCCTACGCCAAGCCGGGCGACTACCCGGTGACCGTCACCGTGACCGACGGCAAGGGCCAGGTCGGGACGACCACCGCCCACGCGATCGTCGGCGACGGCTTCGTCCGGCTCACGCCCGCCCGGGTGCTCGACACCCGCACCGGCGGGGGCACCCCGGTCGGCCCGGGCCAGAGCGTGAAGATCGACGTGGCCCACGCCGCCGGGGTGAAGACCACACCCAGCGCCGTACTGCTCAACCTGACGGCCACCCAGCCGACGGCTGCCGGCTTCGTCACCGCCTTCCCGAGCGGCAGCCCCCGGCCGACCGTCTCCAGCCTCAACTTCACCGCCGGGCAGACCGTGGCCAACGCCGCCGTCGTCCCGGTCGGCCCCGACGGCACCATCACCCTCTACAACCACAGCGGCACCACCCAGCTGATCGCCGACCTGAACGGCTACTACACGACCGCCGAGCCCGGCGCCCGGTTCGCGGCGCTCGACGCCCAGCGGGTGGCGGACACCCGCGGGAACTGGCCCACCGGCAAGCTCGGCCCCGGCGGCACGGTGACCATCCCGCTGCGCGGCGGGGTGGGCCACGACTACGTGCCGGAGGACGCCACTTCGGTGGTGCTCAACCTGACGGCCACCGGGGCGACCGAGCCCGGGTACGTGAGCGGCCAGCCGGGCACGTCCAACCTCAACTTCGCGGCCGGGCAGACCGTCGCCAACCAGGTGACCCTGCCGATCGCGCCGGACGGCACCGTCACCCTGTTCAACCACAACGGCCAGGTGAACCTCGTCGCGGACGTCCAGGGCAGCTACGGCCCGACGGGGAGCCTGTACGTGCCGGCCACCCCGACCCGGTACCTGGACACCCGCACCGACCGCAGCACCTTCCACGCCGGGGAGTTGCGGCAGTACCGGATCGGCGGCCAGGCGGGCGTGCCGGCCGGGGCGAAGGCCGTGCTGGTCAACCTGACGGCCGTGAACCCGACCGCGGCCGGCTACCTCGGCGCGGGCGACCTCATCGCCGGGACCTCCTCGGCGCTGAACTTCGCCAAGGGGCAGACGGTGGCCAACCTGGTCTGGGTGCGGCTGCTGAACGACGCCTTCGACCTCTACAACTTCACCGGCGACACCGACGTGGTGGTGGACGTGCAGGGCTACACGATGTAGGCGGGCTCCAGCGTCGCGTCCGGCTCGGGCTCGCCGCCGTCCACGGCGAGCTCGAACCAGACCACCTTGCCCATCCCCTCCGCGCGGGTGCCCCAGCGCAGGGCCAGCCGGCGGACCAGCTCCAGGCCCCGGCCGCCCTCGTCGGCCTCGGCCGCGTGGCGCTCGCGCGGGGGGTCGGGCAGCGGGTCGGAGATCTCCACCAGCAGGGTGTCGCCGAGGGTGAGCCGCACCCCGATCGGCGCGCTCGCGTACCGGACGGAGTTGGTGACCAGCTCGCTGACCAGCAGCTCGGCCGTGTCGGTCAGCCGCTCCACGCCCCACTCGGTGAGCGTGCCGCGCACCAGGCGGCGGGCCCGGGAGACGGCCGTCGGCTCGGCCGGCAGCGTCCAGCCGGCCGTCGGCGTGCCCGCCTGGCCCCGGCTCAGCCGGGCCAGCAGCAGCGCCACGTCGTCCGGCTCGCGCCCCTGCTCCATCGTCTCCAGCACCGCCTCGCAGGCCTGCTGGATCGAGGCGTACGGCTGCTCCAGGACGGCCAGCAGCCGGCCGAGCCCCACATCCAGGTCCTTGTCCCGGGATTCGACCAGCCCGTCCGTGCAGAGCGCCAGCAGGCTGCCCTCCGGGATCTCCAGCTCGATCGACTCGAACGGCACCCCGCCCACGCCCAGCGGCGCGCCCGAGGGGAGGTCGAGCACCCGGCCGACCCCGCCGGTCAGCGCCGAGCCGATCCGGGTGGCCTCCTGGGCCGGCTCCGCGGGCACGATCAGCACCGGCGGGATGTGGCCCGCCTTGGTGGCCGTCAGCTTCCGGGTGGCCGGGTCGAAGACCACGTACACGCAGGTGGCGAGCAGCGCCTCGTCCGGGCCCTGGGCCAGGTCGTCGGCCAGCTCGTGGACGTGCCGCAGCAGCACGTCCGGCGGCAGGTCGAGCCCGGCCAGGGTGCGCACCGCGGTGCGCAGCCGCCCCATCGTGGCGGCGGCCCGCAGGCCGTGGCCCATCACGTCGCCGACCACCAGCGCGGTGCGGTCGCCGGGCAGCGGGATCACGTCGAACCAGTCGCCGCCCACCTCGGTGCCGCTGCTGCCCGGCACGTACCGGTAGGCCACCTCCACCCCGGTGGGCTGCGGCACCTGCTGCGGCAGCAGGGTGCGCTGGAGGGTGAGGGCGGCGGTGCGCTCGCGGGCGTAGAGCCGGGCGTTGTCCAGCGAGGAGCCGGCCCGGTCGGCCAGCTCCACGGTGAAGGCCAGGTCGTCCCGGTCGAAGCCCTCCCGGTAGCCGGAGCGGCTGACCACCAGCAGGCCGATCACGATGCCCCGGGCCCGCAGCGGCACCACCAGCCGCGAGTGCACCCCGAGGTCGTGGGCGGCCTGCACCTTCGGATCGCCGGGGTAGCTGAGGTCGCTCAGCTCGGCCGGGGAGGTGAGCAGCTCGGGCACGCCGGTGCGCAGCACCCGGCCGAAGGCGGAGTCCTCGGCGAAGGTGATCCGGGCGCCCCGGCGCAGCATCACCTCGACCTCGGCGCCGTCCTGCACCGAGGCCACGCCGAGCTGGAGCAGGGAGGTGCGGCGGTCGTGCCCGTGCCGGGGCAGGTCGTCGCCGTGCGCCACCGCCTGCAGCAGGATCACGGCGGCGAAGTCGGCCAGCCGGGGCACCACGGCCCCGGCCAGCTCCTGGGCGATCCGGGAGGCGTCGAGCAGGTCGCCGACCCGGGAGCCGAACTCGTTGAGCAGCGAGAGCCGCCGGCGGGCGTGCTCGACCTTGGCCACCGCCCGGTACCGGTCGGTCACGTCCATCACGGTGCCGGAGATGCCGAGCACCTTGCCGGCCCGGTCGGTCATCCGGCTGTACGAGATGGAGCGGAAGCCGGAGCGGGCGGTGGAGGGGGCGGCCAGCGTGACGTCGATGACCGGCTCGCCGGTGGCCAGGACCTGGCGCTGGATCGCGGTGATCTCGTCGGCGGAGCGCTCGGGCAGCGTCTCCCCGGTGGTGCGGCCGACGTGGTCCTCGGCCGAGAGGCCGTTCATCTCGGCCAGGGTCTGGTTGACGGCGGTGTAGCGCAGGTCGGTGTCGAGGATCGCGATGCCGAGCGGGGACTGCTCGAACAGCGCGTCGCGCACCGCGAGGTCGCGCTCCACGGCCTGCAGGGCGGCCGCCTCGGCCAGCGCGACCTGGAGGAAGGGGGTGCCGTCGCCGTCCACCAGCAGCGAGATCCGGGTCTCGACCGGCACCCGGGGGCCGTCCCGGTGGCGCAGCGCGGTGAGGCCGAGCCAGTCGCCCCGTCGCAGCGTCTCCTCGATCGCGGCGCGGGTCTGCGCGATCAGCTCCTCGTCGATCATCAGCTCCTCGATCCGGCGGCCCACCAGCAGCTCGCTGGGCCAGCCGAGCAGCCGCTCGGCCGCCGGGCTCCAGAGCACCACCCGGCCGGCGGTGTCGAGGATCGCGATGGCCACCTTCACCACGTCGAGCAGGCTGCCGCGCTCCGTCGGACGCGGCCCGAAGGCCGGCCCCGGTCGGCCCGGGCCGACCGGGAAGGGCTCGGCGGGGGCGCCCCGGACGCCGGGGGTCTCGTACGCGAGCCGGGCCCGCCCCGGAACGGCGGCCGACGGCCCGGCGGGCGCCCCACCGGCGGGGGCCGCCTCGCGGCGGCGGCGCAGCATCGGCGGGGTGGCAGCGCGCGCACCGGCGGCTTCGGGGGCGGCCTGGGGGCCTCGACGCCGCAGGCGGGCCCGGGCGGCGGCGCTGCCCTTGTTGCTACCCGTACTCGACACCGACGGGGCCTCCCTCACCTATGGTGACGAATACTGTCGAACAGTGACATACCCCGGGGAATGGCCGGATATCCCGGCAATTCGGGTCATCTTTTCCGATTGACCTACCTGGGCTAAGCGGTTCTCCGCCCTACTCGAAGGTCGGTCGGCGGGTGCTGTCCGCCTCGCGTAGACGGTCGGTCGGCGAACGACCGGGCAGTCAGCCGCGCAGCAGTGCGGCGACGTGCGGCAGCACCTCGCGGTCGTGGTCCAGCCACTCCACCTCGCCCAGCTGCTCGGGCCCGAGCCAGCGCAGCTCCGAGTGGTCCTCCAGCGGCTCGGGCTCGCCCGAGACCAGCTCGGCCGCCCAGATCCGCAGCTCCAACCCCGGCCGCACCGCCCAACGGCCCGGCAGCGGCCCGAGCGCCCGGGCCCGCACCCCCAGCTCCTCGTGCAACTCGCGCTCCAGGGCCTGCTCGGGCGTCTCCCCCGGCTCGGCCTTGCCCCCGGGGAACTCCCAGAACCCCGCCACGGCGGGCGGCGCACTGCGGCGGGCCGCCAGCACCCGCCCCCGGTGGATCAGGGCACCCCCGATCACCAGCCGGGCCCCGGCACCCTCGCTCGCGGTCCCGTTCTCGTTCACGCCGTCGTCCATGCCGTCGTCCATGCCGTCATCCATGCCGTCATCCATGCGCGAGAGCCTAGGACGCGGCGAGGTGGCTCAGGACGCGGCGGGGCGCTCTCGCTCTCGACCCAGTAGAGCTGCTTGTGGCCACGGGCCTCGTACTCGGCGGCGAGCGCCTCGGCGGCGGGCCGGGTGAGGCCCTTGGCGAGCAGGAAGCGGTTGCCGTTGTCGTCCTGCCGCATCACCCGGTACGTGGTGGTCATGCCTTGACGATAGGCGGCGGACCCGGCCCGGTGGGGGGCAGGCCGGGCCCGATGCGGTGAGACCTTACCGGTCGGTTGTTACTGATGGGTAGAGGTGTTGTTAACGCGGGGTCAGCCCGCGGGCGCGGCGGCCCGGGGGTGACGAAGGTCCGGCCGGCCCCGGGCCCTGCGGCCCTGCCCAGCGCGGTGGCGGCTGGCTAGCTTCGGAGGCGGGAGCCCCCTCGGGACGGACCTCGGGGAGCCCGAGCGCCGAGGAGACCGTCATGCCCGCCACCCGGACCGACCGAGCCGACCGCACCACGAGCCGCGCCGCGAGCCGCGCCGCGAGCCGCGCCACGGGCAAAGCCCCGGGCCGCCGGGCCGCCCGCGTGCCCCGCCGCCGACAGGTGCTGGCGGGCTCGTTCGCGGCCGGGCTGCTCGCGGTCACCCTGGCCGGCTGCGGCGGGGCCGCCACCGCCGAGCCGGAGCAGCGCGGCGAGGCCGGCCACGCCGCCCAGCAGGTGCGGCCGCTGCCCGCCGCCGAGGCGACCACCCTCTCCCAGCTGCCCGCCAAGCTCGCGGCCGACGGCACCACGATCGTGGTCGGCGACCCCGACGCCAAGCACACCGTGCGGATCTACGCCGACTTCCGCTGCCCGTACTGCGAGAAGTTCGAGACGGCCACCGGCGAGCTGCTGGCCGAGGCCGCCGCCAAGGGCGAGGTCAAGCTGGAGTACACGCTGGCCTCCTTCCTCGACGGCAAGCTCGGCGGCGCCGGCTCGGCCAAGGCGGTCAACGCCGCCCGGGCCGCGCTGGACGCGGGCCGCTTCCCCGAGTTCCACGCCGCGCTGTTCGCCAATCAGCCCGGGGAGGAATCCACCGACGCCTTCACCGACGCCTTCCTGCTCCGGATCGCCTCCGGCGTGCCCGGCCTGCGCAGTGACACCTTCGACCAGGCCGTGGAGGGCATGACCCACCGGGCCTGGGTGACCGCCGCCGAGCAGGCCTTCGAGCAGTCCGGCGTCCGCTCCACCCCGACGGTCCTGGTGGACGGCGAGCAGATCACCGACGGCTCCCGGTACGACCGGGCGGCCTTCGCCAAGGTGCTGGAGGCGGCCGGGATCGCCGCCTGAGCCCACCCGGGCCCGTCCGGCTCCGGTCGGCTGCCTCAGGGGCGCAGCAGCACCTCGCCGTGCAGCACGGCGAACCAGCCGTCCGGGTCGGCGGCCCAGCGCCGCCAGCCCTCGGCCAGGCCGGCCAGCTCCTGCTCGGTCGCGAAGCCCTCGGCGACGGCCGTGCGGGCGGTCGCCGTGCCCACCGTGCGGTCGGCCCACAGGCCGGCCCACCAGTCGCGCTGCTCGGGGGTGGCGAAGGTCCAGGTGCTCGACATCGCCGTCACCTCGGTGCAGCCCGCCGCCCGGGCCCAGGCCGCCAGCCGCCGCCCGGCGTCGGGCTCGGCGCCGTGGTGCCGGGCGATCCGCCGGTACAGCGCCAGCCAGGCGTCCAGCTCGGGCAGTTCGGGGTACCAGGTCATCGCGGCGTAGTCCGCGTCCCGCACCCCGACCACGCCCCCGGGCGCCGCGACCCGGCACATCTCGCGCAGCGCCCGGTCCGGATCAGCCACGTGCTGCACCACCTGGTGCGCGTGCACCACGTCGAACTCGCCCTCCCGGTAAGGCAGTTCATGTACGTCGGCGACCTCGAACACCACGTTCGCCAGCCCCCGCCCGGCCACGTACTCGGCGGCCGCCGCCAGCACCTCGGCCGAGGTGTCCACCGCGACCACCCGCCCGGTAGGGCCGACCGCCTCGGCCAGGTCGGCGGTGATCGTGCCCGGCCCGCAGCCCACGTCCAACAGGGCCTGCCCCGGGCGCAGTTCGGGCAGCAGATAGGCCGCCGAGTTGGCCGCCGTCCGCGAGCGGTGCGATCGCAGCACCGGCTCCTGGTGCCCATGGGTGTACACGATCCCGCCGCGCTCGACCTGCGACTGCTGACGCTCCGTCATCACACGTCCCCCTCAGCTCCATCCGCCCCGCCACTGCGGCGGCGGCCACTGCGAGGAGCGTAACGCCGTCTCACTCCCCAAGAAATCTCGTCTCACATCACAAGACACCCTCGCTTTCTCCTCCCGAAACACGGTCGCCCGCAGGACACTTGGGCCATGGGAAAGATTCACGAGTACATCGACGGACGGCTGCGGGAGTTCATCGAGGCCCAGCCCGTCTTCTTCGCCGCCACCGCGCCGCTGGCGAGCGACGGACACGTCAACCTCTCCCCCAAGGGCCGCTCCGGCACCCTGGTGGTCATCGACGAACTCACCCTCGCCTACCTGGACTTCGGCGGCAGCACCGCCGAGACCATCGCCCACCTGCGGGAGAACGGCCGGATCACCCTGATGTGGTGCGCCTTCACCGGCCCGCCCACCGTCGTACGGGTGCACGGCACCGGCGAGGCCGTCTTCCGCGACGACCCGCGCTTCGGCGAGCTGATGGCCCACTTCGACCCGGCCGCCGACGGCACCGGCCTGCGCGCGGTGATCCTGGTCCGGGCCGAACGGGTCAGCGACTCCTGCGGGTTCGCCGTGCCGTTCATGGACTACCGCGAGGACCGCGCGATGCACGCCGAGTTCTTCGACCGCAAGGGCGAGGAGAACTTCTCCGCCTACTGCGCGTCCAAGGACCACGTGGGCACCAGCATCGACGGGCTGCCGGCCCTGCCGCTGCCGCTGCCACCCCGCTGACCACGGCCGACGGGTGCGCCGGGTGTGACGGGACGAGGCCGCCGACCACGTACGGTGGCCAGCGGCCCACCTGTCGAGAGAACGGACCCCGCGCCGTGGCGATCCGCCGACCGTACGTCCTGCTCAGCGCCGCCGTGTCGGTGGACGGCTACCTGGACGACGCCTCCCCCGAACGGCTGCTGCTCTCCAACCCCGAGGACTTCGACCGGGTGGACGAGGTGCGGGCCTCCTGCGACGCGCTGCTGGTCGGCGGCAACACCCTGCGGGTGGACAACCCCCGGCTGCTGGTCAACTCCGCCGAGCGGCGGGCCGCCCGGGTCGCGGCGGGCCGCCCGGAGTACCCGCTCAAGGTCACCCTGAGCGCGAGCGGCGCGCTCGACCCGGCGCTGCGGTTCTGGCACACCGGGGGCGCCAAGCTGGTCTTCACCACCACGGCCGCCGCCCCCGGCCTGCGGCAGCGGCTGGCCGGGCTGGCCGAGGTCGCGGCCCCCGGCGAGCGGGTCGCCCTGCCGGCGGTGCTGGACGAGCTGGGCCGGCGCGGCGTCGAGCGGCTGATGGTGGAGGGCGGCGGCGGGGTGCATACCCAGTTCCTCGCCGAGGGGCTGGCCGACGAGCTCCACCTGGCCGTCGCCCCCCTGCTGGTCGGCCGGCCGGCGGCGCCCCGGTTCCTCGGCCCGGCCGACTTCCCCGGCGGGCCCGGGCGCCGGATGCGGCTGCTCGGGGCACGTACTGTGGGTGACGTCGTCCTGCTGCGGTACGCCCCCAAGGAGTCCACCCCGTGACCACCGACGCGAGCACCGATCTGCGCTGGCTCACCCGGGCCGTCGAGCTGTCCCGGCGCTGCCCGCCCTCCGAGACGGCGTTCTCGGTCGGCGCGGTGATCGTCGGGGCCGACGGCACGGTGCTCGCCGAGGGCTACAGCCGCGAGGTGGACGCCCACAACCACGCCGAGGAGGCCGCCCTCGGCAAGCTCCCCGCCGAGGACCCCCGACTGCGCACCGCGACGGTCTACAGCTCCCTCGAGCCGTGCGGCCAACGGGCCTCCCGCCCCCGCACCTGCGCCGAACTGATCATCGCGGCCGGCCTGCCCCGGGTGGTGGTCGCCTGGCGCGAGCCGGATCTCTTCGTCACGGCCTGCCAGGGCACCGCCCTGCTCGCCGCCGCCGGCGTCGAGGTGATCGAGCTCCCCGAGCTGGCCGAGGCCGCGCGCAGCGTCAACGTGCACCTGCTGAGCTCCTGAGCAGCCGGTCGCGTCCCGGCGCCACCTCTTGGCCCGCGCTTTTTGTATGGTAGGGGAACAAACGCCAGCGCCACCGTGCCCTCACCCCAGGGAGCCCGCATGCCCGCGACCACCTTCACGCCCCGCGCCCTGCTGCTCGACATGGACGGCACCCTGGTGAACTCCGACGCGGTGGTCGAACGCTGCTGGCGCCGCTGGGCCGAGCGGCACGGGCTCGACCCGGCCGCCGTGCTCCGGGTCGCCCACGGGCGCCAGGGCCACCTGACCATGGCCGAGCTGCTCCCGGACCGCCCGATGGCCGAGCACCTCGCCGAGAACCGGCTGATGCTCGCCGAGGAGACCGCCGACACCGAGGGCCTGGTCCCCGTCCTGGGCGCCCCCGCCTTCCTGGCCGCCCTCACCGGCCTGCCGCACGCCCTGGTCACCTCCGCCGACGACCGCCTCGCCCGCACCCGGATGGCCGCCGCCGGCCTCCCGTACCCCGCGGTGGCCGTCACCGCCGAATCCGTCAGCGCGAGCAAGCCCGACCCCGAGGGCTTCCTCAAGGGCGCCGCCGAGCTCGGCTTCGCCCCCGCCGACTGCCTCGCCTTCGAGGACTCCGAGGCCGGCCTCGCCGCCGCCCGCGCCGCCGGCATCCCGGTGGTCGGCATCGGCCCCCGCGCCGCCGCCCACCCCTGCGAGGCCCACGCCCCCACCCTCGCCGAGGTGACCGTCACCCCCGGCCCGGACGGCCGCCTGACCGTCACCGTCGCCTGACGATCACGGTAGCCTGACCGTCACCGCCGCCCGACGGTCCGTCGCCTGACGCTCCGTGGCCTGACGGTCCGTCGCCTGACGGTCCCGGCCGGGTCCGGCGGCCGGGCGGCTCGGCGGGTCACCTGGGGAGGCGCAGCGCCAACCCGTCCAGGACGACCTCGAGCCCGTACGCGAACTTGGCCTCCCGGATCTCGGCCGGGTCCGGCGCCTGCTGGGCGGCGTACGCCTCGGCCAGGTGCTCGTGGCCGGCCACGGCCTGCCGGGCGGCGGGCATCAGGCGGGCCACGAACTCGGCCTCCGTCTCGCCCGCCCGGGCGACCGTGCTCAGCCAGGCCGCCTCGGTGACGCTCATCCCGAGCACGTACGCGAGCACCGCGTCGATCGCCCGGCTCGGCTCGGGGAAGCCCACCTCGACGAACAGCACCGCCAGCCGCTCGGAGAAGGCCATCAGATTGGGCCCGAGGTAGGCCAACCCGGCCTGCCCGAGCACACCCGAGAGCCATGGGTGCCGCAGCGCGGCGGCCCGGAAGGAGCCGGCCGCCCCGGTCACGGCCGCCCGCCAGTCACCCTCCGCCACCGGCGGGACGGTGATCTCCGCGACCACCTCGTCCACCGCGAGCTCCATCAGCTCGTCCTTGGTCGCGATGTGCCGGTAGAGCGAGGTGGCCCCGGCGTTGAGCCGGGCGCCGAGCTTGCGCATGCTCAACGCCTCGACACCGTCGGCGTCCAGCATGGCCACCGCCTCGCGGACGATTGCCGCCCGGCTGAGCGCGGGCTGCTCGGCCTCCCGCTGCTGCCGGGCCCAGACGGAGGGGATCGGGGGGTTCTCGCCGGCCATCGTCATTCTCCCTAGCCCTGGTCGTGGGTCCTGGTCTTGGTGCTGGCGTTGGTCCCGGTCCTGGTCCTGGTCCACGCCTCCGCCGACTGCTGCGCACGGCGTTCGCATCGAGCGTACACCGCTACAGCCTTGCGAACACTGTGCGCAGCTGCGTACAGTGTTCTCATCGCCGCGAACACTGTACGCAGCTCGGAGGGAAACAGATGGAACCCCGCTCGGACGTCCGCCCCACCGCCCGGAACCCCCGCCGCTGGTGGATCCTGCTGGTGCTCTGCCTCAGCACCCTGGTGCTGGTGGTCGACAGCATGGCCCTCACCGTGGCCGTGCCGTCGATGACCGCCGACCTGGGCGCCACCAGCCAGGACACCCAGTGGATCCTCGACTCCTACGTGCTGGTCTTCGCCGGGCTGCTGCTCACCTCGGGCAGCCTCGGCGACCGGTTCGGCCGCCGGAAGGTGATGATCGTCGGACTGCTGCTGTTCGGCGCGGCCTCGCTCGCCGCGAGCTTCGCGGCCTCACCCGGCGAGGTGATCGCGGCCCGGGTCGCGATGGGGGTCGGTGGGGCGCTGATCATGCCCTCGACGCTGTCGATCCTGATCACCGTCTTCGAGGAGGACGAGCGCGGCAAGGCGATGGCGGCCTGGGGCGCGGTCTCGATGCTCGGCCTGGTCGGCAGCCCGGTCCTCGGCGGGGCGCTGATCGCCCACCTCTCCTGGCACGCGATCTTCTTCGTCAACGTGCCGATCGTCGCCCTCGCCGTGCTGGCCGGCCTCACCCTGATGCCCGAGTCCAAGGGCCCGAAGCAGAAGGCCGACCCGCTGGGCGCCCTGCTCTCCGCCGCCGGGATGACGGCGCTGATCTGGTGGATCATCGAGCTGCCGCAGCACGGCGCCTTCGGCGGCCACGCCGCCCTCACCCTGGCCGTGGCGGTGCTCGCCCTCGGCTCCTTCGTGGTCTGGGAGAACGTCACCGACGCGCCGATGGTCCCGCTCGCGCTGTTCCGCCACCGCAACTTCACCGGTGGCTCGCTCTCGCTGACCCTCGTTCAGATCGGCAACGGCGGCCTGCTGCTGGTGCTCACCCAGTACCTCCAGTCGGTGCTCGGCTACTCGCCGGTCAAGGCCGGCCTGGCCTTCGTCCCGCTGGCCCTCGCCGCCCTGATCGGCAACAGCGCCGGGGCCGGCCTCGCCGCCCGGCTCGGCCACCGCACCCTCGTACTGACCGGCCTGGTCGTGATGGCCGCCTCCTTCGGCCTGCTCACCACGGTCTCCGCCGAGGGCGGCTTCACCGTCCCGGCCGTGGCTCTCGGCCTGCTCGGCCTCGGCGCCGGGCTGGCCATGCCGGCCGCCGTCGGCGCCCTGATGAGCACCATCCCGGCCGAGCGGGCAGGCGTCGGGTCCGCTCTCAACGACACCATCCAGCAGGCCGGCACCGCACTCGGCATCGCCATCCTCGGCTCGCTGCTCTCCAGCCGCTTCGCCCACGAGCTGCCCGCCGGCTCCTCCGCCCAGGCCAGGCGCTCGATCGGCGACGCCCTCGCCGCCGCCCACGGCGATCCCGCCCTGGTCCACGCGGCCCGCACCGCCTTCACCGCCTCGATGACCACCACCTTCACCATCAGCGCGATCGGCGTCCTGGCCGCGGCCCTGCTCGCCGGCCTGGTCATGCGGGGCGGCAAGCCCGCCGCCCAGCCCGCCGAGCACGACCTCGCCGCCTGATCCGTCCCCTCCCGCCCCGGCCGGCTGGATTCTCCCCCTACGGGAGGTCCTACCGTCCGGGGCAGCGGCGCAACGGCGCTCGCCTTCCGAAGTTCCGAGAAGAGGTCTGCCATGACGACGTTCCTGCTGGTGCCCGGGCTCTGGATGGGGGGCTGGGCCTGGGAGGCGGTGGCCGAGGAGCTGACGGCACGCGGCCACCGGGCGATCCCGCTCACCCTGCCCGGCCTGGAGCCCGAGGCCGGCCCCGAGGCCGGCCGGGTCCGGCTCGCGGATCACACCGCAGCCGTGGCCACCCACCTCAACCGCGAGGGGCCGGTGGTGCTGGTGGCCCACAGCTACGGGATCTTCCCGGCGATCGGCGCGGCCGACCTCCAGCCAGAGCAGGTCGAACGCCTCGTCCTGGTCGACACCGGCACCCCCGAGGACGGCGAGTCCCTGGCCACCGGCTTCGCCGGCGCCCTCCTCCCGCCGGCCTCAGCGGCGGGCCTGCTCCCCGTCCCCACCGAACTCACCGGCGTCCCCGCCGAGCTCCTCCCCCACTACCACCGCCACGCCCGCCCCCACCCGGCCCACACCACCACCGATCCCGTCCCCCTCACCGGCGCCTGGTCCACCATCCCCACCACCGGCGTCTTCTGCCTGGAGAACGGCCTCAGCATCGCCGCCGCCCGCTCCCTCCACGCCACCGGAGCCCCCCGCTTCGCCAAGCTCGCCCACCCCACCACCACCTACTTCGAACTCCCCACCGGCCACTTCCCCATGCTCACCACCCCCACCCTCCTCGCCGACACCCTCACCCAGGCCGCCACCGGCGCCGGCGCCCACCTCCACGACTGACCTGGTTTCCTAACCGCGCACGAGTGCGTCCGCCCTTGCCGGCTGGTGCTGCGCTACCGCACCAGCCAGCACGCGAAGCTTCGCCTGAGTCTCGGCATCGGTCGAATACACCACTGTGCCGACCATTCCCCTCGTCAGCAGCACTTTGTACGTGTTGCGAATGAGGCGGTCCACGTCCGCATCCGAAGTCGACTTCTTGAAGACCGGGTCCTTCGACGCCGTGCGGTCGACGACCCACCGGTCTCCACGCCACAACAGATCGGGCCCGATGATGACGCCGCTCCAGTCGTATTCGAATCCCTGCGCCGTGTAGACGCAGCCCACCTGACCGAATCCGGCCGGATCCGTCGCCCACAGTGCGGCCGGCGGCGCACCGCCGACGGCACGATCGCCGAAGACATTCCAGGGCCGGTGCCAGTCTCCGATGGCGACGTCCGTCGGAAGCGCCTGACCGGGAGGTACCTTCTTCGTCCATTTCCAGCAGTAACCCGCGCTGATGCGTGCGCTGTACTCCTGCGAACGGCGATCGTCTAGGAAGGCTTCCATCTCCAGCGGGCTGTCCACGGTGGTGAGCTGCATCCTGCCGTCGGGCTCCCATACCTCGGGACCGCCCGGCTCAAGACCCAACAACCTCACCACCCAGCGCAGGTACGCATCACTGCCCCCGCAGCGGAACTGGCTGTCCAGTGGTACCACCCGACAGCGGAGGCCCTTCTTCTCGGCCATGGCCTCGATCTCCGCCACCGTGCCCATCTCACCGGGGCGCACGACCTGGTGCTCGTCGAGCAGGAAGACCGGCACCCTCGCGGCGTCGATGAGTTCTTCGATCTGCGGCTTCCCGGTGCGGTTCGCCGCTGACGTGTAACGGTTGGCAGAGGTCTCTCGCATGCGGTGGGCCTCGTCGCAGATCAGGACATCGAGTCCGTTGCGCTCGGCCGTCATGAACCCGTTGAAGTACTTGAAGAGGTCCTGCACCTCACGCTTGCGAGCACCGGCCACTTTCCGCATCGTCGTTGTGAAGGAGCTCGAGCCCGTAGCATGCAATGCGGTCGCGCCTTGCCGATAGAGCTCGCCGAGCAGCGACAGCGCGATAACGCTCTTCCCGGTGCCGGGCCCACCCGTGACGATCACGACCTCCTTGTGGTCAGACCGGTTGGCCCGGCGGACGGCGTTGAGGACCGTCCGGTAGGCGATCCGCTGCTCGTCGAGCAGGACGAACTGCTCACGCTCACGTACTTCTCGGGCAGCCACTGCCATCAGCTGCTTTGACGGCCCGATCTTCCCGTCCACAAGCTCGTCTGCGGCCGACGCACCAGGACTGGTCCCCAGCCTTCCGCGCAGGAAGTCGAGGAACTCTCCGCGCCTCGCCCCGATGAAGAGCTGCCCTTGCTCGTCCTGCTCGGCCCCGAACAGTCCACTGACACCGAACTCCGTGGCGTTGTGGAGGTACGCGGCGCCACTGACCCGCTCCGGGTGCTCCGCCAGTACCCCGTTGAAGGAGACGAGGTACTGGCAGTAGCCACGCACCTGGTCCACGGGGTTCAATACGGCCCGGCCGTAGGCGTCGATGCGGCAGAGCGACGGATCGTCGTCGTCCGGTTCCGCACTGCTCCACTGCTTCAGCTCCACCACGACGTAGGACGGCAGGCCGGTCGTGGGGTGGACCCCTGCCAGCACGGCGTCGGCGCGCTTGCTGTTCAACGGCAGCCCGTACTCCAGGAGCATCTCCACTTGCCCGAGCCCCGCATCGTTCAACGCACCCGCGAGCACCGGGATGCTCCGTTCCCAGGAACGGACCTCCGACGGGCTCGGCCGGTGCCCGTGGACCCGGACGAACTGTTCCGTCAGGCGGAAGAAAAGAGCACCTGAGAGGCACTCAGCGGCGACCGCCGCGGCGGAGTCGCGGAACAGCAAGGAATGCCCCCAGGACAGCACGAAGGTACTCGTGCGGGTGGAGGCATGTCCGTGAGTGCTCCGACGGGTGGAGCGGAAGCCCGGCGGGCCGCAGCGACGACGCCGTCAAGGCTACCCGCCGTGCCGTCGGTAGGCAGGGGGCACCGCTGATCCTTCCGCAGTGAGTTTCGACGGGCCGCCTTTGGAGTTCTGCATACTGATGGTCCCTGGGATCAACCGGCGCAGCTCGTTCTGGGTGGCCTGGTCCACGGCGTGGACCACCGTGCCGTGGACACCCCGGGTGAGGAGCACGTGGTAGGCGTTGCGAATACATCTGTCGACAACGTCGTCGTCGACCTTGGGGCCGAAAGCCGGGTCACAGGACGCCATGCGGTTCACCTTGAACTTCCCGTCCCGAAACAGGAGGTCCGGTCCGATGATGACGCCGTTCCAGTCGTACTCGAAGGTCTGTGCCGTGTAGACGCAGCCGATCTGTCCGATACCGCGGTCATCGGTAGCCCACAAGTCCGACTTCGGCGCGTGCGACACGCTGTACGTCGGCTTCACGTTCCACGGCTGACGCCAGCCCTCGATGTCCACGTCGTCGACGAGTTGACCGTCGACCGGCTTGCTCCACGGCCAGCAGAACCCTGCGGTGATTCGAGCCGATGCCCCCTCGTGGTGACGAATCCGAATGAACTCCTCCAGGTGATCCGGGCTGTCCGCAACTAGCAGCTCCATCCGCCCGTCCGGTCGCCAGGGCACCGGGTCGGAGACCGTCAGACCCAACAACCGCTGGACCCACTGCTGGTACCGCCTGCTCCCGCCGGCCCTGAAGGTCCCCTCCAGCTCGGTCACTTCGACTACGCAACCGTTGTCCTCGGCGAGCTCCTTGAGATAGTCGGCGGTCCCCACCTCGTCGGGCCGGATGGACTGGTGGTCGTCGAGCAGGAACACCGGGACCTTCGCCGCTCTGATCAACTCGATCGCCTGTGGCCGGTCGTCGTCACGGAGCTCTTTCGGGGTGTACCGGTCCGTCGAGTTGCGCCGCATGCGATGTGCCTCGTCGCAGATCAGGACCCCGACACTGTTCGGTGCAGTCTTGGTGAAGCTGTTGAAGTAGCGGTACAGCCTCTTTGCCGTCCTGGTCTTCCCCGCAACCTGCCCCCGCCGCGCCGTACCGATCATAATGTCGCGCAGGGTCTCCGTGTACGCGTGGGATCCACTGGCCAGCACAGCCTCCTGGCCTTTGAGTCCCAGCACTCGCTGCAGTTCCAATGCCACGGCACTCTTCCCGCTGCCGGGACCGCCGCGCAGGATGAAGACCCGTTTGCCCTCGGTCTCGGGGACAGGATCATGGACCGTACGGTTGTCGTGGAACAACTCGGCGTCGAAGTTGGCGGGCAGTGCGGCCCGCTGCAGGTAGCGGATGATCCGATCGGCCGCAACGTACTGCTCATCGAGCAGAACGAGCCCACCGCCGGTGACGGACCGGTGCCGCGCCACGTCGGTGACCTTGCGCAGCGGCTCGCGGCGAGCATTCTCCAAGGCGTGCGCGGCCCGCTTACCGGAGGCAGCGGTGAATCTCGACGTGAGGACACGCCGGAATCGGTCGATGTCGTCGAGTGTGTAGAGGAACCCGTGGTCGGTCTCGGGTAGGTCGAACAGCTCTGCCACATCCTCGTCCCGCGCGTTGTGGAGCAGCGCAACCCCCATCAACCGGTCTTCGCTCTCTCGGAGATGAGGCAGATAGCGCATCATGTACTCGCAGTAGCGCTGGATCTGCCGTACCGGGTGCAAGCTGTTCCTGGGGCCGCCGAAACCGAGGTCGAAAGCGATCGGACAACGCGGGTCTACCGTCGCGTGCCGCACCTGCTTCAACTCGACCGCGAGGTAGGAGTCCTCGCCCGTTCCAGGATGCTGACCGCAGAGCACCAGATCGACTGCGGAGCTGGTGTGGGGCAGGTCGACCTCGACCTGGACCTCGACCTCGCCAAGGCCGCACTCCAGCAGGGCCCTGACCACCACCGGAATACTGTTGTTCCAGGCTCTGATGTCACTGGCCTGGGCTTCTCTGTCCTTGATCCTGGAGTGCTCGCTGACCAGCCGCTCGGTGAGCGGGGAATTCACCGCCCCGGACCGCGCGGTGACGAGGGGACCGAGTTCGGCTGCGGACAGTTGGAGTAGCAAGAGGGGACCCCCGGGGCACGAATGACTCGTGCGGGTGGGGGCATGTCCCTCATGACTCTGTCGATGCAGAGAGGAAGCCCGGCGGACCGCAATGACAACCCGTAGATTACCCGGACCTGGCACGGTGAAGGGCGGGCCCCTGGAGGCCCGCCCCGCCGCTCGGCTCAGCCGAGACGGTGCACCACGATCTGCGCCAGCGTCCACAGCAGGTTCGAGCCGAAACTCGCCGCAATGCCCACCAGGACATCGCTAACCCAACTGTGGCGCTTGGTCTTATGCTCGACGGAAGCCATTTGAGCACGTCCTCTTCGGGTTGAACCGATGGCGAGGCCGGATGGCTCCCACCGGGAACACACCGCAAGGCTTCGTCACCGACCCCGAAGAGCCCGCGCAGGCGCGTCGCGCATGTCCTGCTGGAGGACAGACGCGGTGCGGGACAACGCTAGCTCATGAACAGCCGTGCCAGGTATGGAGTTAGCGCTCGCAGCACCCTTCCGGGCCTGTGGAAACGGAAAGGCCGTCCGCCTCCGAGCTTTCGCGGGAGCGGGCGGCCTTTTCCGGCAGTCGGTCAGACGTTGAAGCGGAACTCCACCACGTCGCCGTCCTGCATGACGTACTCCTTGCCCTCGATGCGGGCCTTGCCCTTCGAGCGGGCCTCGGCGATGGAGCCGCACTCGACGAGGTCGTCGAAGGAGATGACCTCGGCCTTGATGAAGCCCTTCTGGAAGTCGGTGTGGATGACTCCGGCGGCCTCGGGGGCGGTGGCGCCCTTCTTGATCGTCCAGGCCCGGGTCTCCTTGGGGCCGGCGGTCAGGTAGCTCTGGAGGCCGAGGGTCTCGTAGCCGACGCGGCCGAGGGTGGCCATGCCGGTCTCCTCCTGACCCATGGACTGGAGGAGTTCGAGGGCCTCGTCCTCCTCCATGCCGATCAGCTCAGACTCGATCTTGGCGTTGAGGAAGATGGCCTCGGCCGGGGCGACCAGGGCGCGCTGCTCCTCCTTGAAGGCCTCGTCGACCAGCTCGTCCTCGTCCACGTTGAAGACGTAGAGGAAGGGCTTGGTGGTGAGCAGGTGCAGCTCACGGACGGAGGCGGCGTCGAAGCCGACCTCGAAGAGGGTCTTGCCGCTCTCCAGGACCTTCTGGGCGGCCTCGGCGGCGGCCAGGGTGGCTGCCGACTCCTTCTTGAGGCGGGCCTCCTTCTGCAGGCGCGGGAGGACCTTCTCGATCGACTGGAGGTCGGCGAGGATCAGCTCGGTGTTGATGGTCTCGATGTCATCCTTGGGCGAGACCTTGCCGTCCACGTGCACCACGTCCGGGTCGACGAAGGCCCGGATGACCTGGCAGATCGCGTCCGACTCACGGATGTTGGCGAGGAACTTGTTGCCCAGGCCCTCACCCACGCTGGCGCCGCGGACGATGCCCGCGATGTCGACGAAGTCGACGGTGGCCGGGAGGATGCGCTGCGAACCGAAGATCTCGGCCAGCTTGCCGAGGCGCGCGTCCGGCACGCCGACCACGCCGACGTTCGGCTCGATGGTGGCGAACGGGTAGTTGGCCGCCAGCACGTCGTTCTTGGTCAGGGCGTTGAAAAGGGTCGACTTGCCGACGTTCGGCAGGCCGACGATTCCGATCGTGAGCGACATGAAGCGCAGTCCCGTGGGCTTGGAGGGGGTCGAAGCGGCCCCGTACGGGCCGAGACCCCAGTCTACGGCCCGCCCGTACGGGGGAGCCGTCAGGCCGAAGCGGTGAACTCCGGAGCCACGCCCAGGTGCACCCCGACCGGACCTGGGGACCCCGTGGGAGTGATGCGACGGATGATCGGTTCTTCGGTCTGCTCGGGCCGTGCGGGACCCCGGGGCTACGCCGGACGGGTGGAGTGTTGCTCCGTTCGGAGACACGGGTGCGGCCGAATGCGGCCATTACACAGTGTGGCGATGATCGGACCGTACGTTGGGCAGGTGGAGCAGAGCATCCGTACCCAGCCGCCCGGGCCCAGACGCCGCAAGCCAGCAGGCGCGGCCGAGGCCGCCGTACCGAGCCCCGCCGCGCCCGCCGAACCCGGCGGCCCGTCGGCGGGCACCGGGGAACGCCGGAGTGTGCGCCCCAACGAACGCACCGGTGAACGTGCCGGCGAGCGGGACCGGGATCGCGAGCGGGTCGGCGGGCCGACGGCGCCGCTGCGGCTGCGGCTGCGGCTGCCGTTCGGGCCCGCCGCGCGGGAGCAGCGGCGCGGCGGCAGCGGGCGGCCGGCCCGGCTGACGGCCGTCGGCACCGGGGTGCTCGCGGTGGGCGGCACGCTCGCGGTCGCGGCGGTGGACCGGCTGCTCTTCGACGGGCTCGGGGTGCTGTTCGGGCTCGGGTACGTGGTGGTCTGCTTCCAGGTGGCCGTCCGCGTCCGGCCGGCCGATCTGCCGGCCGCGCCGATCAGCGGCCCGATCGCCTTCGCACTGGCCCTGCTGCTGCTCGGGCCGGTCTCGGCCTCCGGGATCACGGCCCAGGTGGTGGCCCTGGCGAGCGGTCTCGCCCTGCGCGCCGGCTGGCTGTTCACGGGCACGGCGCTGGCCGCCGCGATCGTGGCGGCCCGTTTCGTCGCCCAGCGCCGCTTCCGCCGGGGCCGGCAGATCAGCTGACAGTCGCGGGACGGCAGAGGACGGACGAGCGACGACAGACGAGCGATGCGCGCTGACCGCTGACCATCGTCACCTAACGGATGACAGATGACGAAAACTGTCAGCGCGATACTGGATACCAGTCGGCCATCCGTCACCTGACGGCGGCGGCCCCCGCGGCCATCGCCGCCCCCACGATCCCCGCGTCGTTCCGCAGCATCGCCGGCACCACCTCCGCCTCCCGCTCCTTCAGCAGCGGCAGGAACTTGTCGTGCTTGCGGCTCACCCCGCCCCCGATCACGATCAGCTGCGGCGAGAACAGCCGGTCCACCAGGTCGAGGTACTCGTCCACCCGGACGGCCCACTCGGGCCAGGTCAGGTCGTGGCGTTCGCGCGCGGCCGAGGAGGCCCGGCGTTCGGCGTCCTTCCCCCGGAGTTCGAGGTGGCCCAGCTCGGTGTTGGGGACGAGGGCGCCGTCGGTGAAGAGCGCGCTGCCGATGCCGGTGCCGAAGGTGAGGACGAGGACCACGCCCGAGCGTCCCTTGCCCGCGCCGTGCGCCATCTCCGCGATCCCCGCCGCGTCCGCGTCGTTGAGCACGACCGCCGGCAGCCCCAGCGCGTCCTGGAAGAGCCCGGCCGCGTCCTGGCCGATCCAGCCCTTGTCCACGTTGGCGGCGGTCCGGGTGTGGCCGCCGACCACCACGCCGGGGAAGGTGAGCCCGACCGGCCCCCGGTGGTCGAAGTGGCGGACCACCTCCCGGACGGCGTCCACCACCGACTCCGGGGAGGCCGGCTGCGGGGTCAGCACCTTGTACCGCTCCTCGGCCAGCGCCCCGCGCTCCACGTCGACCGGCGCGCCCTTGATGCCCGAGCCGCCGATGTCCACGCCGAAGACTGCCGTCGCCTCGCCCACGCCCTGCCGCCCTCCGTCGTCCGTCATCCACCGCACCGGCCGTCCGACGGCCCGTCGGCTGTCCACAGCCTGTGCACAAAGGTACGAGCCGACGGGAGCCGCCGCTCCCCGAACACGAGAAAGCGCGAGGGGCCCGGGTGGGCCCCTCGCGCCGTCGGATCCCGGGTGCGGACGGGTCAGACCTTGCCGGCCGCCTCCGCGCGGAGGTCGCGGCGCAGCTCCTTGGGCAGCGAGAAGATCAGGTGCTCCTCGGCGGTCTTGACCGTCTCCACGTCGGCGAAGCCGCGCTCCGCGAGGAAGGCGAGCACGCCCTGGACCAGGATCTCCGGCACCGAGGCGCCGCTGGTCAGCCCGACCGTGGTGACGCCCTCCAGCCAGCTCTCCTCGATCTCGTCGGCGAAGTCGACCAGGTGGGCCGCCTTGGCGCCGTACTCCAGGCCGACCTCGACCAGGCGGACGGAGTTGGAGGAGTTCTTGGAGCCGACCACGATCAGCAGGTCGGTCTGCGGGGCGATCTGCTTGACCACCACCTGGCGGTTCTGGGTCGCGTAGCAGATGTCGTCGCTCGGCGGGCTGGTGAGCAGCGGGAAGCGCTTCTTGAGCTCGCCGACGGTGGCCATCGTCTCGTCCACCGAGAGGGTGGTCTGGGAGAGCCAGACGACCTTGCTCTCGTCGCGGACCTGCACGTTGGCGACGTCCTCGGGCCCGTCCACCAGGTGGATCCGGTCCGGCGCCTCGCCCATGGTGCCGATGACCTCCTCGTGGCCCTCGTGGCCCACCAGCAGGATGTCGAAGTCCTCGTCGGCGAAGCGGACCGCTTCCTTGTGCACCTTGGTGACCAGGGGGCAGGTCGCGTCGATGGTGGCGAGCTTGCCGGCCTTCGCCTCGTCGTGGACGGCGGGGGCGACGCCGTGCGCCGAGAAGACCACGATCGAGCCCTCGGGCACCTCCTCCGTCTCGTCGACGAAGATCGCGCCCTGCTTCTCCAGGGTCTGCACGACGTACTTGTTGTGGACGATCTCCTTGCGGACGTAGATCGGGGCCCCGTACTGCTCCAGGGCCTTCTCCACGGCGATGACGGCGCGGTCGACCCCGGCGCAGTAGCCCCGGGGGGCGGCGAGCAGGACGCGGCGCTGAGCGGTGGTGGACATGGCTCCCATGGTACGGACAGTCCCGGGCCCCCAGGACCGGGCGGCCGAAACGCACGCGCCGGGCGCGCCAGGACGACCGAAACGGACGGGCCCCGCGAGGCGGGACGGCCGGAACGGGCGGAAGTGACCAGACTTGGCCCATGAGCAGCGAGCAGGGTCGGGCCACCGCCGGAGCGACGGGCGAGCAGGGCGGGCTGCGCCGCACGCTCGGGGTGCGCGACCTCATGGTCTACGGGTTGCTCTTCATCGCCCCGATGGCCCCGGTCGGGGTGTACGGCGTGCTGGCCGCCAAGAGCCACGGCGCGGTGGCCACGGTGTACCTGGTGGCCACCGTGGCGATGGGGTTCACCGCGCTGTCGTACGCCCAGATGGTGCGGGCCGTACCGCGCACCGGTTCGGTCTTCGCCTACGCCCGGGCCGGGCTCGGCGAGGGCCCGGGCTTCCTGGCCGGGTGGCTGGCGATGCTCGACTACCTGCTGATCCCGGCGGTGGCGTACCTGTTCGCCGGCATCGCGCTGAACTCCCTGGTGCCGGGCGTGTCGCGCTGGGTCTGGACGGCGCTGGCCGTGCTGGTGACCACCGCGCTCAACCTGGCCGGGGTGCGGACGGCCGCCGCCGTGGGCTTCGCGGTGTTGGCGATGGAGCTGGCGGTGCTCGCGGTCTTCGTAGTGGCCGCCGTGGTGGTGCTGGCCCGGGACGGTGCGGTGCGCGGGTGGTGGACGCCGCTGACCGGGGTGGGCGCCTTCTCGGCCGGCGCCGTGCTCTCGGCCGTCTCGGTCGCCGTGCTCTCCTACCTGGGCTTCGACGCGATCGCCTCCTTCGTCGAGGAGGCCGTCGGCGCCTCGACCGCGGTGGCCCGCGCCGTGCTCCGGTGCCTGGCGCTGGCCGGGCTGCTCTTCGTCGCCCAGACCTACCTGGCCGCGCTGCTCGACCCGCTCGACCCGCAGCAGCTGGCCGCCGACCCGGCCGCCCAGGGCTCGGCCTTCTACCAGGCCGTGGACACCGGGATCGGGCACTGGCTGCACACCCTGGTCGCCGCCGGCAAGGCGATCGGCGCCGCCTTCGCCGCCCTGGCCGGGCAGGCGGCGGCCGGTCGGCTGCTGTTCGCGATGGGCCGGGAGGGCCGGCTGCCCCGCCGCCTCGGCACGGTCGACCGGCGCTCGGGCGTGCCGCGGCTCGCCCTGCTCACCGCCGCCGCCGTCACCCTGGCGGCCGCGCTCTGGGCCGCCCGCCGCGAGGACGGCCTGGACCAGCTGACCTCCGTGGTCGACATCGGCGCACTCGCCGCCTTCGCCCTGCTGCACGCCTCGGTGATCGGCTGGTACGCCGTGCGGCAGGGCTCCCGGGCCTGGCTGCCACACCTGGTGGTGCCGGTGCTCGGCATCGCCGTGATCGTGGCGGTGATCGTCGAGGCCGCGCACACCGCCCAGGTGGTCGGCGCGGTCTGGGCGGCGGCCGGCCTGGCGGTGCTGGCGCTCCAACGCGGGCGCGGCGGGAAGCCCGGTCACGTCGGCCGCGGCGGGAAGCCCGGTCACGTCGGCGGTGCGGGCTAGCCTCGTGCCATGGCGAACAGCAGCTCTCCCGAAGCCCCGATCCCGGTCGCGAAGGTCTCCGCGCTGATCGGCGGCTGGATCGACCGGCTGGGCGAGATCTGGGTCGAGGGGCAGATCACCCAGCTCAACCGGCGCCCGGGGGCGGGCATGGTCTTCCTGACCCTGCGCGACCCGGACCGGGACGTCTCGCTGAGCGTCACCTGCTTCCGTGCCGTGTACGACCGGGTCGCCGAGGGGGTGCAGGAGGGCGCGCGGGTGCTCGTCCGGGCCAAGCCCGAGTGGTACGCGGCGCGCGGCACGCTGTCGCTGCGCGCCGCCGAGCTCCGGCTGGTCGGCCTCGGCGAGCTGCTGGCCCGGCTCGAACACCTCAAGCGGCAGCTGGCCGCCGAGGGCCTGTTCGCCGAGGCCCGCAAGCGCCCGCTGCCCTTCCTGCCGCACTGCGTGGGCCTGGTCACCGGCCGGGGCAGCGCCGCCGAGCGGGACGTGCTGGAGAACGCCCGGCGACGCTGGCCGGCCGTCCGGTTCGAGGTGCGGAACGTGGCCGTCCAGGGCGTCTCGGCCGTCCGCGAGGTGGCCGCCGCCCTCCGGGAGCTGGACGCCCACCCCGAGGTGGACGTGATCATCGTGGCCCGGGGCGGCGGCAGCGTGGAGGACCTGCTGCCCTTCTCGGACGAGGGCCTGGTCCGGGCCGTGGCCGAGGCCCGCACCCCGGTGGTCAGCGCGATCGGGCACGAGCCCGACCAGCCGCTGCTCGACTACGTCGCCGACCTGCGGGCCTCCACCCCGACCGACGCCGCCAAGCGGGTCGTCCCGGACGTGGGCGAGGAGCTGGCCCGGGTCCGCCAGCTGCGCGACCGGGCCCGGCGGCAGGTCTTCGGCCGGGTCGAACGGGAGCTGGCCGGCCTGGCGAGCGTCCGCAGCCGCCCGGTGCTGGCCGCCCCGCACCGGCTGGTGGACGGCCCGGCGGACGAGATCGACGGCCTGCTCGAACGCTCCCGCCGCTGCCTGGGCCACCGCCTGGACGCCGCCGAATCCGACCTCGGCCACACCCTGGCCCGGGTGGTCGCGCTCTCCCCGCTGGCCACCCTGGAGCGCGGGTACGCCGTGCTCCAGAACGCCGACGGCCACGTGGTGACCGACCCCGCGACGGTCGCCCCGGGCGACCGGCTGCACGCCCGGGTCGCCGAGGGCGGCTTCGAGGTCCGCCGGGAGGAGTGACCCGTTCCCCGCGGCTAGGCCGGCTTGCGGGAGAGGGCCACCGAGTGCTCGTGGAAGCCGAGGCTGCGGTAGAGCTGCTGGCCGTCCTCGGTGGCGTGGAGGTCGATCCGGGTGGCGCCCCGGGCGTCGAACCAGGCGAGCAGGGCCTCGGTGCAGGCCCGGGCGTAGCCGCGGTGGCGGGCGGCCGGGTCGGTGCTGATGTTGAAGACGAAGCCGAACAGGCCGTCGGGGTGGCCGGGCGCCGGCAGGCGGCGCTCCAGGGTGCCGACGGCGCAGGAGGCCAGCCGGCCGGGGTGGGCCGGGTCGTCCACCACGAAGGCGGGCATGGTGGTCTCCGCCCCGCCCAGGCGGCTGCGCAGCTCGCGCTCGGCCACCGACCGCCAGGCGGCCGGCCCGCCGCTCTCGTCCTCGGGCTCCCGTCCGTCGGCGACGGCCATCGCGGCGAACATCAGCGCACGGAGTCGGACCAGCTCGGGGGCGTCTGCGGGGGTGGCGGGGCGCACAGTGATCATGCCCGGAGGCTAGTGGCCGCCCCGACGGCCCCGCACCCGCTTTGGCCACCCTGCGGCCGGCCCGCCGCGTGACTCGGGTCTGTCGGGCGCAGCCCCTACGCTGGCCGCATGACGGATCAGCAGCAGACGGAGCAGTCCGAGCAGGACCGGCAGTCCGACGACAGCCTCGGCTACGAGCAGGCCCGGGACGCCCTGCTGGAGGTGGTCCGCCGACTGGAGGCGGGCGGCGTGCCGCTGGAGGAGTCGCTGGCCCTGTGGGAGCGCGGCGAGCAGCTGGCCAAGGTCTGCCAGCGCTGGCTGGACGGCGCCCGGGCCCGGCTGGACGCGGCGCTGGCCGCCGAGGAGGCCGCCGAGGAGGCCGAGTAGCGGCTCTGACCTGCAGGGAAGAAAGCACGGGTGCAAGGGAGTTGGTGCCGAGCGGTGCCCGCGGGCGGGCAGCAAAACGTGATTCGGATCACTTCGGATCACTTGAATTGCGGAATAGTTGAAGCTTCACCTAGTGTTGGACTCGTAGAACGGCGCGCCGATCGCCGTCCGCGACTCACAGACTGAGGTAGAGCTGTCATGACGAACGACCTTCTCGCGCTCGACTCCGCCGCTCAGGACCTGCTCTTCCGCGAGGCCCACACCGCGCACGCCTTCTCCGACGAGCCGGTCAGCGACGAGCAGATCCAGGCCATCTACGACCTGGTCAAGTACGCCCCCACCTCGCTGAACCAGCAGCCGCTGCGCGTCGTGCTGGTCCGCAGCGAGGAGGCCCGCGAGCGCCTGGTCGGCCTGATGAGCGACGGCAACAAGGCCAAGGTCGCCGGCGCCCCGCTGACCGCCATCCTGGCCGTGGACAACGAGTTCCACGAGCACCTGCCGCGCCTGTTCCCGGCCTACCCGAACGCCAAGGACTTCTTCACCGAGCGCCCGGCCCGCGAGGGCTCGGCCCGCCTGAACGGCACCCTGCAGGCCGGCTACTTCTTCCTCGGCATCCGCGCCGCCGGCCTGGCCGCGGGCCCGATGACCGGCTTCGACGGCGACGGCATCACCAAGGAGTTCTTCACCGACGGCAACCACTCGGTGCTGGCCGTGGTCGCCATCGGCAAGCCGGGCGAGCAGGCCTTCTTCCCGCGTGGCGAGCGCCTCGCCTTCGACGAGGTCTTCACCACCGTCTGAGTCTGACCCCAGGCATGCGGAAGGGCCCCCACCGTGCGGACGGTGGGGGCCCTTCCGCATGCCTGAGCACCCGAGGGGAGGCGGGGAAGGCGCTACTTGAGCGACTGGGCCAGCACGGCCAGCTCCTCGTACGTGGCGGTACCGGTGACCACGGTGGTCGCCGAACCGGTCTGCACGGTCAGCGCCCGGTAGCGGTCGCCCTGGAGGCGCTGCCAGTCCTGGGCACCCAGCTTGGCCGCGCCGTCGGCCTGGCCGCCGGGGACGGCGTTCTTGAGCACGTCGACCCGGGCCGCGTCGCTCTGCTCGATCGCCGCGTACTGCCGGGTCGGGGTCTCGAAGCCCAGGTGCCAGTTGGCGTGGCCCGCCGGGTCCTTCTTGTACTCGACCGAGGTCGCCTTCCAGCCGGCCGGGAGGTCGGCCGGGCCCAGCAGCGGGTACGGCGCGGCCCGCCTGGCCGAGGCCAGCGAGGAGGTGTAGTCGACCGGGAGGATGCGGTCGCCCTTGGTGTCGTGCGGAATGAACACGTACGCACCGGCGCCCACGGCGCCGACGGCCAGCATCGACAGGATCATGTCCCGTACCGTCTGCCGGCCTCTCATGCTGCTTTTGCCTGCCACCCACCCATGGTGACCCATCGCGGTCGGCCCACCGACACCCGGGGTCCCCTTGGAGGGGTGAAACCCCGCAAAACGGCACACAATCGCAGGTGAGGGGGACATGCGCCACAGACAGTCATCTGAAGGGCAGATACGATCGCATGACCCTCAGCACGGCGTTCGACCCAGGCAGTAGTCGGGCGCTCACTGGCCGTCGCGTACAGAGAGGTATCGACGACGATGACCACGCAGTTCCCGCACCACCTTCCGAGCTCCCTTGAGGTCGCCCCCGAGGCGCCCGACCGCAACCTGGCCCTCGAGCTCGTCCGCGTCACCGAGGCCGCCGCGATGGCGGCCGGCCGCTGGGTCGGCCGGGGCGACAAGAACGGCGCCGACGGCGCGGCCGTCAAGGCCATGCGCACCCTCGTCTCCACCGTCTCGATGAACGGCATCGTCGTCATCGGCGAGGGCGAGAAGGACGAAGCCCCCATGCTCTACAACGGCGAGCGGGTCGGCGACGGCACCGGCGCCGAGTGCGACGTCGCGGTGGACCCGGTGGACGGCACCACGCTGACCGCCAAGGGCATGGCCAACGCCGTCGCCGTGCTGGCCGTGGCCGACCGGGGCACCATGTTCGACCCGAGCGCCGTGTTCTACATGGACAAGCTGGTCTGCGGCCCCGAGGCCGCCGAGTTCGTCGACATCACCGCTCCCCCGGCCGTCAACATCCGCCGGGTGGCCAAGGCCAAGGGCAGCGCCGTCGAGGACGTCACCGTGATGATCCTGGACCGCCCGCGCCACGAGGCCCTCGCCCGCGAGGTCCGCGAGGCCGGCGCCCGGATCAAGTTCATCTCCGACGGCGACGTGGCCGGTGCGATCATGGCCGCCCGCGAGGGCACCGGCATCGACCTGCTGCTCGGCATCGGCGGCACGCCCGAGGGCATCATCGCGGCCTGCGCGATGAAGTGCATGGGCGGCGTGATCCAGGGCCGCCTGTGGCCCAAGGACGACGCGGAGCGCCAGAAGGCCCTCGACGCGGGCCACGACCTGGACCGCGTGCTCCTCACCGATGACCTCGTCAGCGGCGACAACGTGTTCTTCGTCGCCACCGGCATCACCGACGGCGAGCTCCTCCGCGGGGTCCGCTACCGCCAGGAGACCGCGACCACCAGCTCGCTGGTGATGCGGTCCAAGAGCGGGACGATCCGCCAGATCGACTCCACCCACAAGCTCTCGAAGCTGCGGGCCTACAGCGCCATCGACTTCGATCGCGCCAACTGATCAGGGCATCTCATTGAGGGGCGCGGGGAACTGCGCGAGAGCGGAAGACAACCGGCCTGCGGCCTACCGCTTCGCGCAGTTCCCCGCGCCCCCGGCCTCACCTATCCGGCTATCCGGCGGGCGGCAGCCGGGACGCGGATCTCGGACTCGCGGCGCCGGCGGCGGGCCAGGACCACGCGGCGTTCGGCCGCGGTGAGGCCGCCCCAGACGCCGTAGGGCTCAGGTTGGGCGAGGGCGTGCTCGCGGCACTCCAGCAGGACGGGACAGCGGGCGCAGACCTGCTTGGCCTGCTCCTCCCGGGCCAGCCGGGCGGCGGTCGGCTCCTTGGAGGGGGCGAAGAACAGGCCCGCCTCGTCGCGCCGGCAGGCCGCGCCGGTGTGCCAGGGGTTGTCGTCCAGGTCGAGCTGCTGGGTCCCGGTGCCCGCCTGGGGGGCGGGACTGCGCCGGAGCGCCACGGTGGCGCTAGGGGCGCTGGACTCGATCGAATGCAGCACGGCTCACTCCTGACGAGACTCGGGGGAAGGCTCGCCTCTGCCCGGCTCCCCGCGTGCCCCCCGCCGCGACCCCGGCGGCCTCGACCGGCCGGGCGTCGGCTGTCTCCGGGGTCACAGCCGTACAAGAAACGATGTGCGACAGGAACTACCCCGCCGTACCCCTATTCATGCACACCGCAAGGGACCGACTACGGAGTGCACTCGCCCCAGGAGCGGGTGCCCACCCGGAAGTTGACGTTATGTCCGGAGTGCACCCGCTCCGAGCCCGGAGCGGACCCGCGCCGCGCGGCCGCTCACTCGCCCAGCTGCTTGCGCACCCACTCCTTGAGCTTCTTGCCGCGCCGCGGCTTGGCGTCCACCCCGCCGAACACCGCCGCGCCCTTGATCCGCACCACCGGCGCGTACGGGTCGGCCGAGGTCTGCTCCTTGACGTCGAAGCCGCCGAAGACCCCGGCACCGGTGCCCAGCAGGGTGACGTTCTCCGGCACCCGGATGTCCACGCCGCCGAAGACGGCGATCACCTCGATGACCACCTCGGGCGATTCGAAGACCGCGTCGGTGAGGTCGAGCTCGACCCCGCCGAAGACGGCCACCGCCCGCAGGTGGGAGCCGACCCGGAAGCGGCCCTTCCGGCTGGCGCCGCCGAAGACGGCCACGGCCGTGGGGGCCTCGGTGCGGGCCGGGGGCAGCGGGGCGGGCGCGGCGGCCCGGGTGGTGGCGGGCCGGGGCGCCGAGAGGGGCTGGTGCGAGGGGAGGTCCCTGGTGAGCGGGACGAGTTCACCGAGGGTGCGGGCCGCGTAGGCGGCCTCGATCCGCTCGGAGTGCTCCTCGACGGTGAGGCGGCCCTCGGCGTAGGCGTCGCGCAGCAGCTCGGCGATCCGCTCGCGGTCGGCGTCCGAGGCGCGCAGGTCGGCCTCGGCGACCGGTCGGGCCTCCGGCTGGGCGACCGGTTCGGCCTTGGTGAGCCGGGTGGCCGGTTCGGCCTTGGTCATGGGGACGGGGCTCTGGTCATCCTGTGACGGCGTGTTCTCCACGGCCCAAGCGTAGTCACCGGGGCCAGGTCCGAACGAGAGTTCGGCGAGGGCCCGGTCCGACCAGGTCGACGTGAGCCCGGTCACGAAGGCGGCCCCCTCCACGTCGGGGCCCCCGGCGCCGCCTACCCTTGAGGGTGCTTCGTCGACGCAGCCGGATCAGTTAAGGACACCACCCCATGGCTCCCACGCCAGAGTTCGCCTACTCCGACCTCCTCCCCCTGGGGGCCGACCCGACCCCGTACCGGAAGATCACGTCCGAGGGCGTCTCCACCTTCGAGGCCGACGGCCGGACCTTCCTGAAGGTCGAGCCGGAGGCGCTGCGGCTGCTCACCGCCGAGGCGATGCACGACATCTCGCACTACCTGCGCCCGGCCCACCTGGCCCAGCTGCGCCGGATCCTGGACGACCCGGAGGCCAGCCCGAACGACCGCTTCGTCGCGCTGGACCTGCTGAAGAACGTCAACATCTCGGCCGGCGGCATCCTCCCGATGTGCCAGGACACCGGCACCGCGATCGTGATGGGCAAGCGCGGCCAGAACGTGCTCACCCAGGGCGGCGACGAGGCCGCCATCGCGGAGGGCGTCTACGACGCGTACACCAAGCTCAACCTGCGGTACTCGCAGATGGCTCCGGTGACCATGTGGGACGAGAAGAACACCGGCAACAACCTCCCGGCCCAGATCGAGCTCTACGCGACCGACGGCGACGCCTACAAGTTCCTCTTCATGGCCAAGGGCGGCGGCTCGGCCAACAAGTCGTACCTGTACCAGGAGACCAAGGCGATCCTCAACGAGGCGTCGATGCTCAGCTTCCTGGAGCAGAAGATCCGCTCGCTCGGCACCGCGGCCTGCCCGCCGTACCACCTGGCGATCGTGGTCGGCGGCACCAGCGCCGAGTTCGCGCTGAAGACCGCCAAGTACGCCTCCGCGCACTACCTGGACAACCTGCCGACCAGCGGCGACGCCGCCACCGGCCACGGCTTCCGCGACCTCGAGCTGGAGGCCAAGGTCACCGAGCTGACCCAGAAGATCGGCATCGGCGCGCAGTTCGGCGGCAAGTACTTCTGCCACGACGTCCGCGTGATCCGCCTGCCCCGCCACGGCGCCTCGCTGCCGGTCGCGATGGCCGTCTCCTGCTCGGCCGACCGCCAGGCGCTCGGCAAGATCACCGCCGAGGGCGTCTTCCTCGAGCAGCTCGAGACCGACCCGGCGAAGTACCTGCCGGACACCACGGACGAGCACCTCGACGACGAGGTCGTGCGGGTGGACCTCAACCAGCCGATGAGCGAGATCCGCGCCGAGCTCTCCAAGTACCCGGTCAAGACCCGCCTTTCGCTCAGCGGCACCCTGGTCGTGGCGCGCGACATCGCGCACGCCAAGATCAAGGAGCGCCTGGACGCGGGCGAGGGCATGCCCCAGTACATGAAGGACCACCCGGTCTACTACGCCGGCCCGGCCAAGACCCCCGAGGGCTACGCCTCCGGCTCCTTCGGCCCGACCACGGCGGGCCGGATGGACTCCTACGTCGACCAGTTCCAGGCGGCCGGCGGCTCGATGGTCATGCTGGCCAAGGGCAACCGCTCCAAGCAGGTCACCAAGGCCTGCGGCGAGCACGGCGGCTTCTACCTCGGCTCGATCGGCGGCCCGGCCGCGCGGCTCGCGCAGGACTGCATCAAGAAGGTCGAGGTGCTGGAGTACCCCGAGCTCGGCATGGAGGCGGTCTGGCGGATCGAGGTCGAGGACTTCCCGGCCTTCATCGTGGTGGACGACAAGGGCAACGACTTCTTCGCCGAGGTCACGGACGGTCCGCTGATCACCAGCATCCGCGTCCGCTCCGCGGAGAAGTAGGCCGGGAACGTCGAACGCCCCGTACCACCGGCGGGTGGTGCGGGGCGTGCAGCGGCGTGCGGGTTCGATCAACGGCGCACGGCGGGAGTTACGGGAGGCTGGTGATCGCGCCGGTGGGCTGGCGCTCGTCACCGGGCTTCGGGTCGCCGACGACCGGAGAGACCACGGGCGGGACCTGGGTCGTGGCGGCGGGGGCCTCGTTCTCCAGGTGGGTGAGCACGTTCTGCAGCGGGGTCGAGTCACCGGTGCTGAGGTCCTGCACCACCGGCTGGTCCGTACCGACCAGCTGCTGACCGGCCGAAGCGTCCGGTATCTGGTTCTCGGCCATGGATTGGGCCGCCTTTCGAGTCATCAGATATCTTCGAACCCGACCGAGCCGGTCGGGGCGCCCGGACAGTATCGTAGAGGCCGTTAAATGTCTTATAAACACCTGGCCGCTCGCCCTGTTCTCCAACGTTTGCGCGCCTCCCTTTAAGCTGTCGCCTCGCAGCTGACCGCGTACATGTCGCGCTTCGGCAAACAAGATCACAGGCCATCGGGGGATCACATGGAGCTTCGGGAAACGCCGCACTCCACAGCGCTGCGCTTCCAGGTGCTCGGTCCCGTCCAGGCCTGGCGCGGCGAGCAGCAGCTCGCCCTCGGCTCCCCGCAGCAGCAGGCCGTGCTCACCGCGCTGCTGCTGCACCAGGGCCGCCCGGTGACCACGCAGGACCTGGTGGACGGCCTCTGGGGCGAGAATCCGCCGCCGCAGGCCGTTGCGGCCCTGCGCACCTACGTCTCCCGGCTGCGCGCCGTCATCGAGCCAAACCGCGAAGTGCGGGCCCGGGCCGAGCTGCTGGTCTCGGTCAGCGACGGCTACGCGCTGCGGGTGGCCCCGGAGGCGGTGGATCTCACCGTCTTCGACGGACTGGTCGCCGAGGCCTCCGCCGCCCGGAGCGCGGGGGACGCGCCGGAGGCGCACCGGCTCCTCGTCGAGGCGCTCGCGCTCTGGAGCGGCCGCCCGCTGGCCGGCGTGCCCGGCGGCTACGCGGACGCCCAGCGCCTGCGGCTGGCCGAGCGTCAGATCACCGCCTGGGAGGAGCGCTGCGCCACCGCCCTCGACATCGGCCTGCACGCCGAGGTGGTCGCCGAGCTCAGCACCCTGGCCGCCGAGCACCCGCTGCGCGAGCGCCTGCGCGAGCTGCTGATGCTCGCCCTCTACCGCTGCGGCCGGCAGGCCGAGTCGCTGGGCGTGTACGCCGACACCCGCAAGCTGCTGATCGACGAGCTGGGCGTGGAGCCCGGGGCCGGGCTGGCCACCATGCATTCGCGGATTCTGGCCGCCGATCCGAGCCTGACCCTCGCTCCGACGGCGGCTGCGGACAATTCCGAACGGGACAGCGGGCCGGTCTTCACCCCACCCGCACAGCTCCCCGCCGACGTGTCCGATTTCAGTGGACGCGCGGCACTTGTCGGCGAACTCCAGGGCGTGCTGCAGAATGCGTCCGGCCAAGCCGTGGTGGTCACCTCGCTCGCCGGGATCGGGGGGGTCGGAAAGACCACCCTCGCGGTCCACGTCGCGCACAGCGTCCGTTCGGAATTCCCCGACGGGCAGCTCTACGTCGATCTCCGCGGCGCCGGCGCCTCGCCCGCCGACCCGGCCGTGGTGCTCGGTGACTTCCTGCACGCGCTCGGCGCCGCCGAGACCCCGGAGTCGCTCGACCAGCGCGCCGCGCTCTACCGATCGCTGCTGGCCAACCGGCGGATGCTGATCCTGCTGGACAACGCCCAGGACGTGAACCAGCTGACCCCGCTCATCCCCGGGGTCGCGGGCTGCGCGGTGCTGGTGACCAGCCGGTCCCGGCTGGCCGGCATCCCCGGCGCGCACCTGGTGGACGTGGAGGAGCTGACCCCCGAGGAGGCGCTCGCGCTCTTCTCCGCGATCGTCGGCGAGCAGCGGGTGGCCGCCGAACCGGAGGCCGCGCTGGCCGTGGTGACGGCCTGTGGTTTCCTGCCGCTGGCCGTCCGGATCGCCGCCGCCCGGCTGGCCAGCCGGCCGCGCTGGAGCGTCTCCGACCTGGCCCGTCGGTTAGCGGACCAGCGGCGCCGGCTGGCCGAGCTGCAGCTGGGCAACCTCGCCGTCGAGACCACCATCGGGCTCGGCTACGGCCAGCTCAGCACCGACGAGGCCCGGGCCTTCCGGCTGCTCTCCCTGGTCGACTCCCCCGACCTCCCGCTCAGCGCCGTCACGGCGCTGCTCGGCGTGGGCGAGGACCGGGCGGAGGAGCTGGCCGAGGCGCTGGTCGAGGCCAACATGCTGGAGTGCTTCACCCCCGGCCGGTACCGGTACCACGACCTGCTGCGCCTGTACGCCCAGCACCGGAACGAGAAGCTCAAGGACACCGCGGCCCAGGACGCCGCCCGGCTGCGCCTGCTGGAGCTCCTGCTCGCCAGCACCACGAACGCGGCGCAGGCCATCGAGCCCGAGGAGATGCTGCCGGCGCCGTTGAACCCGCTCCGATCGGCCGGGCTCTCATTCGGCTCCAGCCGGAACGGGCAGGACTGGCTGCGGCAGGAGACGGCACTGCTGCTGAGCAGCGTCGAGTCCACCGTCGCCGGGCCCACCGAGCTCGCCCGACCGGCAGTGGACCTGCTGATCGTGCTCAACGCCATGGTCGAGGACCCGACTCACGCCGCACGCATCCGGCAGACCCTCCAGTTCGCCGAGGCGCAGGCCCGCGCCCGGGAGGATCGCGCGGTCCTCGCCCGGGTCCACTACGCGCTGGGCTTCCTGCGGTACGTGGCGAGCGACTTCCAGCAGGCCGAAGTGGCGCTGCGGGAGAGCCTGGACCACCAGGACCCGGACGCCGACCGGCTGCTGCGCTGCATGGTGACCAACCTGCTCGGCATGATGCTCTACCTCGGGAACCGGGTCAGCGAGGCCCTGCCCTTCTTCGAGGAGGCGCTGGCGAGCTGCATCGTGATCAACTCCCGGAGCGGCGAGGCCCGGATCCTCGGCAACATCGCCCGGGTCCACCTCATCCTCGGCAACCCCGAGGCCGCCGTGGAGGCCGTGCACCAGGCGGTGGCCACGGCCCGTGCCTCGGACAACGCCCCCTGCCTGGCGGACACCGTCTACCAGTTGGGCATCGTGCTCTCCTCGACCGGTTCGCCGGCCGAGGCGGCCACCCATCTGCGGGAGGCCCGCGACCTCTACCAGGAGCAGCAGAACCGCTTCCGGGAGGCGTACACGCTGGCCCGGCTGGCGGCCTGCCTGATGAGTGACGGCCAGTCGGCGGAGGCCGCCGAGGCGGCCGACGAAGCGTTGGTGATCGCGCGTGAGCTGGACGCGGCGCACTGCGAAGGGCTCGCGAACGCCGCGCTCGGTGAGGCCCTCCTGGAGTTGGGCCAACCGGCCCGTGGGCTGGCTTGCCTCCAGGAGGCTCACGCGATCTTCACCCGACTCGGTGTGCCCGAGGCCTCCCCCGTGAAGGACCTCATCGACCGACTGCACACCGAGTCCCTCATACCCCCCGCGCCGTGAGTCCGTCCCCCGACAGACTCTGAACCCGTCCCCCGACAGGTCCCCCCAGTGGGTGGCGTCGACGCCCCCGCAGCCCCCCGGCTGCGGGAACGTCCTTGACGCTTCCCCGGCGCTGAACCAACTGTGACAGGGGCCGATTGACGTTCGATAAACGTCCACCGATCCGGGGTTTTCGCAGGTCAGCGGCGTTGACCCCGGAGTGGCTCGGCGCCACCCCGGCGTGCGGGCGGGCCACGGGCTCCCGGGCGCGCCACCTGCGCCCCCGGCACGAGCTCCCGCGTTCTCGGCCACATTCCTCCGGGTGGAGACGAGTTGACCGGAAAGGGTCCCCACCGCCCGGTGATCACGCCTATTCTCGGAGGCTGGGCAGCAGATACGCAGCGGAGGCGGGACAGCGGGGGCGACGGCAGGGAGAACAGCGGCAGACAACCTGCGGCCAGGGTGGAAGGTGCCTCTCAATCGTGACGACCGGACAGATAGCCGATCCCGCTCAGGGCCACGGGCCCGGTGCCTCCGACCCCCGGGCCGGCCGCCGCGCCGGGCGTGCTCTGCAGGCCGTCGCCTTCGACGCCATCGGTGCGGCCTACGGCGCCGCCTTCCCCGACAAGACCGGCCAACTGGCCTGCGGGCGCTGGCTGCTCGGCGCGCTGCCGGCCGGTTCCCGGGTGCTGGACGTGGGCTGCGGAACGGGTGATCCGACGGTGCGCCAGCTGGCCGCGGGCGGGCTGCGGGTGACCGGGGTCGACCTCTCCGACGGCATGCTCGGCCTGGCCCGGCGCACCGCGCCCGAGGCCGCCGCCTACCACCGGATCGACATGTACGACCTGGCCACCCCACGCGCCGACCGGGCCTGGGGCCTGCCGGAGCTCGGCCCGGCCGCGGCCGGCCGCTTCGACGCGGCCACCGCCTTCTTCTCGCTGATCCTGCTGCCCCAGCGGGAGATCCCCACCGTGCTCGGTCGGATCCGCACCCTGCTGCGGCCCGGCGGCCTGCTCGCCCTCGGCGTGGTCGAGGCCGACCTCGACCACGCGCCGCTGCCCTTCCTCGGCCACGAGATAAGGATCAGCGGCTACCTACGGGAGGAACTCCACCAGATGCTCTCCAGAGCCGGGTTCACCGTCGAGGCCCAGACCGGCCACCCCTACGCCCCCGCCAGCACCACCCTGCCCCCGGAGGAACAACTGTTCCTGTGCTGTCGGCGGACGGGCTGACCGCCCTCCCGGCCCACCGACCCCCGACCTCCCAGAACGGGAAGCCCGTGCGCGACCCCCTCAAGCCCCAGGCGGGCCAGCCGCCCGTCGTACCGGCCCAGCGCCGACCGCCCGCACCGCCGGGCGCGCCGCCGCGCCCCGCCGTCCTGCCCCGGACGGCCGAACGGCTGGCGTACCTGGACAGCGCCACCCGGCGGATCAACAGCTCGCTCGACCTCGCCGCCACCCTGCGCAACCTAGGCAAGGTGCTGGTGCCCGCACTGGCCGACGCCGCCGTGGTGCACCTGCGCGACCCGCTGCCCAACATCGAGCGCGACCCCGGCCGGCCCACCGCGCTGCGCCTGCACCACGCCCACGGCACCCGGCTCGGCCAGCGCCTGAAGACCCGGGCCATCCGCCCCGGCGGCCCGCTGGCCCAGGCCCTGGACCACCAGCTGCCGGCCGGCCCGGTGGTGCTCGACACCCCCTCCGCCGCCCGCCTGCGGCCACTCCTCGAGGAGCTCTACGGCCCGCGCGCGCTCAGCCGCCTGGCGGCCGGCACCGCCCTGCTGGCCCTGCCGCTGCGCGGCCGCAAGGCCGTGCTCGGCCTGCTGCTGCTGATCCGCCGCCCCGGCAAGACGGCCGGCGAGGCGACCGGCCAGGCGACCGGCGGCCCGATCGGCGGCCCGAGCCCCTTCGGGCGGGCCACCGCCCCCAAGCGGCCCTCCGCCTTCGACCTCACCTCGGCCTTCGACGCGGCCAGCGCCTTCGACGCCACCGACAGCGCCACCGCCGCCCACCTGGCCACCCAGGCCGGGCTGGCCGTGGACACCGCGCTGCGCTACTCCCGCGAGTGGGAGATCGCCGACGAGCTCCAGCGCAGCATGCTGCCCACCCACCTGCCGCAGCGCCACGGCGTACGGCTGGCCCACCGCTACCTGCCCAGCGAGAGCGGCGCCCAGGTCGGCGGCGACTGGTACGACTCGGTGCCGCTGCCCGGCAACCGCGTCGCGCTGATCGTCGGGGACGTGATGGGCCACTCGCTCACCTCGGCCGCGATCATGGGCCAGCTGCGCACCAGCGCGCAGACCCTGGCCGCGCTCGACCTGCCACCGCACGAGGTGCTCTACCACCTCGACGAGCAGGCCCAACGCCTGGGTCGGGAACAGCACTTGGCCACCTGCCTGTACGCGGTCTACGACCCGATCGCCAACCGGGTGGTGCTCGCCAACGCGGGCCACGTACCGCCGCTGCTGATCCAACCCGACGGCCGCACCGACCTGCTGGAGCTGCCGGCCGGCGCCCCGATCGGGGTCGGCGGGGTGGACTTCCACTCGGTGGAGCTGGCCGCCCCGCCCGGCTCGGCCCTGCTGCTCTTCACCGACGGCCTGGTCGAATCGCGCCGCCGCTCGCTGACCACCGGCCTGGAGCTGCTGCGCAGCCGGATCGCCGCCGCGCACCGGCACTCCCCCGAACACCTCTGCCAGGAGGCCCTGCGGATCCTGCCCCCGGGCGAACGGGCCGACGACATCGCCCTGTTGGCCGCCGCCTTCGACGGCATCCCGGCCGAGGACGTGGCCTACTGGTACCTCCAGCCCCGGCACGAGACCCCCGGCCGGGCCCGCCGGCTGGCCGGGCACGCGCTGCGCCGCTGGGGGCTCGAACCACTGGCCGAGAACACCGAGTTGATGGTGAGCGAGCTGGTCACCAACGCGATCCAGCACGCCACCCGGCCGGTGACGCTGCGGCTGGTCCGCACCTCCGTCCTGCGCTGCGAGGTCGGCGACGACAGCGCCCTGCTGCCACGCGCACGGCGGGCCGGGCCGGAGGACGAGCGGGGGCGGGGCTTGCAGATAGTGGCCCGCTGCGCAGAACGCTGGGGAGCGACGCGGCTGGGGGCAGGCAAGGTGGTCTGGTTCGAGCAACGACTCCCTCAATGGTGACGTGCACTATGCCGGGGGCTCGGGGAACTGCGAGGGCATGCGAGGGGGCGTGTTCTCCTTAACGAGTACACGCCCCAAGGGATGCCCGCGCAGTTCCCCGCGCCCCTAAAAACGTTGCAGGGCTGACCAGGCACGGTCGCCGAGGACGACCGGCGCCAACTGGGGAGCATCGGCCAACTTCCTTACTGCCCGCAGGACATCGGCCTGCCAGAGATCGGTCAGGGCGGCGGCTATCTCGGCGGCGGCCACGGCATCCCCCGCCTCCTGCCGGGTCTGCCATTCGGCGAGCAGGGCGCGGACCACCGTGAAGGCGAGACGGCGGGCGCGGACGAGTTCGGGGCGGGTGTTGAGACCGAAGACCTCGATGGTGGCCTCGCCCTTGGGGGTCAAGGGCGAGTAGGCGCCGGAGGCGAGCAGCAGGCGCAGGTGGTCGGCCGGGTCCTCGCGGGCGGGGTCGATCAGGAGGGGCGAGCCGTCGGCGTCGCAGGGGAAGCGGTCGCGCTTGCGGTTGCTGTTGCAGAAGGCGCAGGCCAGCAGGTGGTTGTGCCAGTCGAAGGTGCGCAGCGGGGCCCGGGCGATCGGCTCGAAGTGGTCGATGTCGGTGCCCAGGTTGTCCCCGCAGTACATGCAGCGGGCCAGGCCCGGTGCCATCCGGCCGAGCAACTGCCGGATCCTGGCCTTGGGTTCGCGGGCGCTGCGCCAAGCCGCCCGCCCGGCGGCGGTGTTGGGCCCGGCGTTGCGGATCGCCTCGGTGCGGCGGGCCAGTTCGGCGGCCAACTGCGGTTGCAGTGGCGGCCGTTGGACCGGGATCACGGCCGGCCGCCGGCACGCCCCCGCAGGTCCAGGGCCTGGGCGGCGAGCGAGCTGTTGAGCTTGGCGCCGAGCTCCTGGTAGGCGGCGATCTCGGCGTCGGTGGCCTCGCCCGCGTAGAGCTTGCGTTCGAGCGCCACCAGCAGCCCCCGCTCGGCCTCGGCCTGCGGCGAGTACGCGCTGGGCAGCCCGAACAGGGGGGAGACCACGGCGTCGTCCCCGCTGCCGTAGACCACCCGCTGCTGCTCGTCCTCGTCCAGCACCCGGGGCGGGGCGGGCGGCTGCTCGGGGCCGGGCAGGTGGATCAGGCCGCCCGGGTCGGCCGCCTGGCAGAGGTACGGGCTGTGGGTGGCGACCACGAACTGGAGGTTGGGGAAGTGCGCGACCAGCCACTCGCCCAGGCGCTGCTGCCAGGCCGGGTGCAGGTGGGCCTCGGCGTCGTCGATCAGGGCCAGCCCGGCGATCGGTGCGGTGGGCGGGGTGCCGGGCACCACCAGCTCCTCCTCCGGCTCGTACCGATGGGCCTGCCGGAGCAGCTCGGCCACCAGCGAGACCAGGGCCCGGGCGCCGCCGCCGAGCGATTCGAGCGGCAGCTCGACCCCGTCGGCCTCGACCGTGAGCCGCTCGGTCAGCCGCCGGCCGGCGGGCAGCAGCCCGTCGGCCATCAGGGCGAGCGCGCCCTCGGGCAGCGGGCCCTCGGACTCGGCCGGGAGGAGGGCGCAGAAGTGGTCGCCGGGCTGCAGCGGCCGGCCGTCCTGGTCGCTCAGCTCGGCCCCGGCCCGGCCTGCCAGGGCCTGGAGCAGGGTGGTCTTGCCGGAGCCGCCCGGCCCGGCGAGCACCGTCCAGCCGGAGTGGGTGCCGTCGGGGCGGGTCAGGTCGAGGTCGACCGCGCGCCCGCCGTGGAAGTACTCGTGCCGGTCGATCCTGATCCTGGAGACGTACACGCCCCACCCCCTGCGCCGCCGGATGCCTGGAGTGTGCCCGCCCGGCGGGGGCTCACTCCACGATCCGGACCGGGAGTTCGGCCAGCACCTCCCGGAGCGAGGCGGCGAAGCGGTCGTACTCGGCGGCACGGGCCGAGCCGGGGCGGGTGGCCAGGCCGATCCGGCGGCCGGGGGTGGGCTCGGCGAACCGGGCCACGGCCAACCGGTCGGTGCGGCCGGCCTCCACCTCCAGGGCGGTGGCCGGGAGCAGCGTGACGCCGAGGCCGCCGGCCACCAGCTGCACCAGGGTGGAGAGCCCGGCGGCCCGGGTGGTGCCGCCGCTCTGGTCGGCGCCGACCTCGCGGCAGAGGTCCAGGGTCTGGTCGCGGAGGCAGTGGCCCTCTTCGAGCAGCAGCACGTCGAGGTCGAGCAGGGAGTCCCGGGGCAGGTCCTCGGCCCCGGCCAGCTCGTGCTCGGGCGGGGTGACCAGCACGAAGTCCTCGTCGAAGAGCGGGATGTCCCGGGTGGGCGAGCTGCCGCCGGCCGGGAGGGCGAGCAGCAGCACGTCGAGCCGCCCGGCGGCCAGGCCCTCGAGCAGCGAGGGGGTGCGCTCCTCGTGGACGTGCAGTTCGAGCTCGGGGTAGCCGGCCCGCACCAGCCGGAGCACGGCGGGCAGCAGGTAGGGCGCGACGGTCGGGATGACGCCCAGGTGCAGCGGGCCGGTGAACGGCCGGCGGGCCGCCTCGACCTCCTCGGTGAGCTCGTGCAGCGAGCTGAGCACCCGGCGCGCGTGGGCGGCGACACGCTCGCCCAGCGGGGTGATGATGACCCTGCGGGTGGTGCGCTCGACCAGCTGGGCGCCGAGCGTCTCCTCCAGGGCGGCGACCGCCCCGGAGAGCGCGGGCTGGCTGGTGCCGATCACGGCGGCGGCGTCGCGGAAGTGCCGGGTCTCGGCCACGGCGGTGAAGGCGCGCAGCTGGGCGACGGTGGGCGTGCGGGTGGCGCGGGGCCTTGCGGGGGTGGTGCCGGTGGTACTGATAGCTGTCTCCGATCAGATGTATCGAGTCTAGCTATTTCCCTGATCAGTCCGACCTGTGCCACTGTGGAGGACGTCCAAAGCCTGCCGAACCATAGGCAATACGGACATACTCCCTCATCTTCCCAACCCAGGAGACGTGAACGTGCTCACGATCGGTGACAAGTTCCCCGAGTTCGAACTCAACGCCTGTGTCGACCTCGACGCCGCGAGCGCGTTCGCCGAGATCAACCACAAGTCCTACGAGGGCAAGTGGAAGATCGTCTTCTTCTGGCCGATGGACTTCACCTTCGTCTGCCCGACGGAGATCGCCGCGTTCGGCAAGCTGAACGAGGAGTTCGCGGACCGCGACGCCCAGATCCTCGGCGTCTCCGGCGACTCCGAGTACGTGCACCACGCCTGGCGCAAGGACCACAAGGACCTCCGCGACCTGCCCTTCCCGATGCTGGCCGACGTCAAGCACGAGCTGATGCAGGCCTGCGGCGTCCAGGGTGCCGACGGCCTCGCCCAGCGCGCCGTCTTCATCGTGGACCCGAACAACGAGATCCAGTTCGTCATGGTGACCGCCGGCTCCGTCGGCCGTAACCCCAAGGAGGTCCTGCGGGTGCTGGACGCCCTGCAGACCGACGAGCTGTGCCCGTGCAACTGGACCAAGGGCGAGGACACCCTCGACGCCCAGGCCCTGCTGGCCGGCTGACCCATGGCCCTCGACGAACTGAAGGCCGCGCTGCCGGAGTACGCCAAGGACCTCAAGCTCAACCTGAGCGCGATCATCGGCAACTCCGAGCTCCCCGCACAGCAGCTCTGGGGCACCGTCCTCGCCTGCGCCATGGCGACCAAGTCGCCCTCGGTGCTGCGCGAGCTGGAGCCCGAGGCGAAGGCGAACCTCAAGCCGGAGGCGTACAACGCCGCCAAGGGCGCCGCCGCGATCATGGGGATGAACAACGTCTACTACCGGACCACGCACCTGCTCTCCGACAAGGAGTACAGCACGATGCGGGCCGGTCTGCGGATGAACATCATCGGCACCCCGGGCGTCGAGAAGCTCGACTTCGAGCTGTGGTGCTTCGCGGTCTCCGCGATCAACGGCTGCGGCCAGTGCCTGGACTCGCACGAGGCCGTGCTGCGCAAGGGTGGGGTCGAGCGCGAGGTGATCCAGGCCTCGGTCAAGATCGCCGCCGTGATCGCCGCCGTCGCGTCCGTCCTGGACGCCGAAGCCGCCATCGGCTGAAGCCGCAGCTGAAGCAAGCGTAGGGCCCGCTCCCCCTCGGGGAGCGGGCCCTACGTCGTGCTTGCGGACGGGCTCAGCCGGCTCAGCCGATCAGGCCGGTCCGGTCGATCACCACCTGCACCGAGCCGGGTCCGCCGTTGTAGAAGGCGACCTTGCCGTCCGCGCCGACCGGCACGATCACCTGGTTGGCCACGGTCTGGCCCTTGACCCAGTTGAGGTTGGAGGCGGTCGGGCGGGCGCCGCCGGAGGGCCAGGCCGTCAGGTAGCCCCAGTCCGTCGGCCCGGTCACCGTGACGTTGAGCACCACAGCCTTGGGCTTGGCGCCGCCGGCCGTGCCGTACACGTCCAGCAGCACCGTCCCGTGCGAGGGGACGGCCCCGGTCGGGGCGCCCTGGCCGATCCGGGTGTCCATCAGCCGGACCGGGCCGGCGCTGCGGTAGAGCGAACCGTTCGAGCCGCCCGCGTAGTACCCGGCCACGTCGGCGACCAGCTGGCTGCTGCCCGGCGAACCGTTGTACAGGCTGACGGTGCCGTCGGGGCCGACCGGGACGACCACCAGGTTCGGCACGGTCTGCCCCGCCACCCAGTTGAGGTTGGAGGCCACCGGTCGGGCGGCGCCGGAGGGCCAGACCGTCAGGTAGCCGGGCCCCTTGGTGTCGGTGACGGTGACGTTGAGCGCCACCGCCGAGGCGCCGGTGGCCGGCACCCCGCCCTGGCCGGCCACCTTGAGCACCACGGTCTGCCCGGCCCCGACCGGCCCGTTGCCGGGACGGCCCAGGCCGATCCGGGTGTCGAGCACCCGGGACGGGGTGAGCGGGTTGAAAGCGGTACCCGGCAGCAGCTGCCCGTAGTAGCCGAGCACGTCGGCGACGAACTGCGAGGTGCCCTGGCTGCCGTTGAAGAGCGTGACCTTGCCGTCCGCACCGACCGGCACGGTGACCAGGTTCGGCACGACCTGACCGGCCGTCCAGTTGAGCGAGGAGGCCGTCGGCCGCGCCGTGCCGGAAGGCCAGGCGGTCAGGTACCCGGCCGCCTTCGGGTCGGCCACCGTCACGTTGAGCACCACCGAGCCGACCCCGGTGGCCGGCACCCCGCCGCGGCCGGTCACCTGGAGGGTGACCGTGCCACCGGCCGGCACCGGCGCCGTACCGGGCCGGCCCAGGCCGATCCGGGTGTCGAGCAGCCGGGCCGGGGTGAGCGGGGAGAAAGCCGTCCCCGGGTCCGCCTCCGGGTCCGGCAGGCCGCAGGAGCGGTCCGGCCGGCAGCCCACCGAGACCGCGTAGTCGGTCTTGGTCGCGCCCGGGCGCAGCGAGAGCAGCAGGAGATCGGCCTTGTCGGGGTTGGCCGGCAGGGTGCACTCGGTGCCGTAGCCGTCCGTCCCCGCGTAGTCGTAGCAGTAGTTCGTACCGTCGTTGCCGATCAGCTGCGCCCGGGGCACGCCGTTGTTGCCCTGGCCCGCGTACGCCCCGGTGATCCGGATCGTGCCGTACGGCTGCTTCACCGGGACGGTGACGCAGGTGGCGGGGTGGTCGCGGGTGAGCGTGCCGGTGAGCGGGCCGAAGCCGTTCTTGTCGGCGGCGACCACGCCGCACTCCGGCGGGACGCCGCCCGCGCCACCGGTCTTCCAGCTGTCGAGCTGGTAGGTGATCGCGGTGCCCTGGTAGCTGAGCGGCGAGACGATCGCCTGGTAGCTGGTGGAGCCGGTCACGTCGCAGTAGTCGGTGTACTGGCCCGAGGAGCAGAGCGTCTTGCCGTCGGCATCGGTCACCACCATCAGGACGGCGCCGTCGCTGTTCTTCGAAGTGAACCGGATCCGGTCGGTGGGCTGGGTCGCCACCCGGGTGCAGGCCACGCTCAGCGCCGAGGCCAGCTGCCCCCGGACGGGCGTGCCGCCCACCGTGGTGGAGGCGGGGCTGCCGCACTGCGCGGTCGCCGTGAGGTCGCGGCGGACGATCCGGTAGCCCTGGTCCGTCCCGTCGCCGATCAACAGCGCGGTGTACGACTTGGCCCGGTCGAGCTGGCAGACCGCCGTCGACAGGAAGGGCCCGCCCTGGCAGGCGAGCCGGCCGTCCGGCCCGAACACCCTGATGGTCGCCGGGAGGCTCTTCAGCGGGCCGGCGGGCGCCGGGGCGAGGTCGTAGTCGAACTGCTCGGCCGCCGCGTGCTGTCCGGTCGGGACGGCCAGGCAGCGCACCGGGTGCCCCTTGGTCAGCGCGACCGCGGTGCCGGCGGCGTCCGAGTACGGCGTCTGAGGGAAGGCCTGGCAGCCGGCCGGGGTGTCGACCCGCCCGATCGTCACGGCGTACCCGCCGGTGGCGATGCCCCGGTCGAGCAGCAGCCGGAAGGGCGCCTGCCCGGTCAGCAGGCAGTCGGTCATGATGCCGGACCACGGGTCGCCGCACTGGTAGGCACCGGTGGTGTCCACCACGGTGCCGGAGGGCAGCGGCTCGCCGCCGGGCGAGGGGTAGATCCCCAGCGCCGCGCCCGAGGGCGTCGGCAGGGCCAGGCAGTCGACCTGGCCGAGCCCGGTGATGGCGCCGGTCACCGGACCGTCGGCGAAGCCGGTGTCGCCGGTGGCGACGCAGCCACGGGTCTCGGTCGGGGACAGGTACTGCGCGTGCGTAACCCCTTCGACCAGCTGCCGGTAGGTGCCCAGCAGCATCGTGTAGCTGCCGGCCGGCACCGGGTTGCACTGGTTCTGGTCGCAGACCCGCTTGCCGTCCGCGTCGTAGAGCTCGACGGGCAGCGACACCACCGGCACCTGGTCACCCTTGCCGAAGGCCGTCACCTTCAGCGGCCCCGCCGTGGCCACCGTCATCGTCCGGCACCGCGTGCCGGCGGTGTCCGCCGCCGTGCCGAAGGTCTGGGCAGCCAGCGCCGGGCAGTCCGCGGGGTGGGAGAGCCGGCGGATCTGCAGCCGCCAGTCGGAGGGGTAGGTGGTCGGCACTCCCCAGTCGTAACCGGCCGTCGAGAGCACCCGGTAAGGGCCGCTGCCGGACAGCACGCAGCCGTCCTGGCTGTAGTCGACCGGACAGCCCGCCGCACCCGTGGCGTCGACGATGGTCGAACTGGCTCCCAGGGCGGGGGTGATGATCCGCTCGCCGGACACGGCATCGATGGGGTGGCAGTCGACTTCGAGCCGGCTCACGAAGGCGCCCGTGAGCGTCGGCGAGGCGAAGCCGGTGCCGACGGCCGGGGCGCACCCGGCCGTACCGGCGAGATCGACCACCGAGAGGTCGAAGGACTCGTCGGACCAGCCGCCGCCGTGCACCAGGACGGTGTAGTCACCGGCGGCGGGGACGGCGCACGGGCCGTCCGGGTAGGGCTTGTCGCAGACCTTGCTGCCGTCCTGGGCGTAGACCGTCCAGTAGAGGTCGTTGCCGCCCCGCAGCCGGATGTCGTGCAGGCCGGGCTGGGTGTGCACGATCCGGCAGGTGAGGTCGGTCCACGCGAGGGTGCCGCTGGTCACGGCCGTGCCGGGGTCGCCGAACGGCGCGACCGCCAGCGGCGTGCAGCCGACCGGGTCGGAGAGCCGGGTCAGGCGGAAGGCGTACGTCCCGGCGGCGGCGCTCTGGTCGTGCCCGCGCCAGGTGTAGGGCGCGGTACCGGTGAGCCGGCAGGGGCCGGTGGCGGTGCCTTCCTCGCAGCCGGGCTTGCCCGTGGCGTCCACCAGCGAGCCCAGCACCTGGGCGCCGGAGCTGGTGTTCCGGGTGGAGATCAGCAGCCGGCTGCCCGTCGGCTGGGTGAAGCGGTAGCAGTCCCCGGTGGAGCCGGCGGCCAGCGTGCCGGTCAGCTCGGCCCGGGTGGTGGCGAAGTCGGCGTCGGTGAGCGCCTGGCAGGCACCGGTGGCCGTCGAGTCGACCGCGACCGTGTAGGTGCCGTCGTACCACTGGCTGGCCACCGTCAGGTCGTAGCTGCCGGCGGCCGGCACGGCGCAGGAGACCAGGCCGTCCATGCTGGAGAAGGAGCAGAGCGGGTCGGCCGCCGGGTCGCCGCCGGTGGTGGCCACCATGGCGATGACCGCGAGCTCACCGCTCAGCCGCACCAGCAGGCGGTCGGCGCCCGTGGTGGTCACCGTGTAGGTCTGGCTCTGGTGCGCCTTGATGCCGGCGCAGTCGAAGGGCGTGCCGAAGGTCAGCGGCCCGGTGCAGGGCGCGGCGTCGGCGGGAGCCTGCTTCGGGCTCGCCTTCGGCGTCGGCGTCGGCGTGGGCGTCGGCCGCGGAGCCTGCGGCGCTTGCCGGGTGTTCGGCGCTTGCTGCGTTTTCGGTGCTTGCTGCGTCTTCACGGCCGACGGGGTCGGCGTGGCCGCAGCGGCGGCGGCCGGGACGGCTGCCGGGACCAGGGCCGTCGCGAGGACGGCCAAGGTACAGAGTGCGCTACCGATCAGCCGCCGTGGCCCGCCGGCGGGGCGCCCCGCCGGCCGCCGACGACTGGGTCTTCTCAGCATCCATCCCCCAATGATGCCTGCCCGCCCGGGAGTTCGGTCGCTCACGACCGGGCTGATGTGAAAAAAGCCTGAAGGGGCGGCAGGGTATCAGGAGAAGGTGTCGGGCTGTCAGGCGCCTTGGCGGGCGGCCTCCAGGGCGTCGAAGACTTCCTGGCCGGCCGCGTTGCGGCGGCGCAGGTGGCCGACCACGGTGTTGGTGACGGCGATCAGCGGGACGGCGACGATCGCGCCGCCGATGCCGCCGACGATCGAGCCGGCGGCCACCCCGAGCACCACGCCGAGCGGGTGGACCCGGACGGCCCGGCCGAGGATCAGCGGCTGGAGCAGGTGCCCCTCCAACTGCTGCACCGCGATCAGGATCACCAGCACCATCAGCGCGGTGAACGGCCCCTGGGTGACCACCGCGATCAGCACCGCGATGGTGCCGGTCACCAGCGCGCCGACCAGCGGCACGAAGGCCCCCAGGAAGATGATCACGGCCAGCGGCAGGGCCAGCTTGACCCCGAGCAGCTGGATGCCGATCCCGATGCAGAGCGCGTCGATGAAGGCCACGCAGACCGTGCCCCGGACGTACGCGGTCAGGGTGGCCCAGGCCTTGGGCCCGGCCCCCGCCATCGCGTACCGCGAGTGCCGGGGCAGCGCCCGCAGCACCCAGCTCCAGATCCTGGCCCCGTCGTAGAGCAGGAAGTACGTGGTGAAGGCGGCCAGCAGGATGCCGGTCAGCACCTCGATCGCGATCGTCACCCCGGTGAAGCCCAGCGAGGTGATCTGCTGGGTGTTGGTGCCGATCGCGGTGGAGATCTGCTTGGCGAAGTCGTTGATCTGCTGCTGGGTCAGGTGGAACGGGCCGCTGACCAGCCACTCGCGCAGCTTGTTGACACCGGCCTGGGCCTGGTCGGAGACCGACTTGAGGTTGCTGGTCACCTGCCAGACCACGAACCAGCCCACCCCGACGATGCCCGCGAGCCCGCTCAGGAAGGTGCCGGCGGCGGCCAGCCAGCGCGGCCAGCCGTGCCGCTTGAGCCAGGAGACGGTCGGCTCCAGCAGGGCCGAGATCAGCAGGCCGGCCAGCACCGCGAAGGCGACCAGCCGGAGCATGTCGACCACTTCGAAGAGCAGGTACAGCGCCGCCGCGAGCAGCAGCAGCCGCCAGGTGGACTCGGCGGCCACCCGCAGGCTCCACGGCACCGCGTCGGCCGGGTGCGCCGGGCGCCCCGGCCGGTGGCCGTACCGCTCCACCGGCTCCCGCATGACCGACTCCCGAGCCCCGGGCTCAGGCGGCACCGGTGGCGGTGCCTCCGGCTCCGTCGCCGCCGAGGTCTTGCCGCCTTCGCCCACCGGTCCGTCCTCCCGTTGCCCGGCGGCCCGGCGCCGCTGCTCCACCGCGGTCAGCGTCCGGTTCGCCAACGCGGCGGCCCAGGACACCACCCCTCGAGCTCGCATCCCGACACCCACCGTTCCCCGTCCGGCTCACCGATGCCGTGGGTCCCACCACGGCCGTCCGGGGATGACGCTACCCGCCGGGCGGCCCGCCACCCCAGACCGGCCCCGGACCGGCCCCGAGCCGGTCGCAGGCCGAAATCGGCACGAATCGGTATGCACCAGGTGGTTTCGGACGCGCTGGAGCGGGGAGGACACCCGCAGGCCACCTGTCGGCGGACCGGCCGGGGCCGGAGCACCCAGGACCCTCTCCGGCTCCCCGCGTCCGCATCCCAGGGCCGCACCGCCCGCGCCGGGCCCAGGTCAGCGCCCGCCCGGGCGGCGTGGCCCGCCCCGGCAGTCGAACGCCGAGAGGCCCCCGACCATCGGTCGGGGGCCTCTCGTGCGAGCAGTCTCTAGTACCAGTGGTGCGACTGCCAGAAGGACCACGCGCCACAGGGCGAGCCGTAGCGGTCGTTCATGTACCCGAGCCCCCACTTGATCTGGGTGGCCGGGTTGGTGCGCCAGTCGGAGCCCACCGAGCTCATCTTGGAGCCGGGCAGGGCCTGGACCAGGCCGTACGCGCCGGAGCCGGAGTTCGTCGCGGTGTAGTCCCAGCCGCTCTCGCGCTTCACGATCTGGCTGAAGCACTGGAACTGGCTGTCGTCGCCGATGATCCCCGCGGCCAGCGCCTGGACGGAGCCAGGGCTGTACGAGGTCGTGTCGGCGACCAGGGCCGAACGCGCCTTGGCGCGGTTGGCGGCCTCCTCGTCGGCCTTGCGCTTCTCGTCGGCGGCCTTGGCCGCCTTCTCCGCGTCCGCCTTGGCCTGGGCGTCGGCGGCGGCCTTCTGACGGGCTGCCTCCTCCGCGGCCTTCTTGGCGGCAGCGTCTGCCGAGACCTGCTGAGCGTTGGCCTGAGCGCTGAAGTTGTCGCTGACGGTCTGCGCGTGGGCGCCCATCGGCACGTCGGCGAGCAGCGTCGCACCCGCGACGTCCACCGTCTGAGCCTGAGAGCCCTCGCTGCCCGAGGCCACACCCACGACGGCACCGACAGCGGTGACGGCGGTGGCGGAGGCCACAGCAACTCCCCGGACCGAGATCCGAGTCACATGGTTTCCTTCCAGCATCGCCCACGCGTGACCGTAGGGGCGCAACATGCCCCTTGGCACTGGCCTCCACACCGCGCTGGTCACGGGAGGCACTGGCCCGGCGCCGGGTGACTCGCGTCGGCTCGGCGGTTGGATCGGGCGGCGTACGGCTCAGCGGTCTTCAGTTGTCCGCCCGCCAGCCGGAGTTGCCGGGCGTTTCGTACACACCGTCACCTTTCGGTGGGGCCGGCCGCCTCTCGGCGGCCCAGTCACGCCGTACGCGGGGCCTGACAGAAACCTCACCATGCCGCACGGGGACGGCCGGACGCAATTCCCGGTTGCGTGGCGCATCTCACAAGGGTGGCGTCCGGGGAATTTCGTGATTCTCCTGACAAACGACAGTCCGATGTGATGCGAAAGCCGGAGCGCGCTGCCCAACAGCGCGCTCCGGCCGGGTGTTTCGCCCCATTTCGTCCGCATGTGCCGTGCCGTCAGCCGACGGCGTCCACCCAGGTCAGGGCTGGATGTCCTCCAGCATCTCGGTGACCAGGGCGGCGATCGGCGAACGCTCGGAGCGGGTGAGGGTGATGTGTGCGAAGAGTGGATGACCCTTCAACTTCTCCACCACCGCCACCACTCCGTCGTACCGACCGACCCGCAGGTTGTCACGCTGCGCGACGTCGTGGGTCAGCACCACCCGGGAGCCCTGGCCGATCCGGGAGAGCACGGTGAGCAGCACGTTCCGTTCCAGCGACTGGGCCTCGTCCACGATCACGAAGGCGTCGTGCAGGGAGCGGCCCCGGATGTGGGTGAGCGGGAGCACCTCCAGCATCCCCCTGGAGATCACCTCCTCGATCACGTCCGGCGTGGTGACGGCGGAGAGGGTGTCGAAGACGGCTTGGGCCCAGGGGCTCATCTTCTCCGACTCGGACCCCGGCAGGTAGCCGAGCTCCTGCCCGCCGACCGCGTAGAGCGGACGGAAGACCATCACCTTGCGGTGCTGCTGACGCTCCAGCACCGCCTCCAGCCCCGCGCAGAGCGCCAGGGCGGACTTGCCGGTGCCGGCCCGGCCGCCCATCGAGACGATGCCGACCTCCGGATCGAGCAGCAGGTCGAGCGCGACCCGCTGCTCGGCGCTGCGCCCGCGCAGCCCGAACGCCTCGCGGTCGCCGCGCACCAGCCGCACCCGCCCGTCGCTGGTCACCCGGCCGAGGGCCCGGCCGCGCTCCGAGGTGAGCACCAGACCGGTGTGCACCGGCAGCTCGTCGACGCCGTCGATCTCCACCGCGGCGTCGTGGCCGCCCCCGAAGAGGGCGTCCACCTGGTCGCCGCCCACGTGGAGCTCGGACATGCCCGTCCAGCCCGAGGTGATCGCCAGCTCGGCCCGGTACTCCTCCGCGAGCAGGCCCACCGAACTGGCCTTGATCCGCATCGGCAGGTCCTTGGAGACGACCGTGACGTCGTACCCCTCGGCCTGGAGGTTCCTGGCCACCGCCAGAATGCGGGTGTCCGCCTCTCCTCCGCCGAGACGGTAACCGGCGGGCAGCACCGAGGTGTCGGAGTGGTTGAGCTCCACCCGGATGCTGCCGCCCACCTCCCCCACCGGGATCGGCTCGTCGAGGCGCCCGAAGCGGACGCGGTAGTCGTCCAGCAGGCGGAGCGCCTGGCGGGCGAAGTACCCCAGCTCGGGGTGGTGGCGCTTGGCCTCCAGCTCGGTGACCACCACCACCGGAAGGACGACCTCGTGCTCCTCGAAGCGCGTCAGCGCGAGCGGGTCTGCCAGGAGCACGCTGGTGTCGAGAACGTACGTGCGCCGGTCTGGTGTCCGGCGGCTCTTGGTACTGACCACTAGGCCTCCAGAGCGGATGACCCTGCGTCACCCGCGGCATGCCGGTCCCCGCGACCCCGGTGGCCGGGGTACCGGTCTGCCATGGGTATTCCCCGGAGTTCGGCTCGCATTCATGCCGGTGGCCGTTGTTGATGAACGTTTACCTGATCGCCACGGACTCGGGACGGGAGCCCCGGTGTGGCCCGGGACTCCTCGGGACCGGCCCGGGACCGCTCGGCGGCCCGGCCGGGGCTAGAGGCCCATGCGGCGGTTGCGCTCCTGGAAGTCGCGCAGGGCCCGGAGGAAGTCGACCTTGCGGAAGGCCGGCCAGTAGGCCTCGCAGAAGTAGAACTCGCTGTGGGCGCTCTGCCAGAGCAGGAAGCCGGAGAGGCGCTGCTCGCCGGAGGTGCGGATCACCAGGTCCGGGTCGGGCTGGCCCTTGGTGTAGAGGTGCTCGGCGATGTGCTCCACGTCCAGCACCTCGGCCAGCTCCTCGATCGAGGTGCCCTTGCCGGCGTGCTCCTGGAGCAGCGAGCGAACGGCGTCGGCGATCTCGTGCCGCCCGCCGTAGCCGACCGCCACGTTGACGGTGACGCCGGTGTTGTCGGCCGTCGCCTGGGCGGCCTCCTTGAGCACGTCCGCAGTGTGCTGCGGCAGCAGATCGAGCGCGCCGACCGGGTGCACCTTCCACCGGCCGTCGGCGGCGAGGCGCCGGACGGTGTCCTCGATGATGCCGAGCAGCGGCACCAGCTCCTCGGCCGGGCGGGAGAGGTTGTCAGTGGAGAGCATCCAGAGGGTGACCACCTGGACGTGCGTCTCCTCGCACCAGCCCAGGAACTCGCTGATCTTGTCGGCCCCGCGCTGGTGGCCGTGCGCGGTGGTGCCGCCCACTGCCTTGGCCCAGCGGCGGTTGCCGTCCAGGATCACGCCGATGTGGTGCGGGGTCTGGGCCAGGTGCACCTCGACCCGACGGCCGTACACCCGGTACGCGTTCTCCAGCAGGGTCCGCAGACCCGGCGTGCGCTCCACAACATCGCGCAGACCCATGACGTAACGGCCCCTCCGTGCTCAGCCCCCGCGTGCCCAATGCCCCCGCGCAGCCTACTCCGGCCCGCCCTGGCTGGGTAAAGCCGCAGGTCTCGACAGGGTCACGGTCTCGGGGAAGGGCCCTGAGGGGGCGTCCGCCGGTGCGTCCGGCCAAGGCTCGGCTCCGGACACGGAACGGTCTCCGGTTCCTTAAAAATCCCGTAAGCAGCCCGTTGAATGCTTGACGGTTGCCATTGGTCTAGTCCAGCTTGTGACCGAGGGCACACCGGCCGCCCCCACCGGCCGGGTCCCCTCCCTCCTGCACTGCTCTGCGGTCCTCTCCCTCCCCCCACGCGGGGCCGCCGCAACCCCCACTGCGGCGGTTCCTCCACCCCTTCGGAGCGCACCATGGCCCGTCCCACGCAGCAGCCGCCGTCCCACCGGCGCCGCACCCGTCGTGTCCCCGCCGCCCTCGCGGCCGGCACCACCGCCCTCGCCCTGGCCGGCACCGGCCTCGCCCTCTTCGCGGGCGGCGCCAGCGCCGCCGTCGGCAACCTGGTGACCAACGGCGGCTTCGAGTCCGGCCTCTCCGGCTGGGTCTGCACCGGCACCGCGAGCGCCGGCTCCCCGGCGCACTCCGGCACCGCCGCGCTGAGCGCGACGCCGAGCAGCTCCGACACCGCCCAGTGCACCCAGACCGTCTCGGTCCTGCCGAACTCCAGCTACACGCTGAGCGGCTGGGTCCACGGCCCGTACGTCTACCTCGGTGCCACCGGGACGGGCGGCACCGACCCGAGCTCCTGGTCCAGCCAGACCGCCTGGAACCAGCTCGGCTCCACCTTCACCACCGGCGCCAACACCACCAGCGTCACCCTCTACGTGCACGGCTGGTACGGCCAGAGCACCTACAACGCGGACGACATCACCCTGACCGGCCCGGGCGGCACCCCCTCCTCGCCCTCGCCGTCCTCCTCTCCCTCGTCTTCCCCGTCCTCCTCTCCCTCCCCGTCGCCGTCGAGCTCCCCCAGCAGCTCGCCGTCCTCCTCCCCCTCTTCCTCCCCCTCCTCCTCGCCGTCGAGCTCCCCCACCAGCTCGCCGACCACGCCGCCCCCGAACACCGGCCTGCCCAAGCACGCGCTGACCGGCTACTGGCAGAACTTCGACAACGGCGCGACGATCCAGCGACTCAAGGACGTCCAGAGCGCGTACGACATCATCGCGGTCTCCTTCGCCGACGCCGACGCCAGCAACCCGGGCGGCATCACCTTCACGCTGGACCCGAAGCTCGCCTCCGAGCTGGGCGGTTACACCGCGGCCGACTTCAAGGCCGACATCGCGGCCAAGCACGCGGCGGGCAAGAAGGTCGTGCTCTCGGTCGGCGGGCAGAACGGCGCGATCAGCGTCGGCAACGCCACCGCCGCCGCGAACTTCGCCAACTCCGCCTACTCGCTGATCCAGCAGTACGGTTTCGACGGCGTCGACATCGACCTGGAGAACGGCGTCGACCCGACCTACATGGCGCAGTCGCTGCACACCCTGGCGGGCAAGGTGGGCTCCGGCTTCGTCCTGACCATGGCTCCCGAGACCATCGGGATGTACAACACCTCCGGTGCGTACTTCCAGCTGGCGCTCAACACCAAGGACATCCTGACCGTCGTCAACACCCAGTTCTACAACTCGGGTTCGATGAACGGCTGCGACGGCAACGTCTACTCCCAGGGCACCGTCGACTTCATCACCAGCCAGGTCTGCACCCACATCCAGGGGGGCCTGCGCCCCGACCAGGTCGGCATCGGCGTCCCCGCCTCGGCCAAGGGCGCGGGCAGCGGCTACGTCTCCTCGACCGTGGTGAACAACGCCCTCGACTGCCTGGCCACCGGCACCCACTGCGGCACCTTCGTCCCGCCGGCCAAGTGGCCCACCATCCGCGGCGCGATGACCTGGTCCACCAACTGGGACGCGGCCAACGCCAACGACTTCTCCACCAACGTCGGCGCCCACGTCCACGCGATGCCGTAACGGCAGCCGCTCAGCAGAAGGGGGGTGCGGCCCGCGGGCCGCACCCCCCTTCTTCGCTCATCCGTCCAGGTGCACCGAGCTGAACCGGGACCGGCCCGCTCGGTACGCGGCTCCGAGGTGGTGCTGGAGCCGCAGATGGCGGAACTGGTAGACGGCGCCCGCGCGGCGCAGCACGCCCCGCCGGTAGGCGTCGTCCAGGAACTCGACGGTCCGCCAGGGCAGCCGCCGGGTCAGCGGGAGCCAGCACCGGGCCAGCACCACCCAGCGGCCCCAGGCGGTGAAGGCGAACGCGTAGGCGAGCGAGCCGCCGATCCCGCCGATGGAGCCGGTGATCAGTCCCTGATCCAGGGGCCAGGACAGCGGGCCGAGCAGTCCGGAGCCCAGCCAGACCACCAGCTTGCCACTCAGGGCGATCCCCAGGCTCGACGCCGGTGCCAGGACCAGGAACTGACGGATGACGGTGGCCCGGTTGACCGCCAGGAGGTCGGCCGGAGTGGCCGCCGAGGTGACGTCCAACGGCACCTCGAGCACGGAGGTGCACCCGAGACCCAACCCGGCGACAAGGCCGAACATCAGGCCGAAGAGCAGCATGTTGATCAGCGTGGCCCACAGCACCACCGGGTCGGTGAGGCTCACGAACCCGTACACGGCCTGCTCCACACTGAGCGTGCAGCTGACCCCGCAGCCCGCCAGGAACCCCACGGCCAGCCCCAGCACGAACCTGGACCGAAAGAGCCGGCCCCAGCTCCGATCCGCCCGCCGTAAGCTCCACCGCGTCCGGGCCGGCTCGAACTCCCCTGCGCCCCGGAGGAGCAGCACCGCGTGGACGGCCCCGAAGGCGAACCCCGCGACCGGTCCCACCAACAGGCAGTCCAGCAGGGCCTGCAGCGGGTCACGGGAGAGGACCACCAGCATGACCAGGACCTCCGCGACGCAGACGGAGACGACCGTGACCAGGAAGGTGGCCAGGACCCTGGCCCAGGCCCCGGCCGAGTCGCCCAGCTGCCACCAGGCGAGGTCCTGCCGCTCCCGGTCCAGCCGCGCCAGGTGGTGCGCGAGGTGGCCGAGCCAATGCCGGGCCCGGTCCGCGTCCCACTCCCGCCGCCGCCCGGTCACGCGGTCCGGCACGCCGGACCGGTAGACGGTCGGCACGAAGCCGGCCAGCAGGTGCTCCTCGACGGCGTGCGCGTCCGGGAAGCGCACGGCGTCCAGCAGCTCACCGGGATCGCTCCCCGGCTCCTCGCTGTACATCGTCCGGGCCAGGCCGACGAAGAGCGGGGTGCGCAGCGCGGTGGCCAGCCCCTGGCTCCCGGCCGCCCGGCCGGTGTGCAGTTCGGCCAGCACCCCGTCCCAGACCGGCGGGCGGTGGGCCGGCCGGACGGTGCGGGGCAGGTAGCCGTCCAGGTCCGTGAGGGTCAGGTCGGCGAGTTCGATGCCCGCCGCCCAGACCAGCGGAGCGCGAGCCGCCTCGACGGCCTCCGCGTACTCGGACCGACGGCTGGTCAGTACCATCGGCATCCGGCTGAGGTTGAGCACCCGCAGGGCCTCCGGCCGCAGCCCCTCGGCGAGTTCGTCGAAACCGTCCAGCACCGGCAGCACCAGCTCGGCGCCGATCAGCTCGGCCGCGAGGGTCCGTCCGCTCGGCAGCCGGCGGGCCAGGTCGGGGTGGTCGCGGAGCAGCCGGTCGGTCAGCCAGTCCGGCAGGCCGACGGCCGACGGGTCCCAGGAGCCGAGGCTGAACACCACCGGCACCCGTTCGAGCGGCTGCTCGGCCGCCAGCAGGTCCAGCACGAAGCGGATCGCCAGGATCGACTTGCCCGAGCCGCCCCGCCCGAGCACCACCAGCCGCCCCGACTCGACCCGCCGGTAGACCGCCGCGACGCTGTGCAGATCACCGTCCAGGTCAAGCTCCGGAGCCGCGCCCACCCCGGGGGCCAGCTGGCGGACGTTCTCCGGACGGTCCGTCAACTCGGCGGCGGCCGGGGACCACCGCACCGGCAGCGCGTAGGGATCGTGCACCCGCCGCTGCCCCTCCTCCTGCCGCAGCCGACGCAGCACCTCCGCCGCGAGCTCCTCGGCGGCCTCGGCGAGCACGGTGCGCTCCCACCCCCTGGGGCGGCGGGCGGCCCGGGAGTCGGCCTCCTCCGGCAGCGTCGGAGCCGGTTCGGGTACGACGGCCGGGCCACCGCTCAGCGTCTCCGCGAGGCGGCGGCGCTCCTCCGGCCCGGCGCCCAGCGCGTCGGCGAGCAGGTTCACGGTGCTCAGTCGTGGATCCGCACCCCGGTCGTTCTCCAGTCTGCGGATCGTCCGTTCACTCAGACCGGACCGCTCCGCCAGCTGATCCTGGGTCATCCCGGACCTGGTGCGCAGATCGCGCAGCAGTGCCCCCAGCCCCTCCGCCACGGCTCCCCCTCCCCGGAGATACGGGTCGTGAGCCTACTGAAGCCGACCGGTCAAATTCTGCCGGTCCGTTTCCTTCCGCCCTGACCTGCACCGACGTCAACGTCGAAGCCGACGGCCGCTCCCCGTGCGGCCGCCACCCGGGTGTGTCCGCAGCGGCGGACACCGGCGAAGAGGAGACCGATCCGGATGACGGAGACCAGGGGCGTGCTGCTGCCCGCGTACGTGGTGGCTGACGAATCCGCCTCGATGAGCCCGTACCAGCGGGAGCTGGACGAGGGCGTGACCTCGCTCTGCGAGGGCCTGCGGGCCGAGCCGATGCTGGCGGCCAAACTGCGGCTGGCCGTGCTCGGCTTCTCCGAGGACGTGCAGGTGCGGCTCGCCGTGGCCGACATGCGGACGGAGTACACCGTGCCGAGGCTGCAGATCCGCGGCGTGACCACGTACGGCTCGGTCTTCGACGACCTGTTGCACCGGCTTCCGGCCGACGTCCGCTGGCTGCGCAGCGAGGGCTACCGGGTGCACCGTCCGGTGGTCTTCTTCCTGAGTGACGGCCAGCCGACCGACGGCGACGCCTGGCGGGCCTCGCACGCCGTCCTGACCGACCGGCTCCGCACTCCGGCCGCCCCCAACATCGTCGCCTGCGGCATCGGCGACGCCCAGGCCCGGACCATGGTCGAGGTGGCCACCCGCGCCGAGTTCGCCTTCCTCGCCAACCCGAGCGCGGACCTGGGGCAGGCCATCTCGGAGTTCTTCCACGCGCTCACCGCGAGCCTGGTCGCCTCCAGCCGCGCGCTCGGTTCGGGCGACCCGACCCTGGTGGTGCACCGGCCGGAGCACTTCACCCTGGTGATCGACGAGTTGACGCTGTGACCGCCGTACCTCACCCGCCCTGGGCGCGGATCGCGGTGGGCACCCCGGAGCCGGCCTTCGAGTCACGGCCGCCCGGCCCGCACGCCTTCGAGCACCCGGACAGCAGCTGCGACGGCTGGTCCACCGACCGGTTCGCGCTGCGGCTCGCCTCCGTCCGCGGCTCCGCCCACCGCTACTACGGCCGCCCGCGCCAGGACGCGGCCCGGGCCGCCGCGCACCCGGCCACCGGCAGCCTCGTCTTCGCCGTCGCCGACGGCGTCTCCAGCGCCGCCGAGGCCGAGCACGGCGCCACCGAGGCCTGCCGCGCCGCCGTGGAACGGCTGCTCCACCTGCTCGACCTCGGGCCCGGACCGCTCGACCTCGCCTCCGTGGTCGGCCACGCTGCCGAGCGGCTGCGCGAACTGGCAGGCTGGCGCCTGCAGACCGCCGACCCCTCCCCCGCCGAGGTGGCCGGGCTGTACGCGACCACGCTGGTGGCCGGGGCCGTCCGCCCCGCCGGTCAGGAGACCCAGGTCGAGCTCTGCCGGGTCGGCGACTCGGGGGCCTGGCTGCTGGACCGTACGAGCGGCGGCTACCTGCCGCTGTTCGCCGCCAAGAACCCCCCGGAGGCCGTGGTGGTGAGCCAGGCGGTCTCCCCGCTGCCCCGGGTGCCGGACCGACTGGAGGAGCTCACAACCCGCCTGGCCGCGCCCGATCTGCTGCTGATCGGCACCGACGGCTTCGGCGATCCCCTCGGTGACGGGGACGGCCAGGTCGGGGTGCACTTCGCCCGCGCCCTGACCGCCCCGCCGCCGCCGCTCTGGTTCGGGCACCTGCTCGACTTCTCCCGGGAGACCTTCGACGACGACCGCACCCTGCTGGCGGTCTGGCCCGAGGCGGCGCCGCGATGAACCCTCTCCACCGCACCCCCGTGGACCGCGCCACGCTGGTCCTGGGCGAACTGCTCGGCCGCGGCGGCCAGGGCAGCGTGCACCAGGTGCGCAACAAGCGGATCAACCGGGATGCGCCGGACGGCGGCTGGGCGGTCGTCTACAAGGAGTACGACCCGCTCACCCTGCCGCAGGTCAACGGCGCCTCGCTCACCGCCGCCGTCGCCCTGCTCGACGGCCTCGGCGGTGCCAAGACCCGCTGGCTCTGCGAGAAGACCGCCTGGCCCACGGCCGTGGTGGAGCGCGAGCGGACAGCCTGCGGCTTCCTGATGCGGGCCGCACCGGACCGCTTCCGCTTCACCCTGCGCGCCCTGCCCGGCGCCCCGACCGGCCCGGAGCGCCTGGCCACGCTGGAGTACCTGCTCAACGAGGACGCCTACGTCCAGGGGATCGGACTGTCCGTCGACGACCGGCACAGGTTGCTGCTGCTCGCCGACCTCGCGCGCACCCTGGACCGACTGCACCGGCTGGGCGTGGCCGTGGGCGACGTATCACCGAGGAACCTGCTCTTCTCCCTCACCCCCGAGCCCGCCTGCTTCCTGATCGACTGCGACGGGGTGCGGCTGCGCGGCTCGACCGTCCTGCCCCAGGTCGAGACCCCGGACTGGCAGCTCCCCGCGGGCGAGGAACGGGCCACCCCGGCCGGCGACGCCTTCAAACTCGGCCTGCTGGCCGTCAGGCTCTTCGCCCGCCACCAGACCGACACCGACCCGGCCGCCCTGGCCCGGCTCAACCCCACGCTCGGCGAGCTGGCCCGGGCCTCGCTCCACCCCGATCCGTCCCGCCGTCCGGGTCCGGGGATCTGGACCAACCTGCTGGAGGCGGTGGCCGCCACGATGACGACCGAAGACCCGGCACCCACCGTCGCCGAGGTGACGGCCGATGCCTCGCCCCGCACCGTCGCCACCGGGGCCAGGCGGACCCCGGTGCCGGCCCCGCCCCCGGTCCTGTCCCCGGTCCTGTCCCCGGTCCTGTCCTCGACCAGCGGACCCACCCCACCGAAGCCGCCGCGCAAGGCCGGCGCTGCGGTACTGGCCGGGGTCGCCGTTGTGGTGGCGCTCGTCCTCGTCCTCCTGTCCGTCCACGACCAGGGCACCGCCCACCCCGTCGCCCCGTCCCCGAGCCCCTCCGTCCAGGTGCCCGACCCACCGCTGTACAGCCCCTCCGCGTACACCACCCCGGCCTACAGCGCCCCGCCGCCCCCACCCTCGCCGTCCCCGCCGCCCAACCTGATCCGCGACGCCTCGGTCGGCGACTGCTTCACCGACTCCGGCACCGACGGACACCCCGTGCTCGCCGTCGCCGCCTGCGGCCCGGGATCGTTCAAGGTGCAGCGGATCAACTCGGGCACCACGGACCTGAGCAGCTGTGCCAACGCCGCGGACGAGGACGAGAGCGTCTCCTCACCAGCGGCCCGGCGCGTCCTGTGCCTGAGCTACCAGAGCCCCGGCGGCACCGCCTTCCACGCCCGGACGGGCGACTGCGTCTTCGGCCTCCAGGACACCGGCACCTGGGACAGGCAGGCGTGCCAGGACGGCAACTTCAAGGTGCTCACCGTCTTCCAGGGCAGCGAGAACTCCCGGTGCGAAAGCCTGCCCGGCTTCAACTACTGGCGCCCCCTCCCCGGGCCGTCCGGCGCGAGCAGCGACGTGGTCCTCTGCCTCAGCATGAACTACCCGGACGACGCCGCCCGCGCGGGCGTCAACACCTGTCTGTCGAAGACGGGTTCGACCTTCAAGGCCGCCCCCTGTGTCCGCCCCAACGTGGTGGTGAACGGCCGGACCAACGCGTACGACCCGGGCTTCTGCGGCCAGTACGGCTGGACGGCCTGGCAGCCGAAGTACTACCCGACCCTCGCCTACACCGTGTGCTGGCGCCGGCTCTGACCACTGGAAGGAGAGCAGCCGTGGCCTACCGCTACTGGTGCGGCGAGTGCGGGTTCAAGACCGCCTGGAGCACCGAGTCCCAGGGAGAACGGCAGCAGATCGAGCACTACCGCAAGCAGCACCCGGGCCTCGTGCCGGGCGGCCAGGTCGAGGTGAACCACCGCAGCCCGAGCGGTGCCCCCGGCTGCCTCCAGCTGCTGGGGCTGCTCGTCCTCCTGCTGGTGCTCGCCGCCGCCTGCCACCGCTGACCGCAGCCACGCCGAGGAGACCGTCCGTGACCGACCCGTCCATGCCACCCCTCCCGCTCTGGCGGCAGACCCCGCGAGCCGTGGCTCCACCGCTGGGCCGCCCCGCCCCACGGCCGCCCACCCGCCCGACCCGGGGCGCCACAGCCGCACCCGTCACCGCCGCTCCTGCCGACACCGCCGCCGCCCCTCCCGCCCGGACGCCCGCCCGGACACAGCCGCCTCGGCCCGCACCACCTGCCCCACCGCCCTGGAACCCGCCGCCCCGGCCACCTCGGCCGCTCCCGGTGGCCCTCGGGCTGGCCGGCCTCCTGCTCGTCTCCGTCACCTGGTACCTCTGGCCGGACCACTCCGCCCCGCCCACCGCCGCCTCGGCGACCCCGAGGACCACGGCGGCCGCACCACCGTCCCGGAGTCCGGCCGTATCCACCCTCCTCACCCAGGAGGAGCTGAGCGGCCTGCTCGACCGCCCGCTGACCCAGGCCTACGACGCAGTCGTCCCCGACGAGGCCACCGCGACCGCCCCTCCGTGCGAGCTCGTACGGAGGCCGGCCACCCAGGCACTCTTCGACCCCGTCTTCACGGCCTTCCGCGCCACCGGCTACCACGACTCCACCCTGCTGACGGTGGACCAGGCCGTGGCCTCCTACCCCACCGCGCCCGCCGCCGAGGCGGTGTACCGACGCCTCTCCGCAGCCGTCGACTCCTGCCCGGCCGAGCCGGCGCGCACCAACCGCTCGTACCGTGAGGCGGCCGCCTCCGACCGCCTCGTCTGGACCGCCCCCGGCCAGGACGGCCGCCCCTGCTACCACCAGGCCGAACGCGCCGGCGCCACCCTGCTGCTGGTGAGCCTCTGCGGGCCGGACGCCGGGCCGGAGTCCACCGCCCGGGTCCTCCTCCGCCTGGCGGCGAGACTCGGTGGACCCGGCGGGTGAGCCGACGCAGCCCCCGAGCAGGGGCGCGAGGTCACCGACTTCGCGCCCCTGCCGTCGTCCTGCGCCGGGCCACCGCGCGGATCCAGAGCACCACCACCGCCACGGCCCCGGCCAGTCCGGCGTAGATCAGCGGGTTGACCCAGACCGGCACGAGCTCGGTGCCGTGGCCGTCCTGGGTCATGCACTGCACGCTCACCGGCAGCGCCTCGTGCGAGACCACGCGGTCGCCCGGGACGCCGCGGACGAGGCCGCAGTACTCGTCGGGCTCCTGCCAGAGCGGCCCCGAGAACAGGCCAAGCCCGTACGCCGTGTACGCCACCGAGGCGGCCATCACCGCGAACGGGCCGTGGCCCCACCGCCTGCCGCGCACCCGGCGGACCGCCAGGACAACGGCCGCCGTGAAGAACAGCAGCGGGCCGAGCAGCGGCGCAAGCATCGGAGCGAGGAGGGCGGTGGTACTCATACCGATCCGGACGGGCCGCCCCGGCCTGCCGGTTCCCGCGGCTCAGGCCGCCAGCAGGGCCAGCCAGGCGCCGGCGATCATGAACGGGCCGAAGGCGAGGGTGCGGCCCCGGCGCAGGAGCAGCAGCGGGAGGCCGTAGAGCGCGCCGAGCAGGAAGCCGAGGAAGCCGCCCTGGAAGAGCACCGGCCAGCCGTACCAGCCGAGCACCGTGCCGAGCGGGAGCGCGAGCTTGAGATCGCCGGGGCCCATCCCCTCGGGGCTGATCAGCACGAGCAGGAGGTAGCAGCCCGCCAGCGCCAGGCCGCCGAGCAGGGCCCGCACCCAACTCCCCCACCCCGTACCGGCGATGGCGAGCAGCCCGAGGGTGAGGGCGTACGCGGGCAGGGTGAGCGGGTCCGGCAGCCGGTGCACCCGCAGGTCGACCAGGGCCAGCGGCACCAGGAGCGTGAACAGCGCGGCGGCCGTGGCGAGTTCCCAGCCCGACCGCTCGGCGGCCAGCCCGCCGAGGGCGAGGGCCAGCGTGCCTTCGAGCACCAGCGGCACCGGCCCGAGCCGGGCCCGGCAGTGCGGGCACCGGTACGGCAGCGGCACCGGCCGGACCGGCCCCCCGCAGCTCGGGCACCCCCGCTGCCACGCCTCCCCCTCGGGCACGGCCAGCCGGAGGACCACTCCCCGCAGCAGCACCCCGAGCACGGCCCCGGCCACCGCCAGTACGACCACGACCACGTCGTCTCCCCCTCCGGTCAGCGCCGACCACCCCGGCCGGTCCGGCTGGTCCCACCCGGTCCGGTGCGGCGAAGCCTAGGCCAACCACCGGGCCGGCGGCGCCGAGTCCCTCACCCCGCGCTCGCCCCGGGCCGCCGACCCCCTAGCCTGGCCGGATGTCGGATTCGAACCTCCTTGCCAGCACGGCCGGTTACGGCGAGGCCGCCGCCGAGCTCGTCGCCCAGTACGAGAGCGTCACCTTCGCCGAGGTGCACCGGGACGTGCTCGGGCTGCTGCCCGGGCCGCCCGCCGCCGTGCTCGACATCGGGGCGGGCAGCGGACGGGACGCCGCCGAGCTGGCCCGCCGCGGGCACCCCGTGGTCGCGGCCGAGCCGGTGGCCGAACTCCGCGCGCTGGGACGGGAGATCCACGCCGACCAACCGATCGAGTGGGTGGCCGACGCGCTGCCGGAGCTGCCGCTGCTGCGGGCGGCCGGGCGGCGGTTCGAGCTGGTGCTGCTGACTGCCGTCTGGATGCACCTGGACGCCGCCGAACGCACCACCGCGATGGCCGCCCTCACCGAGCTCCTCGCCCCCGGCGGCCTGGCGGCCGTCAAGCTGCGGCACGGCCCGGTCCCGCCCGGCCGCCGGATGTACGACGTCTCGGCGGCCGAGACCACCGCGCTGGCCGCCCGGCACGGCCTCGCCGCCGTGCACCTCAGCGAGCGCCCCGACCCGCACCACCGCCCCGGCGTCAGCTGGAGCGACCTGGTCCTGCGCCGCCCCACCGCCGGCTGACCCACGGCTCGAACTGGTGGATCGAGTCCTCGCACACCCGGACGGAGGATTTCCGAATGTGTGCAAAGGCACGGAGCCGCCGGGGGCGGCTGCGCCGTATCGTTTGCTGGCATGCAGGTGATTCAGTCCAGCAAGCTCGCCAATGTCTGCTACGACATCCGCGGCCCGGTGCTCGACGAGGCGATGCGTCTGGAGGACCAGGGGCATCGCATCCTCAAGCTGAACACCGGCAACCCGGCCGTCTTCGGCTTCGAGGCGCCGCCGGAGATCCTCCAGGACATCCTGAAGAACCTCTCCACGGCGCACGGCTACGGGGATTCCAAGGGCCTGCTCTCGGCCCGGCGGGCCATCGTCATGCACTACGAGGACCGGGGGCTGCACGGCCTCACCGTCGAGGACGTCTTCCTCGGCAACGGCGTCTCGGAGCTCATCCAGCTGGCCATGACGGCGCTGCTGGACGACGGTGACGAGGTACTGGTGCCCGCCCCGGACTACCCGCTCTGGACGGCCTCGGTCAGCCTCTCCGGCGGCACCGCCGTGCACTACCGCTGCGACGAGCAGTCCGAGTGGTACCCGGACCTGGCCGACATCGAGGCCAAGGTCACCGACCGCACCCGGGCCATCGTGGTGATCAACCCGAACAACCCGACCGGGGCGGTCTACCCGCGCGAGGTGCTGGAGGGGATCGTCGAGATCGCCCGCCGGCACGACCTGGTGCTCTACGCGGACGAGATCTACGACAAGATCCTCTACGACGACGCCGAGCACGTCCCGCTGGCCACCCTGGCCCCGGACCTGTTCTGCGTGACCTTCAACGGGATGTCCAAGTCGTACCGGGTGGCGGGCTTCCGCTCCGGCTGGATGGTGCTCTCCGGCGACCGGCACCGGGCCCGCAGCTACATCGAGGGCCTGACCGTGCTGGCCAGCATGCGGCTCTGCGCCAACATGCCCGCCCAGCACGCGGTGGCGGCGGCGCTCGGCGGCCGGCAGTCGATCAAGGAGCTGCTGCTGCCCGGCGGCCGGCTGCTCGAATCCCGCGACACCGCCTACAAGCTGCTGAACGAGATCCCCGGCGTCAGCTGCGTGAAGCCCAAGGGCGCGCTCTACGCCTTCCCGAAGCTCGACCCGCAGGTGTACAAGATCAAGGACGACCAGCAGATGGTGCTCGACCTGCTGCGCGCCCAGCGGATCCTGATCGTCCAGGGCACCGGCTTCAACTGGCCCGAGCCCGACCACTTCCGGCTGGTCACCCTGCCGCGCCCGGAGGAGATCGCCGACGCGGTCACCCGGATCGGCGACTTCCTCAGCGGCTACGTCCAGCCGTAGGCCGTCCGTACGTGGATGGGGCCCCAACGGCTGCTGCCGTTGGGGCCCCGACGTTTCCGCCAGTCGACTAGCCCAGGCGCTTGACCAGCGCGCGGTACTCGTCCCACAGCTCGGTGGGGGTGTGCTCGCCGAACAGCTCCAGGTGGGCCGGGACGAGCGCGGCCTCCTGGCGCCAGATGTCGGCGTCCACGGTGAGCAGCAGGTCGAGGTCCTCCTGCGTGAGGTCGAGGCCGTCCAGGTCGAGCTCGGCCTGCTGCGGCAGGATGCCGATCGGCGACTCGACGCCCTCGGCGGTGCCCTCCAGGCGGTCGACGATCCACTTGAGCACGCGGCTGTTCTCGCCGTAGCCCGGCCAGACGAACTTGCCACCGGCGTTCTTGCGGAACCAGTTGACGTAGTAGATCTTCGGCAGCTTCTCGGCGTCGGCCTGGGCGCCGAGCTTCAGCCAGTGGCCGAAGTAGTCACCCATGTTGTAGCCGCAGAAGGGCAGCATCGCGAACGGGTCGCGGCGCAGCTCGCCGACGGTGCCCTCGGCGGCGGCGGTCTTCTCCGAGGCGATGTTGGAGCCGAGGAAGACGCCGTGCTGCCAGTCGAAGGACTCGGTGACCAGCGGGACGGCGGTGGCGCGGCGGCCGCCGAAGAGGATGGCCGAGATCGGCACGCCCGCCGGGTCCTCCCACTCCGGGGCGATGGTCGGGCACTGCGAGGCCGGGACGGCGAAGCGGGCGTTCGGGTGGGCGGCCGGGGTGTCGGACTCCGGCGTCCAGTCGTTGCCGCGCCAGTCGGTGAGGTGGGCCGGCGGGTTCTCGGTGAGGCCCTCCCACCAGACGTCGCCGTCGTCGGTCAGCGCGACGTTGGTGAAGACGGTGTTGCTGTGCAGGGTGGCGATCGCGTTGGCGTTGGTGTCGGCGCCGGTGCCGGGGGCGACGCCGAAGAAGCCGGCCTCCGGGTTGATCGCGTAGAGGCGGCCGTCGGCGCCGAAGCGCATCCAGGCGATGTCGTCGCCGATCGTCTCGACCTTCCAGCCCGGGATGGTCGGCTGGAGCATGGCCAGGTTGGTCTTGCCGCAGGCGGACGGGAAGGCGGCGGTGACGTACTTGACCTCGCCGGACGGCGGGGTGAGCTTGAGGACGAGCATGTGCTCGGCCAGCCAGCCTTCGTCGCGGGCCATGGTGGAGGCGATGCGCAGCGCGTAGCACTTCTTGCCGAGCAGGGCGTTGCCGCCGTAGCCGGAGCCGAAGGACCAGATCTCGCGGGTCTCGGGGAAGTGCGAGATGTACTTGGTGGAGTTGCACGGCCAGGCGACGTCCGCCTCGCCCTCGGCCAGCGGGGCACCCACGGTGTGCACGGCCTTGACGAACTCGCCGTCCTCGCCGAGCTGGTCCAGCACGGCCTGGCCCATCCGGGTCATCACGCGCATCGAGACGGCGACGTAGGCGGAGTCGGTGATCTCGACGCCGTACGCGGCCAGCGGGGAGCCGACCGGGCCCATCGAGAACGGCACGACGTACATCGTGCGGCCCTTCATGGCGCCGCGGAAGAGACCGTTCTCGCCCTGGAAGACCTCCCGCATCTCGGCGGGGGCCTTCCAGTTGTTGGTCGGGCCGGCGTCCTTCTCCTGCTCGGAGCAGATGTAGGTGCGGTCCTCGACCCGGGCGACGTCGGTCGGGTCGGAAGCGGCGTAGTACGAGTTCGGGCGCTTCTGCTCGTCCAGCTTCTTGAAGGTGCCCTGGGCGACCAGCTGCTCCGCGAGGCGGTGGTACTCCGCCTCCGAGCCGTCGCACCACTCGACGCGGTCAGGCTGGGTCAGCTCCGCGATCTCGCGCACCCAGGCCAGCAGGGCCGGGTGCCGGGTGGGCGCGGACTCTGCAGAGATCTCGAACGACACGATCGCTCCGTTTCACGCCATCCCGGTAAAGAGGAGGCGTCGCGGGGGTTGAGGGTCTTTGCAGCGTAGCTCCGTGGACAACCCTCCAACACGGCACCTCGGCTGGTTTGGCCGAAGTTTTACGCCTCTATGTCTAGTTACTTACCGGTAATCGGGCTGGCGAGTCCGAGTCGGGACCCTCGAACCCAGGCATCGAACACTCCAGAACGTCTAAAAGTGATGAGCCCCACTTCCTACCTGGCGGTAACCTACGCTGCCGTAGGTAGCATGGGCCCATGACTGCGGACGACGTGAGCCTGGCTTCGGAAGTGACGGCGGCCCTCAAGCCGAAGTGGCGGGGATGGCTGCACGCCGGGATGTTCCCGGCCTCGGTGGCGGCGGGGATCGTGCTGATCTGCCTGGCCGATTCCACCCAGGCCCGGGTCGCCTGCACCATCTACTCGGTGAGCGCCTGGCTGCTCTTCGGCGTCAGCGCGGTCTACCACCGCTTCAACTGGGGCCCGCGCGGCGACGCGGTGCTGCGCCGGCTCGACCACGCGAACATCTTCCTGATCATCGCGGGGTCGTACACGCCGTTCACCATCCTGCTGCTGGAAGGCGGCAGCCGGGACGTGCTGCTCTGGCTGGTCTGGGGCGGAGCGCTGGCGGGGATCGCCTTCCGGGTCTTCTGGGTCGGCGCCCCGCGCTGGCTCTACACCCCGTGCTACCTCGCGCTCGGCTGGGCCGCCGTCTTCTTCCTGCCCGACTTCCTGCGGACCGGCGGCGCCGCCGTGCTCACCCTGATGATCGTGGGCGGCCTGCTCTACAGCGCCGGCGGCGTGGTCTACGGCCTCAAGCGGCCGAACCCCTCACCGCGCTGGTTCGGCTTCCACGAGGTGTTCCACGCCTTCACCCTCGGCGCGTTCATCTGCCAGTACGTGGGCGTCTCGCTGGTCGCCTACAGCGTCACCAACTGACGCCCCGCACCGGCAGTCGGTGGCCGCTCAGTGGCCGGGGACGCTGCGCAGCTGCTCCTTCGTCCGGCGGCAGCGTTCGCAGTGCGCCGCCTCCCGGTCGCGGCCGACCGTGCCGGGCCGGGCCCGGCCCTTGAACCGGTGGGCCACGTGCGCCATCACCAGCAGCACCTCGACCGCCGCCACGACCCAGACCATCCTCGGGCCACCGGCCAGGTACGCCGCCACCACGGCCAGCGCCGCCGTCAACCCCGCCACCGACGCCCAGAACTGCGCGTCGTGGACCGCCTTCCCCGCCATCACTACCCCCCTGTCGGCCGTACACCGAGTGGCTGCATCATCGCACCGAGCGTGACACGACGTGCCGCAGAGGTAAGCGAACGGCGGATCAACGCTCCGTCAATTCTGGGAAGCCGCTCGGTGTGCATACGGAGCGCCCTTGGCGGGAAAGGGATCCACGGCCCGACGCCGGTACGGCGAAGGCGCGGGGAGCCACCCGGTCCGTCCCGACTCTGTCAGGTGTGGGACCGCGTGCCTCCCCGCGCCACGGGGGTCGGCCGGGTTACCGGTTCGCCCGGGTTACCGGTTCGCCCGGCGGCGGGCCAGCAGGCCGGCGCCGGTGAGCGCGACCGCGCCCAGCGCCGCCGCCCCGGTCAGCAGCGGCAGCTGCTCGGAGCCGTGGCTCGGCGCCGCGTCCACCTGGAAGCCGCCGCCCTTGCCGGCCTTGTCGTAGGCCGAGCCGGGCAGCTTGTCCCCGTACCGCTGGTGCACCAGCTTCTGGTACGCGGCCAGGGTCACCCCGCCCGCGCCCACCGAGCGGCGCGCCTCGTCGTCCAGCGGCAGCACCCGGCCCCCGCGCAGCACGTACCAGGCGTTCACCTGCGGCTCGCGGAAGGCGGTGCCACCACCGCCGCTCGCCGCCTTGGCCGCGTACGCGGTCTCGTCCGCGCCGGATGCGATGTTCACCACCCGCCAGCCGGCGCCGTCCCGGACGGTCCAGACCGAGGCCGTCTGCCCGTCGGCCGCGACGGCCTCGGTGGCGGTGAAGTCGGCCTGGGCCACCGGCGCGCCGGAACGGCCCGCGACGAACTCGGCGGCCAGCGTGTAGACCGGCACCGTGGCGCCGGTCAGCCGGGGTGCGGCCTGGCCTGCGGCCGCCGCCTCCTGGGCCGGGGTGATCGCCAGCGGCTGGGTCGGCGGCACGCCCTTGCGGGCGAAGAAGTGCCCGAGCTGCCCGAGGGTGGCCGGGGCGCCGGCCGCCGCGTGCGCTGCGGCCAGATCGGCCCCGCTGGGGGCGAGCGGCTCGCTGCCGGCCGCCTGGGCCAGCGGGGCGGCGGCCAGCGCGAGGCCGGCCGCGAGCAGGGTGGTGGCGGCGGCGCGGCGGGTGAAGTTACGGAAGTCGGTCATGGTCGTCTCCTCACGCGCCGATCCGGTAGAGGGAGTGGGTCCAGGAGAACGAGTTGTTGCTGACGTAGTACCAGTAGTCGGCCCAGTTGTAGCGGTTGTCCGAGGGCCACGGGTCGCCCCAGTACACCCAGTTGTTGCTGACGTCGTAGCCGTAGATCACCTCCATGTGCCCGCCGCCGGAGCTCCACTGGATGCGCGTCTCGACCGGACGGCTGGCGTCGATCTCGGTCTGCACCGTGCTGTACCGCAGGTAGCCGTTGACGTAGCTGCCCGGGTTGATCCCGATCCAGCTGAGCGCGTTCTGCACGTCGTCCAGCGCCGCCTGGCTGTTCGGGCAGGTGGAGTTGATCGAGCGTCCGAAGGCGGCGTTGCAGAACTGGTTCTGGCTGTAGGTGTAGCCGTAGTAGGTGGCGATGGTGTTGCCGCTCGCCGCCCAGCACCAGTTGGAGTTGACCTGCTGCTGCATGGTGAGGTTGAGCGTGCGCCAGGTGTACGCGGCGGAGGCCGTGGCGGCGCGGGGCTGCTGCGCCGTGACCTGCTGCCGGACCGTCTCTGCCTGGGCGGGGGTGGTGGTCGCGACGGTGAGGACGGGGGCGAGGACACCGAGGGCGAGGGCGGCGACCGCTCTGCGCACGGGAGTCCGGTACTTGGACATGGGCTTCTCCTCCTTGCGAGACCGCAGGAGAGGGGATGTGGGGGTGGCGTCCGGGAGTTTCGCTACGACTCCGGGGGACGCGTTGCGACAGAGCATCGACCCGTGACCGCAGGCGGTCAACGGAGCTCGGAACGGCCCCCGCCGGGGTGTGAACGGGCCTGACGAGGTGTGAACAACCGGGCTGTCAACGGGCCGTCCGCAGGCCCTTTCGCCCGGTGGCCTGATGACAAGCCACCGTTCCTGTGTGAATATTCACGGTCAAACGCGTGGACCGGACCTGCTGGTGGACCAGGCCGCCGGCGGACCGGACCTGCCGGCGGCCTGGGCCGGCCGGCGGGCCAGGCTCGCCGGCCGGACGGACCCTCTGGCCGGACGGGCCCGCGCGTGAACCGGCCGGCTCCCGGGGAGGACGCACCGATGCCACAGACCGTCCAACCCGAGCTCGCCGCCGCGCTCCGCACCGGCCCGTTCCACCTCGCCCTGCGGGCCGCGATCGCCGCCCGCGGGCTGGCCCTGCACCGGGTTCGGCAGCACCTGGCCCAGCGCGGGGTGCAGGTCGGCCTGACCAGCCTCAGCTACTGGCAGCAGGGGCGCCGCCGCCCCGAGCGGCCCGAATCCCTGCGCGCGGTGCGGGCGTTGGAGGAGGTACTGGAACTCCCCGAGCACTCCCTCACCCGGCTGCTCGGCCCCCGCCAGGCCCCGGCCGCCGCCGACTCCCCCCCGGTCCGCCCCTACCGCGACCTGATCGCCCCCGCCACCGCCGTGGACGGCCTGCTCGCCGACCTGGCCGGCCCGCGCGACACAGGCCTGCACACCATCACCCACATCGAACGGATCCGGGTCGGCGCCGACCGCCAACTCCTCAGCCGCGACTCCCAACACGCCCTGCGCGCCCACCGCGACGGCATCGACCGCTACCACGCCATCTACCAGGGCGACCCCGGCTCCGACATCGCCCTGGCCCGCCTCCGCGCCGAGGAGAACTGCCGCCCCGGCCGGATCCGCCGCGACCCGGCCGCCTCCCTCCTGATCGCCGAACTCCTCCTCGACCGCCGCCTGCGCACCGGCGAGACCCACCTGCTCGGCTACGGCTTCGACGACCCCCCGTCCCCAGAGCCCAGCTGCGAGTACGTCCGCGGCTTCAACTCCGGCGCCGGCCAGTACGTCCTACAGGTGACCTTCCACCCGGAGGCCCTCCCGGTCCGCTGCCACCGCTTCACCGCCCGCGCCCCGGGCGCCGCCCCGCACGAGACCGAGGAACTCACCCTGGACGGCCACCACTGCGTCCACCTGGTCGCCAGCGCCCTCGGCCCCTGCCTGCTCGGCGTCCGCTGGGACTGGGAGTAACCCCTTCCGCTCCTTTGGTTCCTCTGGTTCCCCCGCCCCTTCCGCTCCTCTGCTTCCTCCGCCCCTTCCCGCCCGACACCCACCGGAACTCGGATCCGCCACGATGACCACCCTGTTCACCAGCCTGATCGCCGTGCTCGGCACGCTGCTCGGCTCCTCCGTGACCCACCTCTTCCAGCAGCGCGCCACCCGGCACACCGAGGCCCGCCAGGCCGTCGAACGGCTCCGCCAGGAGCGGCTCGACGCCTACGGCGGCTACGCCGGGCTGCTGGTCGAGTTCCGGCAGGCGATGCTGCACGCCTGGTTCAGCGAGCACGAGCAGCTCGACGAGGCCGACACCGTCCAGCTCCGCCGCCACTCCTTCGAACTGCGCACCAGCACCCACCAGGCCCTGCTCCGCCTCCAACTCCTGGTTGACGAACCCACACTGGTCGAGGCCGCCACCACCGCCTTCCGCTCGGTCGGCCGGATCGACCGGGCCGAGGGGCGCGAGGAACTGCTCCCCCGGCGGGACGAGTCGCAGCAGCTGATCGACGCCTTCCTCCGCGCCGCCCGCCGCCAACTCGCCGCCACCTGAGTGCGTTTGCCGCCCTGTGCTCAGCTGAAGTCGTACACCAGGCTGTCCTCCACCGGCCGGTAGCCGATCTTCTGGTAGATCGAGTTGCTGGTCGGGTTCGCCAAGTCCGTGTAGAGCACCACCTCTTCGGCGCCCTCCTGCTGCGCCGCCGCGCTCGCCGCCGCCGTGGCCGCACTCGCGTAACCACGGCCGCGCAGGTGCTTCGGGGTGTAGACCGGGCCGATCCGGGACATCCCGCCGAGTACCGGGCTGTGCACCGCGTACGAGACCGGCTCGCCGCCGTCCTCCCAGAGCGTCACGGAACCGTGCCCGAGCTGACTGTCCACCCGGGCGGCGTGATCGGCGGGGGCGGCCAACGCGATCTCCTCGTGGAACTCCTCCGACCAGGCCACCAACAGCTCCCGGTCCGCCACCGTGGCCGGCCGGGCCGCACCGGCGGGCACCGGCAGGGGCGGGGTCAACTCCGCCAGCCGGTAGAGCCGTTCCCGCACGCGCAGCGCGGGCTCCGCCTGCCACGCTTCGGCGAAGGCCCGCGTCGGTGCGGCTCCGCCGCCGACCCCACGGAGCTCCACCCCGTCCGCCCGCAGCCGCCGCGCCAGCGCCACGGCGGCCTCCGACGGCATGACCCCGAGCCGCACGGGGTACGGCGGCGTCTGCACGAACGCCCCACCCACCGGTGCCCCGGGCTCCGACCGCCACCACCCGAACCGGGGCTGCGCCGCACCGTACGCGTGCGGCCCGTCCTGGCGGAGCGTGTGCAGCAGGGTCAACAGGACGGTGTTGGCGGCGGCGTGCGCCCGCAGGAATGCACCGGCCTCGGCTTCGAAATCCGCCACGGAGGCGGAGAGGGTCCAGGTCATGCCCTATTGTGCTCGGGGCTGCGCCGCCGCGTCCCGCGAACTACAGCGACCGTCGCCCCGCCACCTCTTCTTCTTACTCCCCGCCCCTTCTTGCCCTCCGCCTACCTTTGCCACCCGCCTCTTCTTGCCCTCCGCCTACCCTTGCCACCCGCCTACATTTGCCTCCCGCCTACTCTTGCCCTCCGCCTACCTGTGCCGCCCGCCTACCCTTGCCCCCACCTATCGTTGCCCCCCACCTATCGTTGCCCTCCGCCTACTCTTGCCCCCAGTGCAACGAGCCCAGGCGGCGGGCCAGCACCGAGGCGTCGGTGGTAGGGGCGTCACAGGTGAAATGGCGACAGACGTACGCCGTCGCCCGGCCGTCCTGGAGCGGGCGGTCCGCCAGCAGTGGGACCTCCTCCTCCCCCGGGGTGCCGACGGCCACCACGGCGCCGGGCGCGGTACCGAGCAGCGCGATGCGGTGCAGCTCGGCGGTGGCCGGGTCACCAGCCGGGCCGACCACGGCCACCTCGCGCGGGCCGTCCAGCAGCGCCTCGGCCGCGGCCAGCCCCCAGCCGACGAACCGCGGCGCCTGCGCCGCCAGCGCACCGACGATGCCGAGCGCCCGCTCCGCCGCAGTGCGGTGCAGCTCGGAGCCGGTGTACGCGGCGTACGAGAGCAGGGCGTTCGCGGCGGCCGTCCAACCCGACGGGGTGGCGTTGTCGGTCGGGTCCTGCGGTCGGCGGATCAGCTCCTCCGCGTCGTCGGCGGTGTCGAAGAGCGCACCCGTCTCGGCGTCGGTGAACCGCAGCAGCACGGTGTCGAGCAGCCCGCCCGCCAGCCCCAGCCACTCGGCGTCGCCGGTCACCGCGTACAGCGCCAGGAACCCCTCGGCGGTGTCCGCGTAGTCCTCCAGGACACCCGCGTTGGCGCCGGCGCGGCCGTCCCGTGAGGTGCGCAGCAGCCGGCCGTCGGCGGTGAGGTGCACCGAGAGCAGCAGGTCAGCGGCGGCCACGGCGGCTGCCACCAGGTCCGGCCGGTCCAGCAGCGCACCGGTCTCGGCGAGCGCGGCGATGGCCAGCCCGTTCCAGGCCGCCACCACCTTGTCGTCCCGGGCCGGGGCCGGCCGGCTCGCCCGGGCGGCGAGCAGCGCGGCCCGGATCCGCCGGCACGCCTCCTCGTCCTCGGGGTCGGTGAGCAGCTGGAGCACCGAACTCCCGTGCTCGAACGTGCCGGTGACCTCGAACAGCCCGATCGCCAGCTCGGCGTCCGCCTCCCCCAGCACCTCCCTCAGCTGCTCGGGCGTCCAGACGTAGTACGCGCCCTCGACGCTCTTCCCGGTCGCGGGGTCAAGGCTGTCGGCGTCCAGCGCCGAGGCGAAACCACCCTCGGCGGTGCGGAGTTCGCGCAGCAGGAAGTCGGCGGTGTCGAGCGCGGTGCGGCGGGCCCGCTCGTTGCCGGTGGCCCGCCACAGGTGCAGGTAGCAGCGCAGCAGCAGGGCGTTGTCGTAGAGCATCTTCTCGAAGTGCGGCACCACCCACCCGGCGTCGACCGAGTACCGCGCGAACCCGCCGCCCAACTGGTCGTGCAGCCCGCCCCGGGACATCGCCTCACAGGTCCGCTCGGCCATGTCCAGCGCGGTGGCGTCCCCGGTCCGAGCGTGGTGCCGGAGCAGGAACTCGACCACCATCCCCGGCGGGAACTTCGGCGCCCCGCCGAACCCCCCGGCCACCCGGTCGAAGCTCTTCGCCAGCCCCACCACGGCCTGCCGCAGGTCCTCCTCCCCGGGCGGGGCCACTCCGGCCCCCTTCCCGTACACCGAGGCCCGCTCCGCCAGCTCCACCCTCAACCGCCCGGCCACCTCGGCCACTTCCTCCCGCCGCTCCCGCCAGGCCTTGTCCACCCCCACCAGCACCTGCCGGAAGCTCGGCATCCCGTGCCGCGGCTCCGGCGGAAAGTACGTCCCGAAGTAGAACGGATCCTTCCCTGGCGTCAGGAACACCGTCATCGGCCACCCACCCTGCCCGGTCGCCGCCTGCACCGCCTCCATGTAGACGGCATCCACATCCGGCCGCTCCTCCCGGTCCACCTTGACGGCGACGAACCGCTCGTTCAGGTACCCGGCCAGCTCGGCGTCCTCGAAGCTCTCGTGCGCCATCACATGACACCAGTGACAAGCGGCATAACCGACCGACAGCAGCACCGGCACCCCACGCCGCTCGGCCTCCGCGAACGCCTCCGGCCCCCACTCCCACCAGTCCACGGGGTTGTCGGCATGCTGTTGCAGGTACGGGGAGGTCGCGTCCGCGAGACGATTCGGCATGCTGGCAGTATTCCAACCCTTCCCCCCTCGGCGGTACCGGTCTCACCGAACACGCCGAGCCAACCAACGCTGGCCAACCCGGCGCCCACTGCCGGTCCCCAGGATCTCGGCCACGGCTACGACCCTCCAGGCAAACCACCGCTATCTCGGGCAGCAACTACTTGGATATTTCCCCTGCGATACGACAGGTCTAGCTTATAGACTCCACCAAACCCGGGCTCATCGGGACACCAGTGGCAGAAGTACGGGAGCAACCGCCTTGTCGATCCCCTTGTCAGACCTGTCCGTTCGCAGCGAGAGCATCCAGAAGCTCTACACTGACTATCTCGCCGACCGGTTCTCCGTGAATCGACGCTACCAGCGAAAGCTCGTCTGGACCGTCGAGGAGAAGTGCGATCTCGTAGATTCGATATTGAGCGACCTGCCCATTCCACTCATCCTGGTCGCAGAGATCGCGGGAGAAAGCGGCACGAGCTACGAGCTGATCGACGGCATGCAGCGCCTCAATGCAATTTTCTCATTCATCGAGAACGAATTCGACATAGACGGCCAGTATTTCGACCTGCAAGCGCTTGCCGACACAACAGTCCCGCAAGATTGCCAACTACCTCCTGCCGATGTCCGTCTTTAAGGCATCGAATCCAGAGCAGGTCGACAAGGCGTTTCGCCGCATCAATTCAGGCGGTCGTCGACTCTCCGGCCAAGAGCTTCGCCAGGTAGGATCCACGGCCAAGATAGCGCAGCTGGTGCGCATTATCGTGAGCGAGATCCGGGGGGATTCCAGCAGTAGCGACATCGTTCCCCTGCGCGCAATGCCGAACCTCAGTATCAATAATCGTCACCTTGAATATGGCGTCGACGTCGACAATATCTTCTGGGTGCAGCAGGCAATCCTGCGCCGCATCGATGTCCGTGGCTCAATCGACGAGCAGCTTATCCTTGACATTCTGGTGGATTGCCTCATCGATCCACTTGTCTCATCTGGCACGTCCACTCGGGACGCCGTGTACGGCTCGGTGGATTCCGATGACAGCGTACCGCACATACTGGACAGGCGACTGTCCGAACGCATCGACATATACGGAGAGTCCAACGTTCGGGATGACTTCTCACTCGTCTACGAGGAGCTGCGAGCTGCCTTGGATGCCGCCGGCGAGAAGTTTGTGAAGCACGTCGTCGGCAGAAGCTCCGGAGGCCGCTATCCGCGCTACTTCCATGCAGTCTTCCTGGCTTTTTGGGAGCTGATCATCAGAGAAGGAATGCGCGTTTCCGGGCGCACGGAGGCCGCACTCAAGCTCCGTGACATCGGAACTTCTCGCGGACCACTGAACATCCCCGGAGGTGGCGGCGACTGGACCGCAGAGAACAAGCGCACGAACATCGACGTGGTGAAGGGAGCTATCCGGGACGCCTTCGAGTCCGACCCGGGTTCCCGCCGCGATGCCGCCCGGTTTGGCCTCGCATCACATCTGGAGAGGATCCTCCAGAACTCGGTCACCGAGCAGTCTCTCTTCGAACTGAAGCAAGGATTGCCAGTCCTGGGCGGAAAGCGGGAATTCGACGAGGGGTCTTGGGAAAAAATCCTCCGCAGCATCACGGCGATTGCCAACGTTGGCCCCGATAGCACCGGCTACCTCGTTATCGGCGTGGCGGACAGCGAGAAGGATGTGCAGCGTATTCAGGAGATGGACGGCGTCAAGTCGGTCAAGTCGCGCAGCAGTCGCTTCGACGTCGTCGGCATAGAACGAGAGGCTGCCGTGCGAGGCGAGAGCCTCAAGAGCTATTTCGACTGGGTTTCCGACAAGCTGGCAGGATCCGACCTGACGCTTGGCCTGCAGAAGCGAGTCGCCGCTGGGATCAGTCTCGTCGATTATCACGGGCGCTCTGTCATCCTCGTCGAGATCACGCCATCAACCGAGCCCAGCTTCTACAAGGACGTCATGTACGAGCGAAGTGGACCAGGAGTCAAGATAGTGGAACAGGCCGACTACATGCGACTCTTCCAGCGGTTCGCCAGGCCTCGCGCATAAGTGCTGAAATAGCCCCGGATTGAATCACATTCACTCCGGGGCTTACGACTGTAACGAGTACCCATGGCAGTATCGCCAGAGGTATGCTCCCCGCCCTCTCCCCGGCGATCCCGCAGTGGCAGAGGGAATTAGCAGCTCGAACCAACTCGGCATACCGCCAATCCTGCACACGAAGTCAGGAAAACCTGTCCGCGGCCCAACCGGACCGCCCGTCTCAAGTTGCAGAGAGGCCACCCCAGGGCGGGCATGAGACGGGACCCCCAGGCCCAGGCGGTGATTTCGCTGCGGTTGCGGGCTCCAAGGTTGTGCGGGATCGCGGGCAGGTGGCCCTTGCCGGGGCCAGCGAAGACGGAAAGGGTAGTGGCGATCTCGTGGCTGGTGCCGCCCCTGACGACAACGCGGACGGCCTCGGTCTCGCGGTAGGTGAGCGGGGTGTCGGGTTGGCGGTCGAAAGAAGTGCTGGCGGGGGTGCAGAGCAGACACCGGGTGATCGACGGGGCGATTGCTCCGTCTGCCCCCGCCCCGACACCACCGGCTTCCACTCCGGCCCGGTCTTCTTCGCGTACTGGACCTCGTCATCGGCGCCGCCATCGGTACTGCCGCGTGCCTCGTCCGCTTGGTGCGCAACCGCCGCCGACGTCGCTGAACATCGTCCGCTCACGAGGCGCTCATCGCTCCGTGAGCCAGATCACGCTGGAGGTTGACCCTGGGGCAGGGTGGAGGCTCTTCGCAGCGGCAGGTCGCCGCAGAAGACGGCACCGAATCGAGGGGCACCATGACCACCGACCTTTCCGGCGTGCGACAGAATCGAACCGAACTGCAGGAGGCGATCGAGGAGTTGGCCGCGTCCGGCTTCCTCGGGGTCCAGCTCCGGGTGAACGACGAGCGTGGCGAATGGGTCGGTAGCGCCGGCCGGCGGGAGCTGAAGGGGGACGCCGCACCGCTGACGGACGGGCACTTCCGGATCGGCAGCAGCACCAAGAGCTTCGTCGCCACCGTGGTGCTCCTGCTGGTCGACGAGGGCAGGCTCGGGCTGGATCACCAGGTCGCCGACCTGCTGCCGGAGTTCGGTATCGACCGGCGGATCACGGTCCGGATGCTGCTGCAGCACACCAGCGGGATCTTCAACCACACCGGAGAGCTCTACGAGGACGGCACGGTCGTCCTCGGCGTCCCCTGGCAGGGCAAGGAGTGGGTGGACAACCGGTTCCGGACCTACCTGCCCGAGGAGTTGGTGCGACTGTCGCTCGCCGAGCCGGTCCGGTTCGCGCCGGGCGCGGGCTGGAGCTACGCGAACACCAACTACGTGCTGGCCCGGCTGGTGATCGAGCGGGTCACCGGACGCCCGTTCGCCGAGGAGCTGCGGCGGCTGGTGCTGGAGCCGTTGGGGCTCACCGGCACGGTGGCACCGGGCGCCTCTGCGGAGCTCCCCGAGCCGCACAACCACGGCTACTACCGCTACGAGGACGGCGGGCGGCAGCGGACCATCGACGTCACCCGGCAGAACCCGTCCTGGGTCGGCGCCGGTGGCGACCTGATCTCGACCACCCGTGACCTGCACATTTACTTCTCGGCCCTGATGGGCGGCAGGCTGCTGCCGGCCAGACTGCTGGCCGAGATGCGGAGCCCGGAGGCCACCGTCGGCTACGGCCTGGGGGTGTTCGCGCAGCAGACGGCGGCCGGCCCGGTGTTCCACCACAACGGCGCCACCATGGGCTCGGCGGCGCTGATGTACGGCAGCGCCGACGGCCGCACCACCCTGACGGCCGGGCTGACTTGGGTGGACGACGCCGAGCTGTCGATCGCACCGGCCTTCGCGAGCGCCCAGCAGCGTTTGGTCGAAGCCGTGTTCTGCGGCACGCTGGCCTGATGGGGAACGGGGTCACGATCGGGCGGGCCGCGGCGTTCGTCGGCGTCACGGTGAAGACGGTGCGGCACTACCACAAGCTCGGCCTGGTCGCCGAGCCGGAGCGGGACGGCTCCGGCTACCGGCGGTACGGGTCAGGCGAGTTGCTGCAGCTGGTGCAGGTGCGGACGCTGGCCGCCGCCGGCGTGCCGCTGGCCGAGATCGGGCCCATGCTCGGTGCCGACGCCGCCCGGTTCGACGCCGCGCTCGCCGAAACCGAGCGGCAACTCACCGAGCGGATAGCCGAGTTGACCGCCCGCCGAGCCACCCTGCAGCGGCTCGCCGACGGCGATCGGGCCCTGCTCCCGGACCGCGCCTGCGCCGCACTGGGGCGTATGGCGGGCCTCGGCCTCGACCCCGACTACGTGGCCGCCCAACGCGAGGCCCTGGTCATGGCCTTGGCGCTGGTGCCCGAGGCCTTCGAGGGCCTCCTGACCCAGCTCGAACGCGGGCTGGGCGACCCCGAGTACGTCCGCCTGGTCAAGCTGGCCCGGGAGGCCGAGGGTTGGGCCCCGGACGACCCGAGGATCGAGGAGCTGGCGACCGCCATGGTCGACCGGTACCTCGCCGACCCCGCCCTGCTCGGCGACCAGGCGAGCCTGCGGGCCTGGGCCAGGGCCTCCACCCAGTACCGGCTGATCAACAGCCACCGCGACGACCAGGCGCCGGTAGCCGCCCGCCTGACGGCGCTCACTGAGGCCGGGCTCCGCGCCGCCGGTGTACCGATGCCGCAGCACTGAGCAGGTCCGCGACCATGGACGGCAGGCGCCCGGGCGGCCAGAGCCAGCCCTCGGTACCGCCGACCCGACCGGCGGCTTCCCGCGACCCGCGGCCACCGCCACCGCCACCGCCACCGCCACCGCCACCGAACGGCTCAGCGCACCGGCAGCCGCAGCGGCAGTCGTGCCGGAAGCCCCCAGAGCGGGAAGAGCCGCTCGGCGTCCAGGTGGTTGGTCATCGTCGCGATCCGGCCGTCGGTGATCTCCAGCAGGGTGAGGCCCCACGGGGTCCAGCCGTCACCGTCCTCGGCCGGGCGGTACTGGGCGAAGGCCGGGGTGCCGTTCGCCTCGACCGGGAGCAGGCGGGACCCGCGGCAGCCGCTGCCGGTGCCCCGCCACCATTCCCCCAGCTCGGCCATGCCCCGCACCCACATCCGGTACGGCGGCATGTTGAGCACCGCGTCCTCGTGCAGCAGGCTGGTCAACGCCTCGATGTCGAAGGCCTCGAACGCGGTCACGTACCGTGCCAGCAGCGCCTGCTGCGTCTCGTCCAGTGGCTCGAAGGTGTCGGCCTCCGGCACTCCGCCGTCGGCGGCCAGGGTGGCCCGGGCCCGCTGGAGTGCGCTGTTGACCGAGGCGGCCGTGGTCTCAAGCAGCTCGGCCGTCTCCGCCGCCGACCAGGCCAGCACCTCCCGCAGGATCAGCACCGCGCGCTGCCGGGCCGGCAGCTTCTGCAGCGCCGAGACGAAGGCCAGCCGCACCGTCTCCCGCCCCACCGCCACCTCGGCCGGATCCCCGAACAGCACCCGCTCGTCCGGCACCGGACCGACCCAGACCCGCTCCTCCAGCTGCGCCAAGTCCGGTGCACCGGCCGGGCAGGGCGCCGAGAGGTCCATCGGCCGGGCCCGCCGCTGCGGCGCCGGTGCCATGTCCAGGCAGACGTTGGTGGCGATCCGGTACAGCCAGGTGCGCAGCGCCGACCGCCCCTCGAACCCGCCGTACTTCGACCAGGCCCGGACCAGCGTCTCCTGCACCGCGTCCTCGGCCTCGAAGGCCGACCCGAGCATCCGGTAGCAGTAGGCCGTCAACTCCCGCCGGTACGGCTCCAACAGCTCGACGGCGTCGTCACGTCCGTTCGTCCCAGGCACGCCCGCCACCCTAGCGACGGGCACCGACAGGTGCGCAGTATCAGGGCTCAGCCGAGCCAGCCGGGCCGGACCAGGCCGGATTCGTAGGCGAGGACGACCAGTTGGGCGCGGTCGCGGGCGGCGAGTTTGACCATGGCGCGGCTGACGTGGGTCTTGGCGGTGAGGGGGCTGACCAGCAGGCGGCGGGCGATGTCCTCGTTGGAGAGGCCGAGGCCGACCAGGGCGAGCACCTCGCGTTCACGGTCGGTGAGGGCGTCGAGGCTGACCGACCGGGGCTCCTTCGAGCGGGCGGCGAACTCGCCGATCAGGCGCCGGGTGACGCCCGGGGAGAGCAGCGCGCCGCCCTCGGCGGCGACCCGGACGGCCCGGAGCAGCTCGGCCGGTTCGGCGTCCTTGACCAGGAAGCCGACCGCGCCGGAGCGAAGCGCCTCGAAGACGTACTCGTCCAGCTCGAAGGTGGTCAGCACGACCACCCGGACCGCCGCCAGCCCGGGGTCGGCCGCGATCCGCCGGGTGGCCTCCAGGCCGTCGAGGCGGGGCATCCGGATGTCCATCAGCACCACGTCGGGCCGCAGCGCGACCATCAGCCGCAAGGCCGCCTCGCCGTCGTCCGCCTCGCCGACCACCTCGATGTCGGGCTGGGCGTCGAGCAGCGCCCGGAACCCCGCCCGCACCAACATCTGGTCATCCGCCAGCAGCACCCGGACCATCCGCCGCCCCCACTCCCCCGTCGCTCTCCGTCAGCCGGGCCCGGACCCGGAAGCCGGTGCCGTGCGGCCCCGCCTCCAGGGTGCCCCCGAACGCGGCGGCCCGCTCCCGCATTCCGATCAGCCCGGCCCCCGCGCCGCCCGCCGCCCCCGCACCGCCCGTACCCGCACCCCCACCACCTGCCGGGCCCGGGTCGGCTATCTCCACGGCGAGGCCCCCGGCCGTCCGGGTGAGCCGCACGGTGGCCGTCCGGGCGGCCGAGTGGCGGATCACGTTGGTCAGCGCCTCCTGGACGATCCGGAACGCGGCCCGCTGGACGGCCGCCGGGGCCGCTGCGGGCTCGCCCTCGGTGCGGACGGTGACGGCCAGCCCGGCCCGGCCCGCCTGGTCGACCAGTTCGTCCAGCCGGTCCAGGCCGGGGGCCGGGGTGCGGGGTGCTGCGCCGCCCGGCCGGCGCAGCACGTCGAGCACCTGCCGGACCTCGCCGAGGGCCTCCTTGCTGGTGGACTTGATGGTGGTCAGGGCGCTCCTGACGTGCTCCGGGTGGGTGTCGAGGAGCTCGAGCGCCACCCCCGCCTGGATGTGCACCAGCGAGATGCTGTGCGCCAGGATGTCGTGCAACTCCCGCGCCATCCGCAGCCGTTCCTCGTCGGCCCGGCGCCGCCGCGCCGCCGCCTCGGCGGCCTCGGTCGCCGCCGACTGCTCCCGGCGCGTCCGGGCCAGCTCCGCACCGCTCGCGATCAGCAGCAGCACCGCCGCCAGCCCCACCTCCTGCCAGCCGCCCGCCGGCCGGCCGACCCCGGGCAGCAGGTAGCCGGTCGTCAACTGGACGAGGTAGCAGCCGCCGACGAAGGCCCAGGCCGCCCGCCGTCGCCCGGCCTGGACGGCGGCGTAGAACGCCACCCCGAGGCCGGCGAAGACCGGTCCGTACGGGTAACCCGCGCCCAGGTAGCCGAGGGTGACCGCAGCCGTGCCGGCCAGCACCGCCACCGGGTGCAGGTGACGGAGCGGCAGCAGCGCGGGGCCGAGCAGCAGCAAGACGTAGGCGAGGGCGTCGAGTCGACTGCGGTCGGGCTGCTGGTGCGCCGCGCCGACCGTGCCCACCACCTGGAGGGCGGCAACGGCTAGCGAGGAGACCACCGGCGGGCGCGCAGGCCTCGACGGCTCCTCCAGCAGCAGGCGTGAATCGCTCATGCCGGAAGGCTAGTTCGACTCGCCCCGGCCCGGCATCGGCCACAGGTGCGGCTTCGGCACCGGTCCGGGCCGCCCCCGGTCGTACGCCGGCGGCTCGGCGCTACTCCCCCGGGAGTAGCCGGACGGCCGCCGGGCGGGGGACGACGGCGAAGGCGGGTCAGGGCGACGATCCTCGGGTGCCTCCGCTGCCAGGCCGGCGGAGGCACGGGGCCGAACGCCGACACCCCCACCTCCGTCTCCACCGCCGCCACCACTCAGGAGGGCCCGCCATGACCACTGCGGCTTCACGCTCCGTTCCGCGCCGGCTCGACTCCCGGCCGCCCGCCGGGTTCCGGCTCTCGCCCCGGGCCCGGAAGGGCGCGGTGATCGCGCACGTGGTCAGCTCGGTCGGCTGGCTCGGCCTGATGCTCTGCCTGCTCACGCTGGGCCTGGCGGGGCTGCTGACGGACCGGGCGGAGACGCTGCGCAGCGCCTACCGGGTGCTGCCGCTGCTCGGGGACGCGCTGGTGCTGCCGCTGAGCCTGGCCTCGCTGCTGACCGGGCTGGTGCTCTCGCTCGGCACGCCCTGGGGCCTGTTCCGGTACCACTGGGTGACCGTCAAGTTCTGGCTCACCCTGGCCGCCACGGCCGCCTCGGCCTTCGCGCTGACCGCCCGGTTGCACGAGGCGGCACGTCTCGTGGAACGGCACCCCACCGGCGGCATCGCCGAGCTGCACCTCGGGTCCACCCGCTACGAGTTGGTGATCATCCCGGCCGTGGCCCTGTCGGTCTACCTCGCCGAGGTGGTGATCTCCGTCGCCAAGCCGTGGGGCCGCCGACGGTCACGACGGGGGCGCCCGACCGGCTGAGCGACGACCGGCCATCAATGGCCGGTGCCGTGACCTGGAGCTTTCGGCGGCCGGGCCGTCATCCTCGCGGTGACGACCCCACGCACCCTCCCGCCGAACGTGAGAGAACCATGCTGCCTCTGCTGCCCGACCACCCGGCACCCCTCCGCGGAGCGGGCCGGTGAAGGCCCTCCAGGACGGGGATCCCCGGCTGGTCGGCCCGTACGAGCTGCTCGGGGTGCTCGGCGCCGGCGGCATGGGCCGGGTCTACCTCGGGCGGCGCGCGGACGCCCTGGTGGCCGTCAAGGTGGTCAACGAGGAGCTGGCCCAGAACGCCGACTTCATCGCCCGGTTCCGCCGCGAGGTGACCGCGGCCCGGGCCATGTCCGGGCCGTACTTCGCCGCCACCCTCGACTTCGACGTGGACTGCGCCCAGCCCTGGCTGGCCACCGAGTACGTGCCGGGGCCGACCCTGAACGCGGTGGTCGCCGAGCACGGCCCGCTGGACACCGTGTCGGTGCGGGCGCTCGGCGTCCGGCTGGCGGAGGCGCTGGCCGCGATCCACGCGGCCGAGCTGGTGCACCGGGACGTCAAGCCCGGCAACATCCTGCTCGGGCCCGACGGGCCCCGGCTGATCGACTTCGGCATCGCCCGGAGCGCGGCCGTCACCACCCTGACCCAGACCGGCGTGGTGCTCGGCACCCCGCAGTTCATGGCCCCCGAGCAGTTGCAGGTCCGCGGCCGGGTCGGGCCCGCCGCCGACGTGTTCGCCCTCGGGCTGGTGCTGGCCTTCGCGGCCACCGGGGAGCACCCGTTCGGCCAGACCGACTCCTTCGGCTTCGGCTTCCGCATCGTGCACGAGGAGCCCGAGCTCGACCGCGTCCCGGCCGACCTGGTCGGCCTGGTCCGCCGCTGCCTGACCAAGGACCCGGCCGAACGCCCCACCCCCGCCGACCTGGTGGCCGCGCTGACCCTGGGCGAGGAGACCCTGGACCAGACCGGCCTGGCCGTGCTGATCCGGCACGCGGGCGACACCGGGATCCCGGCCCTCTCCGCCCTGCCCACCCCCACCGAGGCGAACACCCTCGGCCCCGGACGGCCCCGCCGCCGCCCGGCCCTGCTCGTCCTGGCCGCCGTGGTCACCGCCGGCACCGCCGCCACCCTGCTCCTCGTCCCGGGCACCGGCACCCCGCCCTCACTGGCCGACGGCTTCCCGAGGGGCACCGCCGTCAGCACCGCACCGCCCTCCACCACCTCGGCCCGCCCCTCGGCCTCCTCCTCCCCCACGACCGGTGCCCCCGCCACGCCGCCGCCGGGCTCGGCTGCGCCCTCGACCCCGCCCGCCACCACCGTCACCACCGTCACCGCGCCGCCGCCAGGCGCCGGCTACGGCGCCGCCGGCGGCGTGCTCGGCACCACGACCACCGGCGGCGGCACGAACAACGGCACCACCTCCGGCGGAAGTTCGAACGGAAGCTCCGGCAGCGGCTCCGGCAACGGCGCCGGCGGCGGCTCCGGCGGGGGCTCCACCGGCACGCAGCAGTCCGCGCCCCCGGCCGCTCCCGCGCCGAAGCCCTCCCCGACTCCGACGCCCCAGCCCGTCCAGACGCCCGTGCAGCCCAAGGGCTCCGCGCCTGCCGTCCCGGCGGCCTACAAGGCGACCTTCGACCACGGCTGCTTCGGCGCCTGCGACATGCCGTTCACCATGACCTGGAACGCGCAGTCGGACGCGACCCGCTACGAGATCCAGTACGACAACCAGACCAGCGGGGTGAAGAAGGTCCTCTCCACCTCGGGCACCAGCTACGACGTCCAGGGCCCGTACTCCGGCGACCACGTCTGCATCGCCCTGCGCGCGGCCAACCAGTACGGCACCTCCGCCTGGACGACTCCCACGACCTGCTTCGACACCCCCTACTGATTCCCCTCACCGATCGATCCGAGGAACAACGATGACAGGAACGGCAGTTGTGGTCGGCGCCGGGGTCGGCGGGCTCGCGACGGCGATCGGGCTACGGCGGGCCGGCTGGCAGGTGTCGATCCGCGAGCGCCGGGCCGAACTCGAGCGCTACGGCACGGCGTTCGCGCTCACCCCGGCCGCGCAGGACGCGCTCGACCGGCTCGGCGTGGGCGCGGCGGTCCGGCGCCGCGCGGTGCCGTACCGCTCGGCGCAGATCCGCACCCCGGACGGCCGGGTACTGGCCGGACTTCCGCTGGAGCGACTGGAGAAGAAGGCCGGCAAGCCCGAACTGCTCATCTCCCGGCCCTACTTGATCGACCTCCTGCTGGCCGAGCTGGCGACCCTGGGCGGCGCGGGCGTGGTGGAGTTCGGTGCGAACGTCACCGACGCGGCCGCCCTCCAGGCCGGCTACGACCTGGTGGTCGGGGCCGACGGGCTGCGCAGTGCCGTGCGGGCGGCCTGCTTCTCCGCCTCCGCCGGGCCCACCAAGGTCGGCTCGGTGGCCTGGATCGGCATCGCCGACTTCGAGACCGACCGGCACGGCGAGACCTGGGGCAAGGGCCGCTTCTTCGGCCTCACCCCGGTCGAACCGGGCCACACCAACTGGTACGCCGCCGTCCCCGAGGGCACCACCGCCGCCGACCTGCCCGGCCTCTTCGCCGACTGGCACGACCCCATCCCGCACATCCTCACCAAGACCGACCCGGCCGGCTGGCTCTGCTACGAGATGCGGCACCTCCACCCCGCCCTCCCGACCTTCGTCACGGCCGGCAAGGTCGCCCTGGTCGGCGACGCGGCCCACGCCATGACCCCCAACCTCGGCCAGGGCGCCTGCACCGCCCTCCTCGACGCCGAAGCCCTCACCCGCGCCCTCGCCCACCACGGCCCCGGCGCCCTCCCGGCCGCCCTCCACACCTACGACCGCGAACGCCGCCGCAGCGCCCAACGCACCGCCTTCGCCTCCCGCACCCTCCACCGCATCGTCACCACCGACCACACCCGCCTCCGCAACACGGCCGCCCGCCTGCTCCCGGGCCGACCAGACGGAATCAGCTACCGGTGATCACCGGGTCGTTGACCAGGTCGTCCAGCAGGGCGTCGAGCTTCTCGCGGGTGACGGAGGGCATCAGGAAGACGTGGACGTAGGAGCGGCGGGTGGCTTCCTCACCGGGGGTGGTGAGGACGTCCTGGGCCGAGAGGGACCACTTGGTGACCAGCTCGGGGCTGGGCTTGCGGAAGCGGACGGTGAGGGCGCCCGGGGTTCGGGCGGGCCAGAGGGTGAGGCCGTGGGTCCGTTCCAGGGCGGTGAGGCGGGATTCGAGGTAGGCCGCGAGCTCCTGGGAGCGGCGGATCCGGTCGACCTGGTCGGCGTGGGAGTGGCGGGCCAGGTGGTCCCAGAGGACGAGGGGCGAGAAGCCGTTGCGGGAGCCCGCGAAGGTGGTGTCGGGGGCGCCGGTGTAGTCGGGCTGGGAGGGCGGGGAGACCTGGTACTTGACCTTGGTCATGTAGATGCCGCAGGGCCACGGCACCCCCGGCCACTTGTGCCCGCTCATCGCGATCGAGGAGACCAGGTCGACCTCGCCGTGCCCGGCGGTGGGCAGCCGCAGGCCGAAGTCGAACTCCGGCGCCGGCGCGGCGGGCGTCCAGCCGTAGGTCTCCGGCGATTCCTGGGCGAGCCGCAGGAACGGCAGGTACGCCGCCCCCAGCGCACCGTCCACGTGGATCCAGAACCGGCGCCGCCGGTCGGTCAGCAGCTCGCCGCTGCGCTGGTCCCGCCCGCGGACCACCTCGCTCTCGACCATCCCGTACCGCTCGAAGATCGGCAGCAGGCGCTCGCAGACGGCGCGCACGTCGTCGTGCGCGCCCTTGAAGGTGGAGCCGAGATTGAGGCTGACGAAGACCGGATGGCCCTTGGCCGCGAAGAACTCGACGAGGAGTTCGAGGGCGTCCACCGAGATCTCGCCGGTGCCGTCCCAGGAGAGCCCGGACGGGCCGGGCACCGAGGGCACCTCCAGCGGCCAGACGCCGCCGGAGCCCGGCAGCGGGCACTGGCCGGGGTAGTTCTCCACGCCGATATCGTGGAAGGTCTCCACCCCGAGCACCCGGACGGCCTTGGCGAAGGAGTAGTGCGTGTCCTCGGAGTAGAAGGCCACCGGGCGGCGGGAGTTGGGGGTCACCACGGCGCCGGAGCCGGAGGAGGCGGTGGGCCGGATCAGCGGCTTGCCGCTCAGGTAGTCCCGGGCGTTCCAGAGCGCGTACATGTTGCCCTCGGTGGAGCCCATCGAGAGCGCGTAGCCCCAGTACGACTCCGGATCCTCCGGCGAGTGCGGGCCCTTTGCCCGCCACAGGTCGGCGTAGTAGTCGAGCACCGCGTGCTCGACGGCCTTGGTGTTCGGCTTGTAGCCGCCGCTGCGGAACGGGTCGCCGAGGTTGTTGATGTTGTGCCGCATGAAGCGCCCGAGGTCCGAGGCGCAGCCGTCCAGCTCCTGGTTGGCCTGGTAGCCGAGCAGGTGCTGCCGCTTGTGGGCGAGGTAGGTGTCAATCCGGTCCAGGGCGCGCAGGCGCTGCTCCCGGTCGAGCCCGCCGACGGGTATCGCGTACTCCGCCACCTGCGGCTCCTCCGCCGGGGGCTGCGGCAGCCGGTGGCCGGCCAGCGCCAGCGGGGGCAGCTCCTGGTCGGCGGCGGGGTTCATGGTCTCGAACGGGCTCATGAGCAGCAAGGATGGAACATCCGTCGGGCCGACCGAAACAGTGCCGAAGAAGATTCGGTACAGGTGCGCAGAAGTTTGCGAAAACTCGGCTGGAGGGTCGATCCTGGGTACCGTGCCGAACAATCACCGGGGGCCGCAGCAGCCCCTCGACGAGACCGACCGGGCGATCCTGCGGGTGCTGGCCGACAACGCCCGGCTGCCGAACAACGCGCTGGCCGAGGCGGTGGGCATCGCGCCCTCCACCTGCCTGGCCCGGGTGCGGTCGCTGCGCGAGCGCGGGGTGATCCGGGCCTTCCGGGCCGAGATCTCCCCGGCGGCGATCGGCCTGCCGCTCCAGGCGATGATCTCGGTCCGGCTGCGGGCGCACACCCGGGAGCAGAACGAGAGCTTCCGGGCCAGCGCCCCGGACCTGCCGGGCGTGGTCGAGGTCTTCCACATGGCCGGCTCCGACGACTACCTGCTGCACGTGGCCCTGGCCGCCCCCGAGTCGCTCCGCGACTTCGTGGTGGACCACCTGACCACCCATCCGGCGGTGGCGCAGACCCGGACCAACCTGATCTTCGAGCAGATCCCCGGCCGCCGGCACCTGACCCCCTGAAACCACCCGAGGGGCCAGGCGGAGCCGGCGACTACCGCAGGGTGACCGCCGCGGCCATCCACTGGTGGCTGGCCGTGCCGGAGGCCGCGTAGGAGCCGACAGCGGACACCGACCGGTAGGCGGTGGCCAGTTGGTCCTCGACCAGCGTCACGGTGGGCAGGGCGGAGTACCCGGCGTCCCAGCCGGCGGTCTTGCCGCCCTGGATGCCGCCCACACCCCAGACCAGCTCGTTCGGCGTCGAAGTGGCAGCGGTGGCACCGGAGTTGAACGGTGTACCGGCCGCACCGGTGGCGGTGGCCACCCTGTCCACGGCCGAGACGTTGGCGAACTCGTCCACGGCGACCTGGTATTCGCCGGTGGTCGGGTAGTGCAGCGTGATGGTGTCGGTGGCGCTCAGCGGCCGGACGCCGACCGCGCTCAGCACCAGGGTGCGGTCACCGGCCCCGTCGTTGACCGGGAAGCCGGGCACGAGCGCGTAGCCGTTGCCCTGGCTGTCGGTGGCCGTCACGGTGCCCGAGTGGGTGTTGGTGAGCATCGTCGAGACCAGCAGGGTGTGCCCGGCCGCCACGGCCCGGCCCACCGGCAGCGTCACCGAGGTGCCGGAGACGGCGGCCGTCGCGGCGGCGACCCGGCCGGTGTACGAGGGCGGGGTGCGCAGCTGGCTGCCGTAGACGTAGTCGCCCAGCGCGTAGCCCTCGTCGAGCCCGGCCCGGGTGTCCCAGCGGTAGTGCACCCCGAGGTAGAGCCGGCTGATGCCGTCCTCCTCGGCAGCGGCGGTGATGCTGGTGAAAGACCGGGTGACATTGGGCACCCGGGGGTCCTTGGTGCCCGCGGTGAAGCTCACGTTGTCACCGAAGTAGTCCCGCATGACCGAGCCCCAGGCCCCGGCGAAGGTGGAGTGGCCGGAGACGTAGGACGGGAAGTTCGGGGTGGCGCCCGCCAGCGGCTTCCAGTTCGGATCGGCCTGCACGCCGGGGCTGGTCAGCGCCGAGGCGTTGTTGATCGCGCTGTACGGGCGCCAGAGCTGGATCGGCGTCAGGTACTTGCTGTCCCAGGCGGTGACGGCGGCATCGGCCATCGCGATCGCGGTGAGTGCGAACAGGTGGGCGGACTCGTACTCGTTCAGCCCCTTCTGATGCACCAACAGGCCGGTGATGTCGAAGAGTTGGCCCGGCGGCTTGTAGGTGCCGTTCGCGTCGTTGGCCCAGAACAACGCCAGCTGCGTCTGGTCGGCCGTCCGGGTGGTCGAGTTCGCCCCGCCGAGCTGCTCGACCTCGTTGACCTGCGCCGCGTAGGCCTGGCTGGCCAGCAGCGAGGGGTAGTCGGAGTAGCCGCCGGGCAGCCCGGGGCGGAACTGGCTGCCCGAGGTCATCGCGAACGGCGGGAGCTTGCCCCAGCCCGGGTCGGCGGCCGGGCCGGCCGGGTACGAGCCGGGCACGCCGGCCGGGGTGAACGGCACGTTCACCTGTGCCGCGTCGCCCGACCGCTTGTCGATCACCGCCTTGGCGGCCGCCGCGCCCACGGCGGTGCCGTTCTTCACGGCCGGGTCGGTCGGCCCGCCCGGTAAGGTCGCCAGCTCGGTGGTCAACTCGCCGTCGAAGGTGGCCTTCTGGGCGGTGAAGACGCCGGCCAGGGTGTCGTGCGCGGCTTGGTCCATGGCCGCCTGGGCGGAGGCGCCGGCCGACACCGGCTGCTGGCCCAGGTAGTAGCCGTACGTCGGGTTGGCGCCGCCGACCACCGAGTTCTCGGCGTCCCACATGGCCGTGTACATCATCGCGGCGGCCCGGGTCAGCGGGCCGGGCGAGCCTCCGGTGAGCAGAGTGGCCGGGCCGGTGTCGGCCGTGAACGCCCGGAGCAGGTAGCCGTTCCAGTCGAGGACGTGGTTGGTGCCGACCGGATCGGTGGCGGCCCGGGCCGGGGAGGCCGCGAGGGCGCCGGAGGCGGCCAGCACGGCCGAGACGAGCGCGGCGACGGTTCTGCGCATCTGTGGTCCTTCTGCGAGCGGTGGGGTGGTCGGCCCACTCTCGCCACTGCGCCCCCGGACGGTGAAGGGAAGATCACTGTCCGACCCCGGCCTGACCGGTACCGGCCAAGCAGCCGACCGGACAGCCACCTCCTTCACAGCTGCCCCTTCACAGCCGCCCCTCGAAATCGGGCAGCAGCAGGTCGACCGCGCAGTGCGTGACGGTGAACGGCAGCCCTTCGGCCACCACCCCCCGCCGCACCAGCTCCCCCGCCACCTGCTCGGCGGCCTCGATCCGCTCCGCCCGCAGGAACAGCACCAGTTCGAGCCCGGGCCCGCCGGGCTGGGCATAGACGTGGCTGAGCAGATCGTCCTCACCGGCCTCGCGCCAGACCGCCTCGGTCAGGGCCCCGGCCTCCGCCGCCGCCCCGACCCGGCTGCCCGCGAGCCGCACACTGACCAGGTACATCCCGGCACCCTGGCAACCCCCGTCGCCGACCCGCCAGCACCGGCCCCTGTCCGGTACCGGCCTGACCGGCACCGGACGCGCCGGACGCGCAGCGATGTGCACCGGACACACCCCGGGCAGCACCCGGTAAGCGCGGTGAAAGCGATCGGTAGGGGCCGGCCACCAGGCTGGTCCCCGCTTCGATCAAGAGCTTGCGGATCAAGGGCTCGCGCGAGGGGGGATCCGGTCATGACGGAACAGGGCGGCGAGCTCGCCGCAGCGGGCGTGCTCGCCCCCTTCGGGGTGGACGGGACGGCCGAGGCGGTCTACCTGGCGATGCTGCGGCATCCGGACGCCGGAGCCGGGGAGTTGGCGGCGCACCTGCGGATCGACCTGCCGACCGTCCGGGCGGCCTTCGACGCGCTGGCCCGGCTGGCCCTGCTCCGGCCCTCCTGGGAGGACCCGCTGGCGCTGCGGCCGGTCACCCCCGAGGTCGGGCTGGAGTCGCTGCTGGCCCGGCAGCAGGCGGAGCTGCTGAGCCGCCGGCACCGGCTCGAACAGGGCCGGGCGGCGCTCGCCCGGCTGACCGCCGAGCGGAGCCGGCCGGGAGCCGGCGCGCCGGGCGGAGGGGCGGCGCTGGAGGGGGCCGACGCGGTGCGCGAGGGGCTGGAGCGGCTGATCGGGCGGGCCCGGCGGGAGGTGCTCTCCTTCGTGACCGCCGGGGCGCCGACGGCTCCGGCCGACGGCACCGAGGCGCTGGAGCAGGCCCTGCCGGCCCGGGGCGTGCTGCTGCGCACCCTGTACCTGGACGCGGTGCGCCACGACCCGGCCGCGCTCGCCCGGGGGCGTCGGCTGGCCAGGCACGGCGGTGAGGTGCGGACGGCACCGACCCTGCCGCTGCCGATGGTCGTGGTGGACCGCGAGACCGCCCTGGTGCCGCTCGACCCGGACCGGCCGGAGCGCGGCGCGACCCTGGTCTCCGGGCGCGGCGCGGTCGCCCCGCTGGCGGCGCTGTTCGAGCTGGTCTGGGCCGGGGCCACCCCGCTGACCACCGCCCGCCCCCGGGACGGGCACGGCCTGAGCGGCCAGGAACGGGCCCTGCTGCGGCTGCTCGCGCACGGCGACACCGACGAGGCGGCGGCCCGCCGACTCGGAGTCTCCGACCGGACGGTCCGCCGCCTCAGCGCCGATCTGACCGAACGCCTCGGCGCCCGCAGCCGTTTCCAGGCGGGCGCCCTCGCCGCCGCGAGCGGCTGGCTCGACGAGTCGTAGCCGTGGAGGGCCCGACCCGGGAGCCGCCGCCGCGACCGGCTACTGCTTGGGCTGCTCCGGCTCCTCGACGAAGTCGACCCGCTTGAACTGGCGGTTCATGGACTTCACCAGGAACCAGGTCGCCACGCCGAGGGCGGCGAAGACGATGAAGCCGAGGAGACCGGGAGTCACCTTGTTCGCGTCGTACGCGTCGGCGGCGAGGTTGACGAGGTGCACGGAGTTGCTCATCTCTCCATGGTGACCCGGCCTTACGGGGCGCGGGCCACCGGGGTGGGGTAACGCGGGGTAGGGCTCAGGCGGTGGCGGCGACCCGCAGCCCGGCGAAGAGGTCGTTCTCCGGCAGGTCGGTGTCGACCAGCGAACGGGCCAGCTCGTAGTCCTCGGTCGGCCAGACCTCGCGCTGCACCTCGATCGGCACTCGGAACCACGGCCCGTCCGGGTCGATCTGGGTGGCGTGCGCGATCAGCGCGCGGTCCCGCGTCTCGAACCAGTCGGAGCACTCGACCCGGGTGGTGATCTCCCGCTCCTGGCGGCCGCTCTTGTCCCAGTTCTCGATCCACTCGCCGTAGGGCGACTCGATGCCGCGCTCGGTGAGGTAGGCGTGCATGGCCCGGATCCGGCTCATCGGGAAGCCGTGGTTGTAGTACAGCTTGGACGGCTGCCAGGGCTCGCCGGTGCCGGGGAAGGCGTCCGGGTCACCCGCCGCCTCGAAGGCCGCGACGCTGATCTTGTGGGTCATGATGTGGTCCGGGTGCGGGTACCCGCCGTTCTCGTCGTACGTCGTGATGACGTGCGGACGGAACTCGCGGATCAGCCGCACCAGCGGCTCGGTGGCCACCGCCAGGTCCTGGAGGGCGAAACAGCCCTCGGGCAGCGGGGGCAGCGGGTCGCCCTCGGGCAGCCCGGAGTCCACGAAGCCCAGCCAGGCCTGCTTGATGCCGAGGATCTCGCGCGCCGCGTCCATCTCCTTGCGCCGGACCTCGAGGATGTTCTCCTCGATCTCGGGGCGGCCCTGGAGCTTGGGGTTGAGGATCGAGCCACGCTCACCGCCGGTGCAGGTGGCGACCAGCACGTCCACCCCCTGGGAGACGTACATGGCCATGGAGGCGGCACCCTTGCTGGACTCGTCGTCCGGGTGGGCATGCACCGCCATCAGTCTGAGCTGCTCAGTCAACGCCTGGTTCCTTCCAAAGCAAGAGCTACGGCTCCCCCGCCGACACCGGCGCGGTTCAGCCCCTCCTATAGTGACTGAACGAGGGGCTCGTCCATTCCCACCGGCGACCGACGGCCCCTCGGCGAAAGGACTGAGCCTACTCATGGACTCCGGCACTAGGACCGCCACCACTCCCCGGCCCCCGGCCGATCGGTACGGGCGCGGCAGCGACGCCTCGGCCGATCGCAAGCTGAAGATCGTCGGAGCGGTCTGCGCGGTGCTGGCGCTCGGGCTCATCGCCTGGCTGGGCGGGTCCTACCTGATGCGGGAGACCAAGCTGCGGGCCACCGTGCAGGGCTTCGAGGTGGTCTCGGAGAGTGCGATCAAGGTGCAGCTGACCGTCAGCAAGTCCAAGGGCGTCGGCGGGGTCTGCACCGTCCGCGCCCAGGCCGCCGACGGTTCGGTGGTCGGCCTGAGCGACGTGCCCGTGCCCGCCCAGGGCGGCGGCTACGACGAGACCGTCACCCTGAGGACCACCGCGCGCAGCACCACCGCCGAGCTGCTCGGCTGCACCCCGGCCAAGTAGCTCCCGCGAGCGGCCCGCACTCCCTCGAAGCGGCCCGGCGCACAACGACGCGCCATGAACCGGCGGCATACTCGACGAGGAGTCCGGGCATCCGTAGGGAGGCCGGGCCAGGAGAAATGACCCTCCCACTGGGCGCCGGAAGTTGTTAGGCTGGTGGTTTCGCCCCTTCCGCGCCGAGTGGCCCGGGAGCGGGCGTTGCTTTGTAGTACGACAGTTTCCGCCCCGCAGTAGACCGTATGAGCCCGCAGTACGACGAACCATCGCCGTTTGCTGACGACCCCCACCCTCAGCACTGCCACAGCACCGACGAGGAGCACCCGTGACCCAGACCAGCGAGAACGTGACCTGGCTCACTCAGGCCGGATACGACAAGCTCAAGGCTGAGTTGGAGGAGCTGACCGGCCCCTGGCGGATCGAGATCGCCCAGAAGATCGAGGCCGCCCGTGAGGAGGGTGACCTCAAGGAGAACGCGGGTTACCACGCCGCCAAGGAGGAGCAGGGCAAGGGCGAGCTGCGCGTGCGCCAGCTGACCCAGCTGCTGGAGCGCGCCAAGGTCGGCGAGGCCCCGACCGACTCCGGCGTGGTCGCCCCGGGCATGATCGTCACCGTCGCCTTCGACGGCGACAAGGACGACACCATGGTCTTCCTGCTCGGCTCCCGCGAGGTGGTCGGCGACGACATCGAGATCTACTCGCCGCAGTCGCCGCTCGGCCGCGCCATCGACGGCAAGAAGGTCGGCGAGGAGGCCGTCTACGAGCTGCCGAACGGCAAGAAGGCCAGCGTCACCGTGATCGAGGTCAAGCCGCACGCCGGCTGACCCGCACCCGTACGTGCGAAGGCGGCCCGGAGTGAGAGCGCTCCGGGCCGCCTTTCGCGTGCCCTCTCGCGTGGCCGCGGCGGGGCTCAGCCGGCGGCCGAGCGGTACTTGCGGACCGAGAGCCAGGAGAAGACCGCCATGATCACCAGCGACCAGAGCACCGAGACCAGCGCCGCGTGCTGCATCGGCCAGGCCTGGTCCACCGGGCCGACCTGGTTGCCGAAGAGGTTGCGGCAGGCCTGCACGGTGGCGGAGAACGGGTTCCAGTAGGCGATGCCCTGCAGCCAGCCCGGCATCGAGCTGACCGGCACGAAGGCGTTGGAGATGAAGGTCAGCGGGAAGAGCCAGATCAGGCCGGCCGAGGTGGCCGCCTCCGGACTGCGCACCGAGAGGCCGATCAGCGCGCCGATCCAGGAGAACGCGTACCCCAGCAGGAGCAGCAGCCCGAAGGCGCCGAGCGCCTTGAGGAAGCCCTCGTGGATCCGCCAGCCGACCAGCAGCGCGACCAGCGCCAGCACCAGCAGGGTGAAGGCCGTCTGCACCAGGTCGGCGATGGTGCGGCCGACCAGCACGGCGGAGCGGGTCATCGGCAGCGAGCGGAACCGGTCGACCAGGCCCTTGGTCATGTCCTCCGCGATGCCGGCCGAGGCGCCGGCCACCGCGAAGGTGACGGTCTGGGCGAAGATGCCGGCCATCAGGAACTGGGTGTACGTGGAGGAGCTCGACCGGGCGCCCGGGATCTGGATCGCGCCGCCCATGACGTAGCTGAACAGCAGCACGAACATGACCGGCTGCATGAGCCCGAAGACCACGATCTCCGGGATCCGCGTCATCCGGCGCAGGTTGCGCTTGGCCACGACCCAGGAGTCGTGCAGCATCGCCGGGATGCCGTGCCGCTGGGCCGGCATCGCGCCGCCGATCGCGTGGTCGGGGGTGGTGGTGGCCATCAGTCGTCCTTCCCGTGCTTGCTGCCCTTGGCGCCCTTGCCGCCCTTACGACCGCCGGAGTTCTCCTCGGTGCCCTCCTCGGCGAGGGTGGCGTGGCCGGTGAGCGAGAGGAAGACGTCGTCCAGGGTCGGGCGGCGCAGGCCGATGTCGTCCAGCTCGATCGAGCGGGCGTCCAGCTCGCGGATCACGTCGGCGAGCACCTTGGCGCCGCCGCTCACCGGGACGGTGATCCTCCGGGTGTTCTTCTCCACCGTCGGGTCGCCCTTGGCGTACGGGGTGAGCGCGGCCAGCGCCTCGCTCACGTCGCTCGGGGTGTGCACCACCACCTCGACCCGCTCGCCGCCGATCTGCGCCTTGAGCTCGTCGGCCGAGCCCCGGGCGATCACCTTGCCGTGGTCGACCACCGCGATGTCGTGGGCGAGGCGGTCGGCCTCCTCCAGGTACTGGGTGGTGAGCAGCAGGGTGGTGCCCTGCTCGACCAGCGTCTCGATCACCTCCCAGAGGGCCAGCCGGTTGCGCGGGTCGAGGCCGGTGGTCGGCTCGTCCAGGAACATCACCGGCGGCCGCACCACCAGGGCGGCCGCGAGGTCGAGCCGGCGCCGCATGCCGCCGGAGTAGGTCTTGGCGGTGCGGTCCATCGCCTCGGTGAGGTTGAACCACTCCAGCAGCTCCAGCGCGCGGGCCTTCGCCGCCCGGCTGGACATCTGGTAGAGCTCGCCGACCATCTGGAGGTTCTCCCGGCCGGTCAGGTACTCGTCCACGGCCGCGTACTGCCCGGAGAGTCCGATCAGGCTGCGCACCTGGTTCGGGTGCTTGAGCACGTCGACCCCGGCCACCACGGCGCGGCCCGAGTCGGGGCGGAGCAGGGTGGTGAGCACCCGGACGGTGGTGGTCTTGCCGGCGCCGTTGGGGCCGAGCAGCCCGAGCACCGTGCCTTCGGGGACGTCGAGACTGACGCCGTCCAGGGCGCGTACGTCTCCGAAGGTCTTGACCAGGTTCTCGGCTTCGATGGCTGGCGCCATGGGCCTGCCTCATCTCCTCTGGTGGTCTGTCGGACATGTCCACTCTGGCCCGACCGGGGTATCCCGGCCAGCGGGCATCGCCCGGTCGCGATAGGTCGCGAGAATGGCAGCTCGCGATATATCGCGTCAAGGGGTTTTCCGACCCGCCATCAGCTCCTACTGGCTGACCACGTACCCCGCGTCCCGCAGCTCGCCGATCACCAGCGCGCAGTGCTCGGGGCCCTTGGTCTCCAGGTGCAGGTCCACCTCGACCTCGGTGAGGCCCAACCGGGGATCGATCCGCACGTGCGCCACGTCCAGCACGTTGGCGTCCGCCCGGGTCAGCACCGCGAGCAGGCCGGCCAGCGCGCCGGGGCGGTCGGTGAGCCGCACCCGGAGCGAGAGGTAGCGGCCGGCCGCCGCCAGGCCGTGCCGGAGCACCCGCTGCATCAGCTGGGGGTCGATGTTGCCGCCGGAGAGCACCGCGACCACCGGGCCCTCGAAGCTCTCCGGGTGCTCCAGCAGGGCCGCCACCGGGCTCACCCCGGCCGGCTCCACCACCAGCTTGAGCCGCTCCAGGGAGACCAGCAGGGCCCGCGAGATCGACTCCTCGGAGACGGTGCGCACCCCGTCGGCCAGCGTGTTGACCACCTCGAACGGGATGTCGCCCGGCCGGCCCACCATGATCCCGTCGGCCATCGTGGCGTACCGCTCCAGCGAGACCGGCCGCCCGGCCGCCAGCGAGGGCGGGTAGGCCGCCGCGCCCGCCGCCTGCACCCCGACCACCCGCACGTCCGGCCGCACCGGCTTGACCGCCGCCGCGATCCCGGCCAGCAGCCCGCCGCCGCCGACGCCCACCAGGATGGTGCGCACCTCGGGGCACTGCTCCAGGATCTCCAGGCCCACGGTGGCCTGGCCGGTCACCACGTCCCAGTGGTCGAAGGGGTGGATGAAGACCGCGCCGGTCGCCTCGGCGTAGCGCTGGGCCGCCTGCAGCGCCTCGTCCACCGTGCTCCCGTGCAGCCGCACCTCGGCGCCGTACTCCCTGGTCGCGGCCACCTTGGGCAGCGGGGCGGCCAGCGGCATGAAGACGGTGGAGCGCACCCCGAGCAGGGCCGCGGCCAGTGCCACCCCCTGGGCGTGGTTGCCCGCGCTCGCGGCCACCACCCCGCCGGCCCGCTGCACCGGGGAGAGGCCGGCGATCCGCACGTACGCGCCGCGCAGCTTGAAGGAGCCGGTGCGCTGGAGGTTCTCGCACTTGAGATGCACCGGCGAGCCCACCAGGCCGGAGAGGTACCGGCTGCCCTCCATCGGGGTGACCCGGGCGACCCCGGCGAGCATCTTGTGGGCGCCGCGTACGTCGTCCATGGTGATCGGCCAGCTCTGCATGCCCCCACTGTAGGCACCGCCTCCGGGCACGGCCGATCACGCGCGAGGGGCGCGCGGCACCGGCCGCACGCCCCTCGGTGACAGGTGCTCAGTCCTAGCCGAGCGCCTGCTGCAGATCGGCCAGCAGGTCGTCGATCGACTCGATTCCCACCGAGACGCGGACCAGGTCGGCCGGCACCTCCAGGGCCGAGCCGACCACCGAGGCGTGGGTCATCCGGCCCGGGTGCTCGATCAGCGACTCGACGCCGCCCAGCGACTCGCCGAGGGTGAACAGCTTGGCCCGGTTGCAGACCTCGACCGCTGCCTCCTCGCCGCCCGCGACGCGGAAGGAGACCATGCCGCCGAACGCCTTCATCTGCTTGGCCGCGATGTCGTGGCCGGCGTGCTCGGGCAGGCCCGGGTAGAGCACCTGGCTGACCTTCGGGTGGCGGGTCAGCAGCTCGACGATCTTCTCGGCGTTGGAGCTGTGCCGGTCCATCCGGACGCCGAGGGTCTTGATGCCGCGCATCACCAGCCAGGCGTCGAACGGGCCGGAGACGGCGCCCATCGCGTTCTGGTGGTACGCGATCTCCTCGCCCAGACCGGCCTCGGCCGCGACCAGCGCGCCGCCGACCACGTCCGAGTGGCCGCCCATGTACTTGGTGGTGGAGTGCACCACCACGTCCGCGCCGAGCGAGATCGGCTGCTGGAGGTACGGGCTGGCGAAGGTGTTGTCCACCACGAGCAGGGCGTTCGCGCCGTGCGCGATCTCGGCCAGGCCCGCGATGTCGGCGATGCCGAGCAGCGGGTTGGACGGGGTCTCCACCCAGACGGCCCGGGTCTCGGGCTTGAGGGCGGCCCGCACGGTCGAGAGGTCCTGCATGTTCGCCACGTCGAAGGTGATGCCCCAGCGGGTCAGCACCTTGGCGAACAGGCGGAAGGTGCCGCCGTAGGCGTCGTTCGGGATGACGATGTGGTCGCCCGGCTTGAGGATCGTCCGCAGCAGGGTGTCCTCGGCCGCCAGGCCGGAGGCGAAGGCGAGGCCGCGGGCGCCGCCCTCCAGTGCCGCCAGGCACTCCTCCAGCGCGGTGCGGGTGGGGTTGGCGGAGCGGCTGTACTCATAGCCGTTCCGGAGGCCGCCCACGCCGTCCTGCTTGTAGGTGGACACCTGGTAGATCGGCGTGACGACGGCCCCGGTCTGGGGGTCTGCTTCCTGGCCCGCGTGGATGGCGAGGGTCTCGAAGCCCTGGGGAAGAGGGTGCTCGGTCATGCCCCGAGCCTAGTGGGCCCGACCGCCCCCGGCAGTCGGCACGGCCACCTGCCGCGGGCCCTCCGTCAGGTCCGCCGCCCGGCCGCCGCCCCGGAATCACCGACCGCCGCCGGGCGTTGTACCCACCGCGACCCCCGAGCCCTCAGGAGCCCGCCTTGCTGTTCCACCACCCCAAGCCCGAGCTCGTCACCGCCGAGCAGGCCCTGCCCGGCCGCGCCGCCCCCGTCTTCACTCTCACCGAGCCGCACACCGTGCTCGGCACCCCGCTCACCGGGCCCTACCCGGCCGGCCTGGAGGTGGCCGACTTCGGGCTCGGCTGCTTCTGGGGCGCCGAGCGCAAGTTCTGGCAGCTCCCGGGCGTGTACACCACCCTGGTCGGCTACCAGGGCGGCCACACGCCGAACGCGTCCTACGAGGAGGTCTGCAGCGGCCTGACCGGCCACACCGAGGCCGTCCGGGTGGTCTACGACCCGGCCCAGGTCTCCTACGAGACCCTGCTCAAGACCTTCTGGGAGGCCCACGACCCGACTCAGGGCTTCCGCCAGGGCAACGACGTCGGCACCCAGTACCGCTCCGCCGTCTACACCCACTCCCCCGCCCAACTCGCCGCCGCCGAGGCCTCCCGCGAGGCCTTCCAGCCCGCCCTCACCCGCCTCGGCCTCGGCCCCATCACCACCGAGATCGCCCCGGCCGGCCCCTTCTACCCCGCCGAGGCCTACCACCAGCAGTACCTCTCCGACGCCAAGAACCCCAACGGCTACTGCGGCCTCGGCGGCACCGGCGCCACCTGCCCCATCGGCGTGGCCCGCACCGAGGGCTGAGCCACGGACGGCCCCCGGCGCTGCGGCGCCGGGGGCCGTGCGGTGTCGGCGGGTGAGCATGGCGACTCCTCGGGACGAACGACTCGGCTGACCCGTCCAGGCTCACCCGCCCGACGTCCCGTCCTCCTGAGCCGCCCGTCCCGTTCCGCCCGGGGCCGCCCTCCGGCGCCGCCGGGGGTCAACGTCCCTGGAGGGACTTCGCGTTGTCGCCGAAGGTCCAGCCCTTGGAGCCGTCCCAGTTGATCGACCAGGTCATCAGGCCCTTGAGGGCGCCGCTGAAGGCGTTCCAGGACTGGCCGACCGAGCCCGGGTCCAGGTACCCGCCGCCGGCGCCCGGTTGGGCCGGGAGGCCGGGGACCTGCTTGTCGTAGGGCACCTTGATGGTGGTGCCCTGGATGGTCAGGCCGTTGTTGAGGCAGGTGGTCTGGACGGTGAAGCCCTGGACGGTGCCGGCCTGGTACGAGTCGCCGGAGCAGCCGTACATGCTGCCGTTGTAGTACTGCATGTTCAGCCACCAGAGCCGGCCGTTGTCCGCGTACTTCTTGATGATCGGCAGGTAGGCGCCCCAGATCGAGCCGTAGGTGACGCTGCCGCCGGTGACGTAGGCCGTCTCGGGGGCCATGGTCAGGCCGAAGCCGGCCGGCATCTGGGCCAGCACGCCGTCGATGATCCGCTCCAGGTTGGCCTGGGAGGCCGAGAGCGTGCCGATGCTGCCGCTGCCGGCCAGGCCGGTCTCGATGTCGATGTCGATGCCGTCGAAGTTGTACTGCTTGAGGATCGGCACCACGGTGGCCACGAAACGGTCGGCGACGGTGCTCGAGCTCAGGTCGATGCCGGCCGCCGCGCCGCCGATGGACATCAGGAGGGTCGCCCCGGCCGCCTTGGCCTGGCACATCTCGGCGGGAGTGGAGACCTTGACCCCGCTGTCCATCCCGTCCTGCCAGAGCACCGTGCCGTCCGAGAGGATCACCGGGAAGGCGGCGTTGATCACGTTGTACCCGTGCGCGGCGATCCGGCTGTCCGTGATCGGCACCCACCCCATGCCGGGGTGCACGCCGTTCGCGGCGCCGTCCCAGTTCTCCCAGTAGCCCTGGAGCACCTTGCCGGCCGGCCGCGGCTTGGTCGGGCAGCTGCTGCCGGTGGGCGGCGGGCTGCTCGGCGGGGTGCTGGACGGCGGGGGCGAGCTGGGCGGGGTGCTGCTCGGCGGCGGGGAACTGGGCGGGGTGCTCGACGGGGGCGGCGAGGTCGGCGGGGTGCTGGACGGCGACGGGGAGGGGCTGCCGCTGCCGCCGGGGCCGGTGAGCGAGACGTCGTCGGCGAGGTACGCGGGCTGGCCGTACCAGCCGTGCAGCCAGACCGTCACCGAGGTGGTGCTCGCGCCGGTGCTGAAGGCCACGCTCAGCTGGCCGTAGGTCGCGTTGCTCGGCGTCCAGGTGGAGGTGGTGCCGCCGAGGCCGGTGCCGGTGGCACCCAGATAGACGTAGCTGCCCTGGACCCAAGCGCTCAGCGTGTACTGGGAGTTGGGCTGCACGCTGACGGTCTGGCTGCACTGGGCATTGTCCTGCCCGGCCGGGGTGGCCTGCAGCGCCGAGCTGCCCGAGTGCACCGGGCCGCTCACCACCGTGCCCGTCCCGCCGGTACAGCTCCAGCTCGAAAGGCCGCTCTCGAAACCGGGGTTGACCAGCAGGTTGGTGGTCGCGGCCCCGGCCGACACCGAGCCGGCCACCGCGATGCCGGCGCTGATCACCGCTGCGGCGCTCACCCCGGCGAGCGACCGCCGCAGCACGCTCGGCCGCTGCTCCACCCGTCCCGGCCGGGGCGCCGAGACTGCGCGCGCCACCCCCGACTGCGGTGGGCGGCCGACCCGTTGGGCGTGCGAGGACCTCCGACGGAACATGCTGTGCTCCCTTCCCGCCGGGCGCGCGGACATGACCGACGCGTGGGGGCGTGACGCCCGGCTCGGGTGAGGTGGGGGGACATGTGGGGATGTGCCGGACCGGATCGTAGGAAAGCCGCCGACCCCCGTCAATAGGTCTGGACCATTGACGAGGGTCGGTGCAATCAGATCAAGGGTGCCTGCCCCCGCCCCGGGGAGCCCGGCCGGCCTCAGCGCCCCCCGCCACCCACGATCGGGCCGCCGGGGCCCGACGGGCGGTAGTGCTCCCCGAGGTGCTGGTCCGGGGCAGCCTGGCGCCGGAGATCCTCGGAGGGAACATAGCCCGCCGACCGCGTCCCGATACCGTTGGCAGCCTTGAACCGGGCCCAGAACTCCTTGAACGAACGTGTCATCTCAACCCCCGCGAGATCGACGTGAACGCGCCCTCACCATGCGCCTGCTGACCACCGCTCGAAGCGGTGCCGGCTTCAGCCGGACTCAGCGCCCGAAGCCGGCACCGTTACCGGCACCGCTGCTCGGGATGTAGTGCTTGGCCAGGTTCAGGTCCGGCGGCGCCTGACGCCGGAGGTTCTCCGCGTACACAGTCTCGGCCGACCGTTTACCGAGACCGTTCTCGGCCTTGAACCGGGCCCAGAATTCCTTGAACGAACGCGCCATCTCAACCCCCCGTGAAGACACCACAACGTGCCTTCACCATACGCCTATTGATCTCCGATGCAACCGAAGTTCGCCCGGGATCGACATCACTCGGCCCACCACCTCCCGAGCCGAGTTGACTATTCGTCATGCACCGGCCATCACAACGGAGTTGCTGGCAGGAATTGGCCACGGCCATCGAATGGGCGATCGGTACGATCATGGCGACCGGCGGGCGCGGCGCCCGTCGTGGTGAGGGGGATCGCTGTGCGTATCAACCGTCGGGTGGGGCTGCTCGCGGCCGGGGCCGTGCTGAGTGCCGGGCTGGTGGGCCTGACGGCGAGCTACACGATCCCCGCCGACTCAGTCACCGCCAGCGGCTACACCGCGCAGCAACTCGCCCGGATGATCGTCGCGACGGCGGTCATCACCGACTCGGGCGGTGTGCTCGACTCCGGAGCCTGGCCCTGGACGGTCAACGGGGACGGCTCGCTGACGATGGAGTCCCCGCAGTTCAGCGTGCTGCCGCACGGCGACGAGAAGGGCAGCCACGGCGCGATCACCCTCCAGTTCTCCGCCGCCTCCGGCCTGCGCTCGGCCCAGTTGCACGGGCAGTTCAAGGCCACCGGCCCCCAGGGGACGCTGCAGGCCGATGCCGGTCTGCACTACGTCGCCGACGGCAAGAGCGTCCCCACCGGCACCGCCGGGACGTTCAAGCCCGTCACGCCCGTCCGGGCGCTGGACACCCGCTCTGGGATCGGCGCGCCCAAGGCCCCGGTCGGCCCGGGCCGCGAGGTCACCCTCCAGATCGCCGGCGCCAACGGCATCCCGGCCACCGGCGTCACCGCCGTCACCCTCAACGTCACGGCCACCAACCCGAGCCAGGGCGGGTACGTCACGGTCTACCCGCACGGCCAGACCCGGCCGACCGCCTCGAACCTCAACTTCACCACGGGCCAGACCGTTCCGAACCTGGTCACCGTCCCCGTCGTCGATGGCAGGATCAACCTCTACAACTTCGCCGGGACGACCGACCTGGTCGGCGACATCGACGGCTACTACACCTCCGACGGCACCGGCTCCCGCTTCACCACCGCCGGCCCGACCCGCATCATGGACACCCGCAGTGGGACGGGCGTCCCCAAGGACCTGGTCGGGCCGGGCCGGGAGGTCACCCTCCAGATCGCCGGCGCCAACGGCATCCCGGCCACCGGTGTGACCTCCGTCGTCCTGAACGTGACCGCGACCAAGCCCACCGCCGCCGGCTACGTGACGGTCTACCCGCACGGCCAGCGCCGCCCCACCGCCTCCAACCTCAACTTCACGGCCGGCCAGACCGTGCCGAACCTGGTCTCGGTGCCGGTGGTGGACGGCAAGGTGACCTTCTACAACTTCAGCGGCAGCACCGATCTGATCGCCGACCTGGCCGGCTACTACTCCGGCAAGGGCTCGGTCTTCGTGCCCACCGGCCCGACCCGCGCGCTGGGCAGCCGCGACGGTACCGGCTCCGTGCACGGCCCGATCCGGGGCGGCCACACCGCGGAAGTCCGGGTCGACAGCTGGGCGAACGGCGTCCCGCCGTTCGGCGCCACGGCCGTCGCGCTCAACGTCACCGCCACCAACGCCACCGCGAGCAGCTACGTCACCGTCTTCGGCCCCCTGCAGGCCAGGCCCGGCTCCTCCAACCTCAACTTCACGGCGGGCCAGACCGTACCGAACGCCGTGCTCGCCCCCGTGCAGGGCGGCGTGGCCTTCTTCAACTTCGCCGGCAACGTCGATCTCGTCGCCGACGTGTCGGGCTACTTCGCCGCGAACTGAGACCCTCTCCAACTGCGCCGGATCGCGGTCGGTAGCATCCGACCGACCATCAGCGGCCGCGCCCGGCGCGGCAAGGGGGACTCACCATGCGCATCAACCGACGCACCGGCCTGCTCGCGGCCGGAGCCGTGCTCGCCACCGGGCTGCTGCCCGTGCAGAGCGCCGTCGCCGCCCAGCTGCCGGCGCAGCTGAACCCGGTCTGCGACACCGCCAACGGGGGCAGCCGGCCGTGGACGGCCGACCAGCCGTTCACGCTCAAGGGCGGCAACGACTTCAACACCTACTGCCGGGTTCGGATCAACGGCTACGGCGGCGACCTCCGGGGCCTGACCGCGAGTTACACCATCTCGGCCGCCTCGGTGACCGCAAGCGGCTACACCGCTCGGCAGCTGGCCCGGATGATCGTCCCCGAGGTGGGCGTCGGGGACGCCACCCACTCGATCTCCAACGGCGTCTGGACGCCGGTGGTGGGCGAGGACGGCTCGCTGAGCCTCCGGTCGGCCGCCTTCGACCTGCTGCCCGCCTGGGGCCAGACCATCGGCACCGTCGACTTCCTGTTCTCCGCCTCCTCCGGCCCCAGGTCGGCCCGGCTGCACGGCACCTTCGCGCTCACCTCCGCCCAGGGCGACTCCGTCCAGGCCGACGCCGACCTCGACTACGTGGCCGACGGCCACCCGGCACCCACCGGGCAGGCCGGCACCTTCAAGCCGCTGACGCCCGTCCGGGCGCTGGACACCCGGTCCGCGATCGGCGCGCCCAAGGGCCCGGTCGGCCCGGGCCGCGAGGTCGCGCTCCAGGTCGCGGGGGCCAACGGGGTGCCGGCGAGCGGCGTCACGGCGGTGGTCCTCAACGTGACGGCCACCGACACCACCCACGACGGGTACGTGACGGTCTACCCGCACGGCACCGCCCGCCCCACCGCCTCCAGCCTGAACTTCAAGGCCGGCCAGACCGTGCCGAACCTGGTCACCGTCCCGGTCGGCGCCGACGGCAAGGTCAGCCTGTACAACTTCCTCGGCACCACCAGCCTGGTGGCCGACATCAGCGGCTACTACACCTCGGACGGCACCGGTTCGCGCTACACCACGGCCGGCCCGACCCGCGTGATGGACACCCGGTACGGCACCGGCGTGGCCAAGGCCCCGGCCGGGCCGAACGGCCAGGTCGACCTCCAGGTGACCGGGCGCAGCGGGGTGCCCGCGAGCGGCGTCACGGCCGTCGTGCTCAACGTGACGGCCACCAACGCGAGTCGGGGCGGGTACCTGACGGTCTACCCGCACGGCGAGCAGCGCCCGACCGCCTCGAACCTGAACTTCACGGCGGGCCAGACCGTGCCGAACCTGGTCACCGTCCCGGTCGGGGCCGACGGCAAGATCAGCTTCTATAACTTCCTCGGCACCACCGACCTGGTGGCCGACCTGGCCGGGTACTACTCGGGCAGCGGCTCGGTCTTCGTGCCGACCGGCCCGACCCGGGTGCTGGACAGCCGCAACGGCACCGGCGGCGTCAACAGCCCGGTCTGGAGCGGCAATCCGGCGGTGCTCCAGGTGAGCAGCTGGAAGAACGGCATCCCCGCCTTCGGCGTACAGGCCGTGGCCCTCAACGTCACCGCCACCAACCCGACGGCGGCGAGCTACGTGACCGTCTACCCGAACACCGGCGCGGACCGCCCGACGGCCTCGAACCTGAACTTCACGGCCCACCAGACGGTGGCCAACGCCGCGATCACCCCCAACGCCCGGAACGGGGTGGCCTTCTACAACTTCGCCGGCACCACCGACCTGGTCGCCGACCTGGCGGGCTACTTCACCGCCGACTGACCCGTCCCGGAAGGCCGGTGGCCCGCTCCCGGGCAGGGGCGGGCCACCGGTCTCGAGGGAGCGTCAGCTCTGGGCGCCGTCGCCGGCCGCGATCAGGGCCTTGATGTCCTCGTAGGACATGCCGCCGGCGTTGAGCATCTTGAGCTCCTGCTCGGTGGCGCCGGACTTCGTCAGCTCCTTGACCTGGTCCGGGGTGAGCGGGGCGGCCTTGGCGCCGCCCGGCTTGAGGCCGGCGCCGCCCAGCGGGGAGTCGCCGCCGAGTCCGCCGTCGAGGCCGCCGGCGATGGACTTGGTGAACAGGCCCATCAGGTTGGTGATGTCGGACATGCCGAACTCGGTGGCGCCGCTCGGGGCCTGGATCGGGGCGGCGTCCTGGGTGAGGGCGAGCTTCACCGGGAGGTGGACGTCCTTGCCGAGCTTGGCGTCGAGCTGGGCCAGGTCGAAGGAGACCGAGCTCAGCGCGCCGCCCTTGAGGTACAGGTCGACGCTGACCTTCTCGTTGGTGAGCTCGGTGGGCGCGTCCGACGGGAGGTCCTTGAAGCCGGGGAAGTCCTTGGCCAGCGGCTTGACCGCGCCGAGGAAGCCGTCCGCGAGGCCCTTCGCCGAGGCGAGGGCCACCACGTGGTCGACGCCGTCCTTGCTGCCCTTGTCCTCGAAGCTGACGTTCTTGGTGACGACGTCCTTGAGCGACTGCACCAGCGACTCGGCGACCTTGGGGTCGATCGAGGGCGCGGCGGAGGGCTTGGCACCGCCGAGGGCACCGCCGGGAACGTTCTTCGCCAGCTCCTCGAAGAGCTTGGGGTCGACGCTGACCCACTTGCCGGCCAGCGCGTCCTTGACGATCTTCAGCTCCGCCGGCACGGTGTCGCTGAACTTCTTGATCTCGGCCGGGTCCTTGCCCACCAGGGTGGAGATCGCCTCGGCGTCCACCTTCAGGTAGGGCTTGCCGTCGACCGCGCGCACGTCGGCGTAGGTCTTGCCGTCCTTGCCGGCCAGCACGTACTCCAGGGCCAGGCCCTTGCCGCCGAAGGCGGAGCCGCTCTGGGCCTGCTTCTGGGCCTCGGCCTGGGCGTCCTTGAGCGGCTTGTCCGAGGTGACGGCCAGGGTCAGCGAGGTGCCGGCGATCGCGGCGGCCGACTTGGCGTCCAGCTTGTCCTTGCCGTCGGCGCCGGTGGCCTTCTCGAAGGCGATCAGCTGGTCGGCGGTGGCGTCCAGCGACAGCTCGGCCTTGACCGTCTTGCTCTCGCCCAGCTTGCCGAACGCCCCCGAGACCTTCTGCGCGGCGCTGATCTCCTTGACGGTGCCACAGGCCGTCATGCCCAGGGCGAGCACCCCGGTGCAGACGGAGGCGGCAAGGACGGTGCGAGTGGTGCGACGTATCGTCATGATGTCTGGCTGTCTCCTGTGAACTGCGCCCCGGACGCGGCCGGCCCGGCGGCCCGCCGGTGCGGCGGACCGCCCCAGGCAAGCACACATCCCTCACCGGGACGCACTGGTTTTCTCCCCCGAAGATGAGAGCTGGGCCCAAAGTATCCCAAGGGAGGGACAGATCGGGCCCTGGGGTCAGACCGTCAGAAGACCGTACAGAATCACCTGAACTTGACCGCTGAACTCCGCTCCCCACCCGTTCAGCTAGCGGCTCAGCCCGGCCCGCAGGCCGGCCGTCAGCCAGTCGAAGGCGGGGGCCAGGGTCGGCGCGACCGGCCAGCCGTTGATCACCGAGATCAGCTGCCAGTACCGCTCGTACCGCGGGTCGTTGCCCTGCTCCATCCGCTCCAGCAGCCAGACCCGGAACTCCGGTCCGTCGGTGCGCTCGAAGAGCCCGGCAAAGGCACCGGCGAGCTCGTCCACCACCGGCCCGGCGGCCGCGCTGCCGGGGAGCACCCCCGCGGCCAGCGCCAGTTCGGCCCGCTCGCGGACCAGCTCGACCAGCTGCGCATCGGCGGCGGTGCCGGTACGGGCGCCGTTGCCCCGCTCGGCGGCCTGGTACGCGGCGGCCCGGCGGATCCCGGCCCGGAAGTCCTCGTCCTGCACCAGCTCGGCCAACTCCACCCAGGCGTCGGCCTGTTCGGGGGTCGGGTCCTCGGGCAGCTCGGGCATGGCCTGGCGCATCTTGGCGATGAACTCGGGCCCGACGTCCAGCCCGTCGAAGGCCTCGTCGATGAAGTCGGTGATCAGCCGGCGGCGTTCCCGGTCGGTCAGCTTGGCGAGCTTGTGCATGATTTCCAGCTCCTCGGGTGTGGACCCGCGGCGGGCCACCGCCCTCAGCACCGCACGGCGCAGTCGGAGGGTGCGGATCTGCACGTCGAGCGCCTCGGCGTGCACCGCGGCGACCTCGGCGACGGTGACCTCCCGGGCCAGCACGCGCTGGATCGTGGCGAGGTCGACGCCGAGGTCGCGCAGGGTGCGCACCAGGTCGAGACGGGCGAGGGCCGAAGGCCCGTAGAGGCGGTAACCGGCCGGGGTGCGGTCGGTGGGCGGCACCACCCCGGCATCGGACCAGAACCTGATGGTCTTGACCGAGAGCCCGGTCGCCCGGGCCAGCTCGCCGATGGTGCGGAGCGGTGCTTCGTCCATGCCCTCCACCCTGGGGTCTCCCGTCACTGGAGACTCAAGCCTAGGCGGCGGGTCAGAGCGCGCTGCCGGCCTTCCAGTCGGCCCAGCCCATGTTCCAGCCGTTCAGGCCGTTCGACGGATCGACCGTCTTGTCACCGGAGTTGACCACCTCGACCACGTCGCCGGTCATCGAGGAGGCGTAGAACTTGGCGGCGTTGGTGCCCGGGTCGCCCGCGCCCTTGACGTCGCGCAGGGCGATGCAGCCGTGGCTGGTGTTGGCACTGCCGAAGGCGGAGGCGGGCGACCAGTAGTTGCCGTGGATGAAGGTGCCGGAGCTGGTCAGGCGCTGGGCGTGCGGCACGTCCGGGATGTTGTACTCGTCGCCCAGGCCGACGGTCTGCGAGTCCATCTTGGTCTGCAGGTACTGCTCGGCGATGACCAGCTTGCCGGCCCAGGTCTTGTGCTCGGGGGCGCCGCCGATCACCGGGTAGGTGGCGGTGACCTTGCCGTCGGTGGTGACGGTGAGGGTGTCGGCGGAGAGGTCGGCCACGCTGACCTGGCTGCGGCCGACGGTGAAGCTCACGTCCTTGGACTGGGTGCCGTAGACGCCCTTGGCGCCTTCCACGTCCTTCAGCCGGAGCTTGAGGGTGACCTTGGTGCCCTTGGCCCAGTACTGCTCCGGGCGGAAGTCGAGCCGGGTGCTGGAGAACCAGTGCCCGACGATCTCGACGCCCGGCTCGGCGACCACGGTGATCGCCTGCTGCACGGCCTTCTTGTCGGTGACCGGCTTGTTGAAGTTGATCGAGACCGGCATCCCGACCCCGACGGTCGAGCCGTTCTCCGGGGTGAAGTAGCCGACGAAGGTGTTGGCCGGGGTCGCGGTGGCGAAGGCGGTGTTGGAATCCGCCTCCAGCTTCTTCCCGTCGGTGGCCACGGCCGCCACGGTGTACTTGGTGCCGCTGACCAGCGGGTCGGTGGAGGTCCAGCTGGTGCCGTCGGCCGCCAGCTGCCCGGCTATCGCCTTGCCGGCCGCGTCGGTCACCTTCACCGAGCCGAGCTTGCCGTCCGTGACGGTGACCTTGACCGGATCGGTGAACGCGGCGTCGGTGACCCCGTCGGCCGGCGAGACGGTGATCTTCGCGGCCGAGGTCTTCGGAGTGTCGCCCCCGCCACCCCCGGACGCCCCGCCGGAACCCCCGCTGGAGCCGCTGGAGCCGCTGCAGGCCGCCACCAGCAGCACGGGGGCGCCGAGCAGGCCGGTGAGCACCCCACGACGGCTCCACTGGCCCTGGGCCGGACGGTGCTGCTTCTCGGATGCCGTCACTTCGTGTCTCCCTGCTCTACAGCTGCGCTACCACGGACAAACAACGCAGTTCAGGAGGAAACGGTTCCATCATCAACCGGTTGAGATCGTACGAGAGTACTTCGACTCATGCCATAAGAGGAGAAAAGGACAAACCGCCCGCCCCGAGCCGGGGCTCGGGACGGGCGGCAGTGACAGAAGGGGGCCTTACTCGACGGTGTACTCGTCCCAGCCCTCTTCGGAAGCCTCGAACTCGGTCTGCGCCGACTCCCAGGTGGCCGAGGCCAGCTCGACCCCGGGGACCTCGGCCAGCAGCGCGACCGGGTCGATGAAGTGGGCGAGCGAACCGGAGGGGTCGACCTCGATGGCCTCGACGGACTGGGCGCGCTCCTCGTCGTCCAGGTAGTCGTCCTCCTTCACCTGGGCCAGCGCGGCGGCCTTGAGGGCCTCCTCGTCGGTGATCTCGGCGATGAGCTCGATGGTGAGGCGTACGTAGCGGGGAACGTCCTGCTCGGGCAGGTCAGTGCTGGTCATGTGTGCGAGGGTAGGCGCTCGCGGCCGAGGGGGCGAAACCCGAGGTGAGCGGCCCGGCCGAACCGGACGTGGACACGGTGCGGGCCGGGCACCCCGTGAGGAGTACCCGGCCCGGACCGGCCCCGCCGGCTCCCCCACCCGGGAGCCGCGGAGCCGCGCCTTGCGGCGCGTCATGCCGTGGGAGTCGCCACACCCTGGCGCCGACCGGAGCCGGCCCAGGGGCGGGACGACGGCGGCCCCCACGGGGGCGGGCTACCGGGGTCAGGCCCGGTGGTGCCCGCGGTGACCGTGCGGGCGGGGAGCCGCTCCCTCCGCACCGTCACCCTGCTCGGCGTCTTGCCGTGCTCACTACGATGACGCACGGTTGTTAACCCGATGCTGCGCGGACATGACGCCGGTGTACCACTTCGCACCGGAAGGAGCGTTCTCCCGTAACACGACTGACGCGGGGTCAGCCGGGCGGCCTCAGTGGCGGACGGCCAGGAAGGCGAGCAGGTCCTGGCGGGTGACGATGCCCTGCGGCTTGCCCTCGACCAGCACCACCGCGGCGTCGGCCTTCTCCAGCACGGTCATCAGGCTGGTCACCGTCTCGCCGGAGCCGACCACCGGCAGCGGCTTGGACATGACGTCCTCCAGCTTGTCGGTGAGCGCGATCCGCTTGGCGAACAGGCCCTCCAGCAGCTCGCGCTCGACCACCGAGCCGATCACCTCGCCGGCCATGATGTCCGGGTGGCCGGCGCCCGGGGAGACCACCGGCATCTGCGAGACGCCGAAGTCACCGAGCACGCGGACGGCCTCGGCGACCGTCTCGCTCGGGTGCATGTGGACGAACTGCGGGATGCCCTCGTGCTCGATGGCGTCCTTGCGGGCCAGCACCTCGGCGATGTGCGCCTCGTCGGTGGCGGAGGGCAGGAAGCCGTAGTCGGCCATCCAGTCGTCGTTGAAGATCTTGGAGAGGTAGCCGCGGCCGCCGTCCGGCAGCAGCACCACGACCACGTCGTCCGGGCCCAGCTCCCTGGCGACCTCCAGCGCGGCCACCACGGCCATGCCGCAGGAGCCGCCCACCAGCAGGCCCTCCTCCTTGGCCAGGCGGCGGGTCATCTGGAACGAGTCCTTGTCGGAGACCGCGACGATCCGGTCCGCGACCTGCTGGTCGTAGGCGGTCGGCCAGAAGTCCTCGCCGACGCCCTCGACCAGGTACGGCCGGCCGGTGCCGCCGGAGTAGACCGAGCCCTCCGGGTCGGCGCCGACGACCTGGACCTTGCCGCCGGAGGCGTCCTTCAGGTAGCGGCCGGTGCCGGAGATGGTGCCGCCGGTGCCCACGCCCGCGACGAAGTGGGTGATCTTCCCCTCCGTCTGCTCCCACAGCTCGGGGCCGGTGGAGTGGTAGTGCGAGGCCGGGTTGTCCGGGTTGGAGTACTGGTCCGGCTTCCAGGCGTTCGGGGTCTCCCGGACGAGGCGGTCCGAGACGTTGTAGTACGAGTCCGGGTGCTCCGGGGCCACCGCGGTCGGGCAGACCACGACCTCGGCGCCGTACGCGCGCAGCGTGTTGATCTTGTCAGTGGACACCTTGTCGGGACAGACGAAGATGCACTTGTAGCCCTTCTGCTGGGCCACGATCGCCAGCCCCACCCCGGTGTTCCCGGAGGTCGGCTCCACGATCGTCCCGCCCGGCTTGAGCGCACCGGAGGCCTCGGCGGCCTCGATCATGCGCATCGCGATCCGGTCCTTCACCGAGCCACCGGGGTTGAAGTACTCGACCTTCGCCAGCACGGTAGCGCTGATGCCCTCGGTGACCTTGTTGAGCTTCACCAAAGGCGTGTTGCCGACCAACTCGATGATCGAATTGCTGTACCGCACGGGGGTCCTCCCGGTCTGTGGCGTTTCACATGCTTCTCAAGGATGCTTCAAAGCCTAGTGCCGCTCTCCACGGATGGCCGACGATCACCGATAGCGAGCCGCTCCCGGGGGTACGTAGGGGGAAAGGCCCTGCTGAGGGGGCGGAGCGAAGGGGGTGCGACATGACAGGGGCGCAGGAGTCGCGGGCCCGGGTGGCTCGGCGGATCGCCACGGCGGCCGCGTACGGCGGGGGTGGGCTGGGGCTGTTGGGGGTGGGGCTGGTGGGGCTGCTGCTCACCGAGACCAAGCTTGCGGTGCGGGCCGTGGGCCTGCTGGAGGGGGATCCGCCGAAGGCGGACGGGGTGTACGGGGAGGGGCTGACCGACCCAGGGGCGGGGGCGCAGCCGCCGCTGGTGCTGGGCTTCCTGGGGGATTCCACGGCGGCCGGGCTGGGCGTCGGCCGAGGACAGGAGACTCCGGGCGCGCTGCTGGCGGCCGGGCTGGCGGCGGTGGCCGAGCGGCGGGTGCGCCTGGCCAACGTGGCGAAGTCGGGGGCCCGCTCCTGCGACCTGGCCCGGCAGGTCGAGCAGGTGCTGCCGCAGCGGCCCGCCCTGGCCGTGATCATGATCGGCGCGAACGACGTGACCAAGCACGCCCCCGCCGCCCAGTCGGTGCGGCAGCTGGGCGAGGCCGTCCGGGCGCTGCGCGCGGCCGGCTGCGAGGTGGTGGTCGGCACCTGCCCGGACCTGGGCACCATCAAGCCGGTCCACCCCCCGCTGCGCTGGGTGGCCCGGCGGCTCAGCCGCCAGCTGGCCGCCGCCCAGACCATCGCGGTGGTGGAGAACGGCGGCCGCACCGTCTCGCTGGGCTCCCTGCTCGGCCCGGAGTTCGCGGCCCGCCCGGAGATGTTCGCCGCCGACCGCTACCACCCCTCCGCCCAGGGCTACGCGACCGCCGCGATGGCCATGCTGCCCTCGCTCTGCGCGGCGCTCGACCTCTGGCCGGCCGACTCCTTCCCCGAGCGGGAGACGCCGCCCGAGGTGGTGCTGCCGGTGGCGGTGGCCGCCGCCGCGGCGGCCGGACAGTCCGGCACCGAGGTCGCGGCGGTGGAGCAGGGCGCCGGGGCCTGGCGCTGGGCGCAGCTGCGCCGCCGGCTCCGGGTCGGCCTGCCGGGCCTGCCCGCGCTGCCCGGCCTCCCGGGCCTGCCGGGGTCCGCAGCCACGACCACGGGCACGGCCACCGGCACGGGGACGGGCACGGGCACGGCTGAGGCAGCGTCGGCGAACTCACACGCCGGGGTGGTGACGCCCGAGGCTACTTAACGGTAACTTTCCTGCGAGCACCCCACCCACCGAGGAGCGAGTCATGCCCGAAGCCGTCATCGTCAGCGCCGCCCGTTCGCCGATCGGCCGGGCCTTCAAGGGCTCGCTCAAGGACGTCCGCCCGGACGACCTGACCGCCCAGATCATCGGCGCCGCCCTGGCGAAGGTGCCCGAGCTCGACCCGCGCCAGATCGACGACCTGATGCTCGGCTGCGGCCTGCCGGGGGGCGAGCAGGGCCACAACCTGGCCCGCATCATCGCGGTCCAGATGGGCATGGACTACCTCCCGGGCGCCACCATCACCCGGTACTGCTCCTCCTCGCTGCAGACCACCCGGATGGCGCTGCACGCGATCAAGGCCGGCGAGGGCGACATCTTCATCTCGGCCGGTGTCGAGACCGTCTCCCGCTCGATCAACGGCACCTCGGACGGCATGCCGGACACCCAGAACCCGTTCTTCGCGGACGCGCTGGCCCGCACCGCCAAGCGCGCCGAGGAGGGCGGCGGCGAGTGGCACGACCCGCGCGAGGACGGGCTCGTCCCGGACGCCTACATCGCGATGGGCCAGACCGCGGAGAACCTGGCGGCGCTCAAGGGCATCTCCCGGGCCGAGCAGGACGCCTTCGGCGTCCGCTCGCAGAACCTCGCCGAGGCCGCCATCAAGGCCGGCTTCTGGCAGCGCGAGATCACCCCGGTGACCACCCCGGACGGCACCGTGGTCTCGGCCGACGACGGCCCGCGCGCCGGCGTCACCCTCGAGGCCGTCTCCGGCCTCAAGCCGGTCTTCCGCCCGGACGGCACCGTCACGGCCGGCAACTGCTGCCCGCTGAACGACGGCGCCGCCGCCCTGGTGATCATGTCCGACACCAAGGCCCGCGAGCTCGGCATCACCCCGCTCGCCCGAGTGGTCTCCACCGGCGTCTCCGCCCTCTCCCCCGAGATCATGGGCTACGGCCCGGTCGAGGCCTCCAAGCAGGCCCTCCAGCGGGCCGGCCTGTCGATCTCCGACATCGACCTGGTGGAGATCAACGAGGCGTTCGCCGCCCAGGTGATCCCCTCCTACCAGGCCCTGGGTATCGACCTGGACCGCCTCAACGTCAACGGCGGCGCGATCGCCGTCGGCCACCCCTTCGGCATGACCGGCGCCCGGATCACCACCACGCTGATCAACTCCCTCCAGTGGCACGACAAGCAGTTCGGCCTGGAGACCATGTGCGTGGGCGGCGGCCAGGGCATGGCGATGGTGATCGAGCGACTGAGCTGAGACGCAGCGGAGGGTGGGGGTCGCCGAGGCACGAGGCGGCACCCGCCCGCAGCGAAGGAGCAGCTCACCAAGCGGCCAGCGTGATCGAGCGACTGAGCTGAGACGCAGCGGAGGGTGGGGGTCGCCGAGGCACGAGGCGGCACCCGCCCGCAGCGAAGGAGCAGCTCACCAAGCGGCCAGCGCGATCGAGCGACTGAGCTGACGCTCGACGTGGCCGGGCGACTCTCCTGAGTCACCACCCAACTGTTCACCACCCGTTCGGGGGTGACCATGGGTGATTGAGGGGCGGATCACACCTGCGGGTGCGATCCGCCCCTCTTCGCGTCCCCGGAAGGGTGTTTTGTCGACGGCCCGGAGTCGGTCAACTCCGCTGCGTAGAACGGCACTACTTAACAATTCGGGGACAAGGACGTAAGTCACGGACAAATCGGACATCTGCCACTGCGGCAACAGCCGTTCATGCGGCAGTGTGGAGACGTACCCCGTTCCGCTCCTCGCTAGGAGTACGTTCCGTGAGCGTCGTCTACACCGCCCTGCTGCTGGTCCTGATCGCCGTGTGTGCCGCCGTCCTGCTCCACGTGCGCGGACTCTCCCGCCGTCTCGAGGAGCACCAGCGGGCCACCGCAACCCCCGCCGCCCCGGCCCCCGTTGACGAGGCCGTCATACGCCGCGCCGTGATCGAGGCGCTGGCCGCCGACCGGGAGCGGGAGATCGCCGAGGCCCGCGCGTTCTGGGCGGAGCAGGAGGCACGGGCCGTGGAGGACGCACCGCTCTTCGACTCCCCGTTCACCAGCACCGGGTTGACCGCCGCCGAGGAGTGGCCGCTCTTCTTCCCGCGGCCGACCGGTCCGCAGGAGGCCGCCGACAACGCGGGCACCATGGACCCGGAGTTCGGCGAGGCGCTGCGCTCCGCGCTGGAGGACCTGATCGGCGAGGACCCGGCCGGCGGCGCCCGCCCCGTGCCCGGCGGTCACCCGGCGGCCGGCGGCCACCCGGCCGGCCAGCACCCCGCCATGGAGTCGGCCGGCGAGGCCAAGGCCCGCCGCGAGGCCGATCTGCTCGCCACCGGCCTAGAGGCCGGGCTGCTCGACCCCGAGGCCGAGCCCGCCGTCGCGCCGGACCCGCGCCGCCACCCCTCGCACCCGGACTTCGTGCCCAGCCAGACCCCGTCCCGGGAGTGGACCGACACCCGGCTGGCCACCCTGGCCGACGAGAAGATCGCGCTGACCGACGTCCGCCCGGGCCCGCTCGGCACCCTGGACGTCTACGCCTTCGCCGACGGCACCACCCTCTGCGTGGCCCCCGGTGACCGCGAGGCCGCCTACCGCCTGATCGACGCCGTCCGGGCCGGCGAGGACGTCCGCCTGCTCGGCGGCTCCCGGTTCTCGGGCTCGTACTCGCTGACCTTCTCCACGGACGAGGAAGCCGTTTACGTCCTGGCGGACCGAGTGGTTGCCAGTATCTGATTGGTCAAGCCAGGGGCGCGGGGAACGGCGCGGGCATCACCTGGGGCGCGAGTCCTGTCCTACGGGCGGGACTCGCGCCCCCTCGCATGCCCGCGCAGTTCCCCGCGCCCCTGGTGGGGCCTACCCGGCCAGTTGAGAGACCCGCTTGAGTTCCGCCACGGCCCAGTCGACTGTCGCCTCGTCTGCTACTGCGGCCAGTTCGTGGCCGGCCACTGCGAGTTGGTCGCCCACCGCGAAGGGGCCGGCGGACGGGAAGTCCCGGTGGGCCTCTCCGGCCAGTTCCAGGGCCTGCGCAGCGAAGGACCGGGCCAGTTCCAGGGCCGCCGCCGCGCGGGATTCGTGGCCCGGGACGGACCCCGTGAGCCTGCTCTGCGGCATCGACCGGTACCGGTCGGCCAGTGCCTCCACCGCTGTCACCAACGCCTGCTGTTCAGCCATGGCACCGAGCCTACCGACGCACGGGAAGGCCCCCGCCGCAACGGTGCGGTGGGGGCCTTCCCGGGTCACGGCGAGGGTCAGTCGTCGCCGCGCAGGATCGCGATCAGCCGCAGCATCTCCAGGTAGATCCAGACCAGCGAGAGGGTGAGCCCGAAGGCGGCCCGCCAGGACTCCTCCTGGGGGGCGCCTCCCTGGATGCCGGCCTCGATCTCGGCGAAGTCCAGCGAGAGGAAGAAGGCACCCAGGCCGATGCCGAGCAGGCCGACCAGGATGCCCAGCGGGCCGGCCCGCAGGCCCATGTCGGCGCCGAAGAGCGAGGCCACCATGTTGACCAGGAGCAGCAGCAGGAAGCCCATCGCGATGCTCAGGCCGATCCGGGTGTACCGGGGCGTGACGCGGATCCGGCCGCTCTTGTAGGCGAACAGCATCGCGGCGAAGACCGCTGCGGTGCCGAGCACGGCCTGGATGGCGATGCCGGGCAGCGTCGCGTTGATCGCCTTGGTGATCGCGCCCAGGAAGAAGCCCTCCAGGGCGGCGTAGGTGAGGATCAGGGCGGGGCTGACGCTCCGCTTGAAGCTGATCACCATGCCGACCGCGAAGGCGATCAGGGCGGCCACCGTGGCGATGCCGTAGTTGGCCATCGGCAGTGCGAACCAGGCGACGGCGCCGCCGGCGACCAGGGTGAGCAGGGTGAGGGCGGTGCGGGCGACCACGTCGTCCATGGTCATCCGGCCGGTCTGCAGCGGGCCCGCCGAGGGGGCCTGGTACATCTCGGCCAGCTGCTGGTCCGTCAGGTCGGCGGGTGCACCGTACGGGTTCTGCGCGTACGGGTTCTGGCCGTAGGGGTTCTGCGCGTAGGGACCGCCCGCCTGGGGGGCGCCCGCGGCCGGCCGCTGGGTGGTGTCGAATCCCGCGTATCCGGTGTCGCGGGTGAAGGATCCCTCCCGCGAGAAGACCGGGTTGCTGCTCCTCATGCTCATTCCCTCCGGGGCAGCACGGCACCGCCCACAATTCCAAGGGTAATGCCTTGGCAAAGGAATGAGCCTCCACCGAAAGGATGAGTCGACGGTGGAGTTGGTGCCCGGGGCCGGACTCGAACCGGCACGGCCTCGCGGCCAAGCAGTTTTAAGCTGCCCGTGTCTGCGTTCCACCACCCGGGCCGTACTCGACATGCCCCGGGCCTAGGGCCAGGGGGGCTTCCGGCCCTCTCGAGCCACCCCTGAGAGTAGTCGCCCGACTCCCCCTTCCGCATGTTCCCAGCCAGGGAAGTTGTCATGTTTGCTTGCCATCTGACGAACTGTCCGTGATTCGGCCACGGCGGGAACTTTTTCGAGACAGCACCCTTCGCGGTAGCCCGCATTCCACTTGGTGCCGGCACCCGACCGGCACCCGACCGGTACCCGTCCGACGCCCCTCCTCAGGGTCGGTGTCATACCGGAGGAGGAGAGGACACCGCGCGGATACGTCCAGGGGCGGTGACGGCAACCGTCCGCCGGAGCGACGAATCGGACAATCGCGCGAAGGAGGATGGTCACACGGTCGGTGCCGTGCGCACCGATCGGCCAACTTCACCGGTCGGCCGCCCCCGGCGGCCCGGCCCCCGACCCACAGGAGTCCCCGTGAGCACGACGACCGCGTCCGCCGTCCACACCGGCCAGGCGGCCGCCCGCGCAGCCGGCCTGCACAAGGTCTACGGCGAGGGCGAGACGCGGGTCGTCGCGCTGGACGACGTCTCCGTGGTGTTCCCGCAGGGGCAGTTCACCGCGATCATGGGGCCCTCGGGCTCCGGCAAGTCCACGCTGATGCACTGCATGGCCGGGCTGGACACGGTCTCCTCCGGCTCCTCGATGATCGGCGACACCGAGCTGGTCGGGCTCAAGGACAAGCAGCTCACCAAGCTGCGCCGCGACCACATCGGCTTCATCTTCCAGGCGTTCAACCTGCTGCCCACCCTGACGGCCCTGGAGAACATCACCCTCCCGATGGACATCGCCGGTCGCAAGGTCGACCGCGCCTGGCTCGACCGGGTGGTCGACACGGTCGGCCTCTCCGGCCGACTCTCGCACCGCCCCAGCCAGCTCTCCGGTGGTCAGCAGCAGCGCGTGGCCTGCGCCCGGGCCCTGGCGAGCAAGCCCGACATCGTCTTCGCCGACGAGCCCACCGGCAACCTCGACTCCCGCTCGGGCGCCGAGATCCTCTCCTTCCTGCGCAACTCGGTCCGCGAGCTCGGCCAGACGGTCGTGATGGTCACCCACGACCCGGTGGCCGCCTCCTACGCGGACCGCGTGATCTTCCTCGCCGACGGCCGCGTCGTGGACGAGCTGCTCAGCCCCACCGCCGACAGCGTCCTGGACCGCATGCGCCGCTTCGACGCCAAGGGCCGCACCAGCTGACGGGCCGTTGAAGGGGCCGCCACGGCACGCCCCGCCCACCAGCCGCCGCCCGATCCGACCTCCAGGACACACCCCATGCATCGCACCGCACTGCGCAACGTGCTGGCCCACAAGGGCCGCCTGCTCATGACGGCGCTCGCCATCATGCTCGGCACCGCCTTCGTGGCGGGCACCATGGTCTTCTCCGACACGCTCGGCCAGGCCATGAAGAACAGCTACGCCAAGAGCTTCACCGACGTCTCCGTCCAGGTCAACGACTACTCGGCCGGGGCCAGGGCCTCCGCCAAGGACAAGGGCCAGCGCAGCACCGCCAAGCTCACCGACCAGACGGTGGCCGCGATAGCCGCCCTGCCGGGCACCGAGGACGCCCGCGGCGTGGTCACCGGCTTCACCGGCGTCGCCGACCGCAAGGGCAAGCTGATCGGTGAGGCCTGGTCGGCCCAGGCCACCAACTTCTCGCCGGACGCCTCCGGCAAGGACCCCCGGTACCCGATGGTCGAGGGCCGCGGCCCGGCCAAGGCCGGCGAGATCGCCCTCGACAAGGAGACGGCCGCCACCGGCGGGTACAAGGTCGGCGACAAGGTGCGCACCGCCAACACCGGCCCCGCCACCGACTCGGTGCTCACCGGCGTCTTCACCACCGACGACCCGCAGGTGAGCACCGGCGCCTCGCTCACCCTGCTCGACACCGCCACGGCCCAGCAGCAGCTGCTGTCGCCCGGTCAGTTCAGCAGCATCGCGGTCAAGGCCAAGCCCGGGGTCACCGAGCAGGCCCTCCAGGACGCGGTGATCACCAAGCTGCCGAGTAACGACCACCAGTTCACGGTGCAGACCGGCAAGCAGCTGACCGACGACCAGACCCAGATGATCGCCCGCAGCACCGACGCGATGAAGACCATGTTGCTGGCCTTCGCCGGCATCTCGCTCTTCGTCGGCATCTTCATCATCGCCAACACCTTCACCATGCTGATCGCCCAGCGGACGAAGGAGCTGGCCCTGCTCCGCGCGGTCGGCGCCAGCCGCCGCCAGGTCACCAACTCGGTGCTGGTGGAGGCCCTGCTGATCGGTCTGCTGGCCTCGGTGGCCGGTCTGCTCGCGGGCATCGGCATCGGCGCGGGCATGCAGGCCCTGGTGCACGGGCTCAACCCGGGCATGCCCACCGGTGACCTGGTGGTCTCCCCCACCGCGCTGATCGTCGCCCCGGTGGTCGGCGTCCTGGTCACCGTGCTCTCCGCCGTGCTGCCCGCCGTGCGCGCCTCCCGGATCGCCCCGGTGGCCGCGATGAGCAGCGGCGACCAGCCGGCCACCCAGAAGGGCCTGCTGGTCCGCAACATCATCGGCTTCCTGATCGCCGGTGGCGGCGGCGCGCTGATCGCGATGGGCGCCGGCATGGGCAAGGACGGCCGGACGGCGGTCGGCCTCGGCGCCGGCCTGGCCCTGATCGGCGTGTTCGTCCTGCTGCCGCTGCTCTCCCGCCCGGTGATCGCGCTGGTCGGCCCGCTGCTGGCCAAGCTGGCCGGCACCCCCGGCAAGCTCGCCCGGCAGAACGCGGTGCGCAACCCGCGCCGCACCGCCGCCACCGCCGCCGCCCTCACCATCGGTCTGACGCTGGTCAGCGCGCTCACCGTGCTCGGTGCCTCGGTCGGCGGGGCGGTCGACAAGGCCGTCACCAGCGCGATGTCCGCCGACTACGACGTCAAGATGGCCAACGGCATGACGATGACGCCGGAGATGGCGGCGAAGATCGCCAAGGCCCCCGGGGTGGCCGCCGCCAGCCCGTTCAACGAGGTCTACTGGGACGTCAACGGCACCTCCGGCTCGGTCAACGGCATCGACGCCGACAGCGCCGGTCGCCTGCTCAAGCCCGAGCTGACCACCGGTTCGCTGGCCGCCCTCGGCCAGGGCCAGGCCCTGATCAGCGACGCGTTCGCCAAGAGCCACGGCCTGGCCGTCGGCTCCGCCCTGAAGATCGACGCCTACGGCGGCTCCAAGGGTGCGCTGACCGTCGGCGGCGTCTACCGGGACAACGCGATGCTCGCCCCGGTCCTGGTCTCCAACGCCCAGGTGCAGAAGCTGGATCCGGAGGCCGAGATCCGCGAGGTGATGGTGCTCGGCACCAACGGCACCTCCGCCGCCCTCCAGCAGTCGATCATGGACGCCACCGGCAACAACCCGGTGGTCCAGGTCAAGACCAAGCAGGAGATCCGCGACGAGTTCAACCAGATCATCACCTTCGCGCTGAACATGATGTACGGCCTGCTGGCGATGTCCGTCCTGGTCGCCGTGCTCGGCGTGATCAACACGCTGGCGATGTCCGTCTTCGAGCGCAAGCGCGAGATCGGCATGCTGCGCGCGATCGGTCTCGACCGCAGCGGCGTCAAGCGGATGGTCCGGCTGGAGTCGGTGGTGATCTCGCTCTTCGGTGCGGCGATCGGCGTGGCCCTCGGCTGCTTCTGTGCCTGGGCGGTCAACGGCACCCTCAAGGACAGCCTCACCGGTCTGACCACCGTGCTGCCCTACGGCAAGCTCGCGCTCTTCCTGGCCCTGGCCGGCCTGGTCGGCTTCGTGGCGGCCCTGTGGCCCGCCCGCCGGGCCGCCAAGCTGGACATCCTCGACAGCATCAAGACCGACTGACCCGAGGGCCGTGCGGTTCCCCTGCCGCACGGCGAAGGCCCCGGCCCTCCCCCTTCTACGAGGGGGAGGGCCGGGGCCTTCGCTTGGGAACTTCTCGTTCTGTACTCCGCCCGGTCGCACTGGCCGGCTGAGCACCACGGAGGTCGTGGTCCGGCAACGCTGCCGGGCGGAGAGCCTCCGACTCATATGCCCCGGTGTTCCCACACCAAGGCCCAGGTCGTCGTTCCTACTTGCTGGCGAGCTCCTTGGCGGGAGCGGCGGCCTCGACCGGCTTCGGCGCCGGACCGGCCGCGTCCTGGAACTCCTTGAACGGGTTCTCCATCTGGACCAGGCCGACGGACTCGCGCTTGAGGAACATCGCGAGGGTCCAGTCGGTGAAGACCCGGATCTTGCGGTTCATGGTCGGGACCATGGCGCCGTGGTACAGGCGGTGGAACCACCAGGCCGGACGGCCCTTCAGCTTGTACTTGCCGAAGAGGATCGCCACGCCCTTGTGCAGGCCGAGACCGGCGACCGCACCGAGGTTCTTGTGCTTGTACTCCTTCTGCGGGAAGCCCCGCATGCCGGAGATGACGTTGTCACCGAGGACGACCGCCTGGCGGCAGGCGTGCTGGGCGTTCGGCGGGCACCAGGCGCCCTCGCCGGCGGCGAGGTCAGGCACCTGGGCGTTGTCGCCGGCCGACCAGACGTAGTCGAAGCCCTGGACCTGGAGGGTCGGGGCGGTGTCCACGTGGCCGCGCGGGCCCAGCGGGAGGCCGAAGTTGGCCAGCACCGGGTTCGGCTTGACGCCGGCCGTCCACACGATGGTGGAGGCGTCGACCTCGATGCCGTTCTTCAGCACCACGTGCTGGTCGACGCAGGAGTCCATCGAGGTCTCGATGTAGATCTCGATGTTGCGCTCTTCGAGCTTCTCCTTGGTCCACAGACCGAGGTCCGGGCCCATCTCGGGGAGGATGCGGTTGGCCGCCTCCACCACGATGAAGCGCATGTCGTCACGGCTGACGGTCTTGTAGAGCTTGGCCGCGTCGCGGGCCATGTCCTCGATCTCGGCGACCGTCTCGATGCCGGCGAAGCCGCCACCGATGACCACGAAGGTGAGGGCCTTGCGGCGCACCTCCGGGTCGGCGGTCGACTCGGCCTTGTCCAGCTGCGCCATGACGTGGTTGCGGAGGCTGATCGCCTCTTCGACCGACTTCATGCCGATGCCGTGCTCGGCCAGGCCGGGGATCGGGAAGGTGCGGGAGACCGAGCCGGTGGCGACGACCAGGTAGTCGAAGGACAGCTCGTAGGGGTCGCCGGCCGCGGGCGCGATGGTGGCGACCTTGCGGGCGTGGTCCACACCGGTGACCGCACCGGTGAGCACCTCCGCCTTCTTGAGGGCGCTGCGCAGGGGCGCGACGAGGTTGCGGGGCGCGACGTTGCCGCCGGCCGCCTCGGGAAGGAAGGGCAGGTACGTCATGTACGACCGCGGGTCCACGACCGTGACGGTCGCTTCGCCGTAGCGCATCTTCTTGAGGATGCGCATCGCGGCATACAGGCCGACGTAACCACCGCCGACAATGAGGATGCGAGGACGCTCCGTGGTGCTCATATCGGAAAGTATCCAGCACCGTCCGGCCGCACTTTCGTGAGGCCCGTCACATGACGCTGGACACCCTCTGCTACACTGCGCGGCCACACGACCGGGGCCGGAGGAGTGCCACCCCCGCCCCGGCAGCCCCCCGACAGCCCCCCAGGGGCACTCGGGCAGGCATCCCCACGCTGAGCAGCAACGATCCTTCTGCCGCCCCGGTTCCCTCGAAACATTTCGAATCCACCGCCCGCCCCGGGCCCTCACCTGCGATCCAAGGGGCGAGGGCGGAACGTCACCTTCGGTGCCGCATATCGGACGGAGCGCTCACCAGAGTGCGACGAAAGACTGGATCTCCATGTGAAGAAATTCACGAAGTTTCTTCCCAAGATCGAGTCCCCGAGGGCAGAAAGCACCCCGAAGTGGGGCGAAACCACCTCGGGGTGCGGGTGCGGCGGGCCGGGCCCGTGCGGGGTTCAGCGGGCCTGGACCAGGCTCCAGGCGATGCCGTCGAGGATGTCGTGCTCGCTCACCACGACCTCGCTCGCGCCGGTGCGCTCCATGATCTCCAGCAGCACCACGGCGCCCGCCGCGATCACGTCCACCCGGCCCGGGTGCATGACGGGGATGGCCGCCCGCTCCGCGTGCGAGGCGGCCAGCAGGCGCTCGGTGACGGCGCGCACCGAGGCCAGCGGGATGCGGGAGTGGTGCACGGCCTCGGAGTCGTACGCGGGAAGGTCGAGGGCGATGCCCGCGACCGTGGTGACGGTGCCCGCCAGGCCGACCAGGGTGGCCGGGCTGGTCAGGTCGACCGTCTCGGCCGCCAGGTCGAGCGCGGCCCGCACGTCGGCCCGGGCGGCCTCGACCTGGGCCGGGGTGGGCAGCTCGGTGCCGCCGAAGTGGCGCTCCGTCAGCCGGACACAGCCGATGTCCACCGAGCGGGCCGCCGCCACGTCGCTGCTGCCCCGGACGAACTCGGTGGAGCCGCCACCGAGGTCGAAGACCAGGTAGGGCGGGCGGACGGCCTCGCCGGAGAGCTCCTTGGTGGCGCCGACGAAGGAGAGGTGGGCCTCCTCCTCGCCGCTGACCACCTCGGGCTCCACGCCCAGGATCTCCTTGACCCCCTGGGTGAACTCCGAGGCGTTCTCGGCGTCCCGCGAGGCGGAGGTGGCGACCAGCCGGATCCGGTCCGAGCCGACACCGTAGGAGGAGATCACCTGGGCGTAGGTGCGGCAGGCCTCGAAGGTGCGCGCCAGCGCGTCCGGGTGCAGCCGGCCGGTCTTGTCGACCCCCTGGCCCAGCCGGTTGATGACCATCCGTCGGTCCAGGTCCGTCACGGTGCCCGTGGCGAGGTCCAGGTCCGCGACGAGCAGGCGGATCGAGTTGGTGCCGCAGTCGATCGCGGCGACCCGGGTGGTGGTCACTGCCCCTCCTCCTCGGCCAGCCGCTTCTTCTCGGCGCGCTCGGCCGTCAGCTGTTCCTTCGCGGCGATCACGGCCGCGTGGTCGGTGTCCGCGGCCCGGTCGGCCTCGACCTTGGCCAGGTGCTCGGCCACGGCCTCGGGGCTGACGCAGGGGCCCTTGGCCCACCAGTCCTCCAGCATCCCGATCGCCTCGTCGCCGAGCGGGTTGACGCCCTCGCCGGCGGCCAGCGAGTGGCCGACCAGCACGTGCAGGCACTTCACCCGGTCCGGCATGCCACCGGCGCTCGGGAAGCCCTCCAGCACCTCGATGGCGTCGCGGCGGGCGATGTAGTCCTCGTGCGCCTTCTGGTACGCGGCGGCCAGCTCCGGGTCCTCGGCCAGCCGGGCGGTCTGCTCCTTCATCACGCCGTCGGCCTCCAGGGTGCCGATCAGCGAGGCGGCCTTGGGGCAGGTCAGGTAGTAGAGCGTCGGGAAGGGCGTGCCGTCGGGCAGCCGGGGCGCGGTCTCGACCACGTCGGGGTTGCCGCAGGGGCAGCGGTGGGCGACGCCGCGCAGGCCGCGCGGCACCCGGCCGAGCTGGGCGGCGATGGCCGCCACGTCCTGGTCGGCGACGTCGGGGGCGGTGTTCTCAGAGGTCATGGCGGGAGCTGTCTCTAGCGGGGGGCAGGGGCGGGGGTGGGGCGGGCCTGGGCGGCGTCGGCCTCGTCGACCGACTCCCAGACGCTGGTGTACCAGGGCTGGGCGGCGGCCTTGGCCTTCGCGGCCGGCGCGGCGCCGGACTTCGCGGCGGGGGTGGGGTCGACCGAGACGAAGGAGGTCTCGCCGGGCAGCGCGTAGTGCAGCCGCTCCCGGGCCTGGGTGCGCACGTACGCCGGGTCCTGCCAGCGGGCCCGCTCGCGGCTCAGCGCGTCGACCTGCTGCCGGGCCTGCTCGGCCTTGGCGCGCTGGGCGGCGATCTGGGACCGCTGCGCGATGAACTGCCGGGTCGGGTAGGCGAGGATCGCGACCAGGGAGCAGAGCACGAGCACCAGCACGGTCGCGCGGCTGGTGAAGCGCGGGCGCGCCACCAGACCCGGGATCCTCCACTTGGCCATCTCGTCGCCCCTCCTCCAGTCGCACCGGTGCCCCGGCCCCCACCCTACGGGGTGAGCGCCGGGGCACCGGTCAGGCGTGCTCGGGTGATCAGCCCTCGTAGCGGAAGCGCGGGAAGGCGCCGCGACCCGCGTACTCGGCGGCGTCGTCGAGGATCTCCTCGATGCGCAGCAGCTGGTTGTACTTGGCGACGCGCTCGGAGCGGGCCGGGGCGCCGGTCTTGATCTGGCCGCAGTTGGTGGCGACGGCGAGGTCGGCGATGGTGACGTCCTCGGTCTCGCCGGAGCGGTGCGACATCATGCAGCGGTAGCCGTTGCGCTGGGCCAGCTCGACGGCGTCCAGGGTCTCGGTCAGCGAACCGATCTGGTTGACCTTCACCAGCATCGAGTTGGCGGTGCCGCTCTCGATGCCGCGGGCCAGGCGGGCCGGGTTGGTGACGAACAGGTCGTCGCCGACCAGCTGGACCTTGTCGCCGAGGCGGTCGGTCATGGCCTTCCAGCCGTCCCAGTCCTCCTCGTTCAGCGGGTCCTCGATGGAGACCAGCGGGTAGTTGGCGACCAGGTCGGCGTAGTAGTCGATCAGCTCGCCGGCCGACAGGGCCTTGCCCTCGAACTGGTAGGCGCCGTCCTTGTGGAACTCGGAGGCGGCCACGTCCAGGGCCAGCGCGACGTCCTTGCCCGGGGTGTAACCGGCCTTCTTGATGGCCTCGGTGATGAGGTCGAGGGCCTCGCGGTTGGAGTCGAGGTTCGGCGCGAAGCCGCCCTCGTCGCCCAGGCCGGTGGAGAGGCCGCGCTCCTTCAGCACGCCCTTGAGCGTGTGGTAGACCTCGACGCCCCAGCGGACGGCCTCGGAGAAGGACTCCGCGCCGATCGGGGCGATCATGAACTCCTGGATGTCGACGTTGGAGTCGGCGTGCGACCCACCGTTGAGGATGTTCATCATCGGGACGGGCAGCACGTGCGCGTTGGGGCCGCCGAGGTAGCGGAACAGCGGCAGGTCACTGGCCTCGGAGGCGGCGTGCGCCACGGCGAGCGAGACGCCGAGGATCGCGTTGGCGCCGAGCGAGGACTTGTCCGGGGTGGCGTCCAGGTCGAGCATGGCCTGGTCGATCAGGCGCTGCTCGGTGGCGTCGTAGCCGACCAGCTCCGGGCCGATCTGCTCGATGACGGCCAGCACGGCCTTCTCGACACCCTTGCCGAAGTAGCGGTTCTTGTCGCCGTCGCGCAGCTCCAGGGCCTCGAAGGCTCCGGTGGAGGCGCCGGACGGGACGGCGGCACGGCCGGTGCTGCCGTCGTCGAGGCCGACCTCGACCTCGACCGTGGGGTTGCCGCGGGAGTCGAGGATCTCGCGGGCGACGACGACATCAATGGACGGCACGAGGCATCTCCTATGGGGACGATGGCGGAGTCCTTACGCCCAGAGCCTAACCGCACCCGGGCCCGCAGCCCCGCTGACCTTGGTCCTGTCTCACCGTGTGGCCGCCTACTCGCCAGTAGTTCACCTGGCGGGGAGGCGGCCACGGGGCAGCTCGGATCAGCCGAGGTTGAGCACCTGACCCGGCATGATCAGGTTCGGGTCGGCGCCCACGGTGGACTTGTTGGCGCCGTAGAGCGTCTGCCAACCACCGTTGACCTGGTGGCTCTGGGCGATGCCGGACAGGGTGTCACCGGCCTGGACGGTGTAGCCGCGGCTCGGCGAGGCCGGCTTGGCGGGGGTCTCGGCCGGAGCCTTGGCCGCCTGCTGCTGCTTCAGCTGCTGGGCGGGGGCGGTGAACTGCCGGTAGACGTCCTGGTGGCTGGTCCAGTACCAGCCGCCGTCCTTCTGGTACCAGTACTTGCCGCTGGACGCGTCGTACCCGGCCTTGCCCGGGAAGCCCGGGGTGGCCTCGGTCTGCTCGGCCGACTTGGCGGGCTTCGCCGGGGCGGGCTTGGCGGACTTGGTGGAGCTGCCGGAGGCGGACGAGCCGCCGCCGGAGGTGTCCACGTCGGCGGCCGAACCGCCCTTGCTGAGACCGGCCTTGACGGAGCAGACCGGCCAGGCGCCCGGGCCCTGGGAGGCGAGCACCTTCTCGGCCACCGCGATCTGCTGGCCCTTGCTGGCCTGGTTGGCCTGATTGGCGTACTGACCGCCGCCGTAGGCCTTCCAGGTGCTGGAGGTGAACTGGAGGCCACCGTAGAAGCCGTTGCCGGTGTTGATGCCCCAGTCACCGCCGCTCTCGCACTCGGCGACCTTGTCCCAGGTCGAGACCGAGGCGGCGTGGGCGCCGGTGGCGGCCAGCAGCGGCAGGGCCAGGCCGACGCTCGCGACGCCCGCCACGGCGATGGCCTTCTCCGCCTGGGTGCGACGGCGGTGACGACCGGTACCGGAAAGCAGCATGAAGTTCCCTCTCCGCACGCCTACGAAGTGAGCTGTCGGGTTCGGACCGGGAGGTGGCCCGGCCGCTGGGCCTGACGCTCCTTGGCGGAACGTTTCGGCTGACGCGGCTTCACCCCAAGCCGTGGAGGACGGCAACAAACCTGGTTCCTCCGCCCCTGCCCGGGGTCAAGTCGGGTGCCCGGCGGCGCGACGGGCAGGATTCGGCGTCCCGCGCCCCGGGGTCCGCAGCTGCGAACACCAGGGAGGGTAAGCAGAGCGAACGTCAGATCACAAGCTCATATCGCCGACATCACACCGGAATTACGGCCAGTCATGGATTGCCTACAAACCGTGGGGTTATGTCCGGATTGATGCGTGTTCGGACCGCCCGGATCAGCCTCCGGACGACACACCGCGAGTGGCCTCCGGGGTGAAGGAGACCGGAAGTTCACGCAGGCCACGCATGATGAGCCCGCCGCGCCAGCGCAACTCCTGGGGCTCGGCGGCCAACTGGAGGTCCGGCAGTCTCGTCAGCAGTGAACGCAACGCCCACTGCCCCTCCAGCCGGGCCAGCGGAGCGCCGATGCAGTAGTGGATGCCCTGGCCGAAACCGAGGTGCGGATTGTCGGCCCGGGCCAGGTCGAGCACGTCCGGCCGGTCGAACTTGGCCGGATCCCGGTCGGCCGCCGCGAGCACCACCAGCACCGGGTCGCCCACCGGGATGTCCACCCCGCCGATGGTCAGCGGAGTGGTCGCGAACCGCCAGGTGGCCAACTCCACCGGCCCGTCGTAGCGCAGCAGTTCCTCCACCGCCGTGGCCAGCAGCGCCGTCTCGCCGCGCTCCAGCGAGGCCTGCAGCAGCTTGCGCTGCTCGGGGTGGCGCAGCAGCGCGTAGGTGCCGTTGCCGATCAGGTTGATGGTGGTCTCGAAGCCGGCGAAGAGCAGGATGAAGGCCATCGCGGCGGCCTCGTTCTCCGTCAGGTGCTCGCCGTGGTCACTGGCCCGGATCAGGCCGGAGATCAGGTCGTCCCCGAGGTCGTTGCGCTTGCGGTGGATCAGCTCCAGCAGGTACGCCCGGATCTTCTTCACGGCCCGGCCGACGCCACCGCGCTGCCCGCCGTGGTGGCGGATCATCATGCCCGCCCAGTCCCGCAGGTCGTCCTGGTCCTCCTCCGGCACGCCCAGCAGGTCGCAGATCGCGTAGATCGGCAGCGGGAAGGCCAGCTCGTGGATCAGGTCGGCCGAGCCGCGCTCGGCGAAGCCGTCGATCAGCCGGTCGGTCAGCTGGCGCACCCTCGGCTCGAAGGCCGCCACCCCGCGCGGGGTGAACGCCTTCGAGACGAGTCGGCGCAGCCGGGTGTGGTCCGGCGGGTCGATGTTCAGCAGGTGGGTCATCAGGTCGGCCTGCCGCTCGCCCGGGATGCCGACCCGGCCGGTGCGGTGCGCCTGCTCGCTGTGGTGCGCCGGGTTCTTCGAGAGCCGGGCGTCGGCGAGCGCCTGCTTGGCGTCCGCGTACCGGGTGACCAGCCACGCTTCCACCCCGCTGGGCAGCGTGGTGCGGTGCACGGGGGCGTGCTCGCGCAGCCAGGCGTAGGCGGGGTAGGGGTCGGCGGCGAACTCCCAGGTGAAGAGTGCGGGCTGGCTGGTTTCGGGCGTGTCCGGCATGTCACGAAGGTATCCGGTCCCGGGAGGCGTGAGCCTGGTCACCTGGCGGGTATTCCCTGTTGCGGGGGGTCGCGGCGTGCCTACGATCCTCCGATAGCTCTTCGGTCGGCAGTGCGGTGTCCGGCCGGAGCGAGTCGCTCAAGGAGGAGCAGACCATGCGAGTAGCCGGGGCCGTGGTGGTGATCGCCGTACTCAGCGGCGGTTCGGGGGCTGATCTCGCGCGCCGGTTCGCCGCCGCGGGCGCCAAGGGCATGCTCGTGGCCGACCAGCACCCGGGGGTGGCCGAGGACCTGGCCACCGAGCTCGACCGGCCGGGCTGCCCGGTGGTCGGCGTGTGCAGCGACGTCCACCAGCCCAGTGACATCGCCGCACTGGTGGCCACCGCCGCCAAGCACCTCGGCCCGATCGACCTCTTCTGCGTCACCGGTCCGGGCGGCGAGCGGATCGTCTCCCTCGAGGAGCTGCCCCGCCACCTCGACCCGCTGGCCGAGCTCCTCGCCCTGGTCGGCGAGGCGATCGGCGAGATCGTGCCCCCGCAGCGTCACTCCTCCGGCAGCCCCTCGGCCGCCCGGACCGCCCTGCGGTAGCCGCGTGCTGCGCCCCGCAGCGCGGCGTCCACGTCCACCCCGGCGTCGTGCGCCCGCTGCGCGACGGCCAGCAGCAGCGCGCCGGCCGTCTGGGCCGTCAGCTCGGCGGGCAGCTCGTACGGCGCGTCCGGCACCCCGGTGAAGCCCGCCCGGCGCACCCGGGAGACCAGCTTGGCCGCGTACGCCAGCGCGGGCAGCCCGGCGGGCACCCCGTCGAGCACCGACTCCCGCTGCTTCTCGGCCTGCTTGAGCTCCTCCCAGTTCGCCTCGACCTCGGCCGTGCCGGTGGCGTCCACGTCGCCGAAGACGTGCGGGTGGCGGTACATCAGCTTCTCCACGATGTCCCCGGCCACGTCGTCCACCGAGAACGGGTCCTCCGGGTGCTCCTCCGCGATCCGGGCGTGGAAGAAGACCTGCAGCAGCACGTCGCCCAGCTCCTCGCGGAGCGTGGCGCGGTCGCCCTCCTCGATCGCCTCGACCAGCTCGAAGGCCTCCTCGACCAGGTACTTCACCAGGCTCTCGTGGGTCTGCTCGGCGTCCCAGGGGCAGCCGCCGGGCGAGCGCAGCCGGTCCATCACCGAGGCCAGGTCGAGCAGCCGGGCCCCCGGCAGGTCGTAGGACCCCGGCAGCACCTCGATCTCCGGCACCGAGCCGGCCTGCTCCACCGCGATCCGCGCCAGCGCGTCGGTCAGCCCGGGGTCGCCGTCGGGGCTGCCCAGCCAGACCACGTGCCCCGGGGTCTCGCCCTCGGCTCCGGTCAGCAGGCGGGCCAGCGCGGGGGCGCTCGTGCGGTCGACCAGCTCCACCTCGACCCCGGCCTGGCGCACGGCCGCGAGCTGCGGGTGCGCCGGGTCGGCGGCGAGCACCCGGGCGGCCCCGCGCAGCGCCTCCCAGGCGGGCCAGGAGAGCAGGCCGGGGGCGACCCGGTGGGTGGTGGTCAGCAGGATCAGCTTCGGAGTCTCCACGCCCCCGAACCTAGCGGATCAAGCCGAACACCGAGCTTCGACCGAGCGAAGCAGCGGACGGCCGCGGTCGGGCGGCCGTCAGACGGCGGCCGGCCGGGCCGGGTGGCTGCGGTCGGGCGGCCGTCAGGCGGCGGCAGCGGTCTGCGGGAGCCAGGCGTCGGCGGCGTCGACCAGGGAGATCTGCTTGACGTCCCACTGGCCGTAGCGCGGGTTGACCTGCACCTTGAGCTCGGCGCCGGCGGTGGTGAGGGCGGTGCGGACGGCGGCGTCGCCCTCCGGGGTGCGGGCGTCCTTGCCCTCGGCGCCGGCGATCTTCTGGATGCCGAGCTGCTGGCGGTAGAAGCCGTCGATACCGGCGGCCGGGACGGCCTGCTTGAGCAGCAGCTCCCGGCCGAGCGCGTCGGAGCCGCCCAGCAGCTTGCTGTCGGCGTCCCGGGCATCGGCGATCTCGCCCGGGGTGACGGTGAGTTGACGGTCGGCCAGGGCCTGGGCCACCACCTTGTCGAGCACCAGCTCGGCCACCATCCGCCGGGTCAGCCCGGTCGGCTCCGTCCGGGCGCCGCCCTGCTGGGCCGCCACGGCCGTCCGCAGTTCGGCCACCCGCGACTCCACGGTGGCGATGCTGATCCGCTCACCGCCCACCACGGCCGCCGCCCCCTGGTGGGCCGGGCCGGTGCCACAGGCCGACAGCGCGGCGGTGGCGAGCAGCACACCGCCTGCGGCGGCGAGACGGCGGCGGACGGAGCTGATGCGGATCACGTGGGGCCTCCCGGGCGCTGGTGTCCGATGGTGCGCCGGTCGGTGGTGACCGTGGTGCACCTGATCTGAACAGACTCTAGGGAGCCGGGGGCCGCCTTGCCCAGACCTTGACCCGAACGGCTCAAAGCCGAACGCCTGTACGCGAGTTCGCCCGACCCCCGCCAGGGGGCACCCGGGGCGCAGTCGGCCGGGCCGGGGTGCGCGCCCCAAGCTGGCGGGTCGCCGTCCCGGGGCACTACGGCATGGCCCGCTCACCGAGTGCCTCGGCGCGATCGCCGAGGGCCGGATGGCCCGTTGCGGGCGGGCCACCGCCTGCTGCCCCAGGAGCCACGCGCGGACTGGGCCCACCACACACCTTCCACACCCAGCACCGGGGAGCCCGGCTGCAGGCCGGCCGCTCTTAGCCGAGGGCGGTCTTCTTGGCCACCGAGAGCGCCGCGTCCTCCGTCCACTTGTCCCGCGCCGTACCGGAGTCGAGGTAGCCCGCCGAGCTGTGCACCACGTAGCGCTGCCGGAGCGCCAGCCGCTCGTCGAGCCCGTTCTTGTCCCAGCCGTCGCTGCACGGGGCCTCGGCCGGCCCGGTGCTCGGGCACCAGTAGCCGAACTCGCCGGTGCCGTCGGGCCGGTGGGCCGGCCAGACGCCGTCGTAGAAGCTCTTCGCGGCGGCGGAGTCGGTGAGCTTGAAGACCTGCACGGAGATCAGCACCTGCCCGCCACCGCCCGACGGGGTCGCGAGGTAGTTCCCGGTCTCCTGGCCGGAGCAACCGTCGCTCTGGAGCAGCTTCTTCACGTCATCCGACATCGACCCGACCGAGCACTCGGTGTGGACGGACCCGGCGATCTGCTTGTAGACCGCCCCCTGTTCGGAGGTGAAGCTGTCCGGCAGGATCGAGCCGAGGGCGGGTCCGGACGAGGGGGTGGCACCGCCCGTACTCGGGTCGTCGGCCGGGGTCGGGGTCGAGGCGGCCGGGGTCGAGGCAGCGGGGGTCGAGGCGGCTGCGGGTGGTGGGCTGTACGTCTGGCCGCCGTCGTCCTGGCTGTGGTCCTGCTGGGAGTTGACGATCAGGTAGACCACCAGGCCGGCCATCGCGAGGGCGAAGGCCGCCAGCCAGCCCTTGGCCGCGGCGGACATCGGGGTGCGCTCCGGCACCGACGGGAGCAGGGGCACCACGGGTATCGCCTGGTCCCGGACGGGCTCGGGACGGTCCAGAGCCAGCCGGCCGAAGGCGGACACCGAACGGTCGGACACCGGCGCGGGCCGGTCGAGCACCGTGGGCGGGTGGGTCGGCGCCGACGGGTCCGGGAGCATGGCCAGGGCCTCGGCCACGGTGGGGCGGCTTTCGGGCTCCCGCCGCATCAGGGCGGTGATCAGCGGCTCGAGCGCGCCCGCCCGGGTGGGCGTCGGGGCCTCGCCGCGCACCACCGCGCCGAGCGTGCCGCTGGGGGTGTCCCGGCGGAACGGGGAACTGCCCTCCACCAGTTGGTAGAGCATCACGCCGAGCGAGTAGAGGTCGCCGGCGGGGTCGTCCACGCCGTCCAGGCGTTCGGGGGCCAGGTACTCCAGCGAACCGATCAGGCCGCCGGTGGTGGTCAGCCGGGTGTCGGCGGCCTGCACGGCGATGCCGAAGTCGGTGAGCAGCAGCCGGCCGTCGACGGCGGCCAGCACGTTGGCCGGCTTCACGTCGCGGTGGGTGATCCCGGCCGCGTGGGCGGCGCCGAGCGCCGACAGCAGCGCCCGGGCCACGGCGGCCACCCGCTCGACCGGGAAGGCCCCCTGCTCGTCCAACTGCCGCTGGAGCGAGACCCCGTCGACGAGTTGCATGACGATCCAGGGCGCCTCGCCCTCGACCACCACGTCGTGCACGGCGACGATCCCCGGATGGTCGCGGAGCGCGGCGGCGTTGCGCCCCTCCCGCTGGGCCCGGGCCAGCCGGTCGGCGTGGTCGGCCGGCGAACCGGCCGGGGGCAGCCACACCTCCTTGACGGCCACCTCCACCCGCAACGTCTCGTCCAGCGCCCGCCAGACTCGCCCGAACCCACCGGCCCCGAGCTCGGCCACCAGCCGGTACCGCCCCGCGACCAGCCGCCCGGGCTGCCCCTGCTCCGCCACTCCGCTCCCCCGCTTCGTCGCTCGGTTGTCGACTGGTCAGCGTACTGAGCGGTGAGGGGGACTACCCCACCGCGTACGGATTTCCCGGCAGGGGGCGGCGGGTCGGGGCGGTGGTGGTGCGGTGGCTGTTGAGCTGGTCGAGGGTCTGGCGCAGGCGGCGGACCTCGGGGTGGTGCGGGCCGAGGCGGCGCTCGCGGTCGAAGAGCAGTTGGACCAGCCCCTGCCAGGCGCCTTCGAGATCGCCGGCGGCGGCCGTCAACAGGCCGATCTTCTCGCGGAGTTCGAAGAGCTGGTCGGTCTCCGGGCCGTGGGCGCCCCACCGGGTGAGCAGCTGGCGGTACTCGGCCAGTGCCTCCGCCGTCTGCCCCAGGTGCTCCAGGCAGAGCGCCGCGTTGCGGCGGTGGTCGAGCACCGAGGGGTGCTGCGGCCCGAGTTCGGCCTCCTCCGCGGCGGCCAGCCGGTGGTACTCGGGCAGTGCCACCCGGTACTGCCGCTCCTGCAGCAGGGTGCGGGCGTAGATCGCCCGGATGGTCCGCACCGGCGGCGCGGCGGGCCCGAGCCCAGCCTCGGCGCGGGGCAGCAGCCGGGCCGCGAGGTCGATCACCTCGGCGTTGCGCCGGGCCGCGACCAGGTCGGCGAGCTCGGCGCAGGCGACCGTGAGGTCCTGGGCCGAAGCCGCCTGGGCCTGGGCGGGCGAGGGCTGGGCGGGCGAGGGCTGGGCGGGTCGAGCGGGAGCGGGAGCGGGCGGGGCCTGGGCGGGCTGGGGCGGCAACGCCGGTGCGGGGGGCGGCGGCGGGGTCGCGCCCGTGGCGGGGTCCGGCTGGTGCGGGTACCGGTAGGGGGCGGTCGGGTCGGGCAGGCCGCCGAACCGGGGCTGCGGCGTGCCCGACGAGGAGGGGAGCAGCGGCAGCAGCCGCTGGTACACCTGCTGGACGCCGGCCGGACGGTCGTCCGGCCGCTTGGCGAGCAGGTCGAGCACCAGCCGGGCCAGCCACTCGGGCACCTCGGGGCGGAACTCCCGGACCGAGGGCGGGGCCTCGCCGATGTGCCGGTGCAGCAGGCCGATCGCGGTGGGCGCCCGGAACGGCGCCTCGCCGGCCAGCATCTCGTGCAGCATGCACCCCAGCGCGTAGAGGTCGCTGCGCGGGTCGGCCACGGCGGAGAGCACCTGCTCCGGCGCCATGTAGGTGGGGCTGCCGACGGGCGCGCCGGTCATGGTCAGCCGGGTGGTGTCGGCGTCCAGCGCGGTGGCGATCCCGAGGTCGAGCACCACCACCCGGCCGTCCTGGCGGACCATCACATTGCTCGGCTTCAGATCCCGGTGCACCACCGGCACCGCGTGCACCACGGCGAGGGCCGCGCAGATCTGCGCGGCCACGGCCACCGCCGCCTCGATCGGGAACGGCTGCTGCTCGGCCAGCAGATCCGCCAGGCTCAGCCCGGGGATCCGCTGCATCACCAGGTAGAGCTCACCCCGCTCCTCCCCCGCGTCCAGCACGGTGACCAGCCCCGGGTGGTCCAGCGCGGCCGTGATCCGGCACTCGCGCAGGAAGCGGCGGCGCAGCTCCTCCCCGTGGCTGCCGGTCACCCGGCCGGTGGTGGCCGCCAGCAGGCGGTCGGTGCGGAGCAGCTTGACCGCCACCCGGCGGTCGAGGCGCTCGTCGTACGCGGCCCAGACCTGGCCCATGCCGCCGTGGCCGATCTTCTCGGCGAGGCGGTAGCGGCCGTCGATGACGCGCGGGGCGGAGCTCACCGGCCGCCGCCGTGGCCGTCACCCTCGCGGACCTGACGCCGCAGCAGCTCGCCGAGTTGCTGCAGCTCCTCGTCGGCGGGGCGCTGCGCCGGGGGGCCGTAGCCGGGCGGCGGCCCGTAGCCGGGCAGCGGCCCGTAGCCGGCGACCGGGGCCTGGTAGGGCGGATATCCGTAAGCGGGGGCGGGGGCGGGGGCGAGAGCGGGGGTGAACTGCACCTTCGGCTGGGGCCAGAACCGGGCCCGGTCCATGATCAGGTAGTGCACGGGGGCGAGCAGCCAGAGGACGATCACGGCGCAGCCGGCCAGCACGCTGGCGGCGCCGTGGGAGTTGTCGGGCACCAGCCCGAGGGCCACGTACACCCCGAGCTGGAGCAGGCCGAACACCACCGCCCAGGCCACGTCCGACGGCCGGCGCCGCCGCACGGCCAGCACCAGCGAGGGCACCAACCCGGCCATCCCGAGCGTCAGCAGCGGCACCAGGCAGCACACCAACCGGCCCGGCCACCCCAACCGGCCACCACTCGTCACGCCGCCTCCCCCTGCCAGCTCGGATCCCCGGGGAAACGGTACAGCCATGCGGGACGGAACAGCAGGTGAGTCGGTGCTCCGGCTCGGCACCGGGTCGGGGTGAGACCACTGCCCGGGGCCGACTCACCCGAACGGGTGGTTATCGGGATGGTTTGCACGGGAACCACTGCTACGGCGAGTTCGCCACCAACTCCGTTGACCAGGAGGACCCTTGAACCGCGTGCTGCGCGCCGCCGGCATCGTGCTGGCCACCGTCACCCTCTGCCTGACCACCACCAGCGCCAACGCTGCCAGCGGCGCGATCATCCTCAACGGCCAGGCCATCCAGGAGCCGTCCGGTTGCTACAACTCGCCGGAGTCGCCGACGGAGGTCGACAACCAGACGGATCAAGTGGTCACCGTCTACGGCAACGACGACTGCACCGGCCCGGAGAACGGCAAGGTGTGGCCCGGCAATTCGGACACCTTCCCGTTCGGTTCAAGTGTCTACATCCCGTGAGCGACCGAACCCCTTGATCCGGCCAGGGAGTCGGTGAGCTCCTGGGCCAGGAGGGCACCCACCGCCGCCGCCTGGCGGAGGGTCTCCTCGTAGGCGGCGATGCGGGCGAAGGTGGCACCGAGGGCCTGCTGGGCGGGGAGGGGGAGACGGGGGATCTCGGCTCGGCGGAGGTCGAGGCGGGTGGTGGTGGAGGCGTGGCTGGCGGCGCGGCGGGTGACGGCGGTGGAGCGGAGCTGGCCGGCCAGGAAGTCGGGGTCGAGGGCGGTGGGGTCGGGGCGCAGCAGGTGGAGCTGGCGCCCCGGGGCGATGCCGTCGTAGGGGCCGCCGGGGCGGACGGTGCGGGCGGTGGCGCTGCCCAGGGCGTACACCAGGACGTCGCCGGGGCGGGCCAGCACGGGGGGTTCGGCCGCGTCGGGCGCGAGGTGGGCGGTGGGGGGTGTGCCGGCGGCCAGCTCCTGGCCGTCGAGCACGCGGATGCCGGAGCTGCCGCCGGTGGGGGCACCGGCCCCGGCCGAGTGGAGTTCCAGGGCGCCGCTGCGGAGGAGTTCGCCGAGGGTGACGGTCGGGACGGCCTCCGGGCGGGCCGGGCCGTCGAGTTCGGGGAGGGCGGTGGCCGGATCGCCCAGGGCGTCCAGGAGTTCGGCCAGCCGGGCCCTGAGGTGGCCGAGGCCACCGGTGCGGGCGGGCGGGGGGAGGTGGCGGGCCGGGGAGAGGTCGGTCTCCTCGTCGAGCAGGTCGATCGCCGGGACGGCACGGGAGCGGCCGGGGCGGTCGGCGGGCAGCGGAGCGCCGGTGCGGGCGGCGGTGTCGAAGGCCCGCCAGCCCTCGGTGACGGTGGCCCGCAGCTCGGGCCAGTTGATCCGCTCCCGGCCGCCCTCGGTGCCGGCGCCCGCGTCGAGCAGCAGGACATGGCGGAATTCGTCGCCCGGCTCGGGGCGGCGCAGCACCCAGAGGTGGAGCGGCACGCCGTACGGCGGCGCGGCGCCGGCCGGCAGCGCGACCACGGCGCGCAGCGCGCCGGAGCGCAGCAGCTCGGCCCGGATGCGGCGGCCGGCCCGGCGGGAGGCGACCGTGGGCGGCAGCAGCAGGGCGGTGGTGCCGCCGGGGCGGGTGCGGGCCAGGCAGTGCAGCACCCAGGCGAGTTCGGACTCGCCGCGCGGGGGCAGCTGCCCGGCGGGCCAGCGCGGGTCGTACTGGAGCTCCTCGTAGCCCCAGTCGCGCTCGTTGTACGGGGGCTGGCAGAGCACGGCGCCGGCGGCGAGGCCGGGGTGGGCGTCGGCCCGGAGCGAGTCGCCGGGGCGGACGGTGAGGGCGAGCGGCTCGGCCGCGTCCAGGGGGGCGTGCAGGGCGAGCCGGAGGAGGGCCAGGGCGGCCAGGACGGGGTCGAGCTCCTGGGCGTACCGGGGGGTGGCGGGCGGCACGGCGAGCAGCAGGTCGGCCAGGCCACAGGCAGGGTCGAGCACGCTCTCGGCGCCCTCGGCCAGCGCCGCCAGCAGGGCGGCGGCCTCGGGCGGGGTGGGGCTGAGCTGGCGGGTGTTGGCCTCGGCATAGCGGGTGAGCAGCTGCTCGTAGGCGGCGGGGGCGCCGTGGGTGTGCGCCAGTTCGGCGAGGCGGCGGGCGAGCTCGGTCTCGGTGCCGCCGAGCAGGCCGGGGAGGGCGAGCAGTTCGGTGGCCGCCGGGCCGAGCACCCGGGTGGTGAAGCGGGCCAGGGTACGCGGGAGGGCGGTGGCCACCCGGGTGTCGTCCTCGGCGGCGAGCACGGCCCAGCTGGTGAGTTCGCGGTGGTGCAACAGCAGGAGGGCCCCGGCGCCGACCAGCGGGGCGGCGGGGTGGCCGGCCGGGTCACGGACGGTCTCCAGGAGCTGCCAGACGCGTTCGAGCAGCGGGAGTTCGGCGAGCTTGCCCTGGGCGCGCAGCCAGCCCTCGACCTGGTCGAGCCGGAAGGTCGGGCTGCTGTCGGTGCCGCCGACCGGGCGCGGGAAGTCGGGGTGGCGGCGGCGCCAGTTGCTCACGGCGGCACGGCCCACCCCGGCCAGGCGGGCGATCTCGACGGCGGTCACCTCGGGGCGGTCCGGCATCTGGCGGCTCCTCTGCGCGGTCTGTGACCACACAGCATAGCCAGCACGCCCGACCGGCACGTTCACATGTGAACAGAGCAGTTTCATGAATTACCGTTGACACCGTTCACAGTCGATGGTGTGATCAATGCATCGCCGGGAACGCCCGGCGAGCCGGACCGTCCAAGGAGCCATCGCCATGCGCCGTACCGCCGCCCTGCTGCTCACCGCCGCCCTCGTCACCCTGGGCGCCACCGCCTGCGGCCCGACCGACTCCTCGGTCTCCACCACCGCCAAGACCACCGCCCCCGCCGCCGGGGCGGCCGGCACCGCCAAGGGCTCCGCCGCGCCGGCCAAGAGCTCGGCCGCCAAGCTGGGCGACACCATCGGCCTCAAGGGCACCGAGGCGGGCAACACCGCCGACGTCACCGTGGTGAAGCTGACCGACAACGCCGAGGGGGCCGACGAGTTCACCAAGCCCGCCGACGGCAAGCGCTTCGTCGCGGTGCAGTTCCGGATCAAGGCCACCGGCGCCAAGGGCTACAACGACGCCCCGCAGAACAGCGCCAAGCTGATCGACGCCCAGGGCCAGGCCTACGGCGCGACGGTGGCCGACACCAAGGCCGGCCCGGCCTTCCAGGTGCCCGCCGCCATCGCCTCCGGCGAGAGCGCCCTCGGCTTCGTCACCTTCGAGGTGCCGGCCGACGCCAAGCCGAGCAAGGTCCAGTTCGCGCTGGACAGCGGCTTCGCCCAGCAGACCGGCCAGTGGACCCTGTGAGCCGCACCGCCCCTGCTGCGCAGCCCACCGCCCCCGCTGTGAACAGAGACGTCCCGTCCGCTGTGAACAGAGGCGTCACACGACGAAGCGGCGGCCCCGGGGAACACCCCGAGACCGCCGCCGTCCTGCAGAACACTGAGAACTACTTCTTCGCCCCCGCCAGATCGTCGAAGATCGTGGTCAGGAACTCGGTGCACCACTGCAGCAGCTCCCGCCCGACCAGCGGCTTGCTGCCGATCCGCCCGCTGCCCGGCCGGGGCACCAGCGCCTGACGCGCCGTCGCCTTGACCTGGCTGCGCGGGTAGAGCCGGTTCAGCCGCAGCTCCTGCGACTCCCGCAGCTCCACCGGCCCGAACCGGACGTTCGAGCCCTGCAGGGTGATGTCCGAGATCCCGCAGCGGCGGGCGTAGAGCCGCAGCCCGGCCACCATCAGCAGGTTCTCCACCGCCTCCGGCAGCTTGCCGTACCGGTCCTTGAGCTCCTCGCGGACCTGCGCGATGTCCTCCTCGGAGTTGACCGCCGCGATCGAGCGGTACGCCTGCAGGCGCAGCCGCTCGCCAGGGGCGTAGTCGTGCGGCACGTGGGCGTCCACGGGCAGCTCGATCTTCACCTCCAGCGGCTCCTCCTCCGGCGCCGCACCCCCGCTCGCCAGCGAGTCCCGGAACTCGGCCACGGCCTCGCCGACCATCCGCATGTAGAGGTCGAAGCCGACGCCCGCGATGTGCCCGGACTGCTCGCCGCCGAGCAGGTTGCCCGCGCCGCGGATCTCCAGGTCCTTCATCGCCACGTACATGCCGGCGCCCATCTCGGTGTGCTGGGCGATGGTGGCCAGCCGCTCGTGGGCGGTCTCGGTCAGCGGCTTCTCCGGCGGGTAGAGCATGTACGCGTACCCGCGCTCGCGCCCGCGGCCGACCCGCCCGCGCAGCTGGTGCAGCTGGGAGAGGCCGAAGGTGTCACCGCGCTCGACGATGAGCGTGTTGGCGTTGGAGATGTCGATGCCGGACTCGACGATCGTGGTGGAGACCAGCACGTCGAACTCCTTCTCCCAGAAGTCGACCACCACCTTCTCCAGCTGGCTCTCCCCCATCTGCCCGTGCGCGGTGGCGATCCGCGCCTCGGGCACCAGGTCCTTCAGCCGGGCCGCCGCCTTGTCGATCGACTCCACCCGGTTGTGGATGTAGAAGACCTGGCCCTCGCGGAGCAGTTCGCGCCGGATCGCCGCCGAGATCTGCTTCTCGTCGTAGGGGCCGACGAAGGTCAGCACCGGGTGCCGCTCCTCCGGCGGGGTGGTGATGGTGGACATCTCGCGGATGCCGGTGACGGCCATCTCCAGGGTGCGCGGGATCGGGGTGGCCGACATGGTCAGCACGTCCACGTTGGCCCGCAGCTTCTTCAACTGCTCCTTGTGCTCGACGCCGAAGCGCTGCTCCTCGTCGACGATCACCAGCCCGAGGTCCTTGAACCGGGTCTCGCTGGAGAACAGCCGGTGGGTGCCGATCACCACGTCCACCGAGCCCTCGAACAGGCCCTCCAGCACGGCCTTCGCCTCGGCGTCGGTCTGGAACCGCGACAACGCCTTCACGTTCACCGGGAAGTTGGCGTACCGCTCGGCGAAGGTGGAGAAGTGCTGCTGCACCAGCAGCGTGGTCGGCACCAGCACGGCCACCTGCTTGCCGTCCTGGACGGCCTTGAAGGCGGCCCGCACCGCGATCTCGGTCTTGCCGTAGCCGACGTCGCCGCAGATCAGGCGGTCCATCGGGACGGACTTCTCCATGTCCGACTTGACCTCGGCGATGGTGGTCAGCTGGTCGGGCGTCTCCGCGTACGGGAAGGCGTCCTCCAGCTCGCGCTGCCAGGGGGTGTCCGGGCCGAAGGTGTGGCCGGGGGCCGCCATCCGGGCCGAGTAGAGCTTGATCAGGTCGGCGGCGATCTCCTTGACGGCCTTCTTGGCCCGCTGCTTGGTCTTGGCCCAGTCCGCGCCGCCGAGCCGGTGCAGGGTCGGGGCCTCGCCGCCGACGTACTTGGTCACCTGGTCGAGCTGGTCGGTGGGCACGAAGAGCCGGTCGCCGGGGTGGCCCTTCTTCGCCGGGGCGTACTCGAGCACCAGGTACTCGCGGGTCGCGCCCTGCACGGTGCGCTGCACCATCTCCACGTACCGGCCCACGCCGTGCGCCTCGTGCACCACGTAGTCGCCGGCCTGCAGGGCCAGCGGGTCCACGGCGTTGCGGCGGCGGGACGGCATCCGGCGCATGTCCTTGGTGGAGGACTTCTGGCCGGAGAGGTCGGTCTCGGTGACCACGGTGAGCTTGAGCGTCTCGTCGACGAAGCCGTGCTCGATCGAGCCGCAGGAGACGTAGACCACGTCCCGGGTCGGCGGCTCGGTCAGGTCGGCGACCAGCCGGGCCGGGATGCCCTCGTTGCCGAGCAGCTCGGCCAGCCGGCTGGCCGGGCCGTGGCCCTCGGTCACCATGACCACCCGCCAGTCGGCGGCCAGCCGCTCCTTGGCGTCGGCGATCGCCCGCGCGGTGTCGCCCCGGTACGCCTCCACGGCGTGCATGCCGAGCGTCAGGGTCGAGGCGTCGAACTCCAGCGGGCCGTCGAGGGCCGAGTCGCTGGTCGCGAACGGGCTCACCGACCACCAGGGCAGCCCGATCTCGGCCGCGTGCTCGCGCACCTCGGCCAGCGAGCGGAGCGACGCGGCCGAGACGTCGATGGTCTCCAGGTCGATCGGCCGGTCGCCGCCGGCGGCCGCGGCCACCCAGGAGGCGTGCAGGAACTCCTGACTGGTCGCCACCAGATCGGCGGCCCGGGTGCGGACCCGCTCGGGGTCGCAGACCACCGCGACGGACCCGATCGGGAGCACGTCCATCAGCAGTTCCATGTCGTCCACCAGGACGGGGGCGAGCGACTCCATGCCCTCCACGGCGATGCCCTGGGCGATCTTGTCCAGGATCTCGCCCAGCTCCGGGTGGCGCTCCGCCAGCGCGGCGGCCCGGGCCCGCACCTCCTCGGTGAGCAGCAGCTCCCGGCAGGGCGGCGCCCAGACCCCGTGCTCGGCGATCTCCAGCGAGCGCTGGTCGGCCACCTTGAAGTACCGGATCTCCTCGACCTCGTCGCCCCAGAACTCCACCCGCAGCGGGTGCTCCTCGGTGGGCGGGAAGACGTCCAGGATGCCGCCGCGCACGGCGAACTCGCCGCGCTTCTCCACCAGCTCGACCCGGGCGTACGCGGCAGCCGCCAGCCGCCGGGCCACCGCGTCGAGGTCGTGCTGCTCGCCGCGCTGCAGCGCGACCGGCTCCAGCTCCGCCAGCCCCTTGACCTGCGGCTGGAGCACCGAGCGGACCGGCGCCACGATCACCTGCACCGGCCCGGCGGCCGGGTCGTCCGCCCTGGGGTGCACGATCCGGCGCAGCACCGCGAGCCGGCGGCCGACGGTGTCCGAGCGGGGCGAGAGCCGCTCGTGCGGCAGCGTCTCCCAGGCCGGGTACTCGGCCACCGCGTCCGGCGGCAGCAGCGAGCGCAGGCTCGCCGCCAGGTCCTCCGCCTCCCGGCCGGTGGCGGTCACCGCGAGGACGGGCCGGCCACTCTCGCCGGCCTCCCGGGCCAGCGAACGGGCCAGCGCGGCTACCACGAACGGCCGCGCGGCGGGCGGGCCGACCAGGTCGAGGTGCGGGCGGTGGCCGGTGGCCGCCGCCTCGATCGCCTCGGTGAGGGCGGCGTCCCGTACGACGACATCGAGCAGTCCGGCAAGGCTCATCGAGTCTCTTCTTCGTCCCGTGGCTGGAGGTGCCCAGGCGCCGACTGACCGGCCGGGCAACGCGAACGGCCCGGCACGCACTGCGCCCGGGGGGTCTCCAGCCTACGCCGCAGGACCGACCCTGGGGTGGAGAGCGGGGCCGGTGCCCGCCGCGCCCGTCGGCCGCCCGGGGCACCGAGGCCGTGCCGGGATCCGCGCCGGGACGAATTTCGGATCACACGAAGTGGACATACTCCTGTCACTGTCCGTCCATGGTCGGCGTGCAAGATGGTGTTCGTGCCCGCCGCACCCAACCGTGGGGGATGGCTGCGACGGAGCAAGGTGCACCCCGATGGGGGTCGGAGTGCACAAGGCCGGGCGGCCCTGGGTGGGGGCGCCCTGCCCATTCGCCGGGAGTCGTGGCGCCCTTTCCTGGCGGGCGCCACGACACCTGGCCGACACCACCACCGACCTGCGGCTCCGCCGCCCGGGCAGCCCGGCCGAATCCGCCGCGCCGCTGCCGAGGTCTGGCATTCGAACCGATTCACGAAATGCGGCCCGGCCGGATTCCGGGCTCCGACCGCCCGTATGCGACCGGGCATTTCCGAATCGCCACCCGTACATGCCAAATATCCGGGCCGGTACCGGCGCGCACCCCCGACCCTCGCGCCGGAGCGTGACGCAGCTCACCCCGGGCGGGCCGATAAGCGGTGGAAGCCGCCGGAACGGCCGGGCTAGGGTCCGAGCTGGGCGCGGCACCACCTCCACTCCACGCCGCGCGGATTGGAACGCGAGCGTGGATCACCCAGCCCGCCGGGCCCTCCTGACGGGCGCGGTGCTCGCCGCCACGCTCCCGGCCCTGCTCACCGGCTGCGCGGCCGACCACCGGACCCCGGCCGACCACCCGACCCCGCCCGTGGTCACCGACACCCCGCCCGCCCCCGAATCCGGGCGCGCCGGGATGGCCGCGCTGCCCCTGGCCGCCTACCAGCCGGACGACGCCACCCTGCAGCAGCAGTCCGCGATCCGCGTCTCGCTGGCCGTCTCCTGCATGCACAAGGCCGGCTTCGCCTCCTTCACCGCCGACAGCTACCAGGGCGACACCCCCTCCGGCACCAACAACACCGCCCTGCCGGCCGGGGCCTGGGGCTACCTGGGCAGCGAGGCCGCCGAGACCCAGGGCTTCCACCCCGCCGGCCGGCCGACCCCCTCACCCACCGCCACCGGCAGGCCCTCGGCCGGCCCGAGCGAAGCCTCCGAGGCCTACGTGAGCGCCCGGGTCGAGTGCGACCGCCGGATCGTCGACGCCTTCCAGCCCAGCGACCAGCTCGGCACCGAACTGGTCAACCGCCTCTTCGCCGAATCCCTGCAGGCCGCCGAACAGGACACCCGGGTCACCGAGGCCACCCGCACCTGGTCCACCTGCATGACCACGGCCGGCCACCCCGCCACCACCCCCGAGGCCCTCCTCCAGCACTACCGCACGGCCCCGGCCGTCACCCCCGCCGAGCTGGCCGCGGCCCGCGCCGACACCGCCTGCACCACCAGCACCCACCTGGCCGGCCTCTACTTCGCCGTCCTGGCCGGCTACCAGCGCCAACAGATCACCCGCAATGCCACAGCCCTGGCCGACCACCAGCAGGCCCTCCACGAGGACGCCACCCGCTTCGCCAAGCTGCTCACGACCACCCAGTTCTGAGCAGCCATCAGGTCAGGCCGGGAGGCCGGTCAGTGACCACAGACCCAGCCGGGGCCGGCCCGCGGCACCCAGCCGACCGCCCACCGGCAACCGCCCCGGCGCAACTCAACCGTGCAGCCCACCCGCGCGGCGACGCCCACACCGAACACCGCCCGCCCCTGCCCCGACGGCCCACGCAGCGGCACCCGCCCCGGTCGACCGCGCGGCGGCGCCCACACCGAACGCCGCCCGCCCCTGCCCCGACCGCCCGCGCAGCAGCGCCCACACCGCGCGGCGGCGCCCACACCGAACGCCGCCCGCCCCTGCCCCGACCGACCGCCCGCGCAGCGGCGCCCGGGCGGAGCCGAGGCCAGGCGACCCGCCGCCCTGCACCACCCGCCGCTCAGCGGCGGCGGCGCACCACGGTGTTCGGCATGGTGTCGTACTCCGAGCCGTCGTCCACGATCACGATCTTCGGAATGATCTTGGTCTCCGGAGCCGGCGCGTCCGGGGCGGCCTCCGGCTTCGGGGGCAGCGCGGGCGCCGGCGGCACCACGGGCAGCACGGCCGTCTCGGCAGCCGCCGGGGTCACGGTGGGCAGCACGGTGGTCTCCACCGCCTCCACCGCCTTCGACTCGACCGCCCTTGGCTCGACGGCCCGCGGAGCGACCGGCTCCGGGTCGGCCACGACCCCTGCCGCAGCCGCCAGCGCCTTCGGCTCCGCCGCGAGCAGCCCCGGCTCGATCGCCCCGACCGCCGCACCGGTCAGCGCCGCCAGCGTCTGCTTGATGTGGTCCAGGTGCTGCTGCACGACCTCCTGCCGCGCCGCGAACTCCCGCTGCTCCCGCTCGCTCGCGGTGCGGATCTTCTCCGCCTCCCGCCGCGCCGCCTCGACCAGCTGGTCGGCCTTGGCCTGCGCCTCGACCTCGCCCTGCTTGATCTGGGCGAGCACCTGCTCGCGGTGCTGCTCGGCCTCCTTGAGCCGCCGCTCGGCCGTGGCGGAGATCTTGGCGTCCTCGGCGTCGGCCCGCGCCTCGGCGGCGGCGAACATCTCGTCCGCCCGGCGCCGCAACTCCGCGAGCTTGCCCTCGGCCCGCTCCTCGGCCTCCGCCGCGCTGACCCGCACCTTGGCCGCGTCCGCCGTCGCGGTGTCCCGGATGGTCCGGGCGTCCGCGTCCGCCTCGGCGCGCAGCCGCTCGGCCTCGGCCCTGGTGCGCTCCTCCGTCCGCCGGGCGGCCTGGTCGGCCTCGCTCCGGGTGGTGACGGCGTACTCCTTGCTCTGCGCGTCGAGCAGCTGCCCGGCGTCGTAGACCGCGTCCCGCTCGTCCTCGGCGGCCAGCTCGGCCTTCTCCCGGACGGCCATCGCCTCGGCCTCGGCGATCTTCATCAGCTTGTCGGCCTGCTCGCTGAGCACGCCGTAGTCCGGCTCCGGGGCGTCGGCGGCCTGCTGCCGCACGACCGCGAGCCGCTTCTCCATCTCCCGGATGCCGGCGCCGAGCACCGCCAGCCGCTCCCAGGCACTGTCGCGCTCGCCGGTCAGCGCGACCAGCGCCCGGTCGACCTGCTCGGGCGCGTACCCCCGGCGGGCAGCCGTGAAGCCGGTCTGGGAGACGTCACTCATCGGGCTCTTCCCCTCGTGCTCGCGGGCTGCTCAGCCCATCCTTCGGACGTGTTCGGAGGGGCGTACATCTGCCCATCCTCTTGACCTATTCTGCGCAGATCAGATCGAAAGCCCAAGCAAGCCACCAACACGCGACCCGGTGAAACCGTCCGGTCGGAGCTCCCTCCTGCCCTCCCGGCCACCCCGCCGGGCACGGCGCGGGGCCCGCCCCGACGCCGTCGATCCAGCTCGTACGACGCCGGGGCGGGCCCCGGGAGTTTCCACAGCTCAGGACGGTTGCCCGGCTGTGACAGAGGCCGCTACATCAGCCCGTCCCAGAACTGCTCGAGCAGCACGCCCCACCAGGTCTCGGGGGTCTGCAGCGCCGCCGGGTCGACGGCGACCAGCTGGGCCTGGAAATCGGTGGTCCAGCGCGCCGCCTGCTCGGGCGTGAGGCCGTACCGCAGCGGCCACATCCGGCCCAGCAGCGCCAGGCTCCGGACGAACTCCGGCACCCCGCTGTTGACGAACCTCGGCGTCTCCCCCGTGCCGGGCGTCAGGTCCACGGCCACCACGGCCGCCGTCCCGTACTGCACGCAGAGCTGGCGCCCGTAGTCGTTGCCGAGCACCAGGTACCCGCCGAAGTCCGGCCCGGCGGGCAGCCCGCGCTCGGCCGCGAGCTCGGCCAGTGTCGGGATCGGCCGCCCCTCCTGGGCCTGGGCCCAGAAGAACGGCGTGAAGTCGCGCGGCAGCCCCGCCCAGGTGAGCGTCTGCGCCACCGCCTCCGGCACGCCCTGCCGCGAGACCGCCCGCTGCTCGAACCGGAACACCCCCGGCCCGAACCACTGCCCCAGCTCCCCCGCCAGCTGCTGCGGAGTCAACGGCGGCAGCGCCGCCACCGCCCCGGCCGCCGGCGCCGGCACCCGCACCGGCCGGGGCCGCTGCGGCCCCGCCGCCAACTGGTGCATGTGGTCCTGGTGCTCCAGCAGCACCGCCATCCCGGCCTGCCGCGCCTGGTGGTCCCGCCCGTACGGCGCCGTGTGGCTCACCCGCACGTTCGGCCAGGCCGCCCGCACCATCCGCCCGCAGTACCCGCCGGGCAGCTCGCAGCACTCCAGGTCCGTGTGCAGCTCCAGCACCTGGTCCGGCGGCACGTTCAGCCGACGCAGGTCCTGCATCGCCTTCCACTCCGGATGCGGCGTCCCCGGCTCACTCCGGTGGATCACCTTCTGCTCCGACCCGTCCGGCCCCCGGTAACTCACCACCGCCACACTCCCGGGCCCGATCGACGGCACCGTGGACGGCACCACCGGCACATTCGGATACCCGTACCCGCCTTCCCCACCCTGCGGCCCGACCGGCCCGGCCTCCCCAGGAGCCGACGCCACCCCGGGAACGGACGGCACGCCCGGCACCCCGGCACCACCGTTCGGCGCAGCCTGAACGCCCGACGCACCAGGCACCCCGGCCACCGCTCCCGGAACCGGCGGCACGCCGGAGCCACCGGTCGGCGGCATGCCAGGCACCCCGACCGGCGCAGCCGGAACGGGCGGCACGCCAGGCGCACCGTCCGCCGCAGGCGCGCCGGGCGTCCCGGGACCACCGGCCACACCGACCGGCGGTACGCCAGGCCCCCCACTCGGCGCGGGCATCCCCGGCCCGCCGACGGGCACAGCCGGAACGGGCGGCACGCCAGGCGCACCCGGCATCACGCCAGGATCACCAGCCACCCCACCCGGCACCACCATGCCCGGTACACCCTGCATCCCGGCCCCGGGCGGCAGCGTCCCGGGAACACCCGGGCCACCGCTCGGCGCAGCCGAAACCGGCGGCACACCAGGCGCACCCGACGACACACCCCCCGGCATCTCCCCAGGTCCACCCGGGCCACCGCTCGGCGCAGCCGGCACCGGCGGGACGGGCGGGACGCCAGGCGCACCGGCCACCGCAGGCGCGCCGGGCATCCCGGGATCACCGGTCGGGCCGGGGCCCGACCCACCCTGCATGCCGACCGCCTGGGGCGGGACTGCGTGGGCGAGCTGGGTCTTCTCATAGGCGATCCCGGCGGACGGGGTGTCAGCGAGCAGCGCGGCGGGCGGCGGGGGCGGCGGCGCGGTCGGGTTGCCCCGACCCCCTGCACCGGCCACCGGGTGGCCACCATGCGCGTGCAGCAACTCAGCCGGCGGCGGAGGCGGTGCCCCGACCCCGGCAGCACGCCCCGACTCATGCCCGGGCGGCGGCGGCAACGGCACCGGCACGGCCCCCGGCGGAGGCGGCGGCGCAGCCGCCAACTCGGCGGCCGTGGGCACACCCCGCATCCCGGGCACGGACGGACCTGACGGAGCGCCAAGCATCTCGGGCACCCCCGGCACGGAAGGCCCACCGGCGAACAACGGAGCCTCGGGCGCCCCGGAAACCCCAGGCCCACCCGGCACCGACGGCACCCCGGGCACCGACGGCATCCCCGGCACACCCGGCATCATCGGCCCACCGGCCGACGGCACACCCGGCACCGGCGGCAGGCCAGGAACCCCGGGCATCATCGGCCCACCAGGCACCCCCGACCCCTGCGGGAACCCGGGCACCGGCGGAACCCCCGGCAACTCGCCCCCCGGCTGCTGCGGCACCGGCGGCACGCCGCCCGCCCCGGGCGCCAACGGCCCACCCGCCATCGGCGGCATCCCAGGAACGCCGGGAACGCCAGGAACTCCGAGCACCCCCGGTACAGCAGGCGCACCGGCAAACGGCGGCACCCCCGGCAGTTCCTGAACCCCAGGCACCCCCGGCACCATCGGGATACCCGGGACACCCGGGACACCCGGGACACCCGGGATCCCCGGCACACCCGGCATCCCCAACCCCAGCGACCCCCCTGGCACATCCGGAGCCGACGGAGCACCAGGAACCGACGGAACCCCAGGAACCGACGGCACGCCCGGAACATCCGGCACCTGCACGCCCTCCGGCGGAGCCGCCAACATCGTCGGCGCGTACCCGGCCGGCCGCTCCGAAGCGGGCGGCGCCGTGAACACCATCGGCGCCTCAGCCCCGGCCACCTCGACAGCCACCTCGACGGCCACCGTCTCACCCGCCGGAGCCTCGCGCCCCGTCAAGTCGCCTTCCCCCGAGGGCGCCGGCGGCCCGAGCCGCTCCGCCTCGGCCGCGATCGCCGCGGCCCCTGCGTCCTTGACCCACTGCGGCGGGCGGAGCCGGAAGGAGGTGGCCTCGACCGAGTCCGTGACGGGCTTGGCGGCACCGGCCGGGTTGGCCTCGGTCGGGGTGCCGTAGGTCTCCTCGAAGAGGGCGACGACCTCGTTGACGGGGAGCGGGGGCCAGAGGGTGGAGGCGCCGCCCTCGCGGGCGATGACTAGGCGGGGGCCGCCGTCGCCGGGGTCGCCGGCCCAGCAGACGAAACCCTGGTCGAACTCGCGGACCCGCACCTCCCGCAGAGCGGACTTCGGGACCCCCGCGTTGATCCAGTCCTCGGCCAGCTCCTTCGCCTGCGCGTACGTCACCACGCCCGGCCCACCCCATCTCCCGAACCAACGATCACGTACCCGACCCCGCTGCTCATCGACCCACCGGCACGGCCCGGGCGAACCCGCCGTCCACCATCATCGCGGCCACCGTCTCCAGCTCCGGCGGGCTGCCGGCCAGCCGGAGCAGGAACTCGTCGAAGTCCGCCCCGCAGGGCAGCAGGAGTCGTTCGACCCGCGCCTCGGGGGCCTCGGCGGGATCCCCGCCGTCCCGCGCGTCGTCGTAGAGGCAGAACCAGACCGACCCGACGCCCTCCTCACCCCGGACCTTGAGCGCGAGCAGCCCGCCCTGGACGTAGGCGATGCCCAGGTAGTCCTTGGTGAGGTGGTCGCGCAGGCACTTGTTCGCGTACACCAGGTCCTCGACGCCGTACTCCTCGCTCAGCGTCAGGAAGGGCTGGTCGAGCAGCAGGCCGAGGCCGGTGTCGAGCGCGACGCCGGCCGGGGCGCGGCCGCCGGCCAGCTTGAGGAAGGAGCGGTAGGCGGGCGGGAGGGGGTGGCCGAGGCGGCCCTCGGCGCTCTGCACCAGGTCTTCGGTGACGGCCAGCGGTTCGCCGCCGTCCTTGGCCAGGGTGAAGTGGGCCGGGCGGTGCTGCTGGAGCGGGCTGGTGCCGCGCCGGCCGTGGTCGGCCTGGGAGCGGGCCAGGCCACCGTGGTGGCGCAGCAGGGCCTTGACCTCGACCGGGACGAGCTCCATCCGGCGCCAGCCGGGGGCGGCGCGGCCGGCCACGTGGTGCCAGGTCCAGCCGTGCGGGGTGGCCACGGCGGTGTCCTGGTCGGCCCAGAGCGGGTGGCCCTGGGTGAAGAGGGCGGCGTTGGCGGAGACGTAGTCGGTGAGCCGCAGCTCGTCCACGCCCAGGCCGGGCGGCGGGTCGGCCACCTCGGCGGCGGCGACGGCGTACGGGCCGAAGTCCGGGTGCCCGTACTCGTCGATCCGCACCCCGCCCGGGTGCTTCCCGGCCCGGACCGGGTCCGGGAAGCTCACCACCTGGCCGGCGTACGCCCCGTTGGGCGCCGCCGCGCCGGGCTGGCCTGTCGTCATCTGGGTGCCCCCCGCTGCCTGCATCCGACTCTGGTCGGCACCAGCCTAGGGGGTGGGCCCGAACCACCGGACCCGGGTGAGCGCGGGCCCCGGGTCCGGGGCGGCCGGCCTCAGATCCGGGTGAGCGCCTTGGCCAGCGCCTCCACCACCCGGGTCTGCTGGTCCTCGGTGATCTGCGGGAAGAGCGGCAGGGTGAGGATCTCCCCGGCGGCCCGCTCGGTGACCGGGAAGCTGCCCGCGCCGTGGCCGAGGCCGCTGAAGGCGGGCTGGAGGTGGACCGGCACGGGGTAGTGGACGCCGGCGCCTATGCCCTCGGCCTGGAGGGCCGCCAGCACCTCGTCCCGGCCGCGCTCGACCCGCACGGCGTACAGGTGCCAGACGTGCTCGTTGCCGGGCATGGTCCGGGGGGTGGTGAGCCCGCCCAGGTCGGCCAGCAGCGCGTCGTAGCGGGCGGCGGCGGCCCGGCGGGCCTCGTTCCAGCTCGGCAGCCGGCGCAGCTTGGCCCGCAGCACCACGGCCTGGAGGGTGTCCATCCGGGAGTTGAAGCCGAAGCGCTCGTGCACGTACTTGCGGCCGGAGCCGTGGTCGCCGATCAGCCGGACCGCCGTCGCCAGCTCCTCCTCGTCGGTGACCACGGCGCCCGCGTCCCCGTAGGCGCCGAGGTTCTTGCCGGGGTAGAAGCTGGTGGCCGAGATCCGGCCCCAGGAGCCGGAGACCCGGCCGTGCCGGGTGGCCCCCTGGGACTGCGCGCCGTCCTCGATCACCGGCAGCTCCCCGGCGACCTCCAGCAGCTGCTCCATCGGTGCGAGCTGGCCGTTGAGGTGGACGGGCATCAGGGCCGCCGCCCCGCCGAGCCGGTCGGCCACCGCCGCCGGGTCGATCAGGAGGTGCTCGGCGTCCACGTCCACCAGCACCGGGCGCAGCCCGGCCCGCACCACGGCCTCGGCGGTGGCCACGAAGGTGTTGGCCGGGAGCACCACCCCGGCGCCCTCGGGGAGTTCGAGGGCGCGCAGGGCGAGCTCCAGCGCGTCGGTGCCGTTCGCGGTGCCCACGGCGTGCCGGACACCGGAGAAGGCCGCGTACTCGGCCTCGAACTCGGCCACGTCCGGGCCCTTGATGTACGCCCCGGTGCTCAGCACCCGGTCGAACCCGGCCCGCACCTCCTCGGCGACCTCGGCGTGCGCGGCTTGCAGATCGACGAGCGGGACGGCGGCGGCCATGCGGTGGACCTCTCTCGAAACGCGGATGTCGGGACTCGAACTCACCCAAAGAACAGCAAAGCTGACAGGTAGTCAGCCAAGGACGGAGCGCAGCGCGGCCACCACGGTGTCCTGCTGCTGCTCGGTGAGCGAGTGGTAGAGCGGCAGGATCAGCGAGCGGCCGGTGATCAGCTCGGTGACGGGCAGCGGCACCCGGGCCGTGCCCTTGTACGGGGCCTCCAGGTGGGCGGCCATGATGCCGCGCCGGGCGGAGACCCCGGCCTCGGCGAGCCGGGCCAGCACCTCGGTGCGCTCGGGGGCGCCCTCGGGCAGCAGCAGCCAGCAGGACTGGTAGTTGCCCTGGCCGTGGGCCGGGTCGGTGACCAGGGTCTCGGCCAGCGGGCCGAGCAGCTCGCGGTAGCGCTCGGCCAGCTCCCGGCGGCGGGCGACCATCGCGGGCAGCTTGCCGAGCTGCACCAGGCCGATCGCGGCCTGGATGTCGGTCATCCGGTAGTTGTAGCCGACCTCGTCGTAGGTCTCGACCACGGCCGCACCGCCACCGGCGGCGTGCCGGTCGGCGGCCGAGACGCTCATCCCGTGCTCGCGCAACCTCCGGAGCCGGGCGGCGAGTTCGCCGTCCTGACAGGTGATCATGCCGCCCTCGCCGGTGGTGAGCAGCTTGCGCGGGTGGAAGGAGTACGCGGCCAGGTCGGCGCTGGCGCCGGCCGGGCGACCGCGGTAGCGCGCACCGGCGGCGCAGGCGGCGTCCTCGACCACCCGGACGCCGCGCGGCTCGGCCAGCGCCCGCAGCGCGTCCAGGTCGACCGGGATGCCGCCCTGGTCGACGGCGAGCACGGCCTTGGTGCGCTCGGTGAGCAGCGGCTCGACCGTGGCGGGGGTGAGGTTGCCGGTGGCCCGCTCGACGTCGGCGAAGACCGGGGTGGCGCCCAGGTAGGCGACGGCGTTGGCGGTGGCGATGAAGGAGAGCGAGGGCACCACCACCTCGTCGCCGGGGCCGACCCCGGCCACCAGCAGGGCCAGGTGCAGCGCGGTGGTGCAGGAGGAGACGGCGACGGCGTGCGGGACGCCGAGGTGCTCGGCGAAGGCCCGCTCGAACTCGGCGACGCGGGGGCCCTGGGCCACCCAGCCGGAGCGGACGGCCTCGGCGGCGGCCTGGGCCTCCTCCTCGCCGAGCCAGGGGATCATGACGGGGATCGTGGACACGCGGGTACTCCGAAGGCTCGTGGACGGCACTCGTGAACGACGGGAAGCGGCCCGGGCCCGACGGACCTGGCCAGGCCGGACTGGACCAGGTCAGGTCGGGACCGGGATCCCGACTACTGCTCGCGCCACCAGGCGACGAGCTTGCGCAGGCCGTCGTCCAGGCCGAGCTCGGGCTTCCAGCCGAGGTCGCGCTGGGCGGCGGAGATGTCGGCCAGGCGCCGCACCACCCCGCCGGCGGTGCCCCGGGCCGGGCCGTGCTCCACGTCCAGGTCGCCGCGGTCCATCGCCTCCAGCAGGGCGTCGGCCAGGCCGCGCAGCGAGACCTCGGAGGAGCTGGCGATGTTGTAGACCCGGTCGGTGACCGGCGCGGCGGCGGCCAGCAGGTTGGCCCGGGCGATGTCCTCGGTGTAGACGAAGTCCATGGTCTGGGTGCCGTCACCGAAGATCAGCGGCGGCTGGCCGGAGTTGATCCGCTCCATCCAGCGGATGAACACCTCGGTGTACTTGCCGTGCACGTCCATCCGGGGGCCGTACACGTTGAAGTAGCGCAGCGCGACGTAGTCCAGGCCGTTCATGGCGTGGAAGCTGCGCAGCAGGCCCTCGTTGAAGACCTTGGCGGCGCCGTAGAGGGTGTCGTTGTTGTAGGGGTGCTGGGTCTCGGGGGTCGGGAAGGTGTCGGCCAGCCCGTAGACCGAGGCGGTGGAGGAGGCGATCACCTTGCGGACGCCGCACTCGGCCGCGGCCTCGACCACGTCGAAGGTGCCGTCCACCATGATCTCCAGGGCCAGCCGGGGCTCGGTGGCGCACTGGGTGATCCGGATCGCGGCGAGGTGGAAGAGCAGGTCGGTGTCGGTGCCGAGCAGCTCGCGCAGCAGCGCGCGGTCCCGGATGTCCCCGTCCACCACCCGCAGCTGACCCGGCTTCGCCGCGGCCTGGGCGGCGGCCAGGTTGGCCATCCGGCCGCGGACGAAGTTGTCGAGGACGACGACCTCGCGGGCCCCGGCCTCGATCAGCTGGTCGACGACGGTCGATCCGATGGTGCCCGCCCCACCGGTGACCAGACAGCGGGAACCCTCGATGGCGACAGCGTTCATGGGGCGTCGGCCCTCTCCTGAGCGGTGATCAGTTCGGTGTCGGCCGAGCCGGGAGACGGTCGGTGCGCGGTGGGACGGGCAGCACTGGATGACGGCCCGGCAGCTGTGACACAGCTGACCCGACCGCACCGGCAGACCCCTGCAAGACCCCCCTTGCACAGCCGCTCCCCCACGGCATGCCGAGCCCGGCCCGATCCGCTCCCCCGCGGCTCGGAGCCCCCTGGCCCGCTGCTGGAACGCTACCGTCCGCCCAGCTCGGCCGGGAGGCGAATCCGTAAACCCGGCACCCGAGTTGTCTGTCAGGTCGGTGCCGAGCCGCACCCCGACGCGCCGAATGTCGGAGGCGTTTGGCAGGCTGGACCCCTACCGTGTCCCTACGTCACGTCCTCACCGTCCGTCAGCCCGGGCAGGCCGCGCCCGGCCCGCCCGACCAGCAGCACCCGTCACAGCAGCGCCCGTCACACCGGCGCCCGTACCGCCCGCACCGAAGGAGCAGCCAGTGGACCACCCGGAGACGACGCTCGCCGCCGCCCCGGCTGTCCCGGTGCCGCGCCAGCACCGGGACAGCCTGCTGCCCGCGGTGGCCGCCGCGCTCTCGCTGCGCGGCGGCGAGGTGCAGACCCTGGCGGGGGTGAAGACCGCCGACCGGCCGGAGCTGCACCCCCTGGTGGGGGACTTCCTGGCCGGGCTGCCGCTGGAGCAGCGCGAGCGCTTCCTCGGCCGCTGCCCGGAGGCCGTGCTGCTCTCCCAGTACCTGACCGCGGTGGACCAGAGCCGCTCCAAGCGGGCCGTCCGCAAGCCGCTGACCATCCAGGAGGCCCGCAAGGCGCTCAAGGGCTCCCGGCTGACCACCGTCCGGATCCGCGAGGAGGGCGATCCCGCCCACGGCACCCACGCGCCGCCCTGCCGCTCCTGCGCACCGCTGATCGACCACCTGCACGTCACCAGCGTCGTCGTCGGCCCGGCCACCAGCTGAGCCACGACCGCCCCGGCCGCCCGCCCCACCCGGTGACCGTCGGCCTCTGCCCCCCGAACCACGGAGTACGCACTGAACCCGCCTGCCGCATCGAGCTCCCGCACCCGGCCGCGCTTCGCCGCCGAGGTGGCCGCCGCCCTCAAGCAGGCCGGCTGGCACCCCGGCCGCTGGCAGATCCGGCAGGCCGAGGCCTGGGCCGACGAGCTGCTCGGGTACGGCGGGGCCGAGGCGGTGCGGCACGAGGTCTTCCCGGCCGCGATCGAGGCCTGGGCGGAGTTCGGCGGGCTCTCCTTCGACCTCGCGGGGGCCGGTCTGCGGATGGCCCGCACCCCCTTCCTGCTCGACCCCCTCTGCGGCCTGCACCAGCCGCGCACCCTGGCCGACCTCGGCCGCGCCCTGGGCACCCGGCTCGCCCCGCTCGGCGAGGAGCTGTACGGCCAGGCCCTGCTCGCCGTGGACGAGGAGGCCCGGGTCTACAGCCTCGACCACACCGGCGAGTACTTCCTCGGCCACTCCGCCGACCAGGCCATCACCACCCTCCTCCTGGGCCGCACCCCACCGAGGCTGGACAGCTAGCGCCTCATCCGGCGAGGCCCTGCTCGCGCGCCGCCAGCCGGGAGGGCATGAACGCCTCCACCAGGAAGCCGCCCTTGCCGTCCGCCCCGGCCGAGAAGCTGCCGCCGAGGGCGAGGACGCGCTCGCGCATCCCGAGCAGCCCGTTGCCGCCGCTCGGGAGGGCGACCTTCACGCCCGAGCCCGGGCAGTCGTTGGCCACCAGGACGCGCACTCCGTTCGGCACGTAGGAGAGCAGCACGCAGACCCTGGCCCCGCTGGCGTGCTTGTGCGCGTTGGTCAGGCCCTCCTGCACCACCCGGAAGGCGGTCTGCTCGGCCTCCGGCACGTAGGCCCGGCACTCGCCCTTGACGGTGAGCGAGACCCGCATGCCCGCGGCCTCGGACTGCGCGACCAGCCCGGGCAGCCCGCCCAGGCCCGGGGTGCGCTCCACCGTCTCCTCCGACATCCGCAGCACGCCGAGGATCTCCCGCAGCTCGTTGAGCGCCTGCCGGCCGACCTCGCCCATCAGCGCGGCGCTCTGCTTGGCCTTCTGCGGGTCGCGGTCGACGATCCGCTCCAGGGCCGAGGCGTGCACCACCATCAGGCTGACCCGGTGGGCCACCACGTCGTGCATCTCCCGGGCGATCCGGGTGCGCTCCTCCAACCGGGCCCGGCGGGCCCGCTCCTGGGCCTGCTCGGCCAGCAGGTCGAGCTCGGTCTCCAGGCCGTGCGCGCGGTCCTTGAGCGATTCGATCAGCCGCCGCCGCGCGCCCACGTACAGGCCGGTGACCACCGGCGGCACGGTCAGCCCGACGGCCACCAGCACCGCGACCAGGATCAGCACCCAGGCCGGCGGCTGCGTCTCGCCGGGCCGGTTGTCGGCGGTGAAGAAGGAGAGCATCAGCATGCCGACCGACTCCACGTAGGCCAGCGCGGAGAGCCCGAGCACCCGCCAGCGCCGGGAGGGCCACTCCCAGGTGGCGGCCAGGCTGTAGAGCGAGACGACCAGCAGCACCACGCCGAACAGCGCCGGCACGAAGACCAGCGCGGCCACCACCGGCACCACCGGCCAGCGCCGCCGCACCACGAGGGTGGCCCCGGCCAGCGCACCGAGCAGCGCCGCGCCCAGCTCGGCCCACAGGCCCCCGTGCAGCCGGTCGCCGACCAGTGCGTACGCGCCGACGGCGCACTCCAGCGCGGCCAGTGCCGCCAGCCCGACGTCGAGCACCATGCTCCGGCGCCGCGTCCACCACGGCCGCCGCGCCGCCCCCGGTGACTTCCCCATGGGCCCCAGCCTAGGCCGGACGCTTTCCCGTCTCCCAGCGACTTACCGACAAGACCTGCGGCACCTGTCCGCCATCCGGCCACCTCGCCTTCACGGCACCCGGTGCCACCTATGCTGGGGGCGTCCGGACAGCGCGGTCCGCACACGTCATCACCACGCATGGTGACGAGAGCCGTTGCCAGACCCCACCACACCAGGGAGCCAGCCGTGACCGCTCAGGTCCCCACTCAGGCGGACAGCACCAGCCCTGCCGCTGCCGAATCGGTAGCCGCCAACGCCGCGCTGCGGGCGGACATCCGCCGCCTCGGCGACCTGCTCGGTGAGACCCTGGTCCGGCAGGAGGGCCCCGAACTGCTCGGTCTGGTCGAGCAGGTCCGGATGCTCAGCCGCACCGACGGCGAGGCCACCGCCGAGCTGCTCTCGGACATCGACCTGGAGACGGCCGCCAAGCTGGTCCGCGCCTTCTCCACCTACTTCCACCTGGCGAACGTCACCGAGCAGGTGCACCGCGGCCGCGAGTTCGCCGGCCGCCGGGCCCGCGAGGGCTCGCTGCTCGCCCAGACCGCCGACCAGCTGGCCGAGGCCGACCCGAAGCACCTGGCCGACACCCTGGCCAACCTGGCCGTCCGCCCGGTCTTCACCGCGCACCCCACCGAGGCCGCCCGCCGCAGCGTGCTCAACAAGCTCCGCCGGATCGGCGAGCTGCTGGAGCGCATCCACCGCGAGCACGTCGCCTCCGGCCTCTCCACCACCGACCCGGCCCGCCACTCCAGTGCCAAGCGCAGCGCCGACCGCCGCCTCGCCGAGGTGATCGACCTGCTCTGGCAGACCGACGAGCTGCGGATCGCCCGCCCCGAGCCCACCGACGAGGCCCGCAACGCCGTCTACTACCTGGACGAGCTCTACCGCGAGGCCGTCCCCGAGGTGCTGGAGGAGCTGCACGAGGAGCTGGCCCGGGTCGGCCTCACCCTCCCCGAGGGCGTGCGCCCGCTGACCTTCGGCACCTGGATCGGCGGCGACCGGGACGGCAACCCGAACGTCACCCCGCAGGTCACCTGGGACGTGCTCAACCTCCAGCACGAGTACGGCATCAAGGACGCGCTGGCCGCCGTGGACGACCTGCGCGCCTCGCTCTCCACCTCGGTCCGGCTGGCCGGCGCCTCGGCCGAGCTGCTCGACTCGCTGGAGGCCGACCTCAAGGCCCTGCCCGAGCTGAGCCCGCGCTACAAGCGGATGAACGCCGAGGAGCCCTACCGGCTCAAGGCCACCTGCGTCCGGCTCAAGCTGGAGAACACCCGCGACCGCCTGGCCTCCGGCCGCCGGCACGTCGAGGGCCGCGACTACCGCGGCACCCGTGAGCTGGTCGCCGACCTCAAGCTCATCCAGGACTCGCTCCGCGCCCACCGCGGCGGCCTGATCGCCGACGGCCGCCTGGCCCGGGCGATCCGCACCGTGGAGGCCTTCGGCCTCCAGCTGGCCACCATGGACGTGCGCGAGCACGCCGAGGCCCTCCACCACGCGCTCGGCCAGCTCTTCGACCGGCTCGGCGAGGAGGCCTGGCGCTACGCCGACATGCCGCGCGAGTACCGCCAGCGCCTGCTCGCCAAGGAGCTGCGCTCGCGCCGCCCGCTGGCCCCCATCCCGGCCCCGCTGGACGCGGCCGGCACCAAGACCCTCGGCGTCTTCACCACCATCCGCGAGGGCTTCGAGCGGTTCGGCGACGAGATCGTCGAGAGCTACATCATCTCGATGTGCCAAGGCGCCGACGACGTCTTCGCCGCCACCGTGCTGGCCCGCGAGGCCGGCCTGATCGACCTGCACGCGGGCATCGCCAAGATCGGCATCGTGCCGCTCCTCGAGACCACCGAGGAGCTCCAGAAGGCCGACCTGATCCTCGACGAGATGCTCTCCGACCCCTCCTACCGCCTGCTGGTCTCGCTGCGCGGCGACATCCAGGAGGTCATGCTCGGGTACTCGGACTCCTCCAAGTTCGGCGGCATCACCACCTCCCAGTGGGAGATCCACCGCGCCCAGCGCCGACTGCGCGACGTGGCCCACCGCTACGGCATCCGGCTGCGCCTCTTCCACGGCCGCGGCGGCACCGTCGGCCGCGGCGGCGGCCCCTCGCACGAGGCCATCCTGGCCCAGCCCTGGGGCACCCTGGAGGGCGAGATCAAGGTCACCGAGCAGGGCGAGGTGATCTCCGACAAGTACCTGATCCCCTCCCTGGCCCGGGAGAACCTGGAGCTCACCGTCTCCGCCACCCTGGCCGCCTCCGCCCTGCACACCTCCCCGCGCCAGGCCCCCGAGGAGCTGGCCCGCTGGGACGCGGCGATGGACCAGGTCTCCGAAGCAGCCCACACCGCCTACCGCAAGCTGGTCGAGCAGGAGGACCTGCCCAAGTACTTCTTCGCCGCCACCCCGGTCGACCAGCTGGCCTCCCTCCACCTGGGCTCCCGCCCCTCCCGCCGCCCCGACTCCGGCGCCGGCCTGGACGGCCTGCGGGCCATCCCGTGGGTCTTCGGCTGGACCCAGTCCCGCCAGATCGTCCCCGGCTGGTACGGCGTCGGCTCGGGCCTGGCCGCCGCCCGCGAGGCGGGCCTGGGCGACGTGCTCGCCGAGATGCACGGCGAGTGGCACTTCTTCCAGAACTTCCTCTCCAACGTCGCCATGACGCTGGCCAAGACCGACCTGCGGATCGCCCGCCACTACGTCGAGCAGCTCGTCCCGGCCGAGCTGCACCACGTCTTCGACCAGATCACCGCCGAGCACGACCTCACCCTGCGCGAGGTGCTCCGCCTCACCGGCGAGAACGAGCTGCTCGAATCCAACCCGATCCTGAAGCAGACCTTCGTCGTCCGCGACGCCTACCTCGACCCGATCTCCTACCTCCAGGTCGCCCTCCTGCGCCGCCAGCGCGAACTGGTCGCCCAGGGCCGCCCCGAGGACCCGCTGCGCGCCCGCGCCCTGCTGCTGACCGTCAACGGCATCGCGGCCGGCCTGCGCAACACCGGCTGACGCCTAGGTGGGGGCGGCGCGCGCCGCCCCCACCGTCAGGCCGCGACGATCGGCGTGTGCTCGACCACCGAGACCATCCCGCCGTACCGGGCCAGCATGGCGGCCCGGGCCGCGTCCGCCCCGACCACGCCGACCACCACCCCGGTGCCGTCGTACCGCGCGCTGGTGTCCGTGACCTGCACGCCCTTCGACCGCCAGTACGCGCCGTCCTGGACGACGCGCTGCACGAGCGCGTCCTCCTGCTGCTTCGAGTGCTTGGCGTCCACGAACCGCAGGGTGAGCCCGGCCTTGGCGACCCGGGCCGTCAGCACGGAGTCGAAGTCCGATCCGCGCACCCGGTACACGAAGAGGGTGTGCGTCCAGGGCTCGACGCAGACACCCGTGTACGAGGCCCGGTACGCGCCGCGGCCCAGCCCGTCCGCCACTCCGGCGGCCGCGTCCACCACGGGGTCGTTCGGCAGCCCCGACGGCCCGGCGGCGGGCACCGGCGCCCGGTCGCTCCCGGTGCAGTAGGACGGGTCCACCAGGTACGAGGGCGAGGGCGAGGGCGTCCCGGAAGGCGTGCTCGACACCGCCGGTACGACCACCGCCCGGCCCTGATGGCCGCTCAGGCCCGCGCCCAGGGCGGTGCTGCCCGCGACCAGGACCACCGCCGCCGCCAGCTGCCACCCCCGTCGGGCCCGTAGCCTGCGCTGCCCGGCCCGGCGCAGCTCCGCCAGCGGGACGGGCGGGTTCCCGACCGCCGCGTCGGCCTCGGCCGCCAGCCGGGTGGTCACGAGCTCTTCGAACTGCTCCTCAGCCGGCATCGGAGGCCGCCTCCCTCTCCGGGGCGAGGCCGCGCCGGAGTGTCGTCATCGCCCGGGTCAGATGGGTCTTGGCGGTCGGCAGCGAGCAGCCGAGTTCGACGGCCACCCGCGCCACCGGCAGATCGGCGTAGTACCGGAGCACCACCGCCGCCCGCTGGCGCGGCGGCAACTGCCGCAGGGCCGAGGAGAGCTGCTCGTCCGCGAAGTCCGCCTCCGGCGAGGCACCCTCGGGCAGCCGGTCGGTCAGCACCTCGCGCCTCGTCCGCCGCCACCGCGAGACGTGCGTGCGCACCATCGCCGTGCGGACGTACGCCTCGGGCTCCTGTATCGAGCGCCGCTTGGCGTACACCTTGGCCAGCGCGTCGTGGAGCAGGTCCCGGGCGTCGTGCAGGTCCCCGGTGATCAGGTACGCCCCGCGCAGCAGTGCCTGGTATCTCGCCTCGACGAACGCGTCGAACGGATCGCCTTCCATCGTCATGCCCTACAGACGCACGACGGCCCGGAAACGGATGACACGTTCCCGGAAGACCTTCTAGTGCGCGCCGGACCGGCGGCGCCGCAACCAGGTGGCCGCGCCGCCCGCCGCCACCACCAGGCCGCCGGCCACGGCGTACAGGCCGGCCGAGCCGCCGACCTCACCGGTGGCGGGCTTGAGCTGCGCCGCCGCGGGCTCCGGCGTGGGCGTGGCCGCCTCCGCCGCCGGGGCACCGCCCAGCACTGCGACCGCGATCACCGCTCCGCCGACGATCCGACCCACCCGAACCACGCCTGATACCCCCGGTCCATGCCCCTCAACCCTGCGTACGGGCAAGACGGTAGCGGATCGACGGAGTCGTTCCCATACGTTTCGATCGTCAGCGCCCAAGCGTTGCACGACCGTTGTGGTCCGAGGGGTTGAATGCTGACGGACGGTCAGGTGTTGTACGTGCTCTGGGCCCGCTCCAAGCCCTCGGAGATGACGGCCTCCACCGCGTCGGCGGCCCGGTCGACGAACCAGTCGAGCTCCTTGCGCTCGGTGGAGGAGAAGTCCTTGAGCACGAAGTCGGCCACCTCCATCCGGCCCGGCGGGCGGCCGACCCCGCAGCGGACGCGGTAGTAGTCCGGCCCGAGCGACTTGGTGATGGACTTGAGCCCGTTGTGCCCGTTGTCGCCGCCGCCCAGCTTGAGCCGCAGGGCCGCGTAGTCGATGTCCAGCTCGTCGTGGACGGCCACGATCGAGCCAGTGGGGGCCTTGTAGAAGTCCCGCAGCGCGGTGGTCGGGCCGCCGGAGAGGTTCATGAAGGTCATCGGCTTGGCCAGCACCACCCGCTGGCCCGCGAGGCGGCCCTCGGCGACCTGAGCGCGGCTCTTGTGGGCCTTGAACTTCGCCCCGATCCGCTGGGCCAGCAGGTCGGCCACCATGAAGCCGATGTTGTGGCGGTTCCGGGCGTAACTCTCCCCGGGGTTGCCGAGGCCGACGATCAGCCAGGGGCCCGTGTAGTCGCTCATCTCAAGCGCTCCTCAAACTCGACCGGGATTCTCACAGACATACCACTGCCCCGGCAGCTCCACGCGGGGAAGCGGGAGCTGCCGGGGCAGTGGTCAAGGAGTGCGGGAGGCTCAGGCCTCGGCGCCGGCCTCGGCAGCAGCCTGGGCGTCGGCGTCGGCCTGCGAGGCCTGGGCGCCGATGACCTGGAGGACGACGGCGTCGGCGTCGACGGCCAGGGTGACACCGGCCGGGAGGGTGATGTCCTTGGCGAGGACGGAGGCGCCGGCCTCCAGGCCCTCGATGGAGACGGTGACGGCCTCGGGGAGGTGGGTGGCCTCGGCCTCGATCGGGAGCGCGTTCAGGACGTGCTCGAGCAGGTTGCCACCGGCGGCCAGCTCGCCCTCGGTGTGGACCGGGATCTCGACGGTGACCTTCTCGCCACGCTTGACCAGGAGGAGGTCGACGTGCTCGATGGTGCGCTTGATGGCCTCGCGCTGGACGGCCTTCGGCAGGACGTACTCGTCCTTGCCCTCGATCGGGACGACCAGGAGGGCGTTCGGGGTCTTGAGCGCCATCATGAGGTCGTGGCCCGGGAGGTTCAGGTGCACCGGGGCGTGGCCGTGGCCGTAGACGACACCGGGGACGAAGCCGGCGCGACGGGCGCGACGGGCGGCACCCTTGCCGAACTCGGTGCGGGACTCGGCGGCGAGGCGGATCTCGGACATGCTGCACTCCTCGGGGAAAAACGGGTGCAGAAAGCGAAGAACCGCCCACACCCTCAAGAATCTCGGGGCAGCTCGGCGGTCAGCAATTCAGGCGCTTGCAGCGATCACACGTCTGGAGTCCAGCGCGTCGATCACGGAGGCAGAAGTCATCCCTCGCCGAGCAGTCTCACGAGTCTAACCGCACCTACCTGCCGACATGAAATCGGCCCCGTCGCGCTCAGCGCGACGGGGCCGGATCTCACGGTCGGTCAGACGGCTCAGTGCACGCCCTCGAAGAGGCTGGTGACCGAGCCCTCCTCGAAGACCTCGCGGATCGCGGCGGCGATCGAGGGGGCGATGGAGAGGGTGGTGACCTTGTCCAGCTGGAGCTCGGCCGGGGTGGGCAGCGTGTTGGTGAAGACGAACTCGCTGACCCGGGAGTTCTTCAGGCGGTCCGCGGCCGGGCCGGAGAGCACGCCGTGGGTGGCGGCCACGATGACGTCCGAGGCGCCGTTCTCGAAGAGGGCGTCGGCGGCGGCGCAGATGGTGCCGGCGGTGTCGATCATGTCGTCGACCAGGACGCAGACCCGGCCCTTGACGTCGCCGACCACCTCGGCGGAGAGGATGGTGTTGGCCTGCGTCATGTCGCGGCGCTTGTGGATGATCGCCAGCGGGGCGTCCAGGCGGTCGCACCACTGGTCGGCCACCTTGACCCGGCCGGCGTCCGGCGAGACGACGGTGAGCTTGGCGCGGTCGACCTTCTCCCCCACGTAGTCGCAGAGCAGCGGCAGCGCGAAGAGGTGGTCCACCGGGCCGGAGAAGAAGCCCTGGATCTGCGCGGTGTGCAGGTCCACGGCCATGATCCGGTCGGCCCCGGCCTGGGCCAGCAGGTCGGCGACCAGGCGGGCGGAGATCGGCTCGCGGCCGAGGTGCTTCTTGTCCTGGCGGGCGTAGCCGTAGAACGGGAGGATCGCGGTGATGCTCCGGGCGGAGGCCCGCTTCAGAGCGTCGATCATGATCAGCTGCTCCATGATCCACTGGTTGATGGGAGCCGTGTGGCTCTGCATCACGAAGCAGTCCGCGCCGCGCGCGGAATCCAGGAAGCGGACGTAGATCTCGCCGTTGGCGAAGTCGTGGGCCTTGGTCGGGACGAGTTCGGTGCCCAGCGCCGCGGCAACCTCCTTCGCCAGCTCGGGGTGGGCACGGCCGGAGAAGAGCTTGAGCTTCTTCTCACCCGACGTCGTGATCCCGCTCACAGAACCGTCTCCTCGCATTGCTGACGCGCATGAACCCGCCGCGCCGCACCCGGGGCGAACCGGGCCGGTGGTCGACAGGGGATTGGAGGTGCGACCAGACCTGGGCCGAGCCCGATGGCGCACGCATGTACTCCAGGTTACGCGCCCGGCCCGGAAGCGTCCGCGCTGGGGACGCTTCCGGGCCGTCCGACTAGGCCGTTCAGGCCCCCTGCGCCTCGCCCGCCCCGGCCGCCTCGGCGGCGCGGGCGGCATCCGTGCCGGGCCGCTTGCGGGCCACCCAGCCGGCCACGTTCCGCTGCTGCGCGCGGGCCACGCCGAGCGAGCCGGCCGGAACGTCGCTGATGATGACCGATCCGGCGGCCGTGTAGGCGCCGTCCCCGACCGTCACCGGGGCGATGAACATGTTGTCCGAGCCGGTGCGGCAGTGCGCCCCGATGGTGGTGCGGTGCTTGTGCTGGCCGTCGTAGTTGACTGTGACGGACGCCGCACCGATGTTGGTGCCCTCGCCGATGGTCGCGTCCCCGATGTAGGAGAGGTGCGGCACCTTGGCGCCCTCGCCGAGCTCCGAGTTCTTGATCTCCACGTAGGTGCCGACCTTCGCCTTGCGGGCCAGCTTGGCGCCCGGCCGCAGGTAGGCGTACGGGCCGACCGAGGCGGCCTCGCCGATCTCGGCGCGGTCGGCGGTGGTGTAGCTCACCTTGGCGTCGGCGCCGACCACGGTGTCGGTCAGCGTGCTGGACGGGCCGACCTCGCAGCCCTCGCCCAGGTGGGTGGTGCCGCGCAGCTGGGTGCCCGGGTGCACCACGGCGTCGGGCTCGTAGCTGACCTGCACGTCCAGCCAGGTGGTGGCCGGGTCGACGATGGTGACCCCCTCGCGCATCGCGCGCTCGACCAGACGGGTGTTCAGCATCCGGCGGGCCTCGGCCAGCTGGACCCGGTCGTTGATGCCCGCGATGTCGCGGTGGTCGGCGGCGGCCACCGCGCCGACCCGGTGGCCGGCCGTGCGGAGGATCCCCAGGGTGTCGGTGAGGTACTCCTCGCCCTGCGAGTTGTCGGTGGTGATCCGACCCAGCGCCTCGGCCAGCAGCTTGGCGTCGAAGGCGAACACGCCGGAGTTGATCTCGGCCACGGCGCGCTGCGCCTCGGTGGCGTCCTTCTCCTCGACGATCGCGGCCACCGCGCCCTGCTCGTCGCGCAGGATCCGGCCGTAGCCGAAGGGCTCGGGCACCACGGCGGTGAGCACGGTCACGCCGTTGCCCTGCTCGGCGTGGGCGGCGGTCAGCGCGGCCAGGGTGGCGCCGGTGAGCAGCGGGGCGTCGCCGGTGGTGATCACCACGGTGCCGTCCAGCTCCACGCCGTCGGCGGCGAGCTGGGCGAGCGCGGTGCGCACGGCGTGGCCGGTGCCGTTCTGCTCGGTCTGCTCCGCGGTGCGCACGCCCTGGTAGTGCGCCGCCAGGTGGGCCTCCACCTGCTCGCGCAGGTGCCCGACCACCACGACGAGGTGCTCGGGGGCCAGCTCCTGGGCGGCGGCCACCGCGTGGCCGACCAGCGAGCGGCCGCAGACCTCGTGCAGCACCTTGGGCAGGCGCTTGGACTTCATCCGCGTACCGCCACCAGCGGCGAGGACGATCACGGCGGCGGGGTTGTTGGCACTCACGCGGGAGGCTCCTCGGTGGGTCGCGTCAAGGGATCCGAGCCCGAGCGAGCCCCAGGCAGATACACAGCCTTGCGCACAGCCCGACGAGCTGAGCCCGAACAATACCGGCGTACCCGCACCGAGCCCGAAACAGCAGGTGGACCCGGGGGTCGAGATGAGCTCCGCCGCTAGGATTCGAACCCAGACAAAGGCCTCCAAAGGGCCCGGTGCTGCCATTACACCACGGCGGATCGAGCTTCAAGCCGACCGACCGACGCAGCGGCCAGGCGGCTCCCCGCACAGCCTACGGGTTGTGACGCCTCAGCTCCACCACCATTCCCGCCCTTCTCCGGCCCTTCCCGGCTCCGCCGGGCGACACGGCCCGCACCGACCGTCTTCCTTTGTACGGCGCCTTTACCTACGATGCCGTAAGTTACGGTCACGTAACTCTGCCGCGCAGGTCCGCCTCCGCCCTCACCGAGGAATGCCTCCATGACCATCCAGGCAAGCGAAGCGCCGCCCCAGGCTCCCGACCTCCAGCTCTCCAAGGTCTCCGCGACCCTCGGCGGCGAGAAGCAGGGGGCCGCCGAGCGGATCACCCTGGGGCTCTTCATCGCCGTCCCCTTCCTCGCCCTGCTGGCCGCCGTCCCGGTGGCCTGGGGCTGGGGGCTCGGCTGGGTCGACCTGTCGATCGCCCTGGTCATGTACTTCGTGACCTGCCACGGCATCACCATCGGCTACCACCGGTACTTCACCCACGGCTCCTTCAAGGCCAACCGCCCACTGGTGATCGCGATGGCGGTCGCGGGCAGCCTGGCCATCGAGGGCCCGCTGGTGCGCTGGGTGGCCGACCACCGCAAGCACCACCAGTTCAGTGACAAGGCCGGCGACCCGCACTCGCCCTGGCGCTACGGCGAGACCCTGCCCGCCCTGCTCAAGGGCCTCTGGTGGGCGCACATGGGCTGGCTCTTCGACGAGGAGCAGACCTCCCAGGCCAAGTACGCGCCGGACCTGGTCAAGGACCCGGTGATCCGCGGCATCTCCCGGCTGTTCTGGCTCTGGACCACCGTCTCGATGCTGCTGCCCCCGCTGGTCGGCGGCCTGGTCACGATGAGCTGGCACGGCGCGCTGACGGCCTTCTTCTGGGGCTCGCTGGTGCGGGTCGGGCTGCTGCACCACGTCACCTGGTCGATCAACTCGATCTGCCACGCCGTCGGCGAGCGCCCGTTCAAGTCCCGCGACCGCTCCGGCAACGTCTGGTGGCTGGCGGTGCTCTCCTGCGGCGAGTCCTGGCACAACCTGCACCACGCCGACCCGACCTCGGCCCGGCACGGCGTGCTGCGCGGCCAGATCGACTCCTCCGCCCGGCTGATCCGCTGGTTCGAGCAGGCCGGCTGGGCCCGGGACGCCCGGTGGCCGGACGCCGACCGGATCGCCGCCCGTCGCGCCGCGTGAGCCCACTACAGCATGATGTAGGGGTGAACGGGAGCAGCGGAGACAGCGCAGACGGCCACCGGACCACCCGGACGGGGGCCCCGGAAGCCCCCACACCCCGCTCGCGCTCCGCCGCCCCGGCCCGCCCGGCCAAGGGCGTCCGCGTCAGGATGACCGGCAAGCAGCGCCGCGAGCAGTTGCTCGACATCGGCCGCTCGGTCTTCGCCGAGCGGGGCTACGACGGCACCTCGGTGGAGGAGATCGCCGAGCGGGCGGGCGTCTCCAAGCCGGTGGTCTACGAGCACTTCGGCGGCAAGGAGGGGCTGTACGCGGTGGTGGTCGACCGCGAGATGCAGCTCCTCCTCGACATGGTGACCGGCGCCCTCACCGGCGGGCACTCGCGCGAGCTGCTGGAGCAGGCGGCCTTCGCGCTGATGGACTACATCGACACCTCCACGGACGGCTTCAAGATCCTGGTCCGGGATTCGCCGGTGGCGCAGTCCACCGGCACCTTCGCCTCGCTGATCAGCGACATCGCCACCCAGGTCGAGGACATCCTCGGCCTGGAGTTCAAGGCCCGCGGCTTCGACGCCCGGCTGGCCCCGATGTACTCGCAGATGCTGGTCGGCATGGTCGCGCTCACCGGCCAGTGGTGGCTGGAGGTCCGCAAGCCGCAGAAGGCCGAGGTGGCCGCGCACCTGGTCAACCTGGCCTGGCACGGCCTGGAGGGGATGGAGCGCCACCCCAAGCTGGTGGGCGAGCGTCAGCTGTGAAGCCGGGCCCCCGCGGGGCCCCGGGGCCCGGGGTCACTCACCCCGGGCCGGTACGGCGGTCACTTTCTTGACGTCAAGAGGCTTCATATCGACACATCCCCCGATACACTGATCCACATGGAGGACGAGGTCGACCGGCTGGTCGCTGCGTGGCGCCGCGAGCGCCCCGACCTCGACGTGCGCCCGCTCGAGGTGCTCAGCCGGGTCAGCCGGCTCGCCCGGCACCTCGACCGCGCCCGCCGCACCGCCTTCGCCGAGCACGGTCTGGAGCCCTGGGAGTTCGACGTGCTGACCGCCCTGCGGCGGGCCGGCTCCCCGTACCAGCTCTCCCCCGGCCAGCTGCTCACCCAGACCCTGGTCACCTCCGGCACCATGACCAACCGGATCGACCGCCTCACCGGCAAGGGCCTGGTCAAGCGCCTCCCCGACCCGGACGACCGCCGCGGCGTGCTGGTCCGCCTCACCGACGACGGCCGCGACCGGGCCGACCAGGCCCTGGCCGGTCTGCTCACCCACGAGCGCGCCCTGCTGGCCGAGCTCGGCGACGGCCAGCAGAACGACCTCGCGATGCTGCTGCGCCGCCTCGTCGCCCCCTTCGACAGCGCGGGCTGACGGGCCCGCTGTGCCCCGGGCGCACCTCCGCGCGCGGGACGGCTCAGATGCGGGCCCTGGAGTGCGCCCCCTAGCGTGGAAAAAGGCATTGTCGACCCGACGATGACGTCCTTCCCCCTTAGGAGGCGTGTCCGATGCCTGTCCCCACCCTGTCACCCCGCGAGGTGACCCTCCCCGCCCGTAGCGCGTCGCCGCCCGAGCTGCTCGCCGTCACCGGCCTGATCGCCGAGGAGGAGTCGGCCGTCAGCGACGCGCCGGCCCACTGCCCCGAGGCGCTCGGCGCGGTGCTGCTCCTGCTCTCGCCGCGCGAGCCCAGGCCCCCGAAGCGCCCCGAGCGCTGACCCCCCGTCACCGACTCCCCGTCATGCCCTCCACCGACACCTCGCCCGGTACCCCCCGGCGGCCCGACGATCCCCGCCGGGAGTACGCCGCGGCGACGGAGTGGCTGGCGGCCAAGGCCCTCGACGCCCTCCCCGGCGCCGGGGGCCGACCTGCCGCCCCGGGCTCCCCCGGGCTCCCCGCTCCCGGCCCCACCGACCCGAGCTCCGTCCCCGGCCACGGCGGCACCGACACCCCCCGCTCCCCCGGCCACGGCGGTAGCCCCGACGATCGCCTCCCCTTCGCCGGGGCCGGCCCCCACGGGCTCCGCCCCTTCGCGCCGCACTCCTTCCCCGGTCTCTCCCCCGAGCTCGGCGGCGGGCCGCCCGCGCCGCGGGCGCTGCTGGCCGCCGCCCACGTGCTCGGGCCCGATCTGCTCGCGCCCGCCGCGCACGGCGCCCCCGTCGATCCGGCCACCCTCGCGCTGGCCGCGGAGGCGCAGCGGGTGTTCGGGGCCGCCGACCCCGCTGCCGCGCCCGCCGCCGCGCTGGTCCGGGCCTGGCACGGCTGGGCCACCGCCGAGCTGCTCACCCGGGCCGGACACTCTGTCAGCACCGTCCCGCCGGCCGGGCCGCCCGACGAGGCCGGCTGGCAGCGCTGGGCCCAGCCGATGGCCCAGCTCGGCCCGCTCGCGCTGCCCACCCTGGACAGCCAGGTGCACCGGCTGGCCCGCCGCCGCGCCCTCGACCTGGCCCGGGCCACCACCCGCGCGGTGCTCCGCCGCGACCACCGCGCGGCCCTGCGGCTGACCCGCTGGCTCGCCTGGCTGGCCGCCACCGGCGGCCCCACCCCGCTGGACCTGCCCCCGCTGCTCGCCCACCTCGCCCGCACCGGCGACGGCAGCGCCCGCAGCGCCCTCGACCTCGCCCTCACCACCCACCTCGCCGCCGGCCCCGGCCGCTCCACCCCACCGGACGGCCCGCGATGACCGGGCTTCCCCCGGGCGCCCTGCCCGCCGCCGGCCCCGGCCGCTCCACCCCGCCGGACGGCTCCGTCACCCCTGGTGGCCTCCGATGACCGACGCCACCGTGCTGGGCACCGCCCACCAGCTGGCCGGCCGCGCGCTGGACTGGCTGCACCGGGCCCACGAGAGCGGCCTCGGCGGGCTCGGGCCGGACGCCGGCCCCGACCTCTCCGACCCGGACGACGCGTACAAGCCGCTCGGGGAGGGGGCGTTGGCCGCCGCTCTGGTGCTGCGCGAACCGGTGGCCGGGCCGGCCGACCGGGCCCGCGCCCGGGCGCTGCTGGACTTCGGCTGGGCCGAACTGAGCGGCGGCGACCTGCTCTACGAGCGGCAGTTCCGGCACCCGTTGCTGACCGACCCGCTGGAGACCTACGCGCACTTCCACCGGGCCGGCTACCACCACCCCGCGCTCGTCGGCCTGCTGGCCGAGCTCGCCCGGCTGCGGGCCGCCCAGGCCGTGGAGCACCTGCCCAACCGCCGCCTCGCCGTGGCCAACGCCCGCTCGGTGCTGGGCCTGCGGCCCGAGCCCGACTGGCCGGCCCTGGCCGCCGCCACCTGGCTCGGCGCCCGGCCCGAACCCTGGGCGCTCGACTGGCAGACCGCCTACGACCTCACCCACACCGTCTTCCACCTCACCGACTGGGGCGCGCAGCCCGACCGGCTCCCGGCGCCGCTGCGCGACTACCTGCGCTGCTGGCTGCCGGCCTGGGCCGAGGTCTGGCAGGAGACCGGCCAGTGGGACCTGCTCGGCGAACTGCTGGTGGTCGACGCCTGCCTGCCCGCCCCCGTCTGCGACGCCCGCCCCTGGCTCGCCCTGGCCGCCGCCCAGCACCCCGACGGCCTGCTCCCCCGCGACACCGAGCCCGTCCCCGCCGACGACCCGGACCGCGCCTTCAAGGACCACCAGCACACCGCCGTGGTCGGCCTGCTGGCCGGCACCCTGACGCTGGCCCAGGCCCTGCGCTGACCCTCCGTCACTCGTCCGGGTGGGCGCGCCGGTCGGCGATGGAAATCGGGCCGTTCGCTCGCCCACGATGTGCCCCATGGACCACACCGTCACCAGGCGCACCACCCTCACCGCCGCCCTCGCCACCGGCGCGGCCGCCGTCGGCCTGCCCGCCACCGCCACCGCCCGTACCGGCGCCCCGGCTCCCCGCCCGGCCGCCGACCCCGCACCGGCCTGGGAGCTGCCCACCGACCGGGCCGCCCAGGAAGGCGACCCGGAGGCCGACGAGGTGGTCAAGGAGCTGATCAGCGCCGGTCAGATGGCCCTGGCCAACCAGGTCTTCCACGACTGGACCCGCAACGACCAGCCGGTGCCCTCCGCCGCCCCCTCCGTGCTGGCCGACTACCTGCGGCGCAACGCCGTCCTCTCGGCGGAGGAACGGGCGGCCATCGACCGGGTGAAGAACGGAGACTCGGGCAAGCTCCTCCAGGGCAACATGGAGGCCGTCACCGTGGCCGAGGCCTTCGGCGGCCTGTTCGCCGCGCTGGCCGATCCGCTGCTGGCCAAGTCGGTGTGGTACGCCAAGTACGACCTGGTGATGGACATCGGCCGACGGTTCTCCCGCACCATGAACACCCTCTGGGACGGCCTCGACGGCGACAACTGGGCCCCGTCGGGCAATGCCCTGGTCACCATGGTCAAGTTGCGGCTGGTGCACGCGGCCGCCCGGCAGATGGGCCTGGCGCACGGCTGGAACCAAGCCCGGGACGGCATGCCGATCAGCCAGCGGCTGGAGACCGAGGAGCTCATGTACGTGGGCGCCTACAACGTCCAGCTGGCGGCCAAGTTCGACTTCCGCCCCGACCCCCGGCAGATCGACGAGCTGCTGGCCATGATCCGGGTCGGCGGCCGACTGCTCGGCCTCCAGGAGAAGTACAACCCGCGCACCCTCGACCAGTGCAACCAGGTGCTCGCCGACGCCGCCGCCAACCACCGGGCCCCCTCCGACGAGGGCACCAAGCTGGCCCACAGCATGCTGGACTGGATGGACCGGAAGATCGCCCCCGGCGCGGGCGCCGTCGGGGCCTCGCTGGTGCGGATGATGGACGCCCACGTCGCGGACGTCCTCGACATCAAGCCCAACCCGGCCCTGGACACCCCCGTCGCCACCCTGGCCCCCTACCTCTACCGGCCCGCGTACGAGGTCCAGCAGAAGTTCCCGCTGCTCGCGCCGATCCACGCACAGATGTTCAAGGCCGCCTCCAAGATGGTCGCCTGGTACGCCGTCGACTTCCGCGACTACGACCTCCAGATGCCCGTCCGCTGATGCCCACCCCCGTACACTCCGGCCTCGCCGCCCTCACCCGGGCGGCGGCGCCGGGGGCCGCCGTGGTGCTCGTGCTGATCGGGCCGACGGGCTCCCAGGTGCTCTGCCACGGCCCGCTGGACGGGCCGGGCAGCCCGGCCGTCGGCCCGGACACGCCGTTCGAGCTCGGGTCGGTGAGCAAGACCTTCACCGCCCTGCTGCTCGCCGAGGCCGCCCACCGGGGCGAGGTCTCGCTGGCCGACCGGGTCGAGGTCTCCGGACGGCCCGTCAGCCTGCTCCGGCTGGCCACCCACACCGCCGGCCTGCCCCGGCTGCCGCCCGGCCTGCTCCGCTCCGCCCTGCCGCGCTGGCGCAGCAACCCGTACGCCGCCTACACCCCCGCCGACCTGAGCCGGGCACTGGGCCGCACCCGCCTGCGCCGCCGACCCGGTCTGCGGTACTCCAACTACGGCGTGGGCCTGCTCGGCCGCGTCCTCGCCGAACGGGCCGGGCTCGACTACCCCGACCTGCTCGCCCAGCGGATCTGCGGCCCGCTGGGCCTCACCGCCACCGACTGCGGTCCGCCCGGCCCCGGCGCGGCCGTCGGCCACCGCCGGGGCCGTCCGCTGCCGCCCTGGGAGATCCCGGCCCTGCCGGGCGCCGGAGCGGTCCGCTCCAGCGGCGCCGACCTGCTGCGCTACCTCACCGCCCACCTCACCCCGGCGGGGCCGCTCGCCCCGGCCCTGCGCGAGGTGCTGCGCCCCCGGGTGGCCGACGGCCGCACCGGCCGCCGGTACGGGCTGGTCTGGCAGCTGCACGAGGACGACTGCCACCACTCCGGCGCCACCCGGGGCTGCACCGCCTTCCTCGCGCTGCGCCCGGCGGCCGGCACCGCCCTCGCCGCCCTCACCAACTCCGGCCCCACCGCCCGCTTCCTGGATGCCGCGTACGCCCTGCTGCCCTGACGCCGGCCTCACCCCTGCCCGTGCAGCTCCTGCGCCTGCGCGTACCCGAGCACCGGCCGCACCTCGCCCCCGTCCCGCACCGCGCGGGCCGTGTCCAGGGCGGCCGCCAGCGCCGTCCGGTAGAGCAGCGACCCGAGGCTGACCCGGCCCACCCCGAGGGCGGCCAGCTCCCGGTACGAGGGCCCGGCGGGCGACCAGAGCAGGTTGAGCGGCACGGTCAGCTCCCCGAGCAGCCCGGCGATCAGCGCGGGGTCGGTCAGCCCGGGCGTGAACACTCCGTCCGCCCCGGCCTCCTGATACTGCTTCAGCCGATCCTCGGCCTCCGGCAGCGGGTCCGGCCGCCCGGCCCACCAGGTGTCGGTGCGGGCGTTGACGAAGAGCTCCGGCGCCGCCGCCTTCACGGCGGCGATCTTCGCGGCGTGCAGCTCGGCCGGGGCGAGGGTGCCGTCCGCCCGCCCGTCCTCCAGGTTGATCCCGGCCACCCCAGCCGCGGCCAACTCCACGGCCAGCGCCGCCACTTCCGCCGGCTCCTCGCTGAACCCGCCCTCCACGTCCACCGACACCAGCCAACCGCTGCGCCCCAACCGCCGGGCCAGCCGCACCGTCTCCTGCCGGGTGGCCGAGGCCCCGTCCGGCAGCCCGGCCGCCGCCGCCACCCCGAGACTGGTGGTGCCGATCGCCTCGAACCCTTCCGCCGCCAACAGCGCGGCCGAGCCGTGGTCCCAGGCGTTCGCCAACAGCAGCGGACGGCCCGGTCGGCGGTGCAGGGCGGCGAAGGGGGTGTCCGGCATGGTGTCCTCCTGGTGCGCTTCGGTGGAGTGGGTCAGGCGGAATTCTCCGTGTCCTGCAGGGCCTGCCGGAGGCCGCCCACCCGACCGGTTGAGGGCTCAGTGCTGCGGGCTCACCCCGGCCCGGCGGGCCACCGCGACGGCGGCGAGGGTGGAGTGGACGCCGAGCTTGCCGAGCACGTTCTGCATGTGGGTGCGGACGGTGTGCGGGGAGAGGTACAGCCGCTCCGCCACGGCCTGGCGGCCCAGGCCGGCCACCATGCAGCGGAGCACCTCCTCCTCGCGCGGGGTGAGGGTCTCGACCAGGCGCTCGCTCTCGGTGCGGTCGCGGCGGGCCGCCGTCAACTCGCGGACCACGCCGGTGAGCAGGGCCGGCGGCAGGTGGGTCTCCTCGCAGAGCACGCCCCGGATCACCGCGAGCAACCGGTTGAGCGAACTGTCCTTGGCCACCCAGCCGCCGGCCCCGGCCTGGAGCGCCCGGACGGCCCGTCTGGGCTCGTCCTCGGCGGCCAGCACCACGGCCCGCAGCTCGGGGAAGGCGCGGCAGACCCGGGCGACCAGCGCGATGCCGTCGGCCGGGGCCGCCGCGCGCCCGCTCCCGCCACCGGGGGCCGGCCCCCGAGCGGCGAGGGGCGGGACGGCGGCGGGAGGAGCGGCCTGGGCCGCGGCAGCCGGAGTGGCACCGGCTGCGGCGGGCCCCCGCTGGACCGGCACGGTGGCCGGCCGGCGCGGCCCGGGCGGGCCGGCGACGGGGGTGAGATCGGCGTCGACCAGGATGACGTGGAAGGGGCGGTTCTCGACCTGGGCGCGCTCCAGGGCGCGTTCGGCGGCCGCGGCGCTGCCCGCCGCGCCGACCTCGACATCGGGCTCGGCGGCCAGGGCCGCGGCGAGCGCTTCGGCAAAGATGCGGTGGCCGTCCACCACCAGGACGCGAATCCGGGCCACAGTGCTTCCCCCCTGGTCAGGCGGTGCCTCACCGGCGACGCACTCAGGGTACGGTCTCGGCGCCTGCCCAGAGGCGGAGTTGGGGAAACCTCCCCACCGCGAGGGGCCCGGGTGGCAGCGGCGGCCGTGCGAGCCGTCGGTGCCGCCCGGAGCCGGGGAGGACCCTCAACCTCCCGGCTCCGGGCGGAGCCTGCTGCCCCCTTCGGGTGCTCAGGACACCCGGTGGGCCCCTGCGGCGGGGGTGGCCGCGAAGGTGCGCGGGCTGCCGTAGCCCGCCTCCGCGAAGGCGGTGGTCACGGCGGCGGCGATCTGGTCCAGCTCTTCGCTGGGGACCAGGGCCAGAACGGATCCGCCGAAACCACCACCGGTCATCCGGGCCCCGAGCGCGCCGGCCGCGACGGCGGCGGCGACCGCGAGGTCCGTCTCCGGGCAGGAGACCCGGTAGTCGTCGCGCAGCGAGGCGTGCCCGGCGGTCAGGATCGGGCCCAGCTCGGCCAGTTCACCCGCCGTCAGATGCGCCACGGCGCGCTCGACCCGCCGGTTCTCGGTCACCACGTGCTGGACCAGGGGCCGGAGCTCGGCGGGCAGCCGGTCCAGCGCCCCGGGCAGCTCCTCCGGGGTGAGGTCGCGCAGCGCCGCGAGGCCCAGCAGCCCGGCCGCCCGCTCGCAGCCGGCCCGCAGCTCGGCGTAGGCGCCGTCGCCGAGGTCGTGCTTGACCCGGGTGTCGATCACAAGCAGCCGCAGGCCCTGGCCGGCCAGGTCGAGCGGCACCTGACGGCCGGTCATGGTGCGGGTGTCCAGGAAGAGCGCCGCACCCTCGGTGCAGGCGGTGGAGGCCATCTGGTCCATCACCCCGCAGGGCACCCCGACGAAGGCGTTCTCGGCCCGCTGGGCCAGCAGCGCCAGCGCGGTGGCGTCCAGGTCGAGCCCGTGCAGGTCGCGGTAGGCGATGGCGACCACGCACTCCAGCGCGGCGGAGGAGGAGAGCCCGGCGCCGCCGGGCACGTCGCTGGTCAGGTAGACGTCGGCGCCGCCGACCTCGTGCCCGGCCTCGCGCAGCGCCCAGACCACCGCGGCGGGGTACTGGGCCCAGCCGGCGACGGAGCCGGGGGCCAGCTCCTCGACCCGCAGCTCGGTGACCACGCCGTCGCCCTGCTCGCTGTAGAGCCGCAGCACCCCGTCGGTGCGCGGGCGCACGGCGGCCCGGGCGGTGTACGGGATGGCCGCCGGCAGCACGTAGCCGTCGTTGTAGTCGGTGTGCTCACCGATCAGGTTGACGCGGCCGGGCGCCGCCCAGACCCCGGCCGGGGCGGCGCCGTAGGTGGCCTCGAAGGCGGCCAGGAGGTCAGACACGGTTCTCCAGGGTGAACTGCCAGGCGTCGGCGACGATGTCGTCGAGCTCGGGACGGCGGGGGGTCCAGCCGAGCGCCTCGTGGGCGCGCCGGGCGGAGGCGACCAGGGTGGCCGGGTCGCCGGGGCGGCGCTCGGTGGCGACCACGGTGAACTCGCGGCCGGTGACCCGGCGGACGGACTCGATCACCTCGCGGACCGAGAAGCCGCTGCCGTTGCCGAGGTTGCAGATCAGGTGCTCGCCGGTCTTGGCGGCGCCCAGCGCGAGCAGGTGCGCCTCGGCCAGGTCGGCCACGTGGATGTAGTCGCGGATGCAGGTGCCGTCCGGGGTCGGGTAGTCCTCGCCGTAGACGGAGATGTGCGGGCGCTGGCCGAGCGCGGCCTGGAAGACCAGCGGGATCAGGTGCGACTCGGGCTCGTGCAGCTCGCCGTAGACGGCGCCGGAGGCGCTGCGGTAGGCCCCGGCCACGTTGAAGTAGCGCAGGGAGACGGCGGCCAGGCCGTGCGCGACGGCCTCGCTGGTGATCAGGTGGTCCACGGCCAGCTTGGTGGCGCCGTAGCAGTTGGTCGGCGCGGTGCGCGCGGTCTCGGCGATCGGGGAGACCTCGGGCTCGCCGTAGACGGCGGCGGTGGAGGAGAAGACCAGCTTGCGCACGCCCGCCTTGCGCATCGCGGAGACCAGCTCGAGCGAGCCGGCCACGTTGTTGCGCCAGTACTTCTCCGGGTCGGCCACCGACTCGCCGACCTGCGAGGAGGCGGCGAAGTGCAGCACGCCCTCGTAGGAGCCGTCGAGCAGCTCGCCGGCGTCCTGGATCCGGCCCCGGACGAACTCGGCCCCGGCCGGCACGGCCCGCTGGAAGCCGGTGGAGAGGTCGTCGAGCACGGTCACCTGGTGCCCCGCCTCCAGCAGGTGGGCGGCGACCACGCTGCCGACGTAACCGGCACCACCGGTGACCAGGTACTTACTCATGATGCGACCTCCCGCAGGCGCTGCGCCGCCGCCTCGGGCGACACATCGTTGACGAACGCGTCCATGCCGGATTCGACCCCGGCCAGGAACTTGAGCTTGCCTACCGTACGACGGATGGTGAAGAGCTCCAGATGCAGCGCCAGCTCCTCCCCCCGGTGGATCGGCGCCTGGTGCCAGGCCGAGATGTACGGGGTGGGGGCGGCGGGCTGCCCGGGCTCGACGAACAGTCGGTCGAAGCGGCGCAGCAGCTCCAGGTACAGACCCGGGAACTCGGCCCGCTCGGCCTCGTTCAGGCCGGTCAGGTCGGCCACCCGGCGGTTCGGGTAGAGGTGCACCTCGTACGGCCAGCGGGCGGCGTACGGGACGAAGGCCGTCCAGTGCTCGCCGGTCAGGACCACCCGGTCGGGGGTGGCGAGCTCGGCGGCGAGCAGGTCCTCGAAGAGGTTGCCGCCGGTGCGCTCGCGGTGCAGGTCGGCCGCGGCGATCATCTTCACGGTGCGCGGGGTGACGAACGGGAACGCGTAGACCTGCCCGTGGGGGTGGGCCAGCGTCACCCCGATCTCGGCGCCCCGGTTCTCGAACAGGAAGACCTGCTGCACCCCGCCCAGTCGGGAGAGCTCGGCCGTCCGGTCCGTCCAGGCGGCCAGCACCAGGGCGGCCTTGGCCTCGCTGAGGTCGGCGAAGGAGACGGCGTGCTCGGCGGTGAAGCAGACCACCTCGCAACGGCCGGTGCCGGGCTCGTGGGCGTGCAGCCCGGCCGCGCCCTCCCCGCCGCCGGCCTCACCGATCGCCCCGCCGATCGCCTCGGCGACGGCGACAGCTGCGGCGTCGGTGTCGGTCTCGGTCTCGGCGGAGAGCGAGGGGAAGCGGTTCTCGAACACCACCACGTCGTAGTCGGCGGCGGGCACCTCGCTCATCCGGCCCTCGCGGGAGGGGCAGAGCGGGCACTCGTCGGCCGGCGGGTGGTAGGTGCGGGCCTGGCGGTGGGCGGCGATGGTCACCCAGTCGCCGGTGGCGGCGTCCCGGCGGATCTCGGAGTGCGAGGCGGCGGCCTCCAGCGGACGCTGATCGGCTGCGTCGCGGACCAGGGACTCGTCCGCGTCGTAGTAGATCAGCTCGCGGCCGTCCGCGAGCTTGGTCGTGGTCTTCTTCACGCCCTCCGCCTTCCGTGTCTCCCAGCGGGAACATAATCAAACAGAATCCACCACAGGTCAACACTTGGGGCGGGACACGGGCGAGTTCCGGACGTGCGCGTCCGGGGTGAAGGAGCTGAGGGCTCAGCCGCGGGGGCGGTCCACCCGGTCCAGCAGACCGGTCCGGGCGGCCACGGCGGCCGCCTCCAGGCGGGTCCGGGCCCCGAGTTTCATCAACACACGCTGCACATGGGTGCGCGCCGTACTGGGGGCGATCCCCATCCCCGTCGCGATGGCCGAGGTGTCCTCGCCCTCGGCGATCCGCACCAGCACCTGCACCTCGCGGTGGGTGAGCAGCCGCAGCAGCCGGATCGCCTCGCCGTCCTGCTCGGCCACCGGCCGCAGCAGCCGGTCGAAGGCCAGCTGGAGTACCTCGACGGCCACCGCCGCCTCACCGGCCCGGACGCGGACCATCGCCCGCTCCACCACTTCGATCCGCTCGTCGCTGCGGACGTACCCCGCCGCCCCCGCCGCGAAGGCCGCGGCCACCCGGCCGGGCTCGTCGGCGGGCCCGAGCACCACCACCGACACTTCCGGACGCTCCCGGCGCAGCCGCCGCACCGGCTCGAAGTCCTCCGGGCCGCCCGGGCCGTCCACCCCGAGCAGGCAGACCTCCGGCCGCCGGCCCGCCACCACCTCGCAGACGGCCCCGGCGGGCGAACCCAGGCCCACCACCCGGTGGCCCCGCTGCTGCAAGGCCGACGCCAGGGCCTCAGCCAGTAACCGGTGGTCGTCGACCACCACGAGCCGAACGCCCACGGCGCCCTCCACTCCCCGTCCGGCCCAACTCGCCCGCACAGGAGCCGGGAGCAGCCATTGACGCACCATCACAGCGCATCACGGGCCCGGGCGCCAGGGAGCGTACCCGAGCTTCGCCCGATCGGGCCCGGAACGGCCGAAGGCCCCCGCCTGACGGCGAGGGCCTTCGTGCTCTTGATGGAGCCCCCATGCGGAATCGAACCGCAGACCTTCTCCTTACCATGGAGACGCTCTACCGACTGAGCTATAGGGGCCGGTCCGCCCGGTTGTTTCCCCCCGGCCGTTCCAACGAGGAAGACATTACATGGTCATCGGCCCCGGTGTGAAATCCGGATCAGGCCGAATGCCCACTCAGTGCTGCGCGGCGTCGAAGGCCGCCTGAGCGGCCAGCATCGCCTCGCTGTTCCGCTCCACCCAGCTGCCCAGCAGCCCCACCTGCTCGGCCAGCGCCCGGCCGAGCGGCAGCAGGCTGTAGACCACCCGGGGCGGCGTCTGCGGATGCACCGTGCGCAGCACCAGGCCGTCCCGCTCCAGCGTGCGGAGCGACTGCGTCAGCATCTTCCGGCTCACCCCGGTGACCGAGCGCTGCAGCTCCGAGAACCGCTGCTCGCCCAGCTGACCGAGGCTCACCAGCAGGAGGAGCGACCACTTGTCGGCCAGCTCCGCGAAGATCGCGCGGCTCGGGCAGATGGCGGCGAGGACGTCGTAGACCTGCGCCTGCTCCACACACTCGGCCGCTTGCGGCGCCTGCGGCTCGGAGTCGACTTCCCACGACAGCTCGGTCATGCCACCCAGGATAGCGCTCGGTCCCCATTCGGGACTTGGTTTCTAATAGAGACCTGGTCTAAATTGGAGACCAAGCAAGTCAGTGCCCCTCCGCCACCGGGAGTCAGTCCGCCATGACCGAGATCCGCCCCACCGTCGCCATCGCCCACCACTCCGGTTACGGCCACACCGCCGTGCTCGCCGAGGCCGTCGCCCGGGGCATCGCCGCCGCCGGTGGCGAGGCCGTGCTGATCGCGGTCGACACCATCACCGAGGAGCAGTGGGCCCAGCTGGACGCCGCCGACGCGATCGTCTTCGGCTCCCCCACCTACATGGGCACCGCCTCCGCCGCCTTCCACGCCTTCGGCGAGGCCAGCAGCAAGCGCTGGTTCACCAGCGCTTGGGGCGACAAGCTCGCCGCCGGCTTCACCAACTCCGGCTCCAAGGCCGGCGACAAGAGCTCCACCCTGGCCTGGTTCCAGGTGCTCGCCGCCCAGCACGGCATGACCTGGGTCAACCTCGGCCTGCACCCCGGCTGGAACGCCAGCACCGCCTCCGAGTACGACCTCAACCGCCTCGGCTACTTCGGCGGCGCCGCCGCCCAGACCCCCGTCGACGGCGACGCCGCCACCGTCCACAAGGCCGACATCGCCACCGCGGAGCACCTCGGCCAGCGCCTCACCGAGCAGACCCGGATCGTGCTGGCGGGCCGGAAGGTTATTTCCGGGGCGTGATCATCTGTTTGGGGGCGCGGGGAACGGCGCGGCCAAGCATGCACGGCCCGCCTGCTTTACGAAGTGGCCCACTTGCACTGTCCGTTGCGGGTGCCACTGGCTCCCGAGCTGCGCTCACAGCACCGCCGCTTCCGACTTCGCGCAGTTCCCCGCGCCCCTGAATGCCAGACAGAGCACCGAAACAACTCCCATCCCCGCCAAGTACCACCCCACCGGCTCCGCCGTCCCGTACACCGCCGTCAGCCGGCTCGCGACGATCGGGGCCGTCGCCCCGCCCAGCACGCCCCCGATGTTGTACGTGAGGGCCGCGCCCGAGTAGCGGACGGCCGTCGGGAAGAGCTCCGGCAGGAAGGCCGCCACCGGCCCGAACAGACAGCCCAGCACCACCATCCCCCCGCACAACGCCAGCGCCACGTACGCCGTCCTCCCGCTCTCCAACATCGGGAAGAAGACCAGCGACCACCCTGCCGCCAGCGCCGCCGCGCCCTGGAGCATCCGCCGCCGCCCCCACCGGTCGCTGCGCCCGGCCGTCCACCAGGCCGCCAGGCCCTTGCCCACCGCGCCGACCAGCAGCAGCCCGAGCACCAGGCCCCGGGAGATGCCGAGCTGGGTGGTCGCGTAGGCCAGCGAGAAGGTGGTGGTCAGGTAGAAGAGGGCGTACCCGATCATGGTGGCGCAGCCCCCGAGCAGCACCACCCGCCCGTGCCGCCGCAGCAGCTCGACCACCGGCACCGGCCCGGCCGCCGCCTCGGCCGCCTGCTCGGTGAAGACCCGGCTCTCCTTGATCCGCAGCCGGACGAAGAGCCCGACCAGCACCAGCGCCGCCGAGGCCAGGAACGGCACCCGCCAGCCCCAGCTCAGGAAGGCCGCCTCGTCGAGCCCCTCGGAGAGGGCCAGGAAGACGCCGGTGGCCAGCACGAAACCGACGCAGGGGCCCAGCTGGAGGTACGCGCCGTACCGCCCGCGCTGCCCCGGCGGGGCGTGCTCGGCCAGCAGCAGCGCCGCGCCGCCCCACTCCCCGCCCAGGCCGATGCCCTGGCAGGCGCGGAGCAGCAGCAGTACCAGCGGCGCCCACCAGCCCCAGGCGGTGTACCCGGGCAGCAGGCCGACGGCCACCGTGGAGAGGCCCATCAGCAGTAGCGAGACCACCAGGGTGGTCTTGCGGCCCAGCCGGTCGCCGAAGTGGCCGAAGAGCACGGCGCCGAGCGGCCGGGCCAGGAAGGCCACCGCGTACACCGAGAAGGCGGCCAGCAGCGCCCCCGAGGCGCCGAGGCCGGGGAAGAAGACCCGGCCGAAGACCAGGGCGGCGGCCGTGCCGTAGATGAAGAAGTCGTAGTACTCGATCGCGGTGCCCAGGAAGGCCGTGGTGGCGACCCGCCGCAGGGTGGGGCCGGCCGGGGCTGCGGCGGCCGGCAGGGTGTCTGTGGTCATGGGGCCACCCTGCTGGCCGGGCCCGCCCCGCCGACACCACCGGACGGGTGGTCCGGGAGCGAACGATCAGGCCTGCGCCCCCGCCCCGCCACCCTCGATAGACTGCCGGCGTCCCGAGCAGCACCCCTGGAAGGGCCCGACCCCGTGCCAGCCCCCGGCAGCCCGCGCGCCTGGTGGGCGCACGCCGCCCGACCGGTGCGCCCGCCGCTGCTGTGGGCGCTGATCACCCGGGCCGCGCTCGGGATGGCCACCCCGCTGCTGCTCGGCCTGCTGGCCGGCCGGCTCGACCTCGGCGTCTTCGCCGGGCTCGGCGCGATGCACGCGACCCTCAACGACCGGATCGAACCCACCGCCCTGCGCGCACCCCGGATCGCCGGCGCCGTGCTCGCCTCGGCCACCGGCATGCTGCTGGGCGCCACCCTCCAGCACCACCACACCGGCGTGCTGCTCACCGCCTGCGCGATGACGGCCTGTGCCTTCCTCTCCGGCGCCGTCAGCGCCACCGGCCCGCGCGGCTCCGCCGCCGGGATGCTGCTGCTGGTCTCCGCGGCCCTCGGCATCGGCATGCCCTCGCCCCACCCCTGGTGGGCCGGGCCGCCGATGATGCTGCTGGGCGCGCTCTACGTCTTCCTGCTCGGCCTGCCGCTGCGCCCCCGCTCGCTCCGGGCCGACCCGCGCCGCCGCGCCCTGGCCGCCGCCTACGAGGCGCTCGGCCTGACCCTCGCCGCCCTCGGCACCCCGCAGGGCGCCGAGGCCCGCCGGCTGCTCACCGCCCGGCTCAACTCCGCCCAGGACCTGCTCGGCCGGGGCCCGGCCCTGCGCACCGAGTACGAGGCCCTGCTCGCCGCGGCCGAGGCCAGCACCGGCCTGCTCTGGGCCCGGCGGCCGGTGCCGGCCGAGGTCGCCGTGCTGCCCGCCGCCCTCGGCCGCACCCTGCTCGGCGACCCGCCGCCACCGCACCCCGGCTGGCCTCCCGACACCCCGGCCCTGCGCGCCCTGGACGCCGCCCTGCGGGACGCCGGCGAGGCCGTGGCCGGACGCCCCGTCAGCCTCGGCACCGCCCCCGCCCCGCCGCCCGACCCCTGGCGGCTGCGGGTGCGGCTGCTCTCCCCGGGCTCGGCCCGGTACGGCCTGCGGGTGGCGCTGTGCATCGCCGTGGCCGAGGCCGTCACCGCCGGGCTGCCGCTCAGCCGCAGCTACTGGGTGCCCATGACGGTCGCCTTCGTGCTCAAGCCCGACCTCGGCTCGGTCTTCCTGCGGGCCGTCAGCCGCTCGGTCGGCACCCTGATCGGGATCGCCCTGACGGCCGGCCTGCTGCTGCTCACCACCGACCGCTGGGTGCTCGCCCTGGCCGCCTCGGTCTGCGTGGCCCTGCTGCCGTACTCGGCCGCCGCCCACTACGGCCTGAACACCGCCGTGATGACGCCGATGGCGCTGATCCTGGTGCAGCTCGGCGGCGAGAGCGGGGCCGCCGAGTTCTGGCCCCGGGTGCTCGACACCACCCTGGCCAGCGTGATCGTGCTGGTCTTCGGCTACCTGCTCTGGCCCGAACGCCCCCGGCACCGGATCGAACCGCTCCTGGTGGCCGCCGCCACCGCCCTCGCCGCCTACCTCACCTCGGTGGTGCGGAGCAGCCCGGCCCCGCCCGCCGAGGTCTGGCTGCGCCGCACCGCCTACCGCTCCCTCGCCGAGGCCCGCCAGGAAGTCCGCAACGGCCTGGCCGAACCCCCGCCCACCGGCCGCCTGGCCGAACAGTGGCTCCCCGCCACCGCCGCCCTCGAACGGCTCAGCGGCGCCGTCGCCGCCTACGCCGCCCAGATCCGGTACGGCGACCGGCTCGCCGACCCCGCCGAGGCGGCCCGGGTGCTCGATTCGCTGGAGCGCCTCACCGCGGCCGCCCGCGCCCACCGCCCGCCGACCGGCCTGGCGGCGCGCCCGGAAAGCCCGCACGACCCGGCGCTGAGCGCGCTGGGCCGTGCGGCGAACGAACTGGACGTCCTGCTGGGGTGATCCCCCGGGTGGCTGCCAGACCTACTCGGCCTGCTCGGCCAGCTCCATCCAGACCATCTCCAGCTCCTCCTTCTCCTCCTTGACCTTGCGCAGCTGGGCGTCCAGCTCCGCGATCTTGGAGAAGTCGGCGGCGTGCTCGGCGAGCTGAGTGTGCAGCTTGGACTCCTGCTGGTCGAGCTTGGCGATCTGCCGCTCGACCTTCTGCATCTCCTTCTTCAGCGCCCGGGTGTCACCGACCGGCTTGGCGGTGGCGGCCGGGGCGGCGGGCGCGGCGGCCTCGGCCATCTTCGCCCGGCGCTCCAGGTACTCGTCCACGCCGTTCGGCAGCATCCGCAGGCGCTGGTCGCCCAGCAGCGCGTGCACGGTGTCCGTGGTGCGCTCGATGAAGAACCGGTCGTGGCTGATCACGATCATCGAGCCGGGCCAGCCGTCGAGCAGGTCCTCCAGCTGGTTGAGCGTCTCGATGTCGAGGTCGTTGGTGGGCTCGTCCAGGAACAGCACGTTCGGCTCGTCCATCAGCAGGCGCAGCAGCTGCAGCCTGCGGCGCTCACCACCGGAGAGGTCGCCGACCGGCGTCCACTGCTTGTCCTTGCCGAAGCCGAACTGCTCGCAGAGCTGACCGGCGCTCATCTCCCGGCCCTTGCCCAGGTCCACCCGGCCGCGGACCTGCTCGACGGCCTGCAGCACCCGGGTGGCCGGGTCGAGCTCGGCGATCTCCTGGGACAGGTACGCCAGCCGGACGGTCTTGCCGACCTTGATCACGCCGGAGGCCGGCTGCACGTCGCCCTGGGTCGCGTAGGCGGCCTGCATGGCCCGCAGCAGCGAGGTCTTGCCGGCGCCGTTGACGCCCAGCAGGCCGATCCGGTCGCCCGGGCCGAGGTTCCAGGTCAGGTTCTCCAGCAGCAGCTTGGGCCCGGCCTTGACGGTGACGTTCTCCAGCTCGAAGACGGTGCGGCCCAGGCGGGCGTTGGCGAACTTCATCAGCTCGCTCTTGTCGCGGGGCTCCGGCACGTCGGCGATCAGGGCGTTGGCGGCCTCGATCCGGTAGCGCGGCTTGGAGGTGCGGGCCGGGGCGCCGCGGCGCAGCCAGGCGAGCTCCTTGCGGGCCAGGTTCTGCCGCTTCTGCTCCTCGGTGGCCTCGATCCGGGAGCGCTCGGCGCGGGCGAAGACGTAGTCGGAGTAGCCGCCCTCGTACTCGCGGACCTCACCGCGCTGGACGTCCCACATCCGGGTGCAGACCTGGTCGAGGAACCACCGGTCGTGGGTGACGCAGACCAGCGCCGAGCGGCGCTTGCTCAGGTGCTGGGCCAGCCAGGCGATGCCCTCGACGTCGAGGTGGTTGGTGGGCTCGTCGAGCACGATCAGGTCGTGCTCGCCGAGCAGCAGCTTGGCCAGCGCGATCCGGCGACGCTCGCCACCGGAGAGCGGGCCGATCACGGTGTCCAGGCCGTCGGCGAAGCCCGGCAGGTCAAGGCCGCCGAACAGGCCCTGGATGATGTCGCGGATCCGGCTGTCGCCGAGCCACTGGTGGTCCGCGCGGTCGGCGACCACCTCGTGCCGGATGGTGGCCTTCGGGTCCAGCGAGTCGTGCTGGGTGAGCACGGCCATCTGCAGCCCGCCCGAGTGGGTGATCCGGCCGGTGTCCGGCTCCTCCAGCTTGGCCAGCATCCGGATCAACGTGGTCTTGCCGTCACCGTTGCGCCCGACCACCCCGATCCGGTCACCCTCGCTGACCCCGAGGCTGACCCCGTCCAGCAGGGCACGAGTGCCGTAGACCTTCGTGACGGACTCGATGGTGGCGAGGTTGACGGCCACTGCTGCTGCGCTCCTGGGATCGACTGGTGAGGATGCCCAGCCTAGTTCTTCGGGGGCGCGGGGAACTGCGCGAGGCCGGGAGAAGCGGAGTAGTAGATCACGCCGGGAGACAGTTGCACCGTCAACGGACCGTGCAAGTGGGTCACTGCGTAGGAGTGCGGAGCCTGCTTGGCTGGCCGCGCCGTTCCCCGCGCCCCCGGGAGCTGCAACTAAAGCACTGTGGCTCCCGGCACCGGGCCGTAGGTGGCGTGGGCGTCGCGGCAGGTGCCGGAGGTACGGAGGGCTTCGGCCAGGCGCTCGGCCGTGGCGGCGTCCGGGGCGAGGAAGGCGCAGGTGGGGCCGGAGCCGGAGACCAGGGCGGCCAGGGCGCCGGCGGCCAGGCCGGTGTCGAGGGTGGCCTGCAGGGAAGGGCGCAGGGAGACGGCGGGCGGCTGGAGGTCGTTGGTGAGGGCGGTGGCCAGGGCCTTCGGGTCGCCGACGGCCAGGGCGTCGACCAGGGCGGCGGAGAGCTCGGGGGTGGGGAAGTCCACGTCCGAGGAGCCCAGGCCGGCGGCCTCGCGGAGGCGGTCGCACTCGCGGAAGACGGCGGGGGTGGAGAGGCCGCCGTCGGCCACCGCGAAGACCCAGTGGAAGGTGCCGGTGACCGGCAGCGCCTCGAGCAGCTCGCCGCGGCCGCGGCCGAGCGCGACGCCGCCGAACAGCGCGAACGGCACGTCGGAGCCGAGCTCGGCGGCCAGCTCGAGCAGGGCCGGACGCGGCGTGCCGAGGCCCCAGAGCGCGTCGCAGGCCAGCAGGGCCGCCGCGCCGTCCGCGCTGCCGCCCGCCATGCCGCCGGCCACCGGGATGGCCTTGGCGATGTGCAGGTGCACGGTGGGCTCGGGCAGGCCGTGGTGGGCGGCCAGCAGGCGGGCCGCCTTCGCGGCCAGGTTGTGGCCGTCCAGCGGCACCTGGTCGGCGCCGGGGCCCTCGCAGCTGAGGGTGACGCCCTCGGTGCCGGGGCCCGCCGTCACCTCGTCGCCGAGCGCGACGGCGAAGAAGACGTTGGTCAGGTCGTGGAAGCCGTCGGCCCGCAGGCCGCCGACGCCCAGCTGCACGTTGACCTTGGCGGGCACCCGCACGGTGACGCTCACAGCGCCTGGCCCTTCGGCTTGTGCTCGGCGATCGCGGCGAACTGCTCGACGGTGAGCATCTCCCCGCGCAGCTTGTGGTCGATCCCGGCGGCGGCCAGCGCCTCCTCGGCCCCGGCCGGGGAGCCGGCCCAGCCGGCCAGTGCGGCGCGCAGCGTCTTGCGGCGCTGGGCGAAGGCGGCGTCCACCACGGCGAAGACCTCGGTGCGGGTGGCGGTGGTCTTCGGCGGCTCGCGGCGGATCAGCGAGACCAGGCCGGAGTCCACGTTCGGCGCGGGCCAGAACACGTTGCGGCCGATCGCCCCGGCCCGCTTCACGTCGGCGTACCAGTTGGCCTTCACCGAGGGCACGCCGTAGACCTTGTTGCCGGGCTTGGCGGCCAGGCGGTCGGCCACCTCGCTCTGCACCATCACCAGGGTGCGCTCGATGCTCGGGAAGGTCGCGAGCATGTGCAGCAGCACCGGGACGGCCACGTTGTACGGCAGGTTCGCCACCAGCGCGGTGGGCGCCGGGCCCGGCAGCTCGGTGACCTCCATCGCGTCGCTGAGGACCAGGTCGAAGTGCTCGGCCTTGGCCGGCATCCGGGCCGCGATCGTGGCGGGCAGGTGCTCCGCCAGCAGCGGGTCGATCTCCACCGCGGTGACGTGCGCGGCCACCTCCAGCAGCGCCAGCGTCAGCGACCCGAGCCCGGGCCCGACCTCCACCACCGCGTCCTCGGCCGTCACCCCACCCGCCCGGACGATCCGCCGCACGGTGTTCCCGTCGATGACGAAGTTCTGCCCGCGCTGCTTGGTCGGCTTCACGCCCAGCGCCGCCGCCAGCTCCCGGATGTCCGAGGCGCCGAGGAGGTGGGAGTCGGTGGTGTTCTCAGAGGTGCTGCTCACCCGCCAAGGATACGGGTCAGAGCTCGACGATCTGCTTGAGATCGATCTCGACGGGATACGGCAGGTCGGTACGGAGCAGCCCCTCGTGCTGCGCGACCGGGAGGTAGACGCCCTGCTCGGTGTCGCGGCGGAACTCGTGGACGACGGGGAGGTTGTCGGTGCCGCGCTCGACCCGCCAGTAGTAGGGGATCCCCTTCTCGGCGTACTGACCGGGCTTGCGGAACCGGTCGGCCGAGCGCGAACCGAACGAGACCACTTCGACGGCGAGGGTCACGGCTTCGACCGGCAGGCACTCCAGGTCGAAGGCATCCAGACCCGTCTTGTCGAACACCACCACGTCCGGCTTCGTGACATTGTCCTCGGCGATCATGACGCATCGTTCGGCCAACACGGCGTAGGGCAACTGCCGTACGGAAAACAGCACACGCTCGATACCCGACCGCACCAGGTCGTGCCACATGTTCGTCTGTCCCCTGACCACGATGGCTCCGTCCACCAGTTCCCAGTCGAACGGCAGGTCGAGCTCCCTGGCCTGCTCGTACGTCCAGCCCTGGGAAGGCGGATGCATCAAGTCGATCGGTTCGGCGGTCATCGCGGTCTCCTCTCTGCCTTCATGCTAACGAGCGAGCTCTTCGGCGGGGTGTGGTCTCAGTAGTCGAAGGCGCGGCCCGTGTTGGTGGCGATGGCCTTGGCGAGTTCGTCCTCGTGGAGGCCGAGGGTGTCGGCCATCGAGCGGACGGTGACCGGGATGAGGTACGGGGCGTTGGGGCGGCCGCGGTAGGGGTGGGGGGTGAGGAAGGGGGCGTCGGTCTCGACCAGGATGCGGTCGAGGGGGGTGGCGAGGAGGGCGTCGCGCAGGGGCTGGTTGGCCTTGAAGGTGACCGGGCCGGCGAAGGAGAGGTACCAGCCGTGCTCGGCGCAGAGCTCGGCCATGGCGGCGTCGCCGGAGTAGCAGTGGAAGACCACGCGGTCGGGGGCGCCCTCGGCGAGGAGGACGGAGATCACGTCCTCGTGGGCGTCGCGGTCGTGGATGACCAGGGCCTTGCCGTGGCGCTTGGCGATCTCGATGTGGCGGCGGAAGGACTCCTTCTGGATCTCCACGCCCTCGGGGCCGGTGCGGAAGTAGTCCAGGCCGGTCTCGCCGACGGCCCGCACCTGCGGGAGGGCCGCGAGCGCGTCGATCTCGGCGAGCGCGGCGTCGAGGGCGGCCTGGCCGCCGGCCGGACGCTGCTGGCCGGACCACCCGTCGGGGTCGCCGAGGAAGATCCGGGGGGCCTCGTTGGGGTGCAGGGCCACCGCGGCGTGCACGGACTCGTACACGGCGGCGAGCTCGGCCGCCCAGCGGGAGCCGGGCACGTCGCAGCCGACCTGGACGACGGTGGTGACGCCGACCGAGGCGGCCTTGGCCAGGCCCTCGGCGGGCGTGCCGGACTGCATGTCGAGGTGGGTGTGCGAATCCGCGACTGGCACCGCCAGGGGGGCGGGCAGCGGCGGCGGGGTGGTGCGGTCGGTGTCCTTGCTGGCCATCAGTGCTTCTCTTCCAGGGCTTCGAGACGGGGGAAGAGGATCTCCCCCTTGGTGATGGTCGCACCGGCGGGCAGCCGGCCCCAATCGGCGGCGGTGGCGATGGTCTGCCCGGCCAGCGGGCCGAGCAGCGGCGCCGCGCCCAGCGACTCCCAGAGCTTGGCGGCGGTGTCCGGCATCACCGGGTTGAGCAGCACCGCGAGCGCCCGCAGGCCCTCGGCGGCGGTGTACAGGATGGTGGCGAGCCGGCCCCGGGCGGCGTCCGAGGGGTCCTTGGCCACCTGCCAGGGCGCCTGGTCGCTCAGGTAGCCGTTGACCACCCGGACGAAGTCGAAGACCGCCCCGAGCCCGCCCGCGAAGTCCAGCTCCTCGCCGATCCGCCGGTCGGCCTCCGCCACGGCCCCGGTCAGCGCGGCGGCCACCGCCGCCTCGGCCGGGCCGGGCTCGACGGCGGCCGGCAGCGAGCCGTCGAAGTACCTGCCCACCATCGCGGCCAGCCGGGAGGCGAGGTTGCCGAAGTCGTTGGCCAGCTCGGAGGTGTACCGGGCGGTGAAGTCCTCCCAGGAGAAGGAGCCGTCGGTGCCGTACGGGATGGCCCGCAGGAAGTAGTAGCGGTAGGCGTCCACGCCGAAGTGCGCGGTCAGGTCGGTCGGGGAGATGCCGGTCAGGTTCGACTTGGACATCTTCTCGCCGCCGACCATCAGCCAGCCGTTGGCCACCACCCGCTTCGGCAGCGGCAGCCCGGCGGCCAGCAGCATCGCGGGCCAGATCACCGCGTGGAAGCGCAGGATGTCCTTGCCCACCAGGTGCACCGAGGCGGGCCAGAGCTCGGCGAACCGCTCCGGGTCGGCGCCGTGGCCGGCGGCGGTGAGGTAGTTCTGCAGCGCGTCGACCCAGACGTAGAGCACGTGCTTGTCGTCCCAGGGCAGCGGGACGCCCCAGTCGAAGGTCGAGCGGGAGATCGAGAGGTCCTGCAGGCCCTGCTCGACGAAGCGCAGCACCTCGTTGCGGGCCGAGGCGGGCTGGATGAACTCGGGGTGGGCCGCGTAGTGCTCCAGCAGCCGCAGGGCGTAGGCGGAGAGCCGGAAGAAGTAGTTCTCCTCGGCCAGCCACTCCACCGGGCGCCTGTGCACCGGGCAGAGCCGCTCCTCCTCGGTGGCGCCGGGCAGCAGCTCGGCGGGCAGCTTGTACTCCTCGCAGCCCACGCAGTACGGGCCCTCGTACGCGCCCCGGTAGATCTCGCCCCGGTCGTACAGGCCCTGGACGAACTCGGCCGCCCGCGCGGTGTGCCGGGGCTCGGTGGTGCGGATGAAGTCGTCGTTGGCGATCCGCAGGTGCTCCCAGAGCGGGCGCCAGGCCTCGGCCACCAGCCGGTCGCACCACTCCTGCGGGGTGACCCCGTGCGCCTCGGCCGTCCGGAGGATCTTCTGGCCGTGCTCGTCGGTGCCGGTCAGGTAGTGCACCTTCTCGCCGCGCTGGCGGTGCCAGCGGGTGAGCACGTCGCCCGCGACCGTGGTGTACGCGTGGCCCAGGTGCGGGCGGTCGTTCACGTAGTAGATCGGGGTGGTGACGTAGTACGTGCGCTGCTCTTCGGTGGCCGGCATGGCCGAAAGCTTAGAGGCTCCGCCACCCGGGTGATTCGGAATATCCGGGTGGCGGAGCCTCGAGGTGCGGGCGGGTGGGCCGGCCGCCGTCAGCGGCGGAAGAAGGAGTACCAGTGCCGGCGCGCCGGGCGCGGGGCCGCGGCCGGGTCGGCGGGGCCGGCGTGCGCGGGGTAGCCGGGGGCGGTGTGCAGGGAGTGCTCCACGGTGGCCACCCGGCCCTCCCGCATGATCCGCACGGTGTGGCCACCGCAGCCCGGGCAGGTCGGCTTGAGCAGCGGGGACGGCACCCGCACGCCGTTCGCGTGGTACTCGATGACCACGTGCCCGTCCCGGGCGTGGTGGTGCTCGATGTCGTAGGCCTGCTCCCAGCCGTAGCCGCAGCTGAGGCAGGCGAAGGAGTACGCCTCGCGGACGGTCTCGACGGGGGTGGCCGGCCGGGTGGTGAGCCCGACGCCACCGGGCTCGCGTTCGTCGGCCGCACGCGCTGTCAGGGGGCTACCGATGGTCTCGCTCATAGCCGTCTCCCACGCCCTCCGGACGTTCGTCCGGCTCGGGTCTTTCCCATCCAGGGAATGCCCAGGTGAGGCACTCCGCCACCCGGCTTGCCAAGACTTGGCGGTGAATTGGAGAGGCCTGTACGAAAGCCGGGCCAAAGCTTCGCCCGCGCCGCGTTTACCGAGTGCTCCCTCCACCGTACGACCGGCCGGTTCGGCGGGCACTCCGCAGGTCAGCACCAGTCTCGAACGCCCGTTCTCAGCGCTGCTTGGCCGCCACCACGGCGTCGAACACCTCGCGCTTGGGCAGCCCGAGCTCCACCGCCACGGCGGCGATCGCCTCCTTGCGGCGCTCGCCGGCCTCCTCGCGCAGCGCCACCCGCTCGGCGAGCTCGGCGGGGGTCAGCTCGGCCGGGGCGGCGGGCGGGGCGCCGGCCACCACCACGGTGATCTCGCCCTTGACCCCCTCGGCGGCCCAGGCGGCCAGCTCGGCCAGCGGGCCGCGCTTGACCTCCTCGTAGGTCTTGGTCAGCTCGCGGCAGACGGCGGCCGGGCGGTCCTCGCCGAAGGCGGCCGCCATCGCGGCCAGCGCCTCGGCGATCCGGTGCGGGGCCTCGAAGAAGACCATGGTGCGCGGCTCGGCGGCGATCTCGGCCAGCTGGCGGGCCCGGTCGCCGTTCTTGCGGGGCAGGAAGCCCTCGAAGGTGAAGCGGTCCACCGGCAGGCCGGAGAGGGCCAGCGCGGTGAGCACCGCCGAGGGGCCGGGCACCGCCGTCACCTTGATGCCGGCCGCCACCGCCGCGTCGACCAGGCGGTAGCCCGGGTCGGAGACGGAGGGCATCCCGGCGTCGGTGACCAGCAGCACCCGCGCGCCGCCGAGCAGCGCCTCGACCAGCTCGGGGGTGCGGCCCACCTCGTTGCCCTCGAAGTAGGAGACCACCCGGCCGGCGGGGGTGACGCCCAGCGCCTGGGTCAGCCGCCGCAGCCGCCGGGTGTCCTCCGCCGCGATCACGTCCGCCGAGGCCAGCTCGGTGAGCAGCCGGGGCGGGGCGTCGGAGACGTCGCCGATGGGGGTCCCTGCGAGTACGAGTACACCTGTCACGGGCCCTATCCTCGCAGCCCGAGCCGCCGGGGCCCGCAACCGTACCGGTACGGACACCCCTGTTGCCCGCTCGGGGAGCGCCCCTACCATGTGGCGGGTGACCGGCGATCTGCTATCCGACCCGCCCATTGGCGTAGACCTCTCCGAGCAGGAGGGGCCCGCCACCGTGCCCGGGCCGCGCGCGCCGCGCCCGGTCGCCGAGCGGCTGGTGCCGCCGATGCCCACCGGACGGGAGATCGCCCCGCCGCTCGCGGTGCGGATGTCCGGCCTGGTGCTGCCCGTGCTCTGGCGCTGGGCCACCCGCTGGTCCGGCTGGGCCGGGCCGATCGCGGTGGCGCTCTTCGGCGGGGTGCTGCGGTTCGTCGGCCTCGGGCAGCCGAACGCGATCATCTTCGACGAGACCTACTACGCCAAGGACTCCTACGCGCTCTGGCAGAACGGCTACGAGTCGAACTGGGCCGACGACGCCAACGCCAAGATCATGGCCGGCGGCCCGGTGCCGCTGAAGACCGACCCGTCCTTCATCGTCCACCCACCGGTCGGCAAGTGGCTGATCGGCGCCGGCGAGCAGCTCTTCGGGATGCACCCGTTCGGCTGGCGGTTCGCCATGGCGGTGCTCGGCACCCTGTCGATCCTGATGCTCGCCCGGATCGGGCGCCGGCTGTTCCGTTCCACTCTGCTCGGCTGCGTGGCCGGGCTGCTGCTCTCGGTGGACGGCCTGCACTTCGTGATGAGCCGGGTCGCCCTGCTCGACCTGGTGGTGATGTTCTGGTTCCTGGCCGCCTTCGGGCTGCTGCTGCTTGACCGGGACCGGACCAGGGGGCTGATCGCGCAGCGGCTGGAGGCCGGCTCCTCGGTCGACTGGCGCGAATCCCGCTGGTGGCTCTTCCTCGGCTGGCGCCCCTACCGGCTGGCCGCCGCCGTGGCGATCGGCCTGATGGGCGCCACCAAGTGGAGCGGCATGTACGCCCTGGTCGCCTTCTGGCTGCTGACGGTGTGCTGGGACGCCGGCTCGCGCAAGCTCGCCGGGGCCCGCCGCTGGTGGGCGTACGGCGTCTTCGACGCCCTCTTCGTCGGGCCGGTGATGCTGGTGGTGGCCGCCTCCGTCTACCTCGCCAGCTGGACCGGCTGGTTCCTGAGCAGCACCGCCCCGAACCAGGGCGGCTACGGCCGCGACTGGGCGCTGCACCGGGCCGGGCTCTCCCCCGACCACGTGCTGGGCCTCCCGCTGCCGCAGGTGGACATGACCTGGGTGCCGGACGCGCTGCGCAGCCTCTGGCACTACCACGCGCAGGTCTACGAGTTCCACGTCCACCTGACCAGCCCGCACACCTACCAGTCCAACCCGTGGAGCTGGCTGGTGCTGGGCCGCCCGGTCTCCTACTTCTACGAGTCGCCCAAGATCGGCCAGAGCGGCTGCCAGGTCGCGGAGTGCGCCCGCGAGGTGCTGGCGATCGGCACCCCGGTGCTCTGGTGGACCGGGATCCTCGCGCTGCTCTACTGCCTGTACCGCTGGGTGCTGCGCCGGGACTGGCGGGCCGGGGCGATCCTGTGCGGCCTGGCCGCGGGGTACCTGCCCTGGTTCGAGTACCAGCAGCGGACGATCTTCCTGTTCTACGCGGTGGCCTTCGTGCCGTTCCTGGTGCTCGCCGTGACCATGCTGCTCGGCGCACTGGTCGGCCCGGCCACCGCCTCGCGGGACCGTAGGCTGGTCGGCACGGCCGGGGCCGGACTGATCGTCCTGGCGGTCATGTGGAACTTTCTGTACTTCTACCCCCTCTATACAGGGCAGACGATCCCGATGGACGCCTGGCGAGCCCGGATGTGGTTCACCAGCTGGATCTGACCCGACCACTACGCAAGGGATGTACCGTGCACAAGGGCGCGAAGATAGGGCTGGCCGCGGTCTGCACCGCGATGCTCGCCGTCGGCGGGTACGGCGCGTACACCGTGTTCGGTGCGGACGGGAGCTCCACGTCGAGCGCACCCAAGCCCCGCGTGGTGGTCGACGGGCCGCCGGCCGCCGACAAGGCTGCGGCCACCGCCAAGTCCTTCCTGGACGCCTGGTCCAAGGGCGACCTCGCGGCCGCCTCGGCGCTCACCGACCAGCCGGACGCCGCGCTCACCGTGCTGACCGCCTTCAAGAGCAAGGTCAACCCGAGCGCGCTGACCCTGACGGCGGAATCCGGCCCGCCGAGCGCCAAGCCCACCTCGACCTCGGCGCCGACCACCGCCTCCTCGTCCTCGCCCTCGGCCAGCCCCAAGCCGGCCGAGAGCACCCCGGCCGGGCAGATGCTGCTCGGGTACCAGGCCAAGGCCGAGTTCGCCGGGACGGCCGCCGTCTGGAGCTACGAGGGCGCGCTCGGGCTGGTCAGGATGAGCGACGGCACCGCCGCCGTGCACTGGACCCCGCACGTGATCCACCCGCACCTGGACGCCGGCGAGACCATCGCCGTGCAGCCGATCGCGGCCCAGCCGGGCACCCTGCAGGACCGGCACGGCAAGTCGCTGGCGGGCTTCGACTCGCTGCGCCCGCTGCTGACCAACTTCAAGGCCCAGGCCGAGGCCAACCCGGCCGACGCCGGCTCCGGCGTGGTGATCTCCGACGCCTCCGGCGGCAAGTCCGAGCAGCTCTTCGTGGTCACCGAGCCCAAGCCCGCCCCCGCGCTCAAGCTGACCATCGACGGCACCCTGCAGAAGGCCGCCGAGGACGCGATGAAGAAGCAGAGCGGCCTGATGGGCGGCCTGGTCGCGATCGAGCCCTCCACCGGCAACATCCTGGCCATCGCCAACAACCCGGCCACCGGCTTCAACCGGGCGCTGCAGACCGCCGTCGCCCCGGGCTCCACCATGAAGGTGATCACCGCCGCCGCGCTGCTGGAGGCCGGGGTCGGCCTGAACGACAACGTGCCCTGCAAGCCCTCGGTGACCGTCTCCGGGCAGACCTTCCAGAACGACTCGCCCAGCGACACCGACCCCGCCGCGAGCTTCCTCAAGGACTTCGCGATCTCCTGCAACACGGCCTTCATCGAGGCCGGGATGAACAAGCTCCAGCCCGGTCAGATGGAGGCCACCGCCAAGGAGGTCTTCGGCCTCGGGCCGCTCTGGAAGACCGGCCTGCAGATCGCCCAGCCCAAGGTGCCCACGCCCAGCGGCCTCAACCAGCGGGCCGCCCAGCTGATGGGCCAGGGCCAGCTCCAGCTCAGCCCGCTGGCGATGGCCTCGGTGGCCGCCACCGTCAAGGACGGCACCTTCCGCCAGCCGATCCTGGTGCCCGGCATGACCCAGCTGCCCGCCGACCGCAAGATGTCCCCGGCCACCGCCGCCGCCCTCCAGCAGATGATGCAGGCCGTGGTCAGCAACGGCACCGCCGCCGGTCTGCACCTGCCCGGCGGCGCCGGGGCCAAGACCGGCACCGCCCAGGTCGGCAACCAGGCCAAGTCCAACAGCTGGTTCACCGCCTTCTCCGGCGACCTCGCGGTGGCCGCCGACTTCGAGAACGCGGGCCACGGCGCGGACTTCGCCGGCCCGGCGGTGGCCGAGGTGCTGGCGACGGGCAACCACAAGTAGCAGGGCTACTTGCGGTAGACGGCCGCCAGGTTGTCGACGGCCGGGTGGGCCTTGCCCGCCGGGCCGGCCGCGAAGGCCCGGAGCAGGTTCTCGGTGACCTGCCGGGTGAAGGCGCCGGCCCTGGCGTCCATGCCGTGGTCGCCGCCGCCCTCCGGGGTGCCGGCGTCCAGCGACTCCACCCAGCGCATGGTGCCGCTGGCGAAGACCCCGGCCCCGCTCGGCGCCGAGTAGTAGGCGGTGTCGGCGAAGCTCTTGCGGCCCTCGCAGACCACCGGCGAGTGCGAGAGCACCTCGATCGGGCGCGGGGTCGGGAAGGCCGTGTTCACCCGGTCGTACTCGACCCCGACCAGGTGCGGGAAGCTGTCGCCCTGCTTGGCGCCGGTGCCCGCGTACAGCCAGTGGTCCGGGTTGGTCACCACGTACGGCGCGTCCACCGGGTACCCGTCGTAGATCACACCGAGCAGCGAGCTCTCCGGGTCGGCCCCTGGCGCGGCCCGGAAGTCGGTGGTCGCGGGCTTGCCCGCCTTGAAGCCCGGATCGTCCTTGTACGCGCCCTTGTAGCAGACCACCACCCGGTCCGGGCCGAGCGGCGAGGGCTCGAACCGGACCCGGCGGAAGCAGCAGTTCGCCCCCAGGATCGCCAGGTTGGCCCCCGCGTCCCGGGCCGCCGTGAAGTGCTGCCGCTGCTCGTTCGACCAGTACTCGTCGTGCCCGAGCGAGAGCACCGCCGTGGCCCCCCGCAGGGCGTTCGCGTCCGCCGCCACATCCACGTTGGTGGTGTACGCGAGCGGGATGCCCAGCTTCTCGGCCAGCGCGATCAGCGGGGCCTCGTAGACCAGGAAGAGGCCGGCGCCGTCGTCGTACTTGTACGGGCGGTCGAAGGTGACCTGCAGCGAGCGGGTCGGCAGGCCGCCGGTGGGGCCGTTGTAGAGGTTGTAGCCGCCCCACTCGTTGTAGGCCTGCCAGGTGGCCACCGAGTTGACCACCACGGTGCGGCCCTCGGCCGAGGCCGAGCGGACGGTGACCGGCACGTACCGCTGGCCGGCCCCGCCCTCGGCGTCCAGGCGGAGCAGGTAGCAGCCCTCGGGCCAGTCGGTGGTGGCCACGGTGGTGGACTTCGCCCAGGTGGTGCGCACCATCCGGGTCTTCTGGTCCACCGTGGCGGCGGGCTGCTTGCCGCCCGGCAGCCGGTCGGACTTCCAGACCAGGCGGGCCCGGGCGCCGCCGTACCAGCCCATCCGGTAGGCCGAGACGGTGAAGCCGGGGGCGGTGGTGGAGACGTGCAGGCCGAACGATTCACCGGGCAGCACGCTCACCCGATCGGCGTAGCCCTCGATCGCCTGGTCCGGGCCGGCCTTGCCGATCCGCCAGTCGGCGTTGCCGGGGCGGGCGTTCTCGGACTCCGCCGAGGGGGTGCCGCCGGGTGCGGCGGCGGTGCCACCGCCCGGAGCGGCGGAGGCGCCGGGGGCCTTGGCACTCAGGCTCGCCGCCGGGCCCTCCCCCGAACCGCAGGCCGTCAGCCCGGCGGCCGCGCCGACCGCCAGCCCGAGGAATCGCCGTCGGTTCGTGCCCCGCTGCTCGCCCATGCCGCGCCCTTTCCTGAGGCTGTGTCGGCTCCATCGTGCCGCACCGGGCTGAGTGCGATGCGCTCGCCCGAGAGCCGGGGCCAGAGCCAGAGCACCGCGGGCAGCGCCAGGTAGCCGAAGCGGGCGGCCGGGGCGAGCAGGAAGGCCGCCGTCAGGCCGGCCGCCAGCAGGTCGGCGGCGGCCGTGGCGGTGGCGGGCGGCCGGGTCAGCGCGCGGTGCGCCACGGCGAGCGCGGCCAGCGCGAGCAGGGCCAGCGAGAGGGTGTGGCCGGCCGGGCCGAGACCGGCCAGCAGCTTGCCCGGCAGCGGGCTGCCGGCCGGGGTGGGCACCGCGCTCAGGCCGAGCGGGAAGCGGAACACCTGCTCGGCCAGCACCGCCGGCCTGAGCAGCACGAGCGGCAGCACGGTGAGGGCCGTGCCGAGCAGCGCGGTGGCCGCCCCGCGGGCGGCGGCCCGGGGCCCGTGCCGCCGGTGCAGCAGCACCACCACCACGGGCAGCGCGGGCCAGGCCGTCCACTTGAGGCTGCAGGCCAGCGCCAGCACCACCCCGGCCGCCCCCGCCCGCCCCCGGACGGCCAGCGCGGGGGCCAGGCAGCAGAGCCCGGTGAGCGGCAGGTCGACCCCGCCAACGGCCAGCGCCAGCGCGATCGGCGGCGAGGCCGTGAGCACCGCGAGCGCACCCCACCGGGGGCCGCGCGGTCTGGTGCCGCGCTGCGGGGTACCGCCCGGCGGGGCGAGCAGTCGGCCGCTCGCCGCCAGGCAGAGCAGGAAGACGGCGGCGAACCAGACCCGGGCGTCCCCGGCCAGCAGGTGCACCGGGCCCACGTTGCCGAGCCAGGCGCGGGGCAGGCCGAAGGCCGTCATCAGCGGCAGGTACGGGTTGAAGTCGCTGACCGGCCCCGGGTGGGTCAGGTACGGCAGGCCGGTGTGCACCAGCAGGTCGGCCGAGCGCTCGACCACCATCACCTCGGACTGCCGCCGCTCGTGCACCGAGAGCAGCACCAGCGGCGCGAGCACCGCGCCGCCCAGCGCCACGGCCAGCGGCGCCACCGCCCGCCGGGGCAGCACCAGCCGGAGCAGCCCGGCCAGCGCGTAGCCGGGGGCGGCCAGCGCGCCCCAGACCGACTGGTTCGACCCGGCCCCGGCGAGCGGGAAGACGGCCGCCCAGCCGGCCGCCAGGGCGCAGCCGAGGGCCTGCACTCTGGGGCTGGTCACGTCGGGCCACAGACCGCTCACCATGAGTGAATGGTAGCCGTCGTCAGGGCTGGTTGACCGACTCCTCGACGGCGCGGTTCAGCTTGGAGTGGTGGACGCTGTAGCCGAAGTAGACGGCTGCGGCCAGGGCCAGCGCGATCCCGAAGAAGAGGAAGGTCAGCGGGTGCAGGCCATAGATCAGGTAGGCGCAGAAGCCCACGCTGATCACCGGGGTCACCGGGTAGCCCGGCACCTTGAAGCCGCGCGGCAGGTCCGGCTGGGTGCGGCGCAGCACCAGCACGCCGATCGCCACCACCGAGAACGCCACCAGGGTGCCCATCGAGGTCAGGTCGGTCAGCACGTCCAGGGGCACGAAGGCGGCCAGCGCGGCGACGGCGACGCCGACCACCACGGTGTTCCAGATCGGGGTGCCGGTGCGCGGCGAGAGCTCGGCGAACTTGGCCGGCAGCATGCCGTCCCGGCCCATCGAGTAGAGGATGCGGGTCTGGCCGTAGATCACCACCAGGGTGACGCTGAAGATCGAGATGATCGCCCCGAGCGCGAACATCATCGCGGGCCAGCTCTGCCCGGTGATGTCCTGCAGGATCTGGGCCAGCCCGGCCTCCTGGCCGTCGAACTGTTTCCAGGGCTGGGCGCCGATCGCGGTGAGGGCCACCGCCACGTACAGCAGGGTGACCACCACCAGCGAGATGATGATCGCCAGCGGTAGGGTGCGGCGCGGGTCCTTGACCTCCTCGCCGGCGGTGGAGACGGCGTCCAGGCCGATGAAGGAGAAGAAGATGCTGGACGCGGCCACCTGGACGCCGTTCATGCCCAGCGGCATGAACGGGCTGAGGTTGCCGGAGTGGAAGCCGGTCAGGCCGATCGCCACGAAGAGCAGCAGGATGACGATCTTGATGCCGACCATGGTCGCGTTGACCTTGGCCGACTCGCTGACCCCGCGGACCAGCAGCAGGACCACCATCGCGACCAGCACCACCGCGGGCAGGTTGAAGTACCCGCCGTCCCCGGGCGGGGCGGCCAGCCAGTCCGGGATGGTGAAGCCGAAGGCCAGGTCGAAGAACTTGTTCAGGTACTGGCCCCAGCTGACCGCGATCGCGGAGGCCGAGACCCCGTACTCCAGCAGCAGGCAGACCCCGACCACGAAGGCCACGCCCTCGCCGAGGGTCGCGTACGCGTAGGAGTAGGAGGAGCCGGAGACCGGGATGGCCGAGGCCATCTCGGCGTAGCAGAGCGCCGTCAGGCCCGCCGTGACCGCCGCGATCACGAAGGAGAGGATCACCGCCGGGCCGGCCTCCGGCACGGCGCTGCTCAGCACGAAGAAGATGCCGGTGCCGACCGTGGCGCCGATGCCGATCGAGGAGAGCTGCCAGAGCCCGATCGAACGCCGCAGGTGGATGCCGGACCGGCCGCCCTCCTCGGGCGCACCGGCGGGCAGGGCCTCGGCGGCCCCGCTCTCGGCGACCAGGGTCGCGATCGGCTTGCGGCGGAGCAGGCGCTGCGCCAGGGGCGTGGGGGTGGTCAACGCGGGGGTCCTTCGGGCTGGGGACGGTGTCCTGGCCGGTCAGCACCCCTGGAGGGGGCACGAACGAACATGGGACAGTACCCCGTCACTCCGCGTGCCACGCAAAACGGGCCGGCCTTACCCCCGGAAGAGGTTGCGGCCGACGTCCTTCGGGACGACGTCCTGCACCGGCTTGCTGCCCGGGCCGGGCACGTGCTCGCCGGGGACCGGCTCGGTGGACTCCCGGTGCAGCAGCACCACGCCGTCCTCCGCCCAGATCTGGCGGTAGCCGTGGGCCAGCAGCAGGGCCACCCGGTCCGCCTGCTGCTGGGCCGACTGGAAGGGGAAGGTCCGCACCTGCGGCCGGATCAGCACGTACGCGCGCCCGCGCGGGGTGCCGTCCACCAGCACGGCGTCGGTCCGGGCGGCCAGCCGGGGCACCACCTGGTTGTCGGCCTCCACGGTGGCGCCGTCCGGGATCAGCTCGGCGGCCCGGACCATCGCGGCGGCGCTGGGCTTGGGCGTCCAGCTGGTCGGCAGCAGCAGGCCGCCGATGCCCAGCGGCACCGCCGCCACCAGCGAGCACGCGGCCACCGTGAGCCCGAGCCGGCGGGCCGTGCGGCGCTGCGGCTCGCGGGCGTGCAGCCGGCCGAGTGCCTCCAGGGCCGCGGTGAGCAGCACCGGCCAGAGGAAGGCGTCGTAGTGGTGGGTGATCGGCCAGTGGTTGGGGTTGTCGGAGAGCACCCGCTCGGTCAGCAGCGGCAGCGCGCAGAGCGTGGTGGCCGAGCGCAGCGGCAGCAGGAGCAGGGTGCCGAACAGCCAGAGCACCAGCAGCGACTTGACCGGGGTGGAGAACAGGTCCTGCAGCAGCAGCGAGGGGTCGGCCAGCACGTTGCGCAGGGCGGAGCCCGCGTCGGGGCCGAGCGAGCCGTAGTTCCAGTAGTAGCCGGGCTGGCCGCCCATCGCCGGGACCAGCCAGCCGATCGCGAGGGCCGCCGCCACCGGGCCGCCGACCAGCAGGCCGATCCCGTACCCGAGGCCGCGCGGGTCGCGGGCCCGGCGGCTGCGCAGCAGCAGGACCAGGCCGTACGCGCCGACCAGCAGCCCCATGTCCTCCTTGGTGCCGCAGAGCAGCAGGGCGGCCAGCGCCATGGTGCCGTAGCGGCGGGCCATCCCCCGCTCGAACATCAGCAGGGTGAGCGGGACGGCGAAGGCCACCTCGTGGAAGCCGCTCTTGGCGGCGGTCAGCAGCGGCCAGCCCAGCGCGTAGACCAGCCCGGCCAGGTCGGCGGCCCGGCGGGCGGCCTCCCGGCCGGTGCCGGTGGTCTCGTACCCGCCGACCGGGGCGAAGCAGCGCAGCGCGATCCGGCGGACCAGCGGCACGCCCGCCGCGAAGAGCAGGGCCTGGCCGAGCATCAGGGTGCGGGGGTCGTTCCAGACCCAGTAGAGCGGGGCGAGCAGGGCCAGTACCGGGGAGAAGTGGTCGCCGAGCAGCGAGAAGCCGGGCGGGAACTCGTGGTGGTAGCTCTTGACCTCGGAGATCGGCAGGCCGAAGTGTGCGTAGCCGCGGATGCCCTGGTCGAATATCGAGAGGTCGAAGCCGCCGATCTGGACGGCCGTCCACTGCTGGAGGCCGAGCGCGAAGCTGACGCCGGCGCAGAGCAGCATCAGCAGCAGGGTCCGCCGCCGGGCCCGGCGGCGGGAGGTCGTCCGCTGCGGCTCCCGGGGGCCCGCCCACGAGGCTCCGGCCTGCTGGGAGCCGGCCTGTCGGGGGATGCCCAGGGCGGCGGGGGCGTCCGCCTGCTCGGTGGCCGCTCCGCTGGACGTGGGCATGGCGCTGGTCCCCCCGGTCGACGGCCCGGCCGGACGGCACGGGCCAAGCCACCCACGCTAGCCGCAGGCCCCCGGGCGCTCCGTGACGTCCGTCACCCTGGCCGTCACAGTGCGGTCACAGGAAACGGAACAGCGGGTTCGACCCGTCGGCAGTCTCCTCGGAATCACCGGTGCAGCAGGGTCACGCCGTCCTCGGAGACCACCACCCGGTAGCCGTCCGACTTGGCCAGCGCCAGCTCGTCCAGCTCCTGGGCCGGGGTGAGCGGCCAGCCCATCGGCTTGCCCTCGTCCACGGCGAGCCACTCGGCCGTGTTCCACCGCTCGGGGCGGTCGAAGAGGATCACCGTGCAGCGGTCGGTGAGCTGCGGCACCAGCCGGTTGGAGGCGGCCACCCTGGCCCCGTCCGGGATCCGGTCCAGCAGCCGGTGCACCGTCGCCGCCCGGTCCGAGTGCGCCCAGAGCGCGCCGGTGGCGAGCTGGCCGAGCGGGTAGGTGGGGACCAGGAGGGCCGTCACGGCCAGGCTCACCGCGAGCACCCCGCGCCTGGCCCGGGTGGTCAGGCCGCGCCGGTGCAGCGCGTCCACGAAGGCGGCGAACAGGATCGGCATCAGCACGGCGCTGTAGTGGTAGTAGGTGGTCCAGTAGTTCGGGTTGGCCGAGAGCAGCCGCCAGCCGAGCGTCGGCAGGGCGAGCGCCAGCAGCGGGGAGCGCAGCGCCAGCGCCGCCGTCGGGGCGAGCAGCAGGATCAGGGTGCGGGCCTTGTCGGCCGGGGTGATCAGGTCCAGCGGGAGGCTGAGCAGGCTGTGGCCGCCGCCGGCGGCCGCGCTGCCGTCCATCTGGCCCCAGTAGGCGAACTCGCCGCCCGGGTTCATCGCGGGCAGCAGCACCAGCATCTCCAGCGCCGTGGCGGCCAGCCCGAAGACCACCGTGGCCAGACCCAGCCGGCGCGCCCCCTGCCAGGCGACCAGGGCGCCGAAGGCCGCCACGGTCAGCCCCAGGTCCTCCTTGACCAGCACCAGCGGCGCGGCCCAGGCCACCGCGTGGCCGAGCCGCCCCTCCCCCAGCGCCACCGTCGCGTACGCCACCAGCGGCACCGCGAAGCAGATCTCGTGGAAGTCGAAGCCGGCCGCCGAGGCGATGCCCCAGGAGGCGCCGTAGCCGAGGCCGACCACCAGCGCGGTGCCGGTGCCGAGCCGGCGCTGCGCCCAGGAGGTCAGCGGGTGCACGGCCAGCGCGAAGAGCGCGGCCTGGGCGAGCAGCAGCGCCTTCGCCCCGGGCCAGAGCCAGTAGAGCGGGGCGATCAGCGCCAGCACCGGCGAGAAGTGGTCGCCGAGCTGGTTGAAGCCGTCCGCCTTGAGCGCCACGATCGGGGCGTGGCCCTCGGCGTAGCCCCGGACGGCCTGCTCGAAGATCCCCAGGTCGTACCCGGTGGTCAGCGCCTGGTCCTGCCGCCGGAAGGCGAGCGTGGTGTAGACGGCGAAGAAGAGCAGCGTGAGCGCCCAGGGCAGGTACCGGCCCGGGGCGCCCACGGCCGGGCGCTCGGGTATCTCCGGCTCGACCCGTACGGATGCGGCCGTGGTCAACGTGGTCACGCGTATTCCCCCCGGAATGCGGTCTCGCCGGGCCGCCCGCCGTCACCGGCGAACCGCCGGAGCACTACCTGAGCACTACCGGAGTGCTGCTGCGGTACTGCCTGCGTACTGCTGAGGTGCCGACGTACTGGCGTGCGAGCCCTGTGGAAGCTCTCGATGATGCCAGACGGTCATGAGGCCTTCCGGCGACGGGAGTTGCCCGATCGGGCAGCTTCACTGGTGAGGGGTGGTGCGCGAGTGGGCGGGAGTGTTCCGGGGGTCAGCGGTCGAGGATGCTCTGCATCACCGATCTGGCGATCGGGGCGGCCAGGCCGCCGCCGGTGACGTCGGTCGCGCCGCTGTCGGCGATCACCACCGCGACGGCCACCGGGGGCACCTGGTCGGAGCCGCTGGGCTTGGCCCAGGAGATGAACCAGGCGTACGGGATGCCGGAGTTGTCCACCCCGTGCTGGGCGGTGCCGGTCTTGCCGCCGACGGTCGCGCCGCCGATCCGGGCGCTGCAGCCGGTGCCGCTCTCCACCACGTCCGTCATCAGCTGCTGCACCTGGCGGGCCACGGCCGGGCTCATCGCCTGCCGGTAGGTCCGGGGCTTCATCACCTGGACGCTGCTGCCGTCGCTCTTGGTCAGCTTGTCCACAAGCTGTGGATGCATCACCGTGCCGTTGTTGGCCACCCCGGCCGCGACCATCGCCATCACCAACGGGGTGGCGGCGGTGTCGAACTGGCCGATCGAGGAGAGCGCGACCTGCGACTGGTTCATCTTGGTGTCGAAGTTGCTCCGGGCCGCCCGCACCGGGATGTCGAGCCTGGGGTCGTTGAAGCCGAAGCTCTGCGCCATCGCCACCATCTTGTCCAGGCCGACCTGGACGCCGAGGTAGCCCATCACGCTGTTGCAGGAGCTGACCATCGCCTGGTCCAGGGTCTGGTTCGGCTCGTCGCAGGCGGTGGTGTCGTTGACCAGCGGGGTGGTGGTGCCGGGCATCACGTACGGATAGGGCGCGCCGGTGCCCTTGTCGATGTCGGTGACCACGCCGTTGGCCAGGGCCGCCGTGGCCGTGACCACCTTGAAGGTGGAGCCGGGCGGGTAGATCTGACGCAGCGCCCGGTTGAGCATCGGCTGGTTGGTGTCGGCCTGGAGCCGGTCCCAGGCCTGTTGGTCGGTCTTGCCGGCGCCCGCGAAGCTGCCGGGGTCGTAGCTGGGGGTGCTGGCCAGCGCGAGGATCCGGCCGGTGGCCGGCTCGATCGCGGCCACCGCGCCCTTCTGGTCGCCCAGGCCCTTCATCGCGGCCTGCTGAGCGGCCTTGTCGATGGTGGTGAAGACGTCGCCGCCGGGGTTCTGCTTGCGGGCGATCTCGTCCCAGAGCGCCCAGCCGGCGAGCCGGGTGTCGGTGCCGGAGAGCAGCTCGTCCTCGGTGCCCTCCAGCTGGGTGTTGCCGTAGGTCTGCGAGGAGAAGCCGGTGACGGCGGCGTACTGCGGGCCGTCGGTGTAGGTGCGCTTGTAGTCGTACCGGCCGCCGGTGGGTGCGGAGCCGGTGACCGGATCGGCACCCACCAGGATGTTGCCGCGCGGCTGGCCGTACCGCTCGATGGTGAGGCGCTGGTTGGCCGAGTTGTGGTCCAGCGAATCGGCCTGGAAGACCTGGATCCGGGTGGCCTGCACGGCCAGCGCGACGATCAGCAGCATGCAGAAGGTGCCCGCCCGGCGGCCGGTGGTGGAGATGCCGGGCAGCCCCTGCGGGCCGTTCCCCCTGCCCTTGGGGCTGCCCTTCCCGCCTTCTCCGGCGGGGGCGGTGCGACTGCGACCGAACATCAGGAGCCCTCCGGTTCGGGCGCGGACGGGGGTCCGGGCTCGGGTGCGGGTGGGGGTGGGGGTAGGGGTGCGGGCGCGGGTCCGAGTACGGGCGCGGGTGCGGGGCCCGGCTCAGGAGTCGGCCCCGGAGTCGGCCCCGGAGTCGGTTCCGGCTCGGGGCGGCGGGCGATGTCGCTCATCCGGATCAGCAGCGCGACGATGATCCAGTTGGTCACCACCGAGGAACCGCCCTGGGCGATGAACGGCAGCGTCATGCCGGTCAGCGGGATCAGGTCGAGCACCCCGCCCGCGACCACGAAGAGCTGGATGCCGACGATGGCCGCGAGCCCGATCGCCAGCAACCTCCCGAACGGGTCGCGCAGGGCGATGCCCGCGCGGAAGCCGCGCGAGATCAGCAGGGCGTACAGCAGCAGGACCGCGATCAGCCCGACCAGGCCGAGCTCCTCGCCGATGGTGGCCAGGATGAAGTCGGACTTGGCGGCGAACTGGATCAGGATCGAGTGGCCGTTGCCCAGCCCGGCGCCGAGCAGGCCGCCCCAGGCGAAGGCGAACAGCGACTGGGCGATCTGGTTGGGGCCCTGACCGGCGGCGATCGACCCCAGCGGGTCGAGCCAGTCGGTGACCCGACTGTGCACGTGCGGCGAGAGCCAGCCGACCGCGACCGCGCCGACGGCGGCCAGGAACAGGCCGATCGCGATCCACCCGCTGCGGGCGGTGGCCACGTACAGCATCACCACGAAGAGGCCGAAGAAGAGCAGCGAGGTGCCCAGGTCGGTCTCCAGCACCAGCACCCCGACGAAGGCCGCCCAGATCAGCAGCACCGGGCCGAGCACCCGCCCGCGCGGCAGCTGGAACCGCCAGACCCGGCGGCCGGTGAGGGCGAGCGCGTCCCGGTGGACGGCCAGGTAGGCGGCGAAGAAGATCGCCAGCAGGATCTTGGCGAACTCACCGGGCTGGAACGAGAGCGGGCCGATCTTGATCCAGATCCGCGAACCGTAGACCGGCGGGAAGAAGATCGGCAGCACCAGCAGCACCAGGGCGGCCAGCGCGCCGAGGTACGCGTACCGCTGGAGCACCTTGTGGTCGCGCAGAAGGATCACCGCGGCGATGAACAGCGCGACCCCGAGGGTGGACCAGAGCAGTTGGGTCGGCGCGGCCTGGCTGCCCGGGGTGGCCAGGTCGAGGCGGTAGATCACCACCAGCCCGATGCCGTTGAGCAGCACCGCGATCGGCAGCAGCAACGGGTCGGCGTACCGGGCCTTCCAGCGCACCACCCCGTGCGCGAGCAGCGCGAGCACCCCGAGCGCGGCACCGTACCCGGCGGCACCCGAGGGCACCTTGCCGTCGATGTTCACCCCGACCTCGATGTAACCGAAGACGGCGACGGCCACCGCCGCCACGGTGAGCGCGAGCTCGGTGTTGCGGCGGCTCTTGACGGGGCGTCGGAGCGGGGCCTGGGCGGCGGCCCGCGCGGCGGCTGAGGGTGAGGCCACGGCTTCCTTACGGATTCCTGTCGGTGCTGGGGCACTTGCGTGCCTGTATGCCTGCGTGCTTGTGCGCTCGTGCGGTTGCGTGGTTGTGCGCTCGGGCACGGTGGGGCGGCGGTCGGGCTTGGGACGCCGGAGGGCGGTGCCCCGCGTGGGGGCACCGCCAGGGGTGAGACCGAGCCGGCTCCCGGGGGTCAGACGCCGGCGGGCTGGCCGGTCTGGGCGGCCTGGACGGTGGCGCGGAGCTCGGCCTCGGCCTCGGTGCTGAGCGAGGTCTGGATGATCTGGCCGCCGAAACGGGCCAGTGCCGGGACGACCTTGTCGGCGGTGGCCTTGCGGACCAGCAGGAAGACGGCGGCGCTGCCGGGCTGGAGGTGCTCGCCGACCTGGCGCATGAAGTTGTCGTCCACCCCGATGTCGGTCGAGGCGCCGACCGCGGCGCCGGTGGCTCCGCCGACCGCCGCCCCGAGGAACGGCATGAAGAACAGCAGCCCGATCACCCCGCCCCAGAGCGCGCCGGAGGCGGCCCCCGCGCCGGTGGTGCTGACCGCCTGGTGCAGCTTGATCTTGCCGTCGTCCCGCCGTTCCACGACGACGGCGTCCTCCAGCTCGATCAGCTTCTGCTTCTGGAGGCTCACCGCCTCCGCACGGACCTGCTGGGCGGTGGCCAGATCGGGGTAGGCGATCGCGAAGAGGTTGCTCACCGGGTGTTCCTTCCGACGCGTCAGGCTTGGCTGGCTGTACGGGCTCCTTGCTCTGCACCCTAACGAGGATTAGCCATATTTATTGCCATTGCAGGCGGTGTGTCCGCATTTGGACCCCTGCCCGGTGGGCGGGGTCAGTCGACCGCATCGGTGCGACGGCCCGCCAACCGGCAGACGCCCCAGGTGGCGAGGGCCGCCAGCAGCCCCGCCTCGACCAGGGCGGCGGCGAGCCACGGCAGCGCGACCCGGCCCGTCCGGGAGGCGGTGATCAGCGAGTGGACCACCTCGTTCGCCGGGGAACCGGGCAGGGCCAGCAACAGCACCGCGCCCACCAGGCTCAGCGGGATGCCGTACTGCGCCCGTACCAGCACCGGACGGACCGCCAGCACCCCGACCACCAGGCCCAGCAGCACGCAGACCACCGTGCCGAGCCCGGCCCCGAACAGCGTCGCCCCGAGCGTGGCCGGCGGGACGGCCGGGACCGTCCGCACCGTGGTCGGCCCGCCGAACGCCCAGACCACCAGGAACCCGGCCGTCCCGAGCCCGGCCGCGACCACGGCCGCCGCCACCACGGCCGACAGGTGCACCCGGGGCCGCCCGACCGCCGCCGCCAGACAGGCCCGCGCGGCCGGCCCCTCGGCGGTCACCGTGCACCGCACCAGCCAGGCCGTGACCGGCAGCAGCACCGCCGTCGCGTACCCGTACGCCGACAGCAGCGCCTCCCCCGCCGTCAGCCCGATCACCATCAGCAACACGTACGTCAGCAGCGGCGGCAGCCACCGCTGCGAGCGGAACAGCAACTCCAACTGGTACCGCAGCAACCCGTTCACCCCTGCTCCTCCCCCTCTGCCTGCTCCTGTCCTTCTTGCCGGTGCTCGCGCCGGTGCTCCCGCCGGGCCTCTTGTCGGCCCTCTTGTCGGCCCACTTGTCGGTCCGCGGGGCCGCCCTCGCCGAGGGAACGGATGTGCGCGCCGGCGCCGAGCAGGCTGCGCAGCAGGGCGTCTGAGTGCTCGGCGGACACCTCCAGCCGGGTCGCGCCGTCGGAGAGGAGGCGTACGACGGGGGCGCCCGGCAGCCGCTCGGGGAGCGGGTGGCCGGTGGCGGGCAGGGCCTCGATCAGGATCCGGGTGTCGAGGGCGGGTGCGCCGGGCACCGGGGAGGTGGCGAGCGGGCTCAGGCCGGTGGGCTCGAGGGCGTAGCCGGCGGTGGTCAGGCCGGCCAGCCGGGTGGGGTCGTGGTCGACGAAGAGGACCCGGCCGCCCTGGGCCGCCCGCTCGGCGGCGGCCTGGTCGAGCATGGCCCGGGCGGCCTGGTCGAGACCGGTCCAGGCCTCGTCCAGCAGCAGGACGTCCGCCTCGGCGAGCAGGGCCTGGGCGACGGCCACCTTCTGGCAGGTGCCCTTGGAGAGCCGGCTGAGCGGAGTGTCGGCGTAGCGGGTGATGCCGAACCGTTCGAGCCAGTCGGCGCTGCGCCGGGCCGCCTCGGCGGTGGTCAGGCCGTGGGCCCGGCCGAGGTGGTGCAGGTAGGTCCGGGGGTCGAAGGGCAGCGCGGGTGGGAAGCGCTCGGGCACGTATGCGCGCCGCCCCCGCACCACCACCCGCCCGGCGCTCGGCGACTCCAACCCGCCCGCCACCTTCAGCAGCGTCGACTTGCCGCTCCCGTTCGGACCGGCGATCCGGACCAGCTCGCCCTGACCGACGGTCAGACTCACCTCACGGAGCACCCACCGACCGCCCCGGCCGTACCGTTTGCCCACACCGTGCAGCTCCACCGAACCCCCTTCTCGTCCGCTCGCGGGCCGCAGCCTACGGACCCCCGTGTGTGGGCGGCGTGAACGCGGGCGACGGGCCAGGTGAACGCCGGGGCACCCGCCCGGCCGCCAGCCGGCTGCCGACCGGTCGCCCACGACCCGACGTGCCATCAGCCGTGCGCCTCCGCCCGGCGCGAGAGTGGGCCAAGGCGCCTTCGCCGGTTGGTCTTCGGCAACTGACGGTCCCTAGGATGCGCCCGTGACGATCATCCAACGACGACGGCAGACTCGGCCGCTGGGGCTGCTCGCGGCCCTCGCGATAGCCGCCGGGGCCCTGCTCAGCGGGCTCCCCGCGCACGCCGACGAAACGACCGCGCCGCCCCAGCAGAGCGCCGGCGCCGGCGCCAAGAACTCGGACCAGATCTCGGAGGCACCGCGGGTCGACCTCGTGCTGGACGTCAGCGGCTCGATGCGGGCCACCGACATCCAGGGCAAGAGCCGGATCTCCGTTGCCCAGCAGTCGATCGACGAGGTGATCGACGCGCTGCCCGCCGAGACCGAGTTCGGCATCCGCACCCTGGGCGCCACCTACCCGGTCAGCGACAAGCTGCACGGCTGCCAGGACACCCAGCAGCTGTACCCCGTGGGCAAGACCGACAAGGTCGAGGCCAAGACCGCCGTCGCCACCCTGCGCCCCACCGGCTGGACCCCGATCGGCCTCGCCCTGCGCGGCGCCGCCCAGGACCTCGGCACCGGCCAGACCACCCGCCGGGTGGTGCTCATCACCGACGGCGAGGACGACTGCGCCCCGCCGGACCCCTGCGAGGTGGCCCGCGAACTGGCCGCCCAGGGCACCCACCTGGTGGTCGACACCCTCGGCCTGGCCCACGACGACAAGACCACCCAGCAGTTGGAGTGCATCGCCAACGCGACCGGCGGCACCTACACCGACGTGCGCACCCAGCAGCAGCTCACCGACAAGGTGAAGCAGCTGGTCAACCGGGCCGGGGACACCTACAAGGTGGCCCCGGTGAAGACCACCGGCACCGACAAGTGCCCGGACGCCCCGCTGCTCGCCCCCGGGGTCTACAGCGACCGGGAGAAGTTCGCCGAGCACCGGGTCTACCGGGTGCCGGTGCGGGCCGGGCAGGAGCTGCGGGCCGCCGTGAGCGTCTCGCTGGACCGCGCCGTGGCCCGTGACTACGGCGTGCTGCTCCAGGCCACCGACGCGAACGGCCAGGAACTCGTCCGCGGGACCGACGCGGGCAGCGGCCGGACCGATGTGATCTCCACCGGCGTGCGCTGGTCCGCCCCGGGCAAGGCCACCGCCTCCTCCTCCGCCGCCGCCTCCGCCACCCCGTCGACGGGCGCCGGAAGCGGCACGGGAGCGGCGGGCACGCCGGTGGCGCTGTCCGGTGCGGCCGGCAGCACGGTCTGCCTGATCGTCAGCAACTCGCTCGCCCCCGGGGCGGGCGCCCAGGCCGACCCCGGCTTCCCGCTCGAACTGACAGTGGACGTGGCCGCCGCCTCCCCCGCTCCCGACGGCCCGGCCGCCGGGCTGGGGCGTGGCTGGGTGCTGCTGCTGGTGCTCACCGGTGCCGGTCTGCTGACCGGTCTGATCTTCGGCTGGCTGGCACGCTGGCGGATCGCTGTCTGGCGGGAGAACTGACGATGCGACACCTCATGCGTTCCTCCATGCGCTCCTCCAGGATCGGGCAGGCCGGACTGCGGACCGGCGGGCTGCGGCGGGCCGGGCTGCTCGGGGCGGCGACGGCTGCTCTGCTGCCGCTGTCGGCCCCGGCTGCGCTGGCTGCCTCGCCCTCGCCCTCCTCCTCGGCTTCGAGCTCGGTCTCGACCTCGGCCTCGCCGGGCAGTGCCGCAGCGCCGGCCACCACTGCCGGCACCTCCTTCCTGACCGCGACCAAGCTCGTCGCCGGGCAGGACGCGACGGTGGCCGCCTCCACGGGTGACTACCTGTACTGGGCGTTCAGTGCGAGCGAGGGGCAGACGGACACCGTCCAGGTCAACGTCAGCCTCCCGCCCACCACCGACCGGCACGGCCCGCAGACCTGGTCGGTGGAGGTCTTCGACGGCCTCCGTCGGCGGCAGGCCTGCACCGCCGGCCCGCAGGACGTCACCGCCGACCCGGCCACCGCCTCGGTGCGGCTGAACTGCACGCTGCGTCAGGTGCGGTCCTGGGCCGAGCCGTGGTCGGGCGACCCCCTGCCCGGCACCTACTACGTGCGGCTCTCGCTACCCGACGCCAACCCGCAGGACCTCGGGCTGTCGGCCCAGGTCGAGGTGCACATCGCCGCCAAGGGCAACGTGGACAACGCCCAGCCCGAGGGGGGCGAGTTCAAGGCGCCGCTGGTGCCGCCGGCCGCCTCCGCCGCCCCGGCCGCGCCGGCCCCCGCTCCCGCCGAGACCCACTGGTACTCCGACCTCTTCTCCGGTTGGAACACCCGCTGGTTCTGGACCATCGGCGGCGCCGGACTGGCCGCGCTGGCCGGCATCGGTGGCTACACCCTCACGCGCCACCCGCGTGGCCACCGCCACTCGGCCCGGCCGCCGCAGTACCCCTCGCACTCATAGACCGTCAGATCTGCTCGACCCCGGGAGGCCGGGCTCGGCCTCCCGGCCGGGCTCCGGCCTCCCGGCATTCGAGGAGGGGGACCGGGGTAGTCGAAGAGGAAGTGAAATCGGTAGGCGGGGAAGGACGGGGAGGAAAGGAAAGGGAAGGGAAGGGGGTGGGGAGAACGGGGTGCGAATGAGCATACTTTTGGGCCGAGGTGGGTTGATTTGTCGATTCACAACCCCGTGCGGATGAATCCTGGTTCGATGGCGGCGTCGGAACACATTTCCGACCGCCGATAGGCGAACCTCGTGGCAGGGGATGGAGAGACAGCAGGAGATGGAGCAGGAGGCCGCGGTGTCGACATCGCAGGACGAGCAGACCAGTCTGGCGGCTCGGATGGGTTTTCAGCCCGGGCAGGTCGTGCAGGAGATCGGCTACGACGACGACGTGGCCTACGACCTCCGCGAAGCCATCGAGGAGCAGACCGGACAGGACTTGGTCGACGAGGACTACGACGATGTCGCCGATGTGGTGCTGGTCTGGTTCCGTGACGATGACGGCGACCTGACGGACACTCTGGTGGACGCGATCGGCCTACTGGAGGACGACGGCTTCATCTGGCTGCTCACCCCCAAGGCGGGACGGGACGGGTACGTGGCGCCGAGTGACGTGGCCGATGCGGCCCAGACCGCGGGCCTCACCCAGACCAAATCCGTCACTGTCGCGACCGAGTGGTCCGGCACGAGGATGCGGGGCCCGAAGACTCGGTGAGGCGGTGAGTCGGTAGGGCGGTAGGGCGGAGGGAAGCTGACGCTCAGCGCGAGGCCGCTGCTGTTGCCGGGACCGGGACCGGGGCCGGATCTGCTGCCGAGACCGATGCCGGGGCGAGCAGGAGCCGGGCGGCGCGGTCTTGCACGGCCGTGAGCAGGTGCACCGCGCCGAGCGCCAGCACCTGTATGCCGAGGGCCACCAGGGAGTGGGTGAGCCAGGCACCCACCAGGGTGGGGCCGCCCCAGGCGTCGTCGAAGTGGCGGTCGGCGGTGAACGGGTGGCCGAGGGCGAAGCTCGCGTCGGGCCGTAGGAAGTACAGGTAACCGGAGTACACCGTGAAGGCGCCGACCGCCGTCGCGGCGAAGGCGGCCAGGGCCGGCAGGACGGCCAGCAGGCTGTGGGCCAGCACCCGGACGGGGTTGGCCGTCGGGGCACCCGGACGGACCCGCTGCGGGGAGAACCGGCGGAGCACCGCCAGCTGGACCCGCGCCGCCCGGCGCGCCCCGCCGGTCAGCGCCAGCGGGACGGCCGCGACCGCGAGCGGCAGGCCGACGGCACCGCGGACCGCTGTACCGAGGGCGGCTCGACCGAAGGCGGCCGGGCTGACCGCGGCCGGGCCGAGTGCGGACCGCCGAGGCTCGTCCTGCTCGGCACGCCGGGTGGACGTGGTGGCGGACCGGGGCTGCGCCGGCTTCGTGGTGATCGTGGCACGCATGGCGACCGTCTCCTCGGTCTCGGGGAGGCCCCGGACGCTCCGGAACCCCTGTGCCTCAAGGCTCCCGAATCACCCCACCCCCTGACGACCGTGCCACCACGAGGATTTGAAGGTTCGGTTTACCCCACCCCGGTCACCCCGAGCCGGCTACCCCACCCCGGTCACCCCGAAGAGCGGCAGGCAGGGTTCGAGACCGGTGAGGGTCACGGGGACGGCGCGGTGCTGCTCCCAGTCCGAACGGAGCAGGCGGAGACGGCGGTTGGTGACCCGAGCGCCCCGCACCACGTGGTGTTCGACACCGTCCGGCCGGTAACCGTGCTTGGCGGAGACCGCGTAGGAGGCGTGGCTGCCCTCGAGGGCGCCCGAGACGGCCTCCTCGGCCTGCAGGCCGGCGAAGGCCAGGTGCAGGACGGCCGCGCGCATCTCGGTGCCGAAGCCCTGGCCCTGATGGCGGAGACCGAGCCAGGAGGCGGTGCTGACCTGGCGGAGCAGGGCGAACTCCCGGGCGGCCAGGGTCTGCAGGCCGATCACCCGGCCGTCCCGCAGGACGGTGAGGGTGAGGGCCCAGTCGGCGGGCGTCCAGGTGCCCAGGCGCAGCCAGTGGTGCTGCACCACCGAGCGGGCCCGTTCGGCGGGCGGGAGGTCCGTCCAGGGCACCAGGAAGGGCATCCGTTCGGGCTCGTGGACCCCCTCGGCGGCGAGCTCGGCCAAGGCGGCCAACTGCTCCTCGTCCGGTAGCCGGAGCTCCAGGCGGGGCGTGGTCAGGCGGAGCCCCAGCAGGGGCCAGTGGTCGGTCAGCATGCGCCATTCTCGGGGCCGGGGAGGGGAACGGTCATCCGATTTCCGGCGTTCCCAGGGGCCCTTGGGAACGCCGAAGGCCCTCCCGGTCACCCGGGAGGGCCTGTGTCGAGCGGAGCCTGCGGGCGGGATCGCCGGACGGCTCGGCGACCGTCAGACGGTGTAGAAGCCGAACACGTCGACCACCAGGTCGGTGGTGCCGTTGCCGGTGTTCCAGAAGTCCACGATGCCGCCGGGGCCCGGGGTCGCCTGGACCAGGTTCGGGACGGTCTGGCCCCGGTTCCAGTTCAGGGTCGAGACCAGCGGGCGGTTCGGCCAGGACGCGTACTTGTTCTTGTAGGCGTCGATGTAGTTCGGGTCCGGAGAGACGGTCAGGTAGCCGCCGCCGGTGGTGTTGGTGACGGTGGTGTTGAGCACGAAGCCGGTGTCGCCCGGGTCACCGAAGCGGGAGTAGATGTAGTAGTCGCCGCTGGTCTTGAGCGGGCCGTGGCCCCAGCTGCGGGTGTCGAGCCAGCGGAACGGGGTGACCGGCAGGTAGGCGCTGACGCCGGTCGGGCTGTAGTAGCCGATCACGTCCACGACCACGTCGGCCGAGCCCCAGCTGCCGTTGTAGATCTTGATCTTGCCGTCCGCGCCGACCGGGGCGATCACCGCGTTGGCCACGGTCTGGCCGGGGCTGTAGTTCAGGTTGGAGGCGGTCGGGGTCGAGCCGCCGTCCGGGAAGACGGTCAGGTAGCCGGAGTTCTGCGGGCCGGTCACGGTGACGTTCAGGGCCACCGCGGTGACGCCGCTCGCCGGCAGCGGGCCGACCCGGTTGCCCGCGATCTGCACGGTGAACGAGCCGCCGCCGCGCACCGAGCCCTTGGCCGTGCCGACGCCGATCCGGGTGTCGACCAGGCGGCCCGGGCTGGTGGCCGTGTAGGCGCTGGAGAACGAGCGGGTGAAGTAGCCGGTGATGTCGGCGACCAGGTCGACCGAGCCGCGGCTGCCGTTGTAGAACTCGACCTCGCCGTCCTGGCCGATCGGAGTGATCGTCAGGTTCGGCACGGTCTGTCCGGCCACGTAGTTGACGTTCGAGGTGCCCGGGCGGTCCTTGCCCACCGGGTAGGCGGTGATGAAGCCGCCCTGCTCGGTGCCGGTCGCGGTGACGTTGAGCGCCGCGGCGACGGCGTCGGCGGGCACGCCGCCCTGGCCGGCCACCTTGATCCGGACGGTGGAGAACGGACCCACCTTGCCGAGCCGCGCACCGGTGCCGTTGCGGGTGTCGAGCAGCCGGGTCGGGCCGTACGCGGTGTAGTGCGAGCCGGCCGTGGTGATGTCCACCGAGTTGGTCACCTGGTCGCCGGTGTAATTCGGCGTGGCCGTGACGGTGACGGTGTAGTGGCCCGGCTTGTCGTAGGTGTGCGGGTCGATCCGGCCGCTGGTCGGGGAGATCGCGCCGTAGCTCTTCTGCCCGTCGCCCCAGTCGACCACGTAGCCGATGAAGTCGGAGTTCTTCGAGACCAGCGTGGTGGCGGCCTGGACCCCCCGGGCGCTGGTGTTCGTGATCTTCAGCCCGATCGCCAGGCCCGGGTCGGTGCTCAGGTACTCCACCGCGCCGCGGCTGGTGCGCGGCTTGGTGCCGTAGAAGTCCGTGTCCAGCTGGCCGGGCGCCGATTGGTCGGCGGTGCCGATCGCGGTCGAGCCCTTCTGCAGCGCCAGGTCCTGGCCGCCGTACATGCCGCGGACCACGGTCGAGCGGGGCGCGACGGTGTCGACGGTGTCGTGCACGGCCTGGCCGGTCTTGGCCTGGACATCGGCGAGGGTCGGGTAGGTCGTCCCGCCGAATGCGTACGGGGCGGTGTCGTTGCCGGGCTGGAAGTAGAAGGTGTTGGTGTCGGCGGTGGTGCCCGCCGCCGCGTCCGCCGAGACCCGCACGCTCGGGTCCCAGCTCTGTCCGCCGGCCAGGCAGGCCGCCTTGTTGCCCAGCGAGTTCTCGACCGGGCCGGAGTCGACGAACAGGTTGTTGCGGAGGCTGACCCCGGTGGAGGCGCCGTCCAGATCCACGGCCGGGGCGCACCCGCGCTGGACGGTGTTGCCGGCCACGGCCAGGCCCTGCACGCCGGTGGCGACCACGCCGCCGTCGACCAGCGCGTCGGCGCTGAGGGTGATCCCGCTCGCGCCGGCCGCGACCCGGACGGTGGCCAGGCCGGTCAGCTTGTCGCCGACGGTGCGGCCGGCCACGGCGTAGGTCCGGGTGACCGAGACGTCCTTGGAGGTGCCGTCGACGGTGATGGCGTCAGCATCGGTGGCGTTCGCGACGCCCGAGTCCATCGTGGTCCGGGCGGAGCCGACCACCTTGAGCGCCGGGGCTCCGGCGGAGACCAGGCTGAGGTTGCGCAGCGTCACGTCATTGGCGCCGTCCAGGGTCAGCGCGGGCTTGCCGGCCTGCGCGTCGGTGGCGAAGACGCCCGCGTTGCCGAGGCCGAGGATGGTGAGGCCCGAGGTGTGGACCGTCACCGACTCCCGGAGGTTGCCCCCCTCGACCTGCACGGTGTCACCGGACTGCGCGGCGTCCACGCCGTGCTGGACGGAGCAGAACGGCGAGGCCGCCGTGCCCGTCCCGACCCCGTACTGGCAGTCGCGGGGCGACACGTAGATCGTCTGCCCGGTGGCGGCCACCCGGCTCTTCACCACGCCCTTGGGCAGCGCCTGGGCGACCCGGTGGGACTTGGCCGCCGGGCTCTCGAAGGTGTCCAGCGCGGCCGAGCGGGCGGCCGCCAGGTCACCGGCGGGCGCCGGGGCCTGGACGAAGGTGGGGTCGGCGCCGTGGTCGGCCGCGTGGCCGACGGCGGGTATCAGTGCGAGGCCGGCCGCGCACAGGGCGGCCGTCGCGGTGAGGCGGCGGTGGGACACCGGCCCTCCAGTCTTGGGTAGCGTGCGGTGGGTGTCGGGGCGGGCGCCCCTGCGGTGCGGGTGGAGCTAGCCGGCGACGTAGTACGAGGAGGTGGTGGACGCGACCCAGCCGGAGACGGTGAACGCCTGGACGTACAGGACGTGGGTGCCCCAGTGGCCGGCTGTCGTGTTGACCGTCGCCTGGCCGTTCGCATCGGCCGGGATCTGGGTGCAGCTCCCGCTCTCCTCCGCGTAGCAGAAGCTCGCGATCTTCTTGCCGTCCGTCGAACCGGTCGAGGTCGCCTTGAAGGTGAGGGTCAGCGGGTCACCGGTGTGGGTCGGACCGTTACCGGTGTTGGAGGTGACCTGCACACCGGTGATCACGCTGTCACCGTCCGCCTGGAAGTAGCAGGGCTTACTCGGCGGGGAGGACTTCGTACCGTCAGTCGCGTAGGCGTACCAGCTGTACGCCCCGCTCAACGGCGTGGGAATAGTCAGGCGCGCCAGGGTCGCGTTGCCGGCCACCGAGTCGGTGGTCTTGCCGGAAGGATCGGTCACCACGGCGTGGATCTGGGTGTCCGACAGCTGGCCCGGAGCCCGGAACGGGCCCGGGTCCATGCCCAGGGTGATCGGGTCGCCCTGCGCGACGGTCGCCCATCGGCCGGGAGCAGTGGCACCGCAGGAGTAGACCGGGGCGTTGCCGCCGCCGTAACTCAGGCCGGTCGGGCCGCCGACCGGGTCGGTGAAGTAGCCGAACAGGTCGACCACCACGTCGGTGGTGCCGAGGAAGTTGTAGATGTTGATCAGGCCGGAGTCGTCGACCGGGACCACGACCATGTTCGGGACGACCTGCTTGGGCCCGAAGTTGAGGTTCGAGGTGGTGGGGCGGTTGGTGCCGTTGCCCGGGAAGACGGTGAGGTAGCCGCCCTTGGTGGCGTTGACCGCGGTGACGTTCAGGACGACTGCGGAGACCTTGGTGGTGCCGAGGCCGCCGGTCGCGACGGGGAGTTGGAGGAGACCGCCCGGGCCGATCGGGGCGTGGCCCTTGTCGCGGGTGTCGACCATGCGCTTCGGGCCGGTCGGGGTGAACCCGGCTCCGGTCGGGGCGCTCTGGTAGTAGCCGAACACGTCGGCGACCACGTCGGTGGTGCCGAGGAAGTTGTAGACGTCCACGCTGCCGTCGGCGCCGAGCGGGACGGTGACCAGGTTCGGCACGGTCTGCCCGGTCGTGAAGTTGAGGTTCGAGGTGGTGGGCAGGGCGGTGCCGTGCGGGTAGACGGTGAGGAAGCCGCCCGTGCTCGGGCGGGTCGCGGTGACGTTCAGGACGACCGCGGTGGCGCCCTTCGGCGGGATGCCGTGGGTGCCGGCCAGCTTGAGGTTGAGGGTGCCCCGCTGGCCGATCGGCGCGGCCTTGGGGGTGCCGAGGGCGGAGCGGGTGTCGAGCGCCCGCGAGGGGGGCAGCGGCACGTACGAGGAGCCCGCGATCGCGCCGCTGTCCGTGTAGTAGCCCGCCAGGTCGGCGATGACGTCGGTGCTGCCGCCGAAGTTGTAGAAGTCGACGTGGCCGTTGGTGACCGGGACGGTGACCAGGTTCGGCACAGTCTGACCCGCCGTGAAGTTGAGGTTCGAGGTGGTCGGCGGCTGGGTGCCGTCCGGATACACCGTCAGGAAGCCGGGGCCGGTGGTGTCGGTGACGGTGACGTTCATGACCACCGCGGTGACGTCCGCCGCGACCAGGCCGGTGTCGACCCGGATGCTGGCCCGGTTGGCCACCGGCGTCCGGCCGGGCACGCCGATCGCGTGACGGGTGTCCAGGATCCGGGTGGGCGTGGTCGGCACGAACTTGCCGGTCTGCGCGGGCGGCGGCACCGAGCCGGTCGGCGTCGGGTCGGCGGCGAAGGCCGGCGTGACGCCGGTGGCGAGCGAGAGCGCGGCGGCGCCGGCCAGCGAGAGGCGGCCTAGGCGACGGGGCAGGGAGGGCGAAGAGGCCCGGACCATCTGGTGGCTCCAGTGAGAGAAAGTGGCGGGCCGGGCGCCGGGGTGCGGCCATCACCGGCAGCGGGCGCGCAGAGGCTGCGCCACGGCTGTCACTGGGAGGTCCCCCGGCCGGATCGTGATCCCGGCTGAACACTTCTACCAGCCGGGGCTGGGCCGTGCCCAACCCATTTCGTCAAGATTCCGCAACGGGGGAATGGTTGTACCGGATCACGTGAAGAACGCGTAACGCCCCGGCAGCCGCACGCCTCCGGAGGACTCGACGCCCCGTCAGCGCTGGCGCCGGCGGTCCGATGGCCGACGTGACCGTCAACACCGCGGCGTGCACGCCCCCATGCCCTGGAAGGGCCCGCGGTGGTGCAGGCCGATGGCGTGGTGGGCTTCGGCCAGGGTGGTCGTCCAGTCTCCGGTGAAGCGCAGGGCTCGGTCGTCGATGTAGACGGCGGCGCCGAGCTTCTTGTTCGTGACCAGCAGGCAGTCTCCCTGCCAGTAGGCGCGGTCGGGGTCGTCGTCGACGATGGTCTCCAGGCCGGTGTGCCGGCGCAGCCAGGCCGCGATCTCGGGGTGGAACCGGCGGGGGCGGGCGGTGACGACGAACACCGACCGCACCTTCCTCAGCTCGTGCAGCGACTCGATCGCTCCGGGGATGGGTCGGCCGTAGATGCGTCCGTCCTGCCAGCCGTCGTCGTGTGCGACCAGGGTCTGGTCGAAGTCGATGCCCACGGCGTGAGAGGCGGGTGAGGCGGGGTCGAGCGGGACGACGCTCATGCGGGTCGGTCTCCTCGGTGTTCGCACCGGCGTGGTGCGTGTCAGGTCCGGCGGGCAGCCGGCTCGCTGAGGGATGAGTCGAGGAGGGGCATCGGATTACCCCGGTTCACGGGCATTCACGGCTGATCGAACCTTGATGGATGAATGCTGCTATTTGATGTGCGCGCCGTCGACGCGAAGCTGGAGCGAGCCCGCCCCGGGAACCGACGTCCACCATCTCGGCGACGCACTCGTGAACAGGCTGATGACGGCGCTGGGGCGGCACGACATCACGTTCCCCTCGCTGGGGGCCGACTTCCCCCTCGGGGGCCAGCCGCTGATCATGCTCGGACGTGCCAACCAGGAGACGGTCGAGAAGCTGGTTGCCCTCCTGGACTCCGTTCGGCCCAGCGTCGGCTGACGCGCACCACCCTCGGCCTCTGCCGGATCGCACTCGACGGGGGACGGCCGGACGTCGTCCCAGTGCTGATCGACGTTTCGTCAGTTCACCTGGATCGGACCCTGGCCCGGCCGGCGTCGCTGCGGGGCACCGTCCAGGATGCGCCGGCATTGACGTGTTCGGTGGTGAACCGCGCCACCCGCTTGTAGTCACGCGAGATCAGCGCGGCCTGCGGACCGGGCAGCGCTCCACCGCATTCCACGGCCCGGGCGATGATCTCCTCGGGGCCCAACTCCCGGTTGCGCAGAACGACTCGGTTGACCACCTCGCGGCGGATCTGGTCATAGCGGCGCAGCGCGGCCACCGGTTCCTCGTCCTTGGCCAGGCACCAGGCCAACGCCCGGGCGTCGATGATGGACTGCGAGCCGCCGTCCATGCCCATCGGGAACATCGGGTGTGCCGCGTCGCCGAGCAGCGTGACCCGGCCGAAGCTCCAGCGCGCGCCAGTGGGTCCCGGTCGAGCATCGGGTATTCGAAGATCCCTGAGGAGTTCGCCAGGAGGTCCGGCAGGTCAACCCACGGCAGCTTCCAGGCGGCCGGGGCCGGCGCCGGCCTCGGCCGCGTTGATCCGGCGGTTCGAACCCACCCGTGCGTCCTGGCCGCTCTGGTGCCGGACTCCCAGGACCCAGTTCATCAGCGTCCGCCCGCCGGCGGTCCCCGGAGTCGGCCGACGTACCGCCGCAGCGGCCCACCAGCGGCTTTCTCGCATCCGCTGGCCGGGCGGGCCCATGGGGCGAGGGCCCGGCGACGGCGCGCGTGGGAAATATCACCCCAGCTGGGAGAGCACAAAAGCTTCATGTGCTGAAATATTAGCCATATGCAGAATGATGGCGCACGGCCGACACCAGGCGGACCCGGGCGGTCCGCACCGATCACCTCGTACGCGGCGCTCGGGGACAGCTTCACCGAAGGCCTCAACGATCCCGGTCCCGGCGGGAATTTCGCGGGCTGGGCTGACCGGCTGGCCCGGTTGCTGGCCGAACGCCGCCCGGTGACAGCGTCCGGGCATTACGACCTGCGGTATGCCAACCTGGCGGTCCGCGGCCGCCTGCTGGACCAGATCGTCGCCGAACAGGTGCCGCAGGTCGAACAGCTTCAACCCGATCTGGTCAGCATCTGCGCGGGCGGCAACGACATCTTGCGCCCCGGCACCGACCCGGACGAGGTCGCGGAACGGTTCGAGCGCGCGATCGAGCTGCTCACGCCGCACGCCGGCCGAGTGCTCATCTTCACCGGCTTCGACACCCGGGCGACACCGGTCCTGAAGCACCTGCGAGGCAAGATCGCCATCTACAACTCCAACCTGCGCGCCATCGCCGACCGGCACGATCTGCTGGTCGCGGACCTGTGGGGACTGCGCTCGGTGCAGGACCGGCGGGCGTGGAGCGAGGACCGGCTCCACCTCTCGCCCCAGGGTCACCAGCGGGTCGCCGAACTAGCAGCCCGAGCCCTCGGCGTGCCCGCGGACGACCCGGAGGCGCCGTGGCCTCACACCGCCCCGCACTCCAGCGCGGAGCTGCGACGGGAGAACATCCAGTGGGCGCGCGAGTTCCTCCTGCCGTGGGTCGGCCGCCGAGTGCGCGGCGAATCCTCCGGCGACCGGCTCACGGCGAAGCGCCCGGAGCCGGAGTTGATCCCGCGCTGACGGGCCTTGCCCAGCTCCTGCTCCACCTCATGGAGCAACCGCGTACGGCAGACGGAAGCGGGTCGGACGGGGCCCTGACCCAGCGGATTCCGCAGAAGCCGACCAAGGCAGCGGCGGCCGCCCGGCTCGGCGCCGAGCCAGCGGGCAGACCGGGGACCGCACCGTGTTCCGCCCGGCGGCCATGGGGGCAGTCCGGTCGAGCTACGCCCCGGCCGGTCAGCCCATCGGCCGGTAACCCCACCGCTCGTACGGGCCCCGCACCTTGGGGTGGTCCGGCTCGACCAGCAGGGTGTCCGTCTCCTCCAGTTCCGCAGCCGGCACCGGGCCCACAACGAAGGAATCAACGGCCGGGCCAAGGGCCATCACATCGAGATAGCGGATCCCAAGAAGCGCCTCGCCCACGGACGCGTCGTCCAGGCGGTCCTGCTCGCACTGATGGTCTTCATGATCAACCTGCTGACCATCCAGGACTGGCTCCTCACCACCACCCCCGAGTTGGCCACGGCCGTCACTGTCGAGGACTACGACGGCCTCACACCAGCCCCGTCCGGCCCCGCTCCGTTCAGCTGACGACCACTCCGCGACCGTCCTGAAGAGATCCACCACGCACAGCCGTTGACCGACCCGTCCAGGGCCAGGTCCTCGCGTCCGCCGCCCCTCGGCGGACTGACGAACAGCCCGCATGGCGCCATGACCTACGCCACGAAGCCCCGTCGCCATCGCACGCCACCTCGAACAAGCCCGCTCAAAGCAGAAATCCCGCCCGGCCGAATCGGCCGAGCGGGATTTCGTGACCCTTCACGAGTCTCACTCGTAAACAGTCATTGGGTGGGCCGTTCACGAGTGTCGCTGGTCTGCAGGAATGGGCGAGTCAGACGGTGGGCTTCCCATCCCGGCGAAGATCACTTCCCACATCATCATGTCCATGACTTATCCCTGTCGTCCGGAAGCCAGGCACCCTGCTCATTCCGGGCCGTGCTGCCCCGCCCGATGCGGCTCTGGCCCTTGCGATCCCGGAGAGGACAGATGACCTTGTGCTCGGAACCCGTCCTCGTCCCGGTGAAGCCACACCCGGGCGTTGCGCCATGCCGCATCGAAGTCGATGAGCCCCGAGGCCCTCCGCACCAGACGCCAAGCCAGCCAGCTTGTGCGCGGAGCGAGCAGCCATCGCAGGAGGGCGGTTGTCATGGCGCCACTTCTAGGCCATCGCCCCCGTATGTATTCGCGAACATCTCATCGCCTTGTTCCAGTTGGGTGGCCAGATCCGGGTGACCGAGTGCCCTCATGTAGTCGGCCGTGAATGTGACAAGAGCACGCTGCTGGTGCGAGCTCTGGAAGCGGGAGAAGAAGGTGCGCATGATCTCGAGGACTTGGCGGTCGGACGGCTCATGAGACGGTGCACGGGCTGTGGCGAGGAGCTGAGACAGGTGGGTCAGCGCACCGGCGAACTGTTTCCTGCCGCCGTCGTCGGTCAGCTTGAAGTCCTTGACGAGGTCGGCCCATGGGCCGACCTCCGGCATGGTCAGCGCTGCAGCCAGAACTGCCGGGTCGGCCAGCGCACGGGCCCGCGCTCGGACTGCCTGGAGGAAGACAGCGTCCTCCAACTGTTGCTGCTGGCACGCCTGCACCAGCCGCTGGGTGGCCTCGACTGCGGCAGCGTCCAGGGTGACGGTGATGTCTGCCCTCAGTGGCTGTTGTCTTTCCTGACTTGAGAGCTGTGTTTCCGCTGGTCAGGCATAGGGGCGGTGGTCTCGGGGAGTGGTGACGTGTCGTGTCGTCGCTCTGGTGGAGGTCAAGGATGCCGTCGGTCGTGGGGCTGCTGGAACAGCGTGAGCTGACCGCTCGCCGTCGTGTGGATGAGCTGCGGGAGGAGGCGGACCGTATCCAGGCCGAGCTGGTCGCGGCCGAGCGGGAGTGGAGCGAGTGGGTCATCGCCCGTTCACGCGTCGGCGAGGTGCTGTCCCCGGGCGAAGGAGACATCGCCGGCCCGGACGCCGTCGAGAAGCCGTCGGATCGCGGTGAACCGCCGGCGCTGCCTGCATCTTCGGCAGCGGCGAAGCCGAAGTCGGTGGTGCCGATGTGGCGTGCGGGTCTGGCCCGGTCGGCACTGTCGGCGGACTACCAGCGCATCGTGCAGGCTCTCGCGGACCGAGGCCGTCTCGGTCAAGGCCCGCTGACCTGCCAGGAGATGGCCGCCTGCTTCGGCCTGGACCCGGTGCCCGCGAAGATCGAGGCGTTGCGGTCGAAGGCGAAGCGGCTGACAGCGCGCGGGTGGCTGGTCGAGCCGGAGCCGGGCCGGTTCACGCTCGCGATGGCCTTGGCCGGGCCAGGCGGCGGGTCATGAGCATCGTCGCCGACCAGTAGACCATCGCCTCCGCGCTGCCGGTGGACCGTTCGAAGTCCCGCACGAGGCGGCGGCTTCGCATCAGGTGGGCGAAGAACCGCTCCACGATCCACCGCTTGGGCAGCACGACGAAGCCGCGCATGTCGTCACTGCGTTTGACGATGGCCAGGACCAGGGCGAGGACGGTGAAGCCGTACTCGACGAGGCTGCCCGTGTAGCCGCCGTCGGCCCAGACCAGCGCCAGCCGGTGGTGTGCGGCGGCCACCTGGGCGAGCAGAACCTGCGCGGCGGCGCGGTCGCCGATGTCCGCTGCGGTGACCATCACCGCGAGGAGCAGGCCGAGGGTGTCGACCACGGCGTGCCGCTTGCGGCCATTGATCAGCTTGCCGCCGTCGAAGCCGCGGCTGTCACGGCCGACGACGGCGTCCGCCTTGACCGACTGGGAGTCGATCACGCCCGCGCTCGGCTCCGGGTCCCGCCCGGCCTGCTCGCGGGCCTTACGGCGGAGCCGGTCGTGCAACTCCCGGACCAGACCGTGGTCACGCCAGCGCCGGAAGAACGCGTAGACCCGGTCCCACGGCGGGAAGTCAGCCGGCATGGCCCGCCACTTCGTTCCGTTGTCGACGAGGTAGCGGATCGCGTCCAGTATCGTGCGGTGGCAGTACGCCTCCGGCTGCCCGCCCCGCCCGCGCAGCCAGCCCGGCACCGGCAGCAGCGGCCGCACCACCGCCCACTCCGCATCGGACATGTCGGTGGGGTAGCGGCGCACACGGACCCCGTGGTCGACGGCGTTCCCGAACCGGTGTGCCAGGCAGTCACACGCGAGAGTGACCGAAGTGGACCCCGGTCCCGCGATGCCGTAGAAGTGGGACAACAGGGCCTCCTGGACCGCTCTTTGGCGTAGACACCCTTCGAGCTACCAAGAGGCCCTGCTTTCATGCGCGGCGGCCGCTGCGCTCACCCGATCGAGACCCCCGTTCGACCCGCGCCCCTCAAGATCGAAACGACAACAGCCACTCAGGACATGGTCCGGGTGATCGACTATCGGGCGGGGTCCTGCCAGGTGATCAGCCAGCGCGTCCTGTGCTCCCGGTAGATCCAGCGGGTGCAACTGCGCTGCGGTGTCGGTCGCCGCCCTACGTAGAGTGCCCCGGATGAGCCGGGCAAGTGCCAGATGGTCGCAGTCGGGTAGGCGGTCTGGATAGGTGGTTGCGGTGATCTGCGCACTGAAGGCGATGTCCGGGTAGCAGCTTGGCAGGACTGCCGAGAAGGCGGTCACCTCACGGCGCAGTACCCGCCGTTGTGCGCGGGTCGTGTGCTCGCGGGTCACGGTTGCTCCGGCCTGGCCGGCGAGAAGCGGCGGTCGATCAGGCGCCGCCGGAACTCGCGCATGGCCTTGGACTCGGTTGCCGTGTCGCGGCCGACGACGACGGCTGCGACCGGGTCGAGTCCGATGCGGCCGTTGACGACCTTCTCGATCAGCTGCAGGACTTGGTCCGCCGGCAGGTGTCCCTCAACGCTGGCCTCCGCCCACGCGGTGAGCGTGTCCTCACAAACGCGGGCGTACTCGACGTGGGACACGGTCGCGCTCCAGCAGGCGACGAGCTCGTCGGTCACCGACTTGTCGTGGGTCGCAGCATTGAGGAGAAGCTCTACCGGATAGGGGTCTGCTGTGATGTCGGCCAAGGCGAGAAAGGCCCGCCGGCCCGCGCGGACCCGGTTCGCTGCGTTCGGGCCCGTGCCGGTCTGGCCGGTCAGGCCGATCCAGTCGGTGACCGCTGCCCAGGTCTGGGCCAGCTTGCCGTGTTCTCGGACCAAGGCGCGCAGAGCCCGGCCGGCTTCCTTGTTGGCCGGATCGTCGGTATCGCGGCCTAGGACGTGCCTCAGGCGCACCAGCGCCTGGCCGGGGAACTTCGCGGCGAACGTGCCCTGGCACACCAATGCGGCAACCCTGGCGATCTCCGGGTCGCGGCTGGGCGCCCAGTTGTCCCGCAGTTGCTTGCGGATTCCCGCTCCCAGGACCGGGTGCTGGGCTGCGGCGGACAGCATCCGGGCGGCGGGCTCACCCCGACTGAGTGCCGTCACGGCGTCATTGCCCCGGGTGGGGCTGGGCAGCACGGTGCTGTCGTTGTGCTCGGCGGCCAGCTTGGCCAGCAGGTCGGCGATGGTTCCGAGCCTAGGCGCCCCGACCTGTCCGTCGGAGGTGATCCGGGCGAGCCACCTGCGGATGGGGTCCTGTGCCTCGCCGAGCTCGGTCCAGATGTGCCGCAGCACCGCATAGGGGTACCCCGGTCTGTGGGTGAAGGTGACCTTGTTGTCGGCCACCTTCGCTCCGCAGTCACGGAGTCGGCTTCCCAGGTCCATGCCCGACAGGGCGTTGCGCACACTGGTGTCGACCTTCTCTTCGAGCAGGTCGCGGGCCGCCTGGTTCACCTGGGCGGGGCTGGCTCCGTCGAGGAGAACCGCGGAGAGCAGAAGGGCCCGGTCGTCAGGGCGGTCGGCGGTGCGTGCGAAGAAGCCGGAGACGTAGTCACGCCACCCCGTGAAACGCTCGACGGCGGCGGCGAGCAGCTTCTCGCTTCCGGCCGCGCCGGCAAGCAGCCGGGCGAGGTCGGCCGCGTCCTTCGGATGCATTCCGTCGGTGATCAGGTGTGTGAGGTCCTGCTCGCCCTCCTTCACCTCGTACTCGGGCTGGAGCCGTTCGACCAGGCCGACGCACTTGTGGAGGAGTTCGAGGTGGGAGCGGACCAGGCGCCGTGGGGCAGCGGACCGGGCGTGGGTTGCGACGCCCGCCTCGGGGCCGGTGGTCGGCCAGCCGTCCTCGCCCACGATCACGATCAGGCACGATCCCACTTTCGCCAGGAGACGGCCGTGGCCGGCGAGCTTGGCCGGCATCTCCTTGGACCAGTCCACGGTCTCGCCGCGGGCGTCGAGTACGTAGCCGCAGTTCGGCTGGACCGGCAGCAGGGTGACGTCCGGCGGGTCCCAGTCCGGTGTGATCCTTCCCAGCCACAGAGGTGCCGCGCCCTGGCAGCGCTCACGGTCCACCAGCAGAAGGGCCCGGACGGCGGCGGCGTAACGGCCACTGCCGTCGTGCCCGGCGACCACCCCGAGACCGTTCCCCCGCATGAGCACGTCCCGCACTTCTTCCGCGGTGCTGATCGGCTTGCCGTCACCGTCGGCCCTGACCCATGCCTTTCGTGCCGCCTCGACCACCGCCGGCGCTACCTCGTGGGCAGGCAGCAACTCCTTCTCGTGGATGTTGACCAGGGCCAACGTGTTTGCTGTGCCGGATGCCTGGGCCTGGATGATGACCGACCAGTGGTTGCCTGAAGCGCTCTGGTTCCCCAGGGTCTCCTGGCCGACGCCGGCCTCCGGCTGCGACTGCGCCTCCGTCACCGCCGGGGCCGTCCGGAGGCGGTGATGGATCCCTTCCCGGTGTTCACGTTGCCACCGGCCTGGATGACCACGCTGGCAGTGTTCCCGTTGGCGTTCATCCCCTGCCCGCCGGGCTCAGCCGCTCCCCAGGTCGCAAGCAGTTCCTCGAGCTCAGCGGCCATGTGCTGGTGGCGCGACAGGTAGGCCCCAAGCTGCCAATAGCACTGAGTCCTCAGCGCCTCCCGGGCCTGCTCGGTGTCCGTTCCGTTCTGCTCCACGACGCTGTCGAGGTCCGCCAACTGCCTTTGGGCGTCGTCGGCCTGTCGGTTCCGCCGCAGGAACGCACCGATCTGCTCCCGGACCAACGCCCAACCGGAGCGCGCCACCTCCACGACCAGCGCCTGGCCCGCGCGCGTCACCAGGTCCGGCACATCGATGTCGATCACAAGCATCCCCCACTTCTCATGCAGCCCACCGCCGGGCCGCGCCCAGAAAGGATGCGAACGACGTGTGATTCCGCACAAGCGGAACGTATACATAGGCCAGTTTTCACCCCCCCCTTGCTCAACCTCTGACTCTTGCGCAACTACGGGGCTGTTCGATTCTGCTCGGGGCCACCTACCTCCGGACATGGCGTTCGGAAACCCCTTGGAGATCGACGTTCGATACCACCAGTGCGAGACGGCGTCGATCGGCCGCCCCCGATCTGGCGGGTTTTGACGGTCGTGCATCTCCCTGCCGTCTGGTTCGAAAGGTGACGCTTTCCCCCACCTTGCCCGACACTTCATCCCCTGTGGCATCGCTCGTACCGCCCCCGGGCGTCCGAGGCTGAGACACCTGGCCGGGTGGTCGACGGGTGATCGGTGTCCGCCCTGGCGCCCGGCCGTCGTCCGGCCCGTAGGGCCGCGCCCGCCACCGCCGGCGATGCGCCTTCGGGGCGGCGTCAACCGCGGTCGAGACGGCTTGTCGGGGCGCTGGTGCACCAAGCCGATGTCGGAGGTCGGCGATCGCCGGCTGGGTCCCGGCCCCTCCGGGAGGGTTTCGCGGGCAGCATCGACCAAGGGGAGTCCTCGAGGCGGTGCGCATGGCGGCCGGACGGTGGGCCGCGGACAGCGCTCGGACGGACCTGACCGGGGGAAGTCGGAACCACCCTCACCCGACACTTCACCGCCCTGCTCCGCCTGGCCAGGCTCCTCCGTCCTCCGCACCCCCGCCGAGCCCGCCACGCGGCCCGACAACGGCGACGGGCCGCCGCTTTGTGCAGCATCCGTCCGCTGACGTTGCCGTCAACTACTGCCGTCAAGACGGCAAGAAGCCCCGCCAAGACCTCCACGGTCCTGGCGGGGCTTCTTGCCGCTCGAATCATGGGATTGCATTCCCCGATGCTAGCTACCGTCGGGCGTACCTTTTTCTAGCACGGGCTAGGACATCCGTAGCCTGCGCAGATCCAATGCGCACTCGGACGGCAGGAGAAGACGGTTCGAGAAGCGAATCCCCAAGCCCTGCAGCCAGGGCTCGAAACGCAGCCTCTCGCACAAGACTGAACTCGCTCTCATCGTCGGCGATATTCATCAACATTTTCGCCAAGTCGGTCGGTCCTCCCGCCTTTCGAAGATGCCTGCCAGCGATGGAAATTGCGATTCCCCGAACATCGCCATCAACATCCCAATCGACCCCAGCCAGGAAGCTGCGGAGCTCAGGGAGGAGTTCAGAAGACATCCCCCAGTAGTCACCAAGAACCTGCAAGGCTAGACGGGACAGCATCGGGTCCGCAGGCATGCGGAGGTACTGCCTGACGGCCTCCGCCTGGGCAGGGGAGCCCGCCAACCCAACCACGTGCAACGCCGTATACAGGTCTCCCTGACTTGCCCAGCCCTCAGAAATTGCCTCCACGGCAACGCCGAGTTCCCTAGCGCTCAGCGTTCCAGATTTCGCCTTACTGAGCATTTCTGTAAATTCTGCCATCAGTACCTCGGGACATATTTCTCTGAGTAGTCGAGCAGCTTACTGGCCTGGCTGAGTTCAGCCTGGAGTGACGGGAAGATCGGATCATCAACCCCCGCCTTTGACATCTGCACCTTGATCTGGTGCATGCGATTCAGGAGACCCGCCTGAGCATCTCGCACCTCGCCAACGTGGTCCCACGGAGTCCCGTCAGACTTTCGCGCAACAACCTCACCGCCGAGTTCACGTTTAGCGGCATCCAGATCCCTGAAAGTGAGATGCTCAGCGATCCTGTCCGTCTTTGTCGGAATGCCACAGCTCGAATTGTGCACAAGCACTGGCACAGTACCGGCGAGTACATAGTACGTGTGGAGCTCGCCGATCGTAAGGTTATAGGCAGCCTGGGGCGCGGTGTGGTAGTTCCGCACCGATGAGACCATTACAGTGCTGCCGTCAGGCCGGCGAAGTTCATCTCCGCTCTTGACATCATCCGCATTGGTCCAGCGCTGCGTAGTGCCGTCCCAGTACGGGTGGTGTGCTGTAGAGGTGACTACCTGGGCACTCAGCGTACTGTCGCTGGCCGCGAGGGTCAGGTCGGTGAATTCAACATCTTCATGGCCGATGATTCTTGCGACAATTGACTCAGCCTTCGTCACTCCTGCAAGAGGATCGGTGGCCAGAACCCGGTCACTGTCTTGGAGGTCGACTATCGCCTTTGTCTGGCCGTCGGCAAGGAGAACTTGAGTGTCAGCTGGAAAACTGTTGCACTCACTGAACGCCCGTGCCTCAGCGGAGAGCCCTTGCTCCTCCGCTCGCACCAAGCCGCCTCCAACTTCACGCGCCGCCAAAGCTGCCATGGTCCCGGCAACCGCGTCGGCCGTTCTCTCCGACGTGGAAAGGCCGAATGGCGAAGAGACCTGACTTCCAATCTGGCTACCCAAAGCGGAATCCCACCCGGTGCGGCACTCCAGGAAGAGGCAGTAGTTCTGGTAGAAGTAGTCGGTCTCTGCCTCACTCGCCCCGTATGCCCACACTTCAATAGCAGCGTGGTCAATAGTGCTTTGCCCAGCGTGATACTTAGTAGCGATTCTGTTGAAGTCGGCGTCGCTGGTGTTCGAGCTGTTGCGGACATGGTCGCTATTGAAGGAGGCGTTGGCCGCGTAGAGGAACGACACCATCGTCGCCTGCTGGAGCGTCAGGCCCGGGTGGTCACCACGCTGATCAACCTTGGCGTCAGTGTCCGTTCCATGCGTGCCGACGGCCATTCCCGGGTTCTGCCCGTAGCCACCGCACTCGTCACGAGGACACAGACCACTGGGGTCACTATCGTTGACCGGGTCGTTGTTGCTGTAGGCGTAGCCGTTCCACTGCTGTGGATTGGCCACGTCCAGGACCAGGTCAGGGGTGATGAATCGCCCGTGCGAAGTGTCGTACTCGCGGGCTCCGAGGTTGGTGTAGCCGGCGATGTCGTCCTTGGTGCCGCCGACGTAGCCGCGGTCGCCGGCCCAGGTGGAGGGCTGGGTACCGCGGGGGTTGCCGAACGGGTCGGTGAGGCGGCGGGTCTCGGTGAGGGCGGTGGCGTCCAGGGAGAGGGAGCCGGTGCCGTGGAGGTCGCTGATCTGGAACGTGGACTTGCCGCCCTGGCGGACGAGGGACAGGCCGCCGGGCATCTGGTAGTAGCGGGTGCCGGTCGGCTTGGTGCTGGTGTTGGGGTCGTAGACGAGTTCGTCGCCGCCCAGGAAGATGGTGTTCTTCCCGTGGTAGCGGCGGATCAGCTGGTTGCCCGCCGCATCGTAGAGGTAGTGCGTCCGGCTGACCTGGGTCCGCTTGTCGACGCTCTCGACTCTGTTCTCCGGGTCCCAGGTGAGCGTGGTGAGTTCGGCCGGGTCGGTGATCAGGGTCGTGTTGCCGGAGGCGTCGTACTGGGTGGTGCTGACCGCGGCGGTGCCGGTGCCGGTCTGGGTCGAGGTGGACAGGAGGGCGTGCGGGCCACCCGTGCCGCTGTCGGCGTTGGGGGTGGTGATCGGGGTGTTGGGGCCCGTGTTGAAGGTCTGGGTGACGGTGGTGTCCTTGGTGGTGTCACCCGAGGGGTCGTGCTGGACAAGGGTCTTGCGGTTGCCGGTCAGGTCGTAGCCGAAGGTCTGCCAGTACGGGGCGGGGCCTCCGACGGTGGTCTTCTTCGGGGCCTGGGCACCGCTGGTGGGCGTGGAGTTGGTGCAGGCGCCCTGGACGCCGGCCGCTCGCGAGGCCATCGTCAGGGTGCCGGTGTCCGTCCAGGCGGTGGTCAGGCGACCGAGGTAGTCGTAGCCGTAGCACTGGAGGTCGGTGTTGGCCGGGACGTTGTCCGGGATGTTCCGGACGCCGGTCAGCTTGCCGGCCGGGTTGTAGGCGTAGGTGACCTGCTGGACCGCGCCGGTGGCAGCGGTCTGCTTGTCGACGAACTGCGAGACCGGCCGGCCGGTCGACTCGTCGAAGGTGTTCGTCACGACGATCTGGGTGCCCCACGGGTTGACGGTGGTGCGGATGTTCCGCCCGTACGCGTCGTAGTCGTTGGACAGGTCCAGCGTCGCGCCGTTGAAGACGCCGTAGGACCTCAGCAGCCCGTAGTCGTCGTAGGCGTAGGTGAGCGTCTCCTCCGGGATGTCGCCGATCGCCGAGCGGTCGTCGGCGGTCAGGGCGCCGCTGATCGGGTCGAAGACGGAGATGTGGGTGTAGGTGAACGGCGTGCCGCTCTGGCCGACTTCGCTGCCGGGGATGGTCACCTTGGTGGTGGTCGGGTGGTACGCCGTGTCGTACGCCGTCACCTCGCTGGTGTAGGTGTTGCCGCTGTCGTACCGGGTGGAGGTGGCCGGCTGGCCCTTGAGGACGGTGTCGTAGGTGAAGCCGGTGCGCTGGTTGGCCGTGCTGACCGAGCCCGTGTAGCTGCCGGTCGTCCGGCCGAGCAGGTCGTAGGTGTACGCCAGGGTCTGCTCGCGCGCGTCCGTGGTCGTGGCCAGTCGACCGGCGGTGTCGTACGTCTTGGTGGACGTGCCGGTGTCCGGGTCGGTGGCGGTGAGCTCACGGCCGGCCAGGTCGTAGCCGTGGGTCCAGGTATTGCCTGCCGCGTCCTTCTGCGTGGCCAGTTGGCCTGCCGGGGTGTAGGTGTACGAGGTGACGTCCGCGTCGGAGGCGTTGCCGGTGGCGGTGGCGGTCCTGTACTGCCACAGCTGGCTGGTCCGGCCCCGGGCGTCGACCACCGTCGAGGTCGGCGTGGCGCCGCTCGGCGGGGTGACGTCGGTGCGGTCGGCGCCGGGGTAGGCGGTGGTCGTGGTGGTGAGGGTGGCGCCCCAGGCCACGAACTGGGTGGAGACCGGGCGGCCCAGGCCGTCAAAGACGGTGTAGGTCTGCGCCGGGACCTGCTGGGTCGTGGTCTGGTAGAGCGTGGTGCTGGGCCTGGCGTCACCGTTGTACCAGGCCGCGTTGGCCCGGACGGTCCGGCCTTGCGAGTCGAGCACCGTGTCGGCGATCATGCGGCCGGAGTAAGCCGAGATCGCCGGGTCGGACTGGGTCTGCACGGTCTGGCCGAGGCCGTCCATGATCTGGATGCTGGTGGCGTACGAGCCGTTGGCCCGCAGGCTGGCCGAGGTGACGGACGGGTTGACGAGCTTGCCGTTGACGACGCCGGGGATGGCGTAGCTGAAGGTGTGGCTCGCGCTCGCCTTGGTGTCACGGCCTGGCGCCCAGACCGAGGTCAGCCGGCCGAGGGCGTCGTACGCCTCCGTGGTGACCCGGCCGTTCTGGTCAGTCACGGTCAGCGGGAGGGCCCGGGCGCTGTCCAGCGTGGTACTGGTCTTGCGTCCGGTCAGCACGTCGGCCGCACCGTCCGGAGCCGGGGTGACGACGGTGATTCCGGTGGGCAGCTCTCCCGGCTGTGGCTGGGTGTACGCGGTGGTGACGACGGCGCCACCGGTGTGCGAGGGGTCGACCGTGTTCTGGTCCGTGCTCTTGGTCAGACGGCCGTAGGCGTCGTACCCGGCGAGCTTGGTGGTGAACTGCGGGTTGCCGCCGGCGTCGAAGCGGTCGGCGGCCACCGTGGCGGTGACGTCGTGCGCCGAACCGAGCTTCCCGTAACCAAGGTTGTCGTAGTAGGTGTTGGTCCAGCTCACCGCGTTGGCCTGGGTGAGCGGCGCGGTGCAGGCGTTCGCACCGCTGGCCACCAGCACCTGCGAGGGCAGGGCCTGGACCTGTGGGTCACTGCCCGCCGCGTAGGCCGTGCGGGTGCAGATGTCCGGCAGACCGTCGGCGCTGTCCAGCACCGTCAGCACCACGTTGCCGTGCGCGGCGTCGGTGGTGGAGGTCTTGCTGTCGGTCAGCCAGGTGCCGTCCGTTTTCTTGGACTTGCTGGTGACGGTGGAGGTGGTGGCCATGTACCGGGCGACCAGCGCGGGCAGTGAGCCACGGTTGTGGGTGGCCGTCGGGTGGTCACCGGAGAAGGTGTCGACGGAGTAGGCGACGATGCCGCCGTTCTCTTGGGTGTAGCTGTCCGACTCCAGGGTCTGGCCGGTCAGCCAGTCGGAGTCCGTCACCGCCCCGCTCATCGGTCCGGCCACCTGGGTGGAGCGGGTGCCGGTCGAGGTGATGTCGCCGTTCATGCCCTGGTAGTAGCTGGTGCGGCTCTGCGAGCGGACACCGTCCTGGCCGCTGCCGGTCACCGCGATCACGCTGGCGTAGCCGCGGAACTGGTCCCAGGTGCGGTCCGCGTCCTGGGTCAGCGGGGAGTCGTCCCGGTGCCAGGCGGCCGGGCCGTAGGTGTAGGTCTTGGCGATCGGCACGGACCCCGTGGTGACCCCGTTGGTGGTCACCGTGCGGACGGGGTACTTGAGGAACCAGTCGTCGATCGGCGGGTCTTCGGCCTTGGCCGTCGGCGGGTGCCACTTGACGTTGAAGCAGGAGCGGACGTCGGAGTCCGCAGAGCCGGGCATCGGGCCGCTGACCCGGGAGCAGTCCGGCGGCCAGTAGTCCACGGCGACGGTGCCGCCGGTCTCGGTGGTGATCAGCTGGATGCGCGGGCGGTTGAAGTCGGGCCGAGCGGGGACCAGGTTGGTGCCGTCGACCCGGTTGCGCAACAGCATCGAGGTGAAGGTGACCGGAGCCAGCGGGACCGGCGTGGCCGAGGCCTGCCTGTCGCTGGCCGTCCGTTGGACGGAGTCCAGCCACGGCACCTGGGCGTTCTCGGTGGCGTTCTGCACGCTGACGAACGAGTGGCTCAGCGCGTAGGAGTCCACGGTCTGGTACACACCGGCCGAACGGACTTGCGTGGCAATGGACTTGAGCCAGAGCGTGCTCCAGTAGCTCGGGCTGTAGTTGGTGCAGGTGCCGGTGCTCGCGCAACTCTCGTCCAGCGGCGCATCGGGCCAGTTGGCCGCGTTGGCCAGCGTCCGGTTGCCCGGGTCGCAGGCTGTACCGGTGGCCGTGCAGCGCTCGCCCGAGGTGAACGTGACCTTCGCCGCCGGGTTGTACGTGCCGTTGGCGGTCAACTGGTCGCTCAGCAGCTGGCCGTAGCCGATGCTGGCGAGGACACCGCCTCGGGTGTACTGGGTGTTGGTACCGGTGCCGTTGTTCTGACCACCACCCCGGGCGTAGTAGTTGGCCTCGGGGGTGTAGGTGTAGGTGGTCAGGTTGCCGTGCGGGTCGACCACGTAGTCGAGGTTCCAGCGCCAGGCGCTCTGGCACCAGGAGCCCTGGCCCTTGCTGCTGTCGTAGCAGGGGTCGCCCGAGTTCGGCGAGTAGACCGGCACGGTCCAGGCCGAGCCGCTGTCCGCGCCCTTGGTGGTGGGGTTGCCAGAGGCGTCGGGCAGGTGGTTGAGGCCGAGGTAGTACACCGTCCCGAAGATGTCGGTGACCTTGATGTACGAGCCGTTCCAGGTGCCGTTGGTGGCGCCGGTCAGGAACTGGACCTTGGTGCCGTCGTCGCCCTTGATCCGCCAGGTGCAGTTGGACTGCTCGGTGGTGCCGGGCGCGTTGGTCTGGCAGGACTGGTCGTCCGGCACCAGCTCGCCGGAGTGGCCGGCCAGCGACAGGTTGAGGTTGGCGCCGGCCCAGCACTCGTCGCCGGAGCCGGCGACTCCGTCCTTCAAGCAGGGCTTGTAGGAGCGTTCGACGAAGCCCGGACTGTAGTCCCAGCCGTCGCCGATCCAGGATGCCTGGGAGTTGGTGGAGGAGGTCTTGCCGTCCACCGAGGAGGAGTCGTACGAGAGCGCGACCGACGGAGCGCCGCCACCGAGGGAGGCGGGCAGCTGGACCGGGTACGAGTAGGTGAACGCACCGGAGGAACCGCCGGCCGTCCATGCCTGCGAGGGGTTCAGCGGCGTCGCCGAGAACGTGCCCGCGCCGCTGGAGGTGCCGGACACCGCGGCTACCACGGTCGTGGGAACGGCGGACGCACCGGCAGACGCAGCGGTGGACGCGAGCGCACCGGCCGCTGGCGCGGACTTCGCGAGGGCGGTGTTCGGGGCGATCGTCACGTCGGCGACGAGCTTCTGGTTGACGCGGTCGTAGTGCGAGGCGAGCGGGGTCTGCTTGAGGCAGCCCTTGGCCTGTGGCGTCGTCAGGGCGCAGCCCGGGAGCGTCACCAGCTGGGCACGGGAAGCCCAGTCGGCGCCGAAGCCAGTGCCGTCACGGCCGAGGTCGACTCCGAGCCGCACCGGGCCACCGGCCGAGCCGGCGGCGGGAGTGAGCGAGACCAGGACGCCCGGGACACCGGCCGCCGTCGCGGCCTTCTGGTCGGCGACGTCGACCTCGACCTGCTGGCCGCCTGCCGCGGACCCGGCGAGCGGGGCGAGTGCCACCGGCAGTCCGGAGGCGACGAGTTCGGTGCCGGCCTCGGCCTGCTGGCCCTTGGCGAGCGGGTGCGCCGCCGGGGCGGCGGCGAGACGCACTGAGGCGTGGCCGTGCTTCGGCGCACTCGGCGACTTGGGTGCCTGCCAGGTCGGCGGGACCTCGTGCGCGGGCTTCGCCGGCGTCGCCGGGGTGACGTCGTGGCCCTTGACCGAGACAGTCCTCGGAAGCGGCGTGTTCGGCGGCGACCACTTCCGCGAGTAGTCCGGGCCGGTCGCTGCGGCGATCGTGACCGGCATCAGAAGTGACCCCACGACGGCCGCAGCGGTCGCCGTGGCAAGCCTTCGTTTCAATGATCGTCCACCTCCCGAGGAGGTGCGATCATTTCGGAAAATTGACACCCAAAACCCCCAATGCGAACCAGTCCGAGACCAGTCCACGAGTCAATATTCGGAAGCCGGACAGCTTATTGGCTCCTTACAGAGACAGGTCAAGGGCCACAGGGAGACACGCGAGCGTGACGGAGGTCACACCTTCGCCAAATCGCCTTCGTCCATGCCATTTTGGACAGTTCGTCAGTTAATGAAGTTGCGTCGCGCCATGGCCCCTAAGACCGTTCTGGTGGCCATTTATTCGTTGCATGAGAAAATTTCATCTATCTGGGGGGATTTGTTGATCAGAAACCGTTCGCGTGGTAGCTCGCCTCGCCGTGTCCTGGCTCCAGCGCTGGCTATCGCACTCGCCGTCACCGCTTTCGGTACACCCGTCGCACTCGCCGACACCGGCCCCGACCCGGCCTCCGAGGCCGCGTTCAACGCCGCCACCGCCAAGATGACCGCCGAGCAGCCCCCCGCCACCGAAACCGACAAAGCCGTCGCCGAGGCCAAGGCCACCGGCAAGAACGTCCCGATCGACTCGCTGACCACCGAGTACACCGAGACCTCCGCCACCCCCGAAGGCCACCTCGCCCTCACCGCCCACCCCGACCAGCAGCGCACCAAGCGCAGCGGCGCCTGGCAGCCCCTGGACGCCACCCTCGCCGCCAACCCGGACGGAACCTTCTCCCCCAAGTCCTCGGCCGGTCAGCTCGTGCTCTCCAAGGGCGGCAACGGCACACTGGCGACGATGACCAGCGCCGACGGCAAGAAGCTCTCGATCACCGCCCCGTTCCCGCTGGCCAGCCCCACGGTCAGCGGTGACAGCGTCACCTACCCAGCCGTCGCTCCCGACATCGACCTCAAGGTCACCGCGACCAAGGCCGGCGGCCTCACCACCATCCTGGTCGTCAAAACCCAAGCCGCCACGGCCGATCCGCTGCTGAAGAACCTGCACTTCGGCACCATCACCGACGGCGTCACCCTCACCGGCGACCAGGCCGGCAACCTCGTCGCCACCGCCGAGGACGGCAAGCCCCGCTTCCTCGCCCCCACGCCCCTGATGTGGGACAGCACAAGCCGCAGCTCTTCAGCTGGCCCGAGCGCCCGCCGAGCGCTCACCGCACAGGGCACAACGACCGCGCCGACCGCCGAGCCGGCCAAGGCGAGCACCACCAGCACCTCCGCCGGCCCCGGCACGGCCGCCCTGAGCGCCACCATGCCGGCCCGAGCCGACTCCAACGGCATCGACCTGACACCCGACCAGAACCTGCTCACAAACGGCACCGCCCCGTACTTCATCGACCCGGCCTGGAAACCCGCCCCCACCACCAGCGCCAACGCCTGGACCTGGGTGCAGTCCGGTGAACCCGGCACCTCCAACTACAACCGCACCGGCGACAGCGACTCCGACTACCCAGGCGTCGGCGTCTGCGGCGACTACGGCATCAACGGCGGCAGCTGCAAGCCCTCCTCCGCCTACCGCAGCTTCTTCCAGTTCGACACCCACGCACTCAACGGCACGGTGATCCACTCCGCGACGATCACCTTCCAGGAGTACGTCTCCGCCGACTGGAACTGCACGAACACCTACGGCGTCGACCTCTACCTCACCGGCGGCATCAACGCCCAGACCACCTGGGGCTACCAACCCGGTCAGCTCGGCAACAGCCTCGGCACCAAGGCGATCGGCGGCTCCGGCCGGGACGGCTGCTACGGCAACGTGCCGTTCGACTACGACGTCACCGGAACCTTCCAGAACTACGCCCCCACCTACCCCAACCTGACCTTCGGCCTCTACGGCAGCGAGACCAACCAGTACGCCTTCAAGCGCGTCACGCCCCAGCCCACGCTCTCCGTGTGGTACGACCGCGTCCCCAACGTGCCGACCAATCAGGCGACTTACCCGGCGCCCAAGACCATCAGCCCCTCGCAGAGCAACCAGGACTGCAACGGCACCCTCGGCAACGCCGCCTGGCTCGGCGCCGGCAGCGAGCAGGCCGGCGCCGTCACCCTCACCACCACCGTCTCCAGCCCCGTCCAGGCCACGCTCTACTCCTGGACCCACATCTGGGACTACAACGACCCGCGCGGCGTGACGGACGTCGACTCCGGCCTCTCCGCCGAGACCGCCTCCGGCGGAACCGCCTCCTTCACCGTGAAGAGCAGCGCGATCCACGACGGACACCTCTACGGCTGGGCTGCCAGGGCCACCGACCTCCTCGGTTCCCCGTGGTCCGCCTCGACCCCGACCTGCTTCTTCAAGGTCGACATGACCAAGCCGAAATTCGACTTCGGTGCGATCACCGACCCCACCAAGCAGTTCCCCCCGTCCGGCAGCGGCATCACCCCCCAGCTCTACGCCGGCCAGCAGGGCTCCATCCCCATCACCACCAGCGACCAGTCCAACCCTCCGGGCGCCTACGCCTCCGGCGCGATCTGCGTCTCCTGGGGACCCGACCCGCAACTGTCCAAGCAATACACCCAGACCAGCTGCGGTACCACCGCGCCCACCCAGATCCCGGTCACCCCGGGCCACTGGGGCACCAACATCGTCTACACCAGGGTGCAGGACAACGCGGGCAACGTCTCCGACATCCAGCAGTACTCCTTCTACGCACCGTGGAACCCCAACGGCCCAGCCCCGGTCTTCGGCGACATCACCGGCGACTCCGCCCCCGACATCGTCGCCCCCGACAAGTCCGGCAACCTGCGCGCCTTCACCGTCCCCGGCAGCAGCTCAGGCGCCGCCTCCCCCGCCACCTCGGTCGCGGCCGACACCACACACACGCCGCAGATGATCGACAAGACGGTCACCAGCGACTCCTGGGCCAACTACCAGACCACGCACCGCGGCAGCCTCAGCACGGGCACGAACGTCGACGGCCTGTTCGCACACAAGAAGGGTGACCCGAAGCTGCGGTTCTACATGAACCCGAGCGACCTCGGCGGCACCGGCCGGTTCGACGCCGCAGGCTCGGTCCCCAAGCCTGCTTGCCACAAGACGCCCGCCCACGACTGCACCGGTTACAACGCCACCGACTGGTCCACCGTCCAGCAGATCGCCGCAGTCGGTGACCCGCTGAGCACCAGCCTCAAGGCGAGCAACGAGTACTACAACCGCACGGGCCTGTTCACCGTCGAGGACTCCCCGGACGGCGACGGTGCCCTGTGGTTCTACCCGAGCATCGCCGACGGCGCCTTCGCCGCCGCGATCAACATCTCCCCCACCGGCTGGAAGGGTTGGGACCTCATCTCCCCCGGAGACTGGAAGAAGGAGGGCCACCCCGGCCTCTGGGCCCGCCGACGGGACAACGGCGACGTGCACGGCTACACCTTCACCATCGAGCCGATCACCACCACGAACCCGGCAACCGGCAATCCGTCAGACCCCTTCTCGACCTTCACCGGCCTGGCGACCAACAAGCAGATCGCCTCCGGCGTGGTCGCCTCGCAGTGGCCCCTCGTGGGCTCCGACGGCGACCTCATTGGCAACGGCGCCCCCACCCTCTGGGGCATCACCCCGACCGGCGACATCCAGATCTGGACTGCCAGACAGAGCACCAACGATCCGACCGCCTTCTCCTGGACCGGGCCGCTCACCGTCGGCAGCACCGCAATCGCCCCGAACCAGTGGCGCCTCAACGGAGCCAGCAGCAACAACGGCATCGCCACCGACGGCTCCGGCGCCAACCCGGCCACCATCTACAACACCGTCGGCTGGACCACCGACCACAAGCAGAACGCCCAAAGCGCAGCGGCTGTCACAGGCACCGGCTTCCTGCGGACCCAGAGCCCCGCCGTCGACACCAGCCACAGCTACACCGTCTCGGCCTGGGTCCAGCTCACCGGCAACGCCGGCAGCGACCAGACCTTCATCGCCGAAGGCGGCAACAACCACCAGGCGTTCTACCTCGGCTACTCCGCCACCCAGCAGGCCTGGCAGTACCAGGTGCCCACCGACGACAACGCCACCGGCACGGGCTGGATCACCGTCAACAGCGCGAAGGGCTCGGCCGTCCAGGGCACCTGGACCCACCTCACCGCCACCTACAACGCCGACACCCAGGCCATGACCCTCTACGTCAACGGCACCTACGTCGGCGCCACCCCCGACAAGAGCCCCTGGACAGCCCCGTACGGCCTGTCCATCGGCGCTGCCGCCAGCGCCGGCAACACCCCCTACGGCAATGCCACCGGCGCCGTCAGCGACGTCCACACCTACCCCTACGCACTCACCCCGAACCAAGTCACCGCGCTCTACAAGAGCTGACTCACGCCCACGAGGGGCACGCAGGCACGCGCCTGCGTGCCCCTCGTGCGCGCTGCCGATGCGGGCGTACAGCGGTAGCCTCGATGGTCTCGCCTTGCCCGGGACCGCACGACCTGCGGCTGCCCCGCATCGTTCTCGATGATCGCGACTGCCGGGGACATCTGAGTCGCAGAATGCTGGTTCCCGCTTGCCCTTCCGCGGGCGGGAACCAACGTAGGAGAGCCGCCAGGCCAGCGGTGTGGCCCGGACCATCCTGCTGCTCGAAAGCGACACGCCCCGCAGTAGTGGCTACATAGATAGCCGCCTGGGATGCTGATGCCGTGACGTACATCCCTTCGCCACGCTTCCGCAGGTCGGTGTGCGTGCTGGCACTCGACGCGAACGGCCAGCTCGCGCTTGCGGTCACCGCGGCCGGCACGCTGGTCCTGCCGCGAGAGGTGCTGCGCGGGCCGGAGTCCTACCGCGACGCCGCCGCCCGGTGCTGCGGCAGGCTGCTGGGTGATCCCGCGCCTCGCTGGGGCAAGGTGACGGGGCATCGGTGGGCATCCGGGTCGCCCACCGATGTCCGAGTGGAGGAGCACGTGCTGATCGCCCAGCCGGCCCGCAAGGGAGGAGCGTTCCCGGCCGGGACCGCCGTGCTGTGGGCCGACCGGGAACGCCTCGGGGAGCTCCTTCGCGGAGCCGACCTGGGAATGGCGCGCGACCTCACGAGCGGCTATCTCGACGGATGGCTGCCGGACGGGCCGATCACCCTGGACTGACCCGGCCGAGGCCACCGCACCGCCGACAGGATCAGGGCCGGCGCGGACCCACGGCCCGCGGGTCCGCGCCGCGGGGAAGACAGCCAAGGGTGCCAGCGAAGGACCACAGTCGGGCCGGCCGGGCGCGCGGTCCGCCCGGTGCCGGCCCGCCCGGTGGGGCTCACTCCAGCAGCAGCCGTACACTTCTGAGCCCGCCGTCGGTCAGTCGAAGGATGTCCGGACGCTGATCGACCAATGCCTTGATCGCGTCGACGGCGACATCGAGCGCCCGGTGGCACACGGGCACGTCCGCCACCTTGAGGTCGGCACTCCCGTGCACGATCTTGCTGCGGAGATCGTAGATCTTCGCCAGTTCCGTCCTCAGCGCCCCTCGCTCGGCGACGTCGCTCTCCAGCAGGGTCGCCAAGCACATCGTGATGCGGAAGGTGGGTTCCCCGTCCTTGGTGCCGAAGAGGTTCTCCCAGGCGATGACGGCGTCGACGAGGACGTCGGCGGGGTCACGCCGCTCCGACAGGGCCCGCAGCACCCTGCGAATGCCGAGGTCGATCTTCTCGATGCCCGGGGTCTTCAGCCTGCCGTACCAGTGGGCCCACGCGTCGGCCTCTTCCCGGGTCAACCGGATCGGTGTCAGCCCGGTGCTCCTGTTGTCCCACCAGGTCATCGACTGAGCCTCGGCGAGAGGATCCCGCAGGATCTGCCAGGCCGGGACGACCTGCACTCGCGCCTGCTCCCGCTTCACGGCCAGCAGCAGCGCGAACCGGACCCTAGTAAGCACCTGCTGGATCGTCTCACCGGGATTGTTCTGCTCCAGCCAGCTGAAGTCCGTGTCGTTCTTGGGGGGCTTGGTGTTGAACACGTAGGGGTAGGGGATCTCAAGTGCAATGTCCCCGGAGTAGTCGATGACGACCGGCTCGCCGTCGCCGACCGTTCCCGAGAGCTTTCCTCGTATCCCTCCAGGGGCTTGCCGGTATTCGCTATCGGTGGTCGCCCTGATTCTCACTTCCGCCAATTCCAGCTCGCATTCTTCGGGCAGGAGGACGCCGGTGAGATGGACGCGGGCGGTCGCGGTCTTGTTCTCTTTCCGCAGGATCGCGAGCATGCTGCGGAGCTCGTCGGCCGCAGCCGCCGAGAACCCGGTGGGCACCGGGGGTTGCAGGCCGTGGTCCCAGGCCCGGTCGAGCGCGGCTCGGACCAGACCGTTCAGGTGGAGCTCGCCACCCGATCCAGCGTTCGTCCTGACGTAGCCGGCCGGACCGAAACCGCTGACGCCCGGGCCAGCGAAGACCTTCGCCACTGCGGCGTCCTGCATCAGCAGGTCGTCGAGACGCTCCCTGGCCGGGTGGCCGAAGAATCCGCGGACGACAGCCCCATTGAACCCCAGCCCGGGCACGTCGGGGATCTCCGGCGGCAGGAGGAACGCCCCGTACAGGTCGAGTGCGATCTCGCGGACGACTTCGTCCGCCGTCTCCTCCACCGGATCCGCCACCTGCGCCGGACCGTCCGCCACGACGGCCTCCGGCGCTTCCGTGGCTGCGGCCGCGTCGTGCAAGCGGCGGGCCACTGTCCTCCCCTCGGAGAATGCGAAGAGGAAGAGCGGGGCCACCTGGGCCTCGTCGACGCCGGGAGCGTCTGCCGCGATCCTCACTCGCAGTTCGGCGAGGTTCGCCACGACTGCGATCCGGCCGGGCGACAACTCCGCTCGGCTTTCGGCGAACTCCTGGAGTTCGCCTTCCGAGCACGCGAGAAGGTAGGAGGAGATCTGCACCCCAACCACGGACCGTACCCAAGAAATTACATCAGCAGAATCCACGGCACCCTCGAATTCATCCATGCGATTCACGCCACCGTAGAATTCTCCGAGGTCCGACACAAGTGCTTTACCTGAATCCCCTTGCTCGGACCGCGATTGCGCCGGGTACGGCAGGCCGGGCGGGAACCGTGCGTCTGCGCCCCTCCGCCGGGCGCCGGGACACGGGCTGCCGGTCCGCCTCACCGGATGCCCTGCCCCGCACCGGCCGGCGAGGACGGGTTCCTCAAAGCGCCGGGCGGTGGCTCCGAGGTGGCACCCCGGCTGGCGTGGCCGCAGCACGGGGCCGGTCAGTCGTCCCAGGCTCGTTGTTCGCGCCACGGGTCGCCGTAGTTGGGGTACCCGGCGGCTTCCCAGAAACCCGGCTCGTCGGTCGTGGTGAGGGCGAGGGCGGTGACCCACTTCGCGGACTTCCAGAGGTAGAGGTGCAGCACGAGCAAGCGGATCGGGCCCCCGTGCTCATGTGCGAGCGGAAAGCCGTCGAAGCGGTGCGCGGGCCAGGTCCGGTGTCCGGTGTCCGGTGTCCGGTGTCCGGTGACATCCTCCAGCGGCAGGTTGGTGGTGTAGCCGTCGTGGCTGCGCACGACGACGTAGTGGCCGCGGTGTCGGCATCGTCGAGGAAGACGTCCAGGGGGACGCCCGTCCAGCGCGTGTCGAACTTCGACCAGCAGGTCACGCAGTGCAGATCGGTGGTGATCTCCTCCTGCGGCAGGGCCATGATCTGTTCCCAGTCCCAGGTGCGGGACCGGCCGGTCTCGGTGGCGAGGGTGAAGGTCCACGTAGCGGTGTCGACCGCCGGGGTGGGCCCGGCGGTCGACACCGGGAAGTCCTCGGTGGAGAACTGGCCCGGCGGCAGGCGGGACAGGTCGAAGCCCTGCCGTCCCCCGGAACTCGGGGTGAGACCCATGGCGGCCTCCAGGTAGTGGGGGATGACGTCGCACTACCTGCCCCGGCCGGCGTTTCGGTGCCTGTCCGGCCCGGGGTGTCGGGTATCGACCGGGCCGTACGGGACGGTGGCGGTCCCCGGTCCTGAGAGGGAACCCGTCGGCAGGAGGCCTGCCCCCCCGGGGCGGGCAGCCGGCTCGGGCGGTGCTCCTCCGGGCGCGGGGCTGCGGGCGTTGTCGGTGGCTTCGGCGGGCCCACGGTGTGGCGACCGGCTCCGGACACAGGTGCCGATGTGCCGATCACCCGTATCCGCTGTCGTCGCTGACGGCGGCATCTCGCTCCTGGTCGAGTTCCGTGTAGCGGATGGCGTCCTCGAGGGGCTCGGTGTCCGAGGGATCGTCGAACTCGGCGTCCACATCCAGGTCGGGGTCGACGAGGTGGACGGCTGCCTCCTCGGCTCCGGCCGCTCCGGCGTCGATGCCGTACACGTCCGCCTCACCGACCAGCAGACGGCCCGAGAGAGGCCTGGGACCGCCGCCCACCGGTCGTCGACGGCCCTGGCTCCGACGTCCGGTTCCTCCTCGGCGAGACCGGCGGCGGTGAGCGTGGCTTCGGCGAAGCGCTCCGGGCTTACCGGGTGAACAGCGAGGCGACCTGTCGGAGTGCGTCGAGGGCCCTTCTGCCGAACAGCAGGACGGCGGCGATCAGCGTCCCCACGACGACGGTCTGCGCTTGTACGTCACCGGACAGGCCCACGGCGCCGGCGGACCATGCCAGTGCGGGGTAAGTTGCCGCGAGAGCCCCCAGCCGGAGCGTCTCGAAGGTGCGCTGAGGCTCGACGCCCTCGAGGTCCGGCGCGGGCAGCAGCGCTCCCAGCCGCCCCTCAACGTAGGCCTCGGCGATCGAGTGCAGCTTGGCCGCCAGGTCGCACCGAGCGAGGTCCGGATAGGTGTCCAGGCCCGCCTCGGCGGCCCGGAGGGCGGCAACCACCCGGCCGGCGTGGTCTCGGAGCGCGCGCTGGCGGTGCGAAAGGCGGGGAAGCGTCTTCCGCCGGAAGCGTGCCTGCCGGACGGCCCGCTCGCTGGCCCGCAGCAGCCGTGGAAGGTCGTCGACGCGATCCGGTGAGCCGCACGCCGAGAGTGCGCGCAGAACGGGCTCCAGCGTCCGGTAGGAGCCCCACTTCCCGTCCAGTCCACTCACCATCGCGTGGGTGAGCCGCCGGGTGACCAGCACAGCGGCGAAGAGCATGACGTACAGCAGCAGCGCCGCCAGCACGGCGAAGTACGTGCTCTTGAGCGCCAGCAGCCGCTCGAAGACACCTTCCTTCCTGGCGAAGGTGATCTCGGCCTGGAAGAACGCCACGCCGAGGAGCATCGCGGCGAATGACATGAAGGTGTGCCACGGCAGGAGCGCGCACGCGAATCGGATCTCGGTCCGCAGGGCCGGCGACAGCCGGCGCCCCGACGCGACCGCGTCCAGCGCGCTCTGTCCTTCCCGGGTGAGCTTGCGCGCGGCCGGTCCTCCAGGCGCTGACGTCTTCACCCTCCACCACCGGCGCAGCCGCCCTCTCGGACGTGGTGTCCTCACCGGTGCGGTCAGGGCTACTTCCTGGGCCACCGCCATCAGCGTTCCCCCTCGACCGGGCCGTGAGCCCGACGGGGCCGGCCAGCTGCGGCCGGCCCGCCGTCGGCGAGATTCCGTGCGGTGGTGCCGAATGCCTCCGCTGCGCTTTCCTTGGAACGGAACGGGTCGTACGTGGCCACTGGTTTCCCCCCACGTCGGTTCGGTCGAGGAGCAAGCCTGCCCCACTCCCGCGCTCCCGGGGACGGAAACGAACGATCCCGGCCGCGCGGTCGGATCGGGCACCAACCGCAGGCAGTGCTTGCCGGCCGTGGGCGTCCGGGTGCTCGCGGTGAAGCCCGGCGGCCAGCCGGCTGTCCGGGAGTTGCTGACGGACCTGGACGGGCTGGTGCGCTCGATCGGCTACCGGCACCCCGACCGGCGGCTGAGCTCCGTCGCGGGCATCGACTCGGCTGTCGGGGAAGTCCTGTACGGCGGGCCGCGCCCGGCCAGGCTTCATCCCTTCCGTGAGCTGCGCGAGCCCTGTCACCTGGCCCCGGCCTCCCCGGGCGACGTGATCCTGCACATCCGGGCCGAGCGAATGGACCTCTGCTTCGAACTGGCCAGCCTGTGCGCCCGCCGGCTGGCCGGGGCGGCCCGGGTGGTGGACGAGACACAACTTCGACCAGCGCGACCTGCTCGGCTTCGTGGACGGCACCGAGAACCCCGGCGGGCGCCGCGCCGCACTGGCCACGTACGTCGACGCGGAGGACGGCCCGTTCGCCGGGGGCAGCTACCTGATCACGCAGAAGTACCCGAACGAATTGGGGAGTTGGGACACATTGAGCACCGAGCAGCAGTAGCGGGTGATCGGCCGCACCAAGCTGTCCGCCGTGCAGCTGGGCAAGGCGGACCAGCCGGTGGACTCACACGTGGCAGTCAACCAGATGCTGGACGCGAACGGCGAGGAGCAGCAGATCCTGCGGGCCAACATGCCCCTCGGCACCGTCGGGCGGGGCAAGTACGGCACCTACTTCGCTGGCTACTGCCGCGCCCCGGCGGTTACCGAGGAAATGCTGAGCCCGATACTCCTCGGCACACCAGAGGCCGCGCTCGACCGGATCCTCGACTTCTCCACTGCCGTCATCGGCCCGCTGTTCTTCGTGCCCAGCGCCGACTTCTTGGCCTACCCGCCGCCGCTTTCGACCTCGGGGCCGAATCCGGCAGGGCGTCCGCGTCCGGCCGTCACCCGAGCCGACGTGCCCGGGTGCGCAGTGGCTGGCGTATGCCTCGTCGGAGAGCCTCGATATCGTTGGACCGGCGGCTGGCGCCGGCCGGTCAGGCCAGCTGGCGGATCAGCGAGTCGTAGCGGGGCGAGTCAGGGTAGGGCTGCATGACCCCTGTCAGCTGGTAACCCCACCGCTCGTACAGGGCCCGGACCTTCGGGTGGTCCTGCTCGACCAGCAGGTGCGAACGCTCCTCGATCCGATGGGACATGAGTTCCTCGTGCAGCGTGTGGGCGATGCCCGTGCCGCGCCACGGGGCGCGGACCATCACCTCGCAGAGCGCGAAGGTGCGGGTGTCCGTCTCCGCCAGGTCCTCGGCCGGGGCCGGGGTGATCAGGCCCTGCCACCGGTAGTCGGCGGTGCGGGCGAAGCCGTACGCGTACCCGACCGCCTCGCCGTCGACCTCGCCGAAGGCGCATCCCCAGCGGGGCCGGCTGGCGTGGGCCCGCAGCCGTTCGGTGAACCGCTCCACGGTGAAGAACGGGTCGGCTTCGGCCTCGCGCTGGTAGACCTCGGCGTACACCTCGATCAGCCGGTGCTCGACCGCCTCGACGTCCGCTCCGGTGTAGTAGGTGACGGTCAGGGTCGCGGCATCCACGGGCAGTCCCTCTCAGGTGGTGGTCAGCTCGTCATAGCGTTCTACGAAGGCGGCCGACTCCGGAAGGCCGAGCCCGGCCAAGCCGTCGCGGAACCGGCCGAGCCTGACCGCCCAGCGGGGGCAGTTCACCGACTCGTACAGGTCCAGGGCCTGCCCGGCGGTGTCGGCGGCCTGCTCGGGGCGGCCGGCGCCGAGGTGGCACTCGGAGAGGTGGACCAGCTTGGCGAAGCGGTTGCGGCGGAACTTCGGGTCGAGCAGGGCCATGCCCTGTTCTTCCTGCTGGACGGCCAGAGCGGGCTTGTTCAGGTCCATGTGGGCCATCGCGGCGGTGCCGAGCAGTTCGCCCGGCCCGACGAAGGCCAGCCACGCCGAGGTGTCGCCGTCACCAACCCGGTCCAGGCAGGCTTCGGCGCGGGCGAGTGAGGCCCCGCAGCGGGCGCCCTCGCCGCCTGCGGCGTACCCGAGGGCCATCCGGCCGTGCAGCAGCGCAGAGAGCCGCTGGTCGCGTCCGTTGCGGGTGGCCTCCAAGGCGGCGCGGGCGATCGTCACCGTCTCCATCGCCCGGCCCAGCTCCCAGGACTGGCGCGACATGTACGACCAGATCCGGGCCTGGAGCATCCGGTCGCCGGCCAGCAGCGCGCCGCGCAGGCCGGCGTCGAAGTTGCGCCCGGCCCGGTCCTGGTCGCCGCTGTCGAAGGCGAACCAGCCGGCGGAGGCGCGGAGTTCGCCGAGCACCTGGTAGAGGGCCTTCTCCACGTTGGGCCCGTAGAGGCAGCGGCCCATCGCGTCCTCGATCCGGCCGACGTAGGTCTCGGCGATGTCGGCGAGCTGCTGGCCGCCGTACGCGTCATCGACGGCGTGTAGGCGGTCGACGCTCTCGCGGATGCGCCCGACGTCGCTCATCCCTATCCGGCCCGAGGCCGGGAGCGGCGCGAACGCGAAGCTCAGGAGGTTGCCGGTGGCGGCGATCATGAATTCTCGGCGGAGCACGCTGTCAGACTCCAGGCGGTCGGAGGTGGTACCTGCCGCCAGCGTAGATCCGTCGCCCAGGGCGGCCAGTTGGCGTCTGCGGGAGTCGGTGAGGGTGAAGCCGAGCCGGTCGGCCGGGACGTTGAAGACCGTCATCATGGCCGCGAGGTAGTGCAGGTGGGGGCTGGTGCTCTCGCCGGACAGCCACCGCCGCACCTGCCGGTCGGTGGCGTTGCCGGGCTGCCCGAACAGCCTCTCCTCTGCGGAGTTGAGCGAATCCGCGAGCTTGCGGGCGTTGAGCCCGTTCTCGTCCATCAGGCTCTTTAAGGCCGTGTTCGGCGTCGGGGGCATCACAGCTCCTCACATCGGTACACGGGACGGTACAGCTCCGCGACACCGCGTCAACCACGCACCGAGGCCCGGGAAATGTCCGGGCGGCGGGACCGGGCCCGCTCCGAAACGTCCTACCTGCCTTGCGTGATCACGCGTTGACTTAGTGTCACAGCCCGGCGCCGAGGCGCGACCAGGTCCCCGGTCCCGGTCGCTTCGGGCCACCGCCGGGTTGTCCGCTCCACCACGGTCCCATCCATCTCCGCCACGGCGGAGACAACCGAGAGGAACCACACGATGAGCGACAACGGCAACGAGAACACCGGCAGCGGCGGCAACCAGCACGAGGCCGACGGCGGCAACGAGAACCACGACCAGTAGCCACCGGTAGCCGTCCCGGGCCGACCGCCGTCGGCCCGGGACGCCCGGCCGCCACCGCCCGCACGCCCCACCGGAAGGCCTCATGCCCATCCTGCGCGCGCCTACCAGCCCCGGGCCGACGCGCCCCGACACCACCACCCCGGCGACCGGCGCCCCACCGGGAACCGCGTCCTACGGCGGGCGCTGGTCCTGCGCCGGCTCGCCGAAGCCCGCCGCGCTGGGCACCGAGCACCGCCCCTTGGCCGGCAGCGGTGACCACCCTCGCCGACCAGACCGGCACCAGGGCCCCGGCCCCGGCCACCGTCTTCCTGCCCTACACGCCCGCGTCGGCAACCGCCGCCCGCCGGATGGTCGTCACCAAGCTCAAGGAGTGGGGCTTGGAGAGCCTGGTGGACGACGCCGCCCTGATCGTCACCGAACTCGCCGCGAACGCCGCCAAGACCTGCTGCCGGCGCCGCATGGGGGTGAAGATCCGCCGCACCGGCGAGAGAAGCGTCCGCATCGCGGTGCGGGACGGCTCCCGCGTCCTCCCGGTCCTGATCGACGCCGGCCCCGACGCCACGTCCGGCCGGGGCATCGCCCTGGTCCACGCCCTCACCGAAGGCCGCTGGGGAGCGAAGCCCGAACCCCTCGGCAAGACCGTCCACGCCGACCTGCAGACCTGACCACGCCGCACACCGGCCCCGCCCCCTCGAACGCCAGGAGAACCAGCACGTGATCAGCATGACCCTCGCTCAGATCGCCGAGTCCGTCGGCGGCTACCTCGACCACGTCACCGACACCACCACCGAGGTCACCGCCCCCGCGGCCTTCGACTCCCGCCACGTCACCCCGGGCGGCCTGTTCGCCTGCCTGGCCGGCAACCGGGCCGACGGCCACGACTTCGCCGGCTCCGCCGTCGCGGACGGCGCGGTGGCGGCCCTGGCCGCCCGCCCCGTGGGCGTCCCGGCGATCGTCGTCCCCGACGTGCTCGGCGCCCTCTCCAGCCTCGCCAAGGCCGTTCACAACCGCTACGACGGGACGACGGTCGCCCTCACCGGTTCGGCCGGGAAGACCAGCACCAAGGACATCCTGCGGCAGATCCTCGACTGCCACGGCACCACCGTGGCCACCGAGCGCTCCTTCAACAACGAGATCGGGTTCCCGGTCACCGTCCTGCGCGTCACCGCCGACACCCGGTTCCTGGTGCTGGAGATGGGCGCCCGCAACCGCGGCCACATCCGCCAGCTCGCCGAGACGGCCCCGCCGCAGATCGGCGCGGTGCTCGGCGTCGGCTCCGCGCACCTGGGCGAGTTCGGCGCCCGCGAGGCGATCGCCACCGCCAAGCGCGAGCTGGTCGAAGCCCTCCCCGGGCACGGAACGGCCATCCTCAACGCCGACGACCCGCTCGTGCTGGCCATGGCCGACCACACACCGGCGGGGGTGCTGCTGTTCGGCCGCCATGCGGACGCCGACGTGCGCGCCGAGAACGTCACCGTGGACGCGTCCGGCCGGGCCGCGTTCACCCTGACGTGGCAGGACAAGAGCGCGCCGGTGCGGCTGCGGATCGTCGGTGAGCACCACCTGACCAACGCGCTCGCCGCCGCCGCGATCGCCCTGACCTGCGGCGTCCCCTTCCATACCACCGCCGGGGCCCTGAGCACCGCCACCCTGCTGTCCGGCTCCCGCATGGAGGTCACCGACCGGCCCGACGGGATCACGGTCATCAACGACGCGTTCAACGCCTCCCCGGAGTCCGTCCGCGCCGCCCTGGCCTCCCTCGCCCACCTCGCGGCCGGTGGCCGTCCCACGGTCGCGGTCCTCGGGGAGATGAAGGAGCTCGGCGCCGCCGCCGAGGCGATCCACGAGCAGATCGGCGACCTGGTCGCCCACCACCGGATCAGCCGCCTGGTCGCCGTCGGCGGCCCGAACGCCGGCCTCATCGCCAAGGCCGCCCAGCGCGGCGGCGTGCCCGCCGAGCACGTCGCCGACAAGTCCGCCGTCCTCCCGCTGATCGCCCCCGCCCTCACCGACCGGCAGATCGTGCTGGTGAAGGGCTCCAACAGCGCCGCCCTCTTCGACGTCGCGGCCGACCTGATCACCGCCCAGTAGCCACGGGATCCCACCATGCTCACCGAAACGATCATCGACATCGCCCGCGCCGCGTGCGCCCTCGCCGACGTCCCCGCAGACGAGATCGAGCCCATCCGGGTGCGCGACAACGCCATGTTGCGCATCCCCGGCCAGCGGACCGTGATCCGCGTCCATCAGGAGGGCGAGCTGGACACCGCTGTCCGGGAGCTCCGCGCAGCGGACTGGCTCCGCTCGCACCGCGTTCTCGCCCCCGAGCCGATCGTCCCCGACCCCGTCAGCGTCGACGGCCGGCCGGTGACGTTCTGGGACGACCTCGGGCCGGCCACGGCCGCCGACCCGGCCGACACCGCCCGCTCGCTGCGGGCCCTGCACAGCCTGCGCGTCCCCACCCACCTCGGTCTGCCGCGCTTCACCCTCCCCGACTTCGGCGAGCGCATCGACCAGGCCCTCACCGACGGCCGCTCGAAGGTGTGGCTGCGGTACCACGCCGCCGAGCTGGCCCACCGGTGGGAGGCGATCGAGTGGCCCGACCCGTGGTGCGTGATCCACGGCGACCCGAGCCCCCACAACACCATGGCCACCCCGGATGGCGCCCACCTGGTCGACCTCGAGCGCTTCTCGGTCGGGCCCCGCCAGTGGGACCAGGCGACCGTGATGTTCCAGTCCGACACCCTCGCCGATCCACCCGCCCGGTGGGAGGCGTTCCGCGACGCCTACGGCGAAGACGTCACCACCTGGTGCAGCTACACGACCATCCGCGACATCCGCTCGTTCGAACTCGCCCTGTTCGCCCTGCGGCACGCCGATAAGTCCGACCACGCCCGCCACCAGGCCGACTACCGGCTCGCCTGCCTCATGGGCCGGGGCGGCGACCGCCCGTGGGGATGGGTCGCCCCCTGACCCGCACCACCCGATCAGGTGACCGTCCGCCCGACTGCGCCACGGACGGCCGGTCACCCCACCCGACCTCCGCAACCACCCGGAAGAGTCCAGCATGCGCCGCACCGCCAAGCGGAGGGCGTCCTGCCACTCTCCGTGTTTCCCTTCCATGGCCCGGGGGCGGTCTCTAGCATTCATTTTGACGGGGGCAGGTCAAGACCCCCGGTTTCCCTCTTTCTGGAGGAGTTTCTCTCGTGACCTTCAAGCAGCGTCTTGCGCTGGCCGTCGGCGCGGTCGGTGTCTCGGCTGTCGCACTCGCCTCGCCGGCCAGCGCCACCGGGGTGGCCTGGTTCCACGGTGATGACGAGGCGTCGGTGGACCTCACTCCTGGCAACGGCGCCGCCTCATGGGCGTGGATATGGGACGGCAGTGCCGACCAGTACGGCACCGTGCTGATCATCCACCTGGCCAACCGCAGCACCCAGCGCCTGGTGACATGGGGCCAGGGCAGCAGCAATAGCAGCAGCTACGGGGCGCGGATCGTCTCCGCGCAGATCTGCGACTGGAACGGAAGCCCGCTCAACTGTGGCAGCGTGCACTACTTCTGACCTACTCTCGGCCTGTATGCCGTTCGGGGTTGGATTTCTCTGAGCGGGGGTTGTCACCACGACCCCCGCTCAAGTGGCTTTGGGGCTTCATGCCGGGGCGCGCGGCCTACCGGCTGCCGGTCGACAACTGGCGGACGTTGCCACCGTCGGCCAGGCGCTTCCGTGGCCTTTCGACCTCCCGGTGCTGGGCTGCCAGCCGGGACAGGGCCAGGTCGGCCCTTTCGCCTGGGGCACGGGAATTGCCGCACCCCAGATCGGCATCGGCCGCTCGGCCGCTATCGTCCAGCCAGCCGAGCCCAGCACCCCCGCGATCGTCCTGCTGAACTCCCCGCATCATCGATCACTCCGGCGAGACGGACAAGCAGTTCAAGGGCCTTCTGCCCGCATGCGTCCCGGTGTCGATCCCATCCCCGTCGAGCAGGACCGGCAGCCCCCCGAGCAGGGGGAAGAGGCTCAGCGCAGTGTCGAGGTACGCGGCAACCTCGGCCTCCTTGGCCTGCGACAGCGCGAGCGGGGTGGGCTTGTCCCGGTTGTCGAGCACCATACTGCCCGCCCTCTGCGCGAGTGCGTACAGCTTGGCCTCCAACTGCTGGACATGTGCCTTGTCCAGAGAGCCGTCTGTAGTGGTCAGGACATAGCACCGGTCCCAGAAACTCTTGTCGCGCAGGTGCTTGTTCAGACGGTCGCGAACCCGTACCCCCTCCCCGACGTAGATCCGGTCGAGGCCCTTGGCTGACGGGTCGGGGCCCAGCAGCAGGTACGCGCCGGCACGGCAAAGGATCTCGTACTGGCGCTCGTCCCGACGCAATTGCTCGTAGCTCGAACGGGGGAACGACAGACACAGGCCTGTCCAACCCTTCAGGTCCACCACGCGCGGACCATCCAGACCCCCACAGGGGAGGAAGATCTCGATGGAAGCCCCGGGGCTGTTACTGCGCGACGGAGTCGAACAAGCGACCGGGACTGCCTCCGGCGCCCCGCCTCGTGAGCCCGTGGCTGGGGCCGTCCGCCGAGCCGAGATACTGGCGGCAGAGGCCGGGTGGCCACTCGAGGTCGCCGGGGCCAACGTAATGCCGCTCGCCTGTTCGACAGAATGCGCACCTGGTCGGATTGAATGCATGATTCGTACTTCCTTCGGGCGAAGGGAATACGGATCTGCCGATGACGGGTTCCCGCGAATACGACTGCGCGCTAAAATGAATCCTGTCACGACAGACCCGGGACTTTGGTAGGTCGAAGGGTCCGTGATCGGTGGCCGCCGCTGTCTCGCAAAGCATGCGGCGGCCACACCCTTGCATCAGAAAGTTTCCTGGTAGCCCCTGCGCCCCAGGTAATAGGTCGAGCTCTCCGAATCTTTCTCGACCTTGCTCTGCCGTGCAAAGTCATCCATGCTGGTACGCAGGCTCTTGATGTTGGAAATCCCTAGCTCATCGGCAATCTCGCGCAACTTCCACCTTCTGTCGCGGTCCTGAGCGAGCAGCTTCAGGACCCGTTCGCGGCGGTTCACGCGGAGCCCGTTCTCGCTGAGCTCTTCATCCACCTCGTCGTACTCGTCAGGGTCGGCCTGCTGGCCCGAGTCGCGCGGGCGGGGAATGCCGTGGACTTGGATGTATTCGAGGTTTTCTGTGGACGTCTTGATCTTCCTCAGCTCGCGCAGCGCACCGGAGATCCCTCGGAGGTTTTTCTTGGCCTCCTCCTGCATCTCTTCCAGCTGGGGAATGTACTTGTCCGGATCCCGGGCAGCTTCGGTCAGGCGTGGTAGGTCGATTGCCATGACTGGACGCTATCCAACTCAAAGGAAAAACCCGAGCGTGACAGGTAAGTCCCACTCGAAAGGAGTAAAGAAAGGGTATGGAAATGCCATGCATGTCAACCCTGGCGCAGGGCTGTGTCACCCTCGCCAGCCAAGCATGCATACGGGAAGTGAAATTTTTCGGGAAAGGACATGGAGGAAAGGGGCACGGGCGGGCAGGTGCGCCGCCAGAAGGCCAGCGTGCATCCGGAGATGGCGGCGGAGCTCGACCAGCGGCCGGAGGACAGCGAGAGCGGCGCGACTGTGCAAGCAGGGCGCGTCAGCAGCCCTGAAGAGGCAGGGCAAGCCTGGCCATTCCCTGCACCTGACTTCAGGCCCTTCCGGCGGGGGTTGTTGGCCCCGGCGGACCGCGACGGGCCTTGATGGCGGAGCCACCCGGAACCCGCGTCAATGCTGGGTTGCGCCAGAGCTGTCCGAACGGATGGGCCGGCGAAAGACATAGGAGGGTAAGGGGTGGGAAATTTCGGTCAACCGGTGTCCAGGCCTGCACTTCGGCGGGAGGTGCTGCCAGGAGCCTGCGCGGCAGCCCGCTGTCCACGAGAGCGCCAGCCAGAGTCGGAGGACTTGGCTCGACAGCTGTCCCGGCACCCAGCACTGCTCTGCGGCAGCAGCTGAGCCGGCTGTCAGGCGAACGGAAGGTTCTAGCCCGAGGTGGCGACGACCGGGCGACACTCCGACCAGGCGGGTGTCCCGCACCTCCGACTGGAGCTGGGCCGGTGTCCGCTGCAAGGACGACAGCCACCAGTCGTACCTCCACCCGAACACCACCACGAACAGCAGACACCGATTACCTCCCGGGGCTGACGGTCCCACCTGTCCGCTTCTACGCATCAAGCGGTCCTTGGCGTTTCCCCATGCCATGGCAGCCCCGGCCCGCGGAACATGCCCGGGACAACGCCACCAGCCCGGCGGCGAACGCCACCCAGGACCCGCCGACCTCGACGCTCCCGCCACATTCGCAGTCGGCACATCTCCTCTGCGTCATGCCCATCGACGCGTGCAAAGGCTCCCGCCGTCACGGGAGTAGCACTTCTGTGCCTTCCGGAACCACGGGCGCGCAAGACTCTGCGGCATGCCCCCGTGCGCCCCAACCCGGCTGGCAGCCCTGGCCTGCCGGACTCGCGCCGGTCCCCCAAACCTAAGCCGCCCGCGGACGTGCCCGATCCATGCCCCAAGTCCAAGGACACACCGTCGACCACTCTCCTGGCCGCCGCCCCTCAGTCAGCTCGGGCGGGACGGTCCCCCCGTCACCACGAGACCGTCGACGATGCGCCCTCAGGGGGTCCCGCTGGCGCACACTAGGTCGAACCCCAGCTGCCATCCGACACCGGAACCGGATGCGCAATCCCGCATCAGCACAGGTCACAACCATCAACGCACGCGCGCGCCAATGAACCTGATGTTTCGCCAGTACGGCTTTCCCGGTTTCGGTCCCAAGGACCGGGCGGAGCCTCTAGGCTGTGCGCGCTGAAACGATCACCGATGAGAGGCCGGCATGGAGCACACCGACGACCTGCTCGCGACTGTCATGGCCTCCCTGTCCCACGTCGAGTACGAGACCGCCGCCCAGGAGGAGCGTTGCGCGCGCCTGGGCGAACGCCGCGCCGCCGTCCAAGCGCAACTACTGGAAGTCGAGCAGGAATTCGCCAAAGAGAACCTGCGACTGGACAACCTCAACGCAGTCCGGGACTCGATGCGCGCGAACGTCGAGCGGCTCATGCCCCGGGCCGACAGTGCCGGTTCACCGGCTGGCGCCCTGGACCAAGAGGCCGGACCGGAGCCCGTCCCCGGCGGGGAAGGCCAGGCCAGCGAGCACAAGCGCGAGCCTGCGGGTGAGAGCGTCCTACTCCCCGAGACGACAGCCGAAACCGTCTCCGGGCCAGCCGCCCCCGTCCACGACGGTACTCCCGCCACCACGGGCGAGAACGGCACCAACCTCGCCTTGCTGCAGAGCCACGAGCCCCCTGCGGTACCCACCGCAGAAAGCTCCAGCGAGGGCGGCCAGACCCCTCCCGCCGTCCCGGAGTTCGCCGCCGCACTCGACCCGGGCCGCGTCGATTCCTGTATCACCATGCAGGACCTGGTCACGCTGCTGCTGGCGACCTCTCAGGAGCCGCTGCGCGCGGGCGACCTGCATGCGGCGATCAATCACTTCCTGGCCCAGGGCCGCCCCGTCGGGCTGGCCAAGAAGCCCTACACGATCCAGTCGATCCGCACCGCGATCCGGCACCTCCTCGACAAGCAGGTGGTCCGCCGCGTCGACGCGGGCCTGTACACCCTGACTCGCCAGGAAACTCCTGCCACCCTGTCGGGCCCGGACCTCGCCGCGGCCGACCCCAAGGCGGTGGCCGCCTAAGGAGAGGCCGAGCATCCGTCCCCAACACATTCACCGGGGGATGTGAGAGGTGCCGCCAGGGGCCTAAGCCTGGCGGCACCGAGCGCGTCCCCAACAAGGTCACGCGCCCCCGAGACTAGCCGAGTTCAGGCAGCTCCGGGGCCGTATGGCCCAATTTCGTGCTGCCCTCCTCCGCGATGCCGGAGGGCGGTACGGGAAAGCGCTGCTTCCATGCAACATTCCCCTTCACGCGATCAGCGAGGCTCTGGCGGTTGCGCCGGGCCACAGCACCACATCCAGCCCGTCCTCCAGCAGGCTGACGGTCACCACGTCCACCCAGGACGACCCGCTCAGGACGTTCGCGATCACCTGCCGGTTCACACCGGTCAGGGCCGCGGCGTGCCGCAGACTCCACCCCCCTTCCTCGATCCGCTCCCCGAGTGCGCGGGAGATCGCCAGAGCCACCCTGGCCTGGGCGTGCTCGGGCACCGTCGTATCGGGCCAGGCCTGCGGATCGGCGGCAAAGTGCCGCGGCGGCAGATGGCGCAGGGTGCCACCGGTCATCGGGATGCGCTCCTCGGGGTCGACGTGCACTATGTCCGAGAAAGTGGCTACTTGTCCGTCCACTTCTCGTGGTCTGTGGTACTGGAGGTTGCCGTGAGCCAGGTGATCTTGAAATATCGTCCCCGTGACTGCCCACCCGAGTGGGAGGCGGTGGCGGACGGCGTGCGGATGCTGGTCGCCGCCGTTGCCGAGCAGGTCAGCTACCCGGTGAAGCTGGTCCTGCGGGTCGTCGCGATGCTCGCGATGAGCGCGGAGCGGGCCGGGCTCCCCCGCGACCCAGCCGTCTGGCTGGAGCAGTCCACCATCAGCCGCTGCCTCATCCTCGACAGCACCCTGGCTGACGCCAGCCTCCAGAAGTACGCGGCCGTGCTCGCCCGCGTCCACGAGACCCTGGTGTGGGTGGAGCGCGGCGAGGAGCCCCGGCCAAGACTTCGGGCCGACCGCTCGCGCGCCGTCCCCTACGACGTCAGCGAACTGACCCGCCTCGGAGTCTGGGCCCAGAGCCTGCCGAACACCGCCACTGGACGGCGCAGTGCCCTGGCGGTGCTGTGCCTGTGCGCCGGGTGCGGGCTGATGCCTGCCGAGATGGCCGCCGTCCGCGGCACCGACGTCCTGCGCCTGCCCAGCGGCGCGGTCGTGCTGATCGTCCCGGGCTCCTCGCGCCTGGTCGTCTGCCGTTCCCTGTGGGAGGGTGCCCTGGCCGAACTTGCCGCGATCGCCGGAGACGACCACCTGTTCGTCCCCGACCGTACGGTGGCCTACGCGAAGAACCTGGTCAGCAACTGGACCAAGCGCAACACCCCCGCCGACCCGCGAGTTCCGCGGGTCGATCCGCGCCGCGCCCGGTCGGCCTGGATCGTGGCGCTGCTGCGCGAGCGCGTGCCCGAGACGCTGGTCGCGGCCGCTGCCGGACTGACCTCCACAGCGGGGCTCGCCGCCTACCATGCCTGGGTGCCAGCACCCACGCACGACGCCGCCGTCCGGATGCTGCGGGGCTGGGCATGAGCACACACCGCAGGCCGCCCCGCCGGCCGGTACGCCACCCGCACCCGCCGACCGCGCCCCAGCCGGTACGCCCGGCCCCCTCACCGTTCACCACCAAGGTCTCGAACAAGCACGTCCAGCTCGCCTACGACCTCATCCGCACCAGCGGCGCCCTGGAGCGGATCCGGGAACTCGAGGCCTCCCGTCCGGGCCCGGACGGAGTCCGCGCCGACGCGGTCCTCGTCGGCCTGTTCCTGGCCGCCCGCAGCCGGCGCAGCACCAACGTCGACGACGCCTGGGAGCTGATGACGTTCGGCCTGAGTAAGAAGTGGCGCCAATTCTTCGGCCTGGCCAAGGTCGACAAGCTCGACCTGAAGGCCTGTCACGCGAGTGCGCAGCGCTTCTACCGAGGCTGCAACCGTGTCACCACGGTCCTGGACCCGGCCCGTCACAACCGGCGCATCCGCCTGCCCAGGGCCGATGCCCGGCCGCACCGGGCGGTGTGGGCGAAGGCCTCCGACACCCACGACCCGGCGCCGGCCCTGAGCGAAATCGCCAACCGGCTCGTCCTGTCCCCGGTGAGGATCGCCACCGACCGCGGCCTGCTCGACAACTGGCGCGGCCACCTGGCCGTCGACGGCACCGCCGTCGCCGCCTGGGCCCGCAAGAGCAGCAGCCGCCACTGCTCGCTCGAGATCAGCGCCGGCAACCACGTCTCCGGTGATGGCACGGAGACCTTCGGCTACACCGCGACGCTGCTGGTCGCCGGGCACGCCGATCCCGACGATGCGGGCAGCTACCCGCAGTTGTGCATGGGGATGGCCGTGCACACCCCGTCCAAGCAGATCGGCACTCACGCGGTGCGGCTGCTGGAGGTCGTCGGACGGCTGACCTCCTTGCGCGGGTTCCTTGCCGGGGACCGCGCCTACACCAACGCCCGCGCGGAGACCTTCCACCAGCCCGTCCGGGTCCTCGGCTGGGAGCCTCTCCTGGACTACCGCACCGACATGATCCGCCCCGTGCCCTGGCGTGGCGCGATCGCCCTGGCCGGGGATCTGCTGTGCCCGCACACCCCTGAACGGATCATCAACGCCTACCACCTGATGGCCGACCGGAAGAGCGGCCCGCGGCGGCTGGAGCTGCTGCCGCTGATCGAGGAGGCCGACCCCTACACCCTGCCTCTGAAGCAGAGCGCAGACGCCCACGGGAACGAGCGGCGCCAGTGCCCGGCAGCCGGCCCGAGCCCGAAGGTCCAGTGTCCCTGGGCCGCAGAGCGGGACCAGCGGTCCCGGGCCCAGCGGCGCACGAAGGCCCAACGGCCCGTCGTCGACCTCAGCGACCGCCGTACGCGGCGCGCGCACCCCGCCGCGAAACCCGTCGTCCGTGTCCCCGACACCCCGGCGCACAAGCGGCCCGAGATCTGTCAGCAGCCCACGATCGGCGTGCCGGTGGACCTGACGCCCAAACTCCGGCAGAAGCTGCCGTGGGGCCGTGCTCTGTGGCAGCGCGCCTACGGAGGTCTGCGCAACCACATCGAGGGCCTCAACGGGCGGGTGAAGAACGTCGACACGTTCCTGGACGACCCGACGCTCCGTCAGAGCCGTGGGCGGGTCGCCCAGACGCTGCTGGCCGCGATCCAGTTGATGGTCGAGAACCTGTCCACCATCGAGGGGTTCCTGCGCAGGTTCAGCCTCTACCGCGAGGACAACTGCACCCTGGCGAACATCAGCAACACGCCCGACCCGCACGTCGAACCGGGCTCCGCTGGTCCGGAGGTCACCGATCGGCGCCGTACTCCGGGCGATCACCCGCCGACGAGTGGTTAGCGAGCTGGGTGCAAGCTGAATCGAAAAGCGCGTGAGGCGGCGCTGTGGGACCACCAGACCTTCGGTCCCACGGCCGCTTCGCCATGCCCACCTCGGCACCGCTTGCTCCGTTCACCAGCCCCGCGGAACGGCGTGACCCTTCCCACAGAGCCGGGCCGCACTTGAACAGCCCCACAAACGCAAGATCCCGCCCAGATCTACGATCTGGGCGGGATCTCGTGAACCTCTCACGAACTAACTCGTGAACGGCCCATTGGGTGGAGCTGAGGGGATTCGAACCCCTGACCCCCTCGATGCGAACGAGGTGCGCTACCGGACTGCGCCACAGCCCCAACAAGAAGAAACTTTAGCACCTTCCGGGGGTGGTCCGTGACCACCCCCTGGTGAGGGCCGGTGGGTCACTCGTTGGCGGCCCGGGGGCGGGTCTCCGCGTGGGCCGCGGCGGGGTCGGCGTACTGGTCGAAGAGCGGGGTGTTGGCCGGGCGCGGGTCGGTGGTGCGGCCGGAGTCCCAGGTGTCGCGGGCATTGAGGTCGAGGCCGCGGGTGACTCGGGGGGCGACCGGCGCCGTGACGTAGGTGGGCAGCGGGACGGGCACCGGCTCCCAGGAGTCGGGGCCGGAGGCGCCGCGCTCGCGCAGACCGTCCACCCACTCCTCGTGGTCGGTCGCCTCGACCAGGGCGGCCGCGCTCGCGCCGGCCCGCTCCTCCGGCTCCGCGGCGAGCCGCAGGTGCGGCCGGCCCGGGGTGGCCGGCGGCACGGCGTCGTGCCGGGGCGCGGGCTCCTGACCCTCCGTCGGGGCGGTCGCGCGGGCCTGCTCGCGGGCCCGCAGCCGCTCGGCGGCCTGGGCGGCCCGCACGCGGTCGAGCTTGACCTCGTACCGCTGCCGCTCCAGGCGCCGCAGGTGGCCGATGTAGAGGGTCAGCAGGATCGCCGGACAGGCCGGCACCCAGAGGAAGGCCACCCCGGCCACCGCGGCGACCACGGCCCCCGCCGCGAACGCCAGGAAGAGCGTGGTGACCATCCGGCGACGGCGCGCCAGCAGGCGGGCCCGCCGCTCGCGGTGGGCGGTCGCGGCGGCCGCGGCCTCCGACTCCCCGTCGGCGTGGTGCGGCGCACCGTCGTGGTGCAGCACATCCTCGTGGCGCGGCGCACCGTCGGCGTGGCGCTGGGCACCGTCGTCGCGCCGGGCACCGTCGTGGCGCGGCACGCCGTCCGCCGTCACCGCCGTCGGGTCCACCGGCTCGGCCCGGTCGGGGAAGGCCTCCTCCGAGGCCGTTCCGGGGGATGCCGAAGCCTCCGAGGTGGCCCCGTCGGGGGTCTCGGAACTCGCTCCGGAGTCACTGGTCTCGTCACCCAGGGCCCTGGTGACCCGCCGCTCCATGGCCGAACGGCCGGCCAGCAGGCGGATCGCGGTACTGAAGCGTTCCGTCGGACGCGCCTCGTTGAGCTCGTCCTGCCTGCGGAGCCACATCGGCACCAGATAGGCAGCCCAGGCCCCTACGATGACCGCGTAGATAAGGCCGCTACTGCTCACGTTTCACACGGTACGGGCGCCGGGGAAGGCCTGACAGCAATTTGGCACGGCGTGTCGGGCGATCAAGCTGATTCTCCGACTATTTTGCCGGTATTTGTGACCACTCGGACCCCCGGCGATGCCATATCGATACCTATTTCGAACAAGTATTCAATTACCGTGACCCCGGCGCGAGCTGACCGCCCGCCAGGGCCCCAGCAGGCCCTGGGGGGCCTCCTCGACGGTCAGTGCGTAGACCAGGTGGTCGCGCCAATCGCCGTCGATGTGCAGATAGCGCGGACGCATTCCCTCCTCGCGGAAGCCGAGTTTCTCGACCACCCGCCGGCTGGGCACGTTCTCGGGCCGGATGCAGACCTCGATCCGGTGCAGGCCGAGCACGCCGAAGCAGTAGTCCACGCAGAGCGCCACCGCCGTCGGCATGATGCCCAGGCCGGCCACCTCCTGGTCCACCCAGTAGCCGATGTTGGCCGAGCACATCGAGCCCCAGGTGATCCCGCCGACGGTGAGCTGCCCCACCAGGCGGCCCTGGTACTGGAGCACGAAGGGCAGGATCCGCCCGGCCGCCGCCTCGGCCCGCAGGTAGCGGGTCATCTGGCGGAAGGTCGGCCGGGCCCCCGCCTCGCGGCCCGGCAGGGTCGGCGGCACGGTGGCCTCCCAGCGGCGCAGCCACTCGCGGTTGCGGCGGCTCACCTCCTGCCAGTCCCGCTGGTCGCGGGCCCGGATCGGGCGCAGCGTGATGTCGCCCTCGTGCAGCTCGACCTGCCAACCGCCGTTCAGCTCGGGCTCCCGTCAACGGCCCCGTCGATCGAGTGCGACCCGTCGGCCGGGTGGCCCGGGTGGGCCCCGTCGGCCGGGTGGGCCGGGTGGGCCGGCGGCCGGGGGTGGTCGCCGCCCGCGAGCTGGTCGACGGCGTGGGGCAGCAGCGGGGTCAGCACGGCCAGGCCGTCCTTGACCCCGCCGGTGGAGCCGGGGAGGTTGACGATCAGGGTGGTCCCGGCCAGGCCCGCGAGGCCCCGGGAGAGGGCCGAGGTGGGCACCTTCTCGCGGCCGTACGCCCGGATCGCCTCCGGGATGCCGGGGATCTGACGGTCGATCACCCGGGCGGTCATCTCGGGGGTGAGGTCCATCGGGGAGATGCCGGTGCCGCCGGTGGTCAGCACCACGTCGTACCCGGCGGCCACGGCGGCCCGCAGCGCGGCCTCCACCGGTTCGCCGTCGGGCACCACCTGCGGGCCGTCGACGGTGAAGCCCATCGCCCGCAGGCCCTCGACCAGCAGCGGCCCGCCCTTGTCCGCGTAGACCCCGGCCGAGGCCCGGTTGGAGACGGTGACGGCGAGGGCCCGCATCACGCCTCCCCCTGCGCGTCGGCCCGGGCGTCCTGCGCCTCGCCGCGGTACCAGTCGCCGCTCTTGCCCCCGGTCTTGGTGAGCACCCGGACGTCCTCGATGGTGGCGCCCTTGTCCACCGCCTTGACCATGTCGATCACGGTGAGCCCGGCCACCGCGACGGCGGTGAGCGCCTCCATCTCCACCCCGGTGCGGTCGGCGGTCTTCACGGTGGCGGTGATCTCCACCGCCTCGTCGGTGACGGTCAGGTCGACCTTGACGCCCGAGATGGCGATCGGGTGGCAGAGCGGGATGAGCTCGGGGGTCTTCTTGGCGCCCATGATCCCGGCGATCCGGGCCACCGCGAGGGCGTCGCCCTTGGGCACGCCCTCGCCGCGCAGCAGGTCGACCACCGTGGGGGCGACCCGCACCCGCCCGGCGGCCACCGCCGTGCGGACGGTGGTGGCCTTCTCGGAGACGTCGACCATCCGGGCGGCGCCGGTCTCGTCGACGTGGGTGAGCCGGTCGCCGGGGTGAGGTGCGGTCACGGGGTAACTCCAGGGGATACAGGTCCGAATACCGCGCTACCGTACCGCCCCGGGCCGGTCAGGCCGTGAGAAGGACCACATCGACGGTGGAGTCGGCCGCCACCGAGGTCTCCTCCTCGGGCACCACGATCAGGCAGTTGGCCCGGGCCAGCGCCCCGACCAGGTGCGAGCCCTCGCCGCCGACGGGGTGCACCACCCCGTCCGCGTACCAGCCGCGCAGGTACTGCCGGCGCCCCGCCGGGGAGCGCAGCTCGGCCGGGCAGTGCGCCCGGACCACCGGGCGGTGCACGTCGGGGGCGCCCAGCATGGTGCGGATCACCGGGCGGACGAACAGCTCGAAGGAGATGTACGCGCTCACCGGGTTGCCCGGCAGCGCGAGCAGCGGCACGCCGTCCACCCGCCCGAAGCCCTGCGGCTTGCCGGGCTGCATCCGCAGCCGGCGGAAGTCCACGCCGCCGTACGACTCGAAGACCTCCTTGACCACGTCGTACGCCCCGACGCTGACCCCGCCGCTGGTGACGATCAGGTCGGCCCGGCCGAGCTGGTCCTCCAGCACGGCGCGCAGCACCGCGGCGTCGTCCGGCACCCCGCCGACCCGGTAGGCGATGGCGCCCGCGTCCCGGGCGGCGGCGGTGAGGGTGAAGCTGTTGGAGTCGGAGATCTGGCCGGGGCCGACCGGATCGCCGGGCTGCACCAGCTCGCTGCCGGTGGAGAGCACCACCACGCGTGGGCGGGGGCGGACCTTCACGGTGCCCCGGCCGATCGCGGCCAGCAGGCCGAGCTGGGTGGGGCCGAGCACGGTGCCGGCGGTGAGCACCTCGGTGCCGGCCGTGATGTCGCTGCCCCGGCGGCGGATGTGGGCGCCCTCGGCGACCGGGCGCAGCACCCGGACCTCCTCGTCCGCCACCGGCGCGGTCATCGCGTCGGCGGCGACGCCGGTGCCGGTGCCGCCGTCGGTCCACTCGACCGGGGCGACGGCCTCGGCTCCGGGCGGCATCGGGGCGCCGGTCATGATCCGGGCCGCCTGGCCCGGGCCGACCTTGGGCAGCTCGCCCGCGCCGGCGGCGATGTCGCCGACCACGGTGAGCACCGAGGGGTACTGCTCGGTGGCCCCGGTGGTGTCGGCGGTCCGGACGGCGTACCCGTCCATCGAGCTGTTGTCGAAGGGTGGCAGGTCGCCGGTGGCGACCACGTCCTCGTCGAGCCGGCAGCCCTGCGCGTCGAGCAGTTGGAGCTCGATGGCGGGCAGCGGGCCGACGGCGGCGAGCACGTCCGCGAGGTGCTCGTCCACCGTCCACAGGCGCGGGGCCGGGCCCGCCCCGTCCTCGCAGCAGCTGCTCTGGGTGGACCCGGTCATCGCCTCACGCTCATTCCTGAAGAGGTGTCAGCCCTGCATCTCGGAGCCGACGAACTCCTTCAGCCAGGACCGGAAGTCCGGGCCGAGGTCGTCGCGCTCGCAGGCGAGACGGACGATAGCGCGAAGGTAGTCCGCGCGGTCGCCCGTGTCGTAGCGGCGGCCCTTGAAGAGCACGCCGTGCACCGGGCCGCCGCCGGTCTCGTCCCGGGCGGCCAGCTCGCGCAGCGCGTCGGTCAGCTGGATCTCGCCGCCGCGGCCGGGCTCGGTGTCGCGCAGCACGTCGAAGACGGTCGGGTCGAGGATGTAGCGGCCGATCACGGCGTAGTTGGAGGGCGCGTCGGCCGTCTCGGGCTTCTCGACCAGGTCGGTGATCCGGAAGACGTCCTCGCCGAGCCCGTTGGGCTTCACGGCGGCGCAGCCGTAGAGGTGGATCTGGGAGGGGTCGACCTCCATCAGCGCGACCACCGAGCCGCCGAGCTCCTGCTGCACCTCGATCATCCGGGAGAGCAGCGGGTCGCGCGGGTCGATCAGGTCGTCGCCGAGCAGGACGGCGAAGGGCTGGCCGGCCACGTGCTGCTCGGCCACCGAGACGGCGTGGCCGAGGCCCTTGGGGTCGCCCTGGCGGACGTAGTGCATGTTGGCCAGCGAGACGGACTCCTGGACGCGGCGCAGCTTGTCCTGGTCACCCTTGCGGGCGAGCAGCTCCTCCAGCTCGTACGCCCGGTCGAAGTGGTCCTCCAGCGCGCGCTTGTTCCGGCCGGTGACCATCAGTATGTCGGAGAGGCCGGCGGCGGCGGCCTCCTCGACGACGTACTGGATGGCCGGCTTGTCGACGACCGGCAGCATCTCCTTGGGGGTCGCCTTGGTGGCCGGCAGGAAGCGGGTGCCCAGCCCTGCCGCGGGCACCACGGCCTTGGTGACGGGCATGCGGCCATTCGTCTGCGTCATGCGGAGACCTTACTAAGGCTCGGTACCGGGAGCTAAGAACGGAGTGAACCACCGGTTAATCCCAGCCGGTCAGGAGACTCCGTCGTGCGCCACGGTCGCTGCGGAAGGGGTGTGCGGCGCGCCGGACGGCTGTGAGACCCCTCCGGCACAGAGCGACAGATTACCGGGGATTTCGGGCGCTCCTACCCCGCCCCCGAGCACTGCTTCGCACCCCTCCCGGTCAGGCCCCGTACCGGTCGGCCCGGCCGCGTACCAGCCGCCACCGCCGACCTCCCGGGCCCGGCCCAGGGCCTGGTCGGCGGCGCGCAGCAGCAGGGAGGTGTGCGCCTCGCCGCCCGGGCCGGGGGTGGTGCCGGCCAGCGTGGCGATCCCGACCGCGGCCGTCAGGCCGTTGCCCGCCGGCGGGTGCTGCGGGCGGCTGCCGCCGGGCGACCAGTCGAGCAGCGGGTGGCGGCGGACCGTCCAGCAGAGCCGCTCGGCCACCTGCGCCGCCCCGGCCAGGTCGGTGTCCGGCAGCACCACCAGGAACTCCTCGCCGCCGTACCGGGCCAGCGTGTCCGTGCGGCGGATCTCCACGGTGAGCCGCTGCGCCAGGTCGCGCAGCACCGCGCCGGCCCGGGCCCGGCCGTGCTCGGCGACCACGGCCTCGAAGCCGGTGATCTCCAGCATCAGCAGGGCCAGCGGGGGCTCCTCCCCCGGCTCGGCCCGGCGCACCCGCTCGACCTCCCGGTCGAGGGTGAGCTGCAGGTGGCGGTGGTTCCACACCCCGGTGAGCGGATCGCAGGAGGCGGTGCGCTGGAGCGCGGCGCACTCGGCCTCCAGCTCGGCCAGGCGCGCCCGCAACCCGGCCTCCCGCTGCTCGGCGGCGCGCACCGCGCGGCGCCCGCGCAGCCCGCAGAGCGCGGTGGCGGCCAGCGCGGGGGCGCTGAGCACGGCCAGCGCCTCGACCAGGAGCGGGGTGGACATCGGGCGCCTTCCGCGTGTCAGGCTCGGGCAGTCGGCGGACGCGGGGCGTCCGGCGGTGAGGGAACAGGCCCGAGCGCACCTAGGAGCATCCGATGCACAACGAGAAGGCCGAGCTGAGGTCACGCCTGCTGACCCGCCGTCGGGAATCTTCACCCGAATGGCGGGAAACCGCCGCCCTGGCCCTGGCCGAGCACGCGGTGGCGCTGGCCGCACCGGGCTCCACCGTGGCCGCCTACGTCTCGGTCGGCGGCGAACCGGGCACCCGGCCGCTGCTCGAGGCGCTGCGCGGGCGGGGGGTGCGGGTGCTGCTGCCGGTGCTGCTGCCCGACAACGACCTGGACTGGGCCGAGTACCAGGGCCCGGAGCGGCTCGCCCCGGCCGGGCGCGGCCTCCTGGAACCCACCGCGGAACGGCTCGGCCCGGAGGCCGTCCGCACGGCCGAGCTGGTGCTGCTGCCCGGTCTCGCGGTGGACCACCGGGGGCTGCGGCTCGGGCGCGGCGGCGGCTCCTACGACCGGGTGCTGGCCCGGCTGGCCCGGGCCGGGGCCGAACCGCTGCTGGTCACCCTGCTCTACGCCGAGGAGTACCTGCCCGAGCTGCCGGCCGAGGAGCACGACCGGCCGGTGCACGCCGTGGTGACCCCGGACGGGGTCACCAGGATCGAACGGGGCTGACCGTCGGGCCCTCAGCCGTTGGTCAGCACCAGCTTGTTCTTGGTGGCGGCGTCGACCTTGTCGGTCGAGAACGCCCAGGGCAGCAGGTCGCCCCGGGCCCAGACGGCCGTCTGGTCGTTGTAGTTCGCATGGAAGGCGTGGCCCGAGGCACCGCCGACGTTGACCCACTGGGAGGCGTCGAAGTCGCTGAGGTCCACGACCATCCGCATCGAGGGCACCCAGTCCACCTCGTAGCCGGCCGCCGCGTTCCACCCGGTGGCGTCCACCGCGGCCGAACCGCCGGAGAGCTGGTACGGCCCGCGGTTGAGCAGCTTGTGCACCAGGCCGGAGGCGATCGAGGAGTCGTCGGTGCCCAGGGTGGGCTCCTTGAGCGTCAGGGTGTGCAGCCGGCCCCAGCTCCAGGTGGAGATGTCCTTGCCCATCTTGGAGGTGAGCTCCTGGCGGGCGTCCTTCATCGCCTCGGCGAGCAGGTTGCCCAGGCCCTTCTGCGGCCGGTGGTCGGAGTCGATGTAGTTCCACCAGCTGCTCTGCGGCTGCGTCAGCAGGGTGCGGACCACCTCCATCCAGCGGTCCCCGCCGTCCGGCTGGGCCTTCTTGGCGTCCCGGGTGCCGCACTCGGTGACGGTCACGGTGGAGCCCACCGCGTCCTCCGGCAGCGTCGGGTCGTGCTTCTGGCGCAGCAGGCAGTCGCCCTTGGCGCGCAGGTCGGCCGGGAACTTCTGGCCGAAGGCCAGGGTGAGCAGCTGGCGCCAGACGCCGTTGTAGTAGGCGGCGGCGGCCGAGGAGGCGTCCTGGTGGTAGTTCCAGTCCTTCAGCAGGTCCTGCGCCTCGCGGACGTACGGATCGGTGATGTTGACCTTGAGCAGCAGCGGCACCAGGGTCTGCGCCATCACGCTGGTGTTGTCCAGCTGCATCTGCTGCATGTCGTCCGGGGAGATCCGGCCGCCGTTCTTGAGCCGGCTCTCGATCTGGTCGGTGATCTCCTTGGCCCGGGTGCCGTACTCCCAGTCGTTGGTGAGCAGGTACGGGTAGCTCCGGTCGACCACGGCCTGGTTGGCCGTCACGATGTAGCCGACGGCCGGGTTGTAGCTGTAGGGCAGCGAGGCGAACGGGACGTAGTCCTTCTTCCAGTCGTAGGAGGAGTCCCAGCCCGGGGCCGGGTACCGGCCGTCGCCCTTGCCGCGGACCGGCACCAGACCGGGGGCCTGGTAGCCGATGTTGCCCTTGGTGTCGGCGTAGATCAGGTTCTGCGCGGGGACGGCGAAGTCGGCCGCGGCGCCCTGGAAGTCGGACCAGTTGGCGGCCTTGTCCAGCTTGAAGACGGCGTCCATGGTCTTGGCCGGCTTGAGCGCTGTCCAATCCAGCGCCACGCCGTAGCCACCGGCCCGGTCGGGCCCGGCGCCGGAGAGCGGGGCGTACTTGCCGACGTCCTGCTGCTCGGTGCTCTGGTCGGAGATCAGCGGGCCGTGACCGGTGGTGCGGACCGTGATGGTGCGGTCGGTGCCGCCGGCGACCTTGATGGTCTCCTTGCGGGTCTCAAACTTCCGGTCCTGGCCGTCCACCTGGTAGGTGTCCGGGCCGGTCACCTTCTCCAGGTAGAGGTCGGTCACGTCGGCGCCGAGGTTGGTGAAGCCCCAGGCGACGTCCTTGTTGTGGCCGATCACCACGCCGGGCATCCCGGCGAAGGTGAAGCCCGCCGTGTCGAAGCCGCAGGCCGGGCCGGTCTTCCGGCAGTGCAGGCCCATCTGGTACCAGACCGAGGGCATCTCGGGGCCGAGGTGCGGGTCGTTGGCCAGCAGCGGCTTGCCGGTGGTGGTGTGCGCGCCCGAGACCACCCAGGAGTTGGAACCGATGCCCTGGCCCTGCGGGCCGAGCAGCTGCGGCATCGCGGCGATCTGGTTCGAGATGCCGGTGAGCAGCGCCTGGGTGGTGGCCCGGCCCTGCGCCGTGCCTGCGGGGGCGGCCTGGCTGTCGACGGGCTGGTACTTGCCGTCCTTGCCGACCTGACCGGTCTTCACGATGGTGCCGTTGCGGTCGTACGGGTAGTCCGGGTAGAGCTGGGCGACCTGGTCCTGGCTGAAGTTCTGGGCCAGCAGCGAGCGGTCGATCTCCTCCTGGAGGTTGCCCGACAGGCTCCAGGCCATCGCCTTGAGCCAGGCCACCGAATCCACCGGGTCCCAGGCCTCGGGCTTGTAGGAGCCGTTGACCGCGCCGAGCATCGCGTACTCCACCGAGGCGGAGGCCCCGCCGGGGTGCTCGGAGAGCCAGGCGTTCACGCCGTCGGTGTAGGCCTTGAGGTACTTCTTGGTGTCGGGCGAGAGCTGGGTGTCGTACTCCTGCTGCGCGACCCGGCGCCAGCCCATGGTGCGCAGGAAGGAGTCGGTCTCGACCTGGCCCGACCCGAACATCTCGGAGAGCCGCCCGGCGGTGATGTGCCGTCGGACGTCCATCTCCCAGAACCGGTCCTGGGCCTGCACGTACCCCTGGGCCCGGAACAGGTCCTCGGAGGTGTCGGCGTAGAGCTGGGGGATCCCGTTGGCGTCCCGCTTGACGTCCACCGGGGTGGACATCCCGGCCACCTTCACCGTGCCGGACACCTCCGGGAAGGAGGACCGGACGGTGCTGACGCCCCAGTACCCGCCGCCGGCCACCGCTGCCACCAGCAGGACGGCCAGCACGATCACGAACAGACGGGCGCGCCGGAACTTCTTCGAGCGGGGCATCTGATGGGTCCTTGGCTGGGGGTCGACGGCCGTGACAGGTCACCACATTAGGGCGACTCGGTCGGCGGACATGCATGGGGTGTGTCCACGAGTGGGACGAACTGGACCCTACCGGCTGGACCTTACCCGCCCTCGAAAGCCAAGACCTTCATAAAAGAACAGGTAAAATGTTAGACTGGGTAACGACACTTCTCCGTGGCCGTCCGTCCGGGTGCGCCACCGCCCTGTCCGTACGCGCCACCGCCTGCGTCCCACCGCCTTACGTCTTACCGCCTCGCGTTCCACTGCATTGCGTCCCACCGTCTTGCGTTCCACCGTCTTGCGTTCCACCGTCTTGCGTTCCACCGCCTTGCGTTCCACCGCTGCCCGCCGCCCTTCACGACGACGAGGTGCCCCTGCGTGACCGTCGACCACCTGAACCGCTTCCTGCTCGAGTTCTCCGTGATCATGTTGGTCGCGGTGGTCGCGGTGCGTTTCGCGACCCGCTCCGGGCTCCCCAGCCTGCTCATCTACCTGGGGATCGGCGTCGCGCTCGGCCAGAACGGCCTGGGCATCACCTTCAACGACGCCTCGCTCACCCAGGTGCTCGGCTACGCGGCGCTCGTCGTCATCCTGGCCGAGGGCGGGCTCAAGACGAGCTACAAGGCCATAAAGCCGGTGATCCCGGCCGCCGTGGTGCTGGCCACCTTCGGCGTGGCGGTCAGCGTCTTCGTCACCGCCGCCGGGGCGCACTGGCTGGCCGGCTTCGACTGGCGCACCTCCCTGCTGCTCGGCGCGATCGTCTCCTCCACCGACGCCGCCGCCGTCTTCTCGGTGCTGCGCACCGTGCCGCTGCCACCCCGGCTGACCGGCCTGCTGGAGGCCGAGTCCGGCTTCAACGACGCACCCGTGGTGATCCTGGTGGTCGCCTTCGCCACCACCGGGCCGCTCGACTCCTGGTACGTGCTGGTCGGCACCATCCTGGCCGAGCTCGCGATCGGCCTGGCCGTCGGCTACGCCGTGGGGCGGTTGGGCGCCTACGCCGTCAAGCGCGTCGCGCTGCCCTCCTCGGGCCTCTACCCGATCGCCGTGATGGCCCTGGCCGTGCTCGCCTACGCCGGCGGCGCACTGCTGCACGGCTCCGGCTTCCTCGCGGTCTACATCGCCTCGGTGATCCTGGGCAACGCCAAGCTGCCGCACGGACCGGCCGTCCGCGGCTTCGCCGACGGACTGGCCTGGATCGGGCAGATCGGCATGTTCGTGGTGCTCGGACTGCTCTGCAACCCCGACACCATGGGCTCCTCCATCGTGCCCGCGCTGGTGGTCGGCGCCGTGCTGGTCTTCATCGCGCGGCCCGCCTCGGTGCTGCTCACCATGACCCCGTTCCGACTGCCCTGGCGGGAGCAGGGGCTGCTCAGCTGGGCCGGACTGCGCGGGGCAGTGCCCATCGTGCTGGCCACCATCCCGCTGGTGGCCGACGTGCCGCAGGCCGAGGAGGGCTTCAACGTCGTCTTCATCCTGGTGGTCGTCTTCACCCTGCTCCAGGGGCCGACCCTCCCGCTGCTGGCCAAGTGGCTCCGGGTCGGCGAGGGCTCGATCGGGCAGGACCTCGGCATCGAATCCGCTCCGCTGGAGCGACTGCACGGCCAGCTGCTCTCGGTCTCGCTCGCGGCCGGTTCGAAGATGTCCGGCGTCGAGGTCAGCGAACTGCGCCTCCCGGCCGGGGCCGCCGTCACCCTGGTCGTCCGGGACGGCAGCAGCTTCGTCCCCGACAAGGCCACCGTGCTGCGGGCCGGCGACGAACTCCTGGTGGTCACCACCGAGGAGGTCAGCGAGGCGGCCGAGCGGCGACTCCGCGCGGTGGACAAGGGCGGCAAGCTGGCGGGCTGGCTGTACGGGCGGCCGTAGCGGTCGAGCCGTGGGCACGGACGAGGATGCCGAGGCTCGACAGCCATACTCCTGTGCCACGGGCAGTCCCTTGCGCCATGGGCAGCCCTTTGTGCCATGGGCGGTCCCTTGTGCCATGGGCGGTCCTTTCGGTTCTTCGTCAGCTACGCGGGTAGCTGTTTCGGTTCGTGTGTTCCGTGTGACGTTCACCTTGCGTTCCTGGGCGAAACGGCAGGATTGGCGATACCATGGGAGACACAAGCTTCTGGTACCTGTTCGTACCTACCTGAACACCCGCTACATCTGTCTGATGCAGAGTTGGCGCGACCGCTCGGCGGCCCTGGTCCCCACCGGACTCGGGTATCACCCCGGTCGACGCGCGAGAGGACGACTCTCGGCGCCGTCGGGGCCACCCACACCCCGTCCGCGCTACCAGGCAGCAGGAAGGACCGACCGTGACGGCCCCCGCCCCGGTCGAAACCCCCGCCCCCGCCCGAGTCGGCTACGGAGCCCTGCTCCGCACCCCCGGCGCCTGGACGTTCCTGGCCCCGGCCTTCGCCGCCCGCCTGCCCTACGCGATGCTCAGCATCGGCATCATGCTGCTGGTGCTCGACAACGGCGGCTCCTACGGCACGGCCGGCCTGGTCGCCGCCGCCTCCGCCGTGGCCCAGGCCTTCATCGGCCCGCAGACCGGCCGCCTCGCCGACCGGTACGGACAGACCGCCATCCTGCTGCCCGGCATCCTGGTGCACGCCGTCTCGGTCGGCGCCCTGATCGCGCTGGCCGTCGGACACGCCCCGACCTGGACGCTCTACCTCGCCGCCGCCTCGGCCGGCGCGAGCGTGCCGCAGATCGGCGCGATGGTGCGGGCCCGCTGGGTGGCCAAGTTCTCCGGCCCGGCCGGCTCCCCGCAGAAGCTGAACACCGCCTTCGCCTTCGAATCCGTCACCGACGAGTTCACCTTCGTGATCGGCCCGGTGCTGGCCACCGCCATCGCCACCACCGTCACCCCCTCCGCCGCCCTGATCACCGAGGCCGCCCTCACCGTGGCCGGCGGTCTTGCCTTCGCCGCCCAGCGCGGCACCGCCCCGGCGCGGCACCCCAAGACGGCCGGTGCCGAGCGGGTCTCCGCCCTCACCTCCCCGGGCGTCCGCCTCCTCGCGGGCTCCTTCCTCGGCGTGGGCTCCGTCTTCGGCGCCCTGCAGGTCTCCATCACCGCCTTCGCCCGGGCCGCCGGCCAGGAGAGCCTCAACGGGATCGTCTACGGCGTCTTCGCCGGCGGCTCGATGCTGGCCGGTGTGCTGTACGGGATGATCGCCTGGCGGCGCTCGGCCCGTCAGCGGATGCTCATCAGCTACGCGCTGCTCGTGCTCGGCTGCTCGACCCTGTGGGCGATGCCCAACCTCGCCACCCTGGCCATCGCCGGCCTGGTCTGCGGCCTCGCCATCGCGCCGACCCTGATCACCGGCTACACCCTGGTCGAGTCCCTGGTCTCCGACGGTGCCAAGACCGAAGCCTTCACCTGGCTGACCGGCGCGATCGGCCTCGGCCTGGCGGTCGGCTCCACCGTGGCCGGCCGGATGATCGACGGGCACGGCCCGTCGGCCGGCTTCCTGGTGCCGATCGTCGGGGCCGGGCTCGGCCTGGTCGCGCTGATCACCCTGCGACACCTGCTGGTGCCGCAGACCCAGCAGAGCCGGACGGTGGCCCGGAGCAGCTCCGCCACTGCGGGTGCCACCGGTCGCTCCGGCGGCAGCAACGCCGGGAGCGGGCAGTTGGTCGGCGCCTCCGCCGGTGGCGCCAAGGGCTGACCTCACCCTCGGGAGGGGGTGGGGTCCCCCACCCCCGAGAGGAGGTGGGCTCCGCCCCTCCCGAACCCGGTTTCGCTCCGCGACCGGCCCCGCCCCGCATCTGCGACCGGACCCATCTCACATCTGCGGCCGCTGGACTCAACCAGCGGAATGCCGCATCATTGACCATCGTTAGCACTCATCAGGCGAGAGTGCCAGGGGGAAGTGCAGGAGGAAGATCAAGTGCCCACGTACCAGTACCAGTGCACCGAGTGTGGCAACGGCCTGGAGGCGGTGCAGAAGTTCACCGACGACGCGCTGACCACCTGCCCGGACTGCCAGGGGAAGCTCCGCAAGGTCTTCTCGGCCGTGGGCGTGGTCTTCAAGGGCTCCGGTTTCTACCGCACCGACAGCCGGTCCTCCTCGACCAGCTCGGTGAGCGCCTCCTCCGGCTCGACCTCGTCCTCCTCGACGTCGTCCACCCCGGCCGCCTCGACCCCCGCCCCGGCGGCCTCGTCGAGCAGCAGCGCCGGCACCGGCTCCGCGAGCTGACCTCCGGCGGCGACGCTCCCGTGCGTCGGCCCTCCGCGGCGACCCCGACCGGCCACCACCTGCTTCCGGCGGTCGCACCGGCCGCACTGGCCCCGCCACGTGCTCCCGCCGCCTACGCCGCCCGACCGCTCCGGCTCGGGTAGGCCGCACACACTCCAACTGGGCTCGGCACCTTTCTGGTGCCGAGCCCAGTGGCATTTCACCCGTCCGAGTGACATTAGTTATCCACACCCCCGGGTTATCCACAGCCTGGGGATTCGGACTTCCGTACCGCCTCCGCCCCGGCGCACCCTGATCCCGGCGAACCCACCGAGGGCCCGCCCGAGCCGCCCGGCCACCGCACCAGCGCCCGGCCCCGGCTCGCCCGGACAGCAGCCCACGCAGCCCACCAGAGGCGGTGATCCCCCCATGACGACTCCCCAGTCCTCCCCCTTCCCGAGTCCCCTCTCCCGACCTGACGACATTCCCACCCGCCCCGCCAGGACCCGGCACCCCCCGGAGCCCGCGCCTGCCCACCAGCCGCCCAGCTCCCAGCCCGCCCCACCCCACTCCTCAGGTCCACGCCCCGCCCACCACACACCCGGCTTCCCGACCGCCCCGGGCCGGCCGACGGCCGCGATCCCCACCGACCACGCGTACGGGTACCGAATCGCTCCGGGCCACCCTCCGGCCACGAATCCCGCCGACCACGCCTCCAGGACACCCAGCACGCCCAGAGCACCCACCACCCCGTACCCAGCGGCGGGTGAGAGCCCCACCAGCCACACGTACGGGCCCCTGACCACCCAGGCGCACCCGCCCGGCGCGCACCCTGGTCACCAAGCGCACGGGTCCCCGCCCACCCCACCGCACCCCGCAAGCGCGGACCCCACCGACGACAGGTACGCGCCCCCGGGCCCGCTGGCACACCCGCCAGACGTACTCCCCGCCGCGCGCCCTCACGGCTCCCCGACCACCCCGGGCCAACCGGCAGGCACCACCCCCACGTACACACCCCCAGCCACAGCCACCCACCCGCCACGGGCCGCTCCTCCGGGCCAGCTGCACCTCCCCCAGCCCGCTCCGACCCGGTCACCAGTCGCCGAACTCGCCCATACCCCCGCCCGCACCCCCACCAGCACTCAGCCTGGCCACCCGGCGACCGACCACCTCCGCACCCCCATCCAGACCCCCATCCGCACCCCCGAGCCGACCTACGACCCCACGCCCTCCCGAACGCCTCCCACGGGACCGTCTCCTGACCCCGCACCCGGTCGGGCGCCCCTCCAGAGCCAGCACGCCGCCCAGTTCACCGTCCCCGGCAGTAGCGCCCACAGCTTGGCCAACCGACCGCACCAGTACCCCCTCGACCCTCGGCACCGAGCCCCGCTCGGCCCGCCGCCGCCCCGGCGGGGTCGAACGGTGGTGCCCGCCCCCGGTCCTGCTGTACCGCCCCGCCGCGCCCTACCCGATTTCGCACCCATCCGACGCGGCTCCGGCGGCCGACACCGGCTCCAACAGGCCGTCCGTCACCGACCCGGCGTGGTGGTGGCCGGGCTACTGGCCGCCTCCACCTCCCTCACCGCCGGCCCCCTGCGCCACGGCCCGCCGCCCTTCCACGCCTCGGTCACCGCAGCCACGACCCCGACCACAGCCACCGCCGACGACGAAGCCCTCACCCCGGCCGAGCCGACACAGACCACCACCAGCCACCGATCGCCCACATCTGCCCCCACTCCCACCCCTGCGCCTGTGCCTGTGCCTGTGCCTGTGCCTGTGCCTGCAGCGCCCCAGGCCAGCACCGCGCCCACCGCGCCCACCGCGCCCACCACACCCACCGCGCTCCAACCTCCCCGGCACCCCGAGACCCCCACCCTCATCTGCGACTGCTCGCCACCGCCCGGGCCCCAGAGCACCACCCCGCCCCAGCTCACCGGGCCCCCAGCCCAGCCCGCCACCCACCACACCGAGCCCGTACCCAGTCCCGCTCCCCCGCCGGCACCCCCGCCACCACCGGCGTCGGCGCAACGGTCCCCTCGCACCGCCTCCACCGCACCGCCGCAGCCCCAGCCCCACCGAGCCACGCCCAACCAGAACCCCGCACCACCCCACAGAGCCGCACGCCCCCAGGAGGTCACACCGTCGTCCCGAGGAGCCGGCCAGCCCCACCACCACACACCCGATGAGCTGCCGCGACGGGCAGGCGGCGGCAGACACCGCCGTACCTCCGGCGTCCACGCAGCACCATCCGCCGCGTCAACCAGACGCCGTCGAATTCACCCGTGACCAGTCCGACAGATCGTCGTTCAGCGCGGCATGAAGGGCTTCAAGGAATTCCTGCTCCGCGGCAATGTCATCGACCTCGCCGTCGCCGTCGTGATCGGCGCGGCCTTCACCAACATCGTCAACGCCTTCGTGAAGGGCGTCATCAACCCCATCGTCGGCCTGTTCGGAAGCGAGGACCTGGCCTCGTACTCGTCCTGTCTCAAGGGCCCCTGCGCCATGGACGAGGCGGGCAACGTCACCTCCGGCGTCTACATCCTGTGGGGCTCCGTGCTCAGCGCGGTCTTGCAGTTCATCATCACCGCCGCCGTCGTCTACTTCGCCCTGATCGTCCCCATGAAGCGCTTCATGGCCAACCGCAAGACCCTCGAAGAGGCCTCCGCCGAGGCCGAGGCTCAGGAAGTCGTACTGCTCACCGAGATCCGCGACGCCCTCGTCCGCCAGAGCTGACCCCCCCAGCTCACCCCGGCTCGCCCCAGGTCACCCGTCCCCCTCCGACACCCACACCGCTCCACCCGTCCTGCCTTCACCGTCCCCTGACGACAGTCCCGTACCGTCCCGAGTCCTGTCCCCGGCCGCCTCACTCCCCGTGGTGCGGCGGCCGCTGACTCAGGTACCAGTCCAGCCCACGCTTGGCGCCGCCCGTCCCAGAGCTCTCACCCCAACCCCGGTCGGTGTCGTCACTGCTCTGCCGGTCCAGCGGATCACCGAAGACCAGCTTCGCCTTCCGCTCGGCCTCCGGCCGGCGCTCCCCGCCTCCCGTCCCCGGGTCCACCTGCTCACTCTGACCATCCCGGCCGGCCTGCCCGTTCACGTCGCCCTGCTCGCCCATACGTCCCACGACCTCTCGACTCCAACCAATCCCACGACTACCCACCGAACCGGCACCGGCCCGCCTACCTGCACCAGCCCACCGGCCCGCCTACCTCCACCGGCCCACCAGCAACTCTCGCCGTCCACCCAGCCTAGGCCGCACCACAGCCCGCCCCACCAACGGCAACGGGCCCCGGCCGCGCCCCGAAGGGTCGCCACCAGGGCCCGCTGCTCTCACCTCTGCTGGACACCGATCTACTGAACACCGACCACCAGCAATCAACAGCCGATCACCAGCCAGGACAGTCACCGATCACCGCAGCACGTCAGACCGCCCCGACCAGCCTCAGGCCGCCTCGAAGCCCGAGTGGTCAGCGATCTTCTTCAGCTCGGCCAAGGCGTGCTTCTCGATCTGCCGGATCCGCTCACGGGTGAGACCGTGCTGCTTGCCGACCTCGGTGAGGGTCCGCTCGCGGCCGTCCTCCATCCCGTAGCGGGAGCGGATGATCGAGGCCGTCCGGTCGTCGAGGCGGCCGATCAGGTCGTCGAGCTCCTCGCGGCGGAGCATGACGAGGACGGCGTCCTCCGGCGAGGTCGCCCCGGTGTCCTCCACCAGGTCACCGAACTGGGTCTCGCCCTCGTCGTCGACCGACATGTTGAGGCTGACCGGGTCACGGGCCCAGTCGAGCACGTCCTTGACGCGCTGCTCGGTGGAGTCGAGCTCGGCCGCCACCTCGGCCGGGTCGGGCTCGCGGCCCAGCTCCTTGGCCTTCTCGCGCTGCACCCGGCGGATCCGTCCCAGCTCCTCGACGAGGTGGACGGGCAGCCGGATCGTGCGGGACTGGTCGGCGATCGACCGGGTGATCGCCTGCCGGATCCACCACGTCGCGTACGTGGAGAACTTGAAGCCCTTCGCGTAGTCGAACTTCTCGACCGCGCGAACCAGGCCGGCGTTGCCCTCCTGGATGAGGTCGAGCAGGGGCAGACCGCTCCGCGGGTACCGCCGGGCCACCGCGACCACCAGCCGGAGGTTGGAACGGATGAACACGTCCTTGGCCCGCTCGGCGTCCTCGGCTATGGCCTCCAGCTCCTCACGCTGGACACCCTCGGGCAGCGTGTCCTCGTCCAGCAGGTGCTGGGCGTAGACGCCGGCCTCGATGCGCAGCGAGAGTTCGACCTCCTCCGCGGCGTCGAGCAGCGGTGTCCTGGCGATCTCGTCGAGGTACATGCCGACGAGGTCGCGGTCGGCCTCGTAGTTGGTCGGGCGGGCCGAGCGAGTCCGGTCGGCCCTGTCGCGAACGACGGCACGAGTGGCCATGCTTGCTCCCTTACAGCTGGTGCCGGTCGGCTGGATTCAGCCCCTGCCCGTCCGACTGGTTGTCGCCCTCTTCAAACCGGGCTGCCGCCCGGCCGGGGCCAGCCGGGGCAAGAGACGTGCGGGCCCCTCTCGGAGGCTCACACGTAACGATCCAACGCACAGAAAAAAGACAACATTCCCAACTCGTCCAGTTTTCTCTCTCGATGCAGTATCCTGCGACATTTATCCCGGGCTTATCGACCGTGAGTGACCACGCCGCGACCTGGAGTGTCACTCCGTGCGCGCACAACGGACAGCGGACACACACCACCCGTCCGCATGCCCTCCGCACAAAAGATGCCAAATCGCTATGCCTCCGGCACAGGTTCACGCACTCCCCCTGGGAAGGTGTCAGCCATGCACCTGTCCACCGACGGCACCCGCGCCGACGCCGGCACCACGCTCGGCGCCGGGCCGGCCCTCGCCGTCCGCCGCAGCACACTCCGCCACGCCGGCCTGGCGCTCGGCTGCGCCGCGCTGCTCGGCACCTTGCTCGCCCTGGTGGAGACCCACTGGGGCCCGCTGGCCCGGCTCGACCGGAGTTGGGTGGACGGTCTGCACGGCTTCGCGCGCGACCACACCGCCTGGACCGCCTCGATGCAGACGCTGACCGACATCGGCGGGCCGCTCACCATGCGGGTACTGCTCGGCCTGGTGGCCGGCTGGCTCTGGGTGATCGGCGCCCGGGTGCTGGCCGGCTGGGCCGTCGCCCAACTGCTGATCGGCTGGCTGGCCGACGCGGTGGGCAAGAGCCTGGTCGGCCGGGCCCGCCCGTCCTTCCCGGACCCCGTCGCGCACGCCCCCGGCTTCTCCTTCCCCTCCGGGCACGCCCTCGCCGCCGCGGTCACCTGCGCCGCCCTGCTGGTGCTGGTCTGGCCGCAGGCCAACCGGGCCGGCCGAGTGGCGGCCTCCATCGCGGCCGGGCTGGCCACCTTCGCGGTCGGCTGGACCCGGATCGCCCTCGGCGTGCACTGGCCGAGCGATGTCCTGGCCGGCTGGTTGACGGCCGGCCTGCTGCTCGGCGCCGTCACGGTGGCCGTCGAACTCTGGCGCCCCGGCGCCCTCGCCCGCGACGCCCGCCGGGTCAACTGGCGAACCAGACCCCGGGTGCAGCGCGTCCTCGCCGAGGACGGCCAGACCACCGACCACGCGGACCACTTCGACGCTGCCGACCCCAATGACCCCACCGACCCTGCCAGCCCTGCTGGCCCTGCTGGCCCTGCTGGCCCTGCCAGCCCCACCGCCCCGCGCCAGGATGAGTAGCAGCGCGACCGAAGGGACGGGCAGCCCGCATCCCGCCCGATTCTGACGGTCGGTGAGAAAGGTCACATTGACCGACCGGAACCGCCGAATCCCCCTGATCGGCGACGTGGCGGACGCAAAGCTCCGTACAGGGAACAGACAAAAGCCCTCCAAATCGGGGCATTAGCCCCACTCATGACCCGATCGGGACCCTGCTGTCGTGCTCCTGCGCAAGTCGCCGAGATCTCGGGCACACGACACACGGCTCCCCAACGAGTGCCGAGGTGAGGCAGACTGCTCCGGCTGGGTGCACCTGCGCTCACCCCGGTGTGGAGGGCCCGCAGCTCCACCGCCCAGGCACCGAGTGACGGGGGTCCGATGACCATGAACAGGACGGGCGAGTCCCACGGCTCGTACGGCGACCCGCCCACCATGCCCTTGCGGCAGGTGCCCGACTACCCCGGTGTCCCCCCGCAGGTGCCCTCCGCCGCCGCGCCCGCCCCCGGCATGCCCGGCCAGCGCGCTCCGCACCAGCCGCCGTACCCCGCCGCCCAGCCCCAGCCGGTCCAGCCTCCGGGCCAAGGCCAAGGCCAGCCGCAGGCCCAGTCGGCACCGCCGACCAAGGAGCAGCAGGCCGCCTCGACCGGCCGCAACGGTCTGATCATGGCGATGGGTTCGCTGGCCTCGCGCGCGCTGGGCTTCGTCCGGAGCGCGATGATCATCGCTGCGCTCGGCAGCCGCGGTGTCGGCGATGCCTTCAACGTCGGCAACTCACTGCCCAACATCGTTTACATGATGCTCATCGGCGGCGCCCTCGCATCGGTGTTCGTCCCCGAGCTGGTGCACGCCGCGCAGACCCACAAGGACGGCGGTGCCGCCTACACCGACCGGCTGCTGACCCTGTGCGGCGTGCTGCTGGTGGTCCTCACGCTCGGCGCGTGGCTCTTCGCGCCGGCGATCGTCGACCTCTACTCCAACTACAGCGGCGCGCAGCGCGACCTCACCATCGCCTTCGCCCGCTACTGCCTGCCGCAGATCTTCTTCTACGGCCTGTTCACCCTGCTCGGCCAGGTCCTCAACGCTCGCGACAAGTTCGGCGCGATGATGTGGACACCGGTGCTGAACAACGTGGTGGCGATCGGCGTCTTCGGCCTCTTCATCGCGATCAGCGACCACACGGCCGACATCAAGGCCGAGCAGATGACCTCGGGCCAGACGATGCTGCTCGGCCTGGGCAGCACCCTGGGCATCGTGATACAGGCGCTCGGTCTGCTGCCCTCGCTGCGCGCGGCCAAGTTCCGCTACCGGCCACGCTTCGACTGGCGGGGTGCCGGGCTGGCCAGACCGCTTCGCTCGGCGGGCTGGGCACTGCTGCTGGTGCTCGTCACCCAGCTGTCCTTCGCCGTCATCACCCAGCTGACCACCGGCGCGGGCTCCCAGGGCGAGGCGCTGCACCTGCCCGGTGTCGGCAACGCGGCCTACAACTCGGCCTACCAGCTCTTCGTGGTGCCCCAGGGCGTCATCACGATCTCACTGGTGACGGCGCTGCTGCCCCAGATGTCCCGGTCCGCCACGGCAGGGAACCTGCCAGCGATCGGCCGGGACCTCGCGGGCGTCCTCCGGACCTCTGCTGGAATGATCATCCCGGCCACGGTGCTGATGGTCGCCCTGGCGGGCCCGATCTGCCGGGTCGCTTACCTGCACGGGACCCGGGTGACCGCCGCCGACGTGCAGGTCATCTCCCAGACCCTGATCGCCTTCGCGATCGGCCTGCCCGCGTTCTGCGCGCAGTACGCGCTGGCCCGTGGGTTCTACGCGATGGGGGACGCCAAGACGCCGTTCTGGCTGACCGTCGCCACCACCGGGACCAACGCCGGGCTCTCGCTGGTCGCGTACTGGGTCTTCTCGCCGCGTTGGATCATCATCGGGATGGCCGGCGCGCAGACCGTCGCCTGCGTGGTCAGCATCGTGCTGACCGGCTGGGCACTGGGCCGCCGCCTGCGGCAGTCGCCGGCGCCCGCCCCGCTCCAGGCCGCCGTGCCGCAGCAGCCGCGGCCGGCCCACCCCCAGCAGCCCCCGCAGCCGCAGCAGCAGCCGCAGGGCCCGGACGCCACGATGATGCTCAATCTGCGCCGCCCCGCCCCGGACAGCGAGGCCACCATGATGCTCAACCTGCGCCAGGGCGCGGCCGGCACCGGCGCGGCCCAGCGGAGCGCCGCCGGCAAGGGCGTTGCGGGCAGGAGCGGGCTGGACGGGGTCCGCGTCGTGGTGCTGCACGTGATGCTCACGCTGGCCTGCGTGCCGGGTGCGCTGGCCGGCCACTGGCTCGCCGAATCCACCGCGAGCGCCCTCGGCGGCGGCCTGATCGGCAATCTGATCGGCCTGGGCCTGGGCTCGGTCACCGTGCTCGCCTCGCTCTTCCTGCTGGCCCGCCCGCTGGGCGCCGGGTCAGCCGTGGCCCCGCTGGCCCGGAAGCTGCGCCTGCCCTACCCCACCCCGGCTGCCGCCACCAACGGCAACGGCAACGGTGGCAAGCACCGCCGCTGAGCGGAAGAGCAGCAGAGCAACCGAGCGGGCGAGCGGGCGAGCGGGCGACCGCCCCGGACTCGAAACGGAGCCCCTGACCATTGGTCAGGGGCTCCGGTGCAGCATGCACCCGGTGCGGTTCCGCTTCCGGGTGATCTGTGACAGAGCCGTGACGCCCCGGACAGTTCCGCGCCACCGAGGTGGCCAGGTAGAGGTGTTAGCGTCCTCTCGTCTCCTCCGTGTACGGCGCACCGGCCGGTGGTCCACCCCATAGCCGAGTGCCCCCGGGGAGAGCGCTGACCAGATTCCAGCCGTCGGCCGGTACACAGGGGAAGGTCCAGAGACTCCGTATGACTGCCATACAGGGAGCCCGCTCCGGTGAGGGCACGCAGCGTGCCACGGCCGGGAGCACCCGCCGTCGCAAGCACCGGCTGACCGCTCCGCTGGCCATCGCCGCCGCCCTGGCCACCTCCGCCTCCTGCCTGGCGCTGGCCGGCACCGCCACCGCCGCCTCGGCCCAGGCCCAGGACCAGGCCCAGGCCCAGGCTCAGGACCAGAACCAGAACCAGGCCCAGGACCAGGCGACCAACGGGCTGCAGCAGCAGTTCGCCGCCGCCGCGGCCGAGTTCAAGGTGCCGGCGAGCGTGCTGATCGCGCTCTCGTACCAGCAGACCCGCTGGGAGTCGCACCAGGGCGCGCCGAGCACCACCGGCAACTACAACGTGATGGGCCTGACCCAGGTCGACGCGGCCGCCGTCACCAAGGCCCTCGCGAACGGCCCGGGCCCCGAGGTCGACGGCCGGGGCGAGGACGCCCCTGCCAGTACCGCGCAGGCGCCCGCCCCCGCCGTGGTGGACGGCCCCGCGCTGCACACCCTGGACGCCGCCGCCAAACTGCTGGGCCGCCCGGCCGACCAGTTGAAGACCGACTCCGCGCAGAGCATCCGCGGCGCCGCCGCCCTGCTGGTCCGGTACCGGAAGGAGCTCGGCCAGGCCCCGGCCGCCGACCAGGCCACCGACCCGGGTGCCTGGTACGGCGCCGTGGCGAGGTTCAGCCAGTCCCCGGACGCCGCGAGCGGCGACGCCTTCGCCGACCGGGTGTTCGCCACCCTGCGCACCGGCGCCGCCGGCACCACCTCCGACGGCCAGTCCGTCCGGCTCGCCGCCGACCCGAACGTCCGCACCCCCAGGGTGGCCACCGCCCAGGCCCCGGCCACCGCCCAGGCCCCGGCCGCCGCGCCGCGCTCGCTCGCCGCCGACACCCAGCAGGCGGCTGCACAGCAGGCCGACTGCCCGGCCGGACTCGGCTGCGACTTCAACCCGGCCGCGTACGCGCTGACCAACCCCAACGACAAGACCTCGTACGGGAACTACAACCAGGCGAACCGTCCGGCCGACGGCGACAAGATCAACTACATCGTCATCCACGACACCGAGAGCGGCTTCGACAGCGCGATCAGGACCTTCCAGGACCCGGCCTCGGTGGCCAGCGCGCACTACATCGTCCGCTCCGGCGACGGTCACGTGACCCAGCTGGTGGACAACAAGAACATCGCCTGGCACGCCGGCAACAAGTCGATCAACATGCACAGCATCGGCATCGAGCACGAGGGCTACGCCTTCCCGACCGACAAGCCGACCTGGTACTCCGAGCAGCTCTACCAGTCCTCCGCGACCCTGGTGAAGTACCTGGCCGCCAAGTACGGGATCCCGCTGGACCGGCAGCACGTCATCGGCCACGACGACGTGCCCGGCCCGATCCAGTCCCTGGTCAACGGGATGCACTGGGACCCGGGCACGTTCTGGGACTGGAACCACTACATGGACCTGCTCGGCGCGCCGGTCAAGGCCGACGCCGGTGGCCTGCTGGCCATCGGCGGCAAGGTGGTCGTCTCGCCCGCCTTCGACGCGAGCAACCAGCCGCCGGTGGACGGCACCGCCGACCGGCCGCAGAACTTCGTCTACCTGCGCACCTCGCCGGACGCCAACGCCCCGCTGATCAACGGCGGTTCGACCAAGGCGGCCGACTGGACGGACAAGGCCGTCACCGGCGCCAGCTTCGTGGTGGCCGACCTCTCCGGTGACTGGACGGCGATCTGGTACGGCGGCGTCAAGGCCTGGTTCTACAACCCGAGCGGCACCACCGGCGTCGCCGACCAGGGCACCGACGCACCGGTGCTGACCCCGAAGGCCGGGCTCGCGAGCATCCCGGTCTACGGCCGCACCTATCCGGAGCAGTCCGCGTACGCGGCGTACCCGGGTCTCTTTGCCCCGGGGCAGGCGCCCGCCCCGCTGACCGCGACCATCGCCGCCGGTCAGGGCTACGTGGCCGGCGGCGACTCGCAGGTGCCGGGCTACTTCTACTACGCCCAGACCATCGACGGCAGCGCGCCGCACGACCGGACGCTGGTGGTCGGCAACGACACCTACTTCCCGATCCGGTTCAACCACCGCCTCGCCTTCCTGAAGTCCACCGACGTGGACGTGGTCTACCCGTCCGGTGGCTACACCCCGTACGGTCCGACCCGCGTCATGGACACCCGGATCGGGCAGGGCGTCGCCAGGGGAGCGGTGAACGGCGGCGGCACCGTCTCGCTCAAGGTCACCGGCAGCGGCACCGGCATCCCGGCCGACGCCACCTCGGTGATCCTGAACGTGACCGCCGTCGGCCCGACCGCCGGCAGCTACGTGACGGTCTACCCCAACGGGCAGCCCAGGCCGCTCGCCTCGAACCTCAACTTCGTGGCCGGGCAGACCATCCCGAACCTGGTGGTCGTGCCGGTCGTCAACGGCAAGGTCAACTTCTACAACCAGGCCGGCTCGGTCAACCTGGTCGCCGACGTGACCGGGTACTACTCGCCGCGCGGCGCCTCGAAGTTCACCACCACCACGCCGACCCGGCTGCTCGACACCCGCGCCGGCCTGGGCGCCGCGAAGGCCCCCGTCGGCCCCGACGGCAAGGTGACCCTGGACATCGCCGGCAAGGCGGGCGTGCCCGCCAACGCCACCGGCGTGGTGCTGAACGTGACGGCCACCGGCCCGACCGCCTCCAGCTTCGTCACGGTCTACCCGAACGGCGGGACGATGCCGACCGTCTCGAACCTCAACTTCACCGCCGGGCAGACCATCCCGAACCTGGTGGTGGTGCCGATCACCAACGGCAAGGTCGACCTCTACAACAAGGCCGGCAGCGTCAACCTGATCGCCGACATCACCGGCTACTACACCCCCAGCGGCGTCTCGAAGTTCACCAGCGTGGGCCCGGCCCGCCTGCTGGACACCCGGACCGGCCTCGGCGCCGCCAAGGCCGCCCCGGTGGGCCCGGACTCGGCCATCGCCCTCCAGGTCGCCGGCAAGGCCGGCCTGCCGGCCACCGGCGTCAAGGCGGTCGTGCTGAACGTCACCGCCGTCACCCCGACCGCCCCCGGCTTCGTCGCGGTCTACCCGAGCGGCACCTCGCTGCCGACCGTCTCCAACCTGAACTTCACCACCGGGCAGGTCATCCCGAACCTGGTGATCGTGCCGGTCGGTGCCGACGGCAAGGTGTCCCTCTACAACAAGGCCGGCAACGTCAACCTGGTCGCCGACATCACCGGCTACTACACCGGCTGAGCCGCACCGCCCTGACCGGTGGCCCGGCCCCCGCCCACCCGGGTGGAGGCCGGGCCACCGGCGTACCCCCAACCCGTTACCGGAGCCACCGTGACCGATTCCCCCAGCACCCAGAGCGTCCTCACCGCCGTCTCCGCCGCCGCCCACCGCTTCGACCGGCCCGTCCGGATCACCGAGGAGATCGGCGCCGACCGGACCTCCGCCGCGCTCACCGCCGCCCCCTCCGCCGACCCGGCGGAGTTCTTCGCGCACGAGGCGCTGATCGAGCTGGGCGGCCAACCCGCCGTCGAGGTCTGCCTGTTCACCCACGAGGACGCCCGGGTGACGGTGGACGGCGTGGCCTTCGACGTGCCCAAGGCCTCGGTGGCCGCCTTCCTCGCCGCCGTCTGGTCCGGCCTGGCCCACGTCCGCACCCGCGCCTTCCCGCCCGCCACCACCCTGGTGGTCGCCGTGCCCGGCGAGCCGAGCTACCGGGAGCCGGTGCCGCTGCCGACCCTCACCCCCTGGCTGGCCCGGATCACCCGCTGAGCAAGCCGCTCGCGCCGCTTCAATCCCGGCTTGGCCGGGGGCGCTGTGGTCTGATCTGAGCAGGACGAACGCTCGTAGAGAAAGGCGCCCACCCTGTGCCGTACGACGACCTCCGTGCCTACCTCGACGCCCTCGACCTCGAACAGCAACTCCTACACATCACCGAGGAGTTGGACACCGAACTCGGCCTGCCCCGGGCCGTCCGGGCCGCCGCCGAGCTGGGTGACCACGCGCCCGGGCTCTACCTGGACAACCTGCGCGACCACCCCGACGCCCAACTGACCACCGGCCTGCTCGGCTCCTGGGCCAACCACGCCGTCGCGCTCGGCCTGCCCGTGCGCACGCCGCTCCGCACCCAGGTCGAGGAGTTCGGCCGCCGTTGGGAGGCCGTCCCGCCCGCACCCACCGTCGACCGCGCCGACCCGCCCTGGGACGAGTACGCGCTGTTCGGCGCAGAGGTGGACCTCGGCGCGCTGCTGCCGCTGTTCGGCACCGCCGAGGAGGACCAAGCCCCCGACCCCGCCGACCGGGCCCTGGTGCTCACGGCCCTTCCTGCCGGCCCGGAGCCCTACGGCCGGCTCTGCCGCTTCGAGGCCCGCTCCCGCAACCGCCTCACCCTACGGCTCGACCCCGCCGACCCGCTCGCCCGCCACCCGCTGACGGCCGACCTCCCGGTGGTGCTCTCGCTCGGCAACGACCCCCTGCTCACGGTGGCCGCAGCCACCACCGGCCCCACCGCCGGGGGAAGTTCGCCGGACGGCCGCTCGTGCTTCGAGCTTGCCGCCGCCCTGCGGCAGGCCCCCTGCCCGGTGACGGCCGCACCCCTCACCGGGCTCACCGTGCCCTGGGGCAGCGAGCTGCTGCTCGAAGGGGTGATCGAGGCCCGGGTGCCCGGCCCCTGCCGGTCCCCCGTGGTCCGGGTCGACCGGGTCGCCCACCGCGCGAGCCCGGTCTTCGACTCGCTGCGCCCCCCTGCCGATCAGCCCACCGAACACCTCACCGGCCCGGCCACCAGCGTCCGGCTGCTCCGCCGGCTGCGTGCCGTCCACCCCGAGGTGCGGGCCGTCAACGCCGTGTACGGGGACGGCCGACTGGCCGTCCTCGCCCTGGCCCCGCGTCACCCCGCCCTGGTCGAGGCCGTCACCGCCCACTGTCGCGCCCTCGCCCCCGAACTCTCGGTGATCACCGTGGACGACTCCGTCGACCCCTTCGACCTCCCCCAGGTGCTCCGCGCCCTGGCGGCCGGCCCGGCCCGGCTGCTAGACGCCACCCGCCGCCCGGCCGCCGTCCCGGCCTGACCAGGCCCCTCAGCGGGAGGCCAACTGACGGTCAGCCACCTCCGACCCTCCGACCACCGGCGCACTCCGCACCACGTCCGCCGCCTGCTGGAGACCCGCGCCCCGGGTCTCCTCCGCCCAGAGCACGCACACCAGCCACCCCGCCGCCGTCAGCCCGGCCGCGATCAGCATGGTCGGGCCGATGCCGATCCCGCTCAGCGCGAGCGGCAGCAGGTACGTGCCGACGGCGGCGCCGATCCGGCTCACCGAGGTCGCGAACCCCACCGCCGTGGCCCGGATCCGGGTCGGGAAGAGCTCGTTCGGGTAGGTCCAGTCGAGCACGTTCGGGCCGCCGCAGAGGAAGGCGTACGCGCACAGGGCCAGCAGCGCGAGCAGCGCCGGAGCCGTGGGCCAGACGCCGAGGAAGGCCAGCGGCACGATCATCAGCGCGAACGACCAGATGATGGTGGGCCGTCGGCCGTGGGTGTCGATCGCGCGCAGCGCCGGGTAGCAGCCGACCAGGAAGACCAGGCTGATCACGCCGGTGCCGAGGGTGTCCATCGCGGTGCCGCCCGGCATCCCGAAGGAGCCGAGGATCTGCGGCCCGAAGGTCAGCATCGCGAACAGCGGCGCCACCTGGCAGAGGAAGAACAGCCCGCAGAACAGCGTCCGCCGCCGGTACTCGGGGCTGAACAGCTCACGGAACCCGCCCGCGCCGCCTTGATCGTCCGTTCCGGCCGTCAGCTCGGCGACCGTCACCTCCCGGCCCAGGTGCTTGCGGACCACCGCGACGGCCTCCTCGCCGCGGCCGTGCTGCGCCAGCCAGAGCGGCGACTCCGGCGACCCGCGCCGCACCACCAGGAAGAACCCGCAGAGCAGCGCCGAGCTCGCCAGCATCCAGCGCCAGCTGCCGTCCCCGCCGAGGCGGAGGAAGAGGTAGCCCACCACGTACGCCAGCACCGAGCCCGCGTACCAGGCGACGATCTGCTTGCCCAGCAGCCGCCCCCGGTCCTTGATCGGCAGCCACTCGGCCAGCAGCGAGGTCGCGATCGGGTAGTCGGCGGCCACCGCCATGCCGAGCACGAACCTCAGCACCACGATCACCCAGACGTCGGTGGCCCAGAACGAGGCCACCGAACACGCCACCATCACCAGCAGGTCGGCGGTGTACATCACCTCCCGCCCGACCTTGTCCGTCAGCACCCCGAACACCGCCCCGCCGACGAACATCCCGATCAGCGCCGCGGCCCCGATCAGGCTCACCTCGGCGGCGCTCAACCCCAGTTCCGGCTTCATCCCGATCAGGGCCACCCCGACGATGCTCAGGATGTACCCGTCGAGCAAGGGCCCGCCCGAGCAGGCCAGGGCGAGCCGCCGGTGGAACGGGCTGTACGGCGCGGTGTCTATGACGGTCGACATGGAACTCGGATCTACTCGGGGACAGGACCGGTCGGCCCTCGCACCGGGCTCCCGGCGCCAAGACCAACTCACCCACCCTGCCCCCGATCTTCACTCCCTACTTAGGGACTTTGGTCACCCGTCGGCATGTCCTTGGACCCTTCACCCCCACCGGGTGCCGGTCCCTTCACCCCCACCCCGGACTCGGCGGCAACGGCCAAGTCGGCGGCGCGGGCCAGCCGTTCTCCCCCGGGCCACGTCCGCTCAACCAGGCGAGCAGCACGTGTCCGGGCGCACCGACCACCGGACCCTCGCCGTCGACTCGCCAACTCCGGCCGAGGTCCGTCGCCTTGACCTCCCCCACCGGGAACTCCCGTGCCGCCAAAGCCGCCAGGGTGTCGTCCAGCGCCCACCGCACGTACGCCGCCGACCAGTCCGCCGGCCGGTACCCGACCGCCAGGTCCACGTGGTGCGTCTCGATCTCCCGCCAGCACCGGTTCACCGTGTACCAGGCCGGATGCCGCCACCCCGGCAGCGCCGAGACCAGGAACTCCCACCGCTCGGCCGGCATCCCCGCCACCGCCTCCTCCAGCGTCGCCAGCCTGCCGCGCAGCTCCGCCGCCAGCTCGCCGCCGCTCCCGCCGGCCCCGGCCTCGACCGCCGCGGCGATCTCCGCCCCGGTCGCCCGCGGCCCCGGCTGCACCCCGTCCCGGGCCCAGGCCAGCAACCACAGGTACGCGTCGATGCTCCGCACCACGTGCGAGGCGGCGTACCCCCGGCTCCACCCGGCCAGCCCCGAATCCCCCCGCACGGCCGCCTCGTCCAACCCCGCCAGCCCCCGAGCCATCCGCTCGCCGGCCGCCATGACTTCCCCGATGACAGTGATCACCCGCGCACCCTAGAGCCCCGGCGCGCGCGGGCGCGAGGGCGCGCGGGCCGGGCAGACCGTCGGGGCCAGGCGTCGGGTCCAGGCGTCGGGGCCGGGCGTCGGGCGGGCCGAGGTCCGACGCCCCGCATCTGTGGGAGGGTGAACCGGTCACGGTCCCCGGCAGCCCGCCGCGGGCCTCCCGGGTCCGGACCACCGGAGCGGCCCGGGCCGCCGCCTTCCCGACCCATCCGAGGCCACCGCCATGCCCGTCCCGCCGGACCCCGCCCGTCCCACTGCGCCGGGCGGCCCCTCGACCGGCCCGAAGCGCCGGGACGCGGCCCGCAACCGGCAGGCCCTGATCGACGCGGCCCGCGAACTCTTCGCGCGGGAGGGGCTCCAGGTGCCGACGGACCGGATCGCCAAGGCCGCCGGGATCGGCAACGCCACCTTCTACCGGCACTTCCCCGACCGCGACGCGCTGGTGGAGGAGATCTTCCGGGGCACCGCCGAGACGCTCGGCGAGGCCGCCGCCGAGGCCCTCGCCCGGGACGAGGCCTGGCCCGCCCTGGCCGGCTACTTCGAGCGGATCTTCGCCCTGGTCTCCCGCGACCGCGGCCTCAACGACCTGGTCACCGCCGCCGCCGGCCGTTCGGCCTTTCTCGACGACATCTCCCGGGGCAACGCGGCCACCGTCACCACCCTGGTCGCCCGCGCCCAGGAGGAGGGCACCCTGCGCACCGACGTGGCGGCCATGGACGTGCTCGTCCTGATGGGCCCGCTGCTCCGGGCCATGCCCGCCCTGGTCGCCGACCACCCCGAGGGGTGGCGCCGCCCGCTGGCCCTGCTCCTGGACGCCTTCCGCCCCACCGGCCACCCCCTCCCGGGCACCCCGGTGCCCCCGGAGCGGCTCGACCAGACCTTCAGCCGGCTCTGGCAGACCTGAGCCCCGGCCGGGAGCGGGTTCAGTTGGGGCAGTACGTGCTCGGCGGCCGCCACTCCGGCCCGACCAGCCGCCGTTCCAGCTCGCTCGGGGTGATCCTGATCCCCACCGTCCCGGCCAGCCCCACCCGCAGCCGGCTGACGGCCAGGGTGACCATCGCCGTCAGGCCGTACTTGTCGATCAGCGAGCTGCGGTAGCGGGCCGTCGCGTCCGCGTCGCAGAGGCCGGCCCGGGCCGGCACCGGCTGTCCGGTCGGCCGCCCGTGGGCGTCGCACGGACCGACCAGCACCCGGGACCGACGCCGGATCCGCCGGGCCTCGCCCGAGTCGGCGGGGGCCCAGACCCCGAGCGCCGGCCCGTCGGCCACCACCCACAGCCGGCTGGCGTGGGCCCGGCCACCGGTCTCGTCGAAGGTGGTGAGGAGCAGGTACTTACTGTCGGCGAGCTGGTCGGCCGGGTTGCGCACGGTGTCCTCCCTCGGTCGGCAGCGCCGGTCAGTGGCCGTGGCCCGCGGCGCTCTCGCGGTACTCCTCGGCGGTGGGCTTCGGCACCCGGGCGTGCTCCCCGTGGATGCCCTGCGACAGACCCGCCCGGAGCCGGTCGAGCGCACCGGCAGGGCGCGCCACGCCGTTGGCGTCCGCCGGAGCGGGCAGTGCGATCGGGCCGGGCTGCTCGTGCGCGGTGAGCTTGAACAGCTCGTCCTGCGGCAGCGGGGCGTGGACCTCGACGAACTCGCCGTGCGGCAGGCGCTTGATCACCCCGGTCTCCCGGCCGTGCAGCACCTTGTCGCGGTCGCGGCGCTGCAGCCCCAGGCACCACCGCTTGGTCACCCAGAAGGTGACCACCGGCACCAGGAAGAACCCCGCCCGGGCGGCGTAGGTGATGGTGTTGAGCGAGAGGTGCAGGTGCGTCGCGAAGAGGTCGTTGCCGCCGCCCACCAGCATCACCAGGTAGAGGCTGATCCAGGCCGCCACGAGTGCGGTCCGCACGGGCGCGTTGCGCGGGCGGTCGAGCAGGTGGTGCTCCCGCCCGCTCCGGGTGGCCCACCCCTCGATGAACGGGTACGCGGCGATGGCCAAGAGGATCACCGGGAAGAGGGTCAGCGGGATGAAGACCCCCAGGTTGAGGGTGTGCCCCCAGGCCCGGACCTCCCAGCCCGGCATCACCCGGATCAAGCCCTCGGCGAAGCCCATGTACCAGTCCGGCTGGGCGTCGGTGGAGACCTGGTCCGGGCGGTACGGGCCGTACGCCCAGATCGGGTTGATGGTGGCGATCGCGGACATCAACGCGATCACGCCGAACACCAGGAAGAAGAAGCCACCGGCCTTGGCCAGGTAGACCGGCATCAGCGGCATGCCGACCACGTTCTGCTCGGTCCTGCCGGGCCCGGCCCACTGGGTGTGCTTGTGGTGGAAGACCAGGATCAGGTGGGCCACCAGCAGCCCCACCATGACGCCGGGGATCAGCAGCACATGCACGGTGAACAGGCGCGGCACGATGTCGGTGCCCGGGAACTCCCCGCCGAACAGGAACATCTGCAGGTACGAGCCGACCAGCGGCACCGCCAGGACGGCGCCCTCCATGAAGCGGATGCCCGTGCCGGAGAGCAGGTCGTCCGGGAGCGAGTAGCCCATGAAGCCGTCGAACATGCCGAGGAACAGCAGCAGGAAGCCGAAGACCCAGTTGATCTCACGGGGCTTGCGGAACGCCCCGGTGAAGAACACCCGCATCATGTGCACGAACATCGCCGCGATGAACACCACGGCTGCCCAGTGGTGGATCTGACGGATCAGCAGCCCGCCCCGCACCTCGAAGCTGATGTCCATGGTGGAGGCGTATGCCTCGGACATCCGGATGCCGTTCAGCGGGGCGTAGGCCCCGTGGTAGACCACCTCACCCATGCCGGGCTTGAAGAACAGCGTCAGGTAGACACCCGTCAGGATGATGATGGCGAAGCTGTAGAGGCAGATCTCCCCGAGCATGAAGGACCAGTGGTCCGGAAAGATCTTGCGCAGGTTGGCCCTGGCCACGGTGTAGACCCCCAGCCGGCCGTCCGCCCAGTCCGCAGCACGCTGCCCCCGCCCCCGCCCCGGATCCTGACGCTGGATCATGCCCACGCCCCTCGCTCGACCCCAAACGGGGATAGCTCCCCGTTTCAGTCTCACCATAGCCTCCCCCTCCCCACCCACATCCCCCGGGGGCCGCGGTCACCCCACCGCCCCCCGTCCGCCCCGGCGCCCGAGCCGAGAACGGTCACCTCACCGAACGCCCCGAACCCGCCGGGCCTGAGCGTGCTGCCACACTTCGCCAATGACCAATTCCAAGGAGACCGTCCGCCAGTTCCTGCTGCAGGTGCGCTCGGGCCTGCACCCCGACCGAGCCGGTCACTTCATGGCCGACCGGGTCCGAGCCCATCAGGTCGCCTCGGAGGCACCGGTGGTCGTGGAGCGGACGCCGCAGCAGTACACCGAGCACGTCCAGGAGATGATCGACGCGTACGGCCCTTTCACCCTCACCGTGGACGAGCTCCTCGCCGAAGGAGACCGGGTCTACGCCCGCTGGACCCAGCACGGGCGACACCTCGGACTGGTGGACCACCACCCGCCGACCGGTGCACAGGTCACGGCGATGACCAGTGCGGTCTATCGCGTCGAGGACGGACTCATCGTCGAGTACTGGATCCAGATCGACCGGCAGGGCATCACCGCCCAGCTGCAGCAAGCGGCCACCGAGCGCTGACCCCGCCTCGCCCCACAGGCATTGCCGATTACGCACAAGCGACTTGGCGAGACAGAAACACCCAGGCTGCGAAGCCCGAGGTCCGGTCAGGAGACCCCAGCGCCGAGCAAACCCTCGCAGGGCTCCCCGCTTCGGCCCGGCAGATGCTGCTGACCGGGCGCTGGGCGGGCAGGATCCGCCGAAGGCTGGTGGCACGACCGGACTGAGCGGCCCGCGCAGTCCGAGAACGACGAAGGGCCAGCCTCCGGGGAAACACCCCGTGAGCTGGCCCTTCTCGCGTTCTCCAGCGCTTCGCGCTGCGTGCCCCATGCAGGATTCGAACCTGCGACACCGGCTTTAGGAGAGCCGTGCTCTATCCCCTGAGCTAATGAGGCGGGGGTCCGGCCGGTGGTGCTGATCCACAAGCTGACCTCTGACACATTAGCGGATCCTTCGGCGGGGGTCGCCCAGGTATAGGAGTCGACGGGGGCCGGGGCTAGCCTGCCGCGCATGGAGATCGGGGCGTTGGTCGGGATCGGGCGGACGGCGGATGTGTTCGAGTACGGGGGCGGGCGGGTGCTGCGGCGGTACCGGGACGGGTTCGACGCGTCCTGGGAGGTCACGGTGATGACGCACCTACGCCGACACGGGTATCCGGTGCCGGCGGTGTGGGCCGGGGGCGGAGCGGCCGAGCTGGTGCTGGAGCGGTTGGACGGGGGGACGATGATGGCCGGGCTGCTCGCCGGGGAGGTGGACGGAGAGTGGGCCGGGGCGGTGCTGGGGCAACTGTTGGAGCGGCTGCACGCGGTGCCGGCCCAGGAGTCGACCGACCCCGCGCACCGGGTGCTGCACCTGGACCTGCACCCCGACAACGTCTTCCTGACCGCCCGGGGCCCGGTGGTGATCGACTGGGCCACCGCTATGGACGGGCCACCCGGGCTGGACCGGGCGATGTCCGCGTTGATCCTGGCCCAGGCCGCCCTCACCATGCCCGAGGTCGGGGCGGTGGCGCGGGCCACGCTGCGCGGGCTGCTGCGGCAACTGGGCGGCACGGAGGGGATGTTGCTGACCCAGGCCAGGGCCCGGCGGGCCGACAATCCGACCATGAGCGCGACGGAGATCGCCGCCCTGGACGGGGCCTTGGCGCTGATCGCCGAGGTGGAGCGGGAGTTGGGACGGTAGGCGCCTCGCGGTGACGAGCCCCCGGCCAGGACGAGTACGACCGCGCCGACGACGGGCGCGGCTACCGCCGTTCCGGTGACGCGGGCGGCCGGCCGGGCTGGCCTCCGGGGCGGGGTGGGGCGGCGCGATCAGGATGGGGCGGATCGATGCGGGACCGGGCGGGAGCAGGCCGCCGGGCGGGACGAGGCGAGAGGAGGGGCGATGTCGGACGCGCACAACGTGGTGCTGCTGGGCTTCGCCGGCAGCGACGGGTGGCAGGCCGCGTACGAGGAGGCCCGGCATCTGCCGGGGGTGCGACAGGTGTCCGCGGTGGTCCGGTCGGCCGACGGCGAGCTGCAGGTGCCGGAGAGCTGGGCCAAGAACGCGGGCATGCCGACGGCCGGGGCGAGCGTGGTCGGCGGGCTGGTCGGGGCACTCGGCGGGCCGATCGGGGCCCTGCTCGGGATGGCCGCCGGCGCGGCGCTCGGGAACGCGGCGGAGAGCAACCGCGACACCGAGGGAGGCGCGGGCCTGATCGTACTGGCCGCCCGGGTCGAGGACGGGACGGCCCTGCTGGTGGTCGAACTGCACGAGCACTCCCCCGCCCCGACGGACGAGTTGGCCGCCCGCCACGGCGCGACGGTGGAGCGCATCCCGGCGGAGGAGTTCGCCGAGCAGGTGCGCAGTGCCGAGGCGGCGGCCGAGGAGAAAGAAGAGGAAGAGGAGGGATAGCCGAGGGGCAGGGACAGGGGGTCGGCCTTGAGCGGTGGCTGCATACCGGGTATACATACTCGGTATGCCGATAGGTGCTGCGCAGTTACTGCGGCACCGCCATGCCGACTTTCAAGGGGGAGACAACGTGAGCTCACCGACTCCACAGCCCGTGCTTCAGCTCCAGGGCGTCACGCGCGTCCACGGCCAGGGCGCCGCCCAGGTCCATGCCCTCAGAGGGGTGGACCTGGAGGTACGGGCGGGTGAGTTCGTCGCGGTGATGGGCCCGTCCGGCTCGGGCAAGTCGACCCTGCTGACCCTGGCCGGCGGGCTGGACTCGCCGTCCCAGGGTCAGGTGGTGGTCGAGGGGACGGTGCTCGGGCAGCTCAGCCGCAAGGGGCTGGCCCGGGTGCGGCGGCGCAGCGTCGGCTACGTGTTCCAGGACTACAACCTGATCCCGGCCCTCACCGCGGCGGAGAACGTGGCGCTGCCGCGCGAGTTGGACGGGATAGCCAGCCGGGCGGCCCGGCGCGAGGCGGTGGCCGCGCTGACCGAGCTGGGCATCGAGGACCTGGCGGACCGCTTCCCGGACCAGCTCTCGGGCGGCCAGCAGCAGCGGGTGGCGATCGCCCGCTCGCTGATCGGCGACCGCCGGTTGGTGCTGGCGGACGAACCGACCGGCGCGCTGGACTCCGCGACGGGTGAGGCCGTGCTCGCGGTGCTGCGGGCCCGCTGCGATGCGGGGGCCGCCGCGATGATGGTCACCCACGAGACCCGGCACGCCAGTTGGGCGGACCGGGTGGTCTACCTATCGGACGGCCAGAAGGTCGACCAGCGGCAGATGGAGCGGAAGATCCCCGGCCAGTACGGCGAGAGTCGGTACGGCGAGGGCCAGTACGCCGAGGGCCAGCCGGGCAACGACCGGTTCGGCCGTGGCCAGGTGGCCCGGTGATGCTCTCCTCCTGGGGTCCCGCGCTGCGGATCGCCCGCCGTGACGCCCTGCGCGCCAAGGGCCGCAGCGCCCTCGTCCTCGCCATGATCGCGCTGCCCGTGCTGGGCGTGACGGGTGCCGACATCGTCTACCGCTCGGCCCAGTTGACCCCGGTCGAGCAGGCGGCCCGGCAGATCGGCGGCGCCGATCTGTTCGTCCGCTCCATCGCCCCGGGCGAGACGGTGCTGCAGGCACCCAACTCCGACACGGAGTTCCTCAGCACCCAGGCCAAGCCGCTCACCGTCGAGCAGCAGCGCAGCTCGACCGCCGACCCGGCCAAGCTGATCGCCGAACTGCTGCCCGCCGGCAGCAAGTTCACCCCGGTGAAGACCGGCCCGACGGTCGGGGCGAGCTCCCGCGAGGGGCTGCTCCGGACCGAGACCACCGAGGCCGACCTGACCGACAAGGCCTGGGCGGGCCGGCTGGACCTGGTGGACGGCAAGGCGCCGTCGGCCGCCGGTCAACTGGCCGCCACCCAGGCGTTCCTGGACCAGGCCGGGCTGAAGGTGGGCGACACCACCAAGGTGCAGGGGCTGGAGTCGACGCCCTTCACCATCACCGGGGTGGTCGAGCACCCGGGTGATCTGCGCAAGGTCGAGCTGGTCGCACGGCCGGGTGAACTGCTGCCCGCGCTGGATAAGTTGAACCCACCGGTCGGCGGGCCCGCCGACCCGACGGCCAACAGGCCCAAGGGTGGTGCCAGTTGGCTGGTGGAGCTGCCCACCGGCGCGGCCGCCACCGCGGACTGGGCCAAGGTCCGCGAGCTCAACAAGTACGGCTACACGGCGACTTCGCACGAGGTGGCGCTGCACCTGCCGCCCAAGTCCGACGTCCCCTACTACGCGAACCGGGTGAGCCTCACGGACAGCTCGGACCAGCTGACCATGGCGGTGGTCGCGGTGGTGACGGTGATGGCGCTGCTGGAGGTGGTGCTGCTGGCCGGCCCGGCCTTCGCGGTCGGTGCGCGCCGCTCGCGCCGCCAGCTCGGGCTGCTGGCCGCCACCGGCGGTGACCGCTCGCACGTGCGGTCCGTCGTCCTGGGCAGCGGTGCCGTGCTCGGGGCCGCGGGTGCGGTGGTCGGCGTGGCGGCCGGCGTCCTGGCCGTCGCGGTGACCCGCCCCTGGGCGGAGGCGATCGCCGGGGCCCGGTTCGGGCACTTCGCCCTGGAGCCGGCGGAGCTCGCCGGCATCGCGCTGCTCGGTCTGGCCACCGGTCTGCTGGCCGCCCTGGTGCCCGCCGTGCAGGCGGCCCGCCAGGAGGTCACCGAGGCGCTGCGGGCACGGCGCTCGCCCAAGCCCGCCAACGGCAGGCCGGCCGTGCTCGGCGCACTGATGCTGGCCGGCGGTGCGGCGCTGGCGCTGTACGGCGCGGTGACCGACTCCGGCCGGGGCATGATCGTGGCCGCCGGGATGGACCGGCCGATGCTGGCCGTGGCGGGCGGCTCGATCGCCGCCGAGCTCGGCGTGGTGATCTGCACCCCCTTCCTGGTCGGCCAGATCGGGCGGCTCGGCCGCTGGCTGCCGCTCAGCCCGCGGCTGGCGCTGCGCGACGCCGTCCGGCACCGGGCCAGGACCGCCCCCGCCGTGGCGGCCGTGCTGGCCGCCGTCGCCGGCTCGGTGGCCGTCGGCATCTACACGGCCAGCTCGGACGCGCAGGCCCGGGCCGAGTACCACGCCACCATGCCGAGCGGCGCCGTCTCGCTGCAGCTCTTCGGCGACCAGGCCAAGCTGCCCGGAGCGGTGGCGGCGCTCGCCACTGCCATGCCCGGCCTGGGCGAGCGGGCCGACGTGGGGACCGCGACCTACGTGTTCTGCCCGACCTGCAGCAGCTATGCCGAGCTCCAGGTCCCGGCCGGCGCCACCCCGCAGCCGGGCTCCCGGCTCTCCGGCTTCCCCGGGGTGCGGGTGGGTGACACCACCCTGCTGCACAACCTGTTCGGGGTGCGCGACCCGGCCGTGGAGGCGGCGCTCGGCTCGGGCAAGACGGTGGTCTTCGACCCCGCGTACGTCAAGGACGGCAAGATCTCGCTCAAGCTGACCGGCAGCGCCGGGGTGGTGCAGCCCGGGCAGACGCCGAAGCCCGCCGTCAGCTACGTGAGCGTGGACGCGGTGGTGTTCGACCGGCCGGCGGCCGCCGCGTTCGGGCCGGTGCTGCTGAGCAAGGCCGCCGCCCAGGGGGCCGGGCTCCAGGCGCAGGTGACCGGGGCGGTCTGGCTGCCCGCGCAGGTGCCCAGCGCCAAGGAGGAGCAGCGCGGCGCCGCCGCCGCGGCCTCCCTCGGGGTGCACAGCGAGGTCCGGGTGGAGCGCGGGTTCCACCCGAGCTACGACCTGGTGCCGCTGGCGCTGACCGCCTTCTCGGCGCTGGTCGCGCTCGGCGCGGCGGGCATCGCCACCGGGCTGGCCGCCGCCGATTCGCAGCAGGACCTGACCACCCTCGCGGCCGTCGGCGCCACCCCGGGCATCCGCCGCCGGCTGAGCGGCTTCCAGGCCGGGGTGATCGCCACCCTGGGCGCGGTGCTGGGCACGGTGAGCGGCTTCGTGCCGGCCGTGGCCCTGCGCGAGCTGCGCAACAGCGCGATGCGCGGGCTCTCCGGCGAGGGGGTGCACGTGGTGGTCGCCCCGGTGGCCGTGCCCTGGACGGAGCTGCTGGTGATCCTGATCGGGGTGCCGCTCGCGGCGGTGCTGCTGGCCGGCCTCTGCACCCGGGCCCGGCTGCCGCTGGCCCGTCGGGCCGAATGAGCGGCCGTCAGGCCGGGACGAACGACGGGCGGGCCGAATGAGCGACCGCCGACGGGGTGGGGGTGAGCGCGGGGGCGCTCACCCCCACCGGGCGCTGGGTATCCTGATCTGCTCTCTTCGGCACACTCCTGACGGATCGTCAGACCAGTACGCCGATCGGATGATCGGATCAAAGGCTCTTGAGCGTCGCCATCCGCACCCTCCGCTCCCCCTCCGGCTGGCTCCTCCCCGGCCTGCTCGCCCTGCTGCTCGGGCTCTACCGGATCGACACCCCCGAACTCTGGCGGGACGAGATCTCCAGCTGGAGCGCCGCCGCCCGGCCGCTGCCGGAGCTCTTCGCGATGCTCGGCAACGTGGACGCCAGCAGCGGCACCTACTACGTGCTGCTGCACCTGTGGAGCGCGCTCTTCGGCGACTCCACCCTGAGCCTGCGGCTGCCCTCCGCCCTGGCCATGGGCGGGGCCGCCGGCCTCACCGCCCTGGCCACCCGCCGCTGGTACGGCAGCGCCCCCGCCGGGCTGGCGGCCGGGCTGCTCTTCGCGGTCTGCCCGAGCGTCTCAGCGTACGCGCAGGAGGTGCGCGCCTACGCGCTGGTGACCTGCGCGGCGGCCGGCGCCACCCTCTGCCTGCTGCGCGCCCTGGACCGGCCCGCCTTCGGGCGGTGGGCCTGGTACGGCGGCTGCACGGTGGCCGCCGGGGCGCTGCACCTGGTCTCGCTGACCGGCCTGATCGGCCACGCCGTGGTGGTGGCCCTGGTCGCCTGGCCGGCCCGGCAGCCCTGGCGGCTGGTGCGGCAGTGGGCGCTGACCGTGACCGTCACGGTGCTGCCGCTGGTGCCGCTGGCCCTGCTCGGGCGCCGGCAGTCCGACCGCCAGCTGGGCTGGATCCCCGCGCCCACCCTGGACGCGCTGCGCACCTTCGGGCCCTCGCTGGTCGGCGGCTGGCACGTCTGGCACGCCTTCGAGGTGCTCACCGTGCTGGCCCTGCTGCTGGTGCACCGGCGGGCGCTGGGCCCGCTGGCCATGGCCGCCCTGCCCGCCCTCGCGGTCTGGGCCTACTCGCACGGCTCCACCTCGTATTTCCTCGACCGGTACCTGCTCTTCACCCTCCCGGCCTGGGCCATGCTGGCGGCCGGCTGCCTGGCCACCCGGCGCGGGCCCGCCGCCTGGGTGCGGGTGCTGCTCGCGCTCGCGCTGGGCGTGACCGTGCTGCTGCTCGGGGTGCCGGAGCAGCGGCGGAACCGCCAGGAGATCGCGCACAGCGCGGTGGACTTCCGAGGCGCGGCGCAGGTGATCGCCGCCGGGTACCGGCCCGGGGACGGCATCGTCGCGCTGGCCGGCTGGGACGCCTGGCGGATGATCGGACCGGGGGTGGCCTACTACCTGCCGGCCCGGGTCCGGCCGTACCCTTTCCTGCTGGCCGAGACGGCGGTGCGGGCGGACGACCTCTACCCCGTGCCCTGTCCGGACCCGGCGGCCTGCATCGGTGCCGTGACCCGGGCCTGGGTCGTTACCATCGGGCCGGGGAACGACCCGTACGCGAACCTGCCGGCGGACCAGACCGCGGCGCTGCGGTCGGTGTTCACCCCGGTGGAGATCAGCCACCCCCGCATGCTCACCGTCTCGCTGCTGAGGCGGACCCGCCCCTGAACCACAGACCCCCCGCACGACGGAAGGCTCAGACGTGACTGCCCCTGAGGAGACGACCTTCGCCGATCTCGGCAAGGTCCTGGTGATCATCCCGACCTACAACGAGGCCGAGAACGTCGAGCGGATCGTCTCCCGCGTCCGTGCCGCCGTCCCCGAGGTCCACGTCCTCGTCGCCGACGACAACAGCCCCGACGGCACCGGCGACATCGCCGACAAGCTCGCCGCCACCGACGACCACGTCCAGGTCATGCACCGCAAGGGCAAGGAAGGCCTCGGCGCCGCCTACCTCGCCGGCTTCCGCTGGGGCATCGACCACGGCTACAGCGTCCTCGTCGAAATGGACGCCGACGGCTCCCACCAGCCCGAGGAACTCCACCGCCTCCTCACCGCCCTGCGCGGCGCCGACCTCGTCCAGGGCTCCCGCTGGGTCCCCGGCGGCAAGGTCGTCAACTGGCCCAAGTCCCGCCTCCTCATCTCCCGCGGCGGCTCCTTCTACTCCCGCATGATGCTCGGCGTCCCCATCAAGGACGTCACCGGCGGCTACCGCGCCTTCCGCAAGGAGACCCTCCTGGGCATCGGCATGGACGAGGTCGCCTCCGCCGGCTACTGCTTCCAGGTCGACCTCGCCTGGCGCACCGTCAAGGCCGGCTTCAAGGTCGTCGAGGTCCCGATCACCTTCATCGAGCGCGAATTCGGCGCCTCCAAGATGAGCCGCAACATCCTCGTCGAAGCCCTCTTCCGCGTCACCGGCTGGGGCATCAACAGCCGCATCCAGAAGCTCACCGGCAAGACCGGCAGGTAGCGCTGAAGGTGCGTCAGCCCGGGGGCCGGGTGACCATGGGGTGTGCGCACGGACTGGCGGGCCAGGTGGGGCGAGCTGCGGGCGGTGCCCGATCGGGTGCCCCTGGTGGGGCGGGCCGTCGGGCAGCTCGTTCGGGTGAACCTGCTGGACTGCGCCACCCGGCTGGCCGCCCAGGCCTTCCTCAGCGCCCTGCCCGCCCTGCTGGTGCTCGCCGTCTTCGCCCCGGCGGCGGTGCGCAGCGGGGTGACCGGCTCGCTCCGCGACCAGCTGGGCCTCTCCGGCCCGGCCCAGGAGCAGGTGCAGCAGCTGATGGCGGCCGGGCGCAGCGACGTCTCGGACAGCTTCGGCCTGCTCGGGGTGCTGGTCACCCTGCTCTCCGCCACCACGCTGAGCCGGGCCATGCAGCGGGTCTGCGAACGCTGCTGGGAGTCGCCCAAGAGCGGCGCCCGGGTGGCCGCCTGGCGCTGGCTCGCCTGGCTGGTGGTCTGGCTGGCCTTCCTGGTCTTCGAGGGCCCGCTGCGCAAGGGCTTCGGAGCCGGCCCGGGCCTCGGGCTGCCGCTGCTCGCCCTGGCCGCCACCGCCATCTGGTGGTGGACCCAGCACCTGCTGCTCGGCGGCCGGGTGCGGTGGTACCCGCTGCTGCCGGGGGCCCTGCTCTGCGGCGTCTCCGTGGTCGGCGTCAGCGTGGCCGGGCAGGTCTACCTCCCCCGGGCGATGACCCAGAGCGTGCAGAAGTTCGGCCCGTACGGAGTGGTGTTCACCTCGCTGAGCTGGCTGATCGTGCTGTTCACCGCCGTCACCTGCGCGATCGCGCTGGGCCGCGTGCTGGCCGAGGAGCCGCCCCTGGCCCGGTGGCTCGGCACCCGCACCGAACCCGGCCACTGGGGCGGCCCGCCGAGCCCGGCCCCGGGCGGGGAGCCGGGCCCGGACACGCCTCGGGGCGGGGAGCGGGTCGGCTGACCCCGCTCCCCGCCCCGGTGCTCCTCAGAGCAGGCGCAGCAGGCGGGACATGATCGACGGCGGGTTGAGGTCGCCCTGGAGGGTGACCGGCACCTCGACCTTGCCGTCGCCCTCGCCGGCCGAGACGGTGCCGACCTGGGTGCCGGACTTCACCGTGTGACCGAGCTTGGCCTTGTCCAGCGTCACCTTGGCCGTGATGCCGGGCCAGCCCGCGACCGTCAGGTCCTGGGCCGCGACCACCGAGGTCTTGCCGCCGAGCCCGTTGTCCACGTACCCGACCACCTGGCCCTGCTTGGCCAGGGTCTGACCGGTGAGGCCGTTCTGCGCGGCCGTGATGATCTTCTGGCTGACGGTCTGGGCCGCCTTGAGGATGTTGTCGGAGGTCGTGGCCGGCTGACCGAGCGTCACCCCGAGGATCAGCCGCTTGACGCCGCCGATCTCCTTGACCGCCGCCCACATCAGGCAGGAGCCGGCCGGGGTGGAGGAGCCGGTCTTGACGCCGATCACGCCGTTCTTCGCCGAGAGCAGGTAGTTGGTGTTGTAGACCCGCTGCCCGTTGAAGGTGGTGTCCGGGGTGGCGACCACCTGACGGAAGATCTCGTTCTGCATCGCGAGCTCGGCCAGCTTGAGCTGGTCCTTGGCGGTGCTCTTGGTGTTGTTGTCGTACCCGGCCGGGTCGGCGTAGGTGGTGTTGGTCATGCCCAGCTTGGCGGCCTGGTCGTTCATCTTCTTCACGAACGCCTGCTCGCTGCCCGCGTCCCAGCGGGCCAGCAGCCGGGCCACGTTGTTGGCCGAGGGCAGCATCAGCATCTCGAGCGCCTCGTACTCGGTGAGCTGCTGGCCCTCCGTGAGGGTGACCCGGGACTGGTCGGCGTCGCTGGACTCCTGCGCCGCCTGCTTGTCCACGGTGAGCTTCGGGCCGCTCTCACCCTTCTTGAGCGGGTGGTCCTGGAGGATCAGCAGCGCGTTCATCACCTTGGTGACGCTCGCGATCGGCGCCGGGGTCTCCGTTCCCGAGCTGCCCAGGCTGCCCACCCCGACCACCTCGGCCACCGCCTGGCCCTTCCCGGGCCAGGGCAGCGCCGGCTGGTCACCGGCGAAGGTGAAGGAATCGGCGAGCGAGAGCTTGGTCTTCGGATCCGGCAGCGGGCGGAGCAGCTGCCCGGCGACCACCAGCCCGAGCACGAAGCCCAGGAAGACCGTCCAGATGGTGAAACGCTTGACGGCCCGGCGCAGCGGCGAGACCGGCCGCGCGCTGAGCGCCGCCAGCACCTCCATCGCCTCGGACGTGGTCTCCGGCGCCGGCAGCGGCGCCGGATCCGGCACGGGCAGCGGCGGCACCGGCTGCGGGACCGGCACCGGCTTCGGCGCAGGTACCGGCGTCGGCACGGGCGCAGGCTCCGGCTCCGGGCCCGGCTCCGGCACGGGCTCCGGCTCGACGGGCGGCTCGGGCACCGTCCCGCCGACGGGCGCACCGGCGGGGGCCTTGGCGGCACCCTTGAGCTCGGCACCGGCGAGGCCCCGGCTGTCCCGTATGGCGAGACGCGGGTCGACCCCACCGGGCTCGACACCCTCGGCAGCCTCGGCGGCCGAGGGCCGGGAGGAGGGGGCGCCGACGGCAGCGGAGGTCGCAGCGGCGGAGCCTGCGGCGGCAGAACCGGCGGAGGCGGCAGCGGAGGCGGGCTTGGGCGGCAGCCGGAGCATCTTGGTCTCGGCGCTCACCCCGGCGTCGGCCACCGGTGCCTCGGGAGCACTCCCGTCGGCAGCGGAGCCGGCGGCGGGCTCCTTCGGCTTCGCGGGCAGCCGGAGCATCTTCGTCTCCGCGCCCACCCCCGTGTCGACCGCCGGCACCTCGGGAGCACTCTCGGCAGCAGCAGCGCCGGGCGCGGCGGAGCCGCCGGCGGTCGCACCTTCGGCGGCGGGCTCCTTCGGCTTCGCGGGCAGCCGGAGCATCTTCGTCTCCGCGCCCACCCCGGTGTCGACCGCCCGCGCAGACTCGGCCTCGGGCTCGGGCTGCTCGGCCTCGGCTCCGGCCTGCTCCGCGCTCGCCCGCTCGGGGCCGGCGTGCTCGACGGCGACCTCCGCCGACTCGGCTGCGGGCTCGACGGCCTCGGGCTGATCAGCGTCCGCAGCAGGCTTCCCGGGCTTCGCCGCAGACTTCCCGGCGTCCGCCGAAGGTGCCGCAGGCTCCCCGGCCTTCGCCGCAGGCTCCCCGGCCTTCGCCGAGGGTGCCGCCGGCTTGCCGGCCTTCGCCGCCGCGTCTGCCGCAGGCTCAGCCGCCGCCACCACCGGGTCGGCCGGGAGGCGGATCGCGGTGGTCCTGTTGTCCGCGGGGAGGCGGAGGGTGGTGGTCTTGTTGTCGACTTCGCGGACCCGCAGGGTCACCGTCGAGTTCGGGCGGCCCTCTTCGGGGGTAGGGGTATCCCCTTCACCGTCGCGCCGCACACTGTCGGGGGACTCGCCCACGTGACCATTCCTCCTCGTCCGCCCGTGAAGGGCCGAAGCTCATTTCGCACGGCTTCCCGCCGCACTCCCGTAGCTGTACAGTCTCCGCCACCGGGCGCCGTAACGACGGCCACACCCCGCCCGACCGGCCGTTATTCTTCCGGGCGGCCGAGCGCGGGCCGCGCCGCGGGCCGTACCCCGTGAGGGACGCCGACCGCGCCGGGGGCGGTTCCGCGCGGCCTCCGCAAGGTCACGATTCGGAGGCGTACTCGACAAGCCGCTGTGAGAGGCGTCACTCTGTCTTCCATCCACGCGGGGAGGCTTGGATGGGCAAGAGCCGCAGAACCATTCCCGAGGAACTCCTGCTGCTCGCTCTGGACCCGACCACGGGCACCACAGCGCAGCCGCAGACCCTCGACCTCGGACTCGCCGGGGCACAGCTCGTCGAGCTGTCCCTGGCCGGACGAATCGTCCCGGACGGAGATCGGATCGCCGTGGTGATGCCACGGCCGACCGGTGATCCGACCCTGGACCACGCACTGGAACTGCTGCGCCGACGCGGCAGCCCGGTGCGGGCCGCACACTGGATCGGCGGGCCCCGACTGGGGCTCCGGCAGACCTACCTGGCGCACCTGGAACGGTGCGGCATGGTGACGGCCGTGCCGGGCCAGGTGTGCGGCGTGCTGCCGACGACGCGGTACCAGGCGTCGGACGACTGCACCAATGCCGCGATCAAGCAGCGGCTGGACACCGCCATCCGGACCGGCGTGCCACCGGACCCCAGGACGGCCGCACTGGCCGCACTGGCGCACTCGGTCGGCCTCGGGAAGCACCTCTATCCGGGTAACGAGGGACGGTCCTCGCGGTCACGGCTGCGCGACCTGATCCGTTACGACCCGCTCGGCGGGATGGTCGCGCACGCCGTCATGGACGTGCAGAACGGCCTTCCGGCGCAGCAGGGCCGGAGCACCGGCGGAGGCCGTCCGGTCGCCGCCCGGGCCGTCGCGGGTGGTCGAGGCGTGGCCACCCAGGTCGGCGCCCGGTGAGCAAGGGGGCCAGGCCCCATCAGCACTGAGCACCTCGGGGCGGCCCTCCCGGCAGCAGCTTGCCGGGAGGGCCGCCCTGTTTCCGTTTCCGCGGCCGTGCCCCGGGCAGGCTGCCGAACGTGGTGCCGGCGCATTACCGGCTCCGGTGGGTCGGGCGCAAGTAGCACTGTCACTTATGAGTGATTTTCTGACGATCTGTTCTATCGTCCTGGGTCGATTCCCCGGCGCCGACCCGAGCCAAGATGACATGCTGCTCCAAGTCAGGGGGGTTGGTACCAATTTCCACACTCTTCCGTGGCACGTCGGTCCTTGGCGTGCCAGAGGTCCGGCCGGAGGTCGATGTGTCCGCCAGCATCAATCCGACAGTGCGCCGACGGCGTCTCGGTGCCGAGTTGCGGCGCCTGCGCGAGTTGCGCGGCATGACGGCCGAGGAGGTGGCCGGCCGCCTGATGGTCTCCCAGTCGAAGATCAGCAGACTGGAGAACGGCCGACGCAGCATCAGCCAGCGGGACGTGCGCGACCTCTGCGACGTGTACGAGGTCGGTGACGAGCGGGTCCGGGCCGGGCTGATGGAGATGGCCCGCGAGTCCCGCCAGCGCGGCTGGTGGCACGAGTTCGGGGACATCCCGTACAGCGTCTACATCGGCCTGGAGGCCGAGGCCTCCTCGATCCGGGCGTACGAGACCAGCTACGTGCCCGGGCTGCTGCAGACCCGGGGCTACGCCGAGGCCGTGGTGGCGGGCAGTTCGCCCGACTACGACGCGGCCGCCGTGCGGCGCCGGGTCGACGTGCGGCTGAAACGGCAGAGCCGGGTCTACGGGGACAACCCACTGGGCAGCTTCTGGGTGGTCATAGACGAGGCCGTGCTCCGACGGGAGGTGGGCGGGCCGCAGGTGATGGCGGACCAGCTCTACCAACTGCTGGAGCTCGGCGAGCGGCCCAACATCAACATCCAGGTGATCCCGTTCAGCCACGGGGCCCACCCCGGCATGACCGGGACATTCTCCCTGATGGAGTTCCCGGAGTCGGCGGATTCCACGGTGGTCTACTTCGAAGGAGTGACGAGCGACCTCTACCTCGAGAAGGAGACCGACGTCCGCCGCTATACCCATATGTACGACCACCTGCGAGCGGCCGCGTGCAGCGTCGCGGAGACTCGCCACCTCATGAACACCTACGTCGAGAGGTTCACGAAATGAGCAGCAACCTGACCTGGCGCAAGAGCACCTACAGCGGCCCGAACGGCAACTGCGTCGAGATCGCCGTCCCGACCGCCGTCACCGTGGCCGTCCGTGACTCCAAGGACCCCGAGGGCCCCCAGCTGCACTTCTCCCAGGAGGCCTGGGCCGCCTTCGCCGCCGCCGCCGGATCCGGTGACTTCGGTACCGTCTGAAACGTTCGACTCCCCGGCCTGACCGGCCCGGTGCCCGCCGCCCCCCGTACGGCGGGCACCGCCGTTTCCGGATGCCGGTGCGTCAGATCGGGTACCGCTCCAGCCACGGGGTGCGCTCGCCCGCGCTGTGCAGCTCGGGGCCGTGCAGCAGCTCCAGGACGAAGTCGTCGGCGAGTTCGAGCAGGGTGGCCCGGCCCTCCAACCCGGCCACCAGGGCGGGCGGCAGGGCCGTCTCGCCGTGCAGGGCGCCCAGCAGGCTGCCGCAGACGGTGCCGGTGGAGTCGCTGTCGCCGGAGTGGTTGACCGCCAGCAGCAGGCCCGAGGTGACGTCGTGAGCCACCAGTGCGCAGTAGACCCCGATCGCCAGCGCCTCCTCGGCCACCCAGCCGGCCCCCAGCGCCTCGACCCGCTCGGCCGAGGGCTCGCCGGCCCGGACGGCGTCCAGCGCGGCCCGCAGCGCGGCCGTGGTCTCCTCGTGCGCGGGGCGCTCGGAGAGCAGCGCCAGCGCGAGGTGCACGCCCTCCTCCAGTGTGCCGCCCCGGGTGACGGTGTGCACGATCACGGCCAGCGCGCCCGCCGCCAGGTAGCCGGTGGGGTGGCCGTGGGTCAGCACCGAGCACTCCACGGCCAGTTGGAAGACCAGGCCGGGCTCCCAGGCGGTCAGCAGGCCGAACGGCGCGGCCCGCATCACCGTGCCGCAGCCCTTGGACTGCGGGTTGCGCGGCTCGTCCAGGGTGCCGAGCCGCTCGGCGTCCGGGCCGGTCAGCCCGGCCAGGCAGGTCTCGCCAGGGGCGCGCCGGCTGTAGAGCCACTCCTCCCGGCCCAGCCAGCCGAGGTCCTTGCGCCGCTCGTCCGGGCCCCAGTCCTGCTGGGTGGCCGCCCAGCGCAGGTAGGCCCGGTGCACGTCGGTGGGCGGGTGCCAACTGCCGCCGTCCCGGCGGATGTGGGCCCGGATCAGGCCGTCCAGGGTGAACAGCACCATCTGCGTGTCGTCGGTGACGGCGCCCCGGCGCCCGTACGCGGGCAGGTAGCCCGTGACGCCCATCGGGCCGTGCGCCTCGCGGATCGCGGCCAGCTGCTCGAACTCCACCCCGGCGCCCAGCGCGTCGCCGATCGCGCCACCGAGCAGGCAGCCGCGCACCCGGCTCCGGTAGTCCTGCTGCTGGGCTCGCGACCACAGGGGCATCACCGGCTGGCACCTTCCGTCGACCTCGGGGCAGCGCCGCCGGGGTCGGAGCGCACTCGCACTGTATTCGAATGCCTGGCCGGGTCAGCCGGGAAGTGGGAACACCAGCCCTTCAGCAGATCGTCACCCGGAGGAAAGATTCAGTCCAGCACCGGGAGCAGCTCGGGCAGGTGGCCGTCCGAGGCCAGGGCCGCCTGCCGGCGCTCCTCCGGCACCTCGCCGTAGAGGGTGGTGCGCTGGCGGTGCGGGCGGCCCGCCGCCTCGGCGATGGCCTGCAGGTCGCGGACGGACTTGTAGCTGCCGTAGGCGGAGCCGGCCATCCGGGAGATGGTCTCCTCCATCAGGGTGCCGCCCAGGTCGTTGGCGCCGGAGCGGAGCATCTCGGCGGCGCCCTCGGCGCCCAGCTTCACCCAGCTGGTCTGGATGTTGGGGATGTGCGGGTGCAGCAGCAGCCGGGCCATGGCCATCACCGCGCGGTTGTCCCGGGCGGTGGGGCCGGGCCGGGCGATGCCCGCCAGGTAGACCGGCGCGTTGGTGTGGACGAACGGGAGGGTGACGAACTCCGTGAAGCCGCCGGTCCGTTGCTGTATCTCCGCGAGCAGCCGCAGGTGGCCCAGCCAGTGGCTCGGGGTGTCCACGTGGCCGTACATCATGGTGGAGGAGGACCGGATGCCCAACTCGTGTGCGGTGGAGACCACTTCGACCCAGGTGGCGGCCGGCAGCTTGCCCTTGGTGAGCACCCAGCGGACCTCGTCGTCCAGGATCTCGGCGGCCGTGCCGGGGATGGAGTCCAGGCCCGCCTCCTTGGCCCGGGTGAGCCACTCGCGGATCGAAAGCCCCGTCCGGCTGGCGCCGTTGACCACCTCCATGGGCGAGAAGGCGTGCACGTGGATGCCCGGCACCCGCTCCTTCACCGCCCGCGCGATGTCGAAGTAGGCGGTGCCCGGCAGGTCCGGGTGGATGCCGCCCTGCATGCAGACCTCGGTGGCGCCCACCTCCCAGGCCTGGGCGGCCCGTTCGGCCACCTGCTCCAGCGAGAGGGTGTAGGCGTCGGCGTCGGTGCGGCGCTGGGCGAAGGCGCAGAACCGGCAGCCGGTGTAGCAGACGTTGGTGAAGTTGATGTTCCGGGTGACGCAGTAGGTGACGGTGTCGCCCACGGTGTCCCGCCGCACGTCGTCGGCGATGCCGCAGAGGGCGTCCAGGGCCGGGCCCTCGGCGTGGAAGAGGGTCAGCGCCTGCTCGTCGGTCAGCCGGGTCGGGTCCGCCGCCGCCACGGCCAGCGCGGCCCGCACGTCTCCGGTCAACCGCTCGACCTGGGCGGGCAGTTGCTCGCGCAGCGCCTCCCAGTCGCCGTAGACCTCCTCGAAGTCGGCCCGGCGGTCGCCGGTGCGGCCCTCGGTGTCGATGGTGCGGTGCAGCTCGGTGCGGCCCGAGGTCTGCAGCTCCTCCGGCTCCTGCCAGGGCAGGCCGACGGGCATCGCGTCCTCACGGGCCAGCCCGGTCTCCGGGTCGGCCAGCGCGCGCACGTGCGGCAGCAGCCGCGGGTCGAGCCAGGGCTCGCCGCGCTGCAGGTACTCGGGGTGCACGGTGAGCCGCTCGCGCAGCTCGAAGCCGTGCTCGGCGGTGCGGGCGGCCAGCTCGTCCAGGTGCGGCCAGGGCCGCTCGGGGTTGACGTGGTCGGGGGTCAACGGCGAGACCCCGCCCCAGTCGTCGATGCCCGCGCCGATGATCAGGCCGTACTCCCCCGCCACCAGGTTCGGCGGGGCCTGGATCCGGGCCGAGGGCCCGAGCACCAGCCGGCCCACCGCGATCGCGGCGGCCAGCTCCTCCAGCTCGGCGTCGGGCATCGCCCGCATCGCGGTGTCCGGCTTGGCCCGGAAGTTCTGCACGATCACCTCCTGGATGCCGTGGTACTGCCGGGCGGTGCGGCGGATCGCGAAGAAGGCCTCGGCCCGCTCGGTGAAGTCCTCGCCGATCCCGATCAGCACCCCGGTGGTGAACGGCACGGCGCTGCGGCCCGCGTCCTCCAACACCCGCAGCCGGACGGCCGGTTCCTTGTCCGGCGAGCCGTGGTGCGGGCCGCCGGGCTCGCTCCAGAGCCTGGTCGCCGTGGTCTCCAGCATCATGCCCATCGAGGGCGCCACCGGCTTGAGCCGCTGGAAGTCCTGCCAGCTCAGCACCCCGGGGTTGAGGTGCGGCAGCAGGCCGGTCTCCTCCAGCACCCGGATCGCCATCGCCCGCACGTAGGCCAGGGTGTCGTCGTACCCGTGCGCGTCCAGCCACTCCCGCGCCTCGGGCCAGCGGTCCTCGGGCCGGTCACCCAGGGTGAAGAGGGCCTCCTTGCAGCCGAGCGCGGCGCCCTGCCGGGCGATCTCGAGCACCTCGTCCGGGGAGAGGAACAGCCCCTTGCCCTCGGCCCGCAGCTTGCCCGGCACCGTGACGAAGGTGCAGTAGTGGCAGCGGTCCCGGCAGAGCCGGGTGAGCGGGATGAAGACCTTCTTCGAGTACGTGACCACGCCCGGCCGCCCGGCCGCCGCCAGCCCGGCATCGCGCACTGCCGCCGCACTCGCGCACAGCTCCCGCAGGTCCTCGCCCCTGGCCTGCAGCAGCACCGCCGCCTCGGCCACGTCGAGCGAGACACCCGTGCGGGCCCGGTGCAGCGCCCGTCGCATCGCGTTGGCGGTCGGACCGGCGGTGGGACTGGAGTCATGCGTAGCCATGGAGTGACCTTACGCGAACCGACTACTCCTCCGGGACTACGGCAACCCTGAGACCGTGTCAGGGTCGATTGCCCCGACAGACGTACGCGGAGTTGGCTCCCCAGGACGATGCCGGGCGGGGGTGCGGGCGGTTTCAATGGTGGTGCAGGGAAGTTGAGGATTTTCTGGCGGAGGGGAAGGCGTCATGGAGCAGAAGGACGTGTCGTACCGGCCGGGTCGGCGCCGGGCCGTGCGGGTGCTGGTGCCGGTCGCGGTGGTCGCGGCCATCGGCGCCGGGGTGGGCCTGGTGCCCGCGCTGGCGAGCGATTCGGCCCCGAGCCTGCCCACGCTGACGGCGGAGCAGCTGGTGGCCAAGGTGGCCTCGGCCGACGTGCAGTCGATGTCGGGCACGGTCAAGCTCTCGGTCGACCTGGGCCTGCCCACCGAGCTGATGGGCGCGGCGGGCGGCATGCTCGGCCGGGGCGGCTCGGGCCACGGCGGCTCGGACGAGGCGAGCAAGGCCGACCCGAAGGGCCAGGCGATGGCCCTGCTCGGCGGCGACCACACCATCCAGGTCGCGGTGGACGGGCCGGACCGGCAGCGGATCGGCCTGGTCGACAAGCTCTCCGGCTACGAGCTGGTGCACAACGGCTCGGAGGTCTGGGCCTGGGACAGCCGGAGCAACGAGGCCGTGCACCTGACGGCCCCGCAGGGCGCGGGCGGCGCGGCCGACAAGCACGTGCTGCCCAAGCGCGGTCTGGCCGACGCACCGGTCACCCCGCAGGAGGCGGCGAAGCAGCTGCTCGCGCACACCGGCGACACCACCTCGGTCACCGTGGACGGCACCGCGACGGTGGCCGGGCAGAAGGCGTACCTGCTGAGCGTCAAGCCCAAGCAGAGCGGCTCGACGATCGGCCAGATCCGCATCGCGGTGGACGCCGACAACGGCGTGCCCCTCTCGGTGATCGTGAAGTCGGACGCCGGCGCGACGGTGCTGGACACCCACTTCAGCCAGGTCTCCTTCGCCAAGCCCGACGCCAAGACCTTCGAGTTCACCGCCCCCAAGGGCGCCAAGGTGACGGAGCAGAAGGCCGGCCAGGGCGCGCCGAAGCCGGGTGCGGTCAAGCCGGAGGACGACCCCTGGACCTTCCTCGGCAAGGCCGAGGGCGCGAAGCCGCAGGGTGCCAAGCCCGAGGCCGGCAAGCCGGCGGGCGCCAAGTCCGGGGTGACGGGCACCGACTGGCTCACCGTGGTCAGCGGCTCGCTGCCCACCGGAGCGGCCTCGGCCGGGGCGGCCGGGCAGCACGGGCTGCCGGCGGGTGCGGCCGGCCTGTTCAAGTCGCTCGGCAAGCCGGTGGACGGCGGCCACCTGATCAGCACCAAGCTGGTCAACGTGCTGATCACCGACGACGGCCGGTACTTCGCCGGTGCCGTCACCCTGCCGGTGCTCCAGAACGCCGCCGGGGTGAAGTAGGTGACGGGCGCTCCTGCCCGGGGCGAGGCCCCGGACGACGTGATCCGCACCCGCGGGTTGACCAAGCGGTTCCGCGGCGGCCAGCTCGCCGTGGACGGGCTCGACCTGTCGGTGCCCCGGGGCAGCGTGTTCGGCTTCCTCGGGCCGAACGGCTCCGGCAAGACCACCACCATCCGGATGCTGATGGGCTTGATCGCCCCGACCTCCGGTTCGGCCGCCGTCCTGGGCGCGCCGATGCCGCAGTCGGTCGGCGCGGTGCTGCCCCGGGTGGGAGCGCTCATCGAGGGCCCGGCGCTGTACGGGCACCTCACCGGCCGGGCCAATCTGGCCCGGTTCGACGCCGCCGACCCGACCTCCGAGGGCCGCACCCGGGCCGCCCGGATCGACCACGCGCTGGAGCGGGTGGGCCTGACGGCGGCGGCCGGCAAGCGGGCCAAGGCGTACTCGCTGGGCATGAAGCAGCGCCTGGGCCTGGCCTCGGCGCTGCTCCAGCCGCGCGAGCTGCTGGTGCTCGACGAGCCGACCAACGGCCTCGACCCGCAGGGCATGCGGGAGATCCGCACCCTGGTCCGCGAGGTCGCGGCCGAGGGCACCACGGTCTTCCTCTCCTCGCACCTGCTGGACGAGATCGAGCAGGTCTGCACGCACGCCGCCGTGATGTCCAAGGGCCGGCTGATCGTCCAGGGCACGGTGGCCGAGCTGGCCGCCCGGGCCCAGGGCCGGCTGACCGTCCGCACGCCCGACACCGCGCTGGCCGCCGAGGTGCTGGCCGGGCACCGGCTCGACGGCCTGCAGGTCGAGGAGGGCGAGGTGGCGGCCGCCGCCGGGCAGTTGGACGGGGACGGGCTGGCCAAGCTGTGCGCGGCACTGGTGGAGGCCGGCGTCCGGGTGCAGGGCTTCGGTGTCCGGCGCGGCACCTTGGAGGACGCCTTCGTGGCGATGACCGGGGAGGGTTTCGATGTCGCAGGCTGAGGCGCTGCCGCTGCCACTGGGGGTCCGGCGGGCCAGCCTGGGCGGCTTCCTGGCCCTGTTCCGCAGCGAGCTCTCGCTGACCTTCCGCAAGGCCCGGACGATCGCCATGCTCGGCATCCTGGCCGCGCTGCCGGTGCTGATCGGCGTGGTGATCCGGATCCAGACCGGCGGCGCCGCCCGGGGCGAGGGCCCGGCCTTCGTCGCCCAGGTGACCCAGAACGGCCTCTTCCTGGTCTTCACTTCACTCGCCCTCTCCCTACCGGTCTTCCTGCCGATGACGGTGGGCGTGGTCGCGGGCGACTCGATCGCCGGCGAGGCGAGCACCGGCACCCTGCGCTACCTGCTGGTCGCCCCGGCGGGGCGCACCCGGCTGCTGCTGGCCAAGTTCTCCGCCGCGCTCTTCTTCTGCCTGGCGGCCACCGTGACGGTCGCCCTGGCCGCCCTGGCCACCGGCGCCGCGCTCTTCCCGCTCGGCAAGGCCACCCTGCTCTCGGGCGACACCATCGGCTTCGGCGACGCCCTGCTGCGGGCCGTGCTGATCGCCGCGGTGGTGGCCCTCTCGCTGGCCGGCCTGGCCGCGATCGGCCTCTTCGTCTCCACCCTGACCGGCAGCGGAGTGGCCGCGATGGCGGTGACGGTCGGCCTGGTGATCACGGTGCAGATCCTGGACAACTTCCCCCAGCTCGCGCCGATCCAGCCGTTCCTCTTCACCCACCAGTGGCTGAGCTTCTCGGATCTGCTGCGGCAGCCGATGCACTGGGACAACGTGCTGGAGGACCTGGGCCTCCAGGCGGTCTACGTGGCCGTCTTCGGCTCGGCCGCCTGGGCCCGGTTCACCGGGCGGGACATCAGCTCGTAGGCGAAAGTGCCTGGTCAGACCCTGGACGTCGCCGCCGCGCAGGCCAGTACCGGCAGCTGCGCGGGGGCGATCAGGAAGAGCGGCGACCAGTCGGGGCAGACCAGCCGGACGCCTGCGGTGAGGCCGTGCAGTCGGGCCCGGTGCGAGCCCTTGAGCTCCACCCGGTCGAGCCGGTACGGGCGTTCGAGGACGATGGCCGGGCGGCCGTGCCGCTGCCAGCGGATCAGGCCCGGGGTGATCAGCAGTTCGCCGGTCTCGGCCGCGTCCATCTCCCGCCGCACGGCGGGCACCCGCACGGCCTCCCCGTCCGGCCGGGGCAGACCACCGGCACGGCGGAACGGGCGGGCGAACTGCCCGGTGAGGTGGACCATCGCGACCCCATCCTGTGGCGCGTCGGCGGGGCAGCCGAGCGGGGTAGGTACGGCAAGGGGGACGTTAGCAGGACTGGACCACGGTTGAGGAGATCCGGAAACGAGATCTTCACGCGCTGACCGCTCGGTGATCTTCAGGCAGTGGCCTCCCGGGCCTGCGCCGCTGCCCGATCGCGCAAGCCCCGCAGCGCGTCCCAGCTGAGCACCGCGAGCGCGGCCCAGACCAGTGCGAACCCGGCCCAGCGGGCCGGCGGCATCGACTCGTGGAAGACGGCGACGCCGATCAGGAACTGGAAGACCGGGGCCAGGTACTGGAGCAGCCCCAGCGTGCTGAGCGGCACCCGGACGGCCGCCGCACCGAAGCAGAGCAGCGGGACGGCGGTGATCAGCCCGCTGAGCATCAGCAGGCCGGTGTGCCCGAGGCCGTGGCCGAGGCTGCCCCGGCCGGTGACGCCCAGGTAGACCAGGTACCCGACGGCGAACGGGAAGAGCACCGCGCTCTCCACCGCGAAGCTCTCGGCCCCGCCCAGCCCGACCTTCTTCTTGAGCAGCCCGTAGACGGCGAAGGTGAAGGCCAGGGTCAGCGCGATCCAGGGCAGCCGCCCGTAGCCGATGGCGAGCACGGCCACCGCGAGGCCGCCGATGCCGACGGCCGTCCACTGGGCCGGGCGCAGCCGCTCGCCGAGCACCAGCACGCCGAGCCCGATGGTCACCAGCGGGTTGATGAAGTACCCGAGGCTGGTCTCCACCACGTGCCCGGAGTTCACACCCCAGATGTAGACGCCCCAGTTGACGGAGACCAGGACGGCCGCCGCCGCGCTCAGCGCGAGCCGCCGGGGCTCGGCGAGCAGCGGGCGGATCCAGGCCCACTTGCGCTGGACGGCCAGCATCAGGGCCACGGCCACCAGCGACCAGGCCATCCGGTTGGCCAGGATGTCCACCGGGCCGGCCGGCTCGAGCAGCGGCCAGAACAGCGGGAAGAGCCCCCAGATCCCGTACGCCCCGGCCCCGTACCAGAGGCCGCGCGCCGCCTCCCCCTCGCTCTTCTCCACCATGCCCGGCCTGCCCTTCGAGTGCTGTCGTCGGGGTGACGCTAGCCCCCGGAGGGCAGGACTGTCATCTACGTATCCACGTTTTGGTCATGACACCGGGTACGGCACCGGGTACGGCACCGGGCAGGGCGCCGGGCCCCGGACCGACCGCCGCAGGTCAGGCGGACAGCGCCTGCTTCACCGTCTCGGCCAGCGGCACGGTGGGCCGGCCGATCAGCCTGGCCAGCTCGCCCGAGGTGCCGGCCAGCTCGCCGCGCCCGATGCCCTCCTCCACGTCCACGAACACGTCGGCGAAGGCCGCCGGCATCCCGATCGAGACCAGCACCTCGTGGTACTCCGGCCCGCTCAGGTCCCGCGCCACCACCGGCCGGCCCGACTCGGCGGCCAGCACCGCCGCGTACTCCTCGGGGCTCCAGGCCACGTCCCCGCTCAGCTCATACACCCGGCCCTCGTGCCCCTCGCCGGTGAGCACCGCCACGGCCGCCGCCGCGTAGTCCTGCCGGGGCGCGGTGGCCACCCGGCCGCCGCCGCTGGAGCCCAGCACCGCGCCGCCCTCCACCGCCCCGGCCGCGTGGGCGGTGTAGTTCTCGGTGTACCAGCCGTTGCGCAGCAGCACGGTGGGCAGGCCGGAGGCCAGCACCGCCTCCTCCGTCTCCCGGTGCTCGTCGGCCAGCCCGAAGGTCGCGGCGCCCAGGATGCTGGTGTACGCGAGCAGGCCGACCCCGGCGGCCTTGGCCGCCTCGACCACGGCCAGGTGCTGCGGGGTGCGCTTGCCGATCTCGTTACCCGAGATCAGCAGCACCCGGTCCCCCGCCGCGAAGGCGCCGGCCAGCGTCTCGGGCCGGTCATAGTCCACCTCCCGCACGCTGACCCCGCGCGCGGCCCAGTCCGCGGCCTTCTCGGCCGAGCGGACGGCCACCGCGACCTCGCTCGCGGGGACGACGGCCAGCAGGCCCTCGACCACGTGCCGGCCGAGCTGTCCGGTGGCTCCGGTGACGACGATCATCTGGTGCTCCTCAGGGGTTGTGGGGTCCTGCCTTCCCCACTCACCCTAGGAGGGGTACTTTCCTTCCGTAAGTACGCACTCTGAAGTACGGTACTGATATGAACGTAAGCACGCCCGAGCCGGGCACCCTGCTCGACAAGCTGCCCGACGTCTACGACCGGATGTGCCCCTCGCGCGGCGTACTGGAGCACGTCACCAGCCGCTGGGGCGTGCTGGTGCTGATCGCCCTGCACGAGCGGGGCTACCGCTTCAGCGAGCTGCGCCGCCGGGTGGCCGGGGTCAGCGAGAAGATGCTCGCCCAGACCCTGCAGACCCTGGAGCGCGACGGCCTGGTGCTGCGCGTGGTCCACCCGGTGATCCCGCCCCGGGTCGACTACAGCCTCACCCCGCTGGGCGCCGAGGCCGCCGTGATGGTCTCCGCCCTGGCCCACTGGGTGGAGGGCCGGATGTGCGCCGTCACCGAGGCCCGCGAGGAGTACGACGCCCGGGCCTGAGCCCGGACGCACCGGAGGGGCCCGGAGTCGATCGACTCCGGGCCCCTCCGTCGTGCGCGGGCCTGCTAGCCGACGGTCCAGGTGTCGTTGCCGGCCAGCAGGCCGGCCAGGTCGCCGCGGCCCTTGCTCGCCACGGCCGCCTCCACCTGATCGGTCATCAGGGTGTCGTAGACGGGGCGGGCGGTGTCGCGGATGACGCCGATGGGGGTGTGGTGGAGGAGGTCGGCGTCGGTGAGGCGGGTGAGGGCGAAGGCCCGGGCGGCGCTGGGGTGGTGGGCGTCGTGGACGAGCACCCGGTCGCGGTTGGCCTCGGTGACGGTGTCGATGGTCAGTTCGCCGTCGGGGTCGCGGAAGACGCCTTGGTCGGTGCCGAAGGTGATGGGTTGTCCGTGTTCGAGGCGGATGAGGGCTTCGTCGCGGGTGCCGGGCTCTTTGAGGAGTTCGAAGGCGCCGTCGTTGAAGATGTTGCAGTTCTGGTAGATCTCGACGAGGGCGGTGCCTTGGTGGCGGGCGGCGGCGCGGAGGACGGAGGTGAGGTGTTGGCGGTCGGAGTCGATGGTGCGGGCGATGAAGGTGGCTTCGGCGCCGACGGCCAGGGAGAGGGGGTTGAAGGGGTGGTCGAGGGAGCCCATGGGGGTGGATTTGGTGATCTTGCCGACTTCGCTGGTGGGTGAGTACTGGCCCTTCGTCAGGCCGTAGATGCGGTTGTTGAAGAGCAGGATCTTGAGGTTGACGTTGCGGCGCAGGGCGTGGATGAGGTGGTTACCGCCGATGGAGAGGGCGTCGCCGTCGCCGGTGACGACCCAGACGGAGAGGTCGGGTCGGGAGGCGGCGAGGCCGGTGGCGATGGCCGGGGCGCGGCCGTGGATGGAGTGCATCCCGAAGGTGTTCATGTAGTACGGGAAGCGGGAGGAGCAGCCGATGCCGGAGACGAAGACGGTGTTCTCGCGTTTGATGCCGAGTTCGGGCATGAAGGACTGGACGGCGGCGAGGATGGCGTAGTCGCCGCAGCCGGGGCACCAGCGGACTTCCTGGTCGGTCTTGAAGTCACGGGCTGCGAGGGGCAGTTCCGACTTCGGCACCAGGTTCAACGAGGGGAATCCCTCAGACATCGCGCTCCTCCTCGTTCCCGTCCGGACCGTTCTCGTCCAGCTCGTTCTCGCCCAGCCCGCTGTCGTCCAGCCCGTTGTCGTCCAGAGCGGCGTCGAGCGTGCCGATGGCCACCCACAGCACGTCCGCCAACTGGGCCGCCTTGAAGGGCAGTCCGCGCACCTGGTTGTACGACTGCGCGTCCACCAGGTACTTGGCCCGCAGCAGCAAGGCGAGCTGGCCCAGGTTCATCTCGGGCACGATCACCCGCTCGTAACCGCGCAGCACCGCGCCCAGGTTGGCCGGGAAGGGGTTCAGGTTGCGCAGGTGCGCCTGCGCCACCGCGCCGCCGTCGGCCCGCACCCGGCGCACAGCCGCCGTGATCGGGCCGTAGGTCGAGCCCCAGCCGAGCACCAGCACCCGGGCCTCGCCGCTCGGGTCGTCCACCTCCACCGGGGCCACCTCGATCCCGTCCACCTTGGCCTGGCGGGTGCGGACCATGAAGTCGTGGTTGGCCGGGTCGTAGGAGATGTTGCCGGTGCCGTCCTGCTTCTCGATCCCGCCGATCCGGTGCTCGAGCCCGGCCGTGCCGGGCACCGCCCACGGCCGGGCCAGCGTCTGCGAGTCCCGCTTGTACGGCCAGAACACCTCGCTGCCGTCGGGCAGCACGTGGTTCGGCCCGGTGGCGAACTCCGGCTTGATCTCCGGAAGTTCGTCGACCCCCGGCACCCGCCAGGGCTCGGAGCCGTTGGCCAGGTAGCCGTCCGAGAGCAGCAGCACCGGCGTCCGGTAGGTCACCGCGATGCGCGCCGCCTCGATCGCCGCGTCGAAACAGTCGGCCGCCGTGGCCGGGGCCACGATCGGCACCGGCGCCTCGCCGTTGCGGCCGAACATCGCCTGCAGCAGGTCGGCCTGCTCGGTCTTGGTCGGCAGCCCGGTGGACGGCCCGCCGCGCTGGATGTCCACCACCAGCAGCGGGAGTTCGAGCGAGACGGCGAGCCCGATGGTCTCCGACTTCAGCGCCACGCCCGGGCCCGAGGTGGTGGTCACGCCAAGCGCGCCGCCGAAGGCCGCACCCAGCGCGGCGCCGATGCCGGCGATCTCGTCCTCGGCCTGGAAGGTGCGGACACCGAAGTTCTTGTGCTTGCTCAGCTCGTGCAGGATGTCCGAGGCCGGGGTGATCGGGTACGAGCCCAGGAACAGCGGGAGGCCACTGCGCTGGGCGGCGGCGATCAGGCCGTAGGAGAGCGCGAGGTTGCCGGAGATGTTCCGGTAGGTGCCGGCCGGCAGCTTCGCCGGCGGCACCTCGTAGGAGACCGCGAAGTCCTCCGTGGTCTCGCCGAAGTTCCAACCCGCCCGGAAGGCCAGGATGTTGGCCTCGGCGATGGCGGGCTTCCTGGCGAACTTCTGCCGCAGGAAGGCCTCGGTGCTCCGGGTCGGCCGGTGGTAGAGCCAGGAGAGCAGGCCGAGCGCGAACATGTTCTTCGCCCGCTCGGCGTCCTTGCGGGCCAGCCCGCTCTCCTTGAGCGCCTCCAGCGTGAGGGAGGTCAGCGGCACCGGGTGGAGGTGGTATGCCTCCAGCGAGCCGTCGGTCAGCGGGTCGGCCGCGTAGCCGACCTTGGTGAGCGCGCGCTTGGTGAACTCGTCTGTGTTGACGATGATCTCCGCGCCGCGCGGGAGGTCGGCCAGGTTGGCCTTGAGGGCGGCCGGGTTCATCGCGACCAGCACGTTCGGCGCGTCGCCCGGGGTGAGGATGTCGTGGTCCGCGAAGTGCAGCTGGAAGCTGGAGACACCCGGCAGGGTACCGGCAGGGGCCCGGATCTCGGCCGGGAAGTTCGGCAGGGTGGAGAGGTCGTTCCCGAAGGAGGCCGTCTCCGAGGTGAACCGGTCACCCGTGAGCTGCATGCCGTCACCCGAGTCACCGGCGAAGCGGATGATCACCCGGTCGAGCCGGCGGATCGGCTTCGCGGGCCGTACCGTGCCACCGTTCGGCACGGTGGGGCCCCTACCGCCCTCGCCGTCCGAGCCGTCCACTGCCTCAGACTGATCCACCTGACTGGTCACTGCCGCGGACCTCCTCGTGGGCGACCAGCCGCGGGCGTGAGCCGTGTGCCCCGTCCGCCTGGTGCACCACCCGCATCCTAGAGCGGCTGCCCACCGGCGAGCCGGAACTCAGGACAAACGACGTAGGTGTGTAAACCTCATCGTCAAGTTCAACCACGAACCGATCCCCGACCGTACCCGATCCGTCCGGGTGACGCCCGAATCCCTCCGGGCGAGACCGGATCGACCACCAAGTGAGACCACGGGCAGGTGAGGGCCCTCAGGAGTCGAGGTAGGTGAGCACCGCGAGGACACGCCGGTGGTCCTCGGTGGACTGGGCCAGGCCGAGCTTCTGGAAGATGCTGCTGACGTGCTTCTCGACCGCGCCGTCGGAGACCACCAGCTGCTTGGCCACCGCCGCGTTGGTCCGGCCCTCGGCCATCAGCCCCAGCACCTCCCGCTCGCGCGGCGTGAGGCCCGCCAGCGTGTCGCCCCGCCGGCTCCGGCTGAGCAGCTGCTGCACCACCTCGGGGTCGAGCGCCGTGCCGCCCCCGGCCACCCGCACCACGGCGTCCACGAACTCGCGGACCTCCGCCACCCGGTCCTTCAGCAGGTACCCCACCCCCCGCGTGGAGCCCGCCAGCAGCTCCCCCGCGTACTCCTCCTCGACGTACTGCGACAGCACCAGCACCCCCAGCCCGGGGTACAGCCCACGCAGCGCCACACAGGCCCGTACGCCCTCGTCCGTGTGCGTGGGCGGCATCCGCACATCCGCCACCACCACGTCCGGCAGAGCCCCCTCGGCGGCCAGCTCGTGCACCGCCTTGAGCAGCTCCTCCCCGTCCCCGACGGCGGCCACCACCTCCAGCCCCCGGTCGGTCAGCAGACGGATCAGACCCTCGCGCAGCAGCACGGAGTCCTCGGCGATGACAACACGGAGCATGTCGGTGATCCCTGTTCGTTTTTGTTTTTAGGGGCGCGGGGAACTGCTTGGGTTCTAGGAGTCGTTGCAACACCCCAGTTCAGGGGATGCGATGGACTTCGAGATCCGTGGCAACCGCAGACCGCAGGGTCGGCGGAAGCTGCTGCGGGAGCGGGCGGCATACTCCCGGCTCGTGCAGCAGGGCGTGAGCAACACCGAGGCATGCCGGATCGTCGGCGTCGACCGCAGGACCGGCCAGAAGTGGCGTAACGGGCGCAAGCCGACCGGCACCCAGCGCACGGCGCCGGCTCCCCTCGACCTCGACGGGAAGCCGGCGCCGCCGACCGGGCCGGCAGGGCGGTCACGGTTCCTGACCGAGGCGGAACGGATCCACATCGCCGACCGGCTGCGGGAGAAGGCCACCGTCCGGGCAATCGCCGCGGAACTCGGCCGCAGCCCGTCCACCGTCAGCCGGGAGATCACCCGCAACGCCCACCCGGTCAGCGGCGCCTACCGCCCGCACGCGGCCCAGGCCCGCGCGAACGCCCGCCGGCCCCGCCCCAAACCGCGCAAGATCGGGCAGACTCCCGAGCTGCGGGACTTCATCCAGCACCTCCTGGACCTGAGGTGGAGCCCGGAGCAGATCTGCCAGGCTCTACGGGAAACCTTCCCCGACCGGCCGGAGATGCACGTGGCTGTCGAAACCGTCTACCAGACCCTCTACCTCCAGGGCCGGGGCGAGTTGCGCCGCGAGGTCGCCGCCGCCCTGCGCACCGGCCGGGCCCGGCGGATCCCGCACCGGCAGGCCGCCACCCGCCGCCCCCGCTTCGCCCACCCCATGGTCATGATCAGCGAACGCCCCGCGGAGGCGGACGACCGGGCCGTCCCCGGCCACTGGGAGGGCGACCTGATCATCGGCAAGGACGGCGCCTCGGCGATCGGCACCCTGGTCGAGCGCGCCACCCGCTACGTCATGCTCCTGCACCTCCCGGCCGGCCGCGGCGCCGAACAGGTCCGCGACGCCCTCGTGGCGACCGTCCAGACCCTGCCCGCCCACCTCAGGCGGTCCCTGGCCTGGGACCAGGGCGCCGAGATGGCCCGGCACGCCGACTTCACGATCGCCACCGACGTCCCGGTCTACTTCTGCGACCCCGCCAGCCCCTGGCAGCGCGGCTCCAACGAGAACACCAACGGCCTGCTCCGCCAGTACTTCCCCAAGGGCACCGACCTGTCCGTCCACAGCCCCGAACACCTGGCCGCCGTCGCCGCCCAACTCAACGGCCGCCCACGCAAAACGCTCGACTGGGACACCCCAGCCGAGCGCCTGCATAAACTCCACACGGCCTAGACAACCAACCACGTGTTGCAACGACCGCTAGAAACCACCCTGCGCGAGATCGGAAGAAGCGGAGCTGTCACTCAGCACAGAGAGCCAGCTGCACCATCATCGGACAGTGCAACTGGCTCACGGTGTAAAACAGCAGCAGAGTGCAGGGTCGGCCGCGCACGCAGTAAATCGAGAGGGGCCCCGCGCCCCTGGTGGTTCACATAGTACGAATGGCTACGGCGTCGCACAGCCCCTGCAGCGCGTCCTTCGCCGGACACTCCGGCAGCGGAGCGAGCAGGGCGCGAGCCTCCTCCGCGTACCGCAGCGTCTCCCGCCGGGCCCGCTCCAGCGCGGGGTGGCGGCGCAGCAGCCGCAGCGCCTCGGCGTGCAGCTCGTCGTCCTCGGAGAGGTCCTGCGACAGCAGCTCGCGCAGGCGGACGTCCTCCGGGTCGGCCGGGTCCGCCTCGGTCTGCTGGAGGAGCAGGATCGGGAGGGTCGGGACGCCCTCCCGCAGGTCGGTGCCGGGGGTCTTGCCGGACTCGTGGCCGTCGGAGGCGATGTCGAGCACGTCGTCGGCGAGCTGGAAGGCGGTGCCCATCCGCTCGCCGTACTGAGTGAGGATGTCGACCATCCAGGACTCGGCACCGGCCATCAGCGCGCCGAAGCGGCAGGAGACGGCGATCAGCGAGCCGGTCTTGCCGGAGAGCACGTCGAGGTAGTGCTGGAGCTGGTCCTGGCCGGCGGCCGGGCCCGCGGTCTCCAGGATCTGCCCGGTGACCAGGCGCTCGAACGCGTCGGCCTGGATCCGGACGGCCTCCGGGCCGAGGTCGGCGAGCACCTGGGAGGCGCGGGAGAAGAGGAAGTCGCCGGTGAGGATGGCGACGGAGTTGTCCCAGCGGGCGTTGGCGCTGGGGGCGCCCCGGCGGACGGGGGCCTCGTCCATCACGTCGTCGTGGTAGAGCGTGGCGAGGTGGGTGAGCTCGACGACCACGGCGGAGGGCACCACACCGGGGGCGTACGGGTCGCCGAACTGGGCGGCCAGCATCACGAGCAGCGGGCGGAAGCGCTTGCCGCCGGCCTCGATGAGGTGGCTGGCGGTGATCGTGATGAAGGGGATGTCGCTCTTGACGGCCTCGGCGAGCGCGGCCTCCACGGCGTCCATCCCGGTCTGGACGTCCCGGGTCAGATCGCGGTCCTGCACGCTCAGCCCGAAGGGCCCCACGACGGTCACGAAGACCACTCCTGTCCCTGGTCGAATCTGCGGCCGAATCTGCGGCCCGCTCCCTGCGTGCCGCCGCTGGCCTACAAGGAGGGTATCCGGTCGTGAGTGGATCACTGCACGGGCGTGCGGGTCTGCTCCGAGTCGCCGTACGACAGAGCCCGTGGTCGGGTGCCACGGGCTCTGTCGTACGGGGTCGGTCAGCGCACGAAGACGGCGGCCTTCGAGGCGAGGTCCAGGAAGTACTGCGGGAGCAGTCCGAGACCGAGGGTGACCAGCACGCCGAGCGCGATGGCGGTGGCCGTCATCGCGCTGGGCACCGCGACGGCCGGGCCGCCGGGCTGCGGGTCGGAGAAGAACATGAGCACGATGACGCGGATGTAGAAGAAGGCCGCGACGGCCGAGCTGAGCACACCGACGATCACCAGCGGGGTGGCCCCGCCGGCCGCCGCGGCCTGGAAGACCGCGAACTTCCCGGTGAAACCGCTGGTCAGCGGGATGCCGGCAAAGGCGAGCAGGAAGAGCGCGAAGACCGCCGCGAGCAGCGGCGAGCGCCGCCCGAGCCCGGCCCACGAGGACAGGTGGGTCGCCTCGCCCTTGGAGTCGCGGACCAGGGTGACCACGGCGAAGGCGCCGAGGGTCACGAAGGAGTACGCGAGCAGGTAGAAGAGCACCGCCCCGAGGCCCTGCTTGTTGGTGGCGATCACGCCGGTGAGGATGAAGCCCGCGTGGGCGATCGAGGAGTACGCGAGCAGCCGCTTCACGTCCTGCTGGGTGACGGCCAGGATCGCGCCGACCACCATGGTGAGGATCGCCACACCCCACATCACCGGCCGCCAGTCCCAGCGCAGGCCGGGGAAGGCGACGTAGAAGAGGCGGAGCAGCGCGCCGAAGGCCGCCGTCTTGGTGGCCGCGGCCATGAAGCCGGTGACCGGCGTCGGGGCGCCCTGGTAGACGTCAGGCGTCCAGGAGTGGAAGGGCACCGCGCCGACCTTGAAGAGCAGGCCGACCGAGAGCATCGCCAGGCCGATCAGCAGCAGCGCGTCGTTCTGGGTGGTGACGGCCAGCGCCGGGGTGGTCGGGGCGGTGCCCGCGATCACGTCGGCGATCTCCGGGAGGGAGACGCTGCCCGCGTAGCCGTAGAGCAGCGCGGTGCCGAACAGGAAGAAGGCCGAGGCGAAGGCGCCGAGCAGGAAGTACTTGACCGCCGCCTCCTGCGAGAGCAGCCGCCGGCGGCGGGAGAGCGCGCAGAGCAGGTAGAGCGGGAGGGAGAAGACCTCCAGCGCCACGAACATGGTCAGCAGGTCGTTGGCGGCCGGGAAGAGCAGCAGGCCGCCGACGGCGAACAGGGTGAGCGGGTAGACCTCGGTGGTGGCGAAGCCGGCCATGGTGGCCTGCCGCTCCTGCTCGCTGCCGGGCACCGCGGCGCCTTGGGCGGCGAAGGCGTCCACCGGCGAGCCGTTGAGCCGGGGCTCCAGCCGCCGCTCGCCGAAGCCGAGCACGGCCACCACGGCGGAGAGCAGGATCACGCCCTGGATGAAGAGCGCCGGCCCGTCGAGGGCGACGGCGCCCATCGCCAGCAGGCCCGCCTTGGTGGTGGCGTAGCCCTGGGTGGCGAGCACCACCAAGGCGGCGAAGGCGCCGGCCAGACCGACCAGCGCGATCGTCACCTGGGTGGCGTAGCGGGCCTTCCGGGGCAGGAACGCCTCGGCCAGGATGCCGAGCACGGCCGCGCCGAAGACGATCAGCATCGGCGAGAGCTGGCCGTACTCGATGTGCGGGGCCGGGATGCTCGGGCTGTTGCCGCCCGCCGCCGCGAGGTAGAGGGAGTGGCTCACTTCTGCTCACCTCCGGAGGTTGCGGCGACCGGGTGGGCCGGTGCCGGGTCGGACTGGTGCACCTGGGAGAGGGTCGCGTTGACGGCCGGGTTCACCAGGTCGGTGAGCGGCTTGGGGTAGACGCCCAGCAGCAGGGTGAGCGCCACCAGCGGGGCGACCACCAGCAGTTCGCGCAGCCGAAGGTCGCTCATGCCCTCCACGCCGGCCTTGACCGGGCCGGTCATGGTGCGCTGGTAGAGCAGCAGCGCGTACAGCGCGGCGAGCACGATGCCCAGGGTGGCGATGATGCCGATCACCGGGTACTTGCTGAACGTGCCGACCAGCACCAGGAATTCGCTGACGAAGGGCGCCATGCCCGGCAGCGAGAGGGTGGCCAGGCCGCCGATCAGGAAGGTGCCGGCCAGCACCGGGGCCACCTTCTGCACCCCGCCGAAGTCGGCGATCAGGCGCGAGCCCCGGCGGGAGATCAGGAAGCCGGCCACCAGCATCCAGGCGGCGGTGGAGATGCCGTGGTTGACCATGTAGAGCGTGGCGCCGCTCTGGCCCTGGCTGGTGAAGGCGAAGATGCCCATGATGATGAAGCCGAAGTGCGAGATGGAGGCGTAGGCCACCAGCCGCTTGATGTCCTTCTGGCCCACCGCCAGCAGCGCGCCGTAGACGATCCCGATCAGTGCGAGCACCAGGATGGCCGGGCCGAAGGTGCGCGAGGCGTGCGGGAAGAGGCCGAGGCAGAAGCGCAGCATCGCGAAGGTGCCGACCTTGTCGACCACGGCCGTGATCAGCACGGCGGTGCCGGCGGTGGCCTCACCCATCGCGTTCGGCAGCCAGGTGTGCAGCGGCCAGAGCGGGGCCTTGACCGCGAAGGCGAAGAAGAAGCCCAGGAAGAGCGCCTTCTCGGCCGTCGGGTCGATCACCAGCTTGCCGTCGGCGATGGCGTTGCTCAGCGTCGGCAGGTCGAAGCTCGCGAACCCCTGGTTCGAGGCGACCACGTACAGGCCGACCACGGCGGCCAGCATGACCAGCCCGCCGAGCAGGTTGTAGAGCAGGAACTTGACGGCGGCGTAGGAGCGTTGGGCCGCCGAGTCGGGGCCGCCCGCGCGGTCGCCGAAGCCGCCGATCAGGAAGTACATCGGGATCAGCATGGCTTCGAAGAACACGTAGAACACGAAGACGTCGGTGGCCAGGAAGGAGACCACCACCATCGCCTCCACCGCGAGCACCAGGGCGAAGAAGGCCTGGGTGCGGCGGAGGTTCTCGAAGGTGCCGTCGGGATTGCGGACCGGGTCGGCGTCGTTCCAGGAGGCCAGCATGACCACCGGCACCAGGACGGCGGTCAGCAGGGTGAGCACGGCGCCGATGCCGTCCACGCCGAGCGAGAAGCTGATCCCGAAGGAGCGGATCCAGCTGTAGGACTCGGTGAGTTGGTACCGGTCGCCGCCGGTGTCGAAGCGGGCGGCGACCACGGCGGCCAGCGCCAGGGTGGCCAGCGAGACGGTGAGCGCGACGGCCTTGGTGGTGCGGCGGCGCGTCTCGTCGGAGCCGGCGGGCAGGGCGGCGGTGAGCACCGCGCCCGCCGCCGGCACCGCGCAGGTGGCGGTCAGCAGGTAGCTCATGGCCGGGCCTCCCACCAAGAGAGTTGACGACCCATCAGACGGACCTCATCAGGAGAGTGGTGGCGACCAGCACGACCGTGCCGCCGAGCATGGAGAGCGCGTAGGAGCGGACGTACCCGGTCTGGATCCGGCGCAGCCGGCCGGAGACACCGCCGATGGCGGCGGCCAGGCCGTTGACGAACCCGTCCAGACCGCGGCTGTCGAAGTAGACCAGCGCGGCGGCGAGCGCCGAGCCGGGCCGGACCAGGACGGCGTGGTTGATGTCGTCCTGGAGCAGGTCGCGCCGGGCCGCCCGGGTGAGCAGCGAGCCGACCGGCGGGGTGGCCGGGACGGGCGAGCGGCCGTACATCAGGTACGAGACCAGGATGCCCGCGGCCACCACGACCCCGGTGATCACGCTGATGGTCAGCGCGCCGAGCGGGGAGTCGCCCTCGGCGTGGCCGGTGACCGGCTCCAGCCAGTTGAGGAAGGAGCTGCCGAAGGCGAAGATCCCACCGGCGAAGACCGAGCCGAAGGCCAGCACGATCATCGGCAGGGTCATGGTGGCGGGCGACTCGTGCGGGTGCGGCTCGTGGCCCTCCCCCGCGGCGGAGCCGCTGATGTCTGCTGTGGCCTGCCAGCGCTTCTCGCCGAAGAAGGTCATGATCATCACGCGGGTCATGTAGAACGCGGTGACGCCGGCGCCGATCAGGGCACAGAGGCCGAGGATCCAGCCCTCGGTCCCGCCCTTGGCGAAGGCCGCCTCGATGATCTTGTCCTTGGAGAAGAAGCCGGACAGGCCGGGGAAGCCGATGATGGCCAGGTAGCCGAGCCCGAAGGTGATGAAGGTGACCGGCATGTACGTCCGCAGGCCGCCGTAGCGGCGCATGTCCACCTCGTCGTTCATGCCGTGCATGACCGACCCGGCGCCGAGGAAGAGCCCGGCCTTGAAGAAGCCGTGGGTCACCAGGTGCATGATCGCGAAGGCGTACCCGATCGGGCCGAGCCCGGCCGCCAGGATCATGTAGCCGATCTGCGACATGGTCGAGCCGGCCAGCGCCTTCTTGATGTCGTCCTTGGCGCAACCGACGATCGCACCGTAGAGGAGCGTGACGGCGCCGACCACGACCACGACCGTCTGCGCGTCCGGCGCCAGGTCGAAGATCGCGTGCGAGCGGGTGATCAGGTAGACGCCGGCGGTCACCATGGTGGCCGCGTGGATCAGGGCCGAGACCGGGGTCGGGCCCTCCATCGCGTCCCCGAGCCAGGACTGCAGCGGCACCTGGGCCGACTTGCCGCAGGCGGCCAGCAGCAGCATCAGCGCGATCGCGGTGAGCTTGCCCTCGCTCGCCTCGTGGGCGGTGGGGAAGACCCCGGCGAAGGTGAAGTCCCCGAACTGGGTGAACATCAGCATGATCGCGATGGAGAGGCCGACGTCGCCGACCCGGTTGACCAGGAAGGCCTTCTTGGCGGCCACCGCGGCGCTCGGCTTGTGCTGCCAGAAGCCGATCAGGAGGTAGGAGGCGAGGCCCACGCCCTCCCAACCGACGTACAGCAGCAGGTAGTTGTCGGCCAGCACCAGCACCAGCATGGCGGCCAGGAAGAGGTTGAGGTAGCCGAAGAACCGGCGGCGCCGCTCGTCGTGCGCCATGTACCCCACCGAGTACAGGTGGATCAGCGAACCGACACCGGTGATCAACAGCACGAAGGTGACGGAGAGTTGGTCGAGCTGGAAGGAGACGTCGGCCTGGAAGCCGTTCACCGGGATCCAGCTGAACAGGTGCTGGTGCACCGCGCGGTCCTCGGTGGAGCGGCCCAGCATGTCGGCGAAGAGCAGCAGACCGAAGACGAAGGAGAGCACGGCGGCGAGCAGGCCGAGCCAGTGACCGAAGCGGTCCAGGCGGCGGCCGCCGAGCAGCAGCAGCGTGGCGCCGGCCAGCGGGGCCGCCACGAGCAGCGGAATGAGAGTGTTCACCCTGGCCCCTACAGCTTCATCAGGTTGCTGTCGTCGACCGAGGCCGAGTGCCTCGCCCGGAAGATGCTCACGATGATGGCGAGACCGACGACCACCTCGGCCGCCGCGACCACCATGGTGAAGAAGGCGATGATCTGGCCGTCCAGGTTGCCGTGCAGGCGGGAGAAGGTCACCAGCGCCAGGTTCGAGGCGTTGAGCATCAGCTCCACGCACATGAACAGCACGATGGCGTTGCGCCGGATCAGCACGCCGGAGGCGCCGATGGTGAACAACAGCGCTGCCAGGTACAGGTAGTTGACCGGGTTCACTCCGACTCCTCCTTGCCCTGCGAAGCCTTCGAAGCGGTGGTGAGCTCCTGCCGGGGGCCGGTCACGGCCGGGCGGGCGGAGGGCGCGCGGCCCAGCCACTCGGCGGTGTTGCCCTCCAGCTCGGCCATCCGGCGCAGCATGTCCTGGCTGACGTCGCGGATCTGGCCGCGCTCGCGCAGGGTGGCCATCACCGAGTCCTCGGCCACGGTGCCGTCCGGCAGCAGGGCCGGCACGTCCACCGCGTTGTGCCGGGCGTAGACGCCGGGGGCGGGCAGCGGCGGCAGCTGGATGTTGTCCTTGACCCGCTGGGCGGCCAGCTCGCGCTGGGTGGCCGGGGCCTTCACGTGCTCGCGGTGGGTCAGCACCATGGCGCCGATCGCGGCGGTGATCAGCAGCGCGCCGGTGACCTCGAAGGCCCAGACGTACTTGGTGAAGATCAGCCGGGCCAGGCCCGGCACGTTGCCCTCGGCGTTGGCCTCGGCCAGCCCGGTGAAGTGGCTCAGGTGCGCGTTGGCGATGCCCGCGATCAGCAGCACCCCGAAGCCGATGCCGCAGAGCACGGCGGCCACCCGCTGGCCCTTGAGCTGCTCCTTGAGCGAATCGGCCGAGGTGACGCCGACCAGCATCACCACGAACAGGAAGAGCATCATGATCGCGCCGGTGTAGACCACGATCTGCACGATGCCCAGGAAGACCGCCCCCTGGGCCAGGTAGCAGACCGCCAGCGCGAGCATGGTGGCCGCCAGGCAGAGCGCACTGTGCACGGCCTTCTTGAGCAGCAGCATGCCGAGCGCCCCGCCCACCGCGATCACCGCGAGGATCCAGAACTGCACGGCCTCACCCGTGGAGGTCATGAGGACACCTCCCGGTCCCGCGCCGTGCGCTCCTGCACCTCGGTGCCGGGCGCGGCCTCGGTGACCTCGCCCCGGTAGTACGCGCCCTCGTCGGTGCCCGGGTAGTACGCGTGCGGGCTGTCGACCATCCCCTCGGTCAGGCCGACCAGCAGCTGTTCCTTGGTGAAGATCAGCGACTCCCGCGAGGAGTCGGCGAGTTCGTACTCGTTGGTCATGGTGAGCGCCCGGGTCGGGCAGGCTTCCACGCAGAGCCCACAGAGGATGCAGCGGGCGTAGTTGATCTGGTAGACGGCGCCGTAGCGCTCGCCCGGGGAGTACCGCTCCTCGTCGTGGTTGTCGGCGCCCTCGACGTAGATCGCGTCGGCCGGGCAGGCCCAGGCGCAGAGCTCGCAGCCGACGCACTTCTCCAGGCCGTCCGGGTGCCGGTTCAGCTGGTGGCGGCCGTGGAAGCGCGGAGCGGTGGGCTTCTTCTGCTCCGGGTACTGCTCGGTCAGGCGCTTCTTGAACATGGCCTTGAAGGTCACGCCGAAGCCTGCGGCCGGGCCCAGGATCGAAGGCCCAGAAGTTGAACTGGCGCCAGTTTCGGAGTCGGGCATCGGGTCAGCTCCCCTCGGAATTCTCGGCCCCGTTGAGGGCTTCCAGCAGTTGCGGGGCGCGGCTGCGCCGGCGCGGCACCGGCGGCAGCTCCTGCCCGGGCAGCGGCGGCACCGGGTACCCGCCCGCCATCGGGTCGAACTCGGCCTCGGCGGCGGGCTGTTCGGGCGCCTTCTGGTGCTTGGTGAAGTCGCGCAGCAGGGCCAGCAGCAGGATCACGCCGATCGGCGCCCCGACGTAGAGCACCACCTGGCCGAAGTCGTAGCCCTCGTTGCGCAGCGCCCGGACACTGGCCACCATCACCAGCCAGACCAGCGAGACCGGGATGAGCACCTTCCAGCCCAGCTTCATGAACTGGTCGTAGCGCAGCCGGGGCAGGGTGCCGCGCAGCCAGATGAAGAAGAACAGCAGCAGCTGGATCTTCAGGGTGATCCAGAGCAGCGGCCACCAGCCGTGGTTGGCCCCGGCCCAGAAGGTGGAGATCGGCCAGGGGGCCCGCCAGCCGCCGAGGAAGAGCGTCGAGGCGACGGCCGAGACGGTCACCATGTTGACGTACTCGGCGAGCATGAACATCGCGAACTTCAGCGAGCTGTACTCGGTGTTGAAGCCGCCGACCAGCTCGCCCTCGGCCTCCGGGAGGTCGAAGGGCGCCCGGTTGGTCTCGCCGACCATCGCGATGATGTACACGATGAACGAGACCGGCAGCAGCACCGCGAACCAGGTCGGCTGCTGGGAGGCGACGATCTCCGAGGTGGACATCGAGCCCGAGTAGATGAAGACGGCCGCGAAGGAGAGCCCCATCGCGATCTCGTAGCTGACCATCTGGGCGGCCGAGCGGAGCCCGCCGAGCAGCGGGTACGTGGAGCCCGAGGACCAGCCGGCGAGCACGATGCCGTAGATGCCGATCGAGGCGGTGGCCAGGATGTACAGCAGGGCGATCGGCAGGTCGGTGAGCTGCATCGGGGTGCGGGTGCCGAAGATGGAGATCTCGTTGCCGGCCGGGCCGAACGGGATCACCGCGAAGGCCATGAAGGCCGGGATCGCGGCCACCACGGGGGCCAGCACGTAGACCACCTTGTCGGCCCCGGCGACCACCAGGTCCTCCTTGAGGGCCAGCTTGATGCCGTCGGCCAGCGACTGGAGCATGCCCCAGGGGCCGTGCCGGTTGGGGCCGATCCGCAGCTGCATCCAGGCGACGACCTTGCGCTCCCAGACGATCGCGATCAGCACCGTGAGCACCAGGAAGGCGAACACGAACACGGCCTTGAGCAGCACCAGCCACCACGGGTCGCGCCCGAAGAAGCCGAGTGTCTCGGCGGCGGAGAGAGTGGTCACGAGGTCTCCTCCCCCGCTACGGCGGCCGGGGCGGCGGCGATGGTCACCAGGTGGCCCACGGTGGTGCCCAGCGCCCGGTGGGCCCCGCCCGGCGTGGAGTTGAGCGGGATCCAGACGGTGCGGTCGGGCAGTTCCTCGGTGAGCTCGAGCGGCAGCACCAGCGAGCCGGCCGGGCCGGTCAGCCGGACGGCCTGCTCGGCGCCGATCTCCTTGGCCGTCACCGGGCTCAGCCGGGCCACGGCCGGGTGCCGGGTGCCGGCCAGGTGCTCGTCCCCGCGCTGCAGCGAACCCTCGTCCAGCAGCAGCCGGTGGCCGGCCAGCACGGCCTGGCCGGTGGCCGGGCGCGGCAGCGGCGCGGGGTGCGCGGCGGGGGCGGCCGGGCGGTCGCCCGCCCAGGGGGTGAACCGGTCCAGCTCGAACCGGGCCGCCCGGACGTCGGGCAGGCCGAGCGGCACGCCGATCGCGTCCGCCAGCATGTTCAGCACCCGCACGTCCGAGTGCAGCTGACGCTGCATCAACTGATCGGCCTTGAGCGCGGCTTCGAACATCCGCACCCGGCCCTCCCAGTCCAGGAAGGTGCCGGCCTTCTCGGCCACGGCGGCCACCGGCAGCACCACGTCGGCCCGCTCGGTGACCGGGCTCGGGCGCAGCTCCAGCGAGACCACGAAGGAGACCCGGGCCAGCGCCTCCTCGGCCAGCGCCGGATCGGGCAGGTCGTCCAGGTCGAGCCCGCCGATCACCAGCGCGTCCAGGTCGCCGTGCGCGGCGGTGGCCAGGATCTGGTCGGTGTCCCGGCCGAGCCGGGCCGGCAGGTCGGCCACCCCCCAGGTGGCGGCGGCCTCGGCCCGCGCGGCGGCGGCCGTCACCGGCCGCCCGCCGGGCAGCAGGCCCGGCAGCGCGCCGGCCTCGATCGCCCCGCGCTCGCCGGCCCGGCGCGGCACCCAGGCCAGCCGGGCGCCGGTGGCCTGGGCCAGGCGCAGCGCGGCGGTGAGCGCCCCGGCCACGGCGGCCAGCCGCTCGCCGACCAGGATCACGGCGCCGGGCTGCCGGAGCAGCGTGGCGGCCTTGCCGGCGTCGTCGCCCAGCGCCTCGTCGTCGGCCAGCGCGGCCAGCCACTCGGCCTCGGTGCCGGGGGCGGCGGGCAGCAGCGCGGCGTGCAGCTTGCCGAGGCCGCGCGAGCGGTGGGTGGCGATCGAGAAGATCGGCAGGCCCTTGGCCCGGTTGGCCTTGCGCAGCCGCAGGAAGACGATCGGCGACTCCTCCTCGGGCTCGAAGCCCGCGAGCAGCACCGCCGGGGCGGCCTCCAACTGGTCGTAGGAGACGCCCTCCCCGTCCAGGTCGACCCCGTGCCCGGCCACGGCGGCGGCCAGGAAGTCGGCCTCCTCCGCACTGTGCGGGCGGGCCCGGAAGTCCACGTCGTTGGTGCCGAGCACCACCCGGGCGAACTTGCCGTAGCCGTAGGCGTCCTCGACCGTCACCCGGCCGCCGGCCAGCACCGCGGCCCGCGCCCCGAGCAGCCCCTCGGCGGCGGCGGCCAGCGCCTCCGGCCAGGAGGCGGGCACGAGTTCGCCGTCGCCGTTGCGGATGAGCGGGGTGGTCAGCCGCTCGCGCAGCTGGCCGTACCGGAAGGCGAACCGGCCCTTGTCGCAGCTCCACTCCTCGTTCACCGCCGGGTCGTCGCCGGCCAGGCGCCGCAGCACCTTGCCGCGCCGGTGGTCGGTGCGGAGCGAGCAGCCCGAGGAGCAGTGCTCGCAGACGCTCGGCGAGGAGGCCAGGTCGAACGGGCGCGAGCGGAAACGATAAGCCGCCGAGGTCAGTGCGCCCACCGGGCAGATCTGGATGGTGTTGCCGGAGAAGTACGAGGCGAACGGCTCGTCGGCCCCGGTGCCGACCTGCTGCAGCGCGCCGCGCTCGACCAGCTCGATGAACGGGTCGCCGGCGATCTGCTGGGAGAAGCGGGTGCAGCGGGCGCAGAGCACGCAGCGCTCGCGGTCGAGCAGCACCTGGGTGGAGATCGGCACCGGCTTCTCGTAGGTGCGCTTCATGCCCTCGAAGCGCGAGTCGGTCTCGCCGGTGGACATCGCCTGGTTCTGCAGCGGGCACTCGCCGCCCTTGTCGCAGACCGGGCAGTCCAGCGGGTGGTTGATCAGCAGCAGCTCCATCACCCCGCGCTGGGCCTTCTCGGCCACCGGCGAGGAGAGCTGGGTGCGCACCACCATGCCCTCGGCCACCGGGATGGTGCAGGAGGCGACGGGCTTGCGCTGGCCCTCGATCTCCACGATGCACTGGCGGCAGGCCCCGGCGGGGTCGAGCAGCGGGTGGTCGCAGAAGCGCGGGATCTGGGTGCCGATCTGCTCGGCCGCACGGATCACCAACGTCCCCTTGGGGACCTGGACTTCGACACCGTCGATCGTGAGAGTGACGAGGTCGGTGCTTGTCTCTGTGGTGGTCACGCGTGCACCTCCCTCTCGGTGGCGGAGTCGTGGGCCTGGGGCCGGTCGGCCCAGACGGTGGCGGCGGCCGGGTCGAACGGGCAGCGCCGCTCGCTGAGGTGGCGCTCGTACTCGGCGCGGAAGTACTGCAGCGAGGAGACGATCGGGCTGGCGGCGCCGTCGCCGAGCGCGCAGAAGGACTTGCCGTTGATGTTGTCGGCGATGTCCAGCAGCTTCTCCAGGTCGCCGGGCACGCCCTGGCCCGCCTCGATCCGCTTGAGCAACTGCACCAGCCAGTAGGTGCCTTCGCGGCAGGGGGTGCACTTGCCGCAGGACTCGTGGGCGTAGAACTCCGTCCACCGGGTGACAGCCCGCACCACGCAGGTGGTCTCGTCGAAGACCTGCAGCGCCTTGGTGCCGAGCATCGAGCCGGCCGCACCCACGCCCTCGTAGTCCAGCGGCACGTCGAGGTGCTCGTCGGTGAACATCGGCGTCGAACTCCCGCCGGGCGTCCAGAACTTGAGCCGGTGCCCGGCCCGGATGCCGCCACTGACGTCGAGCAGCTGGCGCAGCGTGACGCCCAGCGGTGCCTCGTACTGACCGGGGTTGGTGACGTGGCCGGAGAGCGAGTAGAGCGTGAAGCCGGGCGACTTCTCGGTGCCCAGCGACTTGAACCACTCGGTGCCCTTGGCCAGGATCGGCGGCACCGAGGCGATCGACTCGACGTTGTTGACCACCGTCGGGCAGGCGTACAGACCGGCGATGGCCGGGAACGGCGGCCGCAGTCGCGGCTGGCCGCGGCGGCCCTCCAGCGAGTCGAGCAGGGCCGTCTCCTCGCCGCAGATGTACGCCCCGGCGCCCGCGTGCACGGTGATGTCGAGGTCGACGCCCGAGCCGAGGATGTCCTTGCCGAGGTAGCCGGCCCGGTACGCCTCCGCCACGGCCGCGTGCAGGCGCCGCAGCACCGGCACGACCTCGCCGCGCAGGTAGATGAAGGCGTGGTCGCAGCGGATCGCGTAGGACGCGATGATCATGCCCTCGATCAGCGCGTGCGGGTTGGCGAAGAGCAGCGGGATGTCCTTGCAGGTGCCCGGCTCGGACTCGTCGGCGTTGACCACCAGGTAGTGCGGCTTGCCGTCGTTCTGCGGGATGAACTGCCACTTCATGCCGGTGGGGAAGCCGGCCCCGCCGCGGCCGCGCAGGCCGGACTCCTTGACCAGGGCGATCACCTCGTCGGGCTGCATGGCCAGCGCGGCGCGCAGCCCTTCGTAGCCCTCGTGGCGGCGGTAGGTGTCCAGGGTCCAGGGGCGGGCGTCGTCCCAGGAGGCGGAGAGTACGGGCGAGAGCAGTTTCTCGGCCGGCTCTGCGGAGGTCATCACGCTTCCGTCCCTTCGTGCCGGGGGGAGACCACCTTGGCGCCCGGAGTGCCGGGCAACGCCTCGCCCTTGGCGAGCCTGAGGCCCGCCAGCGAGGGGGCGCCGCCCGCCCCGGAGGCGTCCACCACGCCGGGGCGCTCGTCGGGGAAGCCGGCCAGGATGCGGGCGGTGTCCTTGAAGGAGCAGAGCCGGGCGCCCCGGGTGGGCTCGGCCTCCCGGCCGGCCCGCAGGTCGTCGACCAGCTGCTTGGCGCTCTGCGGCGTCTGGTTGTCGAAGAACTCCCAGTTGACCATCACCACGGGGGCGTAGTCGCAGGCCGCGTTGCACTCGATGTGCTCGATCGAGATCTCGCCGTCGGCGGTGGTCTCGTTGTTGCCGATGCCCAGGTGATCCTGGAGCTCGGCGAAGATCTGGTCGCCGCCGAGCACCGCGCAGAGCGTGTTGGTGCAGACGCCGACGTGGTACCTGCCGGCGGGCTTGCGCCGGTACATGCTGTAGAAGGTCGCGACGGCCGTCACCTCGGCCGTGGTGAGCTCCAACTGCTCGGCGCAGAAGCGGATCCCGCTCGGGGAGACGAAACCCTCCTCGGCCTGCACCAGGTGCAGCAGCGGCAGCAGGGCGGACCGGGAGACCGGGTAGCGCCCGATCAACTCCCGCGCGTCCTGGACCAGTCGGGCCTGCACCTCGGCCGGGTAGGGCCTGGCCGGCAGGGCCGGCAGCCCGAGATCAGTGCTGTTGCTCACCTGTCCACGCCTCCCATCACCGGGTCGATCCCGGCCACCGCGACGATCACGTCGGCGACCTGGCCGCCCTCGCACATCGCCGCCATCGTCTGCAGGTTGGTGAACGAGGGGTCGCGGAAGTGGACGCGGTACGGGCGCGTCCCACCGTCGCTGACCACGTGCACCCCGAGTTCACCCTTGGGCGACTCGACCGCCGCGTACGCCTGGCCGACGGGCACCCGGAAGCCCTCGGTGACCAGCTTGAAGTGGTGGATCAGGGCCTCCATCGAGGTGCCCATGATCTTCCGGATGTGGTCCAGCGAGTTGCCCATCCCGTCCGGCCCGACGGCCAGTTGGGCGGGCCAGGCGATCTTCTTGTCGGCCACCATGACCGGGCCGGGCTTGAGCCGGTCCAGGCACTGCTCGACGATCCGCAGCGACTGGTGCATCTCCTCCAGGCGGATCAGGAAGCGCCCGTAGGAGTCGGCGGTGTCGGCGGTGGCGACCTCGAAGTCGTAGCTCTCGTAGCCGCAGTACGGGTCGGTCTTGCGCAGGTCGTGCGGCAGACCGGTGGCCCGCAGGATCGGGCCGGTGGCGCCGAGGGCCAGGCAGCCGGGCAGGTCGAGGAAGCCGACGTCCACCAGGCGGGCCTTGAACACCGGATTGCCGGTGGCCAGCTTGTCGTACTCGTGCATCCGCGAGCGGAGCGTCTTCACCGCCTCGCGGATCTGGTCCACCGCGCCGGGCGGCAGGTCCTGGGCCAGCCCGCCGGGGCGGACGTACGCGTGGTTCATCCGCAGGCCGGTGACCAACTCGAAAACGTCCAGGATGAGTTCGCGATCCCGGAAGCCGTAGATCATCAGCGTGGTGGAGCCGATCTCCATGCCGCCGGTGGCCAGGCAGACCAGGTGCGAGGAGATCCGGTTGAGCTCCATCATCAGCACCCGGATCACGCTGGCCCGGTCCGGCACGTCCGCCGTGATGCCGAGCAGCTTCTCCACCGCGAGGCAGTAGGCCGTCTCGTTGAACAGCGGGGTGAGGTAGTCCATCCGGGTCACGAAGGTGGTGCCCTGCACCCAGGAGCGGTACTCCATGTTCTTCTCGATGCCGGTGTGCAGGTAGCCGATCCCGCACCTGGCCTCGGTCACCGTCTCGCCGTCGATCTCCAGGATCAGGCGCAACACCCCGTGGGTGGAGGGGTGTTGGGGCCCCATGTTGACGATGATCCGCTCGTCGTCGGCCCGGCCGACGGCCTCCACCACCTCGCCCCAGTCGCCACCGGTGACGGTGAAGACCCGCCCCTCGGTGGTGTCCCGGCCCTCGGCGGTGCCGTGCGGGCCGGCCTGCTGGTAGTCGGTGCTCATGAGTACGACCTCCGCTGATCGGGAGCCGGGATCTGGGCGCCCTTGTACTCGACCGGGATGCCGCCGAGCGGGTAGTCCTTGCGCTGCGGGTGGCCCAACCAGTCGTCCGGCATCATGATCCGGGTGAGCGCCGGGTGGCCCTCGAAGACCAGCCCGAAGAAGTCGTAGGCCTCGCGCTCGTGCCAGTCGTTGGTCGGGTAGACGCTGACCACCGAGGGGATCCTCGGGTCGCTGTCCGGCGCGGTCACCTCGACCCGCAGCAGCCGACCGTGGGTGATCGAGCGCAGGTGGTAGACGGCGTGCAACTCCCGTCCCTGGTCGTGCGGGTAGTGCACCCCGCTGACGCCGAGGCAGAGCTCGAAGCGGAGCGCCGGGTCGTCCCGCAGGGTGCGGACGGCCCGCAGCAGGTGCTCGCGGGAGATCTGGAAGGTGAGCTCCTCGCGGTCCACCACGGTCTTCTCGATCACCTCCGCCGGGTCGAGGCCCTGCTCCTCCAGCGCACCCTCGAACTCGTCCGCCACCTCGTCGAACCACCCACCGCCGTAAGGCCGTTGGCTGGCCGGCGGGAGCGCGATCGGCGCGGTGAGGCCGCCGAAGCCGGAGGTGTCGCCGGTGCCGTGGGCCCCGAACATGCCCTGCCGGGCGCCGATCACCTCGACCGGGATCTCCTTGCGGGGCCCACCCTCCCCGGCGCGGGCGACGGGTACGTTCTCGCTCATTGCAGCAGCCCCCGCATCTCGCTGGTCGGGGTGGCGTGCAGGGCGAGCTCCTCGGCCAGCTCCTCGGCCCGGCGCTTGTGCACCCCGAGCTTCTCGTGCTGGATCTTCTCGTGCAGCTTGAGGATCGCGTCCATCAGCATCTCCGGCCTGGGCGGGCAGCCCGGCAGGTAGATGTCCACCGGCACGATGTGGTCCACGCCCTGGACGATCGCGTAGTTGTTGAACATCCCGCCCGAGGAGGCGCAGACGCCCATCGAGATGACCCACTTGGGGTTGGCCATCTGGTCGTACACCTGGCGCAGCACCGGGGCCATCTTCTGGCTGACCCGCCCGGCGACGATCATCAGGTCGGCCTGCCGGGGCGAGCCCCGGAAGACCTCCATGCCGAAGCGGGCCAGGTCGTAGCGCCCGGCCCCCGTCGTCATCATCTCGATCGCGCAGCAGGCCAGCCCGAAGGTGGCCGGGAAGAGCGACGCCTTGCGCACCCACCCCGCGGCCGTCTCCACGCTGGTGAGCAGAAAGCCGCTGGGCAGCTTCTCCTCGATTCCCATCAGATCCCTCTCAGCCTCTCAAGTCCGGTGGTTTGCCCCCGCGCCCCACATCTGGTCAGGGCAAGCTCACGGGTCTCAGTCCCACTCCAGACCGCCGCGCCGCCAGACGTAGGCGTACGCGACGAAGACGGTGGCGATGAACAGCAACATCTCGACCAACCCGAAGATCCCCAGGGCGTCGAAGCTCACTGCCCAGGGGTAGAGGAAGACGATCTCGATGTCGAAGACGATGAAGAGCATCGCCGTGAGGTAGTACTTGATCGGGAACCGGCCGCCGCCCACGGGCTGCGGGGTCGGTTCGATACCGCACTCGTACGCCTCGAGCTTGGCCCGGTTGTAGCGCTTGGGGCCGGTCAGTGAGGCCATCACGACGGAGCCGACCGCGAACGCCGCCGCGATGGCACCGAGTACGAGGATCGGCGCGTAGGCATTCATGAGCCTCCGCTCCCTCCGTCCAGTCGTCCTTGGTCGCAGATCGAAACCATGGGGTCACGCACCGCTGACCCGCTGATCCGGTTCCCGAGATCCACCCCATGTGAGGCAGTTCACAAGGCCGGGAACGTGCGCATCCTATGCCCGTCGGCTTGTGATCTGCGACACGCAGTTCTGGACGATCTTTGTGATCTACGCCACCTCGCAAACGATCACCAAGAGGATCAACTCCCAAGGTATCCACACAGCGCAGGCAAATGACCACATACCGTCGCATTCGCTTCTGAACCGACTGGTCAGGGGCCCTGCGCTATATCAATCCTGCTCCGCCCACCGCAAATTTCCGGGAGCCCGGTTGACGTGATAGGGAGCCTCACCCTCCCGAGTGGCCACCGGGCAACGCTCGCTTGACCTTTCGTTCACAAGCGGTCGGCGAGGGCGGGAACGCGGAGGTCCGGCACCCGGGAACGCGGAAGCCCCGCCGTCGTGGACGGCGGGGCCCGAGGGACGAGCGGGGTGGTCTCAGACGAGTTCGGGTGCGCGGTCGGCGGGGTCGACGGGGTCGACGGGGTCGACGGGCGCGGCGGTGGCGGCCGGTGGGGCGGAGGCGCGGCGGCCCCACTCGGTGCCGGCCAGCACCAGGAGGCCGCCGAGCAGGGCGAGGGCGCCGAGGCGGTCGCCGCCGAGGGCGGTGCCGAAGACGGCGGCCCAGAGCGGTTCGGTGCCGAGCAGCAGGCTGACCCGGGAGGGCGAGGTGGTGCGCACGGCCCACATCTGCACCAGGAAGGCGAACAGCGTGCAGAGCAGCGTGAGGTAGAGCAGGCCGGCCCAGTCGGCGGCGCCGTAGGAGCGGGCCACGGCCAGCGGCGAGGAGCCGACGAACGGCGAGACCAGGGCGAACACCACGGCGGCGGTACCGAGCTGGATCCAGGTGAGGCTCAGCGCGTCGGTGCCCTTGATCCACTTGGCCCGGGACATCGCCAGCACGTGCACCGTCCGCACCAGGGCCGAGCCGAGGATCAGGAAGTCACCGGAGCGCGGCGCGTGGAAGCCGCCGCCGGTGAGCAGCGCGACGCCCACCACCGACATGAAGGCCGCCCCGAGGAAGGCCCGGGGCAGTGCGGTGCGCCGCAGCGCGCTCTCGGCGAGCGGGGTGAAGACCATGGTGAGGCTGACGATCAGCCCGGCATTGGTGGCGGTGGTGTGGATCGCGCCGTAGGTCTCCATCAGGAAGATCGAGGCCAGGATCAGCCCGAGCGAGGCGCCGCCCAGCCACTCCCGGGCGCTGAGCCGCCGCAGCCCGCGCCAGGCGAAGACCGCGAGCAGCGGCACCGCGATGCCGAACCGCAGCACCAGGGTGCCGAGCACCGTCTCCTGGGTGACGACCTGCTTGAGCACCAGGAAGCTGGAGCCCCAGACCACGGCCACGGCCAGCAGCGGGAGATCGCGGACGGTCTGACTGCGCATCGAAGCCTCCGGAGGGGCGGGCGTGCGAGGGCGCCCGTACGCCTTCGGACGGAGCGGTTGCCCCGCGATTTTCCCGTGGCGGATCCGGGTGATCAACTGATTTGTTGTGACTCCGTCAGATCGCATGCGCCCTGCCCGGAATGTCACAGGCATAACACCCGCTCCGCCGGGCAAGGGTGAGTAAGTCATGACAACCCACCCCACTCGCCACAGAGGACCCGTCACGTGAAGCGCAAGCACTGGGCGTTGCTGCTCGCCGCCACCACCCTGCCGCTGGCCACCTCGGTCGGCACGGCCGCCGCCGCGCCCGCCATAGCCGCCGGCGCGGCAGGCAGCGCGAGCTGCACGTACACCCCCGCGGTGCCCGCCGACAACTTCAAGGGCATCCCGGTCTTCGACGCCAAGAAGGCGGCCAAGCCGTACCACGCGACGCTGAACACCAGCCAGGGCGCGATCACCTTCCAGGCGCTCACCGACAAGGCCCCGTGCACCACCTTCTCGTTCCGCTTCCTGGCCGAGCACGACTACTTCGACCGCAGCCACTGCCACCGGCTCACCACCCAGCGGCTCTGGGTGCTCCAGTGCGGCGACCCGACCGGCACCGGCAGCGGCGGCCCCGGCTACTCCTTCCCGGACGAGAACCTGACCGGCGCGACCTACCCGGCCGGCACCGTGGCGATGGCCAACGCCGGACCGAACACCAACGGCAGCCAGTTCTTCTTCGTCTGGAAGGACACCAAGCTCTCCCCCGCCTACACCCCGTTCGGCAAGATCACCGCCGGGATGGACGTGCTGCAGAAGATCGCGGCCGGCGGCGAGGACGACCAGAACTCCCCCGGCGACGGCTTCCCGAACCTGCCGGTCAACATCAAGCACGTCAGGATCAGCAACCGCTAGAGCCGGCCGGGCGGTTCGTCGGTCCGTGCCTCAGAGGTCCACCAGCCGGGCACCGTCCATGAGCATGCCCGCCCGCTTGACCGTCCGCAGCACCGGCACCACCTCCAGCTGCCGGACGGTGGACAGTGCGCCGACCCGGGTGGTCAGGTACTCGTAGAGCGCGTCGTCGTCGCGGCAGATCACCACGGCCAGCAGATTGGCCGAGCCGGTGATCGCCGCGGCGAACGGCACCTCCCGGTGGCCGCCCAACTCGGCTCCGGCCTGGGCCAGTTCGGAGGGCGGCACGGTGGCGAGCAGTACCGCCTGGGTGCGGTAGCCGAAGTGCCGGGGGTCGATCTCGACGTCGAAGTAGATCGCTCCCTCGGCCCGCAGCTGCTCCACCCGGCGGCGCACCGTGGATTCCGACAGGCCGGTGGCGCGGGCGAGTTCGGGGTAGCCCGTCCGCCCGTCCCGGCCCAGCTCGGCGAGCAGCGCCGACTCGGCCTCGTCCAGCCGGATCTTGGGCCCGCTGCGGTCCACCGGCCTTTCCAGCGCGGCCACTTGGGCCTGGGTGAGCACGTCCAGGCCGCCCCAGCGGCCCAGGCCGCCGACGAAGGTGCGCAGCACGCTGTGCGCCGCGATGCCGGTGACCCGGCGGGTGCCGGGCAGCTTCTGGAGCAGCAGGTTGTCGCGGTCCTGCCGGCTGCGGGCCCGGGTGATGCAGTGGATCTCGGTGCCGCCGGAGTTGAGCGTCACCCAGGAGATGTCCGGCCGCCGGGCCAGCCCGTCGGCCACCGCGAGCGCGGCGTCCGGGGTGCACTGCACCCGCAGCCAGGACTCGTACAGCCCGAGCTTCTCGCCCAGCGGCAGGCCGACCACCCGCAGCAGGCCCTCCCCGCGCAGCCGCCGGTAGCGCCGGATCACCGTCTGGTCGGAGACCTCCAGCACCTCGGCGAGCCGGCTGAACGGCACCCGGCCGTCGACGGTGAGCGCCTGCACCAGGGCCTGGTCCAGCTCGTCCAGCACCTCGATCTCGTCCATGCTTTCCATCATCGCACCCCACCTCGGAGTCGGAATCCGTCACCGGAGCACCGCTGGAGCGGTGTTTCCTGGCAGCGGATGTCAGGGTCGGGCCAGCCCGGGCAGCGGTTGCCCGGGCCTGGTCCGAGGAGTTACCGATGCGCAAGTGGCTGCCGCTGACCGCGGTCTGCCTGGGGGCGTTCATGCTGCTGGTCGACGTCACGATCGTGACCGTCGCCCTGCCCGACATGGCGAAGAGCCTGCACACCACGTTCGCCGACCTCCAGTGGGTGCTGGACGGCTACGCGCTGGCGCTGGCCGCGCTGCTGCTCGGGGCCGGCTCACTGGCCGACCGGATCGGGCGCCGGGCGGTCTACCTGGCCGGGCTCGGCCTCTTCGCCGCCGCCTCGCTGGCCTGCGGGTTGGCCACCGGGCCAGGCCAGTTGATCGCCTTCCGGGGCGTGCAGGGGATCGGCGGCGCGGCGATGTTCGCCACCACCATGGCGCTGCTCAGCCAGGCGTACCAGGGCCGCGACCGGGGGATCGCGTTCGGCGTCTGGGGCTCGGTGAACGGCGCGGCGGCCGCCGCCGGGCCGGTGCTCGGCGGGCTGCTCACCGAACACCTGGACTGGCGCTGGATCTTCTACGTCAACCTGCCGGTCAGCACGGTGGCGATCGCCGTCACGCTCAAGGTGGTCAAGGAATCCCGCAACCCGCAGGCCGCCGGGGTCGACCTGCCCGGCCTGCTGACCTTCACGCTCGCGGCCGGCTCGCTCACCTACGCGCTGATCCGGGTCGGCGAGAACGGCTGGGGCTCGACCACCACGCTCGGCCTCTTCGCGCTCGCCGCGCTCGCGCTGCTCGCCTTCCTGCTGATCGAGGCGCGCAGCGCCCGCCCGATGCTCGACCTGGCGCTGTTCCGCAGCCCGGCCTTCGCCGGGATGATGGTCGGCGGCCTGCTGCTCTCGGTGGCCGCCTTCTCCTACCTGGTCTACACCTCCCTCTGGCTGCAGTCCGTCCGGGGCATGGGCCCGGTGACGGCCGGGCTCTCGATGCTGCCGATGAGCATCACAGCCTTCGTGGTGGCCGGGGTGGCCGGCAAGCGGCTGCACGGCGCCCCCGCCCACTGGACGGTCGGCGGCGGGCTGGCCCTGATCGGGCTCGGCGCCCTGCTGCTGGCCCTGATCGGGCCGGGCTCCAGCTGGACGGTCCTCGTCCCGGGCCTCGCCGTCACCGGCGCCGGGGTCGGGCTGGCCACGCCGGCGATGGCCGCCGCCGCGATGGCCGCCGTCCCGGCGGCCCGGGCCGGGATGGCGGGTGGCGCCCTCAACACCGCGCGCCAGCTGGGCAACGCGCTCGGCATCGCCGTGCTCGGTGCCGTCTTCAAGGCCGGCCTCGACCACGCCCTCCCGGCCGGCACCCCGGCCGAGGCACTGACCGGCGGCCGGGCCGGCGAACTGATCACCCGCTCCCCCGCGCTCGCCCCGGCCGTGCACGGCGCCTTCGCGGACGGGCTGCGGGACGCCTTCCTGGTCTCCGGTGCGCTCGGCCTGCTCGGCGCCGCGCTGGTCTTCGCCCTGGTCCGCAAGCCGACCGCCCACCAGGAGGCCGACGCCCGGCAGAGCGTGACGGTCTGAACCCGGGGGCTCGTGAATCCGTTCACGAGCCCCCGGCTCCGGCCGGCTCAGGCGTTGGGGGCCACCTTGGCGAGGCCGTTGATGATCCGGTCCATCGCGTCGCCGCCCGTGGGGTCGGTGAGGTTGGCCAGGAGCTTGAGGACGAACTTCATCAGCATGGGGTGGGTGAGGCCGCGCTGGGTGGCGAGCTGCATGACCTTGGGGTTGCCGATGAGCTTCACAAAGCCGCGGCCGAGGGTGTAGTAGCCGCCGTAGACGTCCTTGAGGACGGACGGGTAGGCGTGCAGGGCCTTCTCGCGGCCGGCCGGGGTGACGCGGGCGTGGGCCTGGGTGATGACGCGGGCCGCGATCTGGCCGGATTCCATCGCATAGGCGATGCCCTCGCCGTTGAAGGGGTTGACCATGCCGCCGGCGTCGCCCACCAGGAGCAGGCCGCGGGTGTAGTGCGGCTGGCGGTTGAAGGCCATCGGCAGGGCCGCGCCGCGGATCGGGTCGGTCATGTTCTCGGGGGTGTAGCCCCACTCGGCGGGCATGCTCGCGCACCAGGACTTGAGCACCTCGCGCCAGTCCAGCTCGCCGAAGGCCGGCGAGGAGTCCAGGATGCCCAGGCCCACGTTCGAGGTGCCGTCGCCCATGCCGAAGATCCAGCCGTAGCCCGGCAGCAGCTTCTTCTCGCCGCCTCGGGTGTCCCACAGCTCCAGCCAGGACTCCAGGTAGTCGTCCGAGTGCCGGGGCGAGGTGAAGTAGGTGCGGTAGGCGACGCCCATCGGGCGGTCCTCCCGGCGGTGCAGGCCCATGGCCAGCGAGAGCCGGGTGGAGTTGCCGTCGGCGGCGACCACCAGCGGGGCCTTGAAGACCACCGGCCGCTTCTCCTCGCCGAGCTTGGCGGTGACCCCGGTGATCTTGCCGGTCCGGTCGTCCAGCACGGGCCCGGAGACGTTGCACTTCTCGTACAGCCGGGCGCCGGCCTTCTGCGCCTGACGGGCCAGCAGCTCGTCGAAGTCGGCCCGCTTGCGCACCAGCCCGTAGTCCGGGAAGGAGGCCAGCTCCGGCCAGTCCAGCTCCAGCCGGACGCCGCCACCGATGATCCGCAGGCCCTTGTTGTGCAGCCAGCCGTTCTCGGTGGAGACGTCGATGCCCATGTCCACCAACTGCTTGGTGGCGCGCGGCGTCAGGCCGTCCCCGCAGACCTTCTCCCGGGGGAACTCCGTCTTCTCCAGCAGCAGCACGTCGAGACCGGCCTGCGCCAGGTAGTACGCGGTGGTGGAGCCCGCCGGGCCCGCCCCGACCACGATGACGTCCGCGGTGCTCTCCACGGTCTCGCTGGTCTCGCTCGGATCGACGGCGGTCTGGGACACGGGGACACGCTCCTGCTGACAGGTGTGGTTGACGGGCTGTTCGGCCGAGTCTAGCCAGGGTCGGGCTCAGGCCTTGAAGCCCCGGTGCAGCGCGACGATGCCGCCGGTCAGGTTGCGCCAGGCCACCTTCGACCAGCCCGCCGCCTGGAGCTTCGCGGCCAGCGCCGGCTGGTCCGGCCAGGCCCGGATCGACTCGGCGAGGTAGACGTACGCGTCCGGGTTGCTGCTGACGGCGGTGGCCACCGGCGGCAGCGCGCGCATCAGGTACTCGGTGTAGACCGTTCGCAGCGGCGTCCAGGTCGGGGTGGAGAACTCGCAGATGACCACCTTGCCGCCGGGCTTGGTCACCCGGTACAGCTCGCGCAGCGCGGCGTCGGTGTCCTGCACGTTGCGCAGCGCGAAGGAGATGGTGGTCGCGTCGAAGGAGCCGTCCGCGAAGGGCAGCTTGGTCGCGTCGCCCGCGGTCAGCGCCAGCTCGGGGTGGCGGGCCTTGCCCTCGGTCAGCATGCCCAGCGAGAAGTCGCACGGGACGACCTCCGCCCCGGCCGCCGCGAACGGCAGCGAGGAGGTGCCCGTCCCGGCCCCCAAGTCCAGCACCCGCTGGCCGGGCCCGGCGCCCACCGCCTCCGCGACGGCCCGCCGCCAGGCGCGCGCCTGACCGAGGGAGAGCACGTCGTTCGTCCGGTCGTACTTCGCCGCGACGTCGTCGAACATCGCGGCGACTTCGTGCGGCTGCTTGTCCAGGGAGGCTCGGGTCACGTCCCCATCCTATGCACCCCTACACCCGGCCCCGGGGAGGCGCCTGCTCCAGGGTCGCACCACCAGGGGCGCGGGGAACGGCGCGGGCACCCCGGCCGAGTCCCCCTGCCCTCACCGCCGCCGGCGCCGCTTCCGGCGCGAGCGCTTCCCGTTCGTCAGGGCCGGCATCCCCTCCGCCGCGAACGCGACGGTGACCCGCGCACGACCCACCCGCGGCACCCGCCGGCTGTGCCGCCAGATCCGGAACGCGCACCCCGCGAACAGCAGCAGCGCGATCGGCACGCTGATCCGGGCCAGGCTGATCCCGACCGGCTGCGGGTACCGCTCGCCGCAGACCCGGACGGCACCGGGGTCGGCCGCCGCGTGCTCCAGGCAGATCGAGTCGCCGACCTTGACGTCACCGGGCAGCCAGAGGTCGGCGGCCGTCCGGAGCTGGCCGTCGGCCCGGTAGCTGACCCCGCTGTAGGTGGCGCTGCCGGAGGGCAGCTGGGTGACGGTGCCCTCGACCCGGACGGGGTGGGCGGCGATCCGGTCCGCCTGGTCGGCCTGGCGCCAGCCGAGCAGGCACATCACGACCGCGAGCGCGGCACTGAGCACGGCGGCGAGGTACCAGCCTCGGCCGAGGCGCGGGCCGCGCGGACGGAGAGCGGATCGCATGGTTCCTGTCCTGGTGTGGGCCTGGGGAGGGCCCGGTGGTGAGGTGCCTTCTCCGGAACGGGACGGAACGGAGAACGGCTGACCGGGATCGTAACCGCTGGCGGTGCCTCAGGTCACGGCGGCTACACATCAGTTTGTATGACCATTACCGATGCGAGCCGTCTTTCGGCCGTCAACCCGCCGGTAACCGGTCATTCCCTCACCCATCCGGAACCGATTATCGGACTGACGCCCCGGAAGCTTTCACAGAATCACCGCCGCTCCCCCGCCGCTTCACCGCCGTCGGTACGACAACCGACCACCCAGCACGGTCGCCAGGCAGCACCCGGCCCCGCTCCGCTCCAGCTCGGCCACCGACCCGGCCGCGAACACCGCGAAATCCGCCCGGCCACCCACCGTCAACGCCCCGGCCAGCACGGCCCCCAGCGCAGCCCCGTCCAGCGGATCGAGCCCGCCGGGAAGACCGTCACCACCGGTCGCGACCAGCCCCGACCGCGCCACGGCGGTCCGCACCGCCGCCGCCGCGAACGGCCCGGCCACCGCCGTGGTGCCGTACCCGAGCATCCGCTGGAGCCCGCGCCGGGCGCTGTGGCCGCGCCGCACCTCGTCCACCTCGCCGACCCCGGCCGCCCCCGGCGGCAGCGGCTGGTCGCCCAGCTCCTCCCGGGGGTCGGGGTGGTACGCGGTCTCCAGGAGCCAATGCCCGTGCGCGTTGCGCAGCCCCGGCGTGAGCAGCCCGCCCCACGCCCGCTCACGCGCCCCATCGGCCACCTCCGCCACGTCCGGATACGCCCCGAGGGCGACCACCCGGTCGCCCTCGATCAGCACGGCGCCGTCCCGGACCGGCTCGGCGGCCGGTCCGGTGAGCAGCAGGTCGGCCCGGTGCAGGGTGCGCATCTCGGTACCGGCCCTCAGGTGGTGGAGAGGATCTTCAGCTCCGGGTGCGCCGTGCCGCCCTCGATCGCAGTGGAGGCGATGTGCGAGGCCACCCGCGGGTCGACCGGGTCGTTCGCGGGGTCGTCCAGCACCCGCAGGTGCTCGTAGGTGGTGGAGCGCTGCGCCGGGACGCGGTCGGCGGCCCGGATCAGGTGGATCAGCTCGGTGAGGTTGGAGCGGTGCTTGGCACCGGCCGCCGAGACCACGTTCTCCTCGAGCATGACCGAGCCGAGGTCGTCCGCGCCGTAGTGCAGCGAGAGCTGGCCGGCCTCCTTGCCGGTGGTCAGCCAGGAGCCCTGGATGTGGGCCACGTTGTCGAGGAAGAGGCGGGCGATCGAGATCATCCGCAGGTACTCGAAGACGGTGGCCTGGGTCGAGCCCTTCAGGTGGTTGTTCTGCGGCTGGTAGGTGTACGGGATGAAGGCGCGGAAGCCGCCGGTGCGGTCCTGCACGTCCCGGATCATCCGCAGGTGCTCGATCCGCTCGGCGTTGGTCTCGCCGGTGCCCATCAGCATGGTGGAGGTGGATTCGACGCCCAGGCCGTGGGCGGTCTCCATGATCTCCAGCCAGCGCTCGCCCGACTCCTTGAGCGGGGCGATCGCCTTGCGCGGGCGCTCGGGCAGCAGCTCGGCGCCGGCCCCGGCGAAGGAGTCCAGGCCCGCCCGGTGGATCCGGGTGATCGCCTCCTCGACCGAGACCTTGGAGATCCGGGCCATGTGGTCGACCTCGGAGGCACCCAGCGAGTGGATCACCAGCTCGGGGAAGTCCTTCTTGATCGCCGAGAAGGCGGTCTCGTAGTACTCGACCCCGTAGTCCGGGTGGTGGCCGCCCTGGAACATGATCTGGGTGCCGCCCAGCTCGACCGTCTCCGCGCAGCGGCGCAGGATCTCGTCGAGGTCGCGCGACCAGCCCTTGTCGCTCTTGGGCGCGACGTAGAAGGCGCAGAACTTGCAGGCCGTCACGCAGACGTTGGTGTAGTTGATGTTCCGCTCGATGATGTACGTCGCGATGTGCTCGGTACCCGCGTAGCGGCGGCGGCGCACGGCGTCGGCAGCGGAGCCGAGCGCGTGCAGCGGCGCGGAGCGGTAGAGCTCCAGCGCCTCCTCCGGGGTGATCCGGCCACCGGCGGCGGCCCGGTCCAGCACGGCCTGGAGATCAACGGCGGAAGGGTGCTCGGACACCTGACGGGCCTTCTTTCTGTCCGACGTCGTTTCTGCTGACGTCGTTCGGATTCCAACGCCCGCCCAGCCTACGCCAGGCCCTTCCGCCGCCCCGTCCGCGGCCGTCAGGCGGCGGGAGCGCTCTCCAGCAGGGTGACCCGGACGTCGGGTTCGAAGCCGCTGTCGGCCGCGACCCGGCGGGCGAACTCGGCGATGCCGGCCAGCTGCCGGTCGCCGAGCGAGAAGTCCAGCGCCTTGCTGAAGTACTGCTCCAGCAGCGGCGCGTCGAAGTTCTCCCAGCGGGCGGCGTGTTCGGCCACCTCGGCGGCCTCGGCCAGCGAGAGGTCGCGGGATTCGAGGAAGGCCCGGTGCACGGCGCCGACCAGCTCGGGGTGGCGGTCCACGTACTCCCGGCGGGCGGCCCAGACGGCGAAGACGAACGGCAGGCCCGTCCACTCCTTCCACATCGCGCCCAGGTCGTGCACGGTGAGCCCGTCGAGCCGGTCGGCCTCCAGGGTGGCCCGCAGCGCCGGGTCGCCGATCAGCACGGCGGCGTCCGCCTCGGCCAGCATCGCCGCCAGGTCCGGCGGCGCGCTGAAGTACTCGGGCCGCACGCCCTCGCGCTCCTCGAGCAGCAGCCGGGCGAGCCGCACGGAGGTGCGACTGGTGGACCCGAGTGCGACCCGCCGCCCGTCCAGCTCAGCCAGTGGCAGCTTGCTGACGATCACGCAGGACATCACCGGGCCGTCGCTGCCCACCGCGATGTCCGGCAGCACCACCAGCTCCTCGCTGTGCCGCAGGTACTCCACGCAGGTGATCGGCCCGATGTCGAGCCGCCCGTCGACCAGCTGGTCACTCAGCTTCTCGGGGGTGTCCTTGGTCAGGTCCAGGTCCAGCAGGTTGCCCGTCCTGCCCAGTCCCCAGTAGAGCGGCACGCAGTTGAGGAACTGGATATGGCCCACCCGGGGCCTTACCGCCGCCGAGCCACTCGTCGCTTCCGGACCGGTCACCGCACATCTCCCTACGCACCCGCTGTTCGTACCCTCTCCGCAGCGTATGCCCGCGCCGCCCGTGACCCGTCATCCGGGAGTCGACACACTCGCGCCGCGCCTCCGGAGACCCCTGGTCGGCCCCGCCCTCGCGTGCTACCGTTCCATCCAGTTGCAGTTTGATTCCCCTTGCAGTACTTGAAGCCTGCGGAGCATGTAACCGCGGGCTTTTCGTAGTTTTTCAGCATTATCGAAAAACTCCGGGCCCACTCCGGAGGCGGGGCGATCAGCGCAGCGGACCGGATGCCACACGGTGTGGCGTCCAATACGTCCCTCGCAAGGAGAACGGCATGGCTCAGGGAACCGTCAAGTGGTTCAACGCTGAGAAGGGCTTCGGCTTCATCGCCCAGGATGGCGGCGGCCCCGACGTCTTCGTCCACTACTCCGCCATCAACGCGAGCGGTTTCCGCTCGCTGGAGGAGAACCAGCAGGTGAACTTCGACGTCACCCAGGGTCCCAAGGGCCCGCAGGCCGAGAACGTCACCCCCATCTGATTCATCTCTCCTGATGATCTGATCGCTCGGGACCCCGTGTGGGTCCGCCGACGGCCGTCCGGGGCCGTCACCAGAGCATGACGAGAAACACCAAGGGGGCCCGCCGTCCGTTCAGGACACGGCGGGCCCCCTGCCTCTTCCCCGGCCGCTCCGCCGGGGCATGATCGTGCGCATGGCACCCGTACCGCGCCCGCTCCGCACAGGTCTCCGCTCGGTCGACCGGGGGCTGCACCGGATCGGCATCGACGGCTACCTGCTGCTGCTCCTCGCCACCGTCGGCCTGGCCACCCTGCTCCCGGCCACCGGCCCCGCCGCCACCGCGGTGAGCGGCGCCGTGAACGCCGCCGTCGGCCTGCTCTTCTTCCTGTACGGCGCCCGGCTCTCCCCGCAGGAGGCGCTGGCCGGCGCCCGCCACTGGCGGCTGCACCTGCCCGTCCTGGCCTGCACCTTCCTGCTCTTCCCGCTGCTCGGCGAGGCCACCCGGCTGCTCCCCGGCTCGGTGCTGGCCCCGCAGCTGGCCACCGGGGTGCTCTTCCTCACCCTGCTGCCCTCCACCGTCCAGTCCTCGATCGCCTTCACCTCGATGGCCCGGGGCAACGTGGCCGCCGCGATCTGCGCCGCCACCTTCTCCAGCCTGCTCGGCATCCTGCTCACCCCGCTGCTCGCCACCTGGCTGCTCGCCGGGGCGACCGGCCTGCACGTCAGCGGCGGCCAGCTCCTGGACATCGTGCTCCAGCTCCTGGTGCCCTTCGCCCTCGGCCAGTCGCTCCGCCGCCGGATCGGCCCCTGGATCGCCCGCCACCGCGCCGTGACCACGGTGGTCGACCGGGGCTCGATCCTGCTGATCGTCTACGCGGCCTTCTCCGAAGGCGTCCGGGAGGGCATCTGGAGCCGGGTCTCGGTCTCCCAACTCCTCTGGCTGGCCGTGATCTGCCTGGCCCTGCTCGGCACCGTGCTGGTGCTCAGCTCCCTGGCCGCCCGCCGCCTCGGCTTCCCCTACGCCGACCGGGTCACCATCCAGTTCTGCGGTTCCAAGAAGAGCCTGGCCAACGGCCTCCCGCTGGCCACCATCCTCTTCCCGGCTGCCTCGGTGGGGATCCTGGTGCTGCCGCTGATGCTTTTCCACCAACTTCAGCTGATGGTCTGCACTGTGCTGGCGCGGCACTACCAGGGGCGCGGGGAACGGCGCGGCCAGCCCGGAGCCGAGAGCCACTGACGGCACCCGATCCAGTTGCACTATCGGGGGCGCGGGCTGGGGCGTGATCCAGGCTCCACATCGGTGGGTGACTGGTCGCGCAGTTCCCCGCGCCCCTGGTAGTGCAACTCACCACCCTGCCTCCAGTACGGTCAGGACTTCCGCCCGGATACCAGCCTCGTTGGCCTCGAACTCCGGCCCGGTCAGCGCCTGCGGATTCGCCGGGAGGCCGGTCAGGACGGGCGTGTGCAGGTGGCCGCCCGGTATCTCGGGGCGGAGCTCCAGGCGCAACCGGTTGCTGCGGTAGGCGACTTCGTTCGAGAGGTAGCCGCCGCCACCGCCGGCGACGGCCGTCGAGCCCGGGGTGGGGCCGTCCGCGCGGTCCACCGTCCCGGTGCCGCCGGCCGGGATCTCGGAGACCTGGGTGTTGAGCAGCACCGGCCAGGGTGCCTGTGCGGCGGCGGTCATCGCCGCCGTCGGCAGCGAGGTCGCGATGAACTGGGCGCCGGGCCCCATCCCCGGTGCCACCACCGGGTGTTGGTAGGTGCCGCCGGAGAGCGCGCCGAGGTTGTCGGGGTACGGATCGGCGGACCGTGCCCGCCCGGCCCAGGCCTCCAGGGTGAACTTGCCCGGGTAGCCCTGGCTGATCGTGGTGATCCGGTCCGCCGCCCGCGGCCCGGGCGCCATCCGCCGGCCGAACGCCCGCTCCACGATGCCCCGGTCGAAGTCCGCGTACCGGACCGGCAGGACCACCGCCCGGATCTCCACCCGCTGTCCGTCCGCGAGCGCCAGGCGCCGCCCGTTCAGGGCGAGCGCCACCGAGCCCGAGGGGTTGGCCCGCCGCAGTTCGGCGTCCAGCCCGAACGGGTCGAAGCCGCTGATGAAGAGCCGCCGCACGCCGAGCGCGCCCCGGAAGTCATTGCCGGTCAGCCCGCGCGAGGCGTCCTCGAACCGCTGCCGCACCGCCGCCCGGTCCACCGCGAACCCCGGCTGCCAGCGGTCGAGTTGGCCGTCCAGGGCGAGCCTGGTCCAGTACAGCGGCCGGTCGTCCCCGGCCGCCAACCCACCGCTCGGGGCCGCCGCCTGGGCCCGCCGGACGGCCGATTCGAAGAGCGCCGAGCCCCAGGCCGTCACCAGCCCGGCCGCCTCGGGCGCCGACCGCACCGCGCAGAGCGCGGCCGGGAAGCGCTCGACGAAGCCCGACAGCCCGCCCTTCGCGATCAGTTGCCCCGTCCGGGGGTCGGCGAGCCGCTGCTGTTCGACATCCGTCACCGGCCGTGCGGCCAGGCAGTCACCGCTCTGCGCATGTGCGGTGGAGACCGGGATCACCAGACTCGCCAGGAGGGAGACACCGACGAGGGACCAAGCCCGAGAAGACTTCATGACGTGGACATTACATGATTAACACTCCCTCAACACCCGTTCGGGTGGCGCCCAGTTGAGCGGATGCGCCGGTCCGGCGGGACGCGCTCGCCGCCCGGCCAGGCGCAATTCTCCACAACTCGGCAACAGAGCCGGAGCGGGCCCGATCGAGCGCCCCGGCGAAGCGTCCCACTCAGCAGGGTGTCACGCCGTAGTCAAACGATCACCGAGAGTGGGAGATTGACCGTGGCAGCACCCCGCCCCGACACCCCGACGCACCCGAGACCTTCGGTGCCCACATCGCCGCCCGGCGCAGACGCAAGGGCTGGTACCAGCGTGACCTGGCCGCCCTGCTCGACCGCAGCGAGGACTGGATGTCGGGGGTCGAACGCGACATCATCCCGGTGCGCAACGTGGAGACCTTGGGGCGGCTCGCCCGGGCGCTCGACCTCCAGCTGGACGAGCTGCTCGGCCACCCCCAGCCGGCCCTGATCCCCAAGCCCCGCAAGCCCGTTCGCCGCACCCGGGCGACCCCGGCCCGCCCGGGTGCGGGCTACGCCGACTTCCTGACCCCGCCACCCGAGGAGCAACCACCCGACGGACCGGGCCCGTTGACCGCCCTGGCCGAACTGCTGCTCTACGGCTCCGCCCCGGCCGACGGCCCACCCGCCGCCGGGACGGCCGGGACGGCCGGAGAACTCGCGGCCGCCAGACGGGAGTTCGCGGCGGCCCGGTACGCCGAGCTGGCCCACGCGCTGCCCGGCCGGATCGCCGCAGCCCAGCTGCTGCCCGGCCCGGCCGAACGCTCCGCCCTGCTGGTGGCCCAACTGCACAACCTGGCGGCCCTGCTCTGCACCAAGCTCGACGACGACACGCTGGCCGCCGTCACCGCCGACCGCGCGCTGACCACCGCCCGCGCCGCCGGCCACACCCTGGTCACCGCCGAGGCCCAGCGGATGGTCGCGGTCGCCTGGCGCCGCCAGGGCCGCCCCGCCCGGGCCGCCGAGCTCGCCGTCCGCGCCGCCGAGGAGCTGGACCCGGGCCCCGCCGCACCCGGCACACCCGGGGCCGACGCCCAGGCCCGCCTCGCCGCCCAGGCCGAGCTGTACGCCACCGCCGCGTACAGCGCCGCCAAACTGGGCGACCGGGCCCGGGCCCACGCGCTGATCGAACGGGCCACCGCCTGCTCGCAGGCGGCCGGCGCCGGCTCCGGACGGTTCGGCGGCCCGGGCGCCGCCGTACTCCACCAACTCGCCGTGCACTACGAGTTGGGCGATGCCGGGCTCGCCCTGGACCTGGCCCGGGGGATCGACCCCGCCACCCTGCCGACTGCCGAGATCCGGGCCCGGTTCTTCACCGACGTGGCCCGCTGCTTCGAACGCTGCGGGCGGCCCGCCCAATCCCTCCAAGCCCTGCTCGCCGCCGAACGGGCCGCCCCGCAGGAGGTGCGCCGCAGCTCCGTCCGCGCCCTCGCCCCGGCACTGCTCCGGCACGACCCCGACCTGCCCGGACTGCGCGAATACGCCGCCCGCACCGGCGCCGCACTGCCGTAGCCGACGTCCTCGCCCCCGCCGCCCCTCGCCGAACGCCTGCTGATCACCGGCGGCCGCCCCCTGCACGGCCGCGCCACCGTCCAGGGCGGCAAGAACACCGCACTCCACCTCTACGCCGCCACCCAACTCACCGACGAGCCGGTCACCTTGACCAACGCCCCGGCGATCACCGACACCGCCGTCTACGCCGCGATCCTCACTCTGACCGGCACCCCGGCCACCTTCCGGGACGGCGTCTTCCGCACCCGGCCGCCCGACGAACCCCCGGACGCTCCAGCTCACTTGGTGGTCCCCGACCGCCTGGGCCGCCGGACCCGCATCACCCCCGTGCTCGCCGCCGGCCTGCTCGCCCGGGCCGGGCGGGTCCGCTTCCCCCTCCCCGGCGGCGACGCCTTCTGCCACCGGCCGATCGACCGCCACCTGGCCGCGATGGCAGCCGCCGGCGCCGAGCTGGAGCTCGACCGAGGCCAGGTCACCGCCCAACTCGCCGGCCCACTCCGCCCGTTCAGCTTCGATGCAAACACCAGCCACTGGGGCCCGAGTCTCGGCGCCACCGTCACCGCCCTGCTGCTGGCCGCCCGAGCGCCCGGCACCTCCACCATCCACCACCCCAGCGTCGAACCCGAAATCCTCGCCGTGGCGGAGCTGTTGACCCGCTGTGGGCTCGACCTCGACTGGTCACCCGGCCGGCTGCTGGTCACCGGAGCCGACCGGCTCGGCGGCGCCGCCTTCGCCGTACCACCCGACCGCACCGAGGCCGCCACCCTCGCGCTGGCCGTCGCGGCCACCGGCGGCACCCTCCACCTGACCGGCTTCCCCGGCTTCACGGACGGCCTGCGGGCGGCCCTCACCGCCGCCGGGCTCCGCTTCACCCCGGAGCACGGCGGCACCACCGTCACCTGCCCGGACGGGCCGCAGCCGCTGCACCTGGCCACCGGCCCGCACCCGGCCTTCCCGACCGACGTCCAACCCCAGCTGACCGCCTTCCTCACCCAAGCCCCGGGCACCTCGACCCTCACCGAACGGGTCTTCGCCCAACGCTCCGACCACATCCGTCCGCTGGCAGCCCTCGGCGCAGCACTACACGCCGACGGTCCGAGCATCACCGTCCACGGCCGCACCCCGCTGCGCGCCGCCGAGGTGCACGGCACCGACATCCGCACGGCCACCGCCCTGCTGCTGGCCGCCCTGGCGGCCGAGGGCACCTCCACCCTGCACGGCCTGCACCACCTCCGCCGGGGCCATGCCGGCCTGCTCTCCGCCCTCACCACCCTCGGCGCCCGGCTGGTGCTGCTCGATCCGCCCTGACGGACGCGCCGCTGTCACATTCGCCCGCTCACGAACGTCATAGTCATGACGGCCCCGACACCGGGCGCCCGTGACCCGAGGACGTGCCCGTGACCGCGCAGAACCACGCCGCTTCAGCCGACCTGGCCGAGCGCTTCGAGACCCACCGCCCGCTACTGCGGACGGTGGGCTACCGGATGCTCGGTTCGCTCGCCGAGGCCGAGGACGCCGTCCAGGAGGCCTGGTTCCGGCTCAGCCGCACCGAGGAGACCGAGATCGCCAACCTGGCCGGGTGGCTGACCACGGTGGTCGGCCGGATCTGCCTGGACCAGCTGCGCACCCGGGCCGCCCGGCGGGAGGACCTGCTCGGCGTGCACGTCCCCGACCCCGTCCTGACCCCCGTGCCCGACCCTTCCCTCACCACCCAGCCGGAGGGACCCGAGCAACGCGCCCTGCTCGACGACGAGTTGGGCCTTGCGCTGATGGTGGTACTGGACACGCTCGCCCCGGCCGAGCGGCTCGCCTTCGTGCTGCACGACATGTTCGCCGTGCCCTTCGAGGAGATCGCCGCCGTCGCGGGCCGGTCCGGCGCCGCCACCCGCCAGTCGGCGGCCCGGGCCCGCCGCCGCGTCCGGGCGGCCGCCCCGCCCGCTCCCGACCTCGGCCGGCAGCGGGCCGCCGTCCAGGCCTTCCAGACCGCCGCGCGCGAGGGCGACTTCGACGCCCTGCTCGCCGTGCTCGACCCCGACGTGCTGCTGCGCGCCGACTACGGCGCCCTCACCCCCGGCGCCAACCGCGAGCTGCACGGCGCCGAGACGGTCGCCGCCAACGCCCTCACCTTCGCCCGCTTCGCCGCCGAATCCCGCCTCGTCCTGGTCAACGGCACCTACGGCTTCGCCGCCGCCCCGGGCGGCCGGCTCTTCTCCGTGCTGGCCTTCACCGTCGTCGAGGACCGGATCACCCGGATCGACGTCCTGGCCGACCAGGCCCGCCTGGCCGCCCTGGACACCACGTTCCTTCTCCAGCCTTAGGCCGACCGGCGATTGGGGGGCGGCGGCGCGACGCCCGGGCCGAGTCTGGACGCCGCTCCTTCTCCCACCCCCCAATTGCCGGTCGGCCTTAACCGCAGGTGCCCACGCAGGCCTCGTTGCCCTCGGGGTCGGCCAGGATCCAGAGCTGGGGCGCGTGTTCGTCCGTCACCAGCCGCCCACCGGCGGCCAGGGCGGCGGCGACCCGCGCCTCGGCCTGGTCGTACGGGAGCCAGAGGTCCACGTGCACCCGGTTCCGCTGCGGCCGCGGCTCTTCCATCCGCTGGAAGTAGAACTGCGCGCCGCGGCGGCGCGGATCGATCAGGTCCTCCGCGCTCCCCGCGCGCTGGTCGTACCCGAGCAGCGCCCGCCAGAACGGCACCACACCGTCCCCCAGTGCGTCCAGGGTCACCTGCACCCCCTGCACCCGGCTCGGGTCAGCCACCAGCCCGAGCCGCCGCGCCACCCCCGAGATCCCCCGCGCCAGCTCCACGTCCGCCTCGGTCAACCCGTAGTAGTCCTCGGTCACCGTGACCAGCCGCACCGTCACCCCGTCCGGCCGCAGGTCCACGTCCGGTACCCGCCCCCCGGCGGCCACCAGCTCCGCGATCTCCCCCACGAACCGCGCCCCGGCCCCGAACCCCGCCACCGGGAAGTACGCGCACCCGCCCTCCCCGAGCACCCGCCACCCCTGCGCGGCGACCGCCTCGTGGAACGCCTTCGGCCTGATCCGCACCACGTCCACCCCGTTCACCCCGTCCTTGATCATCCGATCACCGTATCCCCCGGGGACGACAACGGCCGGGCCCCGCCCCCGAAACACGTGGGGAGGGGCCCGGCCGCAGGGCCGAGCGGTGCAGGGTCAGGCCGCGACGGCGGCCTTCTCGGCGGTCACCGGGGCGTCCTCGGAGAGGAGGTCGCCGGTGGGGTTGTTGTAGGCCTCGAGGTCGAGGGTCTTCTCGCGGGCCGCGACGATGATCGGGACCACGGACTGGCCGGCCACGTTGGTGGCGGTGCGGACCATGTCGAGGATCGGGTCGATGGCGAGGAGGAGGCCGACGCCCTCCAGCGGGAGGCCGAGGGTGGAGAGGGTGAGGGTGAGCATCACGATGGCGCCGGTGAGGCCGGCCGTGGCGGCCGAGCCGATCACGGAGACGAAGGCGATCAGCAGGTAGTCACCGATGGAGAGGTGGATGCCGTAGACCTGGGCGACGAAGATCGCGGCCAGCGAGGGGTAGATCGCGGCGCAGCCGTCCATCTTCGTGGTGGCGCCGAACGGGACGGCGAAGGAGGCGTACTCGCGCGGGACGCCGAGCCGCTCGGTGACCCGGCGGGTGACCGGCAGGGTGCCGACCGAGGAGCGGGAGACGAAGGCCAGCTGGATGGCCGGCCAGGCACCGCGGAAGAAGTTGACCGGGTTGAGCCCGCCGGCGAAGCGCAGCAGCAGCGAGTAGACGACGAAGAGCACCAGCGCGCAGCCCACGTACACGTCGATGGTCAGGGTCGCGAAGGGCTTGAGCAGGTCCCAGCCGTACTTGGCCACCGACTTGCCGATCAGGCCGAGGGTGCCGAGCGGGGCGAGGCGGATGACCCACCACAGGGCGGTCTGGGTGAGCTCCAGGACGGACTCGCTGAGCTTGAGCACCGGCGCGGCCTTCTCGCCGAGCTTGAGGATCGCGGCGCCGGTGACGATCGCCAGGAAGACGATCTGCAGCACGTTCACCTCGACGAAGGAGGTGGCGATGTTGGTCGGGATGATCCCGGTCAGGAAGTCGACCCAGGAGCCGGCGTCCTCGGGGGCCTTGAGGCCGCTGGTGGAGAGCCCGGCGCCGGAGCCGGGGTCGGTGAGCAGGCCGAGCCCGAGGCCGATGGAGACGGCGATCAGCGAGGTGATCAGGAACCAGAGCAGGGTGCGGACGGCCAGCCGGGCCGCGTTGGTGACGTTCCGGAGGTTGGCCACCGAGACCACGATCGCGGTGAAGACCAGCGGGGGCACGGCCAGCTTGAGCAGCTGGACGAAGGTCTTGCCGATGGTCTCCAGGGTGGTGGTCAGCCAGGAGACGTCCTGGCTGCGGGCCAGGAAGCCGAGCGCGACGCCGAGGACGAGACCACCGACGATCTGGGCCCAGAAGGGGGTCTTCCGGACGGCGCGGAGGACGGGAGGTGTGGACATGCTGGTGCGACTCCGGGGGAGGAAAGCGGGTGGGGGCCGGAAACGGCGATACGACGGCGAGCGGGGACACCCGGGCTACAGGGCGTCAGGCGCGACGTACCGCCCGCATACAGCTGCGACAGGCGCGGGCGGCGGCACCCCGGGGGCACGCGGCGGCGCGGGCGGCGGGCATGGCGCCCGGCCCCTGCTGCGAAGGCGTGCCGGTGGTGGTCATGGCGGACACACTAGCAACAAACCTTTGAGAAGTTCAAAGTACTTGTTTGAGATGAGCGGCGAGGACGCCACCGGGCGGGCCCACGAACCACCCGGTCAGCGCTTGAGGTACGCCTGCGCCATCGCCTTGGAGACCGGGCCGGCCAGCCCGCCGCCGGTCACGGCGTCGCGGTCGGCGGAGCCGTCGAGCACCACCACGGCGGTGGCGATCCGCTTGCCCGAGCCGTCCTCCGCGAAGGAGGTGAACCAGGCGTACGGGATGCCGCTGTTGTCGATGCCGTTCTGCGCGGTGCCGGTCTTGCCGCCGACGGTCAGGCCCTTCACCGCCGCCGCGCGTCCGGTGCCGGCGGTGACCACCGAGACCATCGCGGAGTGGATCTGGTCGGCCGTCCGCTTGCTCATCACCTGGTCGAGCCGGGCCGGCCCGAACTCCTGCACCGTGCGCCCGGAGTGGTCGGTGAGCTTCTCCACCATCGAGGGCTTCATCAGCACGCCGCCGTTGGCCACAGCCGCCGAGACCATCGCCATCTGGAGCGGGGTGGCCGTCACCGAGAACTGGCCGATGCCGGTGAGCGCCACCTGCGACTTCTCCATCCCGCTGGGATAGACGCTCTCGGCGGCCCGCACCGGCACGTCCAGCTGCCCCAGCCCGAAGCCGAACTTCGCGGCCTGGGCCGCCATCTTCGTCTCGCCCAGGTCGGCGGCGACCTTGGCGAAGACGTTGTTGCAGGAGTACTCCAGCGCCGTGCGGAGCGAGGCGTTGGTACAGGGGGCCGAGGGGTTCTCGTTGGTGAGCACGGTCCTGGTGCCGGGCAGGGTGTACGGGTCCGGGCTGTCGGTGGGCTGGTCCACGTCGGAGTAGAGGCCGTTCTCCAGCGCGGCGGCCAGCGTGACCAGCTTGAAGGTGGAGCCGGGCGCGTAGGTGGAGCGCAGCGCGCTGTTGAGCATCGCCGAGCCGTTGTCGGCGCTCAGCTGCTTCCAGGCGGCGGCGTCGGCGGCCGAGCGGCCGGTGATCCGGTTCGGGTCCCAGGAGGGGGTGGAGACCAGGGCGAGGATCCGCCCGGTGTCCGGGTCGATCGCCACGGCGGCGCCCTGCTTGCCGCCGAGCGCGTTCCAGGCGGCCTGCTGCACGGCCGGGTCGATGCTGGTCACCACGTCGCCACCGGCCGGCCTGTCCCGGGTGAGGGCGGCGAAGGGCGAGGCCAGGCGGGGGTCGGAGCCGTCGAGCAGCGGCCCGTAGAGGTTCTCCAGCTGGGTCGAGCCGTACGCCTGCGAGCTGTATCCGGTGACCGGGGCGTAGAGCGGGCCGTCGGCATAGGTCCGCTGGTAGGCGAGCGAGCCGCCGCCGGCCTTGGAGCCGGTGACGGGCTGGCCGCCGACCAGGATGTTGCCCAGCGGGTCGGCGTACCGGTCGATGGTGTTCCGCGCGTTGGCGGGGTTCTTGTCGTACGAGTCGGCCTTGGCCACCGCAATCCAGGTGACCCGCACCATCAGCGCGAGCACCAGCAGCAGACAGAACAGCGAGGCCCGACGGATCGAGCGGGTCATGCCGTACCCACGGTTCGGGGTGTTCATCGGATCCCGTCCTGGTCGGTTTGCTTTTCCACCCAAAACGGACGCAATCGACCACCCGGAAGTTCCACACCCGGCCCTCCCGGCCCGGGCACCGGGTTTGACCCAATCCAGTTATACGTATAACTTACTTCACCATGGGCTACCTCGCACTGCTCCGCGCTCCACACGTCACCCGGCTGCTCACCGGGACCCTCCTCGGCCGCCTCCCCGCCGGCATGACGGCCCTCGTCATCGCCCTGGCCCTGCGCGAGGCGGGCACGCCCTACAGCAGGATCGGCCTGGCCACCGCCGCCTACGCGATCGCGGCGGCCGTCGGCGGGCCGGTGCTCGGGCGGCTGGTGGACCGGACGGGGCAGCCGAAGGTGCTGCTCGGCTCGGCCGTGGTCGCGGGCGGCGGGTACGCGCTGCTGGCGCTCGCGCCGGGCAACGGGGTGGCCGCCCCGCTCGGGGCCGCGATCGCCGGGCTGGCGATGCCGCCGCTGGAGCCCTGCCTGCGCTCGCTCTGGCCGAGCGTCGTCGAGGAGGAACAGCTGGACACCGCGTACGCCTTCGACTCCGCCTCACAGCAGATCCTCTACGTGGCCGGCCCGCTCGCGGTGGCCGGCATCTCGGCGGTCTTCGGGCCGTCCACCGCCCTGTGGACGGCGGCCGGGCTCGGCCTGGCCGGGGCCCTGGTGGTGGCCACCACCGCTCCGGCCCGGGCCTGGCGGGCCCCCGCGCGCGGCGAGTCGGCCGGGCTGCTCGGGCCGCTCCGCTCGCCGGGGCTGGTGCTGCTGCTGCTCGGTCTGGCCGGGGCCGGCTGGACGGTGGGTGCGCAGAACGTGCTCTTCATCGCGTACGCGGAACAGCACGCCGGGCAGCACGCCGGGGCGCTGCCCGGCGGCGCGGGCACGCTGCTCGCGCTGGCCGCGCTCGGCGGCCTGGTCGGGGCGCTGGTCTACGGCGCGGTGAAGTGGCGCTCGACCACGGCCACCCGCACCTGGGCGCTGGCCCTGGCGATGGCCGCGAGCTACCTGCCGCTGCTCCTGCTGCCCGGCCCCTGGGCGATGGCCGGGCTGGCGCTGCTCTCCGGGATCGGCCTGGCGCCGCTGCTCGCGGCGGCCTTCGTGCTGGTGGCCGAGCTGGCCCCGCGCGGCACCGTCACCGAGGCGTTCGCCTGGCTGGTCACACTGTTCGCCACCGGCAACGCGGCGGGCTACGCCGTCTCCGGCTCGCTGGTCGCGCACTCGCTCACCGGTGTCGCGCTCTGCGCCACCGGCGGCATCACGCTGGGCGCACTGCTGCTGTTCGGCGCCCGCCGCTGGTTCCAGCCGGCCGAGGAGACCGGTGGTCCCGAGACGGACACGGCGCGAGGCGCCGCCCGCGAGCTGGAGTCAGTCGCCTGACCTCAGCCCCGAACGGCGCCTCGCGCCCCGGACCACCGGGTATCAGCTGTGGCCCCCCTTCCGACGGTGCATCAGCACCGCGCCGAAGACCACCAGCACGCCGGCCAGTGCACCCAGCGGGCCGAACGGCACGTCACTCCCGGTGTGCGGCAGCGGCGTCGGGCTGGCTGTGGGGCTCACCGGAGGCGTCGGGGTGGGGGTGGGGACCGGAGTAGGCGTGGGAGTGGGTGTCGGCGCGGGAGTGGGAGTGGGTGTCGGCGTCGGAGTCGGCGGCACCGGCTTGACCAGACCCATGTCCAGGTCGAGGTAGTTCATGCCACCCGTCAACCGGACCGTCTGCGTGACACCCGTCGTCTGGTCCGCGTCCGAATCCTTCGCCGCGTCACCGGCAGCCCGAGCCGTCACCGACCAACCAGCCGGAACCGTCGTCAGATCGAACTTCACGCCGTACGTGCCGTTCGGCAGCTTGTCGAACAGGTACTTGCCGCTCGCGTCCGTCACCGCACTGACCGGCTGACCACTCCCATCCAGGACGTTCTTGCCGGACCCGTCCAACAGGAACACCTTCACACCGGCGACACCAGGCTCACCAGCGTCCTGAAGGCCATTCTTGTTGACGTCCTCCCAGACGAAGTCACCCAACGAGTTCGGCAGCGGCTTCAACAGACCCATGTCCAGATCCAGGTAGTTGGTGCCACCCGTCAACTGAACCGTCTGCGTGACACCCGTCGTCTGGTCGGCATCCGAATCCTTCGCCGCGTCACCGGCAGCCCGAGCCGTCACCGACCAACCAGCCGGAACGGTCGTCAGATCGAACTTCACGCCGTACGTGCCGTTCGGCAGGTTCGCGAACAGGTACTTCCCAGTCGCATCCGTCACCGCAGCGACCGGCTGACCACTGCCGTCCAGGACGTTCTTGCCCGACCCGTCCAACAGGAGCACCTTCACACCGGCGACACCCGGCTCACCCGGATCCTGCAGACCATTCCTGTTGACGTCCTCCCAGACGAAGTCACCCAACGAGTTCGGCAGCGGCTTCACCAGACCCATGTCCAGATCCAGGTAGTTGGTGCCACCCGTCAACTGAACCGTCTGCGTCACACCCGTCGCCGGATCCGCATCCGAATCCTTCGCCGCGTCACCGGCAGCCCGAGCCGTCACCGACCAACCAGCCGGAACGGTCGTCAGATCGAACTTCACGCCGTACGTGCCGTTCGGCAGGTTCGCGAACAGGTACTTCCCAGTCGCATCCGTCACCGCAGCGACCGGCTGACCACTGCCGTCCAGGACGTTCTTGCCCGACCCGTCCAACAGGAGCACCTTCACACCGGCGACACCCGGCTCACCGGCATCCTGAAGACCATTCCTGTTGACGTCCTCCCACACGAAATCACCCAGGGAGTTCAGCGGCTTCACCAGGCCCATGTCCAGATCCAGGTAGTTGGTACCACCCGTCAGCTGAACCGTCTGCGTCACACCCGTCGCCGGATCCGCATCCGAATCCCTCGCCGCGTCCCCAGCGGCCCGAGCCGTCACAGACCAACCAGCCGGAACGGTCGTCAGATCGAACTTCACGCCGTACGTGCCGTTCGGCAGCTTGTCGAACAGGTACTTGCCGCTCGCGTCCGTCACCGCAGTGACCGGCTGACCACTCCCATCCAGCACGTTCTTGCCGGCCCCGTCCAGCAGGAACACCTTCACACCGGCGACACCGGGCTCACCGGCATCCTGAAGACCATTCCGGTTGGTGTCCTCCCAGACGAAATCACCCAAGGAATTGGGCTGGTCGGGCTTGACCAAGCCCATGTCCAGGTCGAGGTAGTTCATGCCACCGGTCAGCTGGACCGTCTGGGTCACACCCGTCGCCGGATCCGCATCCGAATCCTTCGCCGCGTCACCAGCGGCCCGAGCCGTCACCGACCAACCAGCCGGAACCGTCGACAGATCGAACTTCACGCCGTACGTGCCGTTCGGCAGCTTGTCGAACAGGTACTTCCCAGTCGCATCCGTCACGGCGGTGACCGGCTTGCCGGTCTTGTCGCGGACCACACGGCCCTGGCCGTCGAGGAGAGTCACCTTGATGCCCGCCACGCCGGGCTCACCGGGGTCCTGGAGGCCGTTCTTGTTGCTGTCCTCCCAGACGAAGTCGCCCAGGGAGTTGGGCGGGGTGGGGGGCCACTGCACACCGATGCCGACCTTGGCCGGCTCGGCCGGGAGGAGCGGCTTGCCGGTGTTGTCGGTGGCGGTGTAGGCGAAGCTGTTCCATGCGAAGCCGGCGTCGGGGGCGTCCACCGAGGCGACCATCGACCAGGTCAGGGTGAAGCTGGCGCCGGAGGCCAGCGCGCCGGGGCGGCGGATCCGGAACCAGGTGGCGGTGCCGGGGCCGGGGAAGGTGGTGCTCCAGGTGGCGCCGGCGTTGCACGGGGCGTTCGGCGGCGTGGTGGGGAGCTCGGCCGGGCGGCACGGGTTCGGGTCGGTGGTGTACTCGATCACCACGGTCGGGTCACTGCTGGTCAGCGGCACGGTGAGCGAGGGCGTCCAGGTGGAGCCGCGCCCGGTGTTCGGGTTGAGCACGTAGCCGTCGCCCGGGGTGGGCAGACGGTCGTAGGCGACGAAGTCGGTGACCGCCTCGGGCGAGTCGTTGCGGACGGTCATCCGGTAGGAGATGTCGCCGCCCGGCGAGGTGGTTCCGGTGGAGCCGTAGTCGGCGTCCTTGTCGCCCTTGACCTCCTTGTAGGCCCTGAGCACGGCGGGCACGTCGATCTGCACGTTCGAGCTGGCCTTGCAGAGCTTCTCGGTGGTGTTGCCGTTGCCGTTGAGGTCGTCGCCGTCCGGCACGGAGGTGTCGGTGCCGAAGAAGAAGCAGGTCACCGGCGGGGAGGGGTTCTGGACCGTGACGAAGATGTCGTTGGTCAGCATCCCGGGCTTGGCGCTGCCCGCCACCACGGCGTCGAACAGCACCTTGTACCTGCCGGCGTCGTTCAGGTAGGTCTGGTCCTGGATCGGCGGGTTCCAGACCATCTTGACCAGCTGGCGGCCGTCCTTGCCGGGCAGCACGCTCACCGTGTCTGGCGCCTTGCTCCCGGACCAGGCCGGGTCGGGCCGGACGCTGCCGTCGACGAAGACGACGCCGGGCGGCAGCAGGTCGTACAGCTCCAGCGGCTTGTCGAGCACCTTGCCGGTGCGGTTGTACGGGGTGACCTGGAAGGTCACGTGGCCGCCGGGGGAGACCACGGCGCCCTCCGTGGTGACCTTGGCGGCGCCGAGGTTGGTGCCGTCCGTCACGGTGGTGTCGGCGCAGGCGTTGGCCTTGCCCTGGACACCCGCGGCGTCGGTGCCGACCACGTCGATGCAGTTGTGCAGCGGGTCGGGCGCGGGGGTGCCGTCGTGGCCGGTGTAGAGCACCTGGGTGAGGAACTGCACCGAGTTGCCCGGGCTCCAGCCGCTGGGGATCGGACCGTTCCAGCTGAACCGCAGGCCGTCGAGCCGGTGGCCGGCCGGGATGACGATCGTATCGGCGCCACTGGGCGCGGTGGCGAAGGTGATCCGGCGAGTGGTGGTGCCGTCCAAGGGCGAAGCGGAGTTGAAGGTCTGCCAGGTCGGATCACCGTTGATCCGGTACTCCAGCGTCAGGCGGATGCTGCTGGGTGCCCACTGGTTGAGTTGGATGCTCTGCGGCACCAGCCAGTTGAAGATGTTGGCGGGGGCGGTGCCGGAGCCCGGCTCGGTCATCACCAGGCTGGTGACCGGCCCGGCGTTGTTGGTCGGGAAGAGGCTCATCCCGTTGACGTCACCCGAGACGGACTTCGCACCCCAGGTCTTCGCGGCGCCCACCACCACACCGGTGGTCGGCGGCTGGAAGGTCGGCGTGGTGGCCTCGGCCGTGGAGAGATCCTGCTCCGGGTCGGGCCCCAGCGGGTCGCCCTTGAGGACGACGGTGTTCTTCGAGGTGGTGCCGTTCGGGAAGGCCGACTCGGGGTAGTTCACCACGAGCGCCCCGGGGTAGCGGCAGCCCGCCTGGTGGTTCCCGGCGCGGAACTCGCCGATGTCGAACTCCCAGTTGTTGCTGCCCGGGGGCTTCTCCGTCCAACCCGGCGAGCGGCTGACGTCCACCACCGCACCGGGCGGCAGCTGGTCGACCAGCCGGCTGGTGTCCAGGTCGACGTTGGGCGTCTGGTCCTTGGAGCAGGCACCGAACTGGTAGGTCACCGTCCGGCCGTCCTGGCTGCTGGCCTGGACGCCCTTGGTGACGTCGTACTTGGGCTGGACCACGGCCGTGGTGGTGACGGTGCCGGTCTGCTTGGTCTCGTTGTCGGCCGTGAAGTCCGCCGTGTTGACGGCCTTGGTGCCGTTGGCGGTGGTGAAGTTCGGATACTTGAGCACCACCTTCACCGTGGCCGTGGTGCCGGGGGGCAGTGGGCTGACCAGCTTGATGTCCGCCGTGCCGCCCATCGTCCCGGACGACGGCACCTTGGAGCCGCCCACGTCCACTGTGGAGGCGTCCGGCGTCCAGCCGACCCACTCCATCTCCGGCGGGAGCTGGTCGGTGATGGCGCCGTTGACGCACTCGTCCACCGAGCAGGTGTACGAGAGCGTGTAGGTGACGTTCTCCCCCGGGGCCGGGTTCGTCTTGTCCGCCGTCTTGGTGAAGGTGATCGCCGCATGCGCGGGGGTCGCGCCCATGGTGCTGCTCAGCATCGTGCCGCAGAGCAGACCGAAGGCGGCTGCCAGTCGCGATGTTCGGGATAGGCCCCGAGGGATGGTTCTCCGCATGCTCCCATCTGAGCCCGTACATCTCGTCCAGGAGGGCAGCGACGGTCCGCGCCTCCGAACCTTTCATCCGATAGGACCAGCGGCAGATCCGCTCAACTGTCCGTCAGCGGAGCGGGCGTCAGAACACCGGCCGGGTCGAGGCCCGCAGCACCAGCGCGGTGGCCAGCGGCGGCACCGCCGGGGCCGGTTCGCCGCGCAGCAGGGCGGCCAGCGCCGCCACCCCGGCCCGGCCCAGCTCCTCGCCGGGCAGGTCCACCGTGGTCAGCGGCGGGGCCAGCAGCCCGGCCACCGGCACGTTGTCGATGCCGACCACCGAGAGGTCGGCCGGGATCCGCAGCCCCAGCTCGGCGGCGGCCTGGTATACCCCGGAGGCCACCACGTCGTCGTCGCAGAGCACCGCCCGGGGGCGGTCGGGCGCGGCCAGCATCCGGTAGGCGGCCGTCCGGGCCGCCTCCTGGCCCTCGTTGAGGGTCACCCCGGCCTCCACCACGGCCAGCTCGCGGTCGCGGGCCGCCGCCTCGAAGGCGGCCTGGCGGACGCGGAAGGTGTACGCGGAGTGGGTGGAGCGCAGGTGGCCGATCCGGCGGTGGCCGAGGCCCGCGAGGTGCTCGACGGCGGCCCGCATGCCGCCCGCCACGTCCAGCTCCACCGTCGGGCGGGCCGGGTCGGTGACCGGGTCGGCGTCCAGGAAGACGGCGGGGGTGGCCGGGGGCAGCTCGCCGAGCTGGCTGTCGTCCGGCGAGCAGATCAGCAGACCGTCGAACCGGCTGGTGTCGGCGGCCTCGGCCAGCGTCGCGCTGCCCCAGCCCGAGCTGACCACCACGGCCATCCCGTGCTTGCCGGCCTCCTCGTGCACCCCGACCAGCACCCGGCCGAAGAACGGCCCCAGGATGTTCGGCACCGCCAGCAGGATCATCCCGCTGCGGCCCAGCCGCAGCTGCCGCCCGGCGGCCTGCGGGCGGTAGCCGAGCTCCCGGGCCGCCTCGCGGACCCGCTCCCGGGTGGCCTCGGAGACCCGGTGGCCGGCCTCGGAGCCGGAGAACACCAGCGAGACCGTCGCCTGGGAGACGCCGGCCAGCCGGGCCACGTCACGCCCGGTGGGGCGCCGGGCCGCCGGCTCGGCGGGGTGGGTCACCTCAGCCCTGCGCGGCGGCCGCGGCACGGGCGGCCTCGTCGGCCGCGTCCTCCTCGGCGTTCTGCTGGGCGATCCGGGCGGCCGTCCTGGACTTGCGGCCCTCCACCTTGGCCACCAGCTGCGCCGACATCTCGTCCCGCTGCCTGCTCAGCAGCACGTAGCTCAGCGGCGCCGAGACCAGCGCCGCGATCAGCACCAGGAACATCACACCGGCGGCCCCGCTGACCGGGATGACCCCGAAGTGGCCGAGCAGCAGCGCCAGCAGCAGGCACCCGAGGAAGATGCTGGCCCGCAGCGAGGTGTAGCGGAGCGTGGCGTGCGACTTGCTGCTGCTCACGGCTTTGCGTCCTTCCGGGGGTGAAACACGGGCCATCCAGTGAAACACAGCGGCTCGGCCGCGGACGTCAGGGGGCGCGGGGAACCGCGCGAAGGGGTGGGCATCGGGCCGCCGGCGGCCGGCCGCGCACGCAGTTGACGAACAGCGCCTCGCGCCCCCGTGGTTCCTCACCGTAGCTCCAGCCACATGGTGACGTCGTCGCGGTCGTCGCCCGGCCCGACCCGGATCGCCCCGGGCACCCGGCCGACCTCGACGTACCCGCTCCGGGCGTAGAAGCGCTCCAGCCCGTGCCCGCCCCGCAGGGTGAGCCGCAGGCCGGCCAGGCCCCAGCCGCGGGCCACCCGCTCGGCCTCGGCCAGCAGCTGGGCGCCGTAGCCCAGGCCCTGGCTGGCGGGGTGCACCATGACCCGCTTGAGCAGCCGCCAGTGGTCCATCAGGTCGAAGCGCTGGTCCTCGAAGAAGAGCACCGCCGCCACCCGCTCCCCCGCGTACCCGACCAGCAGCCGGTCTCCGCCGGGCCCGCCGAGCCCGGCGAACTGCTTCTCGGCCGTCGGCCGCACCCGCTCCTCGGTGACCGGCGGCACGAAGCCCACCGCCCCGCCCGCGTTGCTCACCTCCGTCCAGAGCGTGACGATCTCGGCCCGCAGGGCGGGGGTCAGGTCCGGATCCAGCTCGAAGCGCAGCAATGTCATAGGCACAGAGCCTAGTAGACCCTTACGACAGCCGTACGACAGCCCGTGGCGGAGCCCACCGCTCAGGCCGCGGCCGGGGCTCCGGCCGCCCGGCCGACGCGCAGCGCCAGGCAGAGCAGCACCGCCACCGCGCAGAGGCCGCCCGCCGCGTACCAGGCGGCGTCGTAGTCGCCCAGCTTGTCGCGGACCAGGCCGGCCAGCTCGGCCACCACCGCCGCGCCGATCTGGTGCGCGGCCAGCACCCAGCCGAAGACCACCGGGGCGTCCGGGCCGAAGTGCTTGCGGCAGAGCGCGACGGTCGGCGGCACGGTGGCCACCCAGTCCAGGCCGTAGAAGATCACGAAGGCGAGCATCGGGGGCCGCAGCGAGCCGGCGAAGAGCTGGGGCAGCAGGAGTAGCGAGAGGCCGCGCAGCGCGTAGTAGGTGACCAGCAGCTTCCGGGAGTCGAAGCGGTCGGTGAACCAGCCGCTGGCGATGGTGCCGATCACGTCGAAGACGCCGATCAGGGCAAGCAGGCTCGCGCTGGTGGTGACCGGCATGCCGTGGTCGTGCGCGGCCGGCACGAAGTGGGTGCCGACCAGGCCGGCCGTGGTGGCGCCGCAGATCGCGAAGGAGCCGGCCAGCAGCCAGAACGCCCGGCTGCGGGCGGCCCCGCGCAGGATCCGCAGGCTGCGGGCCAGCGCGCTGCCGGTCAGCACCGGTTCGGGCGGAGCCGTGGTGGCGCCGTACGGGAGCAGCCCGAGGTCGGCCGGGCGCTCGCGCATCAGCAGCAGCACCGGGACGGCCACTGCGGTGGCGCAGAGCGAGACCACCACCACGGCGGTGCGCCAGCCGTGGTTCTGCACCAGGGCGGCCAGCACCGGCATGAAGACCAGGTTGCCCGCCGCGCCGGCGGCGGTGAGCACGCCGGTGACCAGGCCCTGCCGGGCGGTGAACCAGCGGCCGCTGACCGTGGTGGCGAAGGCCCCCGCCATCGAGCCGCTGCCCAGGCCGACCAGCACGCCCCAACAGAGCATCAACTGCCAGGGCCGGGTCATCAGTACGGTGAGTCCGGCGCCGGTGGAGATGGTGAGCAGCGCGCAGACCACCACCAGCCGGACGCCGAAGCGGTCCATCAGGGCGGCGGCGAAGGGGGCGGTCAGGCCGTAGAGGGTGAGGTTGACCGAGACGGCGCCGGCCACGGTCGCGTGCGACCAGCCGAACTCGGCGTTCAGCGCGTCCATCATCAGGCCGGGGGTGGAGCGGAAGCCGGCCGAGCCGAGCAGCACCACCAGGGCGACGGCGGCCACCACCCAGGCGTAGTGCAGGCGTTGACGGGTGGGTGCGGGTGAGGTGTCGGAGGCGGCGGGCACGGTCTCGGTGGTATCGGTCACGGGCCCGAGTCTGCCGAGCCGGGCGGCCGGCGACGAGGCCCGGAGCTGCCAGGATTCGTGAACTTCAGGACACGGCGGGGATCTGCGGACGGCGGCCCGCCTGCCCGGCGGGCCGCCGTCCGTCCCCCACGCGCGGGCCCCCTCGGTGCCTCCCGGCCCGAGCCGCACGCCCAGCTCTCCGTACTCTCGTCGAGGAGGCGGCCCGAGGGCAGGCAGCGGTGATCCCCCAGTGCTGGCGCCGGTCGGGTGCGGCCTCGACGTCCCCTCACACGACGGGGAGCTGCACCCAAGAGTGATCAGTCGGATACGTCACGTCAATGGGTTGTCGGAAATTCGGAATGGTTGGCGCGCATTTCCGGCGCGCGCACCGGGCCCGGCGGGGCCGGAGGTCAACCGGCGTACGCGCTGGCGGCCGGCTCCTGCTCGGCGGGGGCACCCTCGTGACCAGCGCCGATCTCGCACCAGACCCGCTTGCCGGACCCTTCCGGGTACCAGCCCCAGCGGTCGCACAGCAGCTCGACCAGTTCGAGCCCGCGGCCGTTGGTCGCCTCGCCGTTCGCGTGCCGGGGGGCGGGGGCGTCCTGGCTGGCGTCCGCCACCTCCACCCGGACGAGGTCGAAGCCGACCGTGGCGGAGGCCCCGCAGACCGGCACCGAGAGCCGGAGCACGGCCGGCGAGCCGGTGTGCACCACGGCGTTGGTCACCAGCTCCGAGACCACCAGGATCAGCGTCTCGGCGATCGGGGCCTCCGGATCGAGCCCGTGGCCCTGGAGGCGGGTGCGCACCCAGCGGCGGGCCCGGCCCACCTCGGCCGGATCCGCCTGGACCGCCAGCTGCACCTGAAGTACCTGCACCACTCCACCACCCGCACTCGCAGTAAGGCCGCACACCCGAGGCCCGGTCGGACTGCCCATGGCTTCGTCACGAATACGCCTCAGGATGATCCGGCAGACCGGGCACAGCAAGCGCTTCGGGCATATTCCAGCGATCGGGGGACAACGCGGTGCATACTGTCCCGCTCACCCTGACGAGCTTCGCACCAGCGGTCGTCCGGCCGCCCGGCCGCGCGGGCCGTCCAGGGTCGGTGCGGCGCGCGGCACGAGCGTAACGAAACTACCGCCACGCAGGCCCCAACCGGCCGCCGCCACGAGCGAACCACCCTTCCTACATCAGTCCAGCGGCCCTCGAACAGCGCGGCTGGACCTCCGCTCAGGCGAACACGACCGTACGGCTGCCGTTCAGCAGCACCCGGTGCTCGCTGTGCCACTTGACCGCGCGGGCCAGGGCCTGGCACTCCACGTCCCGGCCGAGCGCGACCAGCTGTTCGGGCGTCACCTCGTGGCCGACCCGGGCCACCTCCTGCTCGATGATCGGCCCCTCGTCCAGGTCGGCCGTCACGTAGTGAGCCGTCGCACCGATCAACTTCACGCCCCTGGCGTGCGCCTGGTGGTACGGCTTCGCGCCCTTGAAGCTCGGCAGGAAGGAGTGGTGGATGTTGATGATCCGTCCGGAGAGCGCCTTGCACAGGTCGTCGGAGAGCACCTGCATGTAGCGGGCCAGCACCACCAGGTCGACCCGCTCCTCGGCCACCAGGTCGAGCAGCCGGCGCTCGGCCTCGGCCTTGTTCTCCCGGGTGACCGGCAGGTGGTGGAAGGGCAGCCCGTACGACTCGGTGAGCTCGCGGAAGTCGGTGTGGTTGGAGACCACCCCGGCGATCTCCACCGGCAGGGCGCCGATCCGGGCCCGGAAGAGCAGGTCGTTGAGGCAGTGGCCGAACTTGCTGACCATCAGCAGCACGCGCATCCGCTCGGCGCTCGGATGGATGCTCCACTCCATCCGGAAGGAGGCACCGATCGCCGCGAAGCTGGCCCGCAGCCGCTCGGCGTCCACCTGCTTCTCGGCCGTGAAGTGCACCCGCATGAAGAAGAGGCCGCTCTCGGCGTCCCCGTACTGCTGGCTGTCCACGATGTTGCACCCCGTCATGAACAGGTAGCTGGAGACCGCGTGCACGATCCCCTGCTTGTCGGGGCAGGACAGCGTGAGGACGTACTGGGTGCCGGTGCTCTGCTCTTCCACGGTGCGCTCGTCCCGTTCCTTGCTCGGTGGCTGGTGCGAGCCGTCCAGAGTGTCACAGACCTGCGGTGATCCGCTGCCGCGACCGCCCTTCGGGACGGCTCGGCGGTCTCAGCCGATCCGGGTCAGGATCCGCAGCACCTCGAGCGAGCGCGGCTCGGCGTCCGGGTCCTCGCCGTCCGCCCGGGCCAGCTGCACGTGCGCCTCCCGGCAGGCCGCGACGGCGGCCGGCCAGCCGGGGTGACCGAGGTAGGTGGCGGCGGGGGCGTCCGCGCCGGTCTCGTGCAGCACCTGGAGCACCCGGAGCACCGCCGCGGAGACCAGGGCGGTCTCGGTGGTGTCCCGGAAGACGGTGCCGAGGTACTTCTCGGCCGGCCAGCGGTCCAGCCAGGTGTCCTCGACCAGGCGGTAGACCGCGTCGGTGACGTCCCCGTACCCGTCCTGGCCGGAGAGCCAGACGCGCTGCTGGAAGGCCGGGTCGGCGAGCATGTGCAGCCCCGAGCGCACGCGGGCGCGCCAGCGCCACCAGGGCAGGTCGTTGATCGGCATGCCGCCCATCGTGCTGGAGCGCTGCCCCGTCCGAGAAGAGTTTCGGGCAGACCGATACGAAGAATCTGCCGGGACGGCGGTGTCGGTGGAGTCAGTACTGGCAGCCATGGAAATGGATCGTACGTTCCCCGAACCACACTCCTCCACACCGCTCTCTACACGCGTCACCCATCAAGATCCCCTGGAGTTCCGCTTCCGTTGGCCTCCGGTTCGCCTTGATGTCCCTTCGGGCTACCCGATCGGGCAGAGGGTGGAGAGCGCCGAAGACCGGGCGCCTGGGGAGGGTACACAGCCATGAGGCTGATCGCAGCACGTGACGCGCGGGGGACCACACGCGGGCGCAGCCGCCGCTCCCCCCTGGCCCTGGCCGCGGCGGCGGCCCTGTTGCCCGCCCTGCTCAGCGCCTGCGGCGGGCCGGCCGAGGCCACCGACGCCCAGGACGTCTCGGTGATGACCTGGGCGCCGTCCGGCACCGGCTCCGCCGACCGCCCGGGCATGACCGACCTCGCCCAGGCCGTCGGCCGCGAGCTGGCCGCCAAGGGCGGCCTGGCCGGTCACCCGGTGCACGTGCTCACCTGCAACGAGGAGAACACCGCCGACGGCGCCACCGCCTGCGCCCAGCAGGCGGTGGACGCGCACGTGATCGCCGTGGTCGGCTCCTCCAGCCAGTACGGCACCAGCTTCATGTCGCTGCTGGAGACGGCCGGCATCCCCTACCTGGGCGGGTACGGCCTCTCCTCGCCCGAGTACAGCAGCCCGCTCTCCTACCCGGTGGCCGGCGGCCTGCCCGCCCTGGTCGCGGGGAACGGGCGGCAGCTGGTCGCGGCCGGCTGCAAGTCCGTCTCGCTGGTGCGCCCGGACACCCGGGCCGGCGACTCGCTGTTCGGCTTCCTGGCCGCCGCGCTGGCCCCCGACCGGGTCGGGCTCACCGACGTCAAGGCGCCGGAGAAGTCCAACGACTACACCGCCGTCGTCCAGCAGGCCGTCGGCGACGACCGGCCGGGCCACTGCGTCACCAGCGCGCTGGGCGCCGAGCCGACGGCCAACCTACTCGACCCCTACCGGCGGCTGAAGCCCAGGAACACCGTCTTCGCCTCGGTGATCGGCAGCGTGCAGCAGTCCGTGGTCGACTCCACCGGCGGCGACGGCGGCCCGCTGGCCGGCGCCTACGTGACCGGCTGGTACCCGACCGAGTCCTCGCACGTCTGGGACGCCCTGCGCGGCACCCTGCAGGACTACGCCAAGGGCCAGGCCGTCGACCCCGCCGACCCCGGCGTGGAGACCACCTGGGTGGCCTACGAGGTGCTCCGCCAGGCCGCGGGCCGGATCGGCCCCGGGCACCCGCTCACCGCCAGGTCGCTGCGGGCCGTGCTGGACAGCGGCGAGCCGATCGAGACGGCCGGCGCCACCCCGCCGCTCAGCTGGGGCATGACCAGCATGCTGCCCTCCGCCGACTCGCCCCGGCTGGTCAACACCGCCGTCACCTTCCAGCAGGTCCAGGGCGGCCGGCTGGTCGACCAGCAGCGCACCTTCACCGACATCCGCTGGGTGCTGACCGGCGGCAAGCCGCAGGGCTGACCGGTACGCGGACACCACAGTGGGCCCCGGGATCACCCGGGGCCCACTGTGGTGTCCGCGACCGCCCGGCGCTCAGAGCGCGGAGCCCTCCTTCTCGGCCAGGCCGGTCTTGTCGGCCACCACGTTCCAGAGCGCGGCGGCCTGCTTCTTGGCGTCGGTGGCCTGGCCGCTCGCCGCGTCGGCCTGCTTCTTGGTGTCCTTGGCGGCCTGCTTGGCGGGGTCGCAGGCCGTGAGCGAGTCGGCGGCCCAGGCCGCGTAGGCGCGGTCGGCCGCCGCCGAGGCCTGCCAGCCGGCCTTGAGCTGGGCGACCAGGTCGGCGCCGCCCGGCAGCTTGTCCACCGAGAGGTCGTTGAGCTTGGTCACCAGGCCGTCGCGCTGGGCCGCCGCGGCGGTGAGCGCCTGCTGCGCATCCGGCACCTTGTCGCACTTGCCGACCGAATCCACCGCCGCGATCACCGAGGACCGGCTGGAGCTCGCCTTGTCCAGCAGGTCGGCCAGCGCCTGGGCCTGCGCCTTCGTCGCCGGGTCCGCCGCGGCGCCGGAGCCGGTGCTGCTCGGCGCCGAGGCGGCCTTGGTGGGCTTCTTCCCGGCCGAGCCGGCGTCGCTCTTGCCGCCCCCGCCGCTCAGCGCCAGGCCGACCGCCACGCCCACCGCGACCACGCCGACCACCGCGCCGCCGATCAGCAGCCGCGAGTTGGGCTTGCGCCCGCCCTCCTCCGGGGCCGGGTAGCCGGGCTGCTGGCCGTACGGGGGCTGCTGCGGCGGCACGCCGTACTGCTGCTGCCCGCCGAAGGTCTGCTGCCCCCCGTACGAGGGCTGGCCGCCGTAGGAGGGCTGCGGCGGGCCGTAACCGGGCTGCTGCGGGGGCACGCCCGGCTGCTGGGCCGGCGCACCGTACTGCTGCTGGCCGCCGAAGCCTTGCTGACCGCCGTACGAGGGCTGCCCGCCGAAGCCCTGCTGGCCGCCGTAGGAGGGCTGCGGCGGCTCGGGGAAGCCCTGCTGGCCGCCGAAGGACTGCTGGCCCCCGTACGAGGGCGCGGCGGGCGCTCCGGGGGCCGGGCTGCCGGTCGGGTACGGCGGGAAGTACTGGGTGTCGGGCGCCGGGTCGGCCGCCGGCGGGCCCGGCTGGTCGGCCGGGGGCGGCCCCGACTGCTGCGGGGGCGCCTGCGGTGCCTCGCCCGGCTCGGGCCGGAAGAGGTCGTCCATGTTGAAGTCGTTGGAGTACGAGCGGCGGCTCACGCGAATCCCTCACCTCTGTGCGGCACCGGCCGCCGGTCCGGCCGGTCCGCCGAGTTTCGCGCCCACGCTACCCGCTCACCGTTACGGGTGACTACGCAGCCCGACCATCCGTCACGCGGCCTCCACCTCCACCCGGGCGTGGAACTCGCGGACCACCGGGTAGTCCCGGTACGGCTCCAGCCGGCGGCGGAACTCGTCCAGGTACTCGACGCCCCGGTTGGAGCGCAGGCCGCTGAGCAGCCGGACTGCCTCCGCGCCCGTCTCGCAGGCGAGTTCGATGTCGCGCTGCTGGAGCTGGGCGGTGGCGAGCAGCACCAGGTCGACGGCGCGCCGGCGCACCCGGGTGGGCGGGTGCAGTTCGAGCGCCGTTCGGGCGTACTTCTCGGCCTGCGGGGCCTGGTCGAGGTCGCGGTGGCAGTGCGCCAACTCGTCGGCCAGGTAGGCCTCGTCGAAGTGCACGATCCAGTCCGGGTCGTCCTCGGGGTTGCGCTGCTCCATCGCGGCCAGCGCCTTGGCGGCCACCGCCTCGCAGGAGCGGGCGTCGCCGAGCAGCGCGTGGCCCCGGGCCTCGGCGGCGTAGAACATCGCCATCGCGGTCGGGGTGGCCACCGAGCGGGCGCCCTCCTGGGCGGCCCGGGCCAGTTGGGCGATCTCGCGCGGATTGCCCAGGGTGGCGGCCAGGTGGCTCATCGAGGCGGCGAGCACGTAGCCCCCGTAGCCCCGGTCGTCCGCCGCCTGGGCCAGCCGCAGTGCCTGGATGTAGTACCGCTGGGCCAGCCCGGGCTGACCCGTGTCGACGGCCATGTACCCCGCCAGCTCCGTCAGCCGGGCCACCGCACCGAACAGCTGACGGCCGGTCTCCTCCCGGTAGGCGCCGGAGAGCAGCCCGGAGACCACGCTGTTGAGGTAGTGCACCACCACCGGGCGGACGTGCCCGCTGCCGAACCGGTGGTCCAGCTCGACCAGCATCTGGGTGGTGGCCCGGATCGCCGCCACGTCGGCCAGGCCGACCCGGGGGCCGCCGGTGCGGGCCACCACCGGGTCGGGCGGGGTGATCAGCCAGTCCCGGCTGGGCTCCACCAGCGCGGAGGCGGCCACCGTGGCGCCGGCCAGGAACTCCCGGCGGCCCACGTCGCTGCGCCAGAGCTCGCAGACCTGGTCGAGCGCGCCGCTGAGGGTGGCCGCGAACTGGAGGCCGACCCCGGAGCTGAGGTTCTTGCCGTCGGCCATCCCGATCTCGTCCACCGTGACGCCGCGGCCGAGCTTGCGGCCCAGCGCCTCGGCGATCACGGCGGGCGCCTGCCCGCGCGGCTGCTGGCCGCGCAGCCAGCGGGCCACCGAGGTCTTGTCGTAGCGCAGGTCGAGTCCGTGCTCGGCACCGCAGAGATTCACCCGGCGGGCGAGGCCCGCGTTCGAGCAGCTCGCTTCCTGGATCAGCTGCTGCAGACGCTCGTTGGGCTGTCGTGCGACGAGTGGTCTAGCGGCCATGGGCTTCGCCTCCCCACGCCCCCGGCCCTCGACCGGCGGGCGACGATTACTGCTGCTCGGTTGCCGACTTGCCGACCGGTTGGGGCTGTGCTCCGACCAGGTTAGCGATCAGCGACACCCCCGGGATACCCACCGTGACCGACCCACTCCCCACGCGCCCTGGCAAATGCCCCCGTGCGCCCCCGCCTGCGCCGGTTGCGACCCGGCCGGGCCACGCGCGCGCGAAGCCCCCGGCGGTGCGCCGCGCACCCACCGACGTTCCCCCACCGCCCCCCTGACGGTCAACCGGATCGGCGGAGATCGACGGACGAGTTCGAAGATCACCCCGTAACCCCGCCCTCCCCCGGGAGTTGAGCACGGCGTGGAACAGACCCCGGAAGCCCCCGAACAGGCCCTGCCGCCCCTGCTCATCGAAGCCGTCCGCTACGCGGAGGACCGCCACTGGGAGGTGGCCCAGGGCAGTTGGCTGGTCGAGGGCGACGGACCGCCGCGCTGCTCCTGCGGCGACGCGCGCTGCACCCTGCCCGGCGCACACCCCACCGCGCCGGACTGGCAGCGCAAGGCCAGCGCGGGCCCGGGCGTGGTGCGCAAGTGGTGGACGGAGAACCCCCGGGCCTCGATCCTGCTCCCGACCGGCCGCAGCTTCGACGCGCTGGACGTGCCGGAGACGGCGGGCTGCCTGGCGCTGGCCAGGATGGAGCGGCTCGAGCTCCAACTCGGCCCGGTGGTGGCCGTCCCGGCGATGCCCGGCCAGACCGGCCGCCGGCTGCTCTTCCTGGTGCTGCCCGGCTCGCTGGCCAAGCTGCCCGAGCAGCTGCGCAAGCTCGGCTGGGCCCCCGGCCGGCTCGACCTGGTCGGCCGCGGCGACGGCGACTGGATCGTCGCGCCGCCCTCCCGGGTCGGCGGGTACGGGTTCGCCCAGTGGGCCCGGCCGCCGTCCGCGCTCAACCGCTGGCTGCCGGACGCCGCCGAGCTGGTCAGCCCGCTCGCCTACGCCTGCGGCCGGGCCGCCGCCCCACCCCGGCCGGTGCAGCCCCCGCAGCCGGCCCACCCCCCGACGGCCGCCCGCCGCTGACCGGCTCAGACCGACCGGCCATTGGGGGGCGGCGTCAGGGCGTGCCAGGCGCGCGACCGGCGCGCCCCCGAAGGGCCCCGCCTCCCACCGGAGGCGGGGCCCTTCGGACGTGCCGGGAAAGAGACGGTCTACCCGTCCGGGCCTGCGGAAAGCCCCTCGTACGAGTGACAACGCTCAAGGATTGCGGCCACCTGCCGAGGGGAGGAATCACCTCGCAAGGACTTGCCGGAGGGGCGCTCGGACGGGGAAGCCGGGTGTCGGCAGGTGGAGGGGAGGAGGGGAGCCCGAGGGGGCCGTGGGCACCGACCGCGCTCGGGGCGGCCGGTCACCACGGGGCACGGGAGGGGACGGGTACGGCCCGGTGCGCGGGGACGCGCCGGGCCGTGCCCTTCTCTGCTTCCGGCTTCCGGTCTGCCTCAGCCGCGCGCCACGAAGACGTGCACCGCGATGTCCTTGCCCAGCTCCACCGCGCCCTCGCCCTCGCCGACCAGCACCCCGCCGGCGGCCGCGGCCACCCGGACGGTGGCGCCCGGCAGGATCCCGGCCCGGCTGAGCGTGCGCATCAGCTCCTCGTCGGTCTGGATCGGCTCGCCGATCCGCCGCACCACCACGGTGGAGCCGCTCTCGCCGGGCCGCACCGCGTTGAGTGTCACCAGGGCGGCGTCGTAGCCCTCGCCCACGGCCTTGGTGTCGCCCAGCTCGTCCAGGCCGGGGATCGGGATGCCGTACGGGGACTGGGTCGGGTGGCCGAGCATGGCGAGCACCTTGCGCTCCACCGTCTCGCTCATCACGTGCTCCCAGCGGCAGGCCTCCTCGTGCACCTGCTCCCACTCCAGGCCGATCACGTCGACCAGCAGGCACTCGGCGATCCGGTGCTTGCGCATCACCCGGACGGCCAGCCGGCGGCCCTCCTCGGTGAGTTCGAGGTGCCGGTCGCCGGCCACCTGCAGCAGGCCGTCGCGCTCCATCCGGCCCACGGTCTGGCTGACGGTCGGCCCGCTCTGCTCCAGGCGCTCGGCGATCCGGGCGCGCATCGGGGTGATGCCCTCCTCCTCCAGCTCCAGGATGGTGCGAAGGTACATCTCAGTGGTGTCGATCAGCCCAGACATCGTCGCCGGCTCCGTTCCTCGGTGTCCTCGACGCCAATTCTGACGCACCCGGCCGACGCCCGAGCACGCCCGACCCGTCCTGCGGGCGCTTTCTGTCCCTGTTGACAGCGGGCCGCCCCAGGCAGCACCGTGCTCGCCGTAGCTTTGTCCATTGCTTTTTCTCCCGCGGCGGTCTGGACCACCCCGGCCGCCCCGCCCGGTACGGAGACCAGATGAGCGACTTGGTGCAGCAGTACTTCGACGCGGCGGTGCGGCAGCTGGAGCGGGTGCGCAGCGAGGAGGCCGAGGGCATCGACCGGGCCGCCGAGCTGCTGGCCGGGGCGGTGGCCGAGGGGCGGCGGATCTTCACCTTCGGGGCCGGGCACTCCTCGCTGGCCGCCCAGGACGTGGTCTACCGGGCCGGCGGCCTGGTGGTGATCAACCTGCTGAACGTGCCCGGGATGACCGGGGTCAACGTGATGCCCGCCCCGCTGGGCAGCGCGCTGGAGCGGGTCTCCGGCCTGGCCACCGCCACCCTCGACCTCACCCCGGCCGGCGAGGGCGACCTGCTCTTCCTGATCTCGCTCTCCGGCCGCCAGGTGATGCCGGTGGAGCTGGCCCGGCACGCCCGGGCCAAGGGCATGCGGGTGATCGGGGTGACCTCGCTGGCCTATCCGGCCGCGACCACCTCCAACCACCCCTCCGGCACCTTCCTCAAGGACAACTGCGACCTCGTGCTGGACAGCAAGATCGCGGTGGGCGACGGCGAGCTCACCGCCCCCGGCGCCGAGACCACCTTCGGCTCGGTCTCCACCGTCGTCACCAGCGCCCTGATGCAGGCCGTGGTGGCCGCCGCCGTCGGCAAGCTCACCGAGCGCGGCCACACCCCGCCGCTGTTCCGCTCCGGCAACGTGGAGGGCGGCACCGAGTGGAACGCCAAGGTGATGGCCGACAACGCGGACCGGATCCTCTACGCGTACTGAGCTCCCGCGCGCTCCGACATGGCGCGTACCGCCCCTGTTGCCGGGGCCAGTTGACGTTCATACTGGCCGGGGATCAGGCGTAGACGGGTACGGGGGCCGGGATGACGGCAGGCGCACCGCGTTCGATGGGCAGGGTCCGGGAGGACGACCTGCTGCCGGAGCTGTTCTGGACGGCCGACTCCTCCTCCCTGCAGGGGCAGCGGCGGGCGGTCTCGCTCTCCCGCTGGGAGCTGTTGATGCTGGTGGCGGCCGCCGCCACCGGCTCGGCCGACGGCCCGGTCTGGGCCTGGCTGGCCGCACTCGCGTACGGCGCCACCGTGGCGCTGGCCGCGCTGGCCGGGCGGCAGAACCCGCAGGGGCTCTGGTACGAGGGGCGGGCGGCGGCCGAGTCGGTCAAGACGCTCTCCTGGAAGTACGCGGTGCGGGCCGACGCCTACCAGCCGCCACCGAAGACCCTGCCGGATGCCGAACGACTGTACGACGTGCAACTCGGGGGCATTATCAGCCAGTTCGGCACCACCCGGGCGATCCCGCAGATCGCCCGGGTGCAGGCCGAGCTGGACCTGTGGCGCGGCCCGCTGGCCGGCCGGCCGCCCCGCCACCCGCAGATCACCGAGACCATGAAGCAGCTGCGCGAGCAGCCGCTGGCCGTCCGGCGCGAGGTGTACCTGCGCGAGCGGGTGCTGGCCCAGCGCGACTGGTACCGGGAGAAGGCCCGCCGGTGCGCCAACGCCAGCCGCCGGGCCTCCACCCTCGGCGTGGTGCTGCCGCTGGCCGGGCTGGTGCTCGCCGTGCTGCGCGCGCTCGGCTGGTACAGCTACGACGCGCTCGGCACCCTCTCGGCGGTGGCCGCCTCGGTGGCGGCCTGGGCCCAGCTGCGCCAGTACCGGCCGCAGGCCGCCGCCTACTCCCTGGCCGCCTCCGAACTCACCCTGGTCGAGGCGCAGTTGGGGCAGCTCGCGGTGGATTCGGCGCAGGCCGAGGAGACCTGGGCCCGGCTGGCCCGGGACGCCGAGGACGCCATCTCCCGCGAGCACACCACCTGGCAGGCCCGCCGCGAGGTGCGCAACCTCGACGTGGCCGGCTGAGCCACCCCCGGACCCGCCCCCGACCCCAGGAGGACCCGCGTGACCACCCACCTGGTCGAAACGGAGGACGGCCGGGTGCTGGCCGTCGACCGGGTCGGCGACCCCGCCGGGCGGCCGGTCTTCCTGCTGCACGGCATGCCCGGCAGCCGGCTCGGCCCCTTCCCGCGCAGCAGCGTGCTCTACCGGCTCGGCGTGCTGCTGCTCTCCTTCGACCGCCCCGGCTACGGGGACTCCACCCGGCTGCCCGGCCGCCGGGTGGCCTCGGCGGCGGCCGACGTGACGGCGATCGCCGACGCCTTCTCCTTGCGCGACTTCGCGGTGCTCGGCCGCTCCGGCGGCGGGCCGCACGCGCTGGCCTGCGCGGCGCTGCTGCCCGACCGGGTGCGCCGGGTGGCCGCCCTGGTGAGCCTGGCGCCCCGGCACGCGGACGGCCTGGACTGGTACGGCGGGATGACCGCCTCGAACGTGCGCGCCTACCGCGAGATCGAGCGCGGCCTGCAGCACATCGCGGACAGCCTCCAGCTGCGCTCGCAGCGGCTGCGGGACGACCCGACCGGCCTGATCAACGGGCTGGTCTCCGAACTCCCGCCCACCGACCGCACCCTGGTGGCCGACGCGGGGATCCGCCGGATGCTGCTGAGCACCTTCCGGCAGGCCTTCCGGCAGAACGCGGACGGCTGGATCGACGACATGCTGGCCTTCACCACCGACTGGGGCTTCAAGGTGGAGGACATCGCGGTGCCGACCAGGCTATGGCACGGCGCCGACGACCAGTTCTCCCCGGTCGACCACTCCCGCTGGCTGGCCGACAAGATCCCCGGGGCCGAGCTCTACCTGGAGCCCGGCGCCGCCCACTTCGGCGCGCTCAAGGTGATGACCGAGGCGCTCAACTGGGCTGCGGGCTGACCGGGGTGACCGGCCGGCCGCCGGCCAGCACGGCCAGCAGGTTGTCCACCGCGAGGCCGCCCATCGCCTGCCGGGTGCGGACGGTGGCGCTGCCCAGGTGCGGGGCGAGCACCGCCCGCTCCTGGGCCAGCAGCGCGGCCGGCACCTCGGGCTCGTGCTCGAAGTTGTCCACGGCGGCGGCGAACAGCGCACCCGAGTCGAGAGCGGCCGCCAGCGCCACCTCGTCCACCACTCCGGCCGTCATGCTCACCAGTACGGCGCCGGGCGGCAGTTGACCGATCCGCTCGGCGTCCAGCAGGTGCCGGGTGCCGGCCGAGAGCGGGCAGGTGACCACCAACACGGGCGACTGGGCGAGCAGTTCGTCCAGCGGCAGCCACTGTGCGCCCTGCTCCTCGGCCGGGTCGAGCCGGCGGCGGTTGTGGTAGCTGACCGGCATGCCGAAGCCGGCCGCCCGGCGGGCCACCGCCTGCCCGATCCGGCCCATCCCGAGGATGCCCAGCGGGGTGCCCGAGAGCTCCATGCCCAGCATGAAGGTGGGCGCCCAGATCCAGGGCTGCCCGGAGCGCAGCAGCCGCTCCCCCTCGCCGAGCCGGCGGGCGGCGGCCAGCAGCAGCGCCCAGGCCATGTCGGCGGTGGATTCGGTGAGCACCCCGGGGGTGTTGCTCACCGCGACCCCGCGCGCGGCGCAGGCCGCCACGTCCACGTTGTGGTACCCCACGGCGTGGTTGGCCACGATCCGAAGGCCGGGCCCGGCGGCGGCCAGCAGCTCCTCGTCCACCCGGTTGTCCAGGGTGGTGAGCAGCCCCGCCGCGCCCCGGACGGCCTCGAGCAGCTCCTTCCGGGGCATCGGCCCGTCCTCCTCGTGCACCGTCACCTCGCAGGCGGCGGCGAGCCGGGGCAGCACGCCGGGGGCGAGCGGCCGGGTGACCAGGACCTTCGGACGGGTGGCAGTCATGGTCGGAGCGTAGCCGAGCTCACCAGGGCTGCGGCTCCAGATCCCGGTTGATCCGCTTCCAGCCCCGGGCTGCGACGGTGTTCGGGTGCTCGACCCCGAACTGCCGCAGCAGCTCGGCCACGGCGTGCTCGCGCAGGCCGTTGGCCTCGGTCTGCTGGCCGACCCGGCGCAGCGTGACGGCCAGGTTGGATTCGCAGGCGATCGCGTCCGGGTGGGTGGGGCTGTAGCGGTTGCACAGCCCGGCGTAGGCGCGGCGCTCCAACTCCTCGGCGCGGACCAGGTCGCCGGAGTCGCCGTAGGCGTTGGCCAGGTTGATCATCGCGTTCAGGGTGAACGGGTGGTCGGGCCCGAGCACCCTGGTCAGCCCGTCCACGGTGCGCCGGCCGCGCCGGACGGCCTCCTCGGTCTCCCCGCTGCCGCGCAGGTAGATGCCGAGGTTGTTCTCGCAGGCCAGGGTGAAGGGGTGCTCGTCGCCGAACAGCCGCCGGTGGCCCTCGTAGACGATCAGCGCGAGGTCGCGGGCGGTCTCCTTGTCGCCGGAGGCGCTGTGGTCGGCGGCCAGGTTGAGCGCGCAGGCCAGCGATTCGGCCGATTCGGCGCCGTACCGGTCCAGGTAGCGCTCGTAGGTCTGCAGGGTGAGCTGGCGGGCCTCGCGCAGCTGGCCGTCGCGGCGCAGCGAGACGGCCAGCGACTTGGCGTTGCGCAGGTTCTCCGGCAGGTCGGGCTGGAGCACCGCGTCCAGGTCGACGGTGACCTCGCGCAGCAGCTCGATGGAGCCCTTGTAGTCGCCGGCCTCGCGCAGGTCGCGGGCCAGGTTGGACTTGCTGGAGAGGGTGTACGGGTGGCGCGGGCCGAGCACGGCGGAGCGGCGGTCGTAGGTGTCCTGGTCGAGGTCGCGGGCGGCCTCGCTGTCGCCGACCAGGCGGTAGGAGATGGCCAGGTTGTTGGCGCTGGAGAGGGTGCGGGCGTTCTCGTCGCCGAACAGCTCGCGGAAGCTGCCGTAGGTGTCCAGGTCGAGGTCGAGCGCCTCCTGGAAGCGGCCGATCGCGCGCAGGTCGGCGCCGAGCGAGCCGGCCGTCATCAGGGTGTACGGGTTGCGCTCGCCGAGCAGCTCCTTCTGGCCGGTCAGGGTGGCCTCGTCCAGGGCCAGTGCCTCGGCGTAGTTGCCCTGGGAGCGCAGCACGTTGGCGAGCTGGAAGTCCAGGCTGAGGATCTGCCGGCGCAGGTTGCGGCGGTCGGCCTCGGTCTGCTCCACGTCGTTGCCGAGCCGGGCGGCCCAGGTGCCGTGCAGCTGCTCGCCGAGCCGGCGGGCCCGGTCGAGGTCGACGCGCTTCCAGAGGTAGCGGACGCGGTCGATGAGCAGCTCGCGGGTCTCGCGCTCGTCGCAGTCGCGGGCCCGGGAGGGCGAGAGGTGCGGCCAGATCTTGTCGAAGGCGGGCCAGTTGGCGGGGTTGTCGGTGTCGCCGAGCTTGGGGCGGGCGCCGACCAGGATGCGGTGCACCTCGTGCATCGCGGCCACCCGCTCGTCCTCGGACATCTCGTCCCGGACCACGGCCTGCACCAGGCGGTGCACCTGGAGGCTGCTGCTGCCCGCGTCGATCTTGGCCAGCGCGTACCGGCCGACGTCCTGGATGACCTTGCCGAGCATGAAGGTGTCGCTCAGCTCCTCGTCGTAGCCGACCAGGGACTTGATCATCTGGTCGCTGTAGACCAGGTCCAGCGAGATCGGCTCGGGGGCGAAGAAGGCGCAGAGCTGGAGCAGCCGGACGGCGGCGGGCGACTGCTCGCGCAGCCGGGCCATCGAGACGCTCCAGGTGGCGCCGACCTGGCTGGGGTAGTCGGCCGGGCGGCCGACCGAGAGGGCGCGGGTGGCCTCCTCCTGCAGCTGGGTGACGTAGGTGTCCACCGGGGTGCGGGTGGTGTCCAGCCAGGCGGCGGCCACCTCCACGGCCAGCGGCAGGTCGCCGACCGCCTCGGCCACCCGGTCGGCGTCGTGCCGGGAGAGGCCGCGGGTGCGGCGGCGCAGGTGCTCGATGGACTCGCCACGGGTGAAGACGTCCACCCCGAGCACCCCGGCCTGGCCCGTCCAGGCCTGGTTGCGCGAGGTGACCAGGATGTGGCCGGAGCCGCCGACCGGGAAGTACCGGCGGATCTCGCCGGGCTCGTCGGCGTTGTCGAAGATGAGCAGCCAGCGGGAGACCACCCGGCCCAGCCGCAGCGCCTCCCGGGCGGCCTCGGCGGCCTCGTTGACGCTGTCGCCGACCGGGAGTTCGAGCCGGCGGGCCAGCTCGGCCAGGGCGGGGGCGATCAGCTCGGTCTGCTCGGCGTCGATCCACCAGACCAGGTCGTAGTGCGACATGTACCGGTGGGCGTACTCCAGCGCGAGCTGGGTCTTGCCGACGCCGCCGAGGCCGTAGAGGGTCTGCGGCACCGGCAGCACCACGGTGGGGCCGCCGACCAGCTGGTCGCGCAGCTCGTCGAGCACCTGGGCCCGGCCGGTGAAGGAGGGGTTGCGCTGGGGCACCGACCAGTAGCGCGGCTTGGTGCCGGGGAAGCGCGGCACGTCGGCGGCGGCCGCCTCCTCGATCGAGGCGTCGGTGCGGCCGAGCGCGCGCAGCAGGGTGAAGGCGGCCTGGGCCTCGTCGCGGCCGACCAGGTCGACCGGGTTGCGGCTGTTGAAGGGCGCGGTCAGGCGCACGTCGCTGACCCGGACGGGCACCAGCTGGCGGCGGGTGCCGCCGGTGTCGAAGCCGGCCAGCGAATCCCAGAGCGCGCGGGCCTGCGGGGAGCGCAGGTAGGCGGCGGAGAAGACCGCGATGGTCCGGTACGCGGCATCGATGCCCCGCTCGGTGTCGGAGCGGCTGTCGGCCCCGGCACCGACATCCCGGGGGACGACCCTGAAACCCGCGCTGGTGAGCACGGCGGCGATCCAGTCGGCCCACATCCGGTCCTCGGGCACGTAGCTGAGGTAGAGGTCGGCGGGCACGCTGGGCCGGCGCCGGGTGTAGGCGTCCACCCAGTGCAGCCGCAGGTCCTCGTCCACCGGGGGCAGGCTGGTGACCCGGCCCTTGGTGAGCATCCCGGTGAGCCGCTCGCAGGCGGCCAGCATCGAGGTGGGGGTGCCGCCCTGGTCGCCGAAGGTGGCCAGGATCTCCTCGTAGGCGTAGAACGGCCGGTACGGGATCTCCACCGAGGCCCAGTACTGGGAGAGTTCGTCGGTGTCCAGGCCCTCGGGCAGCCCGCCGAACCGCAGCCGGGCCAGCGCCCGGCCGGCGTCGGCCTTCTCCTTCTCGCCCTCGTCGATCCGCATCGGGACGGGCAGGATGCGGATGTTGCGGTCGCGGTAGCGGTCGTTGATGTGCTGGGCGATCTTGGAGGCGCCCTCGATGGACTGGTCGCTGAGGGTGAAGCAGACCACCAGGTCGTCGGGCATCTGCACGGTGCAGATCTCGGCGATGTCGGAGAGGCCGGTGCGGCTGTCGATCAGCACGTAGTCGTAGCGCTGGCTCATGTCGCGCTTGAGCGCGTCGAAGAACTGGCCGCCGTCGAAGCGGTCGTAGAAGAGGTCCCAGTCGAGCCGGCCGACCGTCTCGGAGTAGTCCCGGTTGGGCTGCCCGGCGGAGAGGAAGTCCAGGCTGCCGCCGGCCGGGAAGAGCTGCCAGTTGAGCGAGATCGCGTGCTGGTGCACCCGGGCGAAGTCCCGGTGCCAGCCGGGCTCGCGCTCGACCTCGCGCAGCGCCTCCTCGCGGTACTCGGTGATCAGGTCCATCATGCCGGTGGTGCCGGCCAGTGCGGCCTGGTCGAGGAAGGGGCGGAAGAACTTGGCCAGCCCCGGCGCCTCCAGGTCCCAGTCCACCGCGAGCACCCGGAAGCCGTTGGCGGCCAGGATCCAGGCGGTGTTGGCCAGCGCCATGGTGCGGCCGGTGCCGCCCTTGTACGAGTAGAAGGTGACGATCCGCCCCTGCCGGTCCTCCTCGGCGGCGGTCCGCTCCTGCTCGGCCTCGGCCGCGTCCACGGCGATCCGGAGCTTCCTGGTCGGGTTGTCGGTCATGCCACTCCTCCCCCTGGGGCGGCGCCCGGGTCCTCGCCGGCGCGTAAGTCGCCGGCCCGTCGTTCGAAGAATCCGCGCAGGCCGCCGGTGCCGCCCGGGCTGCCGGAGCCGCTCGGGCCGGGCCCGGGGGCCGGGGCCCTCGGTTCGTCGAAGGCCGCCCGCAGGTTGGGCTTGGGCGAGCCGGTCTGGGTGGGCTGGGTGGTGCGGGTGTGGTCCTCGAAGGCGTACTTGGCCCGCATCGCGGCCCGCGGCAGCGCCTCCTCGAAGTCCTCCAGGCTGGCGAGCCCGGTGGTGTCCCCCTCGGCGAAGCTCGGCTTGGCGTCCCGGTGCTTGTTGCGCAGCACCCGGTCGCTCAGCTCGCTGTAGTGGCCGGTGTGCTCCACGCACTCCTGGTCGTCGGCGTTCCACGGCTCCAGCACGCTGACCCAGGGCGGGTTGGCCCGGTCGAACTGCCGTACCAGCTCCCGGCGTTCCTCGTCCCCCAGGGCCCAGCGGTCGAGCAGCAGCAGCCCCGGCGCGCCCGGATCGGCGCCGGCCAGCCGCCCGGCGGCCTCCGCGTCGAACTCCTGCACGCTCGGGTGGAAGCCCAACTGCTTGGCCAGGCGCACCGCGTGGTCGGCCAGCGGCCGGCCGCCGTGCGGCCGGTAGGGGTGCCAGTCCAGCCGGTCCGGCCCGTACCAGTCGGTGCTGCGACCCTGGGGCAGCTCGGCGTGGTGGCTGGCGAAGACCGAGATCTGCAGCCGCCGCACCGGCGCCTTGGCCTCGAACGCACTGGGCTGCGCCTGGAAGTTGAGCCGCCGCCCGACCGGGATCACCGTCTCGTCCGCCACCTCGACGATCCGCTTGGCCAGCCGGTGCACCGCGAGCTCGTAACTGGCTTGGAAGTAACTCAGCTTCATCAGGGCGTAGAGCCCCTCGGCGGCGTAGTCGGCGCCGAAACTGCTGTGGTTGAACTGGAGGTCGCTGGCCACCTTCGGTAACGCGTACTGGCCGGTCGCCACCCAGAGCACCGGCACGATCGCCGTGGTCAGGTCCGAGCCGGCCCGGGCCGGGAAGACCGGGCGGCGGGTGAAGGAGTGCCACTCCTGGCCGCAGGCCAGGCTGTTGAAGTACCGCGGCGAGTAGAGCGGCACGAACACCCGGCAGCCGGCCAGCTCCTTGGAGAGCCGCTCGGCCCAGCGCTCGCCCTGGTGCATCGACTGGTCCATGAACCCCACCTGCGCCCCGGCCGGCAGGTCGGTCAGCACCAGCACGGCCTCGCACAGGTCGTCGTAGAGCTTGCGCACCCAGTGGTCCGGATCCCCCGCGCCGCGGCCGGTCGCCCGGGGCGTGTGCGCGTAACTGAGGAAGAAGTACGGCCGGGCCGTCGCCTCGTCCATCCCGCCAGGGTCTTCGTACACACGCGCCTCCCCCGAGACCCAATGGGCGCCGTTCCCCCACAGAGGGACTTCAGTTTAGGAAGACCCGGCCTCCAAATGGAATAGCGCCGCATCCGCCACAGCCGGTACAGGCCCACCTCGACTGGTACAAGCCTGTGACACGGCTGGGAGAACCCTGGGACAATCCCATACGACCTGGAACGTAAGATCGAATGACCGATTTTGCTGACAGGAGCCTGGGTTGCCCACCGTGCCCCGCCGTCCGTGGACCAGGCGGGCCGTCCTGGGTGCCGGACTCGCCGTACTGCCGTTCACCGAACTGCTGCGCTCGTACCCGCTCGACGACCGGGCCGCCGAGGCCGAGGTGACCGGCACCGGTCCGCTGCCCGAGGGCAGCTGGTCGGGCTCCTACCTGCAGATCATCGCCCACCCGGACGACGACCTGTACTTCATGAACCCCCCGCTCCAGCGCGCCATCGCCCAGGGCGCGCCGGTGGCCACCGTGGTGCTCACCGCCGGCGAGGCGGACGGCAAGAACAGCTCCAACGACAGCCCCGAGCACGACGCCACCGACGCCGACAAGGCCGCCTACACGGAGGCCCGGCACAACGGCCTGCGCTCGGCCTACGCCCTGATGGCCACCGGCGACCAGCACGCCGGCTGGCGCCGCGAGGCCGTCCCGGTGGCCGACGGCGCCGTGCTGGAGCGCTGCACCCTGAACGCCCGCCCGACCGTGCAGCTCTGGTTCTGCAACCTCGGCCAGCGCCTGCACGAGGAGGCCAAGGCCCCGAACGGCACCGGCGTGCGGCTGCGCACCCTGTGGTCCGGGGCCGTCCCCGCGGAGTCCACCCTGCCGGGCGCCGGCTCCCCGGTCACGGCGCCGCAGGACTTCACCCGGGACCGCGTCACAGCCGTCCTGCTGGACCTGCTCAAGCTCCACCGTCCGACCACCGTGCGCACCCTCGACCCGGATCCGGAGCACGACCCCTCCGAGAAGGGGATCACCGCCGCCGACCACATCGACCACACCGCCACCGCCCAGTTCGCCCTCGCTGCCCTGCGCGAATACACGGCCGCCACCGGCATGCAGCCGGTGGTCGAGCACTACCGCGGCTACAGCAGCAAGTTCTGGCCCTCCAACCTCGGCCCGGCCGACAAGGCGGAGAAGCGCCACTATCTGATGCCCTACGCCGGGTACGGCGCGCGCTCCTGCCCGGCGCACAGCTGCGGAGACTTCCAGGTCCGCCCCGACCCGGGCGCCACCACCCACCTGATCAGCACGATCTCCCGCTACCCGGCCGCCACCGACTGGCTGCAGGCGGACGGCACCGGTCGGCTCAACGCCTTCGCCGTACTCGGCGGCCGACTGGTCCACTGGCGCGAGCAGACGCCGGGAGGCGAGTTCGCGCTCGTCGGGCCGCTGCCCGGGGAGTGGCTGCTGCCCACCGTTCGGGTGCTCGCCGACCGGGCAGGCCGACTCCACCTGGTCGCGCTGCGGCGCACCGCCGGGGCCCACGGCACCGTCGGAGTCGAGGTGGTGCACACCGCCCAGGCCGACCCGGGCGGCTCGTTCGCCGCCTGGGAGAGCCTCGCCGGGCCCGACCACGGCAACCGCCGCCACCTGATGCGCCGGGAGATCGGCACCCCCGCCGCCGCCTTCGACTCCGCCGGGCGGCTGCACGTCTTCGTCCGGGACTTCGCCCACGAGCTGGCCCACCGGGTACTGACGCCGGGCGGTGGCTGGAGCCACTGGACCGGCCTGGGCGGCAAGCAGCTGCAGGACGCCGTCACCGCGCACACACTCGCCTCCGGCGAGGTCGAGGTCTTCGCCAGCGACGTGCGCAACGCCTGGCGCTGGCGGCAGAGCGGCCCGGTCGCCTTCACCCCGAGCCGGGTCGGCTTCGCCATCCCGGTGGCCGGGGCCCTCACCCCGGTCGAGGCCACACCCGGGCGGACGACCCTCTACTACCGCCAGGGGCGCAGCGGCACGGTCACCGCTCTGCGCGAGCGGAGCAACGGCTGGCCACTACTCCCGGCCGGCTTGGACGGGCACGGCGGCCAGGGGGAGGTGACCGCCCTGCACACCCCGGACGGCGACCTGGTGGCCCACCGCAACGACGCCACCACCCTCACCCTGCGCAGCGGGAGCGGCTGGGCCGACACCGGCGGCCCGGTCACCGGCGCCCCGGCCTTGGCCCACGACCGGCTGGGCAGGCTGGTGCTCGCCGCGATCGGCACCGACGCCCGACTGCACGTCGCCCGCACCCGAGAGGCCGGGCTCCGCAGCCCGTTCGCTCCCTGGCACACCGTCTGACCACCGGGCCGCTACCCTCTAGCGTCGGCGATCGTCCGACCACAACCCATCAGGGCCCCAAGGGGAGCAGCACGTGCAGCGGACCATCGGACAGAGCATCAGACCCGGACAGCGGAGGGGGCCACGCGCCGCTGCGGCCTTGGCGGTGGCCTGCGGCCTCACTGCGGTGCAGTTCGCCACTGCGGGCGCGGCCGGCGCCGACACCGCAGGCTGCTCACCCTTCCCCGCCCCGACCCCCGTCAGTCGCCCCACCCTGTCATCCCCCGCTCGGACGGGTACCTGGGGCACGGCGACGGCCGTCCCGTCCACGCCCGACCCGGCCGTCGACCCCGCCCCGCCATCTCCCGTCCCGGGTCGGGAGACACTGCGGATGGTCGTCCACAGCAGTGTCGGCGGCCCCAACGCCCGCATCCGCCTGGTCAATCCGTTCGCCTCTTCGGACGTCCGGGTGGACCACGCCACCATCGCCGTCCAGGCGAGCGGCGCCACCCCGGCCGGCCCCCCGGTCGACCTCCGCTTCGGCGGCGGCCTGCAGACCGTCATCCCGCACGGCGGTGAGGTCTACAGCGACGACGCTTCCGGCTTCACTGTGCCGGCCGACCGGAACCTGATCGTCAGCATCCACCTGCCCGACGCGGTGAGCTCGCCCGCGTACCACGCCTATGCCCTCACCTCCTCCTACGCGGCCGCCGACGGCGCCGACCACGCCGCCGACCAAGGCCCCGGCGCCTTCACCACCGCCTTCGACCACTGGGCGTACCTGGGCGGGATCGACGTCACCGCAGCCCCCGGCGGCGGGACGATCGTGGCGCTCGGCGACTCGCAGACCGACGGCGGCGCCACCACGAAGGACGCCAACCGCCGCTGGGTCAACGACTACGCCCGCACCCTGCTGGCCCAGGGCAGTCCGCTGGGCGTGGTCGACATGGGGATCTCCGGCAACAGCCTGACCGCCGACGCACCGGACACCGACGCCGCGCACGGCGTCAGTGCGAAGAACCGGTTCGAACGGGACGTGCTGCACCAGCCGGGCGTCCGCTCGGTCATCCTCTACGAGGGGATCAACGACATCGCCTACGGCGGCGCGAGCGACAGCACGATCGAGGCCGCCATCCACGACCTCGCCGGCCGGGCCCACGGTGCCGGGCTCTCCTTCACCGCCGCCACCATCCCCCCGTTCGGCGGCCACCCCACCTACACGCCCGCGAAGGACCAGGTCCGGGCCTGCGTGAACGCCTACCTTCGGGCCACCGCCGACGTCGACCGCGTGGTGGACTTCGATCAGGCCACCCGTGACCCGCTGGCGCCCGAGCAGCTGTTCGCCGGGTACTACAACCCCGCCAACGACCACCTGCACCTCAACGACAACGGCAACCAGGTGCTGGCCGACACCGTACTCACCCCGCCCGCCCCGGCCGGCGTCACGCTGAACTTCGCCCAGACAGTGGCCGGCGACTTCACCGGCTCGGGCCGCAGCGACCTGATCGCCGTGGACTCCACCGGCACCCTCTACCGCTGGCCCGGCCACGGCGACGGCACCTTCGGCGCCCCGGTCAAGCTCACCGCCGGCTGGACGTTCACCCAGACCACCGCCGCCGACTTCACCAGCGACGGCATCGCCGACCTCGTCGCCAAGGACGCCACCGGCACCCTCTACCTCTGGTCCGGCAACCGCAGCGGCACCTTCAGCCTGCCGGTCAGACTGACCGGCGGCTGGAACTTCACCCAGACCACCGCCGCCGACTTCACCAGCGACGGCATCGCCGACCTCGTCGCCAAGGACGCCACCGGCACCCTCTACCTCTGGTCCGGCAACCGCAGCGGCACCTTCAGCCTGCCGGTCAGACTGACCGGCGGCTGGAACTTCACCCAGACCACCGCCGCCGACTTCACCGGCGACGGCATCGCCGACCTCGTCGCCCGGGACGACACCACCGGCACCCTCTATCACTGGGCGGGCCACGGCGACGGCACCTTCGGCGGCCGAGCTGCGCTGCTCACCGGCTGGGGGCCGGACTCCCAGACCACCGCGAGCACCTTCCGCGGCACCGGCCGGGCCGATCTGATCGCCCGGGACGACACCACCGGCGAGCTCAGGGAGTGGGACAACACCGGCGGCGCGGCCTTCAGCCGCCCCTTGCGGATCACCGCCGGCTGGTAGACCCGGCCGGCGGCCGCGCCGTCAGACCGGCTCCGGCACCCGCTCCGGCTCGGCCGGAGCCTGGACGCGGGTCGGGCGGCGCTCCGCCGGGGCCGAGTTGTACCGGAGCTCGGCCATACCGCTCTTCATCGCCCGGTTCAGCGCGGAGCTCAGCGGCCGCTCCAGGAAGCGCTGGACGAGATAAGCGAGCAGCATCATCGCCGAGATCATCCCGAGCACCAGCGGCAGCGGGCCGACCCGGCCCTTGAGCGCGTGCAGCGCCGTCAAGCCGATGTCCTGGTGGAGCAGGTAGAGCGGGTAGGTGAGCGCGCCCGCCGTGGAGAGCCAGCGCCACTGGATGCGGTCGAAGACGCCGAGGGCGATCAGGGTCAGCAGCAGGAACGCGGCCGCGACGATCAGCTGGGCCGGCCAGGCGGCGATCCGGTGGTCCACATTGGTGGTGTCGTAGCCCAGCCGGGCCACCCGGTGGGAGACCTGGTACTCCGCCAGCACGAAGGAGATCAGGGTGATGCCGACCAGCAGGGCGGTGGGCTTGAAGCGGTACATCAGGTAGAGCGCGATGCCGGCGCAGAAGTACGGCGAGTAGAACGGCTCCGTCCACATGAAGAGCAGCTTGTTCGGCGCCACCTGCTCGGCCAGTCCGGCCACCGTCCAGAGCGCGCAGAACATGACGCAGCGGCGGTAGTCGACCCCGCGCACCACCACGAACAGACCGAACAGCAGGTAGAACTTCAGCTCGACGAAGAGCGTCCAGTAGACGCCGTCGGTGCTGTGGACGCCCAGGCCCTCCTGGAGCATCGTCAGGTTGACCGCAGCCTCGGTCCAGTTGTTCAACTGCCGCACCGCCGGCCAGAGGCTGACGACCACGGCCGCGAGCACCACGGCGATCCAGTACGCCGGGTAGAGCCTGGTCACCCGGGAGACCACGAAGTCCCCGAAGGACTTGCCCCAACTGCTCATGCAGATGACGAAGCCGCTGATGAGGAAGAAGACCTCGACCCCGACCCAGCCGTACTGGGTCACGTCGTGCAGCCCCGGGAAGAGGTCCGTGGCCGGGCTGCCCCAGGCGTCGTCGGAGGCCGTGTAGTGGCAGAACACCACGAGCAGGGCTGCTGCCAGCCGCATCCCGTCCAGGACCGCGAGGCGGGGCCGTCTCTTCACAGGCTCGGACACTGGTTACGCACTTCCCCGTCGCATGTTCTTCGTCATTGACGCCACGAAGAACACCGATGCCCCCCCGTACAAGGGGCAACATTAGCGCAAGTGTGAAGATCGTTTGAATAGGCGTGGTCGAACGACTGCGCCGGAGGCCCTACTTCTCGAACGGGCTGGGCACCGGGAAGTAGGAGTCCAGGAAGGGCTGGAGCAGCTCCAGCTGGTTGGCCAGGTCCTTGCGGGCCGAGACGGTGTCGTTGATGCAGAACACGTCGAGGTTGCGGTCGGCGAGGATCCTGGCCAGGCGGCGGGAGGTGCTCGGGTGCATCAGGTCGAGGTAGGCGTACTCGAGCCGGTCGGGGACGGCGCGGCCCGAGTGGTAGCCGTAGTAGTGGTGCAGGGAGGAGGCCACCGAGAGGTCGGTGGGGCTGCGGAAGCGGGTGGCCGAGGTGGCCCGGTGGCCCTCCGCGTAGCGGGCCTCGATCTCCCAGAGCACGTCCCGCCGCAGCGCGTGCGGCACGTGCATCATCTTCTGCACCAGCCGGGTGCCGAACTCGTCCTCGATCAGCCGCCGGTTGTTCTTGGCCGCGGCGGCCACCGGGGCGTCGAGCAGCGTGGCCTCGCCGAGCGGCACCATCGCGGTGGACGGGAAGAACTTGGTCAACCCGTTCGAGTGGAAGAACTGCTGCGGCGGAACCGGGCGGCCCAGGAAGACGTCGTCATTGAAGTAGAGGAACTGCTCAGAGAGCCCGGATATGTGGTGCAGCTGGCTCTCGATCGCGTGCGAGTTGAAGGTAGGCAGCACCGAGGCGTCCCGGAAGACGTCCCGGTGGCTGAGCACCTTGAGCCGCGGGTTGGAGGTGTCCAGCCACTCCGGCGTCTGGTCGTCGGTGACGAGGTAGACGTTGCGCACCCAGGGCGCGTTGAGGTGCAGCGAGCGCAGGCTGTAGCGGAGTTCGTCCCGGCTCATGAAGCGGGCGTCGTTCACCGCCTCGGGGTTGTAGTCGTGCGGCGATCCCTCGGCCTCGGCGCGGCGGCGCTGCCAGGCGGGGTCGTTGCCGTCCACCCAGGTGTAGACCACGTCCACCGGGAAGCGGACGTCCTCGGGCAGCGGGTGGGTGAACTCCGCGCGGGTCGGCACGGGCTCTCCCGGCCGGTCCCAGGCCTCGAGTCTGGTGAACAGCCCGGGCGCGCCGTCCACCACGGGCCCGTCGGCCGGCACCCGCTCGCAGACCCGGTTGCGCCGCGGCGCGAGCAGCTCGCCCTCGGTCGGGGTCCAGAACTCGACGTCGCAGCCGTACTCGTGGCCGAGCACGTACTGCCCGGACGGGTCGCCGTGGAACCAGGTGAGCCGGATGACGCCGGCCTTGGCCACCTCGTGCCAGCTGTCCGCCTCGAAGCCCGGCTCGGAGTGGTCCGGCACGGTGGCCGGGCCGAGCGGCACGGCCGAGACGTACCCGGGCACCTTGGCGCAGAGCGCGGCCAGCGCGGCGTGCGCGGCGGCCCGGTCGGCCCGGGAGACGGCCACCACCGAGGAGGCGTCCAGGGCGCCCCGGACGCAGAAGTGGCGGATGCCGGCGGCATCCAGGGCGCGGCGCACCAGCTGGAGGTTGTCGGTGCGGGCCTGCATCGGCGAGGCGTCGGCGCGCAGGCTGACCACCTTGCGGGCCCGGCCGACCTGGGCCAGCACGACCTGGCCGGATTCGAACAGCGCGGGGTGACGACGGGCCAGCCGGCCGCCGCGCACGGTGGTCACCCGCTGCTGGAGCGAGAGCGAGCGCGAGATCTGGTGGATGACCTGGGTGCGTACCTCGTGCGAGATCTTCCCGGCGATGGCCGCCCGGCTGCGCTCGGGCAGCAGCCGGCGGTAGACCCGGACCAGCCGGGACCGCTCGGACTGGAGCACGCCGAGCGAGCTGCGCCCGCCCTCGGCCTGCCCGTCCGGCAGCTGACCGCCCGGTACGGGCAGCAGCCGCGCGTTCTGCTCGACCGGCGGCGCCGAGCGCACCACTCCGGCCCGACCGCCGTCAGCCTCCATGCCGCCCAACACCCAACTCCCCGACACGGTCCTGCACCCGGTGCCCGGCGCCCGTTCGGGGTCGCCGCGGTTCACTGCTCCGAGTGGAGATCGGCCTGCCACGGGTGTCGTTTCCAGGGCGGCCGCAGGCCATCTTCATCTCATCTTCATCCGATTATCCCTCAAGTCAACCGAATGACTGAGGCCCCCCTGGCATCGGATCGGTGTCAGCAGGCGCTGACACGAAGGAATGTCTGATTTACCCGTATATCAGGGGAGATGAGATGTGCCTCACAGCGCAGGCGGCCCCGGGCCGCCTGCGAACGGGTGATCTATCATGGCGGGGCTCCGCGCCAACCCCCGCCCGGAGGAACCGACCGTGACGGCCCCGGCTGCGCGAGACACCTCTGGAGGCCACCGTGGCGGAGCCGGCACACGCCCTCCGGGTCATCGGGCGCAGCGGCCTGACGGCCTGGCAGCGCCTGCCCGTCAGCCGGATCCCGGCCGGGCTGAAGAACCGCGCCCGCCGTCAGCTGGCCGCCCGCCGCGAGACCTTCATCCATTCGGTCGTGACACCGCTCTCACAGAGCAGCTCCGCCCTTGTGAGATACGCCATGGTGCTCGGCGGCCACCAGCTCAACCTCCGCGCCACCCTGCCGCCCGGCACCGACCCGGCGGCCACGGTGGAGCTGCTGGTGAGCGACGGCACCCGCGAGTTCACCGCCCCCGCCCGGCTGCTGCCCGCGCGCCCGGGCCAGGGCGCCCGCCCGATGGTCGTCGCCGGCGCGCGGCTCGGCTCGCAGATCGGCGGGCTGGCCCTCACCCCGGGCCGTTGGTCGGTCTCGCTGCGCGTCACCCCGCCGCACTCCGGCACCCCCGAGACCCTCCGCCTGATCGGTCGCGGCGAGACCCCGGTGCTCGGCGGCGCCACCCGGGCGCTCACCTCCTGCCCGGTCACCGGCACCCGCTACCGCACCGGCCTCTCCCCGGCCGGCCGGCTCCGCCTGGTCGTCGCGGCCCCGCTCCAGCACGCCGAGATCGTCCGGGTCACCCGCCTGTTCGCCGGCCTGGAGGTGGACTTCTTCCCGCCCGCCGCCGCCCCCGAGGGCAGGCTCCAGGCCACCGACGGGCAGCAGACCCTGGACCTGGCGTACGAGCACTGCACCGAGGCGGTCGGCCTGCTGCGCTGCACCCTCCCGCTGCGCGAGCTGCACGCCGCCGACCCCAAGCGGGCCTGGACCTTCAGCTGGACGGCCACCGACGGCCGCCGGTACTGGCTCCGCCGCCGGGCCGACGACCTGCGCACCGCCCGCACCACGGTCGCGCTCGGCACCCGCCTGGTGATCTCCGACTCCACCCGGGCGCTCAGCTACGTCAACCAGCGCCACACCGTCCGCGGCACCTACCAGGTGTTCTTCGCCGCGATGCCGCGCCCGGCCACGCCCGGCACCCCCGCGCCCGACGCCCCCGCGTCCGGACCCGCCACCGCCCCCACGTCCATCGCCCCCACGTCCACCGCCACCCCGGGAACGCTCGCGTGAAGATCACTTTCCTGCTCACCACCGCTGACGCGATGGGCGGCACCGAACGCGCTGTCCTCACCGTGGCCGAGGCCCTGGCCGAGCTGCACGAGGTCAAGGTGCTGAGCATCTTCAAGACCCGCGCCAGCAGCTTCTTCACCGCCAAGGTGCCGATCGAGTACCTGGTGGACAACACCGGCCCGGTGCCCCGCCCGGCCCGGGGCGGCGAACTGGAGGACTCGGTCTACAAGGCCGTCGCCTCCCGCCCCAGCGAGCTGGTGGACCCGGCCTGGGAGCGGGCGTTCAACCGGCTCTCCGACCTGGAGGCCGAGCGCTACCTGCGCGCCACCGACGCCGACGTGATCGTCTCCTCCACCCCGGCGCTGCAGGCCCTGATGGTCCGGGTCGCCCCGCCGTCGGTGGTGACGGTCGGTCAGGAGCACCGCGTCTCCGAGCTGCGCGGCATCAGTGGCGCCCCGCTGATCGAGTTCACCCCGCGGCTGGACGCGATGGTGACGCTCAGCGAGCCCACCAAGGTCTGGTTCGCCGAGACCTTCGCCGGCTTCGCCCCCCGCCTCGCCGTGATCGGCAACGCGCTGCCCGGCGAGTACCGCCCGACCTCCTCGCTGGAGACCCGCACCATCACCCAGGCCGGCCGGATGGTGTCCGAGAAGCAGATCGACCACGCCATCACCGCCTTCTCCAAGGTGGCCGGGGCGCACCCGCAGTGGAAGCTGCGCCTGCTCGGCGACGGCCCGCTGCTGCGCCGGATGCGCGAGCTCGCGGCCAACCTCGGCATCCTGGACCAGGTGCAGCTGGTCGGCTCCACCCCGCACATGCTGGAGGAGTGGGCCCAGGCCAGCATCTGCCTGCTCACCTCCCGGGTCGAGGCGTTCGGCCTGGTGCTCGCCGAGGCCCAGGCGGCCGGCGTGCCGATCGTCTCCTACGCCTGCCCGAACGGCCCGGCCGAGATCGTCACCGACGAGGTGGACGGCCTGCTGGTGCCGCCCGGCGACATCGACGGCCTGGCCGAGGCGCTGCGCCGCCTGATCACCGAGCAGGAGACCCGCCAGGCCTTCGGCGCCGCCGCCCTGGCCGCCTCCGAGCGCTGGTCCGCCCCGGTGATCGCCCAGCGCTGGAGCAGCCTGCTCACCGAGCTGGTGGCCGCCCGCGACAACGGCACCCTGGCCGCCGAGCGCGAGCGCCGCCGGCTGCTGCACGAGTCCTCGCTGACCGAGCTGGGCGTGGTCGCCGCCGAGGCCTCCACCTCCCCCTCCGCCGTGGTCCGGATCGACCAGCGCGCCCACGAGGTGCGGATCGAGGCCCAGGGCGGCGGCAGCGTCGTCCGCGGTGGCGGCATGCTCTGCCAGGTCGCCGACGACCTGACCCCCTTCGACGTGATGCGGGCCAACCTCGACCTCGTGGTCGAGGTGCTGGAGCAGGCGGGCATCCCGTACCTGCTCACCCGCACCAACCTGCTGCGCTACAGCCTGGCCGTCGACGTCGAGTACCGCGAGAAGCTGCTCACCGTGCTCACCGAGCAGTACAAGGACGAGCCGGTCTACGCGGCGCTGCTCAACGCCCGCGGCGGCGCCGTGAAGAACGTGCTGGCCGCCGTGCTCGACCAGCACCTGGCGAACGCCGAGGCGATCCACGGCGTCCGGGTCTTCCGCCCGGTCTCCACCACCGCCGCCACCCTGCGCCTGACCGGCGTCTACGGCTGCACCGTCTCCTTCCTGGAGCCGGTCGAGGAGCAGGACGACCTGCTGGCCCTCGCGGGTGACACCGTGTACGGGCCGACCCTGCCCAAGTCGATGCTGGCGGACACCGCCGTGCGCACCGTCGACGGCCGGGACTACCCCTCGCTGGCGGCCTTCACCAAGCGGCTGCCCAACGACGTGGACTTCCCCGTGGACGCCGTCTACACCTGGGTGGACGGCAACGACCCGGCCTGGAAGGCCCGCCGCAACAAGGTGCTGGCCGAGCGCGGCCTGGCCCCGGCCCAGACCGACGGTGACGGCGCCTCGGACGACGCGCGCTTCCGCGACCGCGAGGAGCTGCGCTACAGCCTTCGCTCGCTGGACATGTTCGCGCCCTGGATCCGCACGATCTACCTGGTCACCGACGACCAGACCCCGGCCTGGCTGGACACCGACCACCCGCGGGTCAAGGTGGTCAGCCACCGCGAGCTGTTCGGCGACACCGGCACCCTGCCCAGCTTCAACTCGCACGCCATCGAGAGCCGGCTGCACCGGATCGAGGGGCTCTCCGAGCAGTTCCTCTACCTCAACGACGACGTGTTCTTCGGCCGCCCGCTGCGCCCGGAGACCTTCTTCCTGAGCAGCGGCCAGGCCAAGTGCTTCCCCTCCCCGACCAAGGTCGACCCGGCCCCGGTCCAGGACGGCGAGGAGTTCGCGCTGATCGCGGCCAAGAACAACCGGGCCCTGCTGGAGCGCGAGTTCGGCCGTACCCCCACCAACACCTTCGTGCACTCCCCGCACGCGCTGCGCCGCTCCACCCTGGCGGAGCTGGAGGAGCGCTTCCCGATGGAGGTGGCCCGCACCGCGGACGCCCAGCTGCGCAGCGCGACCGACCTGGCCATCGCCTCCTCGCTGCAGCACTACTACGGGATGTTCACCGGCCGCAGCGTCGCCGACACCATCTCCTGCGGCTTCGTCAACGTCGGCCTGCGCACCCACCACCCGCGCCTGGCCAAGCTGCTCGGCGCCCGCCCGAACGACGTCTTCTGCATCAACGACTACCACGACGCGGACGTCTCGGCCGAGGAGCAGGCCGACGTCCTCGCCGTCTTCCTGCCCAGTTACTTCCCCGTCGCGAGCCAGTTCGAGAAGGGCAGCGTCCGCAACCGCCGCGTGGTCCGCTCATGAGTGCCAGAAAGACCGGCCGGGCCAACCGCCTCGGCGCCCTGGACGGGCTGCGGCTCGGCGCCGCCATGATGGTCGTCGCGTACCACTACATCGCGTTCGGCCGCGGCTGGGACAAGAAGCCGGAGCAGCTCTTCCCGCACACCTACCTGCCTGCCTCCTACGGCTGGCTCGGGGTGTACCTGTTCTTCCTGATCAGCGGCTTCGTCATCTGCCTGAGCAGCTGGGGCAAGCCGCTGGGGCACTTCTTCACCTCCCGGGTGATCAGGCTCTACCCCGCCTACTGGTTCGCGGTGCTGGCCACCTCGCTGGTGCTGTTCCTGCTGCCCGAGCCGTATTCCCCGCTCTCGCTCAGCGACATCGGCGTCAACCTGACGATGCTCCAGGAGCCGCTGGGGGTCGACGGGGTCGACAGCGTGTACTGGACGCTCTGGGTGGAGCTGCGGTTCTACCTGGTCTTCGCGCTGGTGATCTGGCACGGGCTCACCTACCGACGGACCGTCATCTTCTGCTGCGTCTGGGCCACCCTCTCGGTGGTGGCCATGCCACTCGACAGCGACTGGGTGAACATGCTGGTCCTGCCGGACCAGAGCTGGTACTTCATCGCGGGCATCTGCTTCTTCCTGATGCGCAAGTTCCGGCCGTCGATCCTGCTCTGGTGCATGGTGGGCTTCAGCTTCCTGATGGCCCAGCACTACCTGCTGATCGCCCACTCCCAGGCCGAGAAGCACATGGGCCGCCAGATCCCGTCCTGGCCCACCGTCGTACTGCTCGCCCTGTTCTTCCTGGCGGTGGCCGCCGTGGCCCTGGGATGGCTCGACCGCATCCAGTGGCGCTGGCTCACCATCGCCGGGGCCCTGACCTACCCGCTGTACCTTCTCCACGAGTACATCGGGTGGAACGTCATCAGCCGCCTCCAGCACCACTTCCGACCCGGCCCGCTCCTGTTCGGCCTGGTCGCCACGATGCTGCTCGCGGCCTGGCTGGTGCACCGCTTCGTGGAGCGCCCGGTGTCCACACTGCTGAGGTCCGCGCTCGCCCGCGCGATCGAGGAGATGCGTGCGCTCTCCTCGGACCGGCCGTCTGGCACCGCCCCCGGTACCCCCAGCCTCCCCGGCAGAGAGAGCGACCACCGTGAACCTGTTCCGCACTCGATCGAACCGAGCCGAGCCCTCGGGTGACACGGCCGGGTCGGCCGTCCGCAAGCAGCCGGCCCAGCCCCACATGCAGATCGTCGCGCACACCGACGACGACCTGTACTTCATGGTGCCCGACCTGCTCCACACCGTCCGGGCGGGCATCCCGGTGGTCTGCGTCTACGTCACCGCCGGTGAGGCCGACGGGCGCAACGCCCCCACCTCGGACAAGGACCGCCTGGAACTGCCGGAGGACTTCGAGGGCTACACGGCCGGCCGCCAGAACGGCATCCGTGCCGCCTACTCGGCGATCGTGACGGGCGACCGGGGCGCGGAGTGGAAGCGGGAGGCCCGCACCTTCCGCGACGGCGTCGTCGGCGAGGTCAGCGTGCTGGAGGCCGGCGAGGCACCGATCACGCTGATCTTCCTCAACCTCCGGATGGTCCAGGGCGGTGCCCCCGTGCGCCTGCGGACCCTGTGGACCGAGGAGTCGCCCGCCCAGCCGACCCTGCGCCCCACCGGCAGCCCCATCCCCGGGGAGAGCGGCACCTACAACTTCACCCGCGACGGCCTGATCGACACCCTGGCCGACCTCCTCGCGGAGCACCGCCCGAGCGTGGTCCGCGTCCTCGACCCGGACCCGGACCACACCAGCTACGGCAACGGCCCGACCCGCTACTGCGACAACGAGGACCACACCGCCTCCGCGCTGTTCGCGCTCACCGCGCTGCGCCGCTACGACCAGGCGGGCCACGACCAGTCGGTGACGGTGGAGAGCTACCGCGGCTACTGGAACAAGCTGTGGCCCTTCAACCTGAGCGGCCCCGCCTTCGCCGAGAAGATGAAGTACATCACCGTCTACGGCGGCGGCGACGGCCACGAGTGCGAGTCCCCGCTCACCTGCGGCGACCGCCAGCTCGGGGCCCGCGCCTACAACCGCGGTTACGGCCAGAGCACCACCTACCGGTACCAGGGCACCACCAACTGGCTCCAGCAGCAGCCCGACGGCCGACTCGTGGCCTTCGCCGTGCTGAACGGCCGCCCGGTGCGTTGGACGGAGAGCCTGGCCGGCACCGGCGAGTTCGCCGAGCGGGCCCCGCTGGGCGCCCTGCTCGACCAGGACGACACCACCTTCCTGCCGCAGCTCGACGTGGTCCGCGATCCGCGCGGCTGCCTGCACGTGCTGGGCCTGCGCATGTACGCCGCGGCCGACCAGTACGGCCACACCCGCGACGTGGTGCACGCCTGGCAGGGGCAGCCCTCGAGCGTCTTCGGTCCGTGGAACAACCTGGGCAACCCGTACAACGAGGCGGGCAACAACCCGATCAAGCGCCGGGAGCTCGGCAACCCGGTCGGCGCCTTCGACGCCGACGGCCAGCTGCGCTTCTTCGTCCGCAACTTCGGGCACGGTCTGAGCGCTCGCAAGCGGCTCGCGGACGGCCAGTGGAGCAAGTGGCTGGACCACGGCGGCCGCAGCCAGGACGGCTACGGGGCGCTCACCACCAGCCGCGGCACGATCGAGCTCTACGGCGGCTCGGTGGGCGACGGCATCCAGCCCGGTGTGGTCCGCTGGCGCCAGAGCAGCCCCGGCTCGGACCTCGCGGCCGAGTACGACACGCTGCTGCCCGCGCCCTCCGGACCGCCCGCGGTGCTCGAGCAGCCGGACGGCCGACTGGTGCTGTTCGTCCGCCAGCCCAACACCGCCTGGGTGATCGCCTACCGCCAGTCCGAGCCCGACGGCCGCTGGGACACCCGGGCGCACCTGCTCGGTGGCGACGGCGGCTTCGGGCGGCTGGCCACCGTGCTGCTGCCGACCGGCGATGTGCTGATCGCCCAGCGCAACGACAACGGGACGGTCAGCGCGACGGTCCAGCCCACCGGTGACGGTGCGTTCCACTCCGAATGGCACGACCTCGGCGGCGGTCCGTTCGTCCACCTTCCCTCGCTGGCCCTGAACCACCACGGCCAGGCTGTGCTCGCGGTGATGGGCACCGACAGCCGCCTGCACACCACCGTCCTGGAGGTCTCCGGCCGCCAGGTCCGCACCACCGAGTGGCGGCAGACCGACTGACCCCGCGCCACCCCGACGGCCGTCGCCCCTCCTGGGGCGGCGGCCGTCAGCGCTCCCGCCCCAGCCAGGCGGTGCAGGCGTCGACGCCCTCGGGGATGGCGAGAAGGAAGCAGTCGGCCTCGCCGAGGCGGCCGCGGATCAGGCCGGCGATGTCCTGGGCCAGCGCCTCGCCCATCCGGACGAAGTGCTCGTCCTCCAGCTTGGGGGCGTCGAAGTGGACCCACTGCCGCAGGCCCCGGGAGTCGGTGACCACGCAGCCGTAGCGCTGGGTGCCCTGGCCGGGGAGGCGGTACTCGGCCAGGTGGAAGGCGGTGCAGCACCAGACCGGGATGCCGACCAGCAGGGCCCGCGCGCCGGTGCGGTAGAGCGCGCCGACCGGCGAGCGCTCGCCGAGGTGGCAGTCCAGGTCGTGCCGGGCCGTCAGCTCGGCTGCCTTCGGGCCGAGGGCGGTGAAGGAGGTCTGCGGGTGGGCGCTGCGCAGCGCCCCCGGCTGGGCCCGGACCAGCTCGGAGAAGGCGCCCAGGATGGGCGAGGTCGGGGTGGTGGCCGGGTCGTACGGGGGCATGGTGGCCCGGTGGGCGCGCAGCTCGGCGGGCCCCAGGTGCTCGGTCAGCGCGAGCGCCAGGCGCGAGGTGTCGGAGTTCTCCGGCGAGGCGGTGTAGACGACCAGGGTGCCCTCGGGGCCGAGCACGCCGAGCAGCGCCTTGAGAATCGTTTCGCCACCGCCGTCCACCGGCCCGACCGAGCGCAGCGAGGACTGCACCAGCAGCGTGTCCCCGGCGCGGACGCCGAGCGCCCGCAAGTCCTGCTCCAGCTGCCCGGCTGCGTACACAGCGGCTCCCTCACACCCACCCGGCCGAACCGGCACGACGGTACGCCGTCCCCCGGGGGCAGCAGAAGACCGCCACCCCCGGCAGTTCATGGCGTTTCATGGCATTACCCGGTGCCAGAAACTCGCTGCCAGGGCTCGGTGCCAGAACTCGGTGACAGAGCCCGGTGCCAGAGCCCGGTGCCAGAGCCCCGGGCGAGGCCCTCACCACGACACCCGACCGCCCTTGCGGGCACCTTGCGAGGCCGGGCCGGTCTCCAGCGCGCCCCGCATCCCGAGCGTGAACCGCTCCCCCAGCTCGGTCAGCGCGCCCGAGCCGAGCAGGGTGTCCACGGCGTCCCAGGAGTGGCCGTACCAGGTGGCCAGCTCGCGGCGGGCCCGGTCGGCCGCCGCGCCCGGCAGACCGTCGTAGGCCCGGACCCGGGCGGCCCAGTACTCGGTGACGGCCAGGTGCGCGTAGGTGCCCTGGAGCAGGCCCTCGATCGGGCGCGGGTCCGGCCGCCAGGGGGCGTGGTAGCGGCGGGCGTCGGCGCGGTCGAAGAGGTCGTAGCGGTCGAGCAGCGCACCGAGCTTGACGTGGTTGAACTCGTGGGTGAGCAGCAGCGCGAGGGTGGGCGCGGTGGCCGGCCGGGCGATGCCCACGGCCCCGAAGGCCTGCCGGGCGGCGGCGCTCACCTCGCGCCCGGCCGGGCCGGGCCGCAGCGGGGTGATCACCCCGAGCCCGGCCCGCAGGCCGGGTGCGGCGCCCGGCAGATCGCGCCGGATCAGCTCCCAGGTCTCGCGCAACGCCCCCTGCCAGCCCAGCAGTTCCTCGCCGTCGAGCCGGTCGGCCACGGCCTGCTGGTACTCGTCCCGGGCCGGGTCGGTGTCCTCCAGGGCAACCGTCCAGCCACCGCCGCCCAGCAGCGCGACCTGCCGCACCGGCTGCCAGGCCGGCCCGCTCGGTTCACCCCAACGCACCGTCACCACCGACGAGTTGTCGCCGGTCACGGTGAACCCGGCGGCCGTCACCGCCAGCCGCGCACTGCCCGCCCCGCCGACCAGCGCCACCCCGAGGGTGGGCAGCCGCACCGCGCCCGCCCGCACCGGCAGCAGCAGCTCGCACTCCACCCCGGCCCGCACCGCCGCCGCCCCCGCCGACTCGGCCAACCCGCCGGGGCCCTCCCCCGGCGCGCCACCGAGGCCCCCGTCGGCGCCCCGCAGCCGCCGCACCGCCCAGGCCCGCGCGTACGGATGCCGCAGCACCGCGTCCACCGCCGCCGGCGCCGTGCCGTCCAGCTGCCCCAGCACCGCCCAGGCGGCCGGCTCCTCCGCCGCCAGCGCGGCCGACAGCTGCTTGGTGAGGCGGAGTTGGGCCTCGACCAGCAAGCCGACCGTCTCCGCACCGCCGTGTCCGGCGGCCAGCTCGTCGAACTGACTTTCCGTCAGTTCCAGGTCCAGCCCGGGCAGCCCGGGCTCCTCGGGCCGGCCGACGGCGGCGCCGGCCGCCGCCTCCCGCTCGCCGATGTTCGTGATCAGTTTCATCAGGTCCCCACAGAAGACGGAGGGGTTGTCGAAGTCGCGCCCGGCCCGGTAGCGGTGCGCGTAGAGCCCCCCGCCGCAGGAGCGGACCACCGGGCAGGCCCGGCACTCGGCGCTCAACCCGGCCAGGCCGGACTGCCGTTGGACCATCGCGGGGTGCCGGGCGACCTGGTCGAGGGAGTGCGCGAAGAGGTCGAAGCCGGTGGCCGGGGCGCCGTCGTAGGCGGTCTTGAGGCTGTCGGCCTGCTCCAGCGTGCCGTCGGTCTCCACCACCACCAGGTCGGCCGGGTCGAGCCCGAGCGATTCGGTGAGGCTGGAGCGGCCGCGCAGGGTGCGGTGCACCGAGTCGAACAGCCGGACCGGCACCGGGCGGCCGTGCGCCGTCCAGCGGTCGTGCACGGCCTGCAGCCAGTCGGCGTAGGGCGTCGGCCCGGCGCCCGGCGGCCGTTTGGGCGGGGTGTCCCAGGTGGCATGGGGCAGCAGGAAGTCGATCCGCGGCGGGTCGAGCGCCACCAGCGCGTCGTAGACCGCCACCGGGTCGTTCTCCACGTCCACCGTGCAGAGCAGGCCGGCGTAGAGCTCCCGGTACTCCGGGGTGCGCAGCAGCTCGACGGCGGCCAGCACCTGGCCGTGGCTGCTCCGGCCGTCGGCGTAGCGCCGGTGCCGGTCGTTGGCGGCCCGGTCGCCGTCCAGCGAGATGCCGACCCGGATGCCGAGCTCGGCGAAGAGCTCGCAGTACGCGCGGTCCAGCCGCACGCCGTTGGTGTGGATCCGCAGGTCGAGCGCGCAGTCGGCCGGCAGGGCCGCGCGCAGCTCCTCGGCGGCGCGCCGCAGCGCGGCCGGCCCGGCGAGCAGCGGTTCGCCCCCGTGCAGCACCACGTGCACGGCGGGCAACCGGTGGGCGCGGGCGTGCTCGGCGATCCGCTCGGCGGCCTGCCCGAGCACCCGCGCGGAGGCGGCCCGGGGCTTGCCGCGCCAGCTGGTGTCGGCGTGCTCGTAGACGTAGCAGTGGTCGCAGGCCAGGTCGCAGCGGCTGTGCACCTTCAGCACGAACTGGGTGAACGGCACCACGGCCGGGGGGAGCGCCGACTGCGGCGGCACGGCGAGGGGGGCGACCTGCGCGGTGGGGCGGGACATCAGGGCTGCTACCGGCTCACTTGCCTGCCGGGCCCGGGGATCCCCGGGCCCGGGACGGCGGCTGAGCGGGCCACCGGTGAGTGGCCGCCAGCCGGACGGGGTCTCGGATCTACGGGGTGGTCAGATCGAGGAGTTGAAGGCCGCGACGGCGACCCGGCCGGGCTCGTCGCCCGGCAGGGCGCGGTGCAGGCGCGCGGTGAGGCGGTCCGTACCCAGTGCGGCGAGCTCGGCGAGCGCGGGCCGAGGTGCGGAGGTCTCGTCCGGCTCGGTGTCAACCGGCCGGACGGCGAGTGCGGCGACCATGGAAGTCTCGTTTCTGCGCCCGGGGCACGGGGAAGCTTGGGCGCGGGGAAAACGGGGTAACACAGATACCCTGTCCTGGCACTGGGTCGATCCCGATTACGCCCGATTTTCCCCACGCGAGGGCCCAGCAGCCCCTGGCGCCCCCGGAGAATGGCCCGGAAGAGTGAGACTCTCCACCAGCTCGGTCTAGTAACCCGTACGGCGGTTGACGTAGCCGTACCGATCATGTTCGCCCACCGCCCGTGGACGGCGCCGCCGCCCACGGGCCGGGCCGCCGCCTACGGGCAGAGCCGCTCCACCCGCCAGCCGGAGCCCTCCGCCACGTACCGCAGCCGGTCGTGCAGCCGGTTCGCCCGGCCCTGCCAGAACTCCACCGTCTCCGGCACCACCCGGTACCCGCCCCAGAACGGCGGCACCGGCACGCCCTCGCCCTCGGGGTAGCGGCCGGCCAGGTCGGCGTACCGCTGCTCCAGCACCTCGCGCCCGCTGACCGGGCTGGACTGCTCGCTGGCCCAGGCGCCGAGCTGCGACCCGTGCGGCCTGGTGCGGAAGTAGGCGGCCGTCTCGTCCCGGCCGACCTTCTCCACCCGGCCGGTGACCTGCACCTGGCGGCCCAGCAGGATCCACGGGAAGAGCAGCGCGGCCCAGGGGTTGACGGCCAGTTCGCCGCCCTTGCGGGAGCCGTAGTTGGTGTAGAACACGAAGCCGCGCCGGTCGTAGCCCTTCAGCAGCACGGTGCGCGAGCTCGGCCGGCCCGCCGCGTCGGCGGTGGAGAGCACCATCGCGTTGGGCTCGGGCACGCCCGCCTGCCGAGCCTCGTCGAACCACCGGGTGAACTGCGCGACCGGGTCGGCCGCGAGCTGGTGCTCGGTCAGACCGTCGTGCTCGTAGTGCTCGCGCATCACGCTCGGGTCCGGGGCGGGCCGGTCCTCGGCGGGCGTCGACTGGTGTTTCGGGTGGCTTTCCGCGGTAGGCACCCCAACATCATCCCGTACGACAAGCGTCGGGTACCGCTACGCCCGGGCAAACCCGGGTGGGAGATAAGGTGTCTCGCCACCGCTTCACCGCCCCCAGTGCGAGGATTTGTCCGGTATCACCCGGCACTCGCCGATTCGCCCGTCAACGAGGACGGGCCGAGCCCGCCAGTGACGTCAGGCTCCGGGGAACATCACCTCGGTGGTGTCTGGCGCAATGCACTCCGTGCCTGTCACTCTGACACCGAGTGCCAACCACCATACGGTCGACGCCGGATCCGCCCCACCACGGCGGCCCGGCGCATCGGATCACTGAAGGAGCCGTCCATGTCCGATTTCGTACCCGGGCTTGAGGGTGTCGTCGCTTTCGAGAGCGAGATCGCCGAGCCCGACCGTGAAGGCGGCGCCCTCCGATACCGTGGTGTCGACATCGACGAACTGGTCGGCAACGTCTCCTTCGGCCACGTCTGGGGCCTGCTGGTGGACGGCAAGTTCAACCCCGGCCTGCCGGCCGCCGAGCCCTTCCCGATCCCGGTGCACTCCGGTGACATCCGGGTCGACGTGCAGTCCGCGCTCGCGATGCTCGCCCCGGTCTGGGGCCTCAAGCCGCTGCTCGACATCGACGCCGAGCAGGCCCGTGACGACCTCGCCCGGGCCGCCGTGATGGCGCTCTCCTACGTGGCCCAGTCGGCCCGCGGCCAGGGCCTGCCGATGGTCCCGCAGAGCGAGATCGACAAGGCCGAGACCGTGGTCGAGCGGTTCATGATCCGCTGGCGCGGCGAGCCGGACCCGAAGCACGTCAAGGCGATCGACGCGTACTGGACCTCCGCCGCCGAGCACGGCATGAACGCCTCCACCTTCACCGCCCGCGTCATCGCCTCCACCGGCGCCGACGTGGCCGCCGCGCTCTCCGGCGCCGTCGGCGCGATGTCCGGCCCGCTGCACGGCGGCGCCCCGTCCCGCGTGCTCGGCATGATCGAGGAGATCGAGCGCACCGGCGACGCCACCACCTGGGTCAAGAACGCCCTCGACAAGGGCGAGCGCCTGATGGGCTTCGGCCACCGCGTCTACCGCGCCGAGGACCCGCGCGCCCGCGTGCTGCGCCGCACCGCCAAGGAGCTCGGCGCCCCGCGCTTCGAGATCGCCGAGGCGCTGGAGAAGGCCGCGCTGGAGGAGCTGCACAACCGCCGCCCCGACCGCGTGCTCGCCACCAACGTGGAGTTCTGGGCCGCCATCATGCTCGACTTCGCCGAGGTGCCCGCGCACATGTTCACCTCGATGTTCACCTGCGCCCGCACCGCCGGCTGGTCGGCGCACATCCTGGAGCAGAAGCGCACCGGCCGCCTCGTGCGCCCCGCCGCGCGCTACATCGGCCCCGGCCCGCGCAGCCCGCGCGACATCGAGGGCTACGAGTCCATCGCCCACTGAACGCAGATCTGAGGCCTGGTCACCCGCGCGGGTGACCAGGCCCCGGCACACCCCACGGCGTGACCAGCGAAGCTCACGTCTCAGCGGGCGGACCGACGTGTCCGCCCCCGCACGGAGAGCAGTAGGCTGCCCATCGTGGCTCAGATCCAGATCCCCGCTGACATCAAGCCCGCCGACGGCCGATTCGGCTGCGGCCCGTCCAAGGTGCGCCCCGAGGCACTGAGTGCCCTCGCTGCCACCGGCGCTGCCCTGCTGGGCACTTCGCACCGCCAGGCCCCGGTCAAGAACGTGGTCAAGCGCGTCCGCGAAGGCGTCCGCGAGCTCTTCTCCCTCCCCGAGGGTTACGAGGTCGTGCTCGGCAACGGCGGCTCCACCGCTTTCTGGGACATCGCGGCCTTCGGCCTCGTCCGGAGCAAGTCCCAGCACCTCAACTTCGGCGAGTTCTCGTCCAAGTTCGCCTCCTCGGTCAAGGCCGCCCCCTGGCTGGACGACCCGACCGTGATCAAGACCGAGCCGGGCACCCACCCGCTGCCGGTCGCCGAGGCGGGCGTGGACGTCTTCGCGCTCACCCACAACGAGACCTCCACCGGTGTCGCGATGCCGATCCGCCGCCCCGAGGGCGCGGACGCGGGCTCGCTGGTGCTGGTGGACGCCACCTCGGGCGCGGGCGGCCTGCCCGTGGACATCACCGAGACGGACGTCTACTACTTCGCCCCGCAGAAGTGCTTCGCCTCCGAGGGCGGCCTCTGGCTGGCGACCTTCTCCCCGGCCGCCCTGGAGCGCGCCGCCGAGATCGCCGCCTCCGGCCGGTACATCCCGCCGTTCTTCGACCTGCCGACGGCGATCGACAACTCCTCGAAGGACCAGACCTACAACACCCCGGCCATCTCCACCCTGGTGCTGCTCGCCGAGCAGCTGGAGTGGCTGAACGGCAACGGCGGCCTCGACTGGGCCGTGGCCCGCACCGCCGAGTCCTCCTCGATCCTGTACTCCTGGGCCGAGAAGTCATCCTTCGCCCAGCCCTTCGTGGCCAAGGCCGAGGAGCGCTCGCAGGTGGTCGGCACCATCGACTTCGACGAGTCGATCGACGCCGCCGCCATCGCCAAGGCGCTGCGCGCCAACGGCATCGTCGACACCGAGCCGTACCGCAAGCTCGGCCGCAACCAGCTCCGCGTCGCGATGTTCCCGGCCGTCGAGCCGGCCGACGTGCAGGCGCTCACGGCCTGCATCGACTACGTGGTCGACGCGCTCTGACCCATGCGAAAGGGGGGTGCGGCCTCGGCCGCACCCCCCTTTCGCACGTCTACTTGACCAGCGAGCTGATCAGTACGACAACCAACAGCAGCAGCAGCGAGCCGCTCACGATCCGCATACGGGTTTTCGGGTCCACGGTCATCGAGGGTACCTGGCCCGACCGCGCCTCCCGGCCCGGGGGCGCGGCGGCCCGGGCCGCCCCGGTCAGAAGTCGGCCTGGCTCCAGTTCTCCGCGTTGGCGCCGGTGCAGCACCGGAACTCGGTCCAGCTGCCGTAGCTCCCGACGTCGAGGCACCGGCCCGAGTCCGGGCTGTAGCGCAGCCCCGCGCCCCAGCCCTCAGACCTCAGACCTCTCGGCCCTCTCGGCTCCCTCAGCCCTCCGACCACCGGGCCAGCGGCCAACTCCGCAGCGTGGTGTACCGCGAGGGCCCGGAGCCGGTCTCGCTGCGCACCAGGTGCAGCTCCGCCGCCTCCCACTCCTCGCCCCGGTACTCCGCCAGCTGCTCGGCCAGCCGCTGCAGGCCCCCGGCGGCGGCCCGCCGCTCGGCCCGGCGCTGCCCGTGGGTGGAGCCGGCCCGGGCCAGGGTCAGGTGCGGGTGGAAGCCGAACTGGTCGGTCTCCACCCCGAGTTCGCCGACCCCGGCCCGGACGGCCTCGGCAAGGCGCCGCAGCGCCCAGACCTCGCCCTCCACCCCGGCCCAGAGCACCCGGTCACCGAAGCAGCCGCCCCCGGCCAGCCGCAGCCGGTGGGCGCCGTGCCCGGCCGCGACCCGCCCGAGCAGCTCCTCCACGGCCGGCACCTCGGTGACCGGCAGCTCCCCGAGGAAGGCCAGCGTCAGGTGCCACCCCTCCACCGCCGACCAGCGCAGCCGCTCCGCCTCCGCCGCCGACCGCAGCGGCGCCACGGCATCCACCAACTCCTGCACCGCCGACACCGGCGGCAGCACCGCCACGAAAAGCCTCATGCGCCCATCCTCAGCCACCCGCAGGCCCCCGCGCACCCGCCCCACTCCCATCGCCCGACCACCGCGAAGGCCCCACGCACCCGCCCTCGGCCACCCGCAGGGCCCGGCGCACCCGCCCCACTCCCATCCCCCGACCACCGCGAAAGCCCCGTGCACCCACGCCCGGCCACCGGATAGAACTGAGCCATGAAGATACGCACCGGCACCGCCGAATCCGCCCCCGAGGTGCTCCGCCTGCTCGACGAGGCCGTGGCCTGGCTCGCCGGCCTGGGCCGCACCGGCCAGTGGGGCGACCAGCCCTTCAGCTCCGTGCCCCGCCGGGTCGAGCACGTGCACGGCTACTTCGCCCCGGACTGCCTGCCCCGCCTCGCCGAGGCCGAGGACGGCACCCTGCTCGGCGCCTGCGTGCTCTCCGAGACCCTGCCCTCGTACGCCACCCCGATCGAGGACACCGAGCTGTACGTGCGCCTGCTGGTCACCTCCCGCGAGCACTCCGGCTCCGGCATCGGCGCCGCCCTGATCGCGGACGCGGTCGAGGAGACCCGCCGCCGGGGCCACCCGGTGCTCCGGCTGGACTGCTACGCGGGCGACGACCGCCGCCTGGTCGGCCAGTACCAGCGCCTCGGCTTCACCCCCACCGACACCTTCACGGTGGAGCAGGCGGGCAAGCCCTGGCCGGGCCAGCTCCTGGAGATCCGGGTCTGACCCCCAGGAGCGCCCGCACCGCCGGCCCGGCGGTCACGCCGCGGTGGCCAGTGCCGACCGCGGCACCACGGCCACCACCCGGCCGCCGTGCCCGGGGTGCAGGTCCACCCGCACCCGCAGGTCGGCCGCCCGGGCCAGCACCAGCGCGACCACTCCGGCCGCGGCCGCCGAGACGGCGCCGCAGGCCAGCAGGCCGAGCCGGGGGCCGTACGCGGCCGTCACCCAGCCGACCAGCGGGGCGCCGATCGGGGTGCCGCCGGTGAAGACCAGTACCAGCAGGCCCATCACCCGCCCGCGCATCGCGGGCTCGGTGGCCAGCTGGATCGCCGAGTTGACCGAGGTGTTGAAGGTCAGCCCGAAGATGCCGATCAGCGTCAGCAGCACCGCGAAGGACCAGTAGCCCGGCGCGAAGGCGGCCAGCACCTCCAGCGCCCCGAAGGCCAGCGCGGCCCAGACCAGCCGCCGCAGTCTCGGCGCCCCGCGCCGGGCCGCGTACAGCGCCCCGGCCAGCGAGCCGACCGCCATCGCGGTGTTCAGCAGGCCGTACTGCCCGGCGCCGACCTTGAAGGTGTCGTAGGCGAAACCCGACAGCAGGGTCGGGAAGTTGAAGCCGAAGGTGCCGATGAAGCCGGCCAGCACCATCGGCCAGAACAGCTGCGGGCGCTCCTTCACGTACCGCAGCCCCTCCCGGAGCTGCCCCCTCTCCCGGGCGATCGGTGTGATCGGCCGCAGCTCGCCGGTCCGCATGGCCAGCAGGCCGCCGATCACCGCCGCGAAGGAGACCGCGTTGACGGCGAAGGCCCAGCCGCTGCCCACCGCGGCGATCAGCAGACCGGCCACGGCCGGGCCGACCAGGCGCGCGGTCTGGAAGTTGGCGGCGTTCAGGCTGACCGCGTTGGCCAGGTCCTTGGGGCCGACCATCTCGCTCACGAAGGCCTGCCGGGTCGGGTTGTCGACCACGGTGACCAGGCCGAGCAGCAGGGCGAAGACGTACACCACCCCGGCGGTGACCACCCCAGTGATCGTCAGCACGGCCAGGCCGGCGGCCAGCAGGCCCATCGCGCCCTGGGTGACGATCAGCAGCCGGCGCTTGGGCATCCGGTCGGCGAGCACCCCGCCGAACAGGCCGAGCAGCAGCATCGGGAGGAACTGCATGGCGGTGGTGATACCCACCGCGAGCGGGCTGCCGGTGAGGCTCAGCACCAGCCAGTCCTGGGCGATCCGCTGCATCCAGGTGCCCGTGTTGGAGACCACCTGACCGGCGAAGTAGTAGCGGTAGTTGCGGACCCGCAGCGAGGAGAACATCCCCCGGGGCCGGGTGAACTGCGCTCCGGTGGCGCCGGGGCCACGGGAGCCGGACGCGGCGGTGGTGGCCGCCGCGGTGCGTTCGTCGGGGTCGTCGTCGCCGGTGCCCGGCAGGCCCACGGGGGCGGGCGCCTGGAGCTCGGCGGAGGCGGCGGGGGCCGCCTGCTCGGTGCCGGAGTCGTCGGTACGGGTGGCGGCGGCAGCTGAGGCCGGCGGTGTCACGTTGGTCTCCCCTCGGTGCGCACGCGCCGCCGGGGCGACGCGCACGCGACTGTTCTCTCGTATCGGTCCTGCGGTGATGCGGTACTCCTTCTCTCGTGGCCCGGGCCGTTCCCTCGTGGCCGGGCCGGGCCGGTGCGTCGGTCGCAGAACGCGGCTCAGAGGTGCGCGAGCTTGTAGAGCGCGGGCGCCGCCGCCTTCAGCTGCGCCCACTCCTCCTCGCTCAACCCCTCGGCCAGCTCGGCCAGCCAGGCGTTCCGCCGCCGACGGCTCTCCGCGAGGATCGCCTCGGCCTGCTCGGTGGCGCTCACCACCACCTGCCGCCGGTCCTCCGGGTGCGGCTCCCGCCGCACCAGGCCCTTCTCCTCCAGCATCGCGATGATCCTGGTCATCGAAGGCGGCTGCACGTGCTCCTTCCGGGCCAGCTCACCCGGGGTCGCCTTCCCGCACCTCCCGAGCGTCCCCAGCACCCCGATCTCGGTAGGACTGAGCGACTCCTCGACACGCTGGTGTCGGAGTCGGCGGGCAAGGCGCATCGCGGAGGACCTGAGCTGGCTGATCGCCGCCAGATCATCCTCGGACATCTCGGGCATGTACTTAGCCTACGTCATTACCCTCCCTAAAGAAAAATCATTTGATCAAGCCGCAAGTCGGGCCGCGCCACCTGAACATCCGGTCGAGACTCCATGGCGACTTCATGTGCAGATCGTGAAGTACCGCTCCTGACCTGCCAGTTCGCCGAATTTCGCCGCGTTTGGCGAGTTTTGCCGTAGCGCAACCGAAGAATTACGCTCCGGATTGTCAGGAACACGGCACGAAACCCCATCACGCCCACCCAGCACGGGAGTTCTCTTGGCCCATCTCAACCACGCCGTCTACGGCTGGGTGACGCCTGCGCTGTCCTACCTCGCCGCCTGCCTGGGCGCCCTGGTGGCCCTGCGCTCGACCCGCTGGGCCCTGCTCAGTGAGGGCCGCACCCGGCGCAACTGGCTTGTCTTCGCGTCGATTTCGCTCGGTGGCGGGATCTGGACCATGCACTTCATCGCCATCCTGGGCTTCTCCGTCTCCGGCGCCGAGGTGCACTACGACGTCCTGCTCACGGTGCTCAGCCTGGTGATCGCGATCGTGGTGGTCGGCGCCGGCATCTTCGCCGTCGGCTACAGCAAGCGGCCCAACCTGGCCCTCCCGGTAGGGGGTTTGGCCACCGGACTGGGCGTCGCGGCGATGCACTACCTCGGCATGGCGGCCATGCGACTGCCCGGCACCGTCGAGTACGCGCCCCTCACGGTGGCCGCCTCGATCGCGATCGCCGTCCTGGCGGCCACCGCCGCACTCTGGGCCACCCTGAACATCCGCGGCACCCGCGCCGTGCTGGCCGCCGCGCCCGTGATGGGCGTCGCCGTCTGCGCGATGCACTACACCGGCATGTTCGCGGTCTCGGTGCACCTGACCGACGGCATCCGGCACACCACCGCCGGGGTGCCCGCGCTGGAGTTCGTCTTCCCGCTCGCCGTCGGCTTCGGCACCTACGTGTTCGTCAGCGCGCTGGCCTTCGCGGCAGCGCCCAGCAAGCAGAACGCCCAGCAGTCGGTCTTCCTCGGCCCGGCCGCCCCGCTGGCCCCGTCCGGCAGCGGGTACCCCGTCCGTCGCTGACCACAACTCGCTTTCGGCAAAACAGAGTTACCCTGAGAGCAGCGGAAGGGCCCGTCCCCACCCCCCGACGGGACGAGCCCTTCCGCGTTGCCGTTCCTCCGCCGCTCCAGTACTGCGGCGGTTCAGCCCCGGCCGGCCTCGGAGCCGACCAACTTGCCCTCGCCCCTGATGTGTTCGGGGGTCGCCGTCGGGCAGACCTTGTGCACGAACTCCTGCCGCAGCCGGTGGTACGGCTCCTCCGGCTCGAAGAAGTTCCGCCGCATCCGGGCGAGTTCCTCCTCGCGGTAGCGGGCCAGCGGCTTGACCGCCTCGTCCGCCTCCCGCCAGCGCTGCTTCTCCAGCAACTTGCCCGCCAGCTCGGGAGATCCGGCCAGCTCGGCGGCCTGCCGCCTGGTCCACTCGCGGAACTCGGCCGCGCTGCCGCCGCCCACCCGGTCCACCAGGCCGAGCCGCAGCGCCTCGGCCGCGCCGACCGGCAGCGCCTCGGTGGTGAGCCGCCGGGCCTGCTCCTCGCCGACCCGGCGCGGCAGGGTGTAGGTCCAGTACTCGGAGCCGTACAGGCCCATCAGCCGGTAGTGCGGGTTGAGCACGGCCGCGCTGCGGCACCAGACCTCGTCCGCCGCGATGGCCAGCATCAGGCCGCCGGCCGCCGCGTTGCCGGCCAGTGCGGAGACGGTGACCTTGCCGGTGGTGGTGAGGATGGCCTCGACCAGGTCGTCCATCGCGTTGATGTTCTCCCAGGACTCCTGGGCCGGGTCCTCGGCCGCCTCGATCACGTTGAGGTGGATGCCGTTGGAGAAGAAGTCCCGGGCCGGGCCGAGCACCAGCACCGAGGTCGGCCGGTCGGCGGCGGCCCGGTAGGCGGCGGTCAGCCGGCGGCACTGCTCGGTGCTCATCGCCCCGCTGGGGAAGGCGAATTCGAGGTAGCCGACCTCCCCCTCCTCGCGGTAGCGCAGCTCCGACCAGGTCTGCCGCCCGGCGGCGACGAACGGCTTGACCGACACCTCGGGCAGCGCCTCGGCGAGCTCGCCGAGCACCAGGGTGGCCGGCAGCTTGTAGGTGACCGGGCCGCCGGGGGTGCGGCGGGCCCGCAGCTGGGTCAGCCAGACCGCGCCGTCCCGGGTGGCCCGGCAGACCGCACCCTCCCGCCGGGCGATCAACTCGCCGGCCTTGCCGCGCAGTTCGTCCTCGGGGTGGGCCCCGTGCAGGAAGTACTCGCGGCCGTCGATCTCGTCCAGCACCCCGGGCTGCGAATCGGCCGAGCGCAGCTTGCGCAGCACGGTGGCGGTGTCGTCCGCCTGCCAGTCGATCCGGCGGTGCTCCTGGCCGTGGTACGGCCGCAGCCGACCCCGCACGTCCTCGCGGTCGTAGTCCAGCGGCTCGGGGCGGTAGCGGCCGGAGCCGAAGCGCTCGACCGCCAGCAGCACGCCCTCGACGGCCGCGGCGGCCACCTCGTTCCGGTACAACTCGCTCTTGCCGCAGGGCTCCACGGTGAAGGCCACCGAGGCCCAGATCGGCCCGGCGTCCATCTCCGCCACGGCCTGGAGCACGGTGACGCCCCACTCCTCGGCGCCCTCGTGGATCGCCCAGTCGAGTGAGGAGGGCCCGCGGTCGCCCTTCGGGCCCGGGTGCACGATGAGCACGGTGTGCCGGGACCAGATGTCCTCGGGTATCGCTCTGGTGAGCATCGGCGCCACGATCAGGTCCGGCTCGAACCGCGCCACCCCGGCCCGCATCACGTCTTCACCCAGGGCCAGTTCGACACCCACCACGTGCCCACGGCTTCTGAGTTCGGTGTGCACCCGCTGGGTAAGGCTGTTGAACGCGCTGGCGATCAGCAGAATGCGCAAGGTGGCCCCTCCGACTGTGAGTCAGCAGTACTGTCGAATCCCCGTGGTGCTCTCCGATCCACCGGGCCCCCAACCCGGACGTCACCCCGCCCGGCGCACCGGGCCCGCCCATCCAACCATGGTCATGGACATGCAAGGCGGCTAAACCCGAACTTGCGGCCGATTTCCTCACCCAACGCTCACGCTCCGTACCCGTCGGTCACCTCCCGTTCGCAATCGACCCCGTTAGCGCTCACAAGTGCAGGGTGAACCAGGTGGTCTTCCCGGTCCCGTTCGGCCGCACGCCCCAGCTCTCGGCGAGCGTGTCGACGATGATCAGACCCCGGCCGGACTCCTCCTCGTCGGTGGCCAGCCGGGGGTGCGGGCGCTCCGGGCTGTGGTCGCTGATCTCCACCGTGAGCTCGTCGGCGGTGCGGTGCAGGCGCAGCCCGATCGGCCCCCGGGCGTGCCGGACGGAGTTGGTGAGCAGCTCCGAGAGCAGCAGGCAGGCGTCGTCCGCCCGATGGGCGCAGCCCCAGGCGGTCAACGCCTCGGCCAGGAAGCCCCGGGCCTCCGCCACGGCCGAGGCCCGGGCCGGCAGTTCGGTGCTCACGGTGGCCAGCGGTGCCTCGGGCAACCGGGTCAGCAGCAGCGTGACGTCGTCGTTGTGGCCCTCGGCGTCCGGCAGCAGCGTGCCCAGTACGTGGTCAGCCACCGCCTCCAGCCCTTCCCGGCCCGACCCGGCCTCGAACGCCTTTCCCACCACGCCGACCAGGTGGTCGAGTTCGGCCTCGATGTCGCCGCCGGGGGTCTCCACCAGGCCGTCGGTGTAGAGCAGCAGGGTGGCGCCGGGCGGCACCGCCGTCCGCTGCTGCTGGTGCGGGATGCCGCCCACCCCGAGCGGCGCGCTGACCGGGGCCGGCAGCACCCGGACGGGCTCGCCGGGCGCGGCCAGCAGGGTGGGCAGGTGGCCGGCCGAGCAGATGGTCACCTCGCCGGTGTCAGGGGCGATCACCAGGTAGCAGCAGGTGACCAGTTGGTCGGGCAGCTCCAGGTCGGTGACGGCCGCGTCCAGCGCCTGCATCAGCTGCCGGGGCTCCATCCCGGTCTTGGCCAGGGCGTGTGCGGCCGAACGGAGTTGGCCCATCACGGCGGCGGCCTCCAGCCCACGGCCCATCACGTCTCCGATCAGCACCCCGACCCGCCCGGCACCCAGAGGGATCAGGTCGAACCAGTCGCCGCCCACCCCCGCCCCCTGGGTGGCCGGCAGGTACCGGCTGGCGGTGGCCAGGCCGGGGATCGCGGGCGGGGTGCCCATCAGGCTGCGCTGGAGGGTCAGCGCGATGTGCCGCTGCTGTTCGTACAGCACGGTCAGCTCGGCCTCGGCCCGCTTGCGGTCGCCGATGTCCCGGACGATCGCGCAGGCCCCGGTCACGGTGCCGTCGGCCGTCCTGGTCGGCCAGAGCGTCACGTCCACGTCGACCAGGGCGCCGCTGCGGGTGACCCGCAGGGTCTCGAAGTGCTCCACCCGCTCGCCGGCCCCGAGCCGCTTGAGCAGCACGGTGATCTCCTCGTGGTGCTCCGGCAAGGCCAGCATCGCCACGTGGCGGCCGAGCGCCTCGGCTGCCGAGTACCCGTACAGCGACTGTGCGGCGGCGTTCCAGTAGGTGATCCGCCCGTCCAGCGTCTTGGCCAGGATCGCGTCCTGCGAGGACTCCACCAGCGCGGCCAGCTCGTTGATCCGCGCCTCGGCCGCCTTGCGGTCGCTGACGTCCCGTACGGCCGCCGAGTACAGCATCCCCTCGGCCGTCTCCAGCGGGCTCAGGCTGATCTCCACCGGGAACTCGGTGCCGTCCTTGCGCAGCCCGTGCAGCTCCAGCCCCGCCCCCATCGGCCGTACCTGCCGGTTGGCGGCATACCCGTCCCGGTGCCGGGTGTGCTGCCCCCGGAACCGCCCTGGCACCAGCAGCTCCACCGGCCGCCCCAGCAGCTCCTCCCGCCGGTACCCGAACAGCGCCTCCGTCTGCGCGTTCACCAACGTGATCACCCCGGCGTCGTCCACGATCACCATCGCGTCCGGCGCCGCCTCCAGCAACCCCCGGAACCTCCGCTCGGCCGCTCTGCCCGCGCCACCGCCCATGCCTGCTCCCTCACCCTCGCGAACCGGCCCCGTTCCCTCCCCACCCCACCGCATCGACCCCCCGCCCACTCCGGTATGTCCACAACTGCCCCCACTCGCCTGAATATGCCAACAGACCGTGCAGTTTCGACCGCTCGAACGCCAACGAGCCCCCGTCGCAGTCCATGCGTGGAAGCCGAGCGGCGACTACACAACTCATCCACGACTGGTCGGAATTGACCGCTCTACTCGACGGATTTCCACCAGGACTATCCGATCTCGCCTGCCGAAGCTCTGTTCTTCCTCAAGTCACGGTCAAGAAAGGCACTCTGATGGTTCTGTCGCTTGGGCATCGCAGAAGCACCGCGCCGAAGGCTCGGCCACGAGGCCCGGCACCGACAAGGGGGGACAGCCTTGCCACTTTCCACTCAGCCGACATCCACGAGCATCGAACCGGAAGACGGAGACCACTTACGGCAGAGAGCGGACGCCCTGATCTGCGCCATGCTTCCGGAACTCCACCGCCAGGCGTCCTGGTACGCCCCGGCAAACGCCCATGACGTCGTGCAGTCCGTCTGCGAGAAGCTCCTCCGCAGGAGACTCGACCTGCTGGAACACCCCAATCCCCTCGCCTACGCGCTCCGCTCGGTCATCACCACCGCGTACGACGGTCACCGGCGCGAACGCCACGAAGCTCCCCTGGCAGTGGCCGAGACCCCGTCACACCGCCCGATCGAACGCCGCGAGGCCGAACTGGAGACACTCCGGATCCTCCGCACGCTGACGGACGGCCAGGCCCGAGCCGTCGCCCTCGTCGATGTCGACGGCTACACCCTCGACGAGGCGGCACTACGCCTCGGAGTCCACCGCGGCACCATTGCACGGCTTCGAGCCCGCGGCATCGCCCGCCTACGCCGGCCGTCATGACCGATCGCACGGAAGAAGATCTTGCTCTCCCTGTCATACGAACGACTTCGTCCTGCGTCTACAGAGCACCCGTAGCAACGCCGACCGCCAAGGGCCCTGGCACCGGCACCGCTACCCGTCACCGTCACGAGGAGCACTTCATGCGACGCAAGGCCGTACTGATCGTGGCAACTGCCTCGGCAGCAGCCACCTTCCTGTCGGCGCCGACAGCGATTGCCGCCGGCAGCGCCGTCCCGGGCCCGAACGTCAACCACTGCAACTACGAGGCGTGGTACGACGGCATCAGCAACCAAGGCCGGACCCTGTTCGGAGTCGGCCCCACGCAGGCCAACTACAACGGCACGTCCCACGACGCCACATCGACCTTCTCGGCTCAGATCAGCGGCACCGTCGGCATGACGATCAATGCCAGTGTCTCGGCCGATGCGGGGATCGTGCTCGCCCGCGCCTCCGCCAGCACCGGCGTCAGCCTCAGTGCCTCCCTCACCGCCAGCCTCGGCAACTCCACCACGGTCACCACCAGCCCCGGGCGCACCGCTTACGCCACCTACGGGGTCTGGCGACTCCAGACCTACGGCACCTACCACGTCAACCGAGAGGACTGCTCCTCGACTGCCACCGGGCTGACTGCCTTCAGCCCCTGGTACGTCGGCTGGAACACCTGGAGCAACTGACCGGCCCGGATCGCATGACACCGTCGGCCGCCGCCCCGCGGCGGCCGACCTCAGCTCAGAACGGACAGCCATGGCAACACGGAAGAATCAGCGGAGCGGAGCCCTCCTCGGCACCGCGCTCCTCGTCGGCCTGGTCGCCGGCTGTTCGTCAGTCGCCCCGACAGCCACCGGCACCGCAGCTCCACTGCCGGCCTCACCCGCCTCGCCCTCCGCCACGACACCGACCCCGCTCGATTTGCCGCCCCTCCCTCCGGCGGAGTCCGGCACCACCACCCTGGCATCCGTACCGCTCCGGACCGGAGGCACCACGGTGGCTTCGATCAGCGTCGGCAAGGGCGACCTCCTGGTGACCATCCTCTGCACCGGCGGATCCCTCGTCCTGCACATGGAGCCGGTCTCCACGACCACCATCCCCTGCACCATCGGGGCAGTCACTCCGGTGAGGAACAATTTCCACCTCGGCTCCCCCAAGGACATCAGCGTCAGCGTCGACGCGGAGGCCACCGTGCGGTGGAACATGAGGATCGAGCAGTGACGGCCCCGCACTCCGGCGAGTGCGGGGCCGTCCGATCGAGGGCCGGGTCAGCTCAGGCCGAGGGCCGGCATCGCGTAGTAGAAGGCGAAGACGGCGGCGACCGCGTACATCGCGACCGGGACCTCGCGGAAGCGGCCGGCGGCGATGCGCAGGACGCAGAAGGCGATGAAGCCGAAGCCGATGCCGTTGGTGATGGAGTAGGTGAACGGCATCATGATCATCGTCAGGAAGGCCGGGACGGCGATCGTGTAGTCGTTCCAGTCGATCTCGCGGATCGAGTTGGCCAGGATCAGGAAGCCGACCGTGACCAGGGCCGGGGTGGCGGCCTGGGCCGGGACCATGGTGGCCAGCGGGGTGAAGAAGAGGGCCAGCAGGAAGAGGCCGCCGGTGACGATCGAGGCGAAGCCGGTGCGGGCGCCCTCGCCGACGCCGGCGGTGGACTCGACGAAGCAGGTGTTGGCCGAGGAGGAGGTGGCGCCGCCCGCGGCGGTGGCGATGCCGTCCACCATCAGGATCTTGTTGATGCCCGGCAGGTCGCCCTTCTCGTCCAGCAGGTGCGCCTCGTCGGCCACGCCGAGGATGGTGCCCATCGCGTCGAAGAAGCAGGACATCAGCACGGTGAAGACGAAGAGCACGCCGGTCACCAGCCCGACGTGGTGGAACCCGCCGAACAGGCTCACCTGACCGACCAGCCCGAAGTCCGGCGCGGCCACCGGGTTGCCCGGCCAGACCGGCACGGTCAGGCCCCAGGCGCTCGGCGCGATGGTGGCGGCCTGGTCGAGCAGCACCGCGAAGGCGGTCATCGCCGCAATGCTGATCAGGATCGCGCCCGGCACCTTGCGGATGACCAGCACCAGGGTGAGCAGCAGCCCGAGGATGAAGACCAGCACCGGCCAGCCGACCAGGTGCCCGGTGCCGCCGAGCTGCACCGGCACGGTGGTGTGGGCGGCGTCCGGCATCCGGGTGACGAAGCCGGAGTCGACCAGGCCGACCAGCGCGATGAACAGGCCGATGCCGATCGCGATGGCCTTGCGCAGGCCGAGCGGCACCGCGTTCATCACCCGCTCGCGCAGCCCGGTGGCGACCAGCAGCATGATCGCGAAGCCGGCCAGCACCACCATGCCCATCGCGTCCGGCCAGCTCATCTTGGGGGCGAGCTGGAGGGCGACGATGGTGTTGACCCCGAGGCCGGCCGCCAGGCCGATCGGCACGTTGCCGATCACGCCCATCAGCAGGGTGGTGAGCCCGGCGGTGAGCGCGGTGGCGGTGACCAGCTGGGCGCTGCTGAGGTGGGCGCCGTGCACGTCCACGGCGCTGGCCAGGATGATCGGGTTCAGCACCAGGATGTAGGCCATGGTGAAGAAGGTGGCCGTGCCACCGCGGATCTCGCGGCCGAGCGTGGAGCCGCGCTCGGAGATCCGGAAGTAACGGTCCAGCACGCCGCCGGGCGGCGTGGTCTGGGAGGGCTCGGGCGACGTGGTGGTCGGCTGGGCCTGCGGAGACATCGGACGTCCTCGTCGAGTGGGGGGGGAGAGGAGGAATCGCCCGGAGCGACGGTGAGCCGGGCGGAGCCGGGAGCGGTCAGGCTCTGGGGAGGCTCACCGGAGTCTCAAGTATGGATTCCTCGGTCGTGCACGCGCCATCTTCGCGCGTAGAACACGCCACTTACGGTCACTCCCGGTCGGTCTCCGCCAGGACGTCGCCGCCGCCTCTCCACCCGGGCCCCACCGGCCCCGTACGCTATGCCCCATGGCCAAGACCCCGCTGCACCCCTCCCCGCCGCCCTACGAGGTGAACGACGTCGCGATCGTCGGCGGCGGCACGGTGCTCTGGTTCCTAGCCTTCCTCGCCCTGCTGCCCTTCGACGACAGCCTGAGCGCGGGTGGCCACCACTACTGGCCGTGGATCTGCCTCTCCGGCGCCGGCCTCGGCCTGATCGGCCTCTGGTACTGCCGCGCCCGCCAGGCCGCCATCCGGCGCAGCGAGGCAGCCGGCGCCGCCGGCCCGCAGGCCGCCCCCACCGCCGACTGAGGTCCGTTTCGCCCCCTTCCGGGCGTTTCACCCGTAAATCGGTGGAACCGCACGGCGGCACTCCGCGACGATGGCCCCATGGACCACAGCGATCGCACCTTCGAGGACCTCGTCGCCGAGGCCGACAGCGTCTCCGTCGACGGCTGGGACTTCAGCTGGCTGGACGGCCGGGCCACCGAGCAGCGCCCGTCCTGGGGCTACCAGCGGCTGCTCGGTGGCCGGCTGGCCACCGCCTCCGCCGCGCTGGACGTCCAGACCGGCGGCGGCGAGGTGCTGGCCGGCGCCGGGGCGCTGGCAAAGCTGACGGTGGCCACCGAGTCCTGGCCGCCCAACATCGCCAAGGCCACCCGCCTGCTGCACCCGCTGGGCGCCGTGGTGGTGGCCGACCCGGACGAGCCGCCGCTGCCCTTCGCCGACGCCGCCTTCGACCTGGTGACCAGCCGTCACCCGGCCACCGTCTGGTGGGAGGAGATCGCCCGGGTGCTGGCCCCCGGCGGCAGCTACTTCGCCCAGCACGTGGGCCACTCCAGCGTCTTCGAGCTGGTCGAGTACTTCCTCGGCCCGCAGCCCGAGCAGGTCCGCCGGGCCCGCCACCCCGAGACGGACCGGGCCGCCGCACAGGCCGCCGGCCTCGAGGTGACGGACCTGCGCTTCGAGTCGCTGCGCACCGAGTTCCGCGACATCGGCGCGGTGGTCTACTTCCTCCGCAAGGTGATCTGGATGGTGCCGGGCTTCACCGTGGAGCAGTACCGCGAGCGGCTGCGCGCACTGGACGCGCGGATCCGGGCCGAGGGCCCGTTCGTCGCGCACTCCTCCCGCTTCCTGATCGAGGCCCGCAAGCCCGCCTGACCGGCCGGAGCACCCCGGGCGGGCCCCGCCACTCGGTTGGCCCGAATCGCCCCACGGGAGGGCGCAACGGACAAATCACCCACCTAGAGTCGGTCTCATGACGCATCCCGCGGAAGACACCACCGACCACGGCAGCGGCCCCGCCCCGGGCGCGCACTCCAGCGGCCTCGGGCCCGACCGGCGCGCCGGGCTCAGTACTGCCCAGGTGGCCGAGCGGATCGCGAACGGCCAGGTCAACGACGTGCCGGTGCGCTCCAGCCGCTCGCTGCGGGAGATCGTCCGGGCCAACGTCTTCACCAGGTTCAACGCGATCATCGGCGTGATGTTCGCGATCATCCTGGTGGTCGGCCCGATCCAGGACGGCCTGTTCGGCCTGGTGATCGTGGCCAACACCGCGATCGGCATCATCCAGGAGCTAAGGGCCAAGAAGACCCTGGACAGCCTGGCCCTGATCGGCGAGGCCAAGCCCCAGGTGCGGCGGGACGGCACCGCGCAGCAGGTCTCGGTCGGCGAGATCGTGCTCGACGACACCGTGCTGCTCGGCATCGGCGACAAGGTGATCGTGGACGGCCTGGTCACCGAGGCCGACGGTCTGGAGATCGACGAGTCACTGCTCACCGGCGAGCCCGACCCGGTGCTCAAGCGCCCCGGCGACGAGGTGATGTCCGGCAGCTTCGTGGTGGCCGGGGCCGGCGCGTTCACCGCCACCAAGGTCGGCCGCCAGGCGTACGCGGCGCAGCTGGCCGAGGAGGCCAGCCGGTTCACCCTGGTCAAGTCGGAGCTGCGCAGCGGCATCGACTCGATCCTGAAGTTCATCACCTACCTGCTGGTGCCCACCGCGATCGGCCTGATCGTCAGCCAGCTGGCTGTGGAGAAGCACGACTGGCGCGAGGCGGTGCGCCGGATGGTGGCCGGCATCGTGCCGATGGTGCCGGAGGGCCTGGTGCTGCTCACCTCGGTCGCCTTCGCGATCGGCGTGGTGCGCCTGGGCCGCAAGCAGTGCCTGGTGCAGGAGCTGCCCGCGATCGAGGGCCTGGCCCGGGTGGACACCGTCTGCCTGGACAAGACCGGCACCCTCACCGAGGGCGGGATGGACCTGGTCGAGCTGCGCCCGCTGGACGCGCCGCAGGCCCCCGCCGAGGAGCGGCTGCGGCCTGGCGCGCCGCTGGCCAACCACCTGCTCACCGACCGCGCGGTGCTCGGCCAGGCGCTCGGCGCGATGGGCCGGGCCGACGCCCGGCCCAACCCCAGCATGCAGGCCGTGCTCGACGCCTACGGCGGCGAGCAGGAGGGCGGCTGGCGGGTGCTGGAGGCGATGCCCTTCTCCTCCGCCCGCAAGTGGAGCGGGGTGCAGCTGCTGGAGCCGCAGGGCGGCGAGGCCAGCTGGCTGCTCGGCGCACCGGACGTGCTGCTGCCGGCCGGGCACCCGGCGCTGGCCGAGGTGGACGAGCTCGGCTCGCAGGGCCTGCGGGTGCTGCTGCTCGGCCGCTCGCCGCTGCCGCTGGACGCCCCCGACCCGGCCGCCGAGCTCCGCCCGCTGGCCCTGGTGGTGCTGCGTCAGCGGCTGCGTTCGGACGCCGCCGAGACGCTGCGCTACTTCGAGAGCCAGCAGGTCGAGGTCAAGGTCATCTCCGGCGACAGCGCCGTCTCGGTCGGCGCCGTCGCCGCCCACCTTGAGCTGCCCGGGGCCGACCACCCGCTGGACGCCCGCACCCTCCCCACCACCCCCGAGGAGCTGGCCGAGACCGCCGACCGCACCACCGTCTTCGGCCGGGTGACGCCCCAGCAGAAGCGCGACCTGGTCGGGGCCCTGCAGTCCCGGGCGCACACCGTGGCGATGACCGGCGACGGCGTCAACGACGTGCTGGCGCTCAAGGACGCCGACATCGGCGTGGCGATGGGCTCCGGCAGCGAGGCCACCCGGGCGGTGGCCCAGATCGTCCTGCTGAACGACAGCTTCGCCACCCTCCCCTCGGTGGTGGCCGAGGGCCGCCGGGTGATCGGCAACATCGAACGGGTCGCGCGGCTCTTCCTGGTCAAAACGGTCTATTCGGTCTTGTTGGCCCTGCTGGTGGTCTTCACCCACGTGCCGTACCCGTTCCTGCCCCGGCACTCCACCGTGCTCAGCTCCCTCACCATCGGCATCCCGGCCTTCTTCCTGGCCCTGGCCCCCAACAACGAACGGGCCCGTACCGGCTTCGTCCGCCGCGTCCTGCGGCTCGCGATCCCCGGCGGGGTGATCGCCGGCACCGCGACCTTCACCGCCTACATGCTGGCCCGCGCCAACCACGCGACCGACCTCAAGGCCGACACCAGCGTGGCCACCCTGACCCTCTTCCTGGTCGCCATCTGGGTGCTGGCGATCGTGGCCCGCCCGTACACCTGGTGGCGGCTGGCCCTGATCGGCACGATGGGGGGAGCGTTCGCACTCGTCCTGCTGGTGCCCTGGCTGTCGAACTTCTTCCAGCTCTCGCTGGACGGCACACGTGATCCATGGACGGGTGTGGGCATCGCGGTGGTGGCAGGCTTGCTGCTGGAGGTCGTCTCACGAGTGATGGGGCGGCGGATGACGAACGGGGGCTGACGAGGTGGCACGCAGGGGTGGGGACCTGGAGGCGTTCATCGCATTCTGCCTGGGCGGCACCGCCGCCTTCCTCAGCTGGCTGGGCCTCCACTGCCTGGCCGAAGCCGAGGCCCTCCCACCCCCGATCCAGGGCCACACCGCCCTGACCGTCGCCCTGATCGGCCTGACCTGCACCGTCCTGGCCTACCGCACCCTGCGGACGCCGATCCAGATCGGCGACCAACTGGCGGCCTTGAGGCTCCTCAAGGAGACCCAACGCGCCAAGGCGAGCCATTCAGGGGCGGCACTTCAAGGGGCGCGGGGAACGGCACACCCAGGGGCGCGGGGAACTGCGCGAAATCGGAAGAAGCCGACCTGAACCTGCCGCCGAAGAGTCACTTGCACGCCCCATCGGATAGTGCAACTGGCTCACCGTGTAAAGCGACAGCAAGTCGTATGGCTGGCCGCGCCGTTCCTCGCGCCCCTGGTGGTTACCCCTCGAAGTCGCGCGCAGCGAGCAGCTCATAAGCCCGCTCGGGCTCGGTGAGAGCCGCCAGGACCTCGAAGCGGCGGTGCCACTGCCCCACCGACCAGGCCAGGCCGGCCGCCAGGCCCTCCGGGGTGGCGGCGTGCAGCAGGCCCGGGACCGGTGGGACGTCGAACTCGTCGTCCTCGTCGCCGGCTTCGGCCTCGGCCGGGTCGTACGGGACCTCGGGGGTGGCGGCCGAGGTGTCCCAGCGCCAGCCGATCTCGGCCTCCTCGCCGTCGGGGCCGACGACCAGCAGCTCCTCGTGCTCCTCGTACGCGGCGGGGCAGCCGGGCAGCAACTCCCGTACCACCGCCGGAGTCCGATGCAGGGTGCCTTCCGAGAGCACGCGCCCACCGGCCACTTCGCTCGCCAGCGAGACGTGCAGCCGCTCGGCCAGACCGGCGGCGAGCTCGGGGGCGACGGGCAACAGCGGGTGGGTGTGCAGGAGTTCGACGAGATCCGGCGCGTCGGCGACCACCGCCTCGGTGGCGTCGACCAGCACGGTGCCCTCCGGGCGGCGGCCGGTGTCCGGGTCGAGCGGCGGCACCGCGCGCACCACGTCCAGCGGGTCGATGCGGTCGACCGGCACGCTCGCCAACTGCGTGTGGATGCCATGAAGTTGACGATGCGTCACATCAGAGGCCGGGTCGGTCAGCCGGTCCAGCAGCTCCTCCGCGCCGTGCGGCTCGGCGAGCAGCGCGGAGAGCGTGGTGCGGACGCCGAGGGCGTGCAGGAAGGTCTCGTCCAGGGTGGTGCGGGCCTCGTCGTAGAGGCCGCGCAGCAGCGGGTCGGCGCCGGCCGCGCGCAGGCCGGCGGGCTCGCGGCCGTCCAGGACGGGGTGGTCGCGGAGCCACCAGGCGGTGTACGGCGGGAGGTCGGCGTAGCGGCCGTCGGGCAGCAGGGCGCGGACGGGGTTGACCACGGCCTCCCGGTACGGCGGGCGGGCCAGCAGGGCCAGCGCCTCGGGCCAGGCGCCGTCCTCGACCAGGTCGAGGTCGCGGACGGCGAGGAGTTCGGCGGCCACCGGCGGGACGCCGAGCTCGGCCTGGTCGGCGTGCAGCGACTCCAGGGCGTCCTCGCACCACTCGGCCAGGCCGTCGGGGGCCTCGTCCAGCAGGCCGGTCGGGCGGCCGCCCGCCGCGCGGTCGGCGGGGGCGGTCGGGTCGAGCCGCTCCAGGTCGTCCGGGTCGAGCACCACGTCCTCGGCGCGGACCAGTACGAAGCTGCTCAACACGCCTGCGGCGGCCAGCACTTCGGGGCCCCAGCGGTCCAGCAGGTCATCGTCGGCGTAGCCGGCGTCCTCCTCGCGGGCCAGCGCGGCCAGCGGGCTGTCCGGCAGGATCAGCTCGCCCGCGCGGGAGAGCTCGCCCTCGTCGTCCGGCAGCGCGAGCCGGGCCAGCCAGGGGTGCTCGCCGGCGGTGGTGCCGGCCGCCTTGACCAGGGCCAGCACGGCGTCGGCCAGGTCGACGGCGGCGTCGAAGTCGTCCTCGCCCAGCTCCAGCGAGCGGGCCACGGCGGCCCGCACCTCGGGGGTGTCGAGCACCCCGGCGGGGGTCGCGGTGCCCGCGCCGAGCTTGGCCAGCAGCGGGTGGGCGGCCTCCGGGTGGGCCAGCCGCAGGTCGAGCAGGCCCAGCGCCTCGGCCAGCGTCTCCGGATAGCCCTCGTACCCGGCCCAGTCGGCCGGGTCGGAGGGCAGCAGCACCCGGCGCGGGCCGGTCACCATGCGCCCGTCGGCCAGCGGCACCGGCAGCGCGCCGAGCGCCTCCGGGTCGGCGCCGCCCAGCGCGGAGTACAGCCCGCGCCACCAGGACGGCTCGCGCTCCAGGCCGCCGAGCTGGTCGACCACCTCGGCCAGCGGCACCCGCCGCACGCCGAGCACCCGCAGCTCGGTGCGGCGCTCCAGACCGGCCGGCAGCAGGCCGGGGAAGATCGGGGCCAGCGCCTCGACCACCGAGTGGTCGGCACCCTCCAGCAGCGTCGCGTCACGCGGGCGCAGCGCCGGGGTGCCCTCCTCGACCGGGGCCGGGTGCGGCAGGAAGGGCGTCTCGGGCAGCAGCGCGAGGATCCCGGCGCGCAGCGCGTTGTCCAGCGCGCCCTGGCCGAGCGGGCCGGGCACCAGCCCCAACGAGCCGAGGCTCGCGCCCCGGGCGCGCAGCAGCTCGGCGTACGCCTCGGCGGCGCGCGCGGTCAGGAAGTCGGTCAGCGGCCCGGGGGCCACGTGCCGCCGGGTGGAGTCCAGCGGGTAGCCCGCGATCAGCAGCGCGGGCACCCCGAGCGGCTCCTCGCTGGGGGTGGGCGCGTGCACCACGGCGGTGGTGGTGAGCGGCAGCGGCGTGCCGTCAGCCCGGACCGGCACCGCCCAGGTCACCGACCAGTACGGCCGGGCCCGCTCCTCGGTCGGCCGGTCGGCCAGCAGCTCGGGGGCGATCGCCCCGGCCTGGGTGACGGTCTGCCAGATCGTCTCCTCGGCCTCATCGGTGACGGTCACCAGGGTCAGCCCGTCGGGTCGCTGCTCGGCCGCCGTGCGAGCCAGCCGGCGGGTGCCCTCGGGCGTCTCCACCACGACCTCGGCCAGCCCCGGCAGGGTGAGCAGCAGCGCCGCGTCCACCTCGTCCAGCAGCCGCCGGGTCAGGTCCTCGGCCGCCGCGTCGCGCAGCGGCAGCACCACCACGGTGTCGTAGCCCTCCGGCGCGGTGCCCTCCGCGGGCAGCGGCAGCCGCAGCAGCGGTACGTGCCCCTCGCGCCGCCGCAGCTCCTCGCCGAGCTCCGCCCGGGCCGCCGTCAGCTCGCGCGCCTCGGCCAGCGACCAGCGCACGCCGCCGTGGCCGCACAGCACCGCGGGCTCGTCGGTGACGGCCAGCACGGCCGCGAAGCCGACCCCGAACCGCCCGACGGTGGGGCTCTCGTCCGAGCGCTTGGAGGAGGCCCGCAGGGTCGACAGCGACTCCACGGCGGCGGCGTCCAGCGGCGCCCCGGTGTTCGCGGCGGCCAGCACCCCGTCCCGCAGCGTCAGCCGCAGCCGCCCGGGCACGGCGCCGGCCCGGGCCGCGGCATCCGCCGCGTTCTGCGCGAGCTCGACGATCAGCCGGTCCCGGTACCCCCCGAGCGCCAGCTCCTCCTCGGCATTGGCGTCCTCCCGGAACCGCGCCGGGGCCGCCGCCCACGCCGCCAGCACCCGGTGCCGCAGCCCCGCCGTGTCGAACACGTCGGCGATCTGGTCGTCGCTGCTGCCGCCGATGATCCGAGGCTCCACTTAACTGCCGTCCCTTCAGATGCACTATCCAGGGGCGCGGGGAACTGCGCGAGGTCGAAGGAACCGGACCTGCCCGCAACCGCAATGAGCCACTTGCACCATCAACGGACAGTGCAAGTGGCTCACAGCGTAAGACAACCGCAGAGTGCCGGGCTGGCCGCGCCGTTCCCCGCGCCCCTGATAGTGCAACTGCGGATAGTGCGAATCAGGAGTGTCCGAGCTCCTCGGCCGGGGCATCGGGCTCCACCGACCCGCTCGACCGGTCCGGGTGGAGCTGCAGCGGCTCGACCACGAGTTCGTCCAGGATCAGCTCCGCCGGAACCGGCGGGGCCGGCAGCACGGCCGCCTCGGAGTGGCCGCCGCAGCCGTAGCCGAGCGAGACGACCTGGCCGTCGGCCGGACCGAACTCGTTGCCGCAGACGCCGAACGCCTGGCCGAGCGAGCCGCCGATCGGCACCAGGAAGCCGCAGCTGTTGCAGTTCGCCGGGGCGGACTGGGCCATCGGCGTCTGGGGGCCGTAGGCGGTCTCCCAGCGGTCGGCGGCCAGGTGCAGGCCCATCCGGGAGAGCACCCGGGGGCGGCCCAGGCCGAGCTCCTCGGCGACGGCGCCGATCCGGGCCCGGGCGGGAGCCGGCTGCACGTGCGAGTCGGAGACGACCAGGTCGTCCTCCTCCGCGAGGGCGGCCACCGAGTTGGGGGCCGGCTCGTCCTCGCCGGTCCAGCCCGGCTCCAGGCGCAGGTCGTCCGCGCCGGTGGGCAGCAGGTCGCCGGGGCCGAGGTCGCCCGGCCGCAGCCGCTCGCTCCACGGCACCCACTGCGGGGCCAGTACGGCGTCCTGGCCCGGCAGCAGCACCGTCTCGTCCACGGTCACGTTCTTGGCCCGGGCGGCCCGAGCCACCGTCACGGCCCAGTGCCAGCCGCGGTACGCGGCGTCCCGGCACTCGAAGCTGTGGGTGACGACCCGTTCGCCCTCGGCCTGCACCCCGAGGTGGGCGCCGACGGCCTCGGCGCCGACCGCCTCCACGGCGGCCTGACGGGCGAGTTCGACGGCCTCGGCACAGAGCCGATCAGGGGTACGGCTTCGCATCGCAGCACTCACGGCGTCGATTCTCTCCCACTTCTCTGTTGCTTCGCGGGCCCCGGCGGCGACAACCGCCCACTCCGTGTCGATCAAGCCTCCGGGGCCTGCCTGGAAGCGACTCTGGGGAGTGCTTCGGGGCCTGCCGGAGGCGCCGTCACGGGGTTCGGGTGCCGCTGGGTACCGTCTTCGGGTCTATTCTGCGCGACTCGGCACCGGTCCGTGGACCGGCCGCGCCGCCCACCGGGCTGTGCACGCGCGTAGTGCAGGCTACCCGTCGGTCAGGCGCGGACGACAGCCCGGTGCCTGCGCACCACCCCGACGACGCCGGAACGTGACCTCCGATTGTCGGCGGGTCCGCCTCGCGTTCCCTCGTCTCGCGGGCGTTTCTCAGGCAGGATTGGCTCTGTGGCGGAAGAGCACCCGTCGCAGCACGCACTGCACGACCCGCAGGCGAACGGCTCACCCGGGCCCCCTTCGGAGCCGGGCACCGTGCCGCGACCGCACCTCCCTCTCGCCCCTGCGGACGGCGCCGAGCCCCCGCCGGAGGCGGACTCCGCGCAGCCCGCAGCCGCTCCGCAGTCCACAACCGCTCCGCAGCCCGCGACCGCCGAGGACATGGCCACCGAGGACGCGGCCACCGAGGCACTCGATCAGGAAGCCGAGCAGGAGCCCCGGCGCAACGCGCTGATCCGCGGCGCCTCCGCCGCCGGCGCCCGCACCGGCAAGGTGGTCAACGGCACCGGCCGCCGGATCCGCCGGGCCACCGCCGCCGAGGGCGCGGGCGAATCGGGCCTCGCCAAGCTGATCGAGCTGCACGCGCTGAACTCCTTCGGCGACATGCTGATCACCATCGCGCTGGCCTCCACCATCTTCTTCTCGGTGCCCACCGGCGAGGCCCGCGGCCGGGTCGCGCTCTACCTGCTGATCACCATGGCGCCCTTCGCCCTGCTCGCCCCGGTGATCGGCCCGCTGCTCGACCGGCTGCCGCACGGTCGCCGGGCCGCGATGGCGATGTCGATGCTGGTCCGCGCGGTGCTCGCCTGGACGATGGCCTCCACCGTGGCCGACGGCGGGCTCGCGCTCTACCCGGAGGCGCTGGGGGTGCTGGTCGCCTCCAAGGCGTACGGGGTGGTGCGCAGCGTCGTGGTGCCCCGGCTTCTGCCCCCGCAGCTCTCCCTGGTGAAGGCCAACTCCCGGGTCACCCTGGCCGGACTGCTGGCCACCGGCCTGGCCGCGCCGCTGGGCGCGGGGCTGCACCTGATCGGGCCCGGCTGGCCGCTGCGCGGGGCCTTCCTGGTCTTCGTGATCGGCACCCTGATGGCCTTCCACCTGCCGCACAAGGTGGACTCCGCCAAGGGCGAGCAGCGCGCCGTGCTGCACGCCGAGGAGCACCCCGCCGGCCACCTGCTCGGCCACCACCACGCGCCCGAGCCGCCGCAGAAGCCCAAGGCCCCGCCGGTCAAGGCGATGCTGCGCAGCGTCGGCCCCTCGGTGATCCTGGCCCTGCGGGCGGTCGGGGCGCTGCGCTTCCTGGTCGGTTTCCTGGTCATGTTCCTGGCCTTCCTGCTGCGCGACGACCCGGTCAGCAGCCTGGCCCCCACCGCGACGCTGGGCATCGTCGCCTTCGCGGCCGGGGCGGGCAACGCGCTCGGCTCGGTGTTCGGCTCCTGGCTGCGCACCCGGGGCTCGGAGATGACGGTGACGGCGATGCTGCTGCTGGCCACCGGCGCGGCCACGGCGGCGGCGCTCTGGTACAGCCTGCTCACCGTCGCGCTGGTCGCCGGCGTCTCCGGGGTGGCCGCCTCGCTGGGCAAGCTGGCGCTGGACGCGCTGATCCAGCGGGACGTGCCCGAGGCCGTCCGCACCTCCGCCTTCGCCCGCTCGGAAACGGCGCTGCAGCTCTGCTGGGTGGCCGGGGGCGGTCTCGGCATCGTGCTGCCGCTGAACGGCACGCTGGGCCTGGCGGTCGCCGCCGGGGTGGTCGGGCTGATGCTGCTGGTGACGGTCCGTTCCCTGCTGCGGGTCGGTCTGCACGGCCCCGCCACCCGCCCGCGGGTGGCCTGAAGCGGCGCAGGCGAGTGACGTAATCCCGATCGAGTGCCGAAACTCGGCCACCCCCGCGTAGCGTGATCGACGAAGCCCGGTAGCCTCTTGCCCATGAGCCTCAGCACCCGTGCAATCGCCGCCCTCGGCGCCGTCGTCGTGATCGGCGCCGGCACGGTCGGCGGGTCCATCGCCTACGCGACCGGCGAGGACCAGCCCATCAGCCACCAGGCCACCCTGACGGTCGGCCGGTCGTCCATCCACGCCGAGCCGTTCGCCTCCTGCTACAACGACGGCAAGCCGCTCGGCAAGGACGCCGTCGCCAAGTGCCAGACGGACGCCAAGAAGGCCGCCGACAACGGCGAGCTGCCCGGCCTGGACGTGCGCAACAGCGACCGGATCGGCGTCGGCGTCGACCCGGGCACCGCCGACAAGGGCTGGTTCTCCTTCACCGACGGCGGTCAGCAGGGCCAGGCCCCGATCTCCTCCTCGCGGACCAACACCACCTTCTCGGGCATGCTGCCGGTCTCCGGCCTGCTCGCCCAGGGCAAGAAGACCACCGTCACCGTGGTCCAGGCCGACGAGAAGACCGGCGACATCCTCGCCGCCTGGTACTTCACCCTGGACAACAAGGACTACGTCGCCCAGGCCGCTCCGGCCCAGTAAGTGACCTCCCCCCTCCAGCGTCACCACGACGACCAGCACCCCGCCGGGGTGCTGGTCGTCGTCGCCGTTCCGGCCGAGGCCGAGGCCGTGCTGCGCGGCCTGGGCCACGGCGCCGCCCCGCACGCGGTGCCCGGCGGCGAGCTGCGCCGCAGCCTGCTGTCCACCGGCGCGCCGGTGGACGTGCTGGCCGGCGGGGTCGGCCCGGCGGCGGTGGCCGCCGCGACGGCCGCCGCGCTCGCCACCTTCCCGTACCGGCTGGTGGTCTCGGCCGGGATCGCGGGCGGCTTCGCCCCGCAGGCCCCGGTCGGCTCGGTGGTGGTCGCCACCGAGCTGGTCGCGGCCGACCTCGGCGCCGAATCCCCCGAGGGCTTCCTGGACGTCGAGCAGCTCGGCTTCGGCCGCACCCGCTACACCCCGCCCGCCGCCGCCGTCGCGCTGGCCGCAGGCGACCTGCGGGCCGCCGCCGTCATCGCTCCCGGGCCCGGGGCCACCGCCCGGCCGTTGCTCACCGTGGCCACCGGCCCGGTGCTCACCGTCTCCACCGTCACCGGCAGCGCCGAGCGCGCCGCCGAGCTGGCCGACCGGCACCCCGGCGCGGTGGCCGAGGCGATGGAGGGCCACGGCGTGGCCGAGGCCGCCGCCCGGTTCGGCCTGCCGGCCCTGGAGATCCGTGCGGTCTCCAACCCCGTCGGGCCCCGGGACCGCTCCGCCTGGCGGATCGGCGAGGCCCTGGCGGCCCTGGAACTGGCCTTCCAGGTGTTGCCCCTACCCGCCGTCCTGGAGGCGCTTCCCCGTGACTGACCGGCTCTCCGTCGCCTACTCGCCCTGCCCGAACGACACCTTCGTCTTCCACGCCTGGGCGCACGGCCTGGTACCGGGCGAGCCCGCCCCCGAGGTGCGGTTCGCCGACATCGACATCACCAACGGGCTCGCCGAGCGCGGCGAGGGCGATCTGCTGAAGATCAGTTACGGGCAGCTGCCCTGGGTCCTGGACGAGTACCAGCTGCTGCCCTGCGGCGGCGCGCTCGGCCGCGGCTGCGGCCCGCTGGTGCTCACCCGCTCCCCCGACGAGGACCTGACCGGCCGCACCGTCGCCGTCCCGAGCGAGCGCTCCACGGCGTACCTGCTCTTCCGGCTCTGGGCCGCGAAGGCCGTGCCGGGCGGGTTCGGGGAGATCGTGGTGCTCCCGTTCGACCAGATCATGCCCGCCGTGCGGGACGGGCGGGTGGACGCCGGCCTGGTGATCCACGAGGCCCGCTTCACGTACCAGCAGTACGGCCTGCACCGCCTGGCCGACATGGGCGAGGCCTGGGAGCAGGAGACCGGGCTGCCGATCCCGCTCGGCGCGATCGTGGCCCGCCGCTCGCTCGGCGCGGAGCGGATCGCCGCGCTGACCGAGACCATCCGGGCCTCCGTCCGCGCGGCCTGGGCCGACCCGGCCGCCTCCCGCGCGTACGTGCTCGCGCACGCCCAGGAGATGGACCCGGCCGTGGCCGACCAGCACATCGCCCTGTACGTGAACGAGTTCACCGCCGACCTCGGCGAGGAGGGCCACGCCGCAGTCCGGGCCCTCCTCGACCGCGCGGCCGAAGAGGGGCTCGTACCTCCGGTGGCAATCAGCTAGGGGCGCGGGGAACTGCGCGGCCGACCATCGACTGCGCCGCACTCACGCCCGTTGCTCCGGTCGCACCATCCGCCGGTCAGACGTCGAACTGGTCCGCGACCGCCCGCAGGAGCACCGCGAGCTTCTGCCCGGCCGGCTTCGCGGGGTACCGGCCGCGCTGGAGGCCGGGCAGCACCGCGTCGAGCGTGGTGATCAGGTCCTGGACGATGGGGGCCATGTCGTCCGGGGTCTTGCGCTGGGCCGCCGCGACCGAGGGCAGCGCCTCCAGCAGGGTGACGGCCATCGCCTGGTCGCCGCGGTGGCCGGCGGCCACGCCGAACTCGACCCGCTGACCGGGCCGGAGCGAGGTGACCCCGGCAGGCAGCGCCTTGGTGTGGACGAAGACCTCGCCCCCGTCGTCGCGCGACAGGAAGCCGTAGCCCTTCGTCTCGTTGAACCACTTGACCTGGCCGGTGGGCATCTCGAAAGTCCTCAGTCTGGGTGTGGGGAGACCCCCGGGCCGTCGGACGGCCGAGGGTCAGCAGGTGGATGGCGGGCCGTACGCCCACGACGGGCGGGCACGGCTCCGCAGAGATTAACGCTCCGTCAACGACTCTTTCGAGAGATTCGTGAGAACGGCTTTTCGGACCGCCGTCGACCGGCTTCGGCCACCGGCGCGGAGCGTGGTCTCGCGGCGGCCGCCGGCCCGGGCCCGGGCACAGCAGGGCCCCGCAACGGGCTCTCCACTGGCTCCACCCCCGACCGGACGAGCGGAGTGACCGGTGCGACCCCGCGTGCCTGCTGCATACCCCGTTGACGGGCACACCGAAACTCCCCGTCTCCGCGGAGTTGCACGCAGTGACGAGGAGTCAGGTTCCAGCAGGTCAGCCGGGCGGCCGCTGCGGGCCCCGGCCGGGGCTCAGGCGGCGGCGCCGGCCGGGGCTCCGGCCGGAGTGCTCGGGGTCTGGGCCGGCGTGCTCGGGGTCTGAGCCGGGGTGCTCGGGGTCTGAGCCGGGGTGCTCGGGGCCTGGGCCGGGGTGCTCGGGGCCTGAGCGGGGGTCTCGCTCGGGGCGTGCAGCTGCTGGCCGAGCCAGCCGAGCGAGGCCGGCAGCATCCGCGACCAGGTGTTGAAGTTGTGCCCGCCGGTCGGCAGCTCGATCCAGGAGACCTTGGTCGGGCCGCCCTTGGCCGCCGCGATGAACTTCTTGGTGGACTTGTAGTAGTCGCCGTCGCCCTCCTTGCTGCCGCCGAGCAGCAGCGAGACGGCGGGCTTCGGCAGGTGCTTCAGCCGCCAGTCGAGGTCGGCCTGCTGGCGGCGGGACTGGTCGCCGCCGAAGAGGTCGCCGGTGGTCGCGTCCTCGGCGGCCTTGTAGTAGCCGGAGAGCGAGACTGCGGCGGTGAACACGTCCGGGTGCTTCATGGTCAGCTTGAGCGCGCAGTAGCCGCCGGTGGAGTTGCCGATGATGCCGAGGCTGCCGGGGCCCTCGGCGATCCGGTACGAGCTGCGGATGGCCTGCGGCACGTCCTTGGCGAAGTAGGTCTCGGCCTGGGTGCTGCCGGGCACGTCCTCGCACTCGGTGTCGCGCGGCATCGCCGGGGAGGGCCGCATCATGACCAGCACGGTCGGGTTGGTCTTGCCGTCCTTGATCGCCTGGAGCTCGGTGGCCGGGTAGTTGAGCTTGGTGATCAGGTTCTTGGCATCGCCGGGGAAGCCGGTGATCGCGATCGCGGCCGGGAACTTCTTGTTCTGGTACTCCGGCTGGAAGTACTGCGGCGGCAGGTAGACGTACCCCTCGGTGGAGAGGCCGGTGCTCAGGCCGGGGATCCGGATCTTCTCCAGCTTGCCGACCTGCTGCGGGTCGCGGCCGACCGTGTTGGTGCCGCGCACGTTCTCGTTCGAGATCTGCTGCACGCCGGTCTTCTTGCCGCCCACCAGCTGGCTCTGGATGGTCACCGGCGAGTTGTCGTTGGTGCCCAGCAGGTCGGCCCAGCTGCTGTAGAACGCGAAGTAGTTGTTCGCGACCAGCCCCAGGGTGCACATGACGGCCAGCTGGGTGGCCAGGATGGTGCCGATCCGGCCGCACACCGCGCCGACGCTCTTCTTGGCCAGCCTCGGCCAGAGCCAGACCGTGCCGACGACCAGCAGGACCGAGATCAGTGCGGACAGCGCCAGCACCTTGTGACTCGTCAGACCCATGCCCCTGTACGCCCCTGCTCCCTGAACGACATCTCGAACATCCTCCAGAGTGCCTGAGAGTTCTCTGAAAGCCCTGACCGCCCAGAGTGAACCGACCCCCGCCGATCGGCGGGGGTCGGTTCTTCTGCGACACTGGGAGGCAACTTTTTCCGGGAGGAACGACGTGAAGACCAGTACCACCGAGCCCGGCGCCGCCTTCGTCCGCGCCGGAGGCATCGTCTTCGGACTGGGATCGGTCGCCACGCTGGTGACGTTCGTCCCACTCTTCTTCCACCTGAAGCCGCTGCCGACCGCCGCCTACTGGCTCTGCATGCTGATGCCGCTGGGCTTCCTGCTCTCCCTCGTGGGCCTGCTCCAGGGAGCGCGCGCACAGAAGCACCGCGCCGAGGAGGGCAGCGGGGCCGCCTGAGCCCTGCCCCTCGGGGCCGTCCCGTCCGGCCCCTCCCCTGCCCCCGCGGCCCTCCGGACAGCCCCTAGCGGACGGCGGCCCGGTCGAGGTGTGTGGCCAGCCAGTCCGGGAACTCGGTGAGCGAGCCCAGCACCACGTCGGCCCCGGCCTCGCGCAGCGCCGCCTCGTCGTACGGGCCCGTGGTCACCCCGACCGCCACCGCCCCGGCGGCCCGGGCACCCCGGACGTCGCCCAGGTGGTCGCCCACGTACACGCCGGCGCCGTGCTCCAGCAGCGCCGCCCCCTTGGTCTCGGCCCAGGTGTCCCCGACCAGGATGTCCACCTCCATCCCGACGTGGGCCAGCTGCAGCCGCGCGTTCCGCTCGAACTTGCCGGTGATCACCGCCACCCGCCCGCCGGCCGCCCGCACCGCCGCCAGGGCCTCCCGCGCCCCCGGCAGCACCAGCGTCCCGGCCTCGGTGAGCGCGAGCTCCGGGTACAGCTCCCGGTACCGGTCCAGCGCCGACTGCACCTGATCGGCCGGGAACCACACCGCCATCTCCTGCGCCAGCGGCGGCCCCAGCCGACTGACCACCAGCTCACTGTCGATGTACGTCCCGGTCTCCGCGGCCAGCGTGTCGTACGCGGCCTTGATGCCGGGCCGCGTGTCCAGCAGGGTCATGTCGAGGTCGAATCCCACGGTGAGCGCCATACCCGCCAGCCTAGCCAGCCCCTCCGCCCGCCCGGCCCCCGCGCCCGAACCCCCGCAGACCTCCTCACCTCGGGCCCGCTGAACCTCCGGCCCTGGCCCCTCGGTCCCCCGGCTCCCTGGCCCCCGGCTCCCTGCCTTGCACTCCCTCGGCTCGGCTCAGCTCGCCCCACGCCCCGCCCCGCCGCGCCCTCTGCGCTCGATTCCCTTCCCTCCGTTCGCCGGATTTGCCCCACCCCGTCCCCTCAACTTAGCTTTGCCTAAGCTAACCACCGGAGGGGGATGCCTTGGCCGCCGATACGCCACGCCACCGCACCCTCCCCCGCACCGGCATCCTGGCCGGCGCCCTCGCCGTCCTCCTGCTCGCCGCCCTGCTCAGCCTCGCCGTCGGCAGCCGTACGGTCCCCCTCGGACACACCCTCCACGCCCTGCTGCACGCGGGCGGCGGCACCGACACCGTGGTGATCCGCGAGCTGCGCCTGCCCCGCACCGCCGTCGGCCTGGCCGTCGGCGCGGCCCTGGGCCTGGCCGGCGGCGTCATGCAGGGGCTGACCCGCAACCCGATCGCCGACCCCGGCATCCTCGGCGTCAGCCAGGGCGCGGCGGCCGGCGTGGTGACGGCGATCTCGCTGTTCGGCCTCGGCTCGCTGACCGGGTACGTCTGGTACGGCTTCGCGGGGGCGGTGCTGGCCGCCGTCCTGGTGTACGCGCTGGCCGGCACCGGCCGGGGCGGGGCCACCCCGGTGAAGCTTGCCCTCGCCGGGGCCGCGATGTCGGCCTTCCTGGCCTCCCTCACCAGCCTGGTGCTCACCACCGACGCGGCCACCATGGACCAGTTCCGGTTCTGGCAGGTCGGCTCGCTCTCGGGCCGCACGCCGGAGACCGCCTGGCAGCTGCTGCCCTTCCTGCTCACCGGCACCGCCCTGGCCCTCGCCGCCGCACCCGGCCTGGACGCCCTCGCCCTCGGCGAGGACACCGCCCGCGGCCTCGGCACCCGCACCGGCCGCACCCGGATCCTCGGCGCCCTGGCCGCCACCGTCCTCACCGGCTCCGCCGTCGCGGCCACCGGACCGATCGCCTTCGTCGGCCTGGCCGTCCCGCACGCCGCCCGCTTCCTGGTCGGCCCCTCCCACCGCTGGCTGCTCCCCCTCTCCGCCCTCCTCGGCGCCGCCTTCCTCCTCTTCGCCGACACCCTCGGCCGGATCCTCTTCCCACCCGCCGAAGTCCCGGCCGGCGTCCTCACCGCCCTGGTCGGCGTCCCCGTCCTGATCACCCTGGTCCGCCGCCGGAAGGTCATCGCCGCATGAACCACCCCACCCCCGGCTGCCCCCCCCGGCTCCCTGCGGACCTCCGCCACGCGCCCCCGGTCCGCTGCCCGGCTCCCCCACCGGACGGTCGCCGCATGACCACGCCCCTCCCCGGGTACGCCGCGCTCCGCTGCGGGCGCGCCTCGGCACTGATGCACCGCCGGTCCGCCGCCGTCGCCGCCGTGCTGCTCGTACTCCTCGCCGGGGCCGTCGTCGCCTCGCTCTGCTTCGGCGAGACCACCGTCTCTCCCGGGGCCGTACTGGACGTACTGCTCGGATGGCCGAGCCCGGAGCAGCTGGTGGTCGGCGAACTGCGCCTGCCGCGCGTGGTCGTCGGGGTGCTCACCGGGCTGGCCCTCGGCGCGGCCGGGGCGCTGATCCAGACCGTGGCCCGGAATCCACTGGCCAGCCCGGACGTGATCGGCGTCAGCCACGGCGCCTCGGCCGTCGTGGTCGGGCTGACCGCGTTCGGCCTCACCACCTCGCCGGGCCAGGTGCCCTGGGCCGCGGTGGCCGGCGGGGTGGGCGCGGGGCTGCTGGTGCACCTGCTGGCCTGGCGGCACGGGCTGCACGCCCAACGCTTCGTCCTGATCGGCATCGGGCTCAGCATCGCGCTGGGCGCCCTCACCTCGCTCTTCCTCACCAAAGGCGACGGTCTCCAGGCCCAGCAGGCCAAGGTCTGGACGACCGGTTCGCTGAACGGCACCGGCTTCGACCAGGCCGGCTGGCTCGTCTGGGTCCTGCTCGCCGCCCTGCCCTTCCTCGGCTGGGCGGCCCGAGCCCAACGCGGGATCACCTTCGACGACGCGACGGCCGTCGGCCTCGGCATCCGGCTCCACCGCGTCCGCCTGGGCACCGCCCTGCTCGGCGTCGTCCTCGCGGCCTGCGCCACCGGCGCCGCCGGACCGGTCGACTTCGTCGCCCTGACCGCCCCGCAGATCGCCCTCCGCCTGACCCGTTCCCCCCGCATCCCGCTCGCCTGCGCCGCCCTGACCGGCGCCCTCCTCGTCGTCCTCGCCGACCTCCTGGCCCGCCGCCTGCTCGCCCCGACCGAACTCCCGGTCGGCGTGGTCACCGGCCTGGTCGGCGCCCCGTACCTGATGTGGCTCCTCGCCTCGTCCCGCCGCCGCGGAGGCAACTGATGCACCCCCACCAGCCCACCCAGACCTCCTCCCCCGGCCCGGGGACGCAGCCGCACTCGCCCTCGCCCTCTCACTCGCGCCCCTTCTCGGCCCGGCCCGAACCGACCCGGTCCACCTCGCCCCAGGCCCTGGAAGCGCGCGGCCTGACCCTGGCGTACGAGTCCCGGACCGTCGTCGAGGGGCTCGACCTCGCCGTGCCGGACGGGCAGGTGACCGTGATCGTCGGACCGAACGCCTGCGGCAAGTCCACCCTGCTCCGGGCGCTCGGGCGGCTGCTCAAGCCGGTCGCGGGCAGCGTGCTGCTCGACGGCGCCGAACTGGCCCGGACCCCCACCCGCGAGGTGGCCCGCCGCCTCGGGCTGCTGCCGCAGTCGCCGACCGCACCGGAGGGCATCACCGTGGCGGACCTGGTCGCCCGGGGGCGGCAGCCGCACCAGAGCTGGTGGCGCCAGTGGTCGGCCGAGGACGAGGCGGCGGTGACCGAGGCACTGGCCCGGACGGCCACCACCGAGCTGGCCGAACGCGGGGTGGACGAGCTCTCCGGCGGGCAGCGCCAACGGGTCTGGATCGCGATGGCGCTGGCCCAGAACACCGACATCCTGCTGCTCGACGAGCCCACCACCTTCCTCGACCTCGCCCACCAGGTCGAGGTGCTCGACCTGGTCCGGCGGCTCAACCGGGAGCGGGGGCGCACGGTGGTCGCGGTGCTGCACGACCTCAACCAGGCCGCCCGGTACGCGGATCACCTCGTCGCACTGAAGGCGGGGCGGGTGGTGGCCCAGGGCCGGCCCGGCGAGGTGGTGACGGCCGAGCTGGTCCGGGACGTGTTCGGGCTGGAGTCGGTGGTCGTCCCCGACCCGGTGACCGGCACTCCGCTGGTCGTACCGGCCGCACCGTGGTCGGGACGAGAGTAACTATCAGGGTGCCTTCCTGATAATTAATCAGAAACACACCTCACCCACCCTAGAGCTATCTCTCCGGAAGGTTTCCTGATAATTCCGACATAATCGACTCACCGGGCCATTTCGACACCAGCACACCCCTCGCCCGGGAAGGGACGGACCGATGCCACGTCAGCTGCCGCGCCGCACCGCCCTCACCGGCCTAGGAGCCTTCCTGCTGACCGGCTGCGCCACCACCGGCCACCGCCTCCCCGCCCCCGCCCCGGGCACCCCCGCCGCCCCCAGCTCCCCGAACGGCACCGACAGCGCCGCCCCGAGCCCAGCCGCCGTCCCGAGCACCACCGTCACCGCCGCCACCGGCCCAGTCCTGGTGCCCGGCGCCCCCCAGCGCGTCATCGCCCTCGACACCGCCGAACTCGACTCCGCGATGACCCTCGGCCTCACCCCCGTTGGCGCCACCCGCGTCCCCGCCGACCCCGAGTTCCCCGACTACTGGCCCGCCTCCCGGTTCTCCGTCACCAACTACGTCGGCCCGATCGGCGCCCCCGACCCCCAACTGATCGCCGCCCTGCGCCCCGACGTGATCCTCGGCAACCAGACCCGCGACGGCGCCCACTACGAGGAACTCAGCCGCCTCGCCCCGACCGTTCTCACCCAGACCACCGGCTACCCCTGGAAAGCCGACTTCCAACTCCACGCCCAGGCCCTCGGCCGCACCGAGCAGGCCGCCGCCGTCGTCGAGTCCTACGCCGACCACCTCACCCAGGCCACCGCCGCGATCGGCTCGGTCGGCGCCGCCGGCAAACGCATCAGCCTGGTCCGCTTCGTCGAGGGCTCCCCCACCATCCGCCTCTACGCCCGCCAGAACTTCCTCGGCACCGTGCTCGCCGACCTCCAACTCCCCCGCCCCGACAGCCAGAACGCCGACACCTTCGCCGTCGAGATCCCCCCGGACCAGATCGCCAAAGCCGACGCCGACTACCTCTTCTACGCCACCTACGGCGCCGCCCAGACCGCCGCCACGCTCACCACCCCGGCCTGGCACGCCCTCTCGGCCGTCCAGAACCACCGAGCCTTCCCCGTCAGCGACCAACTCTGGTACCAGGGCATCGGCTACACCGGAGCCCACTACGTCATCGCCGAACTCCAACGCTTCCTGGGCGCCTGACGCACCACCAGTAGCGCCGGCGCACCACACCACGGGCGCACCACCAGGGGCGCGGGGAACTGCGCGAATCCGGAAGAACCCCTCCCCGCACCCACCCCACCCCAGCAGCGGCACCATCAACGCCCCTACTGCGCCGCCCCCACCACCTACGCCTACCCCTACCCCTGCCCCTGCCCCTCCGCCGACCGGCGCCGCCGCATCGCCACCCCCACCAGGAACACCGCCGAAAGCACCCCCGCCAGCCGCAACACCCCCGGCGCCGCCGACCACGTCACCTGCGTCAGCTGCTGCCCGGCGCCCAACGGGCTGCCCCACCGACCCCGTTCCCGCCCCCAGTACCAGACCGTCGACCCGGCCATCGTGATCAGCGGAATGCCGAACGCCGCCAGCTTCCGCGTCCACTCGCCCAACTTCGGTGCCACGTACGCCAACGCCCATCCCGCCAACAGCGCCAGGAACTGCCCCGACACCGCCCCACCCAGCAGCACCAGCGCCGCCAGCATCGCCACGAACGGCGGCCGCCGCCCCGCCAGCACCGACCCGGCCTTGGCCACCGCCTGCTCGACCGCCACCGGCCCGGCCGCCCCAGCGGCCCCCACCGACCCCGTGGCCCCGACCGCCGCGCCCTCGCCGCCCTGCTCCCCGCCCCGCTGTCCGGGCAACGTCGCATCCGCCGCCGCGTCCGCCGCCTCCGCCTTCGCCGTCACGTCGCTGAAGTCGAAGACCACGCTGTCCCAACCAGGGAAGTCCCGAGCCGTCAACGAAGGCCCCTGTGAGGCCCGCGCAATCAACCAGGCGCCGTCCCCACCCTCCTTGGTCAGCCCGACCGCCCCGCCCGCAGCCCCACCACCAGCCCCAGACCCGGCACCAGCCCCACCACCAGACCCGGCACCAGCCGAGGAGTCACGACCCCCGTCACCATCCTCCGGTCCGATCACCCCACCGGCCCCGGGCTGCCCGACCGGCACCTCGGGCACGTACACACTTCCGCCCTCGGGTTCGGCAGCCCCGTCGGCCGCCCGCCCCAGCACGCGCCAGGGCCCGTCCACCCGCCACCACTCGCCACCAGCCATGTGCCACACCCCGCTCCGTCCCCGCAGACGCTACCCACTCCACCGGCCCGCCCACCATGCCCGCCGACGCGCTTCCCCTCCCCCGCGCCCCCATCCACCCCGACCGAGCCGCCGCGACCGAGCCGCCCCCACCCGCCACGCCTCGGCCGCCTCAGGTTCCCCTCCCCCACCACTCCTTCCCCCACCCCCCACACCCGGAGGGTCTAATCTGGATCGGATGAGCACCCAGCCGAGCGCGCCCCGCCCCGCCCGGGCCTCCGCCGCCCACCGCACGCTCGCCGACGAGCTCCGCGCCCGCGAGGACGCCGATCTCGCCGTACTGCTCCGCAGCCGCCCGGACCTGCTCAACCCGGTGCCCAGTGATCTGACCCAGCTGGCTTCCCGGGCCTCGGGGCGAGCCTCGGCCCTGCGCGCGCTGGAACGCCTGGACCGCTTCACCCTCCAGGTCGCCGAAGCCCTCGCCGCCGCCCCGGACGCCGGGCCGGAGGCCACCGTGCGGAACCTGCTGGCCGGCCCGGCGAGGGTCAAGCCGCATCCGTCCGCCACCCCCGCCGACCGCGCCGCCGTCACCGCCGCGCTGCCGGCGGCCCTGGCCACCCTCCGCGAGCAGTGCCTGCTCTGGGGGCCGGACAACGGGCTCCGCCTGGTGATCGCGGTCCGCGAGGCCCTCGCCCCGACCGCGGCCAACCCCGGCCGGACCGGTCTCGGACCGACCCTCGCCGAGGCGACCCTCGGGATGTCCCCGGCCCGGCTCCAGCAACTGCTGGCCGGGGCCGGCCAACCCAGTACGCCCGACCCGGTCTCGGCCGTGGCCGCGCTGACCGCCCTGCTGACCGACCGCAAGCGCTGCGCTGCGCTGCTCGCCGAGGCCCCTCAGCCCGCCCTCGCCCTGCTGGAACGATTGGTCTGGGGGCCGCCCACCGGCACCGTGCCGGACGCGACCCGGCAGGTCACCGCCGAGGACGCGCACAGCCCGGTCGAGTGGCTGCTGGCCCGCGGCCTGCTGCTGCCGACCAGCCCGACCTCGGTCGTGCTGCCGCGCGAGCTGGCCCTGCACCTGCGCGGCGGCCGCAGCCACCGGGTCACCGAGCCCGTCCGCCCCACCCCCGTCACCGACGCACAGCGCGATCCACAGGCTGTGGACACGGCGGCGGCCGGCCAGGCGTACACCGCCGTCCGCACCGTCGAGGAGCTGCTGGAGGCCTGGGCGCTCCAGCCCCCGCCCACTCTGCGGGCCGGCGGCCTCGGCGTGCGCGACCTCAAGCGCGCCGCGCTGACCCTGGAGTGCCCCGAGCCGGTGGCCGCTTTCTGGCTCGAACTCTGCTACGCCGCAGGGCTGTTGGCCCCCGATGGCGAGGCGGACGAGCACTGGGCGCCCACCCCCGCGTACGACCTCTGGCTCCAGCAGTCGATCGCCGAGCGCTGGGCGCTGCTGGCCCGCACCTGGCTGGCCACCACCCGTACCCCGGGGCTGGTCGGCTCCCCGGACGGCAAGGGCAAGGCCCGCGCCGCCCTCGGGCCCGAGCTCGACCGCACCCTCGCGCCGAGCACCCGCCGCGCCGTCCTCGGCCTGCTCGCCGCGCTGCCGCCGGGCTCGGTGGCCGGCGCCGCCGCCCTGCTGCCCGCCCTGCGCTGGCAGCGCCCGCTGCGCGGCGGCCCCACCGCCCCCGACGGCCGTGACCTGCGCGAACACCTCACCGAGTGGACGCTAGCCGAGGCCGAACAGCTGGGCATCACCGGCCGCGGCGCGCTGGGCACCCCGGCCCGCGCGCTGCTCACCGGCTCGGGCTCCGGCACTTCGGACGAGGTGGTCGAGGCCCTCGCCCCGCTGCTGCCCGAGCCGCTCGACCACGTGATCCTCCAGCCCGACCTGACCGCGATCGCCCCCGGTCCGCTGCTCACCCCGCTCGCCCAGGCACTCGCGCTGGCGGCCGACATCGAGTCCAAGGGCGGCGCCACGGTCTACCGGTTCACCACCGAATCCGTCCGCCGCGCGCTGGACGCCGGCCGCACCGCCGCCGACCTGCACGCCTTCCTCGCCCAGCACTCCCGCACGCCGGTGCCCCAGCCGCTCGCGTACCTGATCGACGACGTGGCGCGGCGGCACGGCGTGCTCCGGGTCGGCGCGGCCTCCAGCTACGTGCGCTGCGACGACCCGGCCCTGCTCGCCGAGGTGCAGGCTGACCGCCGCGCGGTGGAGCTGCGGCTGCGGCTGCTCGCCCCGACCGTGCTGGCCGCCCAGGCCGCGCCGGACACGCTGCTGGCCGTGCTCCGCACGATGGGGTACGCCCCGGCCGCCGAATCCGCCGAGGGCGACGTGCTGATCACCCGCCCCGACACCCACCGCACCCCGCCCCGGTCGGCCCCGGTGCCCGTGCCGGACGGCCCGCCGGTGCCGGACGACGCGCTGCTCGGCGCGGCCGTGAAGGCCGTCCGGGCGGGCGACCGGGCCGCGACGGCCGTCCGCCGCGAGACGGTGGCCGGGCCCGCCGCCAACCCTCAGCAGAGCGGCCCGGCCCGCACCGACCTGCGCCAACTGCCCCGCACGGCCGCCGCCGACACGCTCGCCGCGCTGCAGACCGCCGTCATGCTGGGCGAACGGATGTGGATCGGCTACGTCAACGCCGAGGGCCTGGCCTCCCAGCGGGTGGTCGACCCGGTCAAGGTCGAGGGCGGGTACGTGACGGCCTACGACCACCACGCGGAGGAGGTCCGCACCTTCCTGCTGCACCGGATCACCGGCGTCGCCGAGGTGGAGGAGACCGCCTGAGACCGGGCCGGCCGGATTCCCCGCAGGGTCGGCCGCCCGGTATGTCCCGACCTCGGCATGGCCCGCTCGCCTACGATCGGGCCATGAAGATCCTGATCTCCGGCGGGGCCGGGTACATCGGCAGCACCGTCGCGTCCGCCTGCATCGACGCCGGAATCACCCCGGTGATCCTGGACAGCCTGGTGACCGGGCGCCGCGAGTTCACCGCCGGCCGGGCCTTCTACCAGGGCGACATCGCCGACGGCGGGCTGATCGACCGGATCTTCGCCGAGCACCCGGACATCCGGGCCGTGGTGCACTGCGCGGCGCTCATCGTGGTGCCGGATTCGGTCGCCGACCCGGTCGGCTACTACCGGGCGAACGTGGCCAAGACCCTGGACTTCACCGACCACCTGCTGCGCAACGGCTGCGGCCGGCTGATCTTCTCCTCCTCGGCGGCGATCTACCAGGCCAACGACGACCTGACCGTCCGCGAGGACTCCGCCATCGGCACCCAGAGCCCGTACGCGCGGACCAAGGCGGTCTGCGAGGGCATGCTGGCCGACATCGCGGCCACCCAGCCGATCCGGGCGCTCTCGCTGCGGTACTTCAACCCGATCGGGGCCGACCCGCAGATGCGCACCGGGCTCCAGCTGGCCCGCCCGAGCCACGCGCTCGGCAAGCTGATCGAGGCCCGGGACACGGGTGTGCCGTTCCGGGTGACCGGCACCGACTGGCCGACCCGGGACGGCTCGGGCATCCGCGACTACATCCACGTCTGGGACCTGGCGGCGGCCCACGTCGCGGCCGTCCGGCACTTCGACGAGATCCTGGACGAGACCACCCGGTCCACCGCGATCAACCTCGGCACCGGGACCGGCACCACCGTCCGCGAGCTGGCCGCGGCCTTCAACACCGTCTCGGCCACTCCGGTCGCCACCGTGGACGCCCCGGCCCGCCCGGGCGACGTGGCCGGCGCCTACACCGTGAGCGACCGCGCCAAGCGCCTGCTCGGCTGGGAGGCCACCCACTCCCTCACCGACGGCATCCGCGACTCCCTGGAGTGGACCGACCGGCACCGCACCCGCCTCCTCGGCGACTGACCACCGGGCCCGCGCACACGGCGGAGGCCGTCCCCGCACCGACTCGGGGACGGCCTCCGCCGCGCGATGGATCAGTGGCCCTGCTGCTGACCCTGCTGCTTCGCCATCGCCTGGCCCTCGGGCGAGTTCTTGGCGTCCTCGATCATCTTGTCGGTGTCGGGCATCGGCATCCCGCTGGTCAGCTCGGCCAGCGTGAAGGCGGCAGTCCCGAAGAGCCCACCCGGAGCACCCCCGAGCGCCCCCGCGGTCGGCACCAGACTGCCGGCGGCCTGAGCCGGCCCGGCAGCGACGGCGAGCGCCGCCCCGGAGAGAGCAACAGCGGCAAGGAAGCGGTTCGGCTTGTTCATACCCTCCTCAACGAGCCCGCCCCCGCCCGGTCACCCCCTGCCACCCGACCGGCGCCCACGGCCTCCCGCGGATGCGGCACACTGGAGGTTTGGCCCGCGCGAGAGGGATGGACGTACGTGAACAACGGACCACTCATCGTCCAGAGTGACAAGACGCTGCTGCTGGAGATCGACCATCCGCAGGCCGCCGACTGCCGGCGGGTGATCGCGCCGTTCGCGGAGTTGGAGCGGGCGCCGGAGCACGTGCACACGTACCGGGTGACGCCGCTGGGGCTGTGGAACGCGCGGGCCGCCGGGCACGACGCCGAGCAGGTGGTGGACGCGCTGGTCACGTACTCGCGCTACCCGGTGCCGCACGCGCTGCTGGTGGACATTGCGGACACCATGGCGCGGTACGGGCGGCTCCAGCTCTCCAAGCACCCGGTGCACGGCCTGGTGCTGACCACCACCGACCGGCCGGTGCTGGAGGAGGTGCTGAAGTCGAAGAAGATGGCGCCGCTGGTGGGCGCGCGGGTCGACCCGGACACCGTGATCGTGCACCCCTCTGCGCGCGGGGAGATCAAGCAGGTGCTGCTCAAGCTCGGCTGGCCGGCCGAGGACCACGCCGGGTACGTGGACGGCGAGGCGCACCCGATCGAGCTGGACCAGGACGGCTGGGAGCTGCGGCCCTACCAGCAGCAGGCCGTGGAGGGCTTCTGGCACGGCGGCAGCGGCGTGGTCGTGCTGCCCTGTGGCGCGGGCAAGACGCTGGTGGGCGCGGCGGCGATGGCCGAGGCCAAGTCGACCACGCTGATCCTGGTGACCAACACCGTCTCCGCGCGGCAGTGGAAGCACGAGCTGGTCAAGCGCACCTCGCTCACCGAGGACGAGATCGGTGAGTACAGCGGCACCAAGAAGGAGATCCGCCCGGTCACCATCGCCACGTACCAGGTGATGACCACCAAGCGGAAGGGCGTCTACGCCCACCTCGAGCTGTTCGACGCCCGCAACTGGGGCCTGGTGGTCTACGACGAGGTGCACCTGCTGCCCGCGCCGGTCTTCAAGTTCACCGCCGATCTCCAGGCCCGCCGCCGGCTGGGGCTGACGGCGACCCTGGTGCGTGAGGACGGCCGCGAGGGGGACGTGTTCTCCCTCATCGGCCCGAAGCGCTTCGACGCTCCGTGGAAGGAGATCGAGGCGCAGGGGTACATCGCCCCCGCCGACTGCTGCGAGGTGCGGGTGACGCTCACCGACTCGGAGCGGCTCGCCTACGCGACCGCCGAGCCGGAGGAGCGCTACCGGTACTGCGCGACCACCGCGACCAAGCGGCGGGTGGTGGAGGCGCTGGTCCGCAAGCACGAGAAGGACCAGACGCTGATCATCGGCCAGTACATCGACCAACTGGACGAGCTGGGCGAGGCCCTGGACGCGCCCGTCATCAAGGGTGAGACGAGCAACACCCAGCGCGAGAAGCTGTTCGACGCGTTCCGGACGAAGGAGATCAGCGTGCTGGTGGTCTCCAAGGTGGCCAACTTCTCCATCGACCTGCCGGAGGCGACCGTCGCCATCCAGGTGTCCGGCACCTTCGGCTCGCGCCAGGAGGAGGCCCAGCGGCTCGGCCGGGTGCTCCGGCCCAAGGCGGACGGCCACGCGGCGCACTTCTACTCCGTCGTGGCGCGGGACACCGTGGACCAGGACTTCGCCGCACACCGGCAGCGCTTCCTGGCGGAGCAGGGCTACGCGTACCGGATCATCGACGCCGACGACGTGCTGTAACCGGCCGAGCGCTACAGCTTGACGCCGTCGCGGCCGAGGAACACGACGCGAGCGACGGTGTCGAGGGCGATCCCGACGTTCCGCACGGCCGCCGACGCGCGCCCTCGTCGGCGGCCGGGAGTGGGCTCGACGGCCGTGGCGCCGTGGGCGAACCGGGGTTGGTGGGTGGACTGCTGGGTGCGCGCCCGGGGGGTCGTGGCCGCTGCCGGGGGCGCCGTCATCTGTACGGTGCTCATGGGGACAACGGTAGTTTTTCGGACATCCGTGCACATCAACCCAAAGGCCGTACCCGAGGGGCCGGAAGTCGTCCTTCAGGAGTACGACGCCCCTTAACTCGTTCGGGGCGCGACCCCGAGACCCCGGGGCAAAAGGATTCGCCTCCAGCCCGGCCCGGGTCTAGGATCTTTCGTCTGCCCCCTCCCGAACCGTGGTGCCGTCTCGGCAGCCGGGGGAGGTCCCGACCGGTCGGCAACCGGCCGGGGTCCTTCACTGTGAGCTACGACGAGACCGCTGCCGCCATGAGCGGCCGCCGGGAAGGTTCGCTGTGCACGCCCCCACCCCCGACGCCCCCACCACCCCCGACCCGCTCCAGCGCGAGCGCGACCACCTCGCGTCCTCCCGGGCCGCGCTGCGCGCGATGCGCGCGGACGTCGAGTCCCTCGACCTGAAGGACGTCGCCGGCACCTGGGTGTCCGCTGCCGTCCTCCAGCGGCAGGTCACCGACCGGATCGCCGCCCTGGCCGACCTCGCGCACACCCCGCTCTTCTTCGGCCGGCTGGACTACCTGCACGCGATCAGCGAGGAGTTGGCCGAGGGAGGCTCGGGCGAGCGGTTCTACATCGGGCGGCGGCACGTGCACGACGCCCACGGCGACCCGATGGTGATCGACTGGCGCGCGCCGGTCTCCCAACCGTTCTACCGGGCCAGCCGGACCGACCCGCAGGACGTCGAGAAGCGGCGCCGATTCGGTTACACCGGCGGCGAGTTGACCGCCTACGAGGACGAGGACCTGACCGACCCGGCCGAGACCGAGACCACCTCCGCGCTGCTCGCCGCCGAGATCGAGAAGCCCCGCGTCGGCCCGATGCGCGACATCGTCGCCACCATCCAGCCCGAGCAGGACGAGATCGTCCGCGCCGACATCACCGGCACGGTCTGCGTCCAGGGCGCCCCCGGCACCGGGAAGACCGCCGTCGGCCTGCACCGCGTCGCCTACCTGCTCTACGCCCACCGCGAGCGGCTGGCCCGCACCGGCACCCTGGTGATCGGCCCGAACAGCTCCTTCCTCAGCTACATCGAGCAAGTCCTGCCCGCGCTCGGCGAGTTGGACGTGGCACAGGCCACCGTCCAGCAGCTGGTCGGGCACGTGGAGGTGCGCGGCGAGGACAGCGCCGAGGCGGCCCGGCTCAAGGGCGACGCCCGGATGGCCGAGGTGCTGCGCCGGGCCGTCCGAGCCGGCATCACCCTGCCCACCGAGCCCTGCGTGGTCGTCCGGGGCTCCCGCCGCTGGCGCGTCCCGACCTACGAACTGATCCAGATCATCGAGGAGTTGAAGAACCGGGAGATCCGCTACGGCGCCGCCAGGGAGGCCCTGCCACAGCGGATCGCGCACGCCGTGCTGCTCAAGATGGAGCAGGGCGGCGAGGCCCCCGACGACCGCGTGCAGGACGCGGTGGCCCGCAACGCCGCCGTGAAGGCCGTGGTCAAGGAGTGCTGGCCGGCCGTCGACCCCGCCAAGCTGGTGCACCGGCTGCTCTCCGACCCCGGGTTCCTCGCCGCCTGCGCCGAGGGCGTCTACTCGGAGGAGGAGCAGGCCGCCCTGCTCTGGACCAAGCCCGCCCGCTCGGTGAAGACCGCCCCCTGGACGGCAGCCGACGCCGTGCTGGTGGACGAGGCCACCGACCTGGTGCAGCGCACCGCCTCGCTCGGCCACGTGGTGCTCGACGAGGCCCAGGACCTCTCCCCCATGCAGTACCGGGCCGTCGGCCGCCGGTGCAGCACCGGCTCGGCCACCGTGCTCGGCGACCTCGCCCAGGGCACCACCCCCTGGGCGACGGCGAGTTGGCCGGAGGCCCTGCACCACCTCGGCAAGCCCGAGGCCCACATCGAGGAGCTCACCAAGGGCTTCCGCGTGCCGGAGGAGGTGATCGCCTACGCCTCCCGCCTACTCCCCGAGATCGCCCCCGGCCTGGCCCCCGCCTCATCGATCCGCGACCTGCCCGGCTCGCTGGAGATCAGCCACACCCCGGACCCGGACGGCCTGGTCGAGGCCGTCATCGAGGCCTGCCGCAAGGCCCTCGACCACGAGGGCTCCACCGGCCTGATCGCCGCCGACGACCGCATCCCGCGCTACGCCGAGGCCCTCGCCGCCGCCGGCCTCCCGTACCTGACCCCCGGCACCGAGACCAGCGCCGAGGCCCGCCTCACTCTCGTCCCCGCCTCACTCGCCAAGGGCCTGGAGTACGACTACGTCGTCCTCGACGAGCCCGCCGCCGTCATCGCGGGCGAGCCGGACGAGCGGACCGGCCTGCGACGGCTGTACGTCGCACTGACGCGAGCGGTGTCGGGGCTGCAGCTGCTGCACAGTGCGCCTCTCCCCGAGGCGCTCCGGTAGGGGCACACCAGGGGCGCGGGGAACTGCGCGAGGTCGGGAGAAGCGGACTCGTCACCTTGCACCGGTAGCCAGTTGCACCGTCAACGGATAGTGCAACTGGGCATCTGTGCAAGACAGCGGCAGAGTGCAGAGCGGGCCGCGCACGCAGTGAATTCAGAGGGGCCCCGCACCCCTGGTTAGCGCAACTAACTGTCGATCAGGGTGCGCCACTCGGCGACCTTGGCGGTGTCCACCGGACTCTCCCAGCCGGACAGGCGAACTGCGCTGCCGATGTGGAAGGCGTCGAAGCCGGCCGCCCGCAGGGTGGGGACGTGTTCGGCCTTGAGGCCGCCGCCGACCAGGATCTGCTGGCGGTAGCCGGGTTCGCCCGCGCGGGCGAGTTCGGCGGTGAGGGTGTCGATGCCGGCGGCCACGCCGGCGGCGGCGCCGGAGGTGAGGAAGGTGTCGAGCCCGGGGAGGTGGCCGACGGCGGCCCGGAGGGCGGCCCGGTCCGCGCTGTGGTCGAGCGCGCGGTGGAAGGTCCACTTGCAGCCGGTGACGGCCTCGGCCAGGGCGCCCGTCGAGGCCAGGTCGACCGCGCCCTCGGCGGTCAGGAAGCCGAAGACGAACTCCTCCGCGCCCTCCGCCCGCAGTTCGGCCGTCCGGGCGAGCAGCACGTCCAGGTCGCCCGGCGTGAAGCCGTCCCGGATCCGCAGCATCACCCGGAGCGGGATCTCCACCGCCGCACGGATCTTGACGAAGTCCTCCACCGACGGGGTCAGCCCGTCGGCGGCCATGTCCGTGACCAGTTCGAGCCGGTCGGCTCCGCCGAGCTCGGCGGCCTGGGCGTCCTGCGCGGTCAGCGCGATTACTTCGAGAATTGGTCTAGACATATTGCTACCCTGCCACATCCGGGGCCGCCGGGGCGAGACCCCTGACCAGGGCGGCGCGGCCGAGCCGAGTCAACACCACCCGGCCGCACCCGGCGACCGGAGCGGCCCCCGCCCCGGCGACCCGAGGGGATCCCGCCTCCGCGCCACGGCCCGACGGCAGAATGGCCCCATGCCACCGAAGCCGCCCACCGCCGAAGACCGCGACATGCTCGACCGCTGGGCCGCCCTGCTCGGGCGCTGCGCCCCCGCCGACGCCAGCACCGCCAGCGCCACCGCCACCGCCACCGCCACCGGCCAAGCCGCCGACGACGACCAGGCCGCCGCCGGTACCGACCCCGAGCCCTACGGGCTGGACCTGCTCAAGCGCTGGTCCGAACCGCAGCGGCGCTACCACACCACCGCCCACCTGCGGGCGATGCTCGACCAGGTCGACCTGCTCGCCGAGCACGCGGAGGACGCGGACGCCGTCCGCCTGGCCGTCTGGTACCACGACGCCGTCTACCAGCCCGAGCGCAGCGAGAACGAGGAGCGCAGCGCCCGGCTGGCCCTGCGGGCGCTGGCCGACGCGGGCGTGCCGGATGCCCTGGCCGAGGAGACGGCCCGGCTGGTCCGCCTCACCGTCACCCACCACCCCGAGCCCGGCGACCGCAACGGCGAGGTGCTCTGCGACGCCGACCTGGCCGTGCTGGGCGGTTCCCCGGACGCCTACGCGGCGTACGCGGCGGCCGTCCGCGAGGAGTACTCCTTCGTGCCGCCGGAGGCCTTCCGCGAGGGCCGCGCGGCCGTGCTGCGCCAGCTGCTCGACCTCCCGGCGCTCTTCCGCACCCCGACCGCCCACGCCCGCTACGACGCCCCGGCCCGCGCCAACCTGGCGGCAGAGCTCGCCGAACTCACCCGGTAGGACCGCCCCGGCCCGACCGGGGGCTCAGCCCTCCTGGTAGGTGGCCTTCCGCCGCCGCAGGCCCGCCGCCGTCAGGCGGGCCACCAGCTCCTTGCTGCCGACCGGCTGCGCCCCGAGCCGCACGGCATCCTCGTACCACTTCGCGGGGATGTCGTAGTGGTCCCGTTCGAAGCCCTTCGCGGGAGCCCCGAGCCGGGCCGCGAACTCGTGCAGCTCGGCGTAGCTGACGTCGCTCACCAGGTGCGACCAGAGCTTCCCGTGGCCGGGCCAGGTGGGCGGGTCGATGAAGATCACTTCAGGTCCCCGACCGGCGCGACCACGACACCCCGCTTGCCGCACACCCAGTGCGGCTCGGGCCCCAACTCCGGCTCCACGCTCAGCGCGTGCGGGTCGTCCTCGGCCTCCGCGCACTCCACGCAGAGCGGCCACCGGCCGTACGTCTCCAGCAACTTGTCCTGCACGTCCTGGGCCACCAGCCCGAGCACGTACTCCACCCCGTCCGGCCACTGCTCCAACCACCAGCGCCGGTGCGCCACCGCCTCCTCCACCAGCGACACCACGGCGGCATCCGCCACGTCCCGGGCGGTCAGGTCGGCAAGGATCAGCGCACGGGCCCCGTGCAGCGCGGCTTCGATCTCAGGGGTGGTCATCCCCTCATTGTCGCGCAGTTCAGCTGGGCGCCGGGAAGGAGGCGGTGTCCAGCGTGACGCCGAAGGGCTCCGGCAGACTCACCGGCTTTCCGAACGGGGTGCGCAGACTCTGTCGGTAAGCACCGTCGGAGGGTTCGCAGAAGAGCGTCACGGTAGGGCCGGGCTGGTCGAAGCGGTCGATCAGCAGATACAGCGGGACCGGCCCGTGCGCGTAGCCCCACAGCTTCTTGGTACGGTCCTGCCGAGCCGTGCTTCGTGACGTGATCTCGATGGCCAGCAGGACGTCGGCTGCATCGATCGGGTCATCGTCCCTGCCGGTCTTCAACACCGCCACGTCAACCACGACAAGATCGGGGATGCAGAGCTTCTCCAGCCGCGGGATCTGGGTGCCGAGCGTCTGGTACACGCCAACCTCGTCCGGGACACACCGGAGCAGCGCCCGATGCACCTCGCCGGCGATCAGGTTGTGCCCGTTGTTCGGTGGTGGCACCAAGACGATCTGCCCTTCCTCGATCTCGGCGCGCCAGCCCTCCGGGACGTCCAAGTCCCGCCAGGTGTCCAGCAGGTCGGCCCACGCGTGGTCCGTCTCCACGGTCATCGCGGTCACCGTCGACCTCCTCTCGCCCGCACGACCCTGCTCGCCCTCACCGTAGCCACGCTCCGAAGCACCAGGACCTTCCATGTGCCCAGAGTCGCACGAACGGGTGACCGGCGGCAGGAAAGCCGCGAGGGCGGCCCCCGGAGTACCGGGAACCGCCCTCGCGGACGCAGCGAACTCGCCGATCCTGGAAGCAGGATCAGAAGTCCATGTCACCGCCCGGCATGCCGCCGCCGGCAGCGGCGCCGGCCTTCTCGGGCTTGTCAGCGATGACGGCCTCGGTGGTGAGGAAGAGCGCCGCGATGGAGGCGGCGTTCTGCAGGGCGGAGCGGGTGACCTTCGCCGGGTCGATGATGCCGGAGGCGATCAGGTCGACGTACTCGTTGGTCGCGGCGTTCAGGCCGTGGCCGGCGGGGAGGTTGCGGACCTTCTCCACCACGACGCCGCCCTCGAGGCCGGCGTTGACCGCGATCTGCTTGATCGGGGCCTCCAGGGCCACGCGGACGATGTTGGCACCGGTGGCCTCGTCGCCCTCGAGCTCCAGCTTGTCGAACGCGACACCGGCCTGCAGCAGCGCGACGCCACCACCGGCGACGATGCCCTCCTCGACGGCGGCCTTCGCGTTGCGGACGGCGTCCTCGATGCGGTGCTTGCGCTCCTTGAGCTCGACCTCGGTGGCCGCGCCCGCCTTGATGACGGCGACGCCACCGGCGAGCTTGGCGAGGCGCTCCTGGAGCTTCTCGCGGTCGTAGTCCGAGTCGCTGTTCTCGATCTCGGCACGGATCTGGTTGACGCGACCGGCGACCTGGTCGCTGTCGCCGCCACCGTCGACGATTGTGGTCTCGTCCTTGGTGATGACCACCTTGCGGGCGGTGCCCAGCAGGTCGACGCCGGCGTTCTCGAGCTTGAGGCCGACCTCCTCGGAGATCACGGTGCCACCGGTGAGGATGGCGATGTCGCCGAGCATGGCCTTGCGGCGGTCACCGAAGCCCGGGGCCTTGACGGCGACGGACTTGAAGGTGCCACGGATCTTGTTCACGACCAGGGTCGACAGGGCCTCGCCCTCGACGTCCTCGGCGATGATGACGAGCGGCTTGCCGCTCTGCATGACCTTCTCGAGCAGCGGCAGCAGGTCCTTGACCGAGCCGATCTTCGAGTTGGCGATCAGGATGTACGGGTCCTCGAACGAGGTCTCCATACGCTCCAGGTCGGTGGCGAAGTAGGCGGAGATGTAGCCCTTGTCGAAGCGCATGCCCTCGGTGAGCTCGAGCTCGAGGCCGAAGGTGTTGCTCTCCTCGACGGTGATGACGCCTTCCTTGCCGACCTTGTCCATGGCCTCGGCGATGAGCTCGCCGATCTGGGTGTCAGCGGCGGAGATGGAGGCGGTGGAGGCGATCTGCTCCTTGGTCTCCACGTCCTTGGCCTGCGCGAGCAGCTGGTCCGAGACGGCGGCGACGGCCTTCTCGATACCGCGCTTCAGGGCCATCGGGTTGGCGCCGGCGGCGACGTTGCGCAGACCCTCGCGGACGAGCGCCTGGGCGAGCACGGTGGCGGTGGTGGTGCCGTCACCCGCGACGTCGTCCGTCTTCTTGGCGACCTCCTTGACGAGCTCCGCACCGATCTTCTCGTACGGGTCCTCGAGCTCGATCTCCTTGGCGATGGAGACACCATCGTTGGTGATCGTGGGGGCGCCCCACTTCTTCTCAAGGACGACGTTGCGGCCCTTGGGGCCCAGCGTCACCTTGACGGCGTCGGCAAGCTGGTTCATGCCGCGCTCAAGGCCGCGGCGAGCTTCCTCGTCAAACGAGATGATCTTGGCCATCGGAAGTGGTCCTCCAGGACACGGTCGACTGCTCGGACCAGAGGTGCCCGCGACGGACGGCCCTGGTGTGCGGGGGTCATGTCCCCTGCCGCTCCCGGGGGCCTCACCGACCCGGTCCGTTGTCACTCTCACGCTGTGAGTGCTAACGCCAATGATTAGCACTCGGGGGTGCCGAGTGCAAGCCCATTCGGCCGACACGCACGTTGTCCCCGCAGACGGCAGCAGGCCCGCACGACGGGTGTCGTGCGGGCCTGCTGGGCGAGACAGTGAGCACCAGCTCGGGTAGAGCCGAGGCTCCGCAGTTCGGAAAGGTCAGACCGCAGGGGCACGGACCATGTCCGCCTGCGGGCCCTTCTGCCCCTGGGAGATCTCGAACTCGACCCGCTGGCCCTCTTCGAGGGTGCGGTAGCCGTCCATCTGGATCGCGCTGTAGTGGACGAACACGTCCGCACCACCGTCGACCGCGATGAAGCCGTAGCCCTTCTCGGCGTTGAACCACTTGACGGTGCCCTGAGCCATTCCGAACTCCCCTTGTGCTGTGCTGGCCCTTCACGGACCCGCAGGGATGCGGGCCCGGGTCTGTGGTCGGCCGAGACCGAGGTACCCCCCTGGGCCCCACCGAATACGTCGACCGCGGCTGAATGTATCCGGACAGACGCCCTCTGCAACAGGCCCAACTTCATGGAATTCCCTGACAGCTCACAGGGACGCACCGGGTGGAAAGCGGCAGAGCCACGCAATTCGCACCGGGCATAGCAGGGCGAAAGGAACACTTTGCCCGAAGATTTCTGACGGCAGCCTGACATCCTCCGCCCAGGACTACCGCACACACGTCTCAGCGGACGGACGCCCCTTGCGTATGCGATCGGCCGGAGGTGCGGGCACGGCCGCCCCCGGCCGAGGCCGTGGATGTGCCGGGAACGTGTCGAGGCGGAAGGAAAGGGCCCGCTTAAGTCGCACTCTACCCCGCGCCCGGAGGCGGAATTTCCCCCGGGCACGCGAACGCCACCCCCGAATGCGGAATTCATCATTCCGCTTTCGGGGGTGGCGAGGTGCGCGGGCCGGAAAAGGCGCGGGCCGCCCGCGGGCGGCTCAGCAGCCGCCGGCGACCGCCGGGATCACCGAGACGCTGGCGCCGTCCGCGACGGCCGTCTCGAGGCCGCTGTCGAAGCGCACGTCGTCGTCGTTGACGTAGACGTTGACGAAGCGGCGCAGCTTGCCCGTGTCGTCCAGGATCCGCGCGGCGATGCCCGGGTGGTCGGCCTCGAGGCTCTGGATGACCTCGGCGAGGGTGGCGCCCTCGGCGGTGACCTCGGCGGCCCCGCCGGTGTAGGTGCGCAGGATGGTGGGGATGCGGACGGTGGCGCTCATGCGATCAGGCTCCTAGCGGGGTCCAGTGACGGTTCAGGCGGAGGCGAGGCCGGCGGAGCGGAAGGACTCCAGGGTCGGGCGGATGACGGCCGTCATCCCGGCGTCGGAGACGGCGTCCAGGGTCTTCAGGCCGTCGCCGGTGTTGATCGCCACGGTCTCCTTGGCGGGGTCGAGCTGACCGGTCTCGACCAGCTTCTTCAGCACGCCGACGGTCACCCCGCCCGCGGTCTCGGCGAAGATGCCCTCGGTGCGGGCGAGCAGCTTGATCGCCTCGACCACCTCGGCGTCGGTGACGTGCTCCACCGCGCCGCCGGTGCGGCGGGCGATGTCGAGCACGTACGGGCCGTCGGCCGGGTTGCCGATCGCCAGCGACTTGGCGATGGTGTCCGGCTTGACCGGGCGGATCACGTCGAGGCCGGCCTTGAAGGCGGCGGCCACCGGGGAGCAGCCCTCGGCCTGGGCGCCGAAGATCTTGTACGGGCGGTCCTCGACCAGGCCGAGCTTGATCAGCTCCTGGAGGCCCTTGTCGATCTTGGTGAGCTGGGAGCCCGAGGCGATCGGGATGACGATCTGCTCCGGCAGCCGCCAGCCGAGCTGCTCGCAGATCTCGTACGCCAGCGTCTTGGAGCCCTCGCCGTAGTACGGGCGCAGGTTGACGTTGACGAAGCCCCAGCCCTCGCCGGCCGAGTCGCCGATCAGCTCGGAGCAGAAGCGGTTCACGTCGTCGTAGTTACCCTCGATGCCGACCAGCTCGCCGCCGTACACCCCGGCCATCACGACCTTGCCCTGCTCCAGGTCGTGCGGGATGAACACGCAGGACTTGAAACCGGCCCGGGCCGCCGCCGCGCCCACCGCACCGGCCAGGTTGCCGGTGGAGGAGCAGGAGAGGGTGGTGAAGTCGAAGGCGCGCGCCGCCTCGATCGCGCAGGCGACCACCCGGTCTTTGAAGGAGTGGGTCGGGTTGCCGGAGTCGTCCTTGACGTGCAGCTGGGCGGTGAAGCCGAGCTCGCGGCCGAGGTTGTCGGCCTTGACCAGCGGGGTCCAGCCCGGGTTCAGGTTGGGCTTGGAGGCCACGTCGGCGGGCACCGGGAGCAGCGGGGCGTAGCGCCAGATGCTGGCCGGGCCGGCCTCGATCCGGGCGCGCAGCTCCTCGGCGGGGGCGCTGCCGAAGTCGTAGGCGATCTCCAGCGGCCCGAAGCACTCCAGGCAGGCGAAGCTGGGGCCGAGCGGGAAGCGGGTGCCGCACTCGCGACAGGAGAGCGCCACGGCGGGGCCGAGGTCGACGGACGCGGGCGCTTCAGGGGTAGCGGTAGCCATGATGGCGGAGGCCTCTCTCCTCATCTTCCCCGTGACGCGGGCGCGCCACAGGACGGAATTGGCACCTGTCCCGCCGGGGCCTCGACCGCGATGGTCAGTAGCCGTGCGAGAAGGTTGCCGGGACGTCGACGGGCCGTTCCCTCAGTCCCTCTGGATGAGCTCTGTGAACTTGTGGTCATACTCCTGGGCCGACCCCGACGTGCGAAGGCGCGGGCCCAGTACGAAGACTGTATCCGAAGGCGTCGCAGTTCCAAGGGAGCGTCCGCCCAGCGAGATGACGGTGTCCGCCGCCGGCTGCCGGGCGGAACACCCTTGGGGGCGTGGCACCTTGTACCCACCGGTGCCCCGACCGATCACGACCTGCAAGGAGCGACACAGTGCCAGCAGAGCTGACCCCGGCTCTCCTCCCGGAGGTGGCCGACTGGCTGCGCCGCCGTTCCTGGACGGCCGCCGACCGGCCCGCCGAGACGCTGCTCGCCGCCAAGCGAGCGGCCGGCCGGGCGGGCACGGTCAGCGTGGTGCTGCCCGCACTCGACGAGGAGCCGACGGTCGGGGAGATCGTCCGGGTGATCCGCACCGAGCTGATGGAGCGGCTGCCGCTGGTGGACGAGCTGGTGGTGGTCGACTCCGGCTCCTCCGACCGCACCGCCGAGCTGGCCGCCGCGGCCGGCGCCCGGGTGGTGCACCGGGACGAGGTGCTGCCCCGGCTGCCCACCGCCCCCGGCAAGGGCGAGGTGCTCTGGCGCTCGCTCTTCGTCACCTCCGGCGAGATCGTCTGCTTCATCGACGCCGACCTGCGCGAGTTCGACCCGGCCTTCGTCTCCGGGATCGTCGGGCCGCTGCTCACCGATCCGGCCCTCCAGCTGGTCAAGGCGATGTACGACCGCCCGCTCGAGACGGACGGCGCGGTCGTCCCGGCCGGCGGCGGGCGGGTCACCGAGCTGGTCGCCCGGCCGCTGCTGGGCCTGCACTGGCCGCAGCTGGCGGGCTTCGTCCAGCCGCTCGGCGGCGAGTACGCGGCCCGCCGCTCGCTGCTCGAGCGGCTGCCCTTCCCGACCGGGTACGGGGTCGAGCTCGGGCTGCTGGTGGACGCGCTGGACGCGGTCGGCCTGGACGCGCTGGCCCAGGTGGACGTGGGCGTGCGGCACCACCGGCACCAGGACGGCCAGGCGCTCGGGCGGATGGCCGCCACCATCTACCGCACCGCCCTGGAGCGCCTCGACCGCACCCACCGGCTCAAGGCCGGGGCCGACCTGGTGCACCCGGCGCTGACCCAGTTCACCCGCGACCCGGCCACCCGCGAGTTCACCGCTCACACCCACCCGGTGGGCGCGCTGGAGCGGCCGCCGGTGCGGACCGTCCCGGAGTACCGGGACCGGGGCCAGGATCGCGGCCAGGACCGGGGGCGGGACCGGGCCCCGCGCTGAGGCGCGCGGCGGTCCGCCCCCTGCGCCCTCGGCGGTACCGCGCGGCGGCCGGTCCTGACAAGGTCCGGCCGCGAACCGGCCAGTCACCTGGCCGGTTGCCGACTCCCGGCCCCGCCTGGGGTTTGCCCGCCGGAGGGGGCGGCAAGGTTGGCAGTATGAGCGAACGTTCGAGCCGGTACGGTGCCGCCCCCATCCTGGTCGCCTCCAATCGGGGGCCGGTCTCCTTCAGCAGCGGGGACGACGGTGCCCTGACCCTGCGCCGGGGCGGTGGTGGCCTGGTCTCCGGGCTCTCCGCGATCGACGACCCGGCCGCCGTCTGGGTCTGCGCGGCCCTCGGGGACGCCGACCGGCAGGCCGCCCGGCAGAGCCCGGCGGGCCGGCTCGACCTCGGCGGCTTCGACACCGGCCACCAGGCCGTCCGGATGCTCGACATCGACCCGGGCACCTTCGCCCGGGCGTACAACGGCGTCGCCAACTCCACCCTGTGGTTCGTCCACCACCTGCTGTACGACACCCCCGTCCAGCCGGTCTTCGACGAGCGGTTCCGCCGCGAGTGGGAGTCCTACCGGGCGTACAACGCCGCCTTCGCCGAGGCCCTGGCCGGGGAGGCCGCCCAGGGCGCCGCCGTGCTGGTGCAGGACTACCACCTCTCGCTCGCCCCGGCCCTGCTCCGCGAGCTCCGCCCGGACCTGCGGATCGGCCACTTCTCGCACACCCCCTGGGCCCCGCCCGAGTACTACCGGCTGCTGCCGGACGACGTGGCCGCCCAGGTGCTCACCGGCATCCTGGGCGCCGACCGGGCCGCCTTCCTCACCCGCCGCTGGGCGCTGGCCTTCGCCGACTGCTGCGCGGACGTGCTCGGCGCCACCGTCGACCGCGAGGCCCTCACCGTCACCCACGACGGCCGCACCACCCGCCTCGGCGTGCACGGGCTCGGCGCCGACGGCGACTTCCTGCGTGAGCGCTCACAGCAGCCCGACGTGGAGGCCCGGCTGACCGCCCTGCGCGAGCAGGTCGGCGACCGGCGCACCGTCGTCCGGGTCGACCGCACCGAGCTGAGCAAGAACATCGTCCGCGGCCTGCTCGCCTACCGGCACCTGCTGCGCAGCCGCCCCGAGTGGCTGGACCGGGTGGTGCACATCGCCTTCGCCTACCCCTCCCGGCACGACCTGCCCGAGTACCGGGAGTACACCGCCGCCGTGCAGCGGATCGCCCATGAGATCAACGACGAGTTCGGCACGCCGAGTTGGCAGCCGCTCATCCTGCACGTGAACGACGACTTCCCGCGCTCGCTGGCCGCCTACCGGCTGGCCGATGTGGCCCTGGTCAACCCGATCCGGGACGGCATGAACCTGGTCGCCAAGGAGATCCCGGTGGTCTCCGACGCGGGCTGCGCCCTGGTGCTCTCCCGGGAGGCCGGCGCCTACGCCGAACTGGCCGAGGACGCACTGACGGTGAACCCCTACGACGTGCTCGCCACCGCCGAGGCCCTGCACCAGGGCCTCACCATGCCCGCCGCCGAGCGGACCGAGCGGACGAAGCGGCTGGCTGCCGCCGCGACCGCCCTGCCGCCCCAGCAGTGGTTCCTCGACCAGCTGGAGGCACTGGGCTGAGGGTCCGGCATACTCGCCGGCATGACGGAGAGCGCAGAGGCAGCGCACAGGGAGACCGCAGTCACCACCGACCTGGTGCGGCGGCTGGTCGCTCGGCAGTTCCCGCAGTGGGCCGACCTGCCGCTGGCGCTGGTGGACCCGGCCGGGTCCGACCACGTGATCCACCGGCTGGGCGGGGAGCTGGCCGTCCGGCTGCCACGCCACCGGGACGCGGTCGGCCAGGCTCACAAGGAGCACCGCTGGCTGCCCCTGCTCGCCCCGCACCTGCCGTTGGCCGTCCCGATCCCGGTGGCCCTGGGCGAACCCGGGCTCGGCTACCCCTGGCCTTGGTCGGTGGCCCGCTGGCTCGACGGGGCACCGGCCACCCCGCAGCTGCCGACCGACTCCCCCGAGTGTGTCCCCCGGTTGGCCGCCTTCCTGACCGCCCTGCACCGGGCCCCGGCTGCCGGGCCGCACCCCGAGCTCACCGTCGAGACCCTGGCCGACCGGGACGCCGACACCCGCTCGGCGATCGCCGAACTCGGCGGCCCCGAAGGCCCCTTCGACGGCTCGGCGATGACCAGGCTCTGGACGGAGGCGCTGGCCGCCCCCGACTGGGAGCGGCCGCCGGTCTGGGTGCACGGCGACTTCCACACCGGCAATCTGCTCACCCGGGACGGGCAGCTGAGTGCCGTCATCGACTTCGGCGGGCTCGGCCTGGGCGACCCGGCCTGCGACCTCACCATCGCCTTCACCCTGTTCGACCCCGGTCCCCGGGCCGCCTTCCGGGCCGCCCTCGGCCTGGACGGGGCGACCTGGCTCCGGGGCCGCGCCTGGGCCCTGGCCACCGGCCTCAACGCCCATCGCTGGTACGCCGCCACGCACCCCCGGGTGGCGGCGCAGACCACCCGTCAGATCAGGGCCGCGCTGGCGGGCTGAGCAGCTCCGCGAGGTCGGCGAGCAGCTCGACCACGCCCTCCGGCCCGGGCACCACCAGATCGGCCCGGTCGGCGAGTTCGGTGACTTGCCGCTCGCCGGTGGTGGCGCCGCTGCACACCAGCAGACCGGGGTGGCCACCCTCGCGGCGCCGCTCGACGGCCTCGAAGGCCGGCAGGTCGCCGAGGTCGTCTCCCGCGTACAGCACGGCGTGAGCGTCGAGTTCGGCGAGGTAGGCGGTGAGGGCGGCACCCTTGTCGACCCCCGGCGGACGCAACTCCAGGACGTAGCGGCCAGGTTCGACCACCAGCCCGTGCGCGGCGGCCAGCCCGGCCACCGGCTCCCGGAGCAACTCCATTGCTGCACCAGGATCTTCGGTGCGGCGGGTGTGCACGGCCAGGGCCCGGCCCTTGTCCTCCACCCAGGTGCCCTCCGGCGCCGCAGCCAGCACCCCGGGCAGCTCGGCGCGGGCCGCCGCCACCCCGGGCGGCGGCTCCGGCGAGGAGAGCTCGCCCGTCCGGGCGTCCCAGCGCTCCGCCCCGTACTGCCCCAGCACGGTCAACCGCTCCAGTCCCGGCACCCCGGCGAACCCCCCGTACTGCACGGCCAGTTCGGCCGGCCGCCCGGTCACGATCACCACTCCGGCCAGGTAGGGCGCCAGCCCCGCGAGCGCCGGCACCACCCCCGGATGCGCCCTGGCCGCCGCCGGATCCGCCACGATCGGCGCCAACGTCCCGTCGAAGTCGAGCCCAACCACCGCCCGCCGGGGATCACCCAGCTGCGCAACCCACGTCTTCAGCTCCATACCAACGGACCATACGGAAGAAATCAGGGGCGCGGGGAACTGCGCGAGGTCGGGAGGAACGGTCGTGTCATCTCCCCCGGTCAGCCAGTTGCACCATCATCGGACAGTGCAACGAGGGCATGAGCGTAAAGCAGCGGCAGAGTGCAGGGTGGGCCGCGCCGTTCCCCGCGCCCCTCAGAAAGTGTTGGGTAATTGATCGACTGCTTGGTGTGATGTGCGGCCGGTGATCTTCGTGGTCGAGGAGCCCGCGAGGATCACCGGTATGTGTGTCTGTTCGTGCAAGCCTTCGTACGACTCGTCGTTGACGGATGCTCAGTGGGCGGTGATCGAGCCGCTGCTGCCGGGGCGGGATCCGCGCAGGGGCGGCCGGCCGCTGAAGTTCCCTCGCCGCCTGGTCGTCGACACGGTTCTGTACGTCCTGGTCAGTGGTTGTGCCTGGCGGCTGGTGCCGCACGACCTGGCGCCGTGGGACGCGGCCTACCGGTGGTTTCGTGCGTGGAGCGCCGACGGGACGTGGGACCGGGTCCACGACGTGTTGCGTGACCGGGTGAGGGTCGCGGACGGTCGGGATCCGCAGCCGTCGGCGGCGGTGCTGGACTCCCAGTCCGTACGCAGTCACCAGGGCGGCGAGGCGATCGGCTACGACGCGGGCAAGCGTGTCCGGGGCCGCAAGCGGCACCTGCTGGTGGACAGCTGTGGACTGGTCCTGAAGGCGGTCGTGCACTCCGCGTCCGTCCAGGAGCGGGCGGGCGCGAAGCTGGTCCTGGCCGGCATCCGTGGTCTGTTCCCGCAGGTCGGGCTGGTCTGGGTCGACGGCGGCTACGTCAACGCGATCGATGCCGGTCTGGTCGGCTGGGCTGCCGCGCACGAGAACCTGACGGTGGTGGCGGTGCCGCGCAACGCGGATGTGAAAGGCTTCCAGGTGCTGCCCCGCAGGTGGGTGGTCGAGCGGACATTCTCCTGGCTGGGGCGGTGCAGACGGTTGGCACGGGACTACGAGCGCAAGACCGCGCACGCCGAAGCGATGATCAAGGTCGCCATGATCCGCCTGATGGCCGCCCGCCTCGCCGGCGAGGAGGTCGAACCACGCGGCCCCATCGAGACCGAAGCAGCCCGCCGCCTCGCCGATGACCTCAAGAACGAGTAGTCACCCGCTTACCCAACACTTTCTCAGGCGTTGCCCTGCCGTTCCTCGCGGGAACGGTCCCGCAGTCTCCGCAGACGATTGACCAACACAGGCGCGTGCGCCGCCGCTGCCTCGCGATCGAGCAGTCCGTTGAGGATCTGGTAGTACCGGGTGGCCGAGAGGTCGAGCTCCTCGCGGACGGCGCGTTCCTTGGCGCCGGCCGTGCGCCACTGACGGGCCTCCAGGGCGAGGACCGCCCGTTCCCGCTCGTTCAAGCCCGCTGCCTCCGTCACCCTGTCATTCTGCCCGGCCGACCGGACACACTCTGCCGCCGACACCGGGCGGGCGCAGCGGTTAGCGTCGGGGCCATGGACTACAGCTTCGCTCTGCACATCCCCGACGCCGACCTCGAACCCGACCCGCTGGACCCGGGCCAGATCGTCTCCGGCACGCCCGAGGTCTCCGGGAAGGTCATCTGGGAGTCCGAGGACGGCTCCCGGATCCGCGGGATCTGGCAGATCACGCCCGGGGTGGTGACGGACACCGAGGCCGACGAGATGTTCGTGGTGGTCAGCGGCCGGGCCACCATCGAGTTCGAGGGCGGCCCGACCCTGGAGGTCGGCCCGGGCGACGTGGCGGTGCTGCGCGAGGGCGACCGGACCACCTGGACGGTGCACGAGACGCTGCGCAAGGCCTACGCGATCGGCTGACCCCGGCCGACCGGCGGCCGGGGATCAGCCCCGGGAGTGGGCGGCGGCCTGCGCGGCCGCCGCCTGCAGGTCGCCCAGCACCTGGTCGCCGCCCTGCTTGACCGCCCCGCCGATCCGCTGCTTGACCAGCCCGTTCACGGTGTCCCAGGCCGGATCGCCCAGCGGGTAGAAGCTTGCGTTCGGCAGCACGGCCAGGAAGGGCTTGAGGTCCTCGTGCCCGCCCGCGGTCATCGCGGCCAGGGTGGACTGGGTGACGGGCAGCAGGTTGTACTGCTCGTCGAACTTGAGCGTGTTGTCCTCCCGGTAGACCCAGGAGAGGAACTTCTTGATCTCGACCCGGTGCCCGTTGGCCTTGAAGGCCATCATCCAGTCGGCCACCCCGAGGGTGATCGGCTTGGCCTGCGGGTCCTTGTGCGGGATCGGGCTGGTGCCGTAGTCGACCTTCGCGGCCACCGCCTTCTGGATCAGCGAGGGGTGCCCGTCGAGCATCGCGACCTTGCCGGCCACGAAGTCGGCGAAGGCGGCCTTGCGGTCGACCGCGGCGGGGTCGGGGTAGGTGAGGCCGGGCTGCACCAGCTGGGTGCGGAGCCAGTCGAAGGTGGCCCGGTTCTGCGGGCTGTCGACGGTGTAGTTGCCGCCGGTGTCGGCCAGGCCGCCCCCGCCGCTCATGGTCCACATGCTGGCCTCGGCCTGGGCCTCCTCGGGCCCGAGCGGCAGGCCGTACGGGATCACCCCGGGCACCTTGCGCTTGATCTGCTCGGCGTCCTTGCGCAGGTCCTCCCAGGTGGCCGGCGGCTGGTCGATGCCGGCCTTGGTGAAGATCGCCTTGTTGTAGACGAAGGCGCGCGAGGAGGCCACGAAGGGGATGCCGTACTGGCTGCCGAGCACCTGGCCGGCCTTGGCGAAGGCGTCGATCAGGTCGGCCTGGGTGTCGATGGTGAGCACGTCGCTCGCGGGGTAGAGCCGCCCGGCGGCGACCTGGTCGGCGTAGCCGCCGGTCTGCACCACGTCGGGCGTGTCGCCCTTCTTGATCAGGTCGGCTACCCGCTTGTCGATCTCCGTCCAGGGCACCACCTGGACGTCCACCTTGATCAAGGGGTTGGCCGCCTCGAAGGCCCGGGCCAGGTCGTTCCAGTACGGCGTGGAGCTGGTCGCCTCGCTGTCGCCGTAGTCGGCCGCGACGAACTTCAGCGTGACGTCTCCCCCGCCGCCCAGCGGCAGCAGGCTGCCGCAGCCGCCGGTCAACAGCACGCAGGCGGCCACCAGGGCGGACCAACGGGACTTCTGGGCAGGGGGGTTCGACACGGGTGACCGCCTTCGCACGGGGTGGGCGGCGGCCACACTGTCAGCGCCTCCGAGCGGTGGTCCAGACCTCCTCGGCCGTAGTTACCGAAGTGGCCCCTCACGTTGCGCAGCGCGCAACGCTCGTCACACCGCGATCACCCGCACGCCCGCCTCCTCGAAGGCGGCGGTGAGTTCGGCGCCGATGCCCTGGTCGGTGACCAGGGTGCCGATCCGCTCGACCCCGCAGATCCGGGCGAAGGCGCGGTGGCCGAGCTTGGAGGAGTCGGCGGCCACCACCACCCGGCGGGCCCGCTCGGCGAGCAGCCGGTTGACGCTGGCCTCGCCCTCGTGGTGCGCGGTGGCGCCGTGTCCGACGTCCAGCGCGTCCACGCCCAACACGGTGACGTCCAGGGCGAGTTCGGCCAGCACCAGACCGGCCAGCGGGCCGATCAGCTCGTAGGACTGCGGCCGGGCCACACCCCCGGTGAGCACGATCTTGACCTGCGGACGGACCGTCAGCTCGTTGGCGATGTTGACCGCGTTGGTGACGATGGTGAGCACCTGGCCCCCGGGGGCCGCCCCGGCCTCGGCCCCCTCGGGCCACACCGCCAGGGCGCGGGCCACCTCGGTGGTGGTGGTGCCGCCGTTCAGGCCGACCACCTCGCCGGGGGAGACCAGCGCGGCCACGGCGGCGCCGATCCGCTGCTTGGCGTCGGCGTTGCGGGCGGTCTTGTAGCGCAGCGGGAGGTCGTAACTGACGCTGTGCGCGACGGCTCCGCCCCGGGTGCGGGTGAGCATCTGCTGACGGGCCAGCTGGTCGAGGTCACGCCGGATGGTGGCGGCGGAGACGTCCAGCGCCTCGGCGGCCTCCTCGACCTCCAGCTTGCCCTGCTCGGCCAGTAGTTCCAGCAGTGCGTTCCACCGCTCGTACCTGGACACGCCGCCCCTTCCGAGCAGTCCGGCCACCTCCGCGCGCGACTGCGCGAAGCGCGCCCAGCTTGGCACAGGTCCGCCCGTCCGAGTGGGGTCGGGGCTGCGACTCTGCCGAGCTCATTGCGCAATTCTGCGCGCCAGGGCTATAAATCAAACATCTTCACGCACACAGTCGAGCACCGCCCGAGCGGTGGGCCCGGCCGTGGGCCCGCGAGCGCTGCGACAGGAGTCAGCCCATGCCCGACAGCCCCCGCAGGACCTCCCGCACCGCCGAGGAGCTGGCCACCCAGCCGGAGAACTGGCGCCGCGCCGCCGGCCTCGCCGCCTCGGCCGCCCCGGCCCTGCCGCAGCGCGGCGAGCGGGTGGCGGTGGTCGGCTGCGGCACCTCCTGGTTCATGGCGCAGGCGTACGCCGCGCTGCGCGAGGCCGGCGGCCACGGCGAGACGGACGCCTTCGCGGCCTCCGAGTACCCCGAAGGGCGCCGGTACGACCGGGTGCTGACGATCACCCGGTCGGGCACCACCACCGAAGTGCTCGACCTGCTCGACCGGCTCAAGGCGCCGACCACCGCGATCACCGCCACCTTCGACACCCCCGTGCACCGCTCCGCCGGGCAGGCCGTGGTGCTGGACTTCGCCGACGAGGAGTCGGTGGTGCAGACCCGGTTCGCCACCACCGCGCTGGCCCTGCTGCGGGCGCACCTGGAGATCGAGGGGGCGCTCGCCCCCGGTGTGCGCCCGGTCGCGGCGGCGGCACAGGACGCCGAGGCCGCGCTGGCCGAGCCGCTGCCGCCCGGCTGGGCCGGCGCCGAGCAGATCAGCTTCCTCGGCCGGGGCTGGACCAACGGCCTGGCCCTGGAGGCAGGGCTGAAGATGCGCGAGGCGGCCGGGGCCTGGACGGAGTCCTACCCGGCGATGGAGTACCGGCACGGCCCGGTCGCCATCGCCGCCCCGGGCCGGCTGGTCTGGTCCTTCGGCGAGCCCCCGGCCGGGCTGGCCGAGCAGATCGCGGCCACCGGCGCCGAGCTGGTCACCTCCGCCCTCGACCCGCTGGCCGATCTGGTGCGGGTGCACCGGCTGGCCGTGGCCACCGCCGAGGCCCGTGGTCTCGACCCCGACGAGCCGCGGGCGCTGACCCGCTCGGTCGTCCTCCGTTAGAGCGGTCCCACCGGGCGGCCCAGGCGTCCCAACTCCCGTACCGGGTATCAGGAAAGAAGGTTGCCGGAAAGCCTGAATCCACCCACGCCACCGCCAAAGGCGACAAACCTCACCCTCATGGACCAGACCAATCGCGCAACTGGACTAGACCTCTCCGACCTGGTCAAGGGAAACTGTCCACCGTGAAGCACGTCATCGCACTCGATGTAGGCGGCACCGGCATGAAGGCCGCGCTGCTCGCCCAGGACGGCTCCGTGCTGTTCGAAGCACGCCGACCGACCGGGCGGGAGCACGGCACCGACGCCGTCGTCACCGCCATCCTCGACTTCGCCGCCGACCTGGCCGCGGAGGGCCGCGCCCGCTACGGCGTCGCGCCCCTCGCGGCCGGCGTCGCCGTGCCGGGGACGATCGACGAGAAGAACGGCATCGCGGTGTTCTCCGCCAACCTCGGTTGGCGGGACCTCCCGATCCGCAAGCTCCTCGGCGAGCGGCTGGCCGAACCCGGCCGGCCGCTGATCCCGGTCGCGCTCGGTCACGACGTCCGCTCCGGCGGTCTGGCCGAGGGCCGGATCGGCGCCGGTCAGGGCGTCTCCCGCTTCCTCTTCGTCGCGCTGGGCACCGGCATCGCCGGGGCCATCGGCATCGACGGGCGGATCGAGGCTGGGGCGCACGGCTACGGCGGCGAGATCGGCCACGTGGTGGTCCGGCCCGGCGGGCCGGCCTGCGGCTGCGGGGCCCGGGGCTGCCTGGAGACCCTGGCCTCGGCCTCGGCCGTCTCCCGGGCCTGGGCCGCCGCGAGCGGCGACCCGGCGGCGGACGCGGCGGCCTGCGCCGCGGCCGTGGACGCCGGGGACGAGCGCGCGCTGGCCGTCTGGCGGACGGCCGTGGACGCCCTCGCGGACGGGATCGTGCTGGCCCAGAGCCTGCTCGACCCGGCCGTGGTGATCGTCGGCGGCGGCCTGGCCGAGGCGGGTGACACCCTCTTCACACCCCTGCGCGCGGCGGTCTCCGAGCGGCTGACCTTCCAGATGCCCCCGAAGGTCGTACCGGCCATGCTCAAAGACACCGCCGCATCCCTGGGCGCCGGTTTGCTCGCCTGGGATCTGCTCTCCATGGAGGTGACCGCGTGACAACCGCGGACCGTACTGCACTGGCCGGCGCCCGACTCGTCCTGCCGGGCGGCGTGATCGAGAACGGCCGGCTGGCCGTCGAGGGCGCCACCATCGCCGGGCTCGGGGGTGACCGTGAGCCGGGCGACATCGACCTGACCGGCCACACCGTCGTCCCCGGCTTCGTCGACCTGCACGTGCACGGCGGTGGCGGCGGCTCCTACTCGGCGGCCATCGCCGAGGAGGCGCAGCTCGTCGCCCGGACGCACCTGGAGCACGGCACCACCACCACGATGGCCTCCACGGTCACCGGCGAGATCGACGACCTGTGCCGCCAGGCCGCCGTGCTCTCCGAGCTGGTCGAGGACGGGGTGCTGGCGGGCATCCACTTCGAGGGTCCGTTCATCTCCCCCGGCCGCTGCGGGGCGCACCGCCCCGACCTGCTGCGCGACCCGGACCCGGCGGTGGTCCGCAAGCTGGTGGAGGCCGCGCGCGGCGCCGCGAAGATGTTCACCCTCGCGCCCGAGCTGCCCGGCGGGCTGGAGTCCGTCCGGATGCTGGCCGACCAGGGCATCATCGCCGCCGTCGGCCACACCGACTCGGACTACGCCAAGACCCTGGAGGCGATCACAGCCGGGGCCAGCGTCGCCACCCACCTGTTCAACGCGATGCCGGGCATCCAGCACCGCGCCCCGGGCCCGATCGTCGCCCTGCTCGAGGACGAGCGGGTCACCGTGGAGCTGATCAACGACGGCGTCCACCTGCACCCCTCGGTGCTCGACCTGGCCTACGGCACCGCCGGGGCCGAGCGGGTGGCGCTGATCACCGACGCGATGGGCGCGGCCGGGATGGGCGACGGGCTCTACCCGCTCGGCCCGCTCCAGGTGCGGGTCGAGAACGGCGTGGCCCGGCTGGTCGAGGGCGGCTCCATCGCGGGCTCCACCCTCACCCTGAACGTCGCGTTCAAGCGCTCCGTCACGGTCAACGGCCTGAGCCTCAACCAGGCCGTGCAGTCGCTCTCCACCGTCCCGGCCCGCCTGCTCGGCCTGGCGGACTCCATCGGCTCCCTCGAGGCGGGCAAGAACGCCGACCTCGTGGTGCTCGACTCCGACAGCTACGACCTGGTCGCGGTCATGCGCCGCGGCCGCTGGATCGTCGGGGCGGACCGCTTCTCCCGCGTGGCGCACGCGGCCTGAGCCGGAACGCACGAGGGGTGAGCAGCGGACTGCGTCCCGCTGCTCACCCCTCGTCCTGCGCTCGGCGCGGGTGGTCGCCCGGCGCTCAGCGCGGGTAGCTGCTCGCCGACATCGGCGTGATCGCCACCTGGTCGACCGGGACGGAGCCGCTGCCCCCGGCCGGGATGGACACCGTGAGGGTGTTCGTCCCGGCCTGCAGCTCCGGCCATATGTTGGTGGAGACCCAGGACTGGGTCGGGTCGCTGGACTTGGCCCAGTTCTTCAGCGTCACCCCGCCGTCCCGGTCCTTGCCGTTGACCGAGACGGCGGCCGGGACGTCGGCGCCGCTGTTGTTGTAGTGCAGCCAGAACTTGTACTGGCCGGCCGCGGCCACGCTGACCGTCCAGGTGATCGAGGCGCCCGGCTGGAGGGTCAGGTAGCTGCCGTCGGCCGAGATCGCGCCCTTGATCGCGCTGGCGCTGCTGGTGCCCTGGCCCTGCAGCTTGCTCGCGTCGGCGATCGGCGCGCTGGAGGCCGTCGGGGTGGCCGAGGGCGAGGCGGTCGCGGAGCTGGGCGCCGGGCTGGCCGGAGCGGCGGTGTGCTTGCCGCCGGCGTCGTTCGTGGTCTTGCCGCCACCGCCGCCGCTCAGCGCGATGCCGGCGCCGATCGCGATCGCGGCCACCACGGCCACCGCGCCGATCACCGCGGCCTTGCCCCGGCCGCCGCTCGGCCGGTCCTCGCCCGGCTGCGGGCGGGAGTGCTCGGCGTAGCGGTTGGGCTGGGCGGGCACGGTGGGCTGCTGCTGACCGTAGGGCGGCGGCTGCTGACCGTACGGGGGCTGCTGCGGCGGGTACTGCTGGCCGTACGGCTGCCCGTAGGCGGACTGCTGGCCGTACTGGGCGCGGCCGACCTCCATCGGGCGGCTGATCGCCCCGCGCGGCTGCTCCGCCGCCTCCTCGCCCGCCTGCGGACGGTAGAGGTACGCGAACGGATCCTCGTCCGCCGCTCCCTCGGGCGCTCCGTTCGTACCGGGCGTGGTCACGGCGTTCAACTCCCAGCGGTGGGCGCCGCGCACGGGCGGTCGTGCGGGCGGAATAGGGACAACTCGTACCGGGGAACCCTACCTTCCGCACCTGACGGGCCGGAAAGCGCCCGTCACCCCGCGCGGCGGTGCGAGCGCTCGCCGCGCGCGCCCCGGGCGGCGCCGCCCCGGGCCCGCTTCTCGTCGTACATCCGCTCGTCGGCGGCGTGCAGGACCTCCTCGATGGACATCCCGCAGCCGGCCCAGCCGATGCCCAGCGAGACGCCGACCCGGGTGGTCCGGTTGTCGATCCGCATCGGCGGGATGATCGCGTTCCGCAGCCGCCCGGCCAGGTCCTTGGCCTCCTCGCGGCCGATCCCGTCGGCCAGCACCACGAACTCGTCACCGCCGAGGCGGGCCACGGTGTCGCCCTCGCGGACGACCTGCTGCAGTCGGCGGGCCACCTCGATCAGCACCGAGTCGCCGGCCTTGTGGCCGAACCGGTCGTTGATCGACTTGAAGCCGTCCAGGTCGCAGAAGAGCACCGCCAGGCCCTTCTCCCCGCTGCCCGAGCGGAACGGGCCGCCCCACTCGCCCGGGGCCTCGCCGGGCACCACGGTGTGCACGTGGTCGGCCGGGCCGTCGGCACGGGCCGGCCGCTCGCCCGGGCGGGCCCAGGCGGCCGCCTCGGCGCCCTCGTAGCCGTGCGCGCCCTCGTAGCCGTGCGCGCCCTCGGGGGCCCCGTAGGCGTGCGTGAGGCTCCCGGGCACCCCGAGGCCGTCGAAGGCGCTGTGCGCGCTGTAGGAGACCCCCTGGGGGGCGTACGCGGGCTCGTCCAGGGGCGCGGGCGTGCCGTACAGCGGCGGGAGCGCCCCACCGACCGCCGGCGGGTGGGCGCAGAGCCGGCGGCCCAGCCGGGCCTTGAGCTCGGCGCTGTTGGGCAGGCCGGTGAGCGCGTCGTGGCTGGCCCGGTGGGCCAGCTGGAGCTCGTGGCGCTTGCGCTCCTCGATGTCCTCGACGTGGGTGAGCAGGAAGCTCGGGCCCTCGGCGGCGTCGGCCACCACCGAATTGCGCAGGCAGACCCACTGGTAGCCGCCGTCCCGGCGGGAGAGCCGCAGCTCGGCCCGGCCCCCCTCGGCACTGGTGCGCAGCAGCAGCTCCAGGTCGTCGGGGTGCACCAGATCGGCGAAGCACTGCTGGCGCAGGGTGGCCCGGGGGCGGCCGAGCAGCCGACAGAGCGCGTCGTTGACCCTGGTCAGCTGGCCCCGGCCGGCGCCGTGCAGCTCGGTGATGGCCATCCCGCTGGGGGCGTACTCGAAGGCCTGCCGGAAGCTCTCCTCGCTGGCCCGCAGCGCCTGCTGCTCCTTCTCCAGCCGGGCCAGCGCGCGCTGCATCTCGGCCCGCAGCCGGGCGTTGCCGATCGCGATCGAGGCCTGCAGCGAGAACATCTCCAGCGCCTCGCGGGTCCACGCCCCGGGCCGCTTGCCGCTGCGCGGGCGGTCCACGCTGAGCACCCCGAGCAGGTCGCCGCCGGCGCTGTACATCGGGGCCAGCAGGAAGTCGGCCGGGTGCCAGTCGTTGGCGTACACCGGCAGCGGGCCGTCGCCCGTCCAGGTCGGCAGGTCGCCGCCGATGGCCCAGCCCCGGTCGTGCGGCAGGAAGCGCAGCGTGCCCCAGTGGTCGCTCACCCCGAGCATCCGCTCCCAGGACTCCCGGGAGCCGACCTGGCCGAGCAGCACGGAGGGGCCGCCGAAGGCGCTCTCCTCCAGCTCCCAGACCGCGGCCACCACGAGGTCGCCGTCGGCCCGGACCAGGCTGACGGCGGCCGCGTCGAACCCGAGCCCGTGCACCGCGCCCTCGACCACGGCCTGCAACGTGCCCGCCAGGCTGCGGGCAGCGTTGAGGTCCGCCACGACCCGGTGCAAGGTACGGAGGGTCGCGAGGCGGACGTAAGGCTCCGACTCGGCTTCCATGCGGGGGCTCCCCGGCTGCTTCGGATAGTTCTTGATTGGTTATCGTCCGATTGCCAGAAGAACTGAATCACAGGGAGCACAGCGATAGGCACGCTCGGTCAACAATCGACCACCAGTTGTGACTCAACTCACACCGTGCACATGCTCATCGACTACTCATCCGCGTCAGTTCAGCTGCCAGATACCGGACGGATGCTGATGTATCCGGATATTCACGGTCAATGGGTGGTCGGCGACCATGCAGCGGGACTGAAGGCCGGTGCGGCCCGGCGGACCCGGCCCGCTCACCCCTGGGGGTGAGCCCGCCCACGTTCGGGCGAGCGCTCCGGCGGGTCGGCGCCCGTTCCGTCCCGTTCTGTGCCACCCCGCCTGCGGTCCTACGTCCCCCGCCCGATGCCGGACCGGCGGCCCGCCGACTAGCGTGCATCGGGTGTACACGTCCCCGCAGCACGCAGCCGCCCCTGTCGCCTCGCCCGACGAGTTCCGGGCCGCGCTCTCCCAGCTCGCCTCCGGCGTCGCGCTGGTGACCGCCCACGACCCCGAGGAGGGGGCCGAGGGCGGGGACGCCGGGATGACGGCCACCTCGTTCCTCTCGGTCTCGCTGGAGCCGCCGCTGGTGCTGATCTCGGTGCGCGAGGACTCCCGGATGGACGAGATCCTCGGCCGGGTCGACAGCTGGGCCGTCTCGCTCCTCGGCGAGGAGCAGCGCGCCCTGGCCTCCCGCTTCGCGATGAAGGGCCGGCTCAGCGACCGCCTGCTCTTCGCGGACACCCCGCACACCCGCGGCCCGCACACCGGCGCGCCCCTGGTCGAGGGTGCCCTGGCCACCGTCGAGTGCCGCACCGAGCAGCGCATCCCGGCCGGCGACCACGTCCTGGTCCTCGGCCGCGTGCTGGAGGCCCGCGTGCCCGGCCCGGCCGACCGCCCGCTCCTCTACTTCCGCGGCGGCTACCGCCAACTCGGCTGACCGACGTCACGGCGATCACGGCCGGGCATGCTGCGGCTGACCACCCCGGGGCCGCTGTTTGGCCACTCGCCGCGCCCCGACGCACCAGCCCGGGCACTCCGTCACCTCGCCGTCCGGCCGACCTCCGCGCACTGGCCGAATGACACCGGTCCGACCTCCTCGCCCGGGCCATGCGGACGGCGGCCCACCGGATCCCGCCCATCCGCATCGGGCCCGCCGCAGCTGGGGGCCGGTGCACCGGTCGGCGGCGCACCAGCTCCGCCGGACGGACACCCGCGCGATCCGGTCACGAATAGATGCACCTCTACACCAACCAATGACTATGCGACGATGAGTTCGTTCACCTCTCCAATTCGGGGGACGGCATTCCGGAGGTAGCCGCCCAGAGAAGGGTGTGGGGGCTTTGTTGCAACGTGACATCGAAGTGAAGCTTTTACGGGCCCTGGTCGCCGTCGTCGACGAGGGCGGTTTCGCCCGCGCCGCACAGGCGCTGCACGTGACGCAGCCGACCATCAGCCAGCAGATCCAGCGCCTGGAGAGCGTCGTCGAAACGCCGCTGTTCCACCGGACCAGACGGCCCCTCAGACTCTCCCCGGTCGGCCGGGAAGTGGTGGCGCACGCGCGCCGGGTGCTCCTGCTGAACACCGAGGTGCTCAGCACGGTATCGGCGCTGCGCACCCAGGAACGACTGAACATGGGCTGCTCGGTCCATTTCGCCGACGGGCTGAGCACCATGCTCGCCCAGCTTTCACTGGACCGCCCGCAGCTGTGCTGCGCGGTGACCACCGGAATGAGCGAGGAACTCGCCGGGAAGATCGCCGCGGAGGAATTGGACGCCGCCATTCTGCTCGGCGCGGAAACCTCCCGCGGCGAAATGCTGGGACGGGTGCGGCTGAGCTGGTTCGGCCAGGCGCCGGCCCTGCCGGGCGGGGAATTCCCGGTGGCCCTGGTCGGCGGCGGTTCGGCCCTGAGCCGGCGGGTCGTCGAGACCCTCGCCGAGCACCGGGTCCGCTGGCGGGCCGCCCCCTGGTGCGCCGATCCGCTGGCCGTCCGGGCCGCCGTCGGGGCCGGTCTGGCCTACACCGTGCTCCCGGCCGGCGCGCACCACGGCGATCCCTCGCTCCGGCCGGTGCCGGCCGGCCTGCTCGGCCCGGAGCCGGAGCCGCTCCCGGTCCACCTGGCCTTCTCCCCCTCGGCGGGCGACTCCCTGGTGGACGCCGCCCGGGCCGCCGCCCGGGCGATGCTCAAGGACCTCCCGCTCTCCCTGCCGTGACCGTCGGCCCCGGGACGGCGTCGAGCGCGTGGCCGGCCGTCGCGGCCGACCACGCGCTCCGTCGTACGGCGGGTCAGTAGGAGGTCTTGGCCGCCCCGCGCGCCGCCAGCTTCGGCCCGTAGGGCGCCGAGTCCAGCCAGGCGCCGGCCTTGCGGCCGGCCACGGCCACCGCCGCAGCCGCCCGCCGCCGCAGCCAGACCGACGGGCGCTGCGCCAGCATGTGCTCCAGGGCGGTGCTCGCGCAGGCCCGGTTGTAGCGGGCGGCCTCCTGCCGCTCCGCGGCGAAGCGGTCGACCTCGGCCGCGGCCGCCGGGCGGCCGGGGGCGGCCAGCGCACCCTGGACGGCCCGCACGGCCCGGATCGCGTCCGGGATGCTGGAGTTCATCCCGCGCGCGCCGAACGGGGCGAACAGGTGCGAGGCCTCGCCGGTCAGCAGCACCCGGCGGTGGGTGTCGGTGAAGTGCTCGGCCACCTGCTGGGCGAACCGGTAGGTCGACACCCAGCGCACCCGCTCGCCGTACGAGGCGGGCATCACCTTGGGGATCCACCGCCGCAGCCCCTCGGGCGAGACGTACTGCTCGGGGTCGTCGTCGACCAGCAGGTTGAGGTCCACCCGCCAGCCGCCCGCGAACGGCACCATCAGCACGTTCCGGCCACCGACGGCGGGGTGGTTGTAGTGGAAGACCCGCTCCAGCGGCAGCGGGTGGGCCGGGTCGTCCTCGAGGTCGACCACCACGAAGGTGTTCTGCGAACGCGGCCCCTCCAGCGGGCTGCCGATCGCGGCGCGCAGCGGCGAGCGCGAGCCGTCCGCCGCGATCACGTACTCGGCCCGCCACTCGGTGCCGGCGGCGTCCACCAGCCGCACCCCGTCCGGGCCGCTCTCGGCCGACTTCACCTCCACGCCCCAGCGGAAGTCCACCCCCGCCTCGCGGCAGGCGGCGGCCATCAGGTCCTCGGTGACCACCTGCGGCAGGCTGGTGAACGGCGGCAGGCCGTCCTTGGTGACCGGTGCGTAGGTGCGGGTGTAGATCTCCTTGCCCGCCCAGAACGACCGCTTGGTGGCCCACATCAGGCCACGTCCGGCGATCTCGTGGCCGAGGCCGGGCCGGAGCTCCTCCAGGGAGCGCAGTGACGCTCCGTGCAGGTAGGCGGCGCGGCTGCCCGGGCGGACGGTGTCCGCGGTGCGCCGGTCGAGGACCGTCGCGGGCAGGCCGGCGGCGCGCAGCGCCAGGGCCGCGCTGAGCCCGGCCGGGCCCGCGCCGACCACCAGCACCGGGTGGCGGCCGGTCGGAGCGGCACCCGTCGGACCGGAACCCGCAGAACCGGAAGCTGAGTTGCTCACTGTCCCTCCTTCACCAGGTGGAGCGTCTCGGAGTCGAACGAGCCGATGCGTGCGTCGAGTCCGCCGGTCAGGGCGGCGTGCCAGACGGCGGTGCGGATGCCGGTGCCGGCCCGACTGATCGTCACTTCGTCTGCTGCGGTCGAGAGTTCGACGTAGTCGCCGATCCGGCGGGACGTCATCCGGGCGGCCTCGGCGGCGCGCACCAGGGGCACGAACTCGGGTACGTCGAGGACGTACAGGGCGAGCGTCATGCGGCCGCCACCTCCGCGTTCTTGCGCACCAGTTCGGCCTTGCGCTGCCAGAGCGCCTGGGCCGAGGGGGCCGGGGACTCGGCCACGTCGAAGAGTGCGCGGAGCGTCAACTCGGCGTCCCGGGCGTCGATCCCGGACATCTCGCGGAGCGGGCGGGTGATCTCCAGCTGGATGCCGTTGGGGTCGTCGAAGTAGATCGACTCGATCAGTTCGTGCGGCAGCGGCGGGGTGACCCGCACCCCGTGGGCCTTCAACCGGTCGCGCCAGGCCAGCAGTTCGGCCTCGGTCTCGACGTGGAAGGCGATGTGCCGGGAGCGGTGCATGAGGTCGCTCGGCGCCTCCTCCTCCGGCAGGCCGAAGTAGTAGAAGAAGGCGATCCGGTTGCCCCGGCCCAGGTCGAAGAAGAAGTGCACGAAATCCGGGTAGTCCTCGGTGACCCAGCCGGTCGCGGTGATCGCGTGCACCAGGGGCAGACCGAGCACCCGGGTGTAGAAGTCGTGGGTCTCGCGGGGCCTCCAGGTGACGAAGGCCAGGTGATCGACCCCGTCGACCCGGAGGGCCTGCCGGGCGGCTGCGGGCCGGGCGGAGGGTGCGGTGGTTGCCAATGTTCCTCCTGGAGGTGGGGCCGGCGGAGGCAGCGCCGCCCGCACGGGGGCGACGGGCGGCGCTGCCCTCCGGCGTCAGGCTGCGGGGGACTTGGAGCGCAGGCCGGTGGCGGAGATGACCGCCCCGACCAGCAGGGCCACGCCGCCGACGATCAGGGCCTGCTCGGTGCCGGCCGCACTGGACGAGGCGAGGTTGAGGATCACGCCCAGGATCGCGACACCGAGCGAAGCACCCACCTGCCGGGCGGAGTTGAGCGTGCCGGCGCCGATGCCGGCCAGCTCGGTCGGGACGGTGCCGGCCACCCCGGCGACCAGCGCGGGCAGGGCGAAGGAGACGCCGAACCCGAAAGCCAGCAGACCGACGATGGTGGCGGCCAGCCCGAGGCCGGAGTTGTCGGTGAACGGGGCCTGGACGAGGGCGCCCACGGCCATCAGCACGAAGCCGATGGTGGCCGGGCGGCGCGATCCGATCCGGCCGACCAGGCGGCCGGTGAAGATCGGGTTGAAGGCGGTGGGCAGGGTCAGCGGCAGGAAGGCCAGACCCGCGGCGATCGAGGAGTAGTTCCGGCCGTCCTGGAAGTACAGCGAGAGCACGAACAGCAGCCCGGAGAGGCCGAAGTTGGCCAGCAGACCGGCCACCAGGGCGGCCGAGAAGCTCTTGTTGCGGAACATCCGCAGCGGCAGCATCGCGGCGTCGCCGGCCCGCTTCTCGGCGCCGAGGAAGACGGCGGCCGCGACCACGGCGAGCGCGAAGGCGATCACCACCCCGGTCGAGCCCCAGCCCTTGTCCGGGCCCTCGATCAGCGCGTACACCAGGGCTGCCAGGGCGACCACGCCGGTGACCTGGCCGGGCAGGTCCAGCCCGCTGCGCTGCTTGCGGGCCGTCTCCGGGGCGAGCTTGGCGGTGATGGCGAAGCTGACCAGGGCCAGCGGCACGTTGATCAGGAAGATGGCGCGCCAGCCGACCGTCTCGGTCAGCACGCCGCCCACCACCGGCCCGGCGGCGAGCGCCGCACCCGTGATGGCCGCCCAGGACCCGACCGCGCGGGCCCGCTCGGCGGGCACGGTGTAGACGTTGGTGATGATGGCCAGCGAGGCCGGGAGCAGCAGCGCTCCGGCGATGCCCAGGGCCAGCCGCAGGACGACCAGCGTGGAGAGGTTGGTGGCCAGGGCCGAGACGCCGGAGAGCACCCCGAAGGCCACCAGCCCGGTGAGGAAGGTCCGCCGGCCGCCGAAGCGGTCCGACAGCCAGCCCGCGGTGAGCAGGAGGGCGGCGAAGGTGATGGTGTATCCGTTGGTCACCCACTGGAGCCCGCTCATCCCGACGTGCAGGTAGCGCGAGATTGCGGGTAATGCCACCGAGACGATCGTCATGTCCAGCAGGACCATGAAGTAGCCGAGCGAGAGCCCGATCAACAGGGTGCGGGACGGCTTGTCGGGTCGTTCGGGTGCGACGACGGGCTGCGGAACGGCCTGCGTGGCCATGTCTTCTCCTCGGTTTCCGAATGCGATTTCCGTCCCCGAGCCGTTCAGCCAGGAGCGCGTGAATCCATTGAACCGGACGGGGAACGGGAGTTGGGGCCGGTTTGGGGGTGGTGACGAGAGGAATGCGCTATGGGTACCATCGGCTCAGTCGATAGGTCGTCCAGGGGGGCTTCGGGCTCGTGGAACTGCGTCATCTTCGAACGTTCGAAACCGTCGCGCGGACACTCAGCGTGACGCAGGCGGCCAAGGAGCTCCATTACGCGCAGTCCAGCGTGAGCGATCAAATCCAGTCACTCGAGCGCGAACTGGGCGTGGAGCTGATCGACCGGTCGCAGCGCCGGATTCGACTGACCACGCAGGGGGCGATCCTCTCGGAGTACACGGAGAGCATCCTCAAGCTGATGGAGGACGCCCGGTTCGCGGTCTCCCGGCCCGGTACCGAGCTGGCGGTGGGCACCCTGGAGACGGTGGGCATGCACCTGCTGCCCGGGGTGCTCTCGCACTACCGCGAGCTGTACCCGCAGACCAGGGTGCGGGTCGGGCAGCTCAACCGCGGTGACCTCTACCAGGCCGTGCGCCGGGGCGAGATGGACCTCTGCCTGACCTTCGGCCGTCCGCCGGCCGACGCGGGCCTGTCTTCGGAGACGCTGGCCGACGAGCCGCTGGTCGTCATCGTGCCGCCGGGCCACCGCCTGGCCGAGCGCGGCCGGGCCGACCTGGCGGAGCTGGCCCGGGAGCCCTTCCTGGCCACCGAGCAGGGCTGCGGCTTCCGGGAGATGTTCGACTCCGCCTTCGCCGGCACCGTCGCGAAGGAGCCGGTCGCGGAGGTGTCGAGCATCGGCACGCTCGGCGCCTGCGTGGCCGCCGGGATGGGCTGCGCCCTGCTGCCGATGATCTCGGTACGGGCCCAGGCCGGCCGCGGCGAGGTGGCCGTGGTGGAGATCGGCGACACCGATCTGCGCACCGAGGTGACCATGACCTGGCTGGACCGCAACGCCGCCAACCCGAACCTGATCAACTTCCAGACCGTGCTCCGCAAGCAGCTGGGCGGCTGACCGCGGGCTCACCGCCGCACCTCCCCGAGCTCGGCCCGCATGGTCCCCGCAGCACCGCCCGCAGCACCGCCCGCGAGCTCGCCGGTCTCCGCGATGGCCGCCAGCCGGGCGCGGGCGATCTTGCCGGTCACCGTGGTCGGCAGCCGGTCGACGAGGACCAGCTGCTCGGGCAGCTTGTAGGTGGCCAGGCCCTTGCGGGCCAGGTGGCCGGTGACCTCCTCGAGGGTCAGCTCGGTGCCCTGGTGCAGGGCGGCCAGCAGGCAGGAGCGCTGACCCAGCCGGGGGTCGGGCCGGGCCACCACCGCGTGCTGGGCCAGCTGCGGCAGGTCGCCCAGCAGCTCCTCCACCTCCAGCGCGCTGAACTTCAGCCCGCCGCGGTTGATCAGCTCGCCGGTGCGGCCCCGGTAGCTCACCGTGCCGTCGGGGTTGAGGGCGGCCAGGTCGCCGGAGCGCAGCCAGCCGTCGGCCGTGAGCGCGGCCCGGGTCAGCCCGGGCGCCCGCAGGTAGCCCTGGAACATGTAGGGGCTGCGGTACTGGAGCTCCCCGGTCTCGCCCGGCCCGGCGGGTGCGCCGCCCGGGCCGAGCACCCGGACCTCGCCGCCGGAGACCGGCCGCCCCAGGGTGAGCACGGCCTCCGGCGGGTCGTCCGGCCGCAGGCAGGTGCCCGCCCCGATCTCGGTCATCCCCCACTGCACCACCAGCCGCGCCCCCAGCATCCGCCGCACGCCCTCGGCCAGCTCGCGGGGCACCGGCGCACCGCCGGTGCGCACCTCCCGCAGGCCGAGCGGCGGGCCGGCGGGCACGGCCCCCGCCGACAGGGCGGTCAGGTCGCGCAGCTGGGCCGGCACCGCGAAGGCGGCGGTGGCCGCGGTGGTGCGCAGGGTGTCGAGGAAGCGCCGCGCGTCCCACCCGTCGAAGAGGCCGACCCGGCCGCCGACCACCAGGGCCAGGTGCACCGAGAGCAGGCCGAAGGCGTGGCTGAGCGGGCTCGCGGAGACGACCGTGTCGGCCGAGCCGAGGCCGCTGTCGGCCGCCACGGCCGCCGCGTTGCCGAGCAGGCCGCCGTGGCTGTGGACGCAGAGCTTCGGGTGCCGGGAGGTCGTCCCCGAGGAGGCGAGCAGCATCAGCGGGCTCCGCGGGTCCGCCGGGGGGTCGGGGAGCGCCGCGGCCGGCCCGGGGGCCGGGTCGAGCAGCTCGGCCGTGCTCGGTAGCCCGGCGCTCCCAGCGCTCCCGGCGCTCGGGCCGCTCCCGGCGCTCGGGCCGCTCCCGGCGCTCGGGTCGCTTGGGTCGCTCGGGTCGCCGGAGAGCCAGACGTGACGCAGCGTGGTGCACCGCGTCCGCAGCTCGACCGCCTCCGCGACGCGGTCGCGGCCCCGGTGGGCGCCCCGCAGCACCAGCGCCACCGCGCCCGACTGGTCCACCAGGGACCGCACCTCGTGGACTCCGTACGCGGAGTGCAGCGGCAGCAGGAGCACGCCCAGCCGGGCGGTGGCGGCGTGCAGCACCACCAGCTCCCAGCCGTTCGGCAGTTGGGCCGCCAGGACGTCACCGGCCCGCAGCCCCCGGCCGTACAGGGCGCCGGCCGTCCGTTCGGACTGTTCCAGGCAGTCGCGCCAGCTCCGCCAGCGGTGCCCGTCCCAGATCGCGGGGCCCGGACGGCGGGCGGCCGCGCGCTCCAGCGCTTCGGTGAACGTCACTTCGGTGAACGTCGGGATTTTTCTCGTCGATTCCATCAGGGGAGCGCTCACGAGGTTCCTCCGTCGGGCGGCAGGACGAAAAGTCAGTGCTCTGCTGCACGGATTCTGCGCGCAATTCGAACGGACCGTCCAGCGCGTGCCGATAAGGAATCCCGATCCGCCCGGCGCGGCACCCGCCGATAAGAGTCCCCTATAACGCGACCACCGGGCGGTGCGCACTCCTTCCCGATCACCGCGGTTCGGCTCGGCCGATGCCATTGATCGGCGCCGGCGAACGACTGCGGGCGAAATCCCGGACGAGCTTAAGGAAAATCAATCCAGATCGCCGGGGAATGACGTTCGGCCACACCGATGGATGTCATCGACAAAGCCGAAACAGCCGTCTTCTGGCGATCATTCCGCACATCTGCCGAGGTCACCCGGGTCGGGGGCCTGGAATTCCCGGTCCGGACGGCATTTTCGGGGCTTGCAAATCGGCGGAACGGCGCCACAGAATTCCGGGGTGTCCTGAGGCAGGAGGTTTGGATGTCCATTTCCCACCCGTCCGGCAAGGCAGCCGAACGGCTGAGGCCCCTCGGCCGAATCCCCGGGGACGGCGCTTTCTCCGTCGCCGACCTGCACCAGCTGGACGAGGCGGTCCGCGACGCCCGACTCGCTTCGACCGCATCGGCGACCGCACTGCTCGCCCCGGTCGTCGCGGACGGGGACGCCACGTCCCTGACCGAGCGGTCCTGCGTGTTCGACCACTGCGGCGTGCTGCTCTTCCCCCGCACCCTGGAGGCCGGGCTCCGGGAGCTGGAGCGGCTCGGTCTGGCCCCGCTCCCGGCGGTGCCGAGCACGGTGGTCCGCCGCCGACTGATCGAGCGGTACGGGCTCGAGCCGGCGGACTGCGAGGTGCACCTCACCCGGCTCCACCTCGACCTGCCCGACGGACGCCGGCACGGCGCGGTCGAGGTCTTCCTCTTCCCCCGCGACAGCCGGGCGTTCCACCCCCGGATCGAGGAGTCGGAGGTGGCGCACGGGTTCGAGCAGCACACCGCGTTCGTGGTGACCGAGCCCAGCCCGCCGCTGCTCGCCGCACTCGTCGCCGCCTGGCGCACCGAGGCCGGGCTGCTCCGGGAGGGCGGCGGGCACAACCCGCACGAGGGAGGACCGCAGGGTTCCACCGTCATGTACTTCGTCCGGGGGCACGAACGGCCCGCGCGCCGCCGCCGGTTCGAGCTGCACTGCGCCGGCGACCTCCGGGAGTTCACCGAGCGGCTCCCGGTGGAGACCGAGGCGGTCGGCCGCGCCTACACGGCCTGGCGGCCCGCCCGGCCGGACATCCCCGCCTGAACCACCCCACGGCCCAGCGCACTTCGGGCCCGGCTTCGCGAGACCAGCGTCCCATCCCACCTACACGGGAGAAGAATCCATGCTGCGCAACGACACCCTGAGCGCCCGGAACCTGGCCCTCACCCCCGAGCTGCACACCTACCTCCTCAACCAGGGCCGGATGACCCCCGACCCGCTGCTGGCCGAGCTGATCGAGCGGACCAGGGCCGCCATCCCGGACCAGGCGCACATGACGGTCGCGCCCGAGGAGGGCGCGCTGCTGACCTTCCTGGTGAAGCTGCTCGGCGCCGTCAACATCGTCGAGGTGGGCACCTTCACGGGGTACTCCTCGCTCTGCCTGGCCCGGGGGCTGCCCGAGCACGGCTCGCTGGTCACCTGCGACGTCTCGGCCGAATGGACGGCCCTCGCCCTGGAGTTCTGGGGCCGGGCCGGAGTGGCCGACCGGATCGAACTGCGGCTCGGCGACGCGCTGGAGACGCTCCGCACGATGTCGCCGAAGCCGCACCTGGACCTCGCCTTCATCGACGCCGACAAGCCCGGCTACATCGGCTACTGGGAGGAGCTGGTGCCGCGGCTGCGGCCGGGCGGGCTGCTGCTGGTCGACAACACCCTCTTCAACGGCGAGGTGATCGACGAGCACCCGGGCGAGAAGCCGGCCGCCATCCGCGCGTTCAACGAGCACGCCCGCCGGGACAGCCGGGTCGAGCTGGTCATGCTGCCGCTGGCGGACGGTCTGACCATGGCCCGGCGGCTGCCGTCCGTCGACCTCCCCGCCTGATGACCGGCCTGACGACGCTCGACTCGCCCGTCGACCTCGACGAGCACCTCCCGCTGGACCTCGACACGGCCGTGCAGCAGCCGTCCTGGGCGGATCCCGTCCGGGCGGCGGCCACCCGCGCCGAGCTGGCCCGGCTGCCCGGGCTGGTCACCGACGAGGAAGTCCGCCAGCTGCGGGCCCTGTTGGCGGAGGCGGCGAGCGGCCACTACGAGGTCATCCAGGCCGGCGACTGCGCCGAGGACCCGGCGGAGTGCGACCCCTCGACGGTGATGCGCAAGGCCGGGCTGCTCGACGCCCTGGCCGGGGTGATGGTGGCCGGCACCGGCAGACCGGTGCTGCGGATCGGCCGGATCGCCGGGCAGTTCGCCAAGCCGCGCAGCACCGACACCGAGCTCGTCGACGGGGTCGAACTCCCGGTCTACCGGGGACACTTGATCAACGGCCCCGAGCCGACCCCGGCGGACCGCCGGGCCGATCCCCGGCGGATGCTGGACTGCTACCACGCCGCCGCGGCGGCCGTGACGCACCTGCGGCAGCGCACCAGCGCCTGGACCCTGCCCAGCGGGGCCCCGGTCTGGACCAGCCACGAGGCACTGGTCTTCGACTACGAGCTGCCGCTGCTGCGGCGGGCGGCGAGCGGTCGGATCCTGCTGACCTCCACCCACCTGCCCTGGATCGGCGAGCGGACCAGACAGCCGGACGGCCCGCACGTGATGATGCTGGCCCGGATCGCCAACCCGGTCGCCTGCAAGGTCGGCCCGACCATGCGGCCGGAGGAGCTGCTCGCCCTCTGCGCCCGGCTCGATCCGGAACGCGAGAGCGGCCGGCTCACGCTGATCTCCCGGATGGGGGCGGACGCGGTCTCCACCGCGCTCCCCCCGCTGGTCACGGCCGTCCAGGAGGCCGGCCACCGGGTCGTCTGGCTCTGCGACCCGATGCACGGCAACACCGTCAAGTCACCGAGCGGCGCGAAGGTCCGCTCGGTCCGCACGCTGGCCGCCGAGGTGCTGGCCTTCCGACAGGCCGTCACCGAGGCCGGCGGCACCCCCGCCGGGCTCCATCTGGAGACCACCCCGTTCGACGTGGCGGAGTGCGTCTGGGGCGACCCCGCCGAACTCGGGACGCAGGCCCCCGGACCGGCTCGCCGGGCCGCCGCGCCCTCCCACTGCGACCCCCGGCTCAACCCGGCCCAGGCCGTCGAACTGGCCCGCACCTGGGCCGACCCGCTGCCGCGGCCCACCTGAGCCCCGCCCGTCGAACCGACCCACCGAAAGCCCCTGGCCGACCCGAGAGAGAAGGACCGATCCCATGAGCGAGACCATCCTGCGCACCGACGACGGCGCCACCTTCATGATCAACTGCCTGGACGTCGAGCCGGAGAAGCAGAAGGAACTGGCCGAGGTGATGAGCGAGGGCGCCGAGAAGTACATCCGGCACCGCCCGGGCTGCCTCTCGGTGAACGTGCTCACCAGCAACGACGGCAAGCGCGTGCTCTACATCGCCCAGTGGCGCAGCAAGGCCGACATCAAGGCGACCCTCTCCGACCCGAACGTCCAGGCCGTCCGCGACCGCGCCTCCGAGCTGGCCAAGCCGGACGCCCACGCCTACACGGTCTACGCCCTGCACCACCCGGACCCGGAGACCCCGGAGACCCCGGAGACCTCGGAGACGCCGGAGACGCCGGTCGTCTGACCCCCCTCGTCCGGGTGGGTGGGCCGCTCCCCTGGCTCCGCGCGGCCCACCCACCCTTCCGGGAGCAGCACCCCCTCCCGGGAGCAGCACCGCGCGGCCGGGTGTCACCACTGCACGCGGCCGCGGCCCTGCTTGAGCGTCGCACGGTGCTTCTTGTTCTCCAGCCGGCGCTCGACCATGCCCCGGCTCGGCTTGGTGGCCCGGCGGGCCTTCGGCGGCGGGGCCGTGGCCTCGCCGAGCAGGGCGGCCAGGCGGGCGGCGGCGACCTCGCGGTTGCGCCACTGCGAGCGGTGCTCGGAGGCCCGGACCACCAGGTACCGGCCGTCCACCAGGCGGCCGGCCAGCCGCTCCAGGGCGCGCTCCTTCCACACCGGCGGCAGGGCGGCCGAGGCCGCCAGGTCGTACCGCAGCTCCACCTGGGTGTCCGAGGTGTTCACGTGCTGTCCGCCGGGGCCGGAGGACCGCGAGAAGCGCCAGACGAGCTCGGCGTCCGGGACGGCCACCGACCCCCGTACGCGAATGGGCTCAGTCATGCCGCCCATCATCCCGCGCCCGCCCCGGCCGGTCACCCGGTTATCCACAGTCCGCCCGGCCACGGCCCCGCCGGTGCCGCGCGCCCCCGGGGTGCCGGACAATGACGGGTGTGATCGAGCTCGGCTACTCCCTCTCCAACCGCTTCCCGGACCCGCCGCAGACGGACTACCGCTCCGCCTCCGTGCGCAGCCTCCGGTACGACCTGTTCTGCGGCGACATCTGGCTGGAGGCGGACGGCGTCGACCTGTCCACAGGCTGGGGATGGGTGCCGGTGCTCGACTTCGCCTGGGCCCTCTGCGACACGGTCGAGCAGCTCGACCTGGACCCGCAGGGCAGCCGGGCCGCCCGGGTGCAGACCTACGACCTGGACTTCACCCAGAACACCGAGCTGCTCCGCTTCGCCCGCCGGTTCGGCCTGGTCGAGATCAGCGCCACCTGGCTGCCGGACGAGCCGCCGGCCGTGGTGCGCCACGCCGACCTCCGCCGGGAGGCCCGGGACTTCCTCCAGGACGTGCTCGCCGACCTCGGAGACCTGCACGACGGGCTGGCCGACAACCCCAACGTGTGGACCGTCCAGGGACGCTTCCCGCGCGTCTGACCCTGAGTCTTCCCTGATCCCGGGCGGACGTGGAACCATCCCAGCGTCGCACCGCGTTCTTCCGGGCAGAAGCGACGAAACGCGCAAACGCGCGGCGTTCAACGTGCAGCGTTCAACGTGCAATGTGCAGCGTTCAACGTGCAAGCGACGAAGGGACACACCAGCATGCCTGTGAGCCTCTCCAAGGGTGGCAACGTCTCGCTGACCAAGGAGGCCCCCGGCCTGTCCGCCGTCACCGTCGGCCTGGGGTGGGACGTCCGCACCACCACCGGCGCCGAGTTCGACCTGGACGCCAGCGCCATCGTGCTGAACGAGGGCGGCAAGGTGCTCTCCGACGGGCACTTCGTGTTCTTCAACAACACCAGCTCCCCGGACGGCACCGTCGTCCACACCGGCGACAACCGCACCGGCGAGGGCGCGGGCGACGACGAGTCGATCAACGTCAACCTGGCCGGCCTGCCGGCCGAGGCCGTCAAGGTCGTCTTCCCGGTCTCGATCTACGACGCCGTCTCGCGCGGGCAGAACTTCGGCCAGGTGCGGAACGCCTACATCCGCGTGCTCAACGCCGCCGGCGGCGCCGAGATCGCCCGCTACGACCTCTCCGAGGACGCGGCCACCGAGACCGCGATGATCTTCGGCGAGCTCTACCGCAACGGTGCCGAGTGGAAGTTCCGCGCGATCGGCCAGGGCTACGCCTCGGGGCTCTCCGGCATCGCGCAGGACTTCGGCGTCAACCTCTGATGCCTTACCCCTGGATCATTCTTACCCTGGTGGCAAGTTTGCTGTGAGCCCATTCTTACCCTGCCCGTAAATCTGCGCTTCGCGCATTTTTGCCACCAGGGCAAAGTTAGCCCGGGCCTGCCGTACGCACGGCGCCCACCGCACGAACGAACGACAGAGGGCCCGCTCCCCCGACGGGGTGCGGGCCCTCTCCGCACCCGGTACCGCTCAGCGGTGGTTGGCGCGCAGCTCCGAGACCTCCAGGCCCACGGTGTCGTCCTCCGTGGTGAGGTCCACGACCTCCGGCCGGCCGTGCTCGGCGGCGGCCTCGGCCGCCACCGGCGCGATCTCGGCGACCGGCTCCACCACCGTCTCGGTCACGGCCTGCTCGGCGTACCGGGCCGTCTCGGCCAGCGCCTCGTCACCGAGCACGTCCGCCAGGTCCGTCACGCTGCCGACCGCCGGGGCCGGAGCGGCCGGGCGCAGCGGCGTGGCGGTCCGCCCGAAGAAGCTGAAGGTCCGCCCGTTGGCCGCCTGCGGCCGGGGCCGCTGCTGTGACCGCCCGGCCGGCACGATCGCCGCCGCCTGCGCCCCGCCCAGCGGCTCCACGGCCGCCGTGAGCACCGGCCGCAGCGGCGCCGCCTCGATCCCCGCCCGCAGCGCGTGCACGGCCCGCTCGCCCGCCGCCGGAGCGGCACCCTCGGCGCCACCCGCGCCCGGCGCAGCCACCGGAGCACCCTCGACCGCCGAGCCCGCGCCGACGGACGCCGCGCCGGCCGAAGCAGCACCGACCGCAGCAGCACCGAGGCCGGCACCCACCGAACCCGTGCCCACCGAACCGGTACCGACCGGGGCGAGCGCGTTGGCCGAGACGTCGACGGCGGCCGAAACGGACGCCGGGGCCGCCGTAGCGGCCGGGACCAGGGCCGGGGCCGGACGGAGGGCGAGCTGGGCGCGGTTGGCCGCGCTCTCGCGCAGGCGCTCGACCCGGTCGGCCTCGCGCTCCAGGTGGCGCAGGACGGCGCCGGCCCGGACGTAGGCGGCCGCCGTCACGGGGTGGCGGGGCCGGGTCGCGGCGAGCGCCTTCTGGGCCGCCTCGGCGTCCTTGAGGGCCTGGGCCGCGACCATCACCGCGCGCTCCTTGAGCAGCCGGGCGATCTCGGTCTCGGCCTTCGCCAGCCGGGACTTCTCCGCCGTCAGCCGGCGCCCGAACCGGGCCGCCCGCTCCTCGGCGACCTCGGCCGCGTACTCGGCCTCGGCCAACTGCTCCTCGAACCGCTCCTCGTCCCGCAGCCGCCGGGTCGCGGCCAGCTCGGCCGCCGCCCGACCGTCCCGGTCGCGCTGCCGCAGCAGCACCCCGAGGCCGACCGAGACCAGCACGGCCGCCACGCCCACCGACCGGGCCAGCGCCCCGTCCGGACTGGCGACCACCGCGGCCAACGCGGCAACGGTGAGCACCCCTGCGATGATCATGGGCGCAGAGCGGCCGAGGACTGAGGAATGACGGTGGCGTCCGCGTGACATGGCAAAGAAACTAGCGTGCGAATTGGCACCCTGTCAGCCTGGGCCCCTTTTCGGCTCTTGACAGACCGTCGGCGCCACCTGGGGTACACGGACGCCTACCTGACGTCACGACAACCGGCCCCGTCCGCGCACCACCCGAACGAGGAGGCACCCGTGTCCACGCTGCACACGGTGGAGTACGGCCCGAGCGGCCGGCTGCTCGACATCCACCGGCCCGCCCCGGCCGAGGACGGCCCGGCGGACCCCCGGCCGACCGTCCTGCTCTGGCACGGCCGGGGGCCGGACGAGCGGGACGTGCTCGGCACGTTGGCCCAGGCCACGGCGGCCCTCGGAGTGACCGTGCTGGTCCCGGACTGGCGGCCGGACGCCCCCGACCAGGGAATGGCACATCTGCTCGAATCCGTCACCTTCGCCCGCCGGTACGCGGCCGCCGAAGGGACCCCGCTGGTGCTGGCCGGCTGGTCGCTCGGCGGCAAGTGCGCGGTGAGCGTCGCCCTGGAGGGCCTGCCCGGGCAGTCCGACTGGCGCCCCCGGGCCGTGGTCTCGATCGCGGGCGGGTTCACCACCCCGTCCCCGACCACCGGCACCACCCCACTGGCCGCCGCCCAGGCGCTCGGGACGCTCGGGACAGCCCGACGGGAGACGGCGGCCGCTCCCGTCCCGGTCCACCTGATCCACGGCAGCACGGACGAGGTGGTGCCCGCCGAGCAGTCCCGCACCCTGTACGAGACCCTCACCGCCCACGGGCACCCGGTCACCCTGGACGAGTCGCCCACCGACCACGCGGGGATCGTGCTCACCGAGTACTCCCCCGCCCGGCAGCGCTGTCTGCCGGCGCCGGACCACCGGCCCGGGCACCTGACGGCCCGCCTGCTCGCCCGCTACGCGACCGAGGCCGGCGGACGAGCACACTGAGGAGACGTCAGCGGGCCGAGGGGGCCGGGCCCGGGGTCGGGTCGTTGTGGTCCTCGGGGAGCTTGCAGACGTGCTGGAGCCAGAGGGCGGCGGCCACCACGGCGGCGCCGGTCAGCACCGCGAAGCCGGCGGTGATCGCCTGCGACTTGCGGGCCGCGATGTCCAGCAGGCCGAGCAGGTAGACGCCGGCCCCGGCGTAGATGCCGGTGGCCACCGCCGCGACCAGGGCGCTGGCCTGGGCCAGCACAACCGCCCGGGCCGCGCTCAGCGGGTCGACCGCCTTGGCGCCGGGCCGCCGCTCACGGGCGGCCTTGAGCCGGGCCCGGAGCGAGATCGCCGTGGCGAGCAGCACCACCGCGACCACCGCCAGCACGATGGGGGCGGCGGTCGGCACCCCGGGCAGCTGCCCGACGGAGTCCCAGAGCTTGGCACCGGCCCAGGCGAGCACCCCCGCCACGGCGGCGATACCCAGGAGCAGGCGGAGGCGGAGCGGCTTCACGAAGGCTGGGTCCCTTCCCGGCGGACGAGCGGAGGTGCGGGCTGGCGGAGGTACGGGCTGGCGGAGGTGCGGACGAGCAGCGGTACGGCGGCACGGACGGGCCGGCGCCACCAGCGGCACCACCCCGGTCGGCCGGGCGAGGCACACCCGGCGGCGGCCCTGCCAGGCCACGGTACCGGCCGCACTCCACCGACCACCTACTCGTACGGCCGACGCCCACCCCGGAGTTCCCGCCGGAGCCCCACCGACTCTCCCCCGACCCCGCCGGAGCCCCGCCGACCGTCTGCCCCGACCGTCTGCCCCGGCCGCGCCCGGCCACTCCCTCAGCGCCCGGCCACGCCGGCGAGATCCGGCAGCGCCGGCGACATCCGGCGACATCCGGCGGCGCCGGCGACATCCAGCAGTGCCGGCAGCGACGGCAGCGCCCGATTACTCCGGCAGTCGCAGCTGGATGTCGTCCCGGCGCCAGACGGCCTCCTCGGCCTCGGCGCCGAGGCCCTTGAGCAGGTCGGTGATCCGGCCGAGGCCCGGGAGTTCGGCGTCCGGCTCGGCGTCGGCCCAGGGGGCGAGCACGAAGGCGCGCTCGTGGGCGCGCGGGTGCGGGAGGAGGAGGCGCGGGTCGGTGGAGGTGACGCCCTCGTAGGCGAGGATGTCCACGTCCAGGGTGCGGGGGCCCCAGCGGACCTCACGGACCCGGCCGAAGGCGTCCTCGATCGCGTTGCCCCGCTCGAGCAGCGGGCCCGGCGGCAGCGTGGTGCGCAGCAGCACCACGGCGTTGTAGTAGTTGGGCTGCTCGGCGGGGCCGCCCACGGCCTCGGTCTCGAAGACGCCGGAGACGGCGGTGATCCGGATGCCCGGGGTGTCCTCCAGCGCGTCCACGGCGCCTTGGAGGGTCTCCAGGCGGTTGCCGAGGTTGCTGCCGAGGGCGATCACCGCGGTGCGCGGGTTGTGCAGGGTGAGATCGGCACTGTCGACGCGCCGCTCCAGGTCGAACGTGGTCGGCGAGGCGGTCGGGTCGCTGGTGCTCATCGGAGTTCCTCTGCGGCTGGAGCGGTGGCGGGGTACGCGTACCTCACGCGCGGCCCCGGTGGATGGTGATGGTGACGTCGTCGAACGGCACGGTGATCGGGGCGTCCGGCTTGTGGACGGTGACCTCGACCTCCTCGACGGCTTCGTGCTTCAGGCACTGGTCGGCGATCCGCTGGGCCAGGGTCTCGATCAGGTCGACCGGCTCGCCGGCGATGATCGCGGTGACCTCCTCGGCCACCACGCCGTAGTGCGCGGTGCGGGTCAGGTCGTCCCCGGAGGCCGCCGGACGGGTGTCCAGGTAGAGCACCAGGTCGACCACGAAGGTCTGCCCCTCGATGCGCTCGCGCTCGAAGACGCCGTGGTGGCCCCGGGCACGCAGGCCCCGCAGGCTGACGCGGTCCAGCAACTCAACTCTCCCAGCTCAACTGCGGCGGGCACGGGCGCCCGCCGTACTCGAATCTACCTGCGGGAACGGACGGACCCCGACCGTCCCGCCCGGCGTGTGCGGGCGCGCTACGCGCCGTTTCGGCGATTGACGGCGGCGGGCGTGCCGCCCCGCGGACCGGGCGGCCCGCCCGTCGCCGCCCGCCGCTACGTCCGGCCTATTCCTCGTCCTCGTCGTCGCCGCTGGTCAGCACGGGTGAACCGTGGTGCGACCAGAGCTTCCAGCCGTCCACCGTCCGGCGGAACAGGTTGGTCGAGACGACCTTGCCGCCCACCAGCGGGCCCAGCTCGCCCTCCTCCTCGGCCTCGCCGCCGGAGAGGATGTTCTCGGTGCAGGTGACCAGGGCCACATCGCCCTGCACCTCCACCTCGACATCGGTCAGGAAGAACTGGATGTACTCCGTGTTCATCATGATCAGCATGTACGAGCGGGTCACCTGGGCCCGCCCGCGCAGCACCGGCCAGCCGGGGTGCACACAGACCACCCCGCCCTTGTCGTCGGCCTCGGCCGCACCGAGCCAGATCGACTCCACTGCCTCCAGGTCGCCGTTCTCCAGCGCCTCGTAGAGAGCCTGGTTCGCCGCCAGCACGGCCTCCCGGTCCAGCTCCGGCTCCGCCGCGCGGTCGCTGCCGCTCACCCTGCCGTCACCCGCCATGCCTCTCCTCCCAAACCGTCGGTCAGGCCCTCCCGCCGGCCGCCCGCTGCCAGGCGGCCACCACCCGTACGGCGTCGGCCGTGCCGGCCACGTCGTGCACCCGCACCGCCCAGGCACCCGCCTGGGCCGCGAGCGCCGAGACGGCCGCCGTGGCGTCGTCCCGCTGCCGGGCGGGCCGGAGCTCCCCGGTTTCCGGGTCGGCGAGCAGCGTACCCAGGAACCGCTTGCGCGATGCGGCCACCAGGAGAGGGCGGCCGAGCGCGGTGAGCACGTGCAGGCCGCCGAGCAGCTCCCAGTTGTGCTCCAGCGTCTTGGCGAAGCCCAGCCCCGGGTCGAGGACCAGCTGCTCCTCCTTGACCCCGGCCGCCAGCAGTTCGGCCACCCGGGCCGTCAGCTCGGCCGCCACCTCGGTGACCACGTCCCCGTACACCGCCAGGTCGTCCATCTCGGCCGACTGCCCGCGCCAGTGCATCACCACGAACGGCGCGCCGCTCGCGGCGACCACCTCGGCCATCCCCGGGTCGGCCAGCCCGCCGGAGACATCGTTGACCAACCGGGCCCCGGCGGCCAGCGCCTGCTCGGCCACGGCGGCCCGCATGGTGTCCACGCTGACCACCACCCCGGCCGCGGCCAGCTCCCGGACCACCGGGATCACCCGGCGCAACTCCTCCGCCTCGGTCACCCGCTGGGCCCCCGGGCGGGTCGACTCACCGCCCACGTCCACCAGGTCGGCGCCCTGGGCGGTGAGGGCCAGCCCGTGCGCGACGGCTGCCGCCGGGTCGAGCCAGAGCCCGCCGTCGGAGAACGAGTCGGGGGTGACGTTGACGATGCCCATCACCGCGCAGCGGTCGAGCAGGGGGAGACCGGGGAGGCCAGGGAGGGTGGTCATGCAGTCATTATCGAAGAAGGGGGTGTGGGGAGCCCCGCTCCCCACACCCCCACGGGCTCAGGCTGCCTCGGTGACCGAGACCGCCGTCGGCTCGGGCATCAGGCCCTGGCGCTGCTTCTTGCGGCCGAACTTCGGCATGCCCAGGGTGATGAAGGCCTCCGCCTGCATCACGGCGAAGCCGATCCGGGGCAGGTCGCGGGTGGCCGGGTAGACCAGGAACCGCGGCTCCCACTCGGGCTGGAACTTCGCGTTGAACTTGTACAGCGACTCGATCTGGAACCAGCGCGAGAGGAAGACCAGCAGCCCGCGCCAGGCGCGCAGCACCGGGCCCGCGCCGATCCGCTCGCCGCGGGCCAGCGCCGAGCGGAACATCGCGAAGTTGAGCGAGACCCGCTTCACGCCGAGGGCCGGCACCTCCTGCAGGGCCGCGACGATCAGCAGCTCGTTCAGGCCCGGGTCGGCCGCGCGGTCGCGCCGCATCAGCTCCAGCGAGATCCCGTCCGGGCCCCAGGGCACGAAGTGCAGCACCGCGCGCAGGTCGTCCCCGGTCGCGTAGCCGGGCTCGCCCTCCTCGGGGGCCTTGTGGGCGGTGACCACCACGCAGCCGTCGTCCACCGGGTCGCCGAAGCGGCCCAGCGCCATCGAGAAGCCGCGCTCGGTGTCGGTGCCGCGCCAGCGGGCGGCGGCGTCGGCGATCCGGCGCTTCTCCTCCAGCTCCAGCTCGCCGACCCGGCGCACCTGGCAGGAGTAGCCGTTGCGCTCGATCCGCTTGACCATCTGGCGGACGTTGCGCATCGCGCGGCCGGAGAGCGAGAAGGTCGCGGTGTCCACGATCGCCTCGTCGCCGAGCTCCAGCGCGTCCAGGCCCGCCTCGCGGGTCCACACCTCGCCGCCGACCTCGCTGCAGCCGACCACGGCCGGCACCCAGGCGTGCGCCCGGGCCTCGGCCATGAAGACCTTGATCGCGCCGGGCCAGGCCTCCACATCGCCCACCGGGTCACCGGAGGCGAGCATCACGCCGGAGATCACCCGGTAGGAGATCGCGGCCTTGCCGGTGGGCGAGAAGAGCACGCTCTTGTCGCGGCGCAGCGCGAAGTAGCCCAGCGAGTCGCGGACGCCGTGCCGCTCCAGCAGGGCGCGCACCTTGACCTCGTCCTCGGCCGTGAGCACCGGCTCGGGCTTCTCCGGGCGCAGCAGCAGGTACGCGGTGGTGAGCGCGGTGACCAGGCCGAGCGCGGCCAGCGAGTAGTAGACCAGGTCGGCGACCCGATCGCTGTGGAAGCGCATCGGGCCCTCGAAGGCGAACAGCCCGAAGACCACGTGCTGCAGCCGGTCGGTGAAGCTCGGGTGCCCGACCTCGGAGCTCGGGTGCACGCTGACGATCAAGAGGCCGAGCAGCACGCTGACGATGCCCATCACGACCAGGTTGAACGCCGCCCGCCAGCGGGTGCGCGGGTCGGCCTTGGCGTAGAACTCGCGGCGGTGCACCAGCATCACCACGAGCAGCACGAGCGAGACCACGGCCGGGCCGACCTGGTGCCAGCGCAGGATGTGCAGCGCGGCGCCCACCGGCAGCAGCACGCAGACGGCCCGCCAGGCCCGCTGCTTGCGGCGGCGCAGCGCGTGCGCGAGCACCACCAGCAGGATGCCGACCATGAGGGTGCCCGCGGCGGCCAGCGTGGTGGTCCCGCCGGGCAGCTGGCCTGCCCAGGTGTGCACCTTGGTCTTGCGCAGCTTGGGGAAGATCGCGCTGGCGATGTTGACCAGCCCGATCAGCAGGCAGGCGTACCCCACGGCACCCGGGAGCCAGGCCCGGGGCACGGCGGCGGCTTGGTTACGGAGCGTCTGCAGACCGCGGCGACGGTGCTGCTCGGGGGACGGCTCAACGGACACGGGAACGCTCATGGTTGCTCAGCGTAGAGGCTGTTCCGGACTCTCCTGTCACTCCGGGGGAGGAGATGAGAGGGACCTTCATGGCAATTCCTTCGTCTGGCAATCAACTCGTCAAGAAAGCTTCCGCGGACGGTAATTCCGGGGAGTGGCGTTCTCGGGGGACGAGCACCTGGGGGACAGGGTGGGCCTCACCACGGCGCTACGGGACAGCGGCGCACGCGTTACACACGGTGGACGCCGCATTCTAGAGCCTCGGTTGCACCGGCCGCAGCGCCCCGGCGCGCCTTCCACCGAAAGGTGGGGGCGCTGCCCCGGGCGGCGCACCCCGGTGGCTGCCGCCGGGGCGCGCCCGCACGATGAACCCTGGCCCCGCAGCCGCGACGAGGGAAGGCAAGGCATGGAACTGACCAGCAGGCCGCTGGTGTACGCGCTGGCCGCGCTGGGCGCGGTCGGGCTGGTCGCGATCCTCTGGCTCTGGCCCAAGCTGGCCCGGCAGCGGCCGCTGCCGATGCTCGGCCGGATTGCCCTGCTGACGGTGGTTCAGCTGGCCGTGCTGAGCGTGCTGGCCCTGTCGGTCAACAACAGCTACGGGTTCTACACCTCCTGGAACGACCTGCTGCATCCCGGCGGCACCCCCCTCGCACTGGCCGCCGACCACCCCAAGGCGGCCGCTCCCAAGGCCGGGGCGCTGATCCAGCCGAGCACCGAGGGCGGCCTGGAGACGATCAAGGACCTGCCGCAGGGCAAGCCCGAGGAGGTCGGCCGGGTCGACTCGGTGCGGATCACCGGCACCGCCTCCGGCCTCTCCGACCAGGTCTTCGTCTACCTGCCGCCGGAGTACTTCGTGCCCCGGTACGCCCGGGAGCGCTTCCCGGTGCTGCTCACCCTGGCCGGCTACCCGGGGCCCTCGCTGCACCTGGTGGAGGGGCTGCGGGTGCCGCAGACCGCCTGGGAGCTGGAGCGCACCGGCCGGATGGCGCCCACCGTGATCGTGATGGCCCGGCCGAGCGTGGCCCCGCCGCGCAACACCGAGTGCGTGGACGTGGCGAACGGCCCGAAGACCGAGACCTGGTTCGCCAAGGACGTGCCGGCCGCCCTGCGGGCCACCTACCGGGTCAGCCGCTCCCCCGCCTCCTGGGGCGTGCTCGGCTACTCCACCGGCGGCAGCTGCGCGCTGCGGCTCTCGCTGCGCAACCCGGCGGTCTACCCGAACGCGACCGCGATGCACGCCGACTACCAGGTGCCGAACGACCGGTGGACGGACGGCGACCTGTTCGGCGGCGACAAGACCGCGGCCCTGCACAGCGACGTGGACTGGCGGCTGAAGAACCTGCCGGTGCCGAAGGTCTCGCTGCTGGTGATCAGCACCCGCACCGAGGAGGACTACGCGGCCACCCAGCAGTTCCTGGCCACCGCCCAGCAGGCGGCCGAGGCGCACCCCGACTTCCGGGCCGACTCGCTCTTCCTGGACGACGGCGGCCACAGCTTCGAGACCTGGCGCCGCGAGCTGCCGGCCGCCCTGGAGTGGATGAGCGACCACCTCAAGCCCCCGCAGGACATGGAACCCCGCCAGCAGTAGTCGCCGGCGGGGTCCTCCTGGGAAGGGCTGCGGGTCAGCGCCCGATGATGAGGCTCATCGCCTCGTTCCGGGTGGCCGGGTCGCGGAGCTGGCCCCGGACGGCCGAGGTGATGGTCTTGGCGCCCGGCTTGCGGATGCCGCGCATCGACATGCACATGTGCTCGCACTCGATCACCACGATCACCCCGCGCGGCTCCAGGATCCGCATCAGCGCGTCGGCCACCTGGGTGGTGAGCCGCTCCTGCACCTGCGGGCGGCGGGCGTACACGTCCACGAGCCGGGCCAGCTTGGAGAGCCCGGTGATCTTGCCGCTGGTGGACGGGATGTACCCGACGTGCGCCACCCCGCGGAAGGGCACCAGGTGGTGCTCGCAGGTCGAGTACACCTCGATGTCCTTGACCAGCACCATCTCGTCGTGGCCGAGGTCGAAGGTGGTGCTGAGCACGTCCTCCGGCTGCTGCCAGAGCCCGGCGAATATCTCCTTGTAGGCGCGGGCGACCCGGGCCGGCGTCTCCAGCAGGCCCTCGCGGTCCGGGTCCTCGCCGACGGCGATCAGGAGCTCGCGGACGGCGTTCTCGGCCCGCTTCTGATCGAACTGGCCGACGGTGGCCTCGCCGTCGAGCGTCACCGGGTCGATCATCACTGCCTCGCTTGGTCATCAGGAGAATGAGGGAACAGCACGGAAGCCGCGCCTCCAGGGTACAAACCCTGGTGGCGCGGCTTCCATTCCAGGCGGTTACGCCTCGCCGTCACCCGTGGTGGGCGGCAGCTTGACGATGTCGACGGAGGGGGCCTCGGCGGCGCCGTTGGTCAGCGCCAGCTCCTTCGGCGACTGCACCGGCGGCCGGGTGGACGGGGTGCGGCGGGCCGAACCCGTCCAGGCCGGGCGGGCCGGGCGGCGCACGATGGTGGAGAAGATCTCGGCGACCTGCTCCTTGTTGAGGGTCTCCTTCTCCAGGAGCTCCAGGACGAGGTTGTCGAGCACGTCGCGGTTCTCGACCAGGATCTCCCAGGCCTCGTTGTGCGCGTTCTCGATGAGCTTCTTGACCTCCTCGTCCACCAGCCCGGCGACCTCCTCGGAGTAGTCGCGCTGGTGGCCCATCTCGCGGCCCAGGAACGGCTCGGAGTTGTCCGAGCCGAACTTGATCGCGCCGAGGCGCTCGCTCATGCCGTACTGGGTGACCATCGCCCGGGCCGTGGCGGTGGCCTTCTCGATGTCGTTCGAGGCGCCGGTGGTCGGGTCGTGGAAGACCAGCTCCTCCGCCGCGCGCCCGCCCAGCATGTAGGCCAGCTGGTCGAGCATCTCGTTCCGGGTGGTCGAGTACTTGTCCTCGTCCGGCAGCACCATGGTGTAGCCGAGGGCGCGGCCCCGGGACAGGATGGTGATCTTGTGCACCGGGTCGGCGTTCGGGGAGGCCGCCGCGACCAGGGCGTGGCCGCCCTCGTGGTACGCGGTGATCTTCTTCTCCTTCTCCGACATGATCCGGGTCCGCTTCTGCGGGCCCGCGACCACGCGGTCGATCGCCTCGTCCAGGGTGCCGTTGTCGATCAGCTTCTTGTCCGAGCGGGCCGTCAGCAGCGCGGCCTCGTTCAGCACGTTGGCCAGGTCGGCGCCGGTGAAGCCCGGGGTGCGCTTGGCGACGGCCTTGAGGTCGACGTCCGGCGCGACGGGCTTGCCCTTCTGGTGCACCTTGAGGATGTCCAGACGGCCCATCAGGTCCGGGCGGTCGACCGCGATCTGGCGGTCGAAGCGGCCCGGGCGCAGCAGCGCCGGGTCGAGGATGTCGGGCCGGTTGGTCGCCGCGATCAGGATCACGCCGCCCTTGACGTCGAAGCCGTCCATCTCGACCAGCAGCTGGTTGAGGGTCTGCTCGCGCTCGTCGTGGCCACCGCCGAGGCCCGCACCGCGGTGCCGGCCGACGGCGTCGATCTCGTCGACGAAGACGATCGCCGGGGCGTTCGCCTTGGCCTGCTCGAAGAGGTCGCGGACGCGGCTGGCGCCGACACCCACGAACATCTCGACGAAGTCCGAGCCGGAGATCGAGTAGAACGGCACCCCGGCCTCACCGGCGACGGCACGCGCCAGCAGGGTCTTGCCGGTACCGGGCGGGCCGTAGAGCAGCACGCCCTTGGGGATCTTGGCGCCGACGGCCTGGAACTTGGCCGGCTCCTGGAGGAACTCCTTGATCTCGTGGAGCTCCTCGACCGCCTCGTCGGCACCCGCGACGTCCGCGAAGGTCGTCTTCGGGGTGTCCTTGGTGAGCAGCTTGGCCTTGGACTTGCCGAACTGCATGACCCGGGAGCCGCCGCCCTGCATCTGGTTCATCAGGAAGAGGAAGACCAGGACGATGATGACGATCGGCAGCATCGAGAGCAGCAGGCTGACGAAGGTCGACTGCTTCTCGGGGCTGACGGTGTAGCCCTCGGGCAGGGTGTTCGAGTCGCCGTCGTTGATCTGCCCCTGGAGGGTGGACGCGAGGTCCTTGCCCTGGGAGCCGATGTACGAGGCCTGGAACTTGCTGCCCGACGGAGTCTTGCCCGAGCTGGCGGACGGCAGCTTCTCGCCGTCCTTCAGCTGGATCTTGATGGTCTGTGAGTCACCGGTGGTGATCTGCGCCGACTTGACCTGCTTCGCGTCGATCGCCGCGACGATCTGCCCCGTGTCCACTGTCTTGTAGCCGTTCGAATCCGAAACGACCTGCATCAGCACCACGACGGCGAGGACGGCCAGCACGATCCACATGATCGGCGCACGGAAGTATCGCTTGACGTCCATCCATGCGGGGCGTTGCCGCCCCGTCCCTCCTGCCACTCAACGGCGCCGTGCGACTGTGGGGCCGTCGGCGCATCCGGTATGTGCTCATGAGAAGAGCGGTTAATGGGACCGTACCGCAGCACGCACCGCCAGCGGCGGGAGCACGACGACACGACGTATTCTCCTACCCCGGCTCAACGGGCGGGAAGAGCCTGCTGTTCCCGCCCGTGGGCCGAATAGGGGGAGAGTCTCAGCCGCCGTAGACGTGCGGCGCCAGCGTCCCGATGAAGGGGAGGTTGCGCAGCTTCTCGGCGTAGTCCAGGCCGTAGCCGACCACGAACTCGTTCGGGATGTCGAAACCGACGTACTTGACGTCGATCTCGACCTTGGCGGCGTCCGGCTTGCGGAGCAGCGTGCAGACCTCCAGCGAGGCCGGGCCGCGCGAGCCCAGGTTGCCGAGCAGCCAGGAGAGGGTCAGGCCGGAGTCGATGATGTCCTCGACGATCAGGACGTCCCGGCCGGCGATGTCGGTGTCGAGGTCCTTGAGGATCCGCACCACGCCGGAGGACTTGGTGCCCATCCCGTACGAGGAGACCGCCATCCAGTCCATCGTCACCTGGGAGTGCAGCGCGCGGGCGAGGTCCGCCATGACCATCACGGCGCCCTTGAGCACGCCGACGATCAGCAGATCGCGCCCGGCGTAGTCGCGGTCGATCCGCTCGGCCAGCTCCAGGAGCTTGGCGTCGATCTCGTCCTTGCTGATGAGCACCTTCGCCAGGTCGGCGCCCATGTCCTTGTCGTCCACCGGGGATACGTCCTCAAACGTTCGGGGTCCTGTGTCGGCGGCGGCCCTGCGGCCGGTGGTCACCCACTAGTCGCCCTGTCGCCGAAAGACCAGCGTGCCACACCTTCGGGTCGCCTCCACCCCCCCGGGTAGGTGCAGCGGGCCCTGGCCGCGCCAGCCGGTGACCAGCGAGTCCACCGCCTCCAGGTGACGGGCGAACAGGTCACCGGCCGGGCAGCCCGCGCGCAGCGCGGCCCGGCGGAGCACCCGGCGGCGCACCGCGGAGGGCAGTTCGGCCAGCCGCGCGACGTCCAGGGAGCCTTCGGCCGTCCGGAGGTCGCGCTCGGCGAGGGCGGCCCACTGGTCGAGCGCGTCGGCGTCGTCGCGGAACAGCCGGGCGGTGCGGGCCAGCGCCTCGGTGACCCCGGCGCCCAGATGCTTCTCCAGGACGGGGAGCACCTCGTGGCGCACCCGGGAGCGGGTGTAGGCCGGATCGGTGTTGTGCGGGTCGTCCCAGACCGGGATGGACTGCGCCGAGCAGGCCTGCCGGGTGGCCGAGCGGTCGAGCTCGAGCAGCGGGCGGCGGTAGCGGCCCTTCTGGGCGGGCATCCCGGCCAGTGAGCGGGCGCCGGAGCCGCGGGCCAGGCCCATCAGCACCGTCTCGGCCTGGTCGTCCCGGGTGTGCCCGAGCAGCACGGCCACCGCGCGGTGGCGCTCGGCGGCCTCGTCCAGGGCGGCGTAGCGGGCGTCCCGGGCGGCGTTCTCCGGCCCGCCCTGACGGCCCACCAGCACCGGGATCGCCTCCACCGGGTCGAGCCCGAGCTCGCGCAACCGGTCGGCCACCTGGCGGGCGCGCTCGGTCGAGCCCTCCTGGAGGCCGTGGTCGACGGTGACGGCCCCGACCCGCAGGCCGAGCTTGGGGGCCTCGAAGGCGGTCGCAGTGGCCAGCGCCATCGAGTCGGCGCCGCCGCTGACGGCGACCAGCACCAGCGGGGAGCCGGGCGCGGCCGGGGTGCGGGGCAGCCCGGAGGGGTGGCGGCGGGCGTTGCCGATCAGCGTGGTGGTGCCCCCCTGGCCGTGCAGGGCCGGGACGGGCTGCGCGTTGGCGGACTGGGGGGTGCGGGGCGCGCGGACGGGCGCGCCGAAGGTGGCACCGGCCTCGACGGCGAGGTCGGTGAGCGTGCGGCGGACGGCGAGACGTATCGCCGCGACGGCGGGGTGAGGTCCCACGGGGAAGCTCCGGAAGGGTCGGGAGTCGGTGACAGGGAGTCAGCTGTCCGTCACCGGGTGCTCACAGATGGTCGCAGAATCCGGGGGCGGGCTACGCCACCCGCGCCACCGGTACGACCACCGTCCCACGTACGGGTGAATGGAGAAACGTATCTCCGACCCCCGGATGTACGGCTGCGCCACTCGGACGGGCCGCCGTCGGCTCGGCTCACCCGATCACCCGGGCCACCCAGGCGGCCGGGTCGTGGATCTCCTCCTTGGTCGGCAGGGTGTTCGGGGAGGTCCAGACCCGGTTGAAGTCGGCCATCCCGACCCGGTCCACCACGCCCCGGACGAAGACCGCGCCGTCCTGGTACTGGCGCAGCTTGGCGTCCATCCCCAGCAGCCGGCGCAGCAGCTGGTCGATCCGGGTGGCACCCCTGTCCCGGCGGCGCTGGAACTTCTCCCGGATCTCGGCCACCGAGGGCACCACGGCCGGGCCGACCCCGTCCATCACCACGTCCGCGTGGCCCTCCAGCAGCGACATCACGGCGGTGAGCCGACCGAGGATCTCCCGCTGGGCCGGCGACTGGACGGCCTCCAGCAGGGTGCCCGGGGCCGAGCCGTCGCCCCGGCCGAGGCCCGGGAGGCCGCCGCCGAAGGCGTCGCGGGCCCGGTCGAGCAGGGCGGCGGCGTCCAGGTCGGTCTCGGTGAGGAAGGCCTGCACCTCGGCCTGGATGTGGTCGCGCAGCCAGGGCACGGCGGTGAACTGGGTGCGGTGGGTCTCCTCGTGCAGGCAGACCCAGAGCCGGAAGTCGTGCGGGGCCACGTCGAGTTCACGCTCGGCCTGGACGATGTTGGGCGCCACCAGCAGCAGCCGGCCCGGCTGGCGGGGCTGCTCGAACAGCGCGGCCGGGCTGTCCGGGGCGACCGGCTCGCCGGTCGGCCCCGGGGCCGCCTCGGGCTCGACCGGGGCGAAGGTCTCGTACTGGCCGAGCACCTTGGTGGAGAGGAAGGCCAGCACCGCGCCGAGCTCGACCCCGGTGGCCTTCTCCCCCAGCGAACCGAACACCGCCGCCCCCGGGGTGTCGCGGCGGCGGGCCGCCAGCTTCTCCACCAGCGGCCGGGTGACGGTACGGAAGCCCGCCACGTTGGCCCGCACCCAGCCCGGCCGGTCCACCACCAGCACCGGGGTCGCCGCCTCCTCCAGCAGGCTGGACGAGCGCATCCCGGTGTACGACCGGACGTGCTCCTCCGCTTCCAGCGCGTGCCGCCGCAACTCGGCGACCACCTCGCGCGCCTCGCCCCTGGTGATCTCCGGCCCGGACCGGGCCAGCCGCGTCGCCGTCGCGACCGCGAGCTCCCAGTCGACCATGTCCGCACCGCCACTCGCGCTCGTCATGCCCTCACCGTACGCAAGTGACAGGGGCGCGGGGAACTGCGCGGCCAGGACTGCACTCTGCTGCTCTCTTACGTGCCTGCCCTGGTTGCACTATCCGTTGATGGTGCAACTGGCTACCCGGACGAAGTGGCGCGTCCGCCTCTCCCGACCTCGCGCAGTTCCCCGCGCCCCTGAAAAACTCACTGGCATCCGCAGGAGGCGATCTTCGCGACGATCCGGTCCACCGCGCTGCGGGCCTGGTCGGCCGGGGCGGTGGTCCTGGTCATCATGGCGAAGACCAGCACCCGGCCGTCCTGGTCCACCACCGTGCCTGCCAGCGTGTTGATCCCGCTCAGGCTGCCGGTCTTGGCCCGGACGATGCCCGCGGCGCTCTGCGCGCCGGAGCTGGCGCCGAACCGGCTGACCAGGGTGCCGGTGAAGCCGGCGATCGGCATGCCGGTGAGCACCGGGCGCAGCTCCGGGTGGTCCGGGGCGGAGGCCAGGCCGATCACCTTGGCCAGCACCAGCGGCGGGATCAGGTTCTGGGTGTGCAGGCCGCTGCCGTCGTGCAGCACCACGCCGGTCATCGGCAGGCCGAGCTTGGTGAGGGCGTCGGTCACCGCCGTGACCGCGCCGTCGAAGCTGACCGGCTGCTTGGCGGCGATCGCCACCTGCCGGGCGATCGCCTCGGCCAGGGTGTTGTCGGAGGTGGTGAGCAGCCGGTCGACCAGCCGGGGCACGGTCGGCGAGAGGATCTTGCCGAGCTGCTTGGCCCCGGGCGCCGCCTGGCCCTTGGCGGCCTTGCCCTGCACGGTGATGCCCTGGCCGCCGAGCAGGGCCGCGAAGGCGTCGGTCGCCTGGCCCACCGGGTCGAAGACCCGAGCCGGGGCCTCGTCGGTGGAGAGCGGGTTGATCCGGCCCTCGTCGACCATCAGCGGCACCACGGCCGCGATGTTCATCGAGTCGTTCTCCTTGTGCAGGATCGGGCCGGAGTAGATCGAGGTGTCGAAGCTCAGCTTCACCGAGGTGGTGCCGGCCGCCTTGAGCGCGGCGGCGGTCTGCTTGGCCAGGTCGGCCAGCGAGGCCGGGGCCGAGTCCTCGTCCACCGGCATGCCGCCGATCCGCACCTGGTCGCGCGGCAGGTTGGTGACGGTCGGGTCTCCCCCGCCAACCAGCACGATCTCGCCCGGGTTGGCGCCGGCCACCACCGTGGTGGGGATCCGGGTCTCGGCCGGGATGAGCGAGAGCGCGGCCAGGCTGGTGAGCAGCTTGGTGGTGGAGGCCGGGGTGGCCGGGGTGGATTCGCCGTTGCCGTACAGGAACTGGCCGGTGGCGCCGTCGGCCACGGCGAAGGTCAGCGTGCCGAGCGCCTTGTCCTGGAGCAGCGGGCCCAGCTCGCGCTGCAGGCCGGCCGTGGTGGGCAGGCCGTCCGAGCCGCCGTCCACCGCGGCGAGCACCGGGCCGGCCGTGGCGACGGCCGCCCGGGTGCCGGCCGGCGGCGCGGCGGCGGGCTTCCCGCTCGGCTGGGCGGGCTTGGCCCCCGCCTTCTCGCTCGGCTTGCCCGCCGTACTGCTGTGGCCGGGGGCGGGGGTCGGCGCGGCGGCAGCGCTCACCGCATGGCCTCCCGCCGTCAGGGCCACCCCCAGCACCCCCGCGAGCGCCACCCTGCGTCCACGTCCCGCCCCTGCACCTTGCCGCACCGACCGGCCCCTTTCCTGAGCACACCTTGCCGTAGGAGACACTTGGATTCTGTCAGTCCCTACCTTGGAGGAACCGTTGGAGTTCGACGTCCTGATCGAGATCCCGAAGGGCTCGCGGAACAAGTACGAGGTCGACCATGAGACCGGTCGCCTCCGCCTCGACCGGATGCTCTTCACGTCGACCCGCTACCCGGCGGACTACGGCTACGTCGAGGGCACCCTCGCCGACGACGGCGACCCGCTCGACGCGCTGGTCATCCTGGAGGAGCCGACCTTCCCCGGCTGCCTGATCAAGTGCCGCGCGATCGGCATGTTCCACATGACCGACGAGGCCGGCGGCGACGACAAGCTGCTCTGCGTCCCCGCGACCGACCCGCGCTGGGAGCACCTCCAGGACATCCAGCACGTCTCGGAGTTCGACCGCCTGGAGATCCAGCACTTCTTCGAGGTCTACAAGGACCTGGAGCCCGGCAAGTCCGTCCAGGGCGCCGACTGGGTCGGCCGCGCCGAGGCCGAGGCCGAGATCACCGCCTCGATCAAGCGCCTGGAGGAGTCCGGCCACTGAGCCGGCCCCACCCTTCCGGTCCCTTCCGGGGCTGACGAGGCCGGGGTGAGCGTCCCGATCGGACGCCCACCCCGGCCTTTCCGCTGCCCGAAGGCCCGGACGGGGTCAGTCCTCCTCGTCCAGCCGGAAGCCGAGCTTGAGGCCGACCTGGTAGTGGGCGACGGCGCCCTCGGCCAAGTGGCCGCGGATCTGGGTGACCTCGAACCAGTCGAGGTTGCGGAGGGTGCGGGACGCCCGGTCCACGCCGTTGCGGATGGCGGCGTCGATGCTCTCGGGCGAGGAGCCGACGATCTCGGTGACGCGGTAGACGTGGTCGGTCATGGGTTGCTCCCTCGGGTGCGGCACGGCCCCCCGGTCCACCGTGCCGCACCCGAGGGCGCCCCGCACCCCCGGATCCTCCGTCAGAAGGCCGCCCGGACGGCGCCCACGACCGCGCCGCCGCCGTGCAGCGGGGAGTCCTCCAGGCGGGCCAGGGTCTCGGCCGGCACCTGGGCGCCGAGCCGGCGCAGCGCCTCGGCCAGCACCGGGCCGCGGGCCCGCTCGGCGCCGTCGTCGATCTTGAAGGCGAGGGCCCGGCCGTCCGGCAGGGCGGCCACCTGGACGGCCTCGGCGCCCATCTTGGCGAGCAGGCCGGGGACGGCCCGCATCAGCCAGGTGTCGGCGCGGCGGGTGCCGGCCACGTACTCGGGGTGGGCCCGCATCGCGTCGGCCACCCGGCGGCCGGGGGTGCCGGGCTCGGCGGCCAGCAGGGCGCGGTAGCCCCGGGCCAGGCCGGTCAGCGAGACGGCCCAGAGCGGGGCGCCGCAGCCGTCGGTGCCCCGCGCCGTCGGGGTCTCGCCGGTGTACTCGGTCAGGGCTCCGAGCGCCAGCCGCTGCACCGGGTGCTCCGGGTCCAGGTAGCCGGCGGTGTCCCAGCCGTTGGCCACGCAGGCGGCCAGCCAGCCGGCGTGCTTGCCGGAGCAGTCCATCAGGATCGGCGCGCGCTCGCCGCCCGCGCGCAGCACCGCTTCGGCCTCGACCTCGTCAAGTGGCAGGTCGGCCGGGGTGCGCAGATCGGCCTCGGTGAGGCCGGCCGTGCCGAGCAGCTCGCGGACGGCCGCCAGGTGGAAGGGCTCGGCCGAGTGGCTGGAGGCGGCCAGGGCCAGCGGGGCACCGTCCAGGTCCAGCCCGGCGCGCAGGGTGGCGACGGCCTGGAACGGCTTGCCGCAGGAGCGCGGGAAGACCGGCTCCTGCGGGGTGCCGAGGGCCAGCTCCACCGAACCGTCGCGGGCCAGCAGCACCAGTGAGCCACGGTGGTGGCCCTCGGTGAAGCCGGAGCGTATGACGTCGGCGAGGACGGGCAGGGCGGAGGTCTGCGGCATCGGAGGGTGCTCCACGGGTGAGGCTGGCTTGAGGGTGTGGGCCCGGGCCACCCGCCTCCGTGGGGGCTCAGCCGCCGGTGAGCAGGTCGTCGACCCGTGCTTCCCCTTCACGGTACCTGCGGGTGATCTCCGCACCGCAGTCGTCGGCCGTGCGCTGGAGCCGCTGGCGACGGCCCGAGACCTCCCGTTCGTGCACCGCCAGGCGCTCGACGGCGGCCAGCAGCTCGGCGGTGGGGTGGGCGGCCAGATCGGCCAGTTGGACGTCACCCATCAGCTCGTCCGCCTCGCGCTGGTACCGCTCGCCGCGCGGCGGGCCGAGGGTCAGGTGGCGGGCCGGGCGGCGGACCGAGGCGGGGGCGTCGGCCAGGATCGCCGGCAGCCGGTCGAGCAGCAGCTCCTCGGCCGGGGCGGTGGCGGGCGCCGACTCCGGGCCGGGGGCGTCCCGCCGGGCCAGCTCGGCCCGCAGGATGTCGGTGCGGCCCTGGAGCAGCCGGCGCAGGTACGAGAGGTCGGCCTCCTGCTCCAGCGCGTCGCGGCGCAGCAGCCGCAACTCCGCCAGCCGGAGCACCCTGAGCTCCGCCGGCTCCGAGGCGGCCAGGCCGGCCCGCTCGGCGAGGTCGGTGCGCCCGGCCGGGCCCGCCCGCTCGGCGAGGTCCGCCCGCGCCGCGAGGTCGGTCCGCTCCGCGAGGTCCGTCCGCTGCTCGTGGGCCGTGCTGCTCGCGTCCATCAACCAACCACCTGCCGCTGTCCTGGTCACGCTGCTCCTTGCCCCTGCACTCACGGCGGGGTGAGCCCTCGTCACTGGTGCACGCGCGGCACGCCCCCCTGAGTTCCCCCGGGCCGACGGCACCACCCACACGGGCGACCTCGACCGACACGGACGTTCGATCCGATCGAACGACGGGGGCCCTCAGCCCGTGCCGCCCCACAGCCTGCCACTGGGGCGTCAGCCGCGCACGGCCCGGCCACCCGAACGGCCCCCTGGCGAACGGGGGTGGCTGATACGACTGGCGCAAACCGCAGGTGGCGGCGCCGGCCCGTCGCACCACTCCGGCGCGCATCGCATCGGACGCGCCCCCCGAGCGGGCTGCGCGCTCCGGCAGAATGGCGCACATGCGAGCAGTGGTGCAGCGAGTGACCGAGGCCAGGGTGACGGTGGACGGCGAGACCGTCGGCGCGATCGAGGAGCCGGGCCTGTGCGTCCTGGTCGGGGTGACCCACGAGGACACCCCCGCCAAGGCCGCCCAGCTGGCCCGCAAGCTCTGGTCGCTGCGGCTCTTCGAGGGAGAGGAGGCCGAGCTCTCCTGCTCCGACTTCGGCGCCCCGCTGCTGGTGATCAGTCAGTTCACCCTGTACGGCGACGCCCGCAAGGGCCGCCGCCCCACCTGGAACGCCGCCGCCCCCGGCCCGGTGGCCGAGCCGCTGGTGGCGGCCGTGGTGGCCGAGCTCCGCACGCTGGGCGCCAAGGTGGAGACGGGCAGGTTCGGCGCCGACATGAAGGTGGCCCTGGTCAACGACGGCCCGTTCACCGTGCTCCTCGAAGTCTGAGCCCGGCCTACTGCGGGACGACGACCTCCTGCGCGGCCGGGACGCTCCCGGCCACCAGCACGGCGTCCACGGGCACGTTCCGCTTGACGATGCCCAGCGCGATCGGGCCCAGCTCGTGGTGGCGGGCCGAGGAGGTCACGAAGCCCAGCGCCCGGCCCTCCGGGTCGGAGGCCAGCCGCAGCTCGGTGCCGTGCGGGGGCAGCGACTCCTCGGTGCCGTCCAGGTGCAGGAAGACCAGCCGGCGCGGCGGCTTCCCCAGGTTGTGGACGCGGGCCACCGTCTCCTGCCCCCGGTAGCAGCCCTTCTGCAGGTGCACGGCGGTGCGCAGCCAGTCCACCTCGTGCGGGATGGTCCGGTGGTCGGTCTCGAAGCCCAGCCGCGGCCGGTGCTGCTCGACCCGCAGCGCCTCGTACGCCCAGACGCCGGCCGCCGGGCCGTACCCGGCCGTGAGCTCGGCCAGTCGCTCGCGCGGCAGGAAGAGGTCGGTGCCGTACGGCAGCGAGCGGACGGCCGCCGCGCCCTCGACCGGGGCGGTCGAACCGGCCGGCAGGTGCACCAGGGCGTACTCGGCGGTGGCGTCCGCGACCTCCACCCGGTACATGAACTTCATGCTCTCCAGGTACTTGAGCAGCTCGGGCAGGGTGCCCGGCTCGACGTGCGCCCAGGTGGTGGTGCCGTCGTCCACCAGGTAGAGCGCGTGCTCCACGTGGCCGTTCGGGGAGAGGATCAGCGCGTCGGCCGCCTGCTGCGGGGGCAGCGCGCTGACGTGCTGGGTGAGCAGCAGGTGCAGCCAGGCCAGCCGGTCGGGGCCGGTCACGGTGACCACGCCGCGGTGCGAGAGGTCCACGAAGCCCCGGCCCTCGGCCAGCGCCCGCTGCTCCTGGAACAGGCCGCCGTAGTGGGCCGCCACGCCCTCGTCGGGCCCTTCGGCGGGGACGGCACCGGGCAGGGCGAGGAGCGGGCTCTTCGTGATACCGGAAGTCATACCGGAGAGCTTACGTCGGCCCGTCCGTGCTCAGGCCGGGCCGTCCGCGGCCAGCTTCGCCGTGCAGTCGGCGCAGCGGCCGAAGATCGCGAAGTGCTTGAGGTCGGTGTCGAAGCCGTGCTGCTCGCGCAGGCTGTCGATCAGCGGGGCGGCGATCCCGGTCTCCGTCTCGGTCACCGAATCGCAGTCGCGGCAGACCAGGTGGAGGTGGGTGTGCCGGCCGGCCAGGTGGTAGGTGGGCGCGCCGTGCCCGAGGTGGGCGTGCGAGACCAGGCCGAGCTCCTCCAGCAGCTCCAGGGTGCGGTAGACCGTCGAGATGTTGACCCCGCTGGCGGTCTTGCGCACCTGGTGCAGGATCTCGTCCGGGGTGGCGTGGTCGAGCACGTCCACCGCCTCCAGCACCAGCTGGCGCTGCGGGGTCAGCCGGTACCCGCGCTCGCGCAGGTCGGCCTTCCAGTCGGCGGGGGTCTCCGCCTCGGTGGGGGTGTCCGCGTTCACCATGCAGACAAGTGTAGGGACCGGTCACCGACCGGTCCCTACACCAGCAATACCGCTGTCCTACTTGAAGAAGGCGATGCCGTCGTCCGGCAGGTCGGCGATGTCCTTGATCAGCTGAGCCGGGCTGAGCACCTTCTTGAGCTGCGCCGACATGTACGGCCGGAGCGGCACCTCGGGGGCGGCCTTCTCGCCGACCCAGAGCAGCTCCTCGTTGACCATGCCGTAGAGGCGCTTGCCACCCGAGTACGGAGCCGAACCGTCGATCCGGGCCACGGCGTCGGTGGCCACGTCGATCTGCGGCTTGCCGTCGTGCAGCTTGCCGTACCAGATCTCCACGGTACCGTCGTCGCGGACGGAGGAGATCTCGATCTCGCGCTCGCCGCTGGTGCCGTGCTGGTTGCTCGTCACCCGCCAGAACGCGTGCTCGTTCTCCAGTGGACGCACCTTCTCACCGTCGTTGTCCAGCACCCAGGTCCGGGAGCGGAACTCCAGGAACGGACGGCCGTCGTGACGGAACACGACCTCCTGGCCGAAGTTGCACTTCTCGGAACCGGGGAAGTCGAAGACGCCCGCGCCCTCCCAGGTACCGAGGAGGAAGGCCAGCGAAACGACGTCCTTGTGGAGGTCGGAAGGAATCTCGATCATGGTCCTGGTGTCTGTCGTCGGGTAGGGCTGCCTCAACGGTAAGGCAGAAGTCAGCGCTGGCCCTGGTAGAGCTTCATGACGGAGAAGATGGCGAACCAGGTGATCAGGACGGCCATGAGGGCGAGCAGTCCGTCGAAGAAGATTTCCAGCATGGTCGGCGCTCCCGGATGCGGCGGGGAAATGGGGTCTGGGGGACGGGCGGTAATGCGCCGACGAGTCTATCCGGCAGCGCAGGCCGGGTCTCGGTGAGCCCCGCCACGTCGCCGTTAGGGTGTCGACTATGTCGAAGAAGCTGGTCATCAAGGTCACCGCCGGGGCCGACGCGCCCGAGCGCTGCTCGCAGGCCTTCACCGTGGCGGCGGTCGCCGTCGCCAGCGGGGTGGAGGTCTCGCTCTGGCTCACCGGCGAGTCCTCCTGGTTCGCCCTGCCGGGCCGGGCCGCGGAGTTCGAACTGCCGCACGCCGCGCCGCTGCCGGATCTGCTCGGCTCGCTACTGGTGAGCGGGCAGGTGACGCTCTGCACGCAGTGCGCGACGCGGCGCGGCATCACTCAGGAGGACGTGATCGGGGGCGTCCGGATCGCGGGCGCGCAGGTCTTCGTCAGCGAGATCATGGCCGAGGGCGTGCAGGCCCTCGTCTACTGACTAGGCCGGCCTGTCGGGGTGCTCGTCGTCCGGGTGGTCCCGGTCGTGGCCGGGATCGTCCCAGCGCGGGTCGTCCCAGCGGGGGTCGTTCCACCAGTCGTCCTCCGGGTCGCGCCGGTTGACGGTGATCGCGGCCACCGGCGGGATCACCATGGCGACCACGCACATCCCGATCGCCACCGGCACCGACCAGAAGCGCACCACGCCCCAGGCCAGGACGAAGAGCGCCAGGCAGACGCCCATCATGACGAAGTAGCGCACGTGCCGCCGGTGTCCTCGCACAACTCCACGGTACGGCGGAGGGCCCCCGCCGCGGCAGGGGCCCTCGCACGTTCGGTACTGCCGACCTCAGACCGCGATCGCGACCTCGGTCGGGTTGACCTCCTTGGAGGTCACCACCTGACGGTCGACCGTGGCACCGGGGACGAGCGCACGCAGCGTCCAGGTGCCCGGGCGGGCGAAGAAGCGGAACTGGCCCGTGGCGGAGGTCGGGACCTCGGCCGTGAACTCGCCGTTCGAGTCGAGCAGACGGACGTAACCGTTGACCGGCACGCCGTTCTTGGTCACCGAGCCCTGGATGATGGTCTCCTTGGCCACGTCAACTCCCGAAAGGTCCGGGCCACCCGGCTGTGCACCGCACATGTATGTACTCCTCTATGACGGCACATCCCCGCAGACCCGGGGAGCGCTCATGACTTGGTGGTCGTCGACCGGGGGTTGATCAGTCGCCGATCTCGATCGGCACGCCGACCAGGCTGCCGTACTCGGTCCAGGAGCCGTCGTAGTTCTTGACGTTCTCCTGGCCCAGCAGCTGGTGCAGCACGAACCAGGTGAGCGCGGAGCGCTCGCCGATGCGGCAGTAGGCGATGGTGTCCTTCGCCAGGTCGACGCCCGAGGCGGTGTAGAGCTCGCGGAGCTCGTCGTCGCTCTTGAAGGTGCCGTCGTCGTTGGCGTTCTTCGCCCACGGGATGTTCTTGGCGGACGGGACGTGGCCCGGACGCTGCGACTGCTCCTGCGGCAGGTGGGCCGGGGCGAGCAGGCGGCCGGCGAACTCGTCGGGCGAACGCACGTCGACCAGGTTCAGGTTGCCGATCGCGGCCAGCACGTCGTCGCGGTAGGCGCGGATCGAGGTGTCCTGGGCCTGCGCCTTGTACTCGGTCGCGGCGCGCTCGGGCACGGCGGCGACGAGCTCGCGGGCGTCGAGCTCCCACTTCTTGCGACCACCGTCGAGCAGCTTGACGTCGCCGTGGCCGTACAGCTTGAAGTACCAGTAGGCGTAGCTGGCGAACCAGTTGTTGTTGCCGCCGTAGAGCACCACGGTGTCGTCGTTGCCGATGCCCTTGCGGCTCAGCAGCGCCTCGAAGCCCGCCTGGTCGACGAAGTCACGGCGGATCGGGTCCTGGAGGTCCTGCTTCCAGTCGATCCGGACCGCGTTGCGGATGTGGTTCTTCTCGTAGGCGGAGGTGTCCTCGTCGACCTCGACGACGACGACCTTCGGGTCGTCCAGGTGCTTCTCGACCCAGTCGGCGTCTACCAGGACGTCACTGCGGCTCATGGTGGTGTTCTCCATCCGGGGGCGGTTGAACGGAAGAGGCTGGTCAGCAGGGTCGCGGGAGGCCGCGTCGACTCGGTCGGTCCGAACTTTTGTCCGAATGGTGAGACGTGGTCGAGCGTGGATGGCGCCGTGCTGTCGTACCGGGTACTCAGGTGCGTCTGGCTGCTCGCAAGCGCAAGCGTGCCAGGTCAAGCCGGGGGCAAGGGGTCGAACGGGGCCGGTGGTACCGGTCAGAACCGCTCTGTCAGCGCATTCGACACAGGCAGGCGGAGACGCGGCACAGGTCTACCGCCCGCCGCTTCGTGAGGTCCGCCTGTCGCTTCATGCCGACGATGCTAGGGACCGGGAGTAGGGGCTGTCATCAGCGTGTCGAATATTGAGATGAATCCGCTCACTATTCGGGATTTAGCGCCTTTTCGCAGCTCGGCCCGGCTGGGGCGGCTCCAGCAGACCCCTTGGCGGACCTGGCCGGACCGCCATCCGGGACGGATACCGACAGTCTGTCTCGCTGGTCGGGACGGCGCCTAGGGCACCAGCTGGAGGAGGGGCGCGGCCAGGGCCAGGGGCAGGGCCACCCCGGCGGTGTGGTGCACGAAGCGGCTCGGGAAGTCGTACGAGGCGACCCGGCGCCCGATCAGCGCGGCGGCGGCCGCGACCACCAGCAGCTGCGGCGGGGCGCTGGTCAGCAGGGCCGTGGCCACGGTCGCGCCGGCCAGTGCCAGCACCGCCGGCAGGTGGGCGGCGGCGAGCAGCACGGCCAGCGCGACGGCCGCCAGCGCGGCGGGCAGGTGGGGCGTGCGGGGCAGCGTCGCACAGAGGCCGGTCAGACCGGCGGCCGTGACCAGGACGGTGAGGGAGCTGAACCGTTCCGGCCCGGCCGCCCCCCAGAGCAGCAGGACCGGGACGGCCGCCCCGAGCGCGGCGAACACCGCCGACGGCCCGCCGAGGGCCAGCGCGGCGTCGGCGGCGAAGCCGGTGAGCACCGCCAGCGCAATGCCCTGCCGGGCGGGCCACATCCCGTGCAGGCGGAACCACCCGGCGGCGGTGAGGACTTGGAGCGCGGGAAGGGTCGCGTACGGCGCGAGGGCGAGCAGGCCCGCAGCGGTCGCGGTGAGCGCGGCCGGGATCAACCCGGGCTCGATGATCGGTGAGCGGGTGGGCACCGGCGAGGCTTCGATGGTGACCATGGATCCCTCTCTGATCTCCAGTCAGTTGCACTACCCCAGGGGCGCGGGGAACGGCGCGAGGTCGGAAGGAACGACCTGCAGCCTGCCGCCTCGCTCAGCCCCTTGCGCGCTCGGATAGTGCAACTGAGCTACGGGGAAAAAGTGTCGGGTTCGCTGCTTCCGATCTCGCGCAGTTCCGCGCGCCCCTGACTGTGGTCACCCCCCCGCGAAAGGCGGCAAGACCTCGATGGTGCCGTTCTCGGTCAGGGGGACCTCGGTGTGGGGGCGGGTGCCGACCTGGGTGGAGTCGACCAGGTAGGAGCAGTGGTCGAGCAGGCGCAGGAGTTGGGGGCGGTCCGCGTGGCGGGTGCGGGCGGCGGCGAGGGCCTCGGCGAGGGTGGCGGCCCGGTAGGGCTCCTCGGCCGTGCCGGCGGCGGCCTTGGCGGCGGCCCAGTAGTGGATGGTGCCGGTCGTCACCGTGGGGGCGGCAGGTGCCGTCACCCGCTCGGTTGAAGTCCCGCCCTCGGTCGTGGTCGCGCTCATCGCGGCCCTCCTCTCGTCACTCTGCGGCTCCCATGATGGACCGGAGCCCGCCGCGACCGGCAACCACCCTGGTCGCGGCGGCGGCCGGGCGGGCCCCGGATGTGACGTATCCAGGCCCGGAATCCCTCCCGGTGCGGGGAGTGGTCGGCTATTCTCGTGGCGTGAGGGACCTGGGCAGAGTCGCCCCCGGGTCCTTTTGTGCTTTCAGGACGCACGCACGGACGTCCCGACCGACCGGTGCCCCACCCGCACCGGCCGGTGGGGGCCGCCCCGCGGCGGCGGCACGACGGTGTGCCCCCGGACGGCAGGAGCGGCAGTGCCTGCGCCGGGCCCCTGCCCGGCGCTCGATCAGACCGGAAGGTTCAACGGATGGGCCGAGCAGTGACGGAACGCCCGGGGTCGCGGGACCCCCGGCACGCCGCCGCGCCCGCCCCCGTCCGGCTCCGGTCTCACCGTGCGGACGCGTCGCCCCCACCTGCCACCGCCAGGGTGCCCGCCGCGTGCGACGGCCGGCCCCGCGCGGTGAGCGCGACGACCCGGAAAGGGGACTAACCGGGTATGAGTTCTCTCCTGCTGCTCACCAACGCACTGCAGCCCTCCGCCGAGGTGCTGCCCGCACTCGGCCTGCTGCTGCACAACGTCCGGGTGGCGCCGGCCGAGGGCTCCGCCCTCGTGGACACGCCAAGCGCCGACGTCATACTGGTCGACGGCCGCCGGGACCTGCCGCACATCCGCAGCCTCTGCCAGCTGCTGCGCTCCACCGGGATCGGCTGCCCGCTGATCCTGGTCGTCACCGAGGGCGGTCTGGCCGCCGTCACCGCCGAGTGGGGCATCGACGACGTGCTGCTCGACACCGCCGGGCCGGCCGAGGTGGAGGCCCGGCTGCGGCTGGCCACGGGCCGCCTGCAGGTCGTCAACGACGACAGCCCGATGGAGATCCGCAACGGCGACCTCTCGGTGGACGAGGCGACCTACTCGGCCAAGCTCAAGGGCCGGGTGCTCGACCTCACCTTCAAGGAGTTCGAGCTGCTCAAGTACCTCGCCCAGCACCCCGGCCGGGTCTTCACCCGGGCGCAGCTGCTGCAGGAGGTCTGGGGCTACGACTACTTCGGCGGCACCCGGACGGTGGACGTGCACGTCCGGCGCCTGCGGGCCAAGCTCGGCGTCGAGCACGAGCAGTTGATCGGCACCGTCCGCAACGTCGGCTACCGCTTCGTCATCCCGGAGAAGCCCGAGAAGGGCGAGCGCCCGAGCCTGGAGCAGCGCCCGGTCGGCACCCGCGAGCACTGAGCCCCCGGCGCCGGACAGGCGCCCAGGGCCCGTCTCAGGAGCGTGCGCTGCCGATGTTCCGGTCGGCCTCGCCGCCCGCGAGCATCAGGGTGGTCTCCTCGATCCGGCGGAACCGGCCGTCCTCGGCCAGGTCGGCGAAGACGTAGACCTCGACGCTCACCTCCGCACCGTCCCGCTTCACCAGGTGGACGGTGTGGCGGTCGGCGTACCGGCTGCCGTCGCGCAGCTCCTCGTGCACCTCGATGCGGCCGCTCGCGACCAGGCCGCGGACGTGGGCGATGTGCTCGGTGAAGGCGGCCCGGTCGGCCCACTCGCCGTCGGTGCGCTGGCGGTAGTCGGGGGCGAAGTGGCGGTCGACGGCCTCGGCCAGCGGCAGGCCGGGGGTGAGCAGCAGGTCGGTCAGGGCGGCGCGGATGTCGGACATGGGGGTCCCCTCGATCGGGAAGCGTGCGCTGCGCACGCTTTCTTGGGGATGACCGTAGCACCAGATGCGTGCACCATGCACGCTATTCTTGGATCCATGGAGAACGAGGTGGGCCACCGGATCGCCGACGCCCTGGGCGTCCTGCTCCGGCGCGGCGCCCGCGCCCAGCTGCACCGGGCCCTGACCGAGGGCCTGCACGAGGGCCTGGACGAGCTGACCTACCCGGTGCTCAGCGCGCTGGCCCGGACGGGGCCGCGCAGCGCCGCCGAGCTGGCCGCCGAGGTCGGTCTCGACCGCTCGGGCGTCACCCGCCGGGCCACCCGCCTGGAGGAGGCCGGCCTGGTCCGGCGCGAGCCCGACCCGGCCGACCGCCGGGCCACCCTGCTGGCCCTCACCGGCCCGGGCGAGCAGGTGGTGGCGCAGCTGCGCGAGCGGCTGGCCGCCCGGATCGCCGCGAGCCTGGACGGCTGGGAGCCCGCCGAGGCCCAGGTCTTCGCCCGGCAGCTCGGACGGTTCGTCGCGGAAGGGCCGTTCGGCGGTTGACCCGGTCGGCACGGCCGCGGGGGGCGACTGCGAGAGGCGACTGTGAGACGGGCCATATCCCCCGCATGGGAGCTGGACGACCCGCGTAGACTCCCTCCGTGGCCAAGGTGACGCGCGACGATGTAGCCCGACTGGCTGGGACCTCGACCGCGGTCGTCAGCTACGTCATCAACAACGGGCCGCGCCCGGTCGCGCCCGCGACCAAGGAGAAGGTCCTCGCCGCGATCGAGGAGCTCGGCTACCGGCCGAACAGCGTCGCCCAGGCGATGGCCTCCCGGCGCACCAACCTGATCGGCATGGTCGTCCCCGACGCCCGCCAGCCCTTCTTCGCCGAGATGGCGCACGCCGTCGAACGCGCCGCCTCCGACCGCGGCAAGCTCGTGCTGATCGGCAACTCCGACTACGTCGACGACCGCGAGATGCACTACGTCCGCGCCTTCCTCGGCATGCGGGTCTCCGGGCTGATCCTGGTCAGCCAGGGCGCCCCGCAGCAGGCCGCCAAGGAGTTCGCCGCCATAGAGGGGGCCAAGGTGGTGCTGCTGCACCGCCGCCCCGAGGCGATCGACGACGTCTCGGTGGTCACCGACGACGTGGGCGGCGCCGAGCTGGCCGTCCGTCACCTGCTCGAGGTCCACGGCTACCCGACCGTCGCCTGCTTCGGCGGCCCGGTCGACACCCCCGTCCCCGGCGACCCGGTCATCGACCACGTCGAGGGCTGGCAGCGCGCGATGGACGCCCACGGCCTGCCCAGCGAGCACCTGCTGGTCGACGCCCCCTTCCACCGGTACGGCGCGTACGAGGTGGCCCTCGGGCTGCTGCGCTCCGCCGACCGGCCGCGGGCGATCTTCTGCTCCACCGACGACCAGGCGATCGGCGTGCTGCGGGCCGCCCGCGAGGTGGGCCTGCGGGTGCCGGAGGACCTGGCGGTGGCCGGCTTCGACGACGTGCCCGAGGCCGCCCTGGCCGACCCGCCGCTCACCACCGTCGCCTCGGACCGGGACGCGATGGCCCGGGCCGCCGTCGACCTGGTCCTGGACGACTCGCTGATGGTGCCCGGTTCGGACACCGAGCGGGTGCGGAAGTTCCCGTCCCGGCTGGTCGTGCGGCGTTCCTGCGGCTGCTGAGGCCTTCCCTCCGGCCGCTGCCGCCCTTCCCGGGCCGGCTACGGGCTGACCAGGCTTTATGAGAACTCAACGGGCTTCTCGGACCGTTCTGACCCGGCTCTCATCCGCTCTTCATCCGGCGGGCCGAAGTTTGGTCCATGACCGAGCAGCAGCGTGACTCCGCAGAGCAGACCACCCCCGGTGCGTACGCCTACCCGGGCCCGCACGATGCCGAGGGCACCGTCATCCCGGGCACCGTCCTCGACAGCTCGACCACCGAGCCCCCCTCGGCCCGGGGCAGCCACGCCCGGCGCGGCTTCCTGAAGAGCCGGCTCGCCCTGGTCACCGCCGTGGCCGCCGTCGCCGCCGTGCTCGGCGGGGTCGCGGGCGGGGTGCTCGCCGACGGGCGGGACGGCTCCCGCAGCGCCGCCGGCTCCAGCACCATCGTCAGCCCGGTGTCCGCGAAGTCCGACGGCACCGCCGACGCCGCCGCGATCAACAAGGCCGTCTCCCCCAGCGTCGTCCAGATCACCGTGAAGACCGGCTCCGGCACCGCAACCGGCACCGGCGTGATCCTCACCGCGAACGGCCAGATCCTCACCAACTTCCACGTCATCTCCGGCGCCGTCGACGAGGGTGGCCAGATCACCGTCACCTTCAAGGACGGCTCCACCGCCACGGCCACCGTGACCGGCACCGACAAGAAGACCGACATCGCCGTGATCACCGCCCAGGGCGTCAGCGGCCTCACCCCCGCCACCCTCGGCAACTCCGACAGCATGGACGTCGGCGACTCGGTGGTCGCCATCGGCAATCCCGAGGGCCTGACCGGCACCGTCACCTCCGGCATCATCAGCGCCAAGAACCGCCCGGTCACCGTCCAGGTCGACGAGGGCACCACCCGGGGCAACGGCGGCTTCGGCTTCCCGCAGCTCCAGGGCTTCAACGGCTACAACTCCTTCGGCTTCGGCGGCTCGGGCAACTCCGGCAGTTCGAAGTCCGCGGCCGGCGACACCGCCACCTACAAGGCCTTCCAGACCGACGCCGCGATCAACCCCGGCAACTCCGGCGGCCCGCTGATCAACGCCAACGGGCAGGTGATCGGCATCAACTCCGCGATGTACTCCGGTTCGAGCTCCGGCTCCGGCTCGGGCTCGGGCTCCAGCGGCGCGGGCAGCGTCGGCCTCGGCTTCGCCATCCCGATCAACGACGTCAAGCAGGTGCTCCCCCAGCTCCAGGCCGGCCAGAACGTCTGACCCGCGTTCCTCCCCCGCGCCCGCCCGGGACGGCGGACAATGGGGGCACCCGTCCCGCTCCACACCCGCAGCAGCTCAAGGACTCAGAAAGGGCCCGCGCCCATGACTCCCCCCGCCGACGACCGCACCCCCGAGGCCCTGGCCGCCCCCGCCCGGCTCCTCGTGGTCGACGACGAGCCCGCGCTGCGGGACGCCCTGGAGAGCAGCCTCGCCTTCGAGGGCTACGAGGTCCTCACCGCCACCGACGGCTACGAGGCCCTCGACGCCGTCGAGCGCGAGCGCCCCGACCTCGTCCTGCTCGACATCATGATGCCGCGGATGGACGGCCTCACGGCCGTCCGCCGCATGCGGTCCCGCGGTGACACCGCCCCCGTCCTCATGCTCACCGCCCGCGACGCCGTCGGCGACCGCGTGACCGGCCTCGACGTCGGCGCCGACGACTACCTGGCCAAGCCCTTCGAGCTGGACGAACTCCTCGCCCGCGTCCGCGCCCTGCTCCGCCGCAACGCCATCGCGGCCGAGGCCGCCCGCGCGGCCGTCGAGGAGGACGACAGCGAGGTCCTCGCCTTCGGCGACCTGCGGATGAACACCGCCACCCGGGAAGTCACCCGGGAGGGCAAGCCGATCGAGCTCACCCGCACCGAGTTCATGCTGCTTGAGATGTTCCTGTCCCACCCGAGGCAGGTGCTGACCCGGGAACAGATCCTCAAGGCCGTCTGGGGCTTCGACTTCGAGCCCTCGTCCAACTCCCTGGACGTCTACGTGATGTACCTGCGCCGCAAGACCGAACAGGGCGGCATGCCGCGCATCATCCAGACGGTTCGCGGTGTCGGCTACGCCCTGCGCCCAGCCGCGGGCGCCGCTGCGTGAAGCCTCTCCGGCAGTTGGCCACCTGGTTCCGCGCGCGGTCGCTGCGGACCAGGCTGGCCATGCTCACGGCTGCCGCCGTGGCTGTGGCGATCGCGCTGGCGGCGTTGGCGTGCTACTTCCTGGTCGCGGACCGGCTCCACCAGCAAGTGCGCGACAACCTCGCCAGCGCGCCGGCTTCAGTCTTCGAGATTCCCAAGACCCCCGCCGGCCAGACCCCCAAGTGCGGTGCCACGCCCCAGGAAGCCCAGGACGTTCCCACCGGCTACCCCGCCGGGCCACCATTCCGCTGGCCCATGGAAGTGCTGTTCACTCAGGAGTCCGAGTTCTGTCTCCCCCAGGGCTCGACCAAGGGGATCGTCTTCGAGCAGAACGACCTGACCGTACTCGGCACTCATGCCGCCATCTTCCGTGAGGGGAAGTTCGTCGACGGCGCCTCGGCGTTGGTCCGGGTGACCGCGTTCGGCAGCCCCCGTGAACAGGCCGTCCTGCTTACCGCCGTGCCCACCGGGAGCGTGGAGGACTCCCTCCGCGGCCTCGCCCTCATCCTCCTCGGCGTAGCCGCCCTCGGAGTGGTCGGTGCCGGCGTCACCGGCCGCATCGTCGCCCGCTCGGCACTCAAGCCGGTGGACGACCTCACGGACGTGGTCGAACACATCGCCCGCACCGAGGAGGTCGGCTCCACCATCCCCGTGCACGGGAGCGACGAGATCGCCCGGCTCTCCTCCTCGTTCAACTCCATGAGCACGGCCCTCGCCAACTCCCGCGACCGTCAGACCCGTCTGATCGCCGACGCCGGACACGAACTCCGCACGCCCCTCACTTCCCTCCGCACCAACGTCGACCTCCTGATCCGCAGCGATCAGACCGGTCGGGCCCTCCCGGAGGCGACCAAGACCAAGATGCTGGGCAACATGAAGGCGCAGATGCAGGAACTCACCCTCCTGATCGGCGACCTGCTCGAACTCTCCCGCCCGGACTCCGCGAAGCGGGAGCGCCCGCACACCGTCGTCGCCCTGCACGAGATCGCCGACCGCGCCGTCGAACGGGCCCGCCTGCGCGGCCCGGGCCTGCACTTCGAACTCGACATCCACCCCTGGTACGTGGCCGGCGACCCCGCCGCCCTCGAACGGGCCGTGATCAACCTGCTCGACAACGCCGTCAAGTACAGCCCGCCCGCCAGCACCATCGAAGTCCGCCTCGCCCACGGCACCCTGACGGTCCGCGACCACGGCCCGGGCATCCCCCCGGAGGAGCTCAAGTACGTCTTCGACCGCTTCTGGCGCTCCCCCTCCTCCCGCCAACTCCCCGGCTCCGGCCTCGGCTTGTCGATCGTCGCCCAGACCGTCGAAGACTCCGAGGGCACCGTCACCCTCGGCCCCGCCACCGATGGCGGCCCGGGCGCCCTGGCCACCGTCCGCATCCCCGGCCAGGCCGACGTACCGCAGTGACCTCGATTATCGACATATCCACCACCTGACCACAGGGGCGCAGTGAGCACACGCACGGCTCACTGCGCCCCTGCGCGCTTCGCCGAACGGGTGAGCACGACCGATCTCCGCCGACGAACCCCACGACTGCTGCAAGGCTCCGCGCCATGAGCAACGAGATCACCGCGAAGGCCGAACTCCCGGCCCAGTCAACGCCCGAGAGCTTGCCCGCCGGGTACGCCGACCTGCTGAACGACCTGAAGGCCGAGATCCGCACCGCGCAGATCCGAGCCCGGCGGGTCGTGAACACCGAGATGATCTGCCACTACTGGCGCCTCGGCCGCCTGATCCTCGACCGGCAAGAGCGGGAGGGGTGGGGCGCAAAGGTCGTCCAGCGCCTCTCGACGGACCTGCGGACCACCTTCCCCAGTCAGCGCGGGCTCTCGGTTCGCTCACTCCAGTACATGCAGCGGATGGCCAAGAGCTGGCCCGAGCCAATTGTGCAGCAAGCTGTTGCACAATTGCCCTGGGGCCACATCACCGTCCTGCTCGACAGCCTCGACGACCGTCTGACCAGGGACTTCTACGCCGAGCAGGCCGTGCAGCACGGCTGGTCGCGGAACGTGCTGAGCCACATGTTGTCCAGCCAACTCCACCTCCGCCAGGGCGCGGCGATCTCCAACTTCGACCGCACCGTCCCCGAGGGGTCGGACCTGCTGCGGGAGATCACCAAGGACCCGTACGTCCTGGACTTCACCCACCTCGGGGCCGACCACGCCGAGCGTGAGCTCGAGGACGCGCTCGTCGACCACGTGGTGAAGTTCCTCCAGGAGCTCGGGGTCGGGTTCGCCTTCATGGGGCGGCAGTACCCGCTCCAGGTGGGTAGGCAGGAGTTCCGGATGGACCTGCTCTTCTACCACGCGCGGCTGCACCGTTACGTCGTGATCGAGCTGAAGACCGGCCCGGCGCAGCCCGCGCACGTCGGTCAACTGGCCTTCTACATCGCCGTGGTGAACGACAAGATCCGTGACCCCGAGCGGGACGACGAGACGATCGGGATCCTGATCGCCGCCGATCGCGACCAGGAGGTCGTGCAGTACTCGCTGAGCGGGACGATCCAGCCGATGGCGGTCAGCACGTACGAGACGCTGCCGCCCGCGATGCGCGAACTGCTGCCCACCGAGGACGACTTGGCGCGGGTGACGCACGAGGTGCTGGACGAGCACCGGAAATGAACCGAGGGGCACCGGGAAGACCCGGCGCCCCTCGGCGGAATCACTGACCGTCAGTCCTGGTCGGTGCCGGCGCCGATGATCTTGATGCGGGTCTGGGCCGGGACGGTCAGCGGAGTGCCCGGCTTGGAGTTGGTGGTGAGGTAGGCGGTGAAGAGGTCGAGGTCGGAGGGGCCGACGAGCTTGTCGGTGCCGGTGGTGAAGGCGGGGAAGCCGTCGCCGCCGCCGGCGAGGAACTCGTTGGCGGCCACGCGGTAGGTGGCGGCGGGGTCGAGGGGGGCGCCGTCGAGGCGGACCGAGGTCGCGAGGATGCGGTCGGCGCCCTTCTTGGTGAGGTCGAGGGTGTAGGTGAGGTTGGCGGAGGGCTGCAGGATCTTGGGGGCGGCGTCGTTGAGGCCGCTGACCTGCTGCTGGAGGAGGGCCAGGAGGGCCGCACCGGTCAGCGTCTTGACCTGCATCATGTTGGTGAAGGGCTGGACGGTGAAGGCCTCGGCGTAGGTGACCACGCCGTCGCCCTCGGCGCCGGAGGCCCGGTAGACCAGGTCGGAGCGGATGCCCCCGGGGTTCATGAAGGCGACTTGGGCGCCGCCCTTGTCCTTGGCGGCGAGACCGGCCAGCTGGGCGTCGGCGATCACGTCGCCGAGCGGCTTCTCGAAGTCGCTGGAGCCGCGGCCGTTGATGTCGGCGCCGATGTAGCCGACCGGGCGGTTGGCGATCGGGGCGGCCAGCTTGTTGTAGTACGCGATCAGGGCGGTCATGTCGGGCGCCTTGGGCACGTCACGCCGCACGACGTGGTTCGCGGCCGTCACCGAGGGCCGGATGATCGAGCCGTCGGTCTTGTCCAGCTTGAGGTCGATCTCGGTGTAGAGCCGGCCGAAGGAGGCGGCGCTGGTCACCGAGCGCGGCACGCCGTTCGGGTCCGGGATGGCGCAGGCGTAGGAGTTGTGGGTGTGGCCGGTGACGATCGCGCCGACCGAGGGGTCGATCTTCCGGGCGATGTCGACGATCGGGCCGGAGACACCGGCCCCGGCCGCGCCGCAGTCGTAGTTGTAGGTGGTGCTGGCCGGGTACCCGCCCTCGTGGATCAGGGCCACGATCGAGTTGACGCCCCGGGCGCGCAGCTCGGCCGCGTACTTGTTGATCGTGGTGACCTCGTTGCCGAACTTGAGGCCCTTGACCCCCTCGGCGGTGACGATGTTGGGCGTACCCTCCAGCGTGACGCCGATGAAGCCGACCTTGACGCCCCGGACGTTCTTGATCCAGTACGGCGGGAGGATCGGCTTGCCGGTCTTCTCGCTGGTGACGTTGGCGGCCAGGTACTTGAACGAGGCGCCCTCGAAGGTGCGGCCGTCGGCGTAGCAGCCGTCCACCGGGTGGCACCCGCCCCGCTGCATCCGCAGCAGTTCCTTTGCTCCCTCGTCGAACTCGTGGTTGCCCACGCTGGTGACGTCCAGGCCGAGCTTGTTCATCGCCTCGACGGTGGGCTCGTCGTGGAACAGGCCGGAGAGCAGCGGGCTGGCGCCCACGATGTCACCGGCGGCCACGGTGACGGAGTTGCGCTTGCCCTCGCGGGCCTGGCGCAGCTCGGTCGCCAGGTACTCGATGCCGCCGGCGGGGGTGGAGACGACCTGACCGGTCTTGGGATCGATCTCCTTGATGGTGCCGGAGGAGCCGGCCGGGGGCTCGAGGTTGCCGTGGAAGTCGTTGATGGCGAGCAGCTGGAGGTCCTCGACCCGCGGCTTGGGCGCGGACTTGGCCTCGGCCAGGTTGGGCGCGACCAGGCTGCCGAGCAGGCCGGCGGCGGCGAACGAGATCAGCGTCGCGCGGCGGAGGCCGCGGCGAGCGGCCTGAGGGCGGCCGGAAATGGGCATGCGGAATCCCTGCACCTTCGGGGGCTGTGGGCCCGGGGTAATTCAAGAGAGCGTAAAGTCCACGCGCGTAGCTGTCAGGGGGTTGCGCGTAACAAGAAGGTTGCGTGCACGAGAAGCCCACGGAGCGGGCCCCACCCTCAGGCCCGCTTCAGACCCCCGGCTCGGACGCCAACTGCCGCTCCGCGCGGTCGCGTTCGAGCACCGCGTCCTCCGTCATGGCCCGGTCGGTGTAGACCAGCGGGCGTTCCGACTCGGTGATGATGTGCTTGACCACCTGGACGTTGCCGTTGACGTCCCAGACCGCGATGCCCGGGGAGAGGGTCGGGATGATCTCCACGGCCCAGCGGGGCAGGCCGAGGACGCGGCCGGTGGCTCTCGCCTCCTCGGCCTTCTGCATGTAGATGGTGCGGGTGGAGGCCATCTTGAGGATCGCCGAGGCCTCCTTGGCGGCGGCGCCGTCCACCACGTCGGAGAGGTGGTGGACCACGGCCACGAAGGAGAGGCCGAGCCGGCGGCCGAACTTGAGCAGGCGCTGGAAGAGCTGGGCCACGAACGGGCTGTTGATGATGTGCCAGGCCTCCTCGACCAGGAAGATGCGCTTCTTCCGGTCGGGACGGATCCAGGTGTGCTCCAGCCAGACGCCGACGATCGCCATCAGGATCGGCATCGCGATCGAGTTGCGGTCGATGTGCGAGAGGTCGAAGACGATCAGCGGGGCGTCCAGGTCGATGCCGTCCGTGGTCGAGCCGTCGAACATGCCGCGCAGGTCGCCGTCGACCAGCCGGTCAAGGACGAGGGCCACGTCCAGGCCCCAGGACTGCACGTCGCCGACCGCCACACCGAGCGACTCCACCGAGGAGAGGTCCGGGCTGCGCAGGGTGGTGATGATGTCGTCGAGCACGGGCTGGCGGTCCGTCACGGTGGCCACCACGTGGGCGTGGGCGGCCTTGAGCGCGAAGCCGGCCCGCTCCTCCAGGCCGCGGCCCATCGCCACCTCGATGATGGTGCGCAGCAGCGAGAGCTGGCCGGTGGTGGTGATCGCCGGGTCGAGCGGGTTGAGCTTGACCCCGCCGTCCCGGGCGGCCATCGGGTCGAGCCGGATGGACTTTATCCCCAGCGCGTTGGCGATCAGGTTCCACTCGCCGACCCCGTCCTCGCCCTGAGCGTCGAGCACCACCACCTGGCGGTCGCGGAAGCGCAACTGCCGCAGCACGTAGGTCTTCTCCAGCGCCGACTTGCCGTTGCCGGATTCGCCGAGGACGAGCCAGTGCGGGGCCGGCAGCTGCTGGCCGTAGAGCTGGAAGGGGTCGTAGACGTACCCCTTGCCGCTGTACACCTCGCGGCCGATGATCACGCCGGAGTCGCCCAGGCCCGGGGCGGCGGTGGGCAGGTAGACCGCCTGGGCCTGGCCGGTGGAGGTCCGGACCGGGAGCCGGGTGGTCTCCACCTTGCCGAACATCAGGCTGGTGAACGCGTCGGTCAGACTGCCGATCGCCATGACAGCTCCAAACAAGACCTAGCGGCGGATGCCGGTGGCGAACGGGAGGGTGTTGACGAAGGCGCGGTGGTGCTCGCGGTCGCACCACTCCAGCTTGAGGTAGCTCTTGCCCGCCGAGGCGCGGATGGTGCGCTTGTCGCGGGCCAGCGCCTCGGGGCTGCGGGAGGAGACCGTGATGTAGCCGACCAGGTTGACCCCGGCGGCGCCGGAGGCGAGGTCGTCACCGCGCTGGTCGACCCGGCCGGTGTGGGCCAGGTCGCGCGGGTCGACGGTGCGGTTCATCTTGGCGGCGCGGCTGGATTCGGCGTCGTCGTTGGTCTTCTCGGTGAGCATCCGCTCGATCGCCACGTCGGTCGGCTCCAGGTCCATCGTCACGGCGACGGTGCGGATCACGTCCGGGGTGTGCACCAGCAGCGGGGCCAGGAAGTTGACGCCGACCGGGGTGAGCGGCCACTCCTTGATCCAGGCGGTGGCGTGACACCAGGGCTCCCGGGTGGCCGATTCGCGGGTCTTGGCCTGGAGGAACTGCGGGTGGGTGGCGTCCAGTTCGGCCGGCCAGGCGTTGCGGCGGCTCATCGCCTGGATGTGGTCGATCGGGTGGTCCGGGTCGTACATCGAGTGGAGGAGGGAGGAGAGCCGCGCCTGCCCGAGGGGCTGGCGGACCCGGATGTCGGCCTCGGCCAACCGCGCGCAGATGTCGGTGAGCTCACGGGCCATCACGGCCGCCAGGCCCTCGTCGTCGCGCTGCCGGGCACCCCCCGCCGTGCGGCCCATCGCGTAGGCCTCGGCCGCGAGGTCGCGGTTGTAGTGCATGCAGGCGACCAGGTAGGCGCGGTGCTGCTCGGAGGAGGTGGAGACCATCGACTGGAGCTCGTCGTAGCTGTGCTTGAGCCAGTTCGGCGCGCCCGGGTCGCCGCGGCGCTCCACGTCCTTGGCGTGCGCGTCCGGGTCGGCCGGCAGGGTGCGGGCCAGGATCTGCAGCCGGGTGACGAAGCCGTCCCCGTTGGCCACGTGCTTGAGCAGGGTGCCGAACCGGTCGACCAGGGCCTCCTGGTCCTCCGAGTCGCGCAGGCCCACGCCCGGGCCCTCGATCTCGATCGCGGCGGTGACGGTGCGGCGCTCCAGGTGCATCAGCACCCCGACCTCGTCCGGCCCGAACGGCGCGGAGAGCCAGCGCAGCCGGCCGACGCCGGGCGGCGGGCCGATCTCCACCTCGCGGCCGTCCAGCCGGGTGCCCGCGTCCACCACCTCGGACTTCCAGACCGCCCGGCCGCTGCGCACGGTGCGGCGGTAGCTGCGGTTGATCTCCACCCACTTGTAGAAGGTGCGGCGCCGGTAGGGCACGTAGACCGCCATGACGGCGAGCACCGGCAACCCGACCAGCCCGGCGATCCGCAGCGGCAGGACGGGCATCAGCAGGCCCCACATCATGCCGAGAAAGGCTCCGAAGATGATCAGGATGATCTCTCCGGACTCCCGGTTGCGCCCGATCGGCGCGTTCGGCCGGGACTTGCCGATCAGGTAGGTGCGGCGCTGGTGCACGTACGGCTGGGCGTACTGGGTGCCGTAGCGGGTCTCGGTGCTCATCTGGCCCGTCACCCTCCCTTCGCTGGGTTGATCTGCTGGGCGGCGGTCGGTGGGGCCTGCGGGGGCGGGGCGGGGGTGCGGCCGGCGTGGGCGGCGATGCCGGGGGCGACCGAGCCGCCGCCGGCGCCGGTGGAGGCGTTGGCCGTCTGCGGGCCGCCGCGCGAACCGTGCGCGCTGATGCCCTGCTTGACCAGGTTGGCCGGGCCGTTGATCATCGCGGAGCCGGCCGTCACGGCGCTGGCCCGGGCCCGGCGCATCTGCATCATCTCGTCGCCGAAGCCGGGCACGAAGCGGTAGACCGAGGCGCTGGCGAAGATCGACAGGAAGAGGATGGCCAGGCCGGAGAGCACGTGCGAGAAGTCGTCGCCGGCCCCGGCCGCGCCGGAGACCGCGCCGGCCAGCCCCAGGATGATCACGATGATCGGCTTGGCCAGGTCGACGGCGGTCATCACCCCGGCCCAGCGGCGCACGTGCTTCCAGAGCTGCTTGTCCACCAGGCCCGCGTAGACGGCGGTGCCGAGCAGCGCGCCCACGTAGAGCATCGCGGCCCGGATCAGCAGCTCGATCCAGAGCACGGCGGCGGCCAGCACGGCCACCAGCGAGACGATGATCAGGATCAGCGGGCCGCCGCCGAGGCTGCCCTTCTCCAGGGTGTCGGCGAAGCCGCCCAGGTAGGTGCCGGTGTCGGATTTGGTGCCCGCCGCGATGGCGGTGGTCAGCCCGTCGGTGGCGCTCACCACGGTGTAGAGGATCAGCGGGGTGAAGGCCGAGGCCACCACCGTCAGCCAGAGGAAGCCCACCGCCTCGGAGATCGCGGTGGTCAGCGAGGCGCCGCGGACGGCCCGCTTGGCCACCGCGAGCAGCCAGAGCACCAGGGTGACCACGGTGGAGCCCGCGAAGACCACGGCGTACTGCTGGAGGAAGGCGGCGTTGGTGAAGTCCACCTGGGTGGTGCCGTCGATCGCACCGGAGAGCTTGCGGACCACCCAGGCCGCCGCCTCGGCGCAGCCCTTGGCCAGCGAGCCGAGCGGGTCGGTCACGTTGGCCACCGTGCCGCCGACCCCGCCGCCGGTGGCTCCGACCCCGCCGGGGCCGGTCACCACGGTGGCACCGCAGGCCTGGGCGGCGGCCGGGATGGGCAGCTGCACCGAGCAGCTCGGGGACGGGGTCGGGTCGGCGAAGGCCCGGCCGGCCCCCAGCAGGAGCGAGATCTGCAGCGCCGTCAGGGCGGTGCCGCCTCTGACCACCCAGGAGCGGAGCGAGGACGTACCGTCAACGGGCATAGCGGAAGCCTCCGAAGTCCTGGACGGCGCGGGTGATCTCGTCCGCGGTGGCGGCCTGCTGGTCCCCCGGGAGGGGGGCCGGGCCGTTCTGCTGGCTGAAGTCGGTGACCTTCCAGTCGCTGCCCGTCCAGCGCATGGTCAGGCTGAGGGTGTACCAGGTGGCGGTGACCGGCTGGGTGGAGTGCTCGCCGGCCAGCCCGGCCAGCCGGGTGCACCAGACCTCGACCTTGGTCGCGGTGTCGGCGCCGTTGGTGGTCCTGGTGCCGACCGGCACGGTGCGGCTGACGAAGGTGAGGCCCTTGGGCGCCTTGCCCTGCGCGTCCAGCCCGAAGGCGGTGGCGGTGGCCGGGCCGTAGGCCTGGTCCAGCCGGGTCTGCAGGTCGGCGGCCACGCTCGGGTCGCTGACGGTGGCGACCAGGGTGTGCCGGGCCGCGGTCTGGAACATCTCCGCCGAGCCCAGCGCCGTGGCGTAGTTGGCCGCCGCCGACTGGGCCCCCTGGTCGGTGTGCGGGAAGCCGTTGGCGATGCCGTGGCTGGTGGTGGCCACCGGCTCCTGGCCGCTGGCGGCGGTGTCGGCGGGGGCGGGGGTGCCGGGGGTGGCCTGCCCCGACTGCCCGGCCCGGTCGGCCGAGGGCGGGGCGGCGCTCTGCCCGGGCTGCTTGCCCCGGTTGGCGATCGAGATCGCCAGCACCAGCAGGGTGACCACCACCAGGACCGTCAGCAGGGTGCGCAGCGGGCGGCTGCGGCGCGCGCTGGGCTGGTAGACGGACTGTTCGGCGACCGGCAGCCGCGTACGGGTGTGCGGCTGGTCGTCGGACAGCGGCACGGCGGCCCCTCCTGGTGCGGGGGGCCCAGGCGGGCCCCGAGGTGTACGGGTGAGCCCGGACGGGCCGGGTCACGGCTGCTCAGCTGTTGGCCAGCCGCGACGACAGAACGATCGTCAGATCGCCATACCGTAGACAATGGTGAACAGCGTGCCCAGCGAACCGATGATGAACACGCCGGTCAGCCCGGCGATGATCAGCCCCTTGCCCTGTTCGGCGCTGAAGGTGTCCCTCATCGCAGTGGCGCCGATCCGCTGCTTGGCCGCCCCCCAGACGGCGATCGCCAGGCAGCCCAGGATGGCCACGGCCATGACGACCTCCACCATCACCCGGGCCTCGGAGCCCAGACTGGCGAACGGCCCCCAGTCGGGCGCGATCCCGCCGATGATGGTGTCGATGTTGGCCTTCTTGGGCGGATCCGCCGCCAGCTGACCGACCACTGTGTTGCCCACGCTGCTCAGGTTCATTTCCATCTCACCGCCCGATCAGGCAAATTGAAGGCCCCGCAGCACGGTTTCGCGAAGGGCCAGGACCTATTCTTGGCCAGATCTGATGTCGACTTGGCTACTTCTCACGGATTGGTCGTGCGAGCCGGGACACGTACGACAGGATGTCCACCGTACGAAGGATACCGCTCACTCTTTGTATCTGCGATGATTGCGCTGAGCAACGCCTTCCAGAACACTGAGAACTGACGCCACGTCGGGATGGTGCTGATGGTACTCCGGAAGGCAGGGGCTGCCGCCGTCGCTGCAGGGGTTGTCGCCGTCGGCTTCGTCGCCGTGGTCACCCTCGGCACCTTCGCCGCCAGCGGCACCACCGGCACCGTGGGTAACAACCTGGCCATCGAGGCCGGCACCGTGCCCGCCGCGTACCAGCCGATGATCCAGAAGTGGGGCACCCTCTGCCCCGAGATCTCCCCCCCGATGCTGGCCGCCCAGCTCTACCAGGAGAGCGGCTTCGACCCGGCCGCCCGCAGCCCCGCCAAGGCGTACGGGATGGCCCAGTTCCTCGAGGCCACCTGGGCCACCTACGGGGTGGACGCGGACGGTGACGGCAAGAAGGACATCTGGAACGCCTCCGACGCGATCGCCTCCGCCGCCACCTACGACTGCGCCCTCGCCAAGGACGTGGCGGGCGTGCCCGGCGACAAGCAGGCCAACATGCTCGCCGCGTACAACGCCGGGCCCTACGCCGTGATCAGGGCCGGCGGCATCCCGGCCTACCGCGAGACCCAGGGGTACGTGCGCAACATCCAGGCCCTGGCCCGGAACTTCACCGCCCCCGCTCCCGCCAGCGGCCCGGTGGCGCTCTCCGCGCAGTCCGCCGGGGCGATCTACTTCGCGCAGAACCAGCTCGGCAAGCCCTACCTCTGGGGCGGCACCGGCTCGGCCGACGACAACGGCCGGTTCGACTGCTCGGGGCTGACCCAGGCCGCCTTCCACAGCGTGGGCATCGAGCTGCCCCGGGTGGCCAACGACCAGTGGTACTCCGGCCCGCACCCCTCCCGGGACGAGCTGCGCGCGGGCGACCTGGTCTTCTTCGCCACCGACCCGAACGACCCGCGCTCGATCCACCACGTCGGCATCTACGTGGGCGGCGGGTACATGCTGGACGCCCCGCACACCGGCGCCTTCATCCGGTACGACAAGATCGACGGCCGGGACTACTTCGGCGCCACCCGGGTCACCCCGGACGGCGCCCAGGCGCTGCCCACCCGGGACGACAAGACCGGCGCCGTCATCGCCCCGAGCCAGCCCAAGGCCTGACGCTCCGTACGCCCGGCGCGCGAGGCCCCGGGTTGTGTCACCTCCGTGGACACTCAGTCAAGTTTCCATAACAGCGAGTTTCCGGGGAAACCAGGGACGGGCTGGTGGCGTTGTGCCAGGTGGTGCGGCATCCCGCGCCGTGGTGCGGTGTCCCGCGCCGGTGAGCGAAAGGAAGGTGCGGTGTGTCGACGCTGCTTGCCGACACGACCGGCCCCGATCTCGACCTGCTGAAGGCCGTCAACGGCCTGGCCAAGGCCGCCCCCGGCTGGCTGGACAGCACGGTCTCCTGGGTCGGCGAGTACGGCATCCTGCTCGGTCTCGCCGCGCTCTGCGCCGTCGGCTGGCTGCAGGCCCGCCGCCGGCCGGACGCCCCGGTGGCCGTGGCCGGGCTGCTCTGGGCCCCGCTCTCGGTGGCCCTCTGCGAGCTGGCCAACCTGCCGGTCTCCCGGATCGTCGACCGGCCCCGGCCCTTCGTCGACCACCCCGAGCTGGACGTGCTGGTCTCCGGCAAGGCCGGCACCCTCTCCTTCGTCAGCGACCACTCCGCGATGTCGATGGGCATCGCGGTGGCGCTCTACCTGGTCAACAAGCGCCTGGGCCTGATCGCCGGCGGCCTGGCCCTGCTGCAGGGCTTCTGCCGGCTCTTCATGGGCGTCCACTACCCCACCGACGTGATCGGCGGCTACGCGCTGGCCACCGCCGTGGTGCTGCTGCTGGCCCCGATCGCGATGGCCGTGCTGGTGCCGTTCTGCCACGCGCTCACCCGCACCGCCCTGGCCCCGCTGATCACCGCCCCCGAGCGGCGCCGCCGCCGGTCCGCCGCCCCGGAGGAGACCCCCCGGGAGACGGACCTCGCCGCGTAGGACTCACCGCGTGAGGGAGGCCCTAGGAATGGCCCTCCGGTGCCGCCAGGTGCTCCTCGGCGTCCCGGCGGGCCTTGTCGCGCGAGCGGCGGGCCGGGGCGTACCAGCCGCAGCTGCACCTGGCGGTGCAGAAGGACCCTCGTTCGACGGTGGTCACCTGGTGGGTCACGGTCGGCCGGGCCGACGGCTCGCTGGGCACGTACCTCACCGTAACCCGCCCGCCCCCCGGCGCGCGAAGAGCCCCCGTGCGCCGGGCCACCCGTGACCGGCACGCCGTCAGGTCGTTGACCGGGGAAGAGCTCCGCCCATCCGGGGTGGCTGCTTGGCGGGCACCGGCCCGAGGGGGTTCCGAGTTGAAGACCGTACCGACCGTGGCCGTACGGGCCACCGCCGTGGCCGCCCTGCTGAGCGCGGCGCTCACCGCCTGCGCGGCCGGCGGCACCGGTCGCTCGCAGGACGCCACCACCGACCAGCTCTCGGCCGACCCGCTCACCGCCGTCCGCAGCGCCGCCGACATCACCGGCCGCACCGGCTCGGTGCACGCGGCCACCGAGCTGACCACCGAGTCGGGCAGCAAGAAGGCGGCCTTCACCGGCACCGGCGGGTACGACTACGTGAAGCGGATCGGCAAGCTGGAGGTGGACGTGCCGCCCGGGGCCGCCACCACCGGGAAGATCGCCGAGGTGGTGCTGCCCGGCATCGTCTACCTGCAGAACAGCGGCGCGCAGAACAGCGGCACCAAGATCCCCGAGGGCAAGTGGGTCAAGCTGGACGTCCGTCAGCTCCCCGACGGCAACCTGGTCTCCAGCGGGGCCACCGACCCGGCCAGCGCCACCGGCGCGCTGCGCGGGGCGCTCAAGGCCGAGCTGGTCGGGCCGGAGACGGTGGGCGGCGAGGAGCTCAAGCACTACCGGGGCACCCTCGACCTGGCCAAGGCCGCCGAGGCCACCGGCGGCCGCGGGGCGGACGGGCTGCGGATGGCGGCCCAGACCTTCGTGGTCAAGGAGGTGCCCTACGAGGTCTGGCTGGACGGCCAGGGCCGGGTGCACAAGCTGGTGGAGGACTTCGCCTTCGCCGGGGTGGCCGGCTCCAAGGACCCGAAGGACCAGGTCAAGGTCGTCTCCACGGTGACCCTCTCCGAGTTCGGCAAGCCGGTCGACGCCGCCGAGCCCGCCGGCGACCAGCTCTACTCCCCGCCGCCCGCCAGCCCGGCCAAGTGAGTAGCCCGGCGCGGCGGCAGAGATGACCCGTCCGTGCCATGGGGCGCGGCCGGTGCGCTGCCTACGCTGGACCGGGGGCCGCTGCCCCCTGCGGGGCACGGTCGGAGGGGGTTGGCAGATGGTCGCGTCCTCGGAGGCCCGTCAGGGCGGGCACGACCAGGCGGCACTGGACGAGATCGAGCTGGCGGGCGAGCTGATGATCGCCGCCACCGCCAGCCCCGAGGAGCGGCTGGCACCGGAGCGGATCGACGAGGTGCTGCTCGACCGTCAGGGCCCGTCCTGAGTCCGACGGGCCACGGACGGTTACCCCGTACGGGCGGCTGACACCTTCCGAGGTGTCACCCGGTTTGCGCAGATGGGTCCGAGTGCGCCTAGCATCGTTCAGTCCCGCCCCCGCACATCGGAGACCTCCGTGCGTTTTAGCCTGACCCCGAAGGAGACGAGCTTCTACGACATGTTCGCCGCAGCAGCGGAGAACCTCGTCGTCGGATCGAAGCTCCTGCTGGAACTGCTGGGTTCAGACGTGGCCGGCCGTGCGGAGATCGTCGAGCGCATGCGCGCCGCCGAGCACGCGGGCGACGACACCACCCACGCGATCTTCCACCAGCTGAACTCCTCGTTCATCACGCCCTTCGACCGCGAGGACATCTACAACCTCGCGTCCTCGCTGGACGACATCATGGATTACATGGAGGAGGCCGTCGACCTGGTCGTCCTCTACGACATCCAGACCCTGCCCAAGGGCGTCGAGCAGCAGATCGAGGTGCTGGCCCGGGCCGCCGAGCTGACCGCCGAGGCGATGCCCAACCTGCGCTCGATGTCGAACCTGACGGAGTACTGGATCGAGGTCAACCGGCTGGAGAACCAGGCCGACCAGATCCACCGCAAGCTGCTCGCCCACCTCTTCAGCGGCCAGTACGAGGCGATCGAGGTGCTGAAGCTCAAGCAGGTCGTGGACGTGCTGGAGGAGGCCGCCGACGCCTTCGAGCACGTGGCCAACACGGTGGAGACCATCGCCGTCAAGGAGTCCTGACCGCGTGGACATGGCAGCACTGATCGCCGTCGTCGGCGTGGCGTTCTTCTTCACCTACACCAACGGCTTCCACGACTCCGCGAACGCGATCGCCACCTCCGTCTCCACTCGGGCGCTGACCCCGCGGGCGGCGCTGGCGATGGCCGCGGTGATGAACCTGGCCGGCGCCTTCCTGGGCACCGGCGTCGCCAAGACCGTCTCCGAGGGCCTGATCGAGACCCCGAGCGGCTCGCAGGGCATGACCATCCTGTTCGCCGCCCTGGTCGGCGCGATCGCCTGGAACCTGATCACCTGGTACTTCGGCCTGCCCTCCTCCTCCTCGCACGCCCTGTTCGGCGGCATGGTGGGCGCGGCGCTGGCCGGCGGCACCGAGGTGATCTGGAGCGGGGTGGTCGACAAGATCGTCATCCCGATGATCGTCTCGCCGGTGGTCGGCCTGGTCGCGGGCTTCCTGGTGATGCTCGCGATCCTCTGGATCTTCCGCCGGGCCAACCCGCACAAGGCCAAGCGCAACTTCCGGGTCGCCCAGACCGCCTCGGCGGCCGCGATGGCCCTGGCCCACGGCCTCCAGGACGCCCAGAAGACGATGGGCATCGTGGTCATGGCCCTCACCATCTCGGGCCACCAGCACGGCAGCGAGATCCCGATCTGGGTCAAGATCTCCTGTGCGACCATGCTCTCGCTGGGCACCTACGCCGGTGGCTGGCGGATCATGCGGACCCTCGGCCGCAAGATCATCGAGCTGGACCCGCCGCAGGGCTTCGCCGCCGAGGCCACCGCGGCGACGATCATGTACATCACCTCGTTCGTCTTCAAGGCGCCGATCTCCACCACCCACGTGATCACCTCGGCGATCATGGGCGCGGGGGCCACCAAGCGGGTCCGCGCGGTCCGCTGGGGCGTCGCGAAGAACATCGTGCTCGGCTGGTTCTACACCATGCCGGCCGCCGCGCTGGTCGCGGCGATCTGCTACTGGATCACCCACGCGATCTTCGGCTGACCCGGTACGCAGCACAAGGCAGAGCCCGCCCCCACATCACGGGGGCGGGCTCTTCGTACTCCGTGGCGGCACCGCCATGCAGCGCCACGGAGCAGCTGTGGGGGTGGAGCGGTCTAGCCGAAGCGGCCGGAGATGTAGTCCTCGGTCGCCTGGACGGACGGGTTGTTGAAGATCCGCTGGGTGTCGTCCAGCTCGACCAGCTTGCCCGGCTGGCCGACCCCGGCCAGGTTGAAGAAGGCGGTGCGGTCGGAGACGCGGGCCGCCTGCTGCATGTTGTGGGTCACGATGACGATCGTGAACTGCGACTTGAGCTCGCTGATCAGGTCCTCCACCGCGAGGGTGGAGATCGGGTCGAGCGCCGAGCAGGGCTCGTCCATCAGCAGCACCTGGGGCTCGACCGCGATGGCGCGGGCGATGCAGAGGCGCTGCTGCTGGCCGCCGGAGAGGCCGGAGCCCGGCTTGTTCAGGCGGTCCTTGACCTCGTTCCAGAGGTTGGCGCCCTGGAGCGACTTCTCCACCACGCCGTCCAGCACGGACTTCTTCTTGACCCCGGCGAGCTTCAGGCCGGCGACCACGTTCTCGTAGATCGACATGGTCGGGAAGGGGTTCGGGCGCTGGAAGACCATCCCGACGGTGCGGCGCACGGCCACCGGGTCGATCGAGGCACCGTAGAGGTTCTCGTCGTCCAGCAGGACCTTGCCCTCGACCCGGGCGCCGGGGATCACCTCGTGCATGCGGTTGAGCGTGCGCAGGAAGGTGGACTTGCCGCAGCCGGAGGGGCCGATGAAGGCCGTCACCGAGCGGGGCTCGATGGTCATCGAGATGTCCTCGATGGCCTTGGTGGTGCCGTAGAAAGCCGACAGTCCGCTGACGTCGATGCGCTTGGCCATGATCTTTCGTCTTCTCTCAGGTCTCGTACGTCAGTCGGGCGGTCAGTGGCCGGCCTTGGGCGAGCGCCAGCGGGCGATGCCCCGCGCGATGAGGTTGAGCCCCATCACGAAGACGATCAGCACCAGGGCGGCTCCCCAGGCTCGGGCGTAGCCGGCGTCGTTGTTGACGTTGGCGTACTGCTGCCAGATGAACAGCGGCAGGTTGGCCTGCGGGCCGTTGAACGGATCGGTGTTGATCGCGTCGGCACCGAAGACCAGCATCATCACCGGGGCGGTCTCACCGGCCACGCGGGCCACGGCCAGCATGACGCCGGTGGTGATGCCGCCGATGGCCGTCGGGAGCACGATCCGCAGGATCGTCTTCCACTTCGGCACGCCGAGGGCGTACGAGGCTTCCCGCAGCTCGTTCGGGACGAGCTTGAGCATCTCCTCGGTGGAGCGGACGACCACCGGCAGCATCAGGATGGCCAGCGCGAGGCTGCCCGAGAAGCCGGAGAACTGGAAGCCGAGCGCGAGGTTCCAGACCGAGAGGACGAACAGACCGGCGACGATGGACGGGACACCCGTCATGACGTCGACGAAGAAGGTGACCGCCTTGGCGAGCCGGCCGCGGCCGTACTCCACCAGGTAGACGGCGGTCAGGAGGCCGATCGGCGCGGCCATCGCGGTGGCGAGGCCGACCTGCTCCAGGGTGCCGATGATGGCGTGGTAGATGCCGCCGCCGGGGCGGGTCGGCACGATGTTGCGCATCGAGTGGCTGAGGAAGTTGCCGTCGACGACCTTGGCGCCCTGCTGGACGGTGTAGATCACCAGCGAGGCGAGCGGCAGGACCGCGGCCACGAAGGCGACCCAGACCACCGAGGTGGCGAGCCGGTCCTTGGCCTGGCGACGGCCCTCGACCTTGGCCGAGACGCCGTAGCTGATGATCAGGAAGAGGGCGGCGGCGATCAGGCCCCACTGCAGGTGGCTCTTCAGCCCGCCCCCGGCGCCGATGGCGGCACCGAGCGCGATGGAGAGGACGGCCACCCCGGCCGGCGCCCACTTGGGCAGCCGGGCGTTGGTGAGGTTGCGGCTCAGCTGCGGAGCGGGAGCCGCGTCCATGGTCACGGTACTCATGCGTTGGCCCCCGAGTACTCCTTGCGGCGCGCGATGATCAGACGGGCGGCGCCGTTCACCAGCAGGGTGATGACGAACAGGACGAGACCGGAGGCCATCAGGGCGTCCCGGCCGAAGGGCGAGGCCTCGCCGAACTTCAGCGCGATGTTCTGCGCGAAGGTGCCGCTGCCCAGGTCGAGCAGGTGCAGCGAGAGCTTGCTGTTGGGCGAGAGCACGGTGGCCACGGCGACGGTCTCGCCGAGCGCGCGGCCGAGGCCGAGCATCGAGGCCGAGATGATGCCGGGCTTGCCGAACGGGATCACCGCGGTGCGGATCATCTCCCAGCGGGTCGCCCCGAGGGCGAGCGCCGCCTCCTCGTGCATCCGCGGCACCTGGCGGAACACCTCGCGGCTCACGGCGGTGATGATCGGGAGGATCATGATCGCCAGCAGCACGCCGACGGTGAACAGGTTGCGCGGGCTGACGCCGTCCTGGGTCTGGTCGAAGACGTACGTCCAGCCGAGGTACTGGTCCATCCAGGCCGTCAGGCCGGCCATGTGCGGCACCAGCCAGAGCACGCCCCAGAGGCCGTAGACGATGCTGGGGACGGCGGCGAGCAGGTCGACCAGGTAGGCGAAGGGCTGGGCGATCTTCTTCGGCGCGTAGTGCGAGATGAAGAGCGCGATCCCGATCGCGACCGGCACGGCGATCGCCATCGCGATGACCGCGCTGACGATGGTGCCGAAGGCCAGCACCGCGACGCCGAAGACCGGCTTCGTGATGTTGTCCGGGTCCCACTCGAAGGTGGTGAGGAAGTTGCCCTGGTTCTTGCCGAGGGCGATGCCCGAGCGCCAGGCCAGGAAGCCCGCGATGGCGGCCATGACCACCAGCAGCAGGATGCCCGCGCCACGGGAGAGGTTGAAGAAGATGGCGTCACCGCGTCGGCTGTCCGACCTGCGGCGGTCCCTCCCGCTGGGCGCGGTAGGGGGGGATGAAGTCATGGTGGTCTACTCCGGTCTGGCGGCGCTGCCCCGTGGAGGGCGGCACCATGGCGGCGGTGCCCCGGACGTGGTTCGTCGTGCTGAACGGGCGGGCGGCCCTGCCCCCCAGTGAGGGCCGCCCGGCCGGTGTTCAGTTGGTCCTGCGGGTGGTGCTGGAGGGTCAGGCGAGGGCGGCGATGGCCGTCTTCACCTTGGTGGCGAGCGCGGCGGGCAGCGGGACGTAGCCCTTGTCGCCGATGGCCTTCTGGCCGGCGTCGCTGATGGTGTAGTTCAGGAAGGACTTGAGGGCGTCCAGCGACTCGGGCTTGTTGCCCTTGTCGCAGACGATCTCGTAGGTGACCAGGACGATCGGGTAGGCACCCTCGGCCTTGGTCGCGTAGTCCAGCGACAGGGTGAGGTCCGCGCCGGTGCCGGTGACCTTGGCGTTGGCGAAGGTGGTGGCGGCGTTCTCGGCGCTGGCCTCGACCGGCTTGGCCGCGCCGGTGGCGATCTGGGCGCTCTTCAGGCTGTTGAGCTGGGCGTAGGAGAGCTCGACGTAGCCGATCGAGTTCTTGACCTGCTTGATCTGGGCCGAGACACCGGCGCTCTTGTCGGCCGCCTGGCCGCCCTGGCCCTTCCAGGTCTTGTTCGGCTCGTAGGTCCAGTTGCCGCCGCCGGCCTTGGAGAAGTAGGTGGTGAGGTTCGCGGTGGTGCCCGAGTCGTCCGAGCGGTGGACGGCCTGGATGGTGGCGTCCGGCAGGGTCACGCCCGGGTTCAGCGCGGTGATGGCCGGGTCGTTCCACTTGGTGATCTTCGAGTCGAAGATCTTCGCCAGGGTCGGGCCGTCGAGGACGAGCTTGTCGACACCGTCCACGTTGAAGACGATCGAGACCAGGCCGGCGACCATCGGCAGGTCGATGCCCTGGCCGGTCTTGCAGACCGCCTTGGAGGCCTCGACCTCGGCCGGCTTGAGGGCCGAGTCGGAGCCGGCGAAGGCCAGCTTGCCCTGGTTGAACTGCTGGACACCCGCGCCCGAACCGCCACCGGAGTAGGTGATCGTGGTGCTGGAGCAGGCGCTGCCGTAGGCGGCCTTCCAGACGTCGATCGCGTTCTGCTGCGCGGTGGAGCCCGCGGCGAGCAGCTGGCCGCCCTTGCCGCAGTCGATCTTCGCGTCGGAGGAGCCCGAGCTGGCGGCGGAGGTGCCGCTGCCGCCCTGGGTCGGGGTGTTGTTGTCAGAGCCGCACGCAGCGAGCGACAGCGAGCTGACGAGCGCCACGGCACCGATTGCGAGGGCCTTGGTGCGGCCGTTCCGCTGGAGCTTCACAGGGTGTCCCTTTCTGTGGCCCGACCTGCTCCGACGGGGCTGGAAACAGCCTTGCGGGAGGGAGGTCTAGCTGTGGTCCGGGGCCCGTACGGCCCTCCGGTAACCCCGAAGTTAGGCCGGTCAGGTGACGCATCAGGCGGTCGTAAGTGAACGGACGGTGAACCTCGAACGGATGACAGGAAACACCGGCCGGTAGTAACGGTTGCGTCACGGCCAAGACTCGGCAAGGTCAACCGGGTTGCCGGGTCAGCCGCCGAGTGCCACCAGCAGGGCGTCGACCAGGGCGCGGTCGCGCTCGTGGGTCAGCCGCTCCCGGGCCTTGCGGGGCGAGAGCCAGACCAGCCGGTCCACCTCGCGGTTGGGCGTGAACACCCCGTCGGTGGGCACCGCCGCCCAGTAGCGCACCTCTTTCGGCCGCCCCTGCGCCAGGTAGTGCTGCACCGGCAGCTCCGGCCCCAGCAGGCAGCTCAGCCCGGTCTCCTCCCGCACCTCGCGCAGCGCCGCCGCCCGCCAGCCCTCCCCGGCCTCCAGCTTGCCCTTGGGGAAGCTCCAGTCGTCGTACTTCGGCCGGTGCACCAGCGCCAGCCGGGGCTTCTTCCGGCTCCAGCCGTCCTTCTTCAGCGGCCCGGGCACCCAGAGCACCGCCCCGGCCGCCAGCACCGTCGGCCGGCGGCGGTAGGGCGAGGGCGCCGGGTCGGCGGGGTCGCTGCGGCGGGAGGAGCGCTGCGGGGCGCTCAGGCGGTTGCCCATTCGTGCCATCCGTGATGCGGGAGCTTCGGCCACTGGTGTCCGAAGGCGTACCGGGCCGCCTCCACCTCCAGTCGCTGATCAGCATGCACCACCCCGAGCACGTAGGCCGTCGCCGGGGTGATCCGCGGCGTGCGCGCCGCCGTGGCCACCGTGACCGCCGCGTCCGCCGCCTCCTGGTGGCGGCCCAGCGTCAGGTCCACCGCGTCCAGCTCCGCCGAGGGCGCCCCGCACACGTCCAGCGCGTACCGGGCCCGCTTCACCAGGATCCGCACCCGCAGCCAGGGCGCGTCGTCCGCCGCCACCACGGCCTCGCCCTCCGCGCGCGCCTCCCCGCGGGCCGCCGGCACCAGCCGGGCCGTGCCCAGCCGGTGCAGCCCCTCCCCGCCGTACGGCGTCGCCGACCGCCCCAGCGGCAGCAGCTCCACCCCCGCGCCCAGCGCCCCCAGCGCGGCCGCCGCCTGCGGCAGCAGCACCGCCGCCCGCTGGGCGCGCGCCCCGGGCAGCAGCGGCGCCTCCCCCGCCAGCAGGGTCATCCGGTCCGCCAGCGCGTGCAGCCGGGCCGACCGCAGCTCCTGCAGCAGGGCACTGTGCGCCCGCGTCCGGGCCAGCGTCAGCTGACGCTCGAGCAGCGCCCGCGCCTTGGGCGCGCCCGCGTGCCCGGCCAGCATCCCCGGCCCCTGCGGATCCGTCTCGCTCAGCGAGTCCACCGCCGCCAGCAGCCGCTCGCCCCGGCGCACCAGGGCCGGCTCCTGCGCCAGCAGGTCCAGCAGCCAGCGCAGCTCGACCCTGGTCTCCTGCGCCCAGGCCGGCTCGAAGGCCGGGCCGAAGGTGTGCAGCGCGCCGCCGATCCGGCGCACGCACCGCAGCAGGTCCGCCGTGCCCGCCGCCCCGGCCAGCGCCCGCTCCCCCGGTCTCGCCCCCGCCTCGCCGACGGCCAGCGGCAGCGCGCGCAGGAACACGCCCGCCTGCTCGGTGAGGTGCCCGGAGAGCAGCTCACCGACGGTGGCGCTGGCGTCGGCCGTCGTCCGGGCCGACATCGGCACATCGGTCATGGCAGGAAAACCTCGTCCCCCGAGGGCCTTCCCCCGGGAGGACGTTCCCGGGGGCGGTGTGACGGTGCAGCGGATCCGCTGCCGGTGGGTCAGCGGGTGACGGCCGAGCTGCGGCGGCGCGTCCGGGAGTCGATCAGCATCTCCTGGACGTCCTTGAGGCGTCTGCCCTCGGCGTCCTGCGAGTGCCGGGTCCAGGCGCCGTCCGGGCCCAGGTGCCAGGACTCGGTCTCGTCCGACATGCCCTGCTCGATCAGCGCCGAGAGCTCGGCCCGGTGCCCCGGGTCGGCCACCCGCACCAGCGCCTCGATCCGGCGGTCCAGGTTGCGGTGCATCATGTCGGCGCTGCCGAACCACACCTCCGGCTCGCCGCCGTTGCCGAAGACGAAGATCCGCGAGTGCTCCAGGAACCGGCCGAGCACGCTGCGCACCCGCACGTTCTCGCTCAGCCCCGGCACCCCCGGCCGGATCGCGCAGATCCCGCGCACCCACACGTCCACCGGCACCCCCGCCTGGGAGGCCCGGTAGAGCGCGTCGATCAGCTCCTCGTCCACGATCGAGTTGAGCTTCAGCTTCACCCCGGCCGGCCGCCCGGCCCGGTGGTGCGCGATCTCCCCGTGGATCCGCGCCACCAGCCCGTCCCGCAGCCCGCGCGGGGCGGTCAGCAGCCGGCGGTAGGACTCCCGCCGGCTGTAGCCGGAGAGCCGGTTGAACAGGTCCGAGAGGTCGGCGCCCATCTGCGGGTCGGCCGTCAACAGCCCGATGTCCTCGTACAGCCGCGCCGTCTTCGGGTGGTAGTTGCCGGTGCCCACGTGCGAGTACCGCCGCAGGCTGTCCCCCTCCTGGCGGACCACCAGTGACAGCTTGCAGTGCGTCTTCAGGCCCACCAGGCCGTAGACCACGTGGCAGCCGGCCTCCTCCAGCTTGCGGGCCCACTTGATGTTGGCCTGCTCGTCGAAGCGCGCCTTGATCTCCACCAGCACCAGCACCTGCTTGCCGGATTCGGCCGCGTCGATCAACGCGTCCACGATCGGCGAGTCACCCGAGGTGCGGTACAGCGTCTGCTTGATCGCCAGCACGTCCGGGTCGGCCGCGGCCTGCTCCAGGAAGGCCTGCACCGAGGTGGAGAAGGAGTCGTACGGATGGTGCAGCAGCACGTCCCGCTCGCGCATCGCGGCCAGGATGTCCGGCTGCGAGGCCGACTCCACGTCCGTCAGCCCGCGCGCCGTGCCCGCCACGAACGCCGGGTACTTCAGCTCCGGACGGTCCAGGCCGGCGATGCCGAACAGCCCGGTCAGGTCCAGCGGGCCGGGCAGCGGGAAGACCTCGGCCTCGGTGATGTTCAGCTCGCGCACCAGCAGGTCGAGGATGTAGGGGTCGATCGACTCCTCCACCTCCAGCCGGACCGGCGGGCCGAACCGACGGCGCATCAGCTCCTTCTCGAGCGCCTTCAGGATGTTCTCGGTGTCGTCCTCCTCCACCTCCAGGTCCTCGTTGCGAGTGACCCGGAAGGCGTGGTGAGCCAGCACCTCCATCCCCGGGAAGAGCTCCTCCAGGTGCGCCCCCATCACGTCCTCCAGCGGCACGTACCGCTGCGGGGACGCCTCCAGGAACCGGGCCAGCGACTGCGGCACCTTCACCCGGGCGAAGTGCTTGTGCCCCGAGACCGGGTTGCGCACCACCACGGCCAGGTTGAGGCTCAGCCCCGATATATACGGGAAGGGGTGCGCCGGGTCGACCGCCAGCGGGGTCAGCACCGGGAAGATCTTCGCCCGGAACAGGGTGTGCAGGCGGGCCTGCTCCTTGTCCGTCAGCTCCGACCAGCGCACCAGCTCGATGCCCGCGGCCGCCAGATCGGCCAGCACCTCGTGCTGGAAGGCGGCCGCGTGGCGGGCCATCAACTCCCGCGAGCGGGTCCAGATCTGATCCAGCACCTCACGCGGCTGCAGGCCCGAGGCGGAGCGCTGCGCCACCCCGGTGGCGATCCGGCGCTTCAGCCCGGCGACCCGGACCATGAAGAACTCGTCCAGGTTGCTCGCGAAGATCGCCAGGAACTTGGCCCGTTCGAGCAGCGGGATCCGCGGGTCCTCGGCGAGCTCCAGGACCCGCTCGTTGAAGGCCAGCCAGCTGCGCTCCCGGTCCAGGAAGCGCCCTTCCGGCAGCTCGCCGAGCCCCAGCTCGGCGAGGTCGAGCACGGTGTCCCGGCTGTCCAGGGCTTCCAGGGTGGGCAGGTGGGCAGGGCGGGGGACGCTCATGGGTTCCAGCTCCTCCAGCAGGACGAAATCCGCACTGCCCGGAACCGACTCCCGACCGCCGTACTCGGCGGCTCCACCGGGTACGGCGGCACCACCGGTCACGGCAGCCGGCCGGTCCTCCCCGTCGGGGTGGTCGACCGCACGGGGGCGAGGCACTGCTGATGTCATCCTGTGATCTTCGCGGCGACAATTTAATCCACGGTAAACACCGCATGGCCGGGAGGAAAGCTGAGTCGGTCACCCCCGTGGACCCGTCACCGCGGCAGCTCAGGCCCCCGGGCGCTCGCCGGCCACCCGGTACATCAGGTCGATTTCGTGCACGGTGAACCCGAGCCGCTCGTACACCCGCACGGCCGCCGCGTTGTCGGCGTCCACGTAGAGCATCACGGTCTCCTGCTTGCGCTCCTGCGCCAGGTAGCGCAGCCCGATCGCCGTCAGCGCCCGCCCCAGCCCGTTGCCCTGCTCCGCCGGGTCGACCCCGACCACGTAGACCTCGCCCAGCCCCTCCGGATGCACCTTCGTCCAGTGGAAGCCCACCACGCGCTCCGCCGCACCCTCCCCGCGGACCGCGAGGAAGAAGCCCTCCGGATCGAACCAGGGCTCGGCCACCCGGTCCGCCAGGTCCTGCTCCGTCCAGGCCCCCTGCTCCGGGTGGTGCGCGAAGGCCAGCGCGTTGAGCCGCAGCCACTCCGCCCCGTCCCGGTCCGGCCGGAAGGCCCGCACCGTCACGCCCTCGGGCAGCCGCGGCAACTCCTCCGCCACCCCGGCCGGCGTCGAGGGCCGCCGCATCTGCCGCAGCTCCCGGACCAGCTGGGCGCCGTACGTCTGCGCCAGGTGCCGCGCCGCCGGGTGCCCACCGTGCGCCCAGAACTCCACCGCCCCACCCGGCTCGGCCTCCGCCGCCGCAGCCAGCACCGCCTCGACCAGCTCCCGCCCGAAGCCCTCCCCCCGGCGCCCCGGCGCCACCGCCAGCTCGGCCGTCCCGGCCTTCCCCGCCCCCGGCGACTCCAGCTGCGCGTACCCGACATCGGCCCGCTGGCTCCCTTGCCGCCCGCTCACCGCCGACTGCAACAGGTGAACGATCCCGACCCGGGGCTCCGAAGCCTTCAACCGCAGCCGCCCCTGCTCCGAAACCGCCTGCCGGCCGTCCGACACCGCAGCCAGCCCGAGGATCTCGGCGGCCGCCTGCGACTCCCCTTCGGAGAGCACGGGCGAGGTGACCACCAGGCTCTCGACCTCACCGAGGTTCACCGAACGGGAGCGACGGGGCTGCGGCTGCTGGCCGGCGTGAGAAGCAGTCATGGCACGACCTTACGCCGAGTCAGCGCCCGGTGGCGGAATGACCTGACGTATTTGTCAGCTGAAACGCAAAGAAGCCCCATCCGGTCTCCCGGATGAGGCTTCTCCACAATGATTGTTCGGCGGCGTCCTACTCTCCCACAGGGTCCCCCCTGCAGTACCATCGGCGCTGTGAGGCTTAGCTTCCGGGTTCGGAATGTAACCGGGCGTTTCCCTCACGCTATGACCACCGAAACACTATGAAACTATCCGACCGCACCACACTCTCCATGAGCATGGGGTCGTTGTTTCAGAACAACACAGTGGACGCGAGCAACTGAGGACAAGCCCTCGGCCTATTAGTACCGGTCAGCTCCACCCATTACTGGGCTTCCACATCCGGCCTATCAACCCAGTCGTCTACTGGGAGCCTTACCCTCTCAAGGAGGTGGGAACATTCATCTCGAAGCAGGCTTCCCGCTTAGATGCTTTCAGCGGTTATCCCTCCCGAACGTAGCCAACCAGCCATGCCCTTGGCAGGACAACTGGCACACCAGAGGTTCGTCCGTCCCGGTCCTCTCGTACTAGGGACAGCCCTTCTCAATATTCCTACGCGCACAGCGGATAGGGACCGAACTGTCTCACGACGTTCTAAACCCAGCTCGCGTACCGCTTTAATGGGCGAACAGCCCAACCCTTGGGACCTACTCCAGCCCCAGGATGCGACGAGCCGACATCGAGGTGCCAAACCATCCCGTCGATATGGACTCTTGGGGAAGATCAGCCTGTTATCCCCGGGGTACCTTTTATCCGTTGAGCGACGGCGCTTCCACAAGCCACCGCCGGATCACTAGTCCCTGCTTTCGCACCTGCTCGACCCGTCGGTCTCACAGTCAAGCTCCCTTGTGCACTTACACTCAACACCTGATTGCCAACCAGGCTGAGGGAACCTTTGGGCGCCTCCGTTACTCTTTAGGAGGCAACCGCCCCAGTTAAACTACCCACCAGACACTGTCCCTGATCCGGATCACGGACCCAGGTTAGACATCCAGCACGACCAGAGTGGTATTTCAACGATGACTCCACCATGACTGGCGTCACGGCTTCACAGTCTCCCACCTATCCTACACAAGCCGAACCGAACACCAATATCAAGCTATAGTAAAGGTCCCGGGGTCTTTCCGTCCTGCTGCGCGAAACGAGCATCTTTACTCGTAATGCAATTTCACCGGGCCTATGGTTGAGACAGTCGAGAAGTCGTTACGCCATTCGTGCAGGTCGGAACTTACCCGACAAGGAATTTCGCTACCTTAGGATGGTTATAGTTACCACCGCCGTTTACTGGCGCTTAAGTTCTCAGCTTCGCCGTGACGAATCACGACTAACCGGTCCCCTTAACGTTCCAGCACCGGGCAGGCGTCAGTCCGTATACATCGCCTTACGGCTTCGCACGGACCTGTGTTTTTAGTAAACAGTCGCTTCTCGCTGGTCTCTGCGGCCGGCCCCAGCTCACGGAGTAAATCCGATCACCAGTTCCGGCCCCCCTTCTCCCGAAGTTACGGGGGCATTTTGCCGAGTTCCTTAACCATAGTTCACCCGAACGCCTCGGTATTCTCTACCTGACCACCTGAGTCGGTTTGGGGTACGGGCCGCCATGAAACTCGCTAGAGGCTTTTCTCGACAGCATAGGATCATCCACTTCACCACAATCGGCTCGGCATCAGGTCTCAGGCTATTGTTGTGCGGATTTGCCTACACAACGCCCTACACCCTTACCCCGGGACAACCACCGCCCGGGCTGGACTACCTTCCTGCGTCACCCCATCGCTCAGCTACTACCCTGTTGGGTCAGCGGCTCCACCACGTCCCATCGTCCGAAGACTCCGGGCCGGCTTCACGGCTTTAGCATTCAGAGGTTCGCCGTTGGCGCTTCAAAGCGGGTACGGGAATATCAACCCGTTGTCCATCGACTACGCCTGTCGGCCTCGCCTTAGGTCCCGACTTACCCTGGGCAGATCAGCTTGACCCAGGAACCCTTGGTCAATCGGCGCAAGAGTTTCCCACTCTTGTATCGCTACTCATGCCTGCATTCTCACTCGTGAACCGTCCACAACTGGATTCCTCCGCTGCTTCACCCGGCACACGACGCTCCCCTACCCATCACAGCCCCCGTTGGGAGTATTGCTGTAATGACACGACTTCGGTGGTGTGCTTGAGCCCCGCTACATTGTCGGCGCGGAATCACTTGACCAGTGAGCTATTACGCACTCTTTCAAGGGTGGCTGCTTCTAAGCCAACCTCCTGGTTGTCTCTGCGACTCCACATCCTTTCCCACTTAGCACACGCTTAGGGACCTTAGTCGGTGTTCTGGGCTGTTTCCCTCTCGACCATGGAGCTTATCCCCCACAGTCTCACTGCCACGCTCTCACTTACCGGCATTCGGAGTTTGGCTAAGGTCAGTAACCCGGTGAGGCCCATCGCCTATCCAGTGCTCTACCTCCGGCAAGAAACACGTGACGCTGCACCTAAATGCATTTCGGGGAGAACCAGCTATCACGGAGTTTGATTGGCCTTTCACCCCTAACCACAGGTCATCCCCCAGGTTTTCAACCCTGGTGGGTTCGGTCCTCCACACGGTCTTACCCGCGCTTCAACCTGCCCATGGCTAGATCACTCCGCTTCGGGTCTTGGGCGTGCAACTCAACCGCCCTATTCGGACTCGCTTTCGCTACGGCTACCCCACACGGGTTAACCTCGCTACACACCGCAAACTCGCAGGCTCATTCTTCAAAAGGCACGCAGTCACGAGACACACAGCAAGCTGCATGTCCGACGCTCCCACGGCTTGTAGGCACACGGTTTCAGGTACTATTTCACTCCGCTCCCGCGGTACTTTTCACCATTCCCTCACGGTACTATCCGCTATCGGTCACCAGGGAATATTTAGGCTTAGCGGGTGGTCCCGCCAGATTCACACGGGATTTCTCGGGCCCCGTGCTACTTGGGAGAAGCTCAAGCGAGCCGTACAGATTTCATCTACGGGGGTCTTACCCTCTACGCCGGACCTTTCGCATGTCCTTCGACTATCCATACGGTTTCTGACTCGCCCAACTGCCGGCAGACAGCTGAAGAACTTTCCCACGACCCCTTGAGCGCAACCCCTGCCGGGTCTCACACGCTCAAGGTTTAGCCTCATCCGGTTTCGCTCGCCACTACTCCCGGAATCACGGTTGTTTTCTCTTCCTGAGGGTACTGAGATGTTTCACTTCCCCTCGTTCCCTCCACACACCCTATGTGTTCAGGTGCGGGTGACAGCCCATGACGACTGCCGGGTTCCCCCATTCGGAAACCCCCGGATCAAAGCCTGGTTGACGACTCCCCGGGGACTATCGCGGCCTCCCACGTCCTTCATCGGTTCCTGGTGCCAAGGCATCCACCGTGCGCCCTTAAAAACTTGGCCACAGATGCTCGCGTCCACTGTGCAGTTCTCAAACAACGACCAGTCCCCCACCCTCGACCCGCACAAGGCGGCTCTCAAGTGAGACCGGCGATCACTGAAGCAACGACATCAAGCCGTTCCCTCAGGACCCAACAACGTGCCCGACCCACCAGACTCTGGATACGCTTTCCACGCCGAAGCAGTACTAACGAACCATCACCCAGTGTGCCGAATAGTCAACGTTCCACCCATGAGCTAGCACTCGAAGACATTCGCTCCGAGCTGCTGTGTGCTCCTTAGAAAGGAGGTGATCCAGCCGCACCTTCCGGTACGGCTACCTTGTTACGACTTCGTCCCAATCGCTGGTCCCACCTTCGACGGCTCCCTCCCAAGGGTTAGGCCACCGGCTTCGGGTGTTACCGACTTTCGTGACGTGACGGGCGGTGTGTACAAGGCCCGGGAACGTATTCACCGCAGCATGCTGATCTGCGATTACTAGCAACTCCAACTTCATGGGGTCGAGTTGCAGACCCCAATCCGAACTGAGGCCGGCTTTTTGGGATTCGCTCCGCCTCGCGGCATCGCAGCCCTTTGTACCGACCATTGTAGCACGTGTGCAGCCCAAGACATAAGGGGCATGATGATTTGACGTCGTCCCCACCTTCCTCCGAGTTGACCCCGGCAGTCTCCTGTGAGTCCCCATCACCCCGAAAGGCATGCTGGCAACACAGAACAAGGGTTGCGCTCGTTGCGGGACTTAACCCAACATCTCACGACACGAGCTGACGACAACCATGCACCACCTGTATACCGACCACAAGGGGGCGACTATCTCTAGCCGTTTCCGGTATATGTCAAGCCTTGGTAAGGTTCTTCGCGTTGCGTCGAATTAAGCCACATGCTCCGCTGCTTGTGCGGGCCCCCGTCAATTCCTTTGAGTTTTAGCCTTGCGGCCGTACTCCCCAGGCGGGGAACTTAATGCGTTAGCTGCGGCACCGACGACGTGGAATGTCGCCAACACCTAGTTCCCAACGTTTACGGCGTGGACTACCAGGGTATCTAATCCTGTTCGCTCCCCACGCTTTCGCTCCTCAGCGTCAGTAATGGCCCAGAGATCCGCCTTCGCCACCGGTGTTCCTCCTGATATCTGCGCATTTCACCGCTACACCAGGAATTCCGATCTCCCCTACCACACTCTAGCCTGCCCGTATCGAATGCAGACCCGGGGTTAAGCCCCGGGCTTTCACATCCGACGCGACAGGCCGCCTACGAGCTCTTTACGCCCAATAATTCCGGACAACGCTCGCACCCTACGTATTACCGCGGCTGCTGGCACGTAGTTAGCCGGTGCTTCTTCTGCAGGTACCGTCACTTGCGCTTCTTCCCTGCTGAAAGAGGTTTACAACCCGAAGGCCGTCATCCCTCACGCGGCGTCGCTGCATCAGGCTTTCGCCCATTGTGCAATATTCCCCACTGCTGCCTCCCGTAGGAGTCTGGGCCGTGTCTCAGTCCCAGTGTGGCCGGTCGCCCTCTCAGGCCGGCTACCCGTCGTCGCCTTGGTGGGCCGTTACCCCACCAACAAGCTGATAGGCCGCGGGATCATCCTGCACCGCCGGAGCTTTCCACCAACCCCCATGCGGAGGAAGGTCATATCCGGTATTAGACCTCGTTTCCAAGGCTTGTCCCAGAGTGCAGGGCAGATTTCCCACGTGTTACTCACCCGTTCGCCACTAATCCACTCCGAAGAGCTTCATCGTTCGACTTGCATGTGTTAAGCACGCCGCCAGCGTTCGTCCTGAGCCAGGATCAAACTCTCCGTGAATGTTTTCCCGTAATCGGGAGAGACACTCGCGTTGAGCGGCACGGCAACCACCGGAATAGGGTGGCCCCGCGCACTGCGTCCTCGCTGTGTTTTGTTACTAAAGGAATCTCCAACCCCGATCCCGAAGGACCAAGGCCGGGGATGTCAACATATCTGGCGTTGACTTTTGGCACGCTGTTGAGTTCTCAAGGAACGGACGCTTCCTTCAAGCCGCTCTCGCAAGCTCTCCGGGCTTCGTTCGTTTCGTTCTTTCGTGTTTCCAGCTTAGCAGATGATTTCCGCTCCGCTTTCCACTCGGTTTTCTCTGCCGGTCTGCGACCTGACGGCCCGTCCGACGTTTCAAACCTTAGCCGATCCCCGCTCCGAAAGGCGAATCCGACCGCAATCCGATAAACGCACACGACAATTCAAGCCGAGGCATGTCAGAAGACACGACTCCGCCGAGCGGAAGTGGTGGTTCAAGGGGATTGGCTGCCCCGGGACCGTCCGTGCAGACCGCGCGTCCGGTGCTCCCTGTCAGGCAACTCGGAGAACATTAGACCTCCAGCGCGGCCGAGTCAAGGCACGCCTCGGCCTCGGTGGGAACGGGCTGGTCACCGGGGAGGTGGAAGGCCAGGACGGCCACGTCGTCGTCGTGGTCGGCGGTCACGCCCATGGCTCGGAGCAGGCGGGCGCAGACCACTTCGGGCTCGCCGGGGGCGCCGGCGAGGGTGTGGGCGAGTTGGTCGAGCCCTTGGTCGATGTCCTCGTCCCGGCGTTCGACCAGGCCGTCGGTGTAGAGGACGCCGGTGGTGCCGGGGAGGAGGCGGAGGGTGTGGGAGAGGTGGCCGCCGCTGCCGGTGCCGAGCGGGGGGCCGTTGAGTTCCTCGCCGCGCAGGACGGTGCCGTCGGGGGTGCGGAGGAGGAGGGGGAGGTGGCCGGCCGAGGCGTAGACCAGGGTGCCGGGGGTCGGGTCCCAGATGGCGTAGGTGCAGGTGGCGATCTGGTTGGCGTCGATCTCCATGGCGAGGCCGTCGAGCAGGCGCAGCACCTCGTGCGGGGGGAGATCGAGGCGGGCGTAGGCGCGGACGGCGGTGCGGAGCTGGCCCATCACGGCGGCGGCGCGCATGCCGCGGCCCATCACGTCGCCGATCACCAGGGCCGTCCGGCCGCCGCCGAGGCCGATCACGTCGTACCAGTCGCCGCCCACGGCGGCGTCGGCGCCACCGGGCTGGTAGGTGGCGGCCACCCGGAGGTCACCGGGCTGCTCGAGCTTCTGCGGGAGGAGGCTGCGCTGGAGGGTGACGGCGGCCTCGCGCTGGCGGCGCTCGGCCTCGCGCAGGCGGGTGGCGGCCTGGACCTGATCGGTGACCTCGGAGGCGTAGATGAGGATGCCCGGCGGGTCGGTGTGCGGGTGGCGCGGGTGGGGGCCGCTCTCGGGGCCCAGCGGGACGCAGGCCACGTTGTAGTAGCGGCTGCCGTTGAGGCCGAGGATGCACCGGGCCTTGACGCTGCGCGGTCGGCCGCTGCGGAGCACCTGGTCGAGCAGGGGCAGCACGCCGAGGGTGGTGAGCTCGGGCAGCGCCTCGGCGGCGGGCAGGCCGGTGGGGCGCTCGCCGAAGAGTTCGCGGTAGGCGCGGTTGGCGTAGCCGAGCTGGTGCATCGGGCCGTAGGTGACGGCGACCGGGGCGGGGAGGCGGCCGAGCACGTCGCGGAGGTCGTAGAGCTCGTGGATCTCACGCAGGTCGAGCAGCGCGTGGGCGCTGCTCGGGTCGCGCGGGGCCGGCAGGGTGACCGGCTCGCCGGAGGCGGCGGCAGGGGGAGCGGCGCGCCACGCGGCTCCGGTGAGCCGGGCGCTCCAGCGGATGAGGTTCAACGACGGCCGCTTCCTCGGTCGATTGGGTAGGTGTTCAATCACACCTTGTGTGCATCTTGGCACGTGCAGTGATGATCCGGTCGGGCTGATCCTGTCAGGCTCGGCGTCGTTCCGGAAGTCGTCCATCCGGTACGGCGTGTGTCCCCCGTGGGTCGGCGGGCCCGCGCGCGGGCTCCTCAGTCGTGGGGTCAGTGCAGGGTCAGTGTGGCGGGAAACCGGCTTCGAACTCCGAGCGGGGGTGTTCGACGGCCCCGAGCGAGACCACTTCGCGCTTGAAGAGTCCGCCGAGCAGCCAGTCGGTGAGCACCCGGACCCGGCGTTCGGCGCTGGGCAGCCGGCGCAGGTGGCGGGCCCGGTGCAGCCACCAGGCACGGCGGCCGGTGAGCTGGCCGCCGCGCCTGGTGTGGGCGACGGCGCGGCGCAGACCGAGGGAGGTGGAGCATTCGAGCCGGTCGGGGAGGTAGGGCACGGGGGTGCCGCCGGCCAGTACGGCGGTGAGGTTGTCGGCGAGCAGCCTGGCCTGGGCGAGGGCGTGCTGGGCGTTGGGCGCGCAGAGGCTGCCGGGGGTGGTGGGGGTCTCCGGGGTGCCCGGGTCCGGGACGGCCGCGCAGTCGCCCGCCGCCCAGACCCCGTCCAGCGGGGTGCCGTCCGGGGTGCAGACCTGGAGGGTGGGCAGGCAGCGCACCCGGCCGGTCGGGTCGAGCGGGAGGTCGGTGTCGCGGAGCAGCGGGGCGGGCCGGACGCCGGCCGTCCAGACCAGGGTGCGGGCGGCGAAGCGGCTGCCGTCGGAGAGCGCCACCACCCGGCCGAGGGCGGATTCGAGTCGGGTCTCCAGGCGGACGTCCACGTTCCGCTCGCGCAGTTCGGTCAGGGTGTGCGCGGCGAGCTCGGGGGATTCGTCCGGGAGGATCCGGTCGGTGGCCTCGACCAGCACCCAGCGCAGGTCCTCGGCGCCGAGGTTGTGGTAGCCCTTGGCCGCGTACCGGGTCATGTCCTCCAGCTCGGCGAGCGCGCCGACTCCCGCGTAGCCCGCGCCGACGAAGACGAAGGTGAGGGCGGCCTGGCGCAGCTCCGGGTCGCGGGTGGAGGAGGCGAGGTCGAGCTGTTCGAGCACGTGGTTGCGCAGGCTCACGGCCTCGCCGACGGTGGCGAAGCCGAGGCCGTGCTCGGCCAGGCCCGGCACCGGGTCGATCCGGGAGACCGAGCCGGGGGCGATCACCAGCAGGTCGTAGCCGAGCAGCGAGACCGCCTCGGGCTCCCCGCTCGCGGCGGCGTCGATCCAGACCTGGCGGTTGGCGTGGTCGATCCGGGTGACCCGGGCGGTGAGCACCAGGCAGTCGGGAAGCACCTTGCGGAGCGGGACGACCACGTGCCGGGGGTCGATCGAGCCGGCCGCCACCTCGGCGAGCAGCGGGTGGTAGGTGAGGTACGGCTGCGGCTCGACCACGGTGATCTCGGCGCGGCCTTCGCGCAGCCGGGTGCGCAGGGTCTGTTGGAGGCGGAGGGCGGTGGCCATGCCCGCGCAGCCGCCGCCGACGATCAGTACCTTGATGGGGCACCCCCTGCCGATGTGACCTGATTCACCGGACCATGACGCCCTGTCGGGTCGGGTCTTGTCCACAGGGCGGACCGGATCGGCCGCTCTCGAACGTGCGGTCGGGCACCCCGGGTGGTCCGAGATGCGGTGGTGAGGGCCGGTTTCGGGCCTGGCCGGGGTAGCTTTCCGCCCACTTCTGCCGCGAACTTCCTTGAACTATGGTCGGATTGTGCGCCGGGGCCGAACGGTCCGGCGTCGGCCTGCGGCAGTTTCCGACTGCGCCCGGGCGAACCGGGGAAGGTTGGTCCACGGAAGTCCGCCCTGGACTGGGCGGGAGCACCGCGCACCGGGGGGTGCGAAGTGGCCAGGCAGGGGTGCCCGCAGCGGGCCCCTGCGGGGGAGGTTTGGGGATGACTGATCAGGACCAGGTGCTCGGAGCGCCCGACACGGTGCCCGGCTTGCCGGAGGCGGCCACGGCGCACAGGGTGGTGCCCGAGCAGCGCGGGCCGGTGGACGGCCCGGTGTACGACTCCACGGCGACGGCTGCGGCCGGTGCGGCGGTGACGGCCGCAGCGGCCGCCGAGCCGGCCGCGGTGCCCGCGCGACTGCGGGTGGACGCGCGGCGCAATCTGGAGAGCGTGCTGCGGGCGGCCCGGCAGGTGTTCGGCGAACTCGGCTACGACGCGCCGATGGAGGAGGTCGCCCGGCGGGCCGGGGTCGGTGTCGGCACCGTGTACCGGCGCTTCCCGAGCAAGGAGGTGCTGGTCCAGCGGATCGCCGCCGAGGAGGTGGCCTGGCTGACCGCCCAGGCCCGCGACTCGCTGTACAGCAACGCCGGCCCGTGGGAGGCGCTGGCGGACTACCTGGCCCGGGCCGCGGCCTCCGGTGCCGGACGCTTACTCCCGCCCTCGGCCTTCCGGTACGCGGAGCAGCTGGGCACGGCCGCGGACGGCGCGGTGCCCGAGCAGCGGCTGGCGGAGCAGCAGGCGGACCTGGCCCTGGCGGCCGGACTGCCGGGCGGCCGGGCCACACCGGACGGCGAACGAGGGTACGGCGAACGGCTGTACGGGGACCGGAGGTTCACCGAGCAGGGGCTCGGCGAACGGACCGTCCAGGGTGAACGCGGCTCCTTCGGGGATCGGGGATCCTTCGGGGAGCGGGGATCCTTCGGGGAGCGGGGATCCTTCGGGGAGCGGGGATCCTTCAATGAGCCGGCCCGGCGCGGGCCGGGCTACGGCGCAGGGGCGTTCGGCTCGGGTGGTCCCGGCGAGCGCGGGCGGTTCGGCCCGGCCGAGGCCGTCACGGACGACGCCGATCCGCGGCTGCTGCTGCACCTGCTGGCGGCGCTGGTCGCCCGGGCGGCGGCGGCCGGTGAGTTGCGGGCCGGGGTGACGGTGGCCGATGTGGTGCTGGTGCTCACCGCGGCGGTGCCGGTGCACGTGGCGCAGGCCCGGGCCGGCGAGCACGAACAGCCGACCGGTCCGTCGAACGGCGGCCAGCCGGGCGGCAGCGGCGCCCTCGGCGGCAGCCCGTACGGCACCGGCCAGGTCGGCGCTGGTCAACCCGGTGCTGGTCAACCCGGTACCGGTCAACTCGGCGCCGCTCAACCGTACGACGCTCCGGCGGACCGGCTGCTCCGCATCCTGCTCCAGGGGCTGCGGGCCAACTGAGGCCGCGGCCGGGCCTGCTGAGGTCCTGCCGGGGCCGGTGCGGGCCGACCGAACAGAGCCTCGATCCGCAGCTCGGAAGAGTGGGCCGCCGCCGGTCCGGCTACCGGTCACCGCTCCGCTATGCCATTCTTTGGCCGTGGTTGGAGCCATTCTCCCGTTGCGTACCGTTCATCCGCCCGCGGAGGCGCGGGCGGACGCGCCCCCGAGCGCGGCCACGGGCGCGCGCCGGAGCGCGTGCACGGGTGCGTCCGCCGACGCACCCGTAGGTGCGCGGCACGGGCGGGGTGGTGGCGTGGGCCGGACCGAGTGCTGGGGGCCGAGTTGAGCGCCGACGAGCAGAACGAGCGCGGCTTCGGCCGTGAGCTGCCGGGCCAGGTGCCCGACCAGGCGGGCGCCCCGCTGCGGGAGTCGCTCGCCGGGCGGGTGCCGGGCCAGGCTCCGGCCGGGCAGGGCGGGGTCACCCCCGAGGCCTTCGTCGCCCGCGAGGGCGCGCGCGTCGGGGAGGCCCCGGCCGCCCCGACCCCGCCGGAGGACCCGGCGGGCGAGGAGCTCGCCCGGGCCCTGGTGCCCGCCCCCGCCGACCCGGTGGACGGCGAACGGCCGCCCTCCGACGCCGAGTTGACCGCCCTGGTGCGGGCCGGCGACGACACCGCCTACGAGGAGCTCTACCGCCGCCACGTCGGCTCGGTACGGCGCTACGCCCGCACCTGCTGCCGGGACAGCTTCACCGCCGAGGACCTGGCCGGCGAGGTCTTCGCCCGTACCCTGCAGGCCCTGCGGGCGGGCAAGGGGCCGGAGTTCGCCGTCCGGGCCTACCTGCTCACCGCCGTCCGCAACGTGGCCGCCGCCTGGGCCCGCAGCGAGCGGCGCGAGCAACTGGTGGACGACTTCAGCGCGTTCGCGCAGACCGCCGCCACCGTCGAGCTGGACCTCGCCGATCCGGGCGCCGACGCCTGGGCGATGGCGATGGCCGACCAGCGGATGGTCATGCAGGCCTTCGTCGGGCTGCCCGAGGACGACCGGATGGTGCTCTGGCACACCGAGGTCGAACGGGAATCGCCCAAGACCGTCGCCGTGCTGCTGGGCAAGACCGCCAACGCCACGGCCGTGCAGGCCCACCGCGCTCGGGACCGGCTGGCCGCCGGCTTCCTCCAGGCGCACGTCTCCGGCAGCCAGGAGCAGGACTGCGCCGCGTACGCCAACCGGCTCGGCGCCTACGCGCGCGGCTCGCTGCGCAAGCGCGCCTCGGCCGAGGTCGGGCGGCACGTGCAGGAGTGCGACCGCTGCACGGCCGCGTACCTGGAGCTGACCGAGATCAACACCGGCCTGCGGGCGATCCTGCCCGGCGGGGTGCTGGTCTGGATCGGCGCGGGGTACTTCACGGCCGCCGCGGCCGCCGTCGGCGCCGGGGTGGCCGGGACGGCCGCCGTGGTCGGCGGCGCCTCGGCCGTCGGGAGCGGCGCGACCGCAGGCGCGACGGCCGGTGCCGGAGCGACCGGTGGCGCTGCGGCCGGTGCCGGTGCGGCGGGGGGTGCCGGTGGTGGCTCCGGCGGGCTCGGGGCGGCGGCCGGTGAGGGCCTCGGCACCACGGCCAAGGCCGCGATCGCGGCCGGGGTCGCCGTCGCGGCGGCAGCCGTGGCCGCCTATGCGCTGAGCGGCTCGCCCGAGCCGAAGCCGCCGGTGGCCGCGCCGGTGGTCTCCGCGCCCGCGCTGCCACCGCCGGTGGCGGTGCGGCCGACGCCCACGCCCTCCCCCTCGGCCGCCGAGGAGCCCTCGCCGACCCCGGCGCCGGTGCTGCCGCGCCGGGTGCCGCCGCCGAGCCCCTCCCCCACGCCGACACCGACACCCACGCCCACGCCGGAGCCGTCCAGCCCGGCTCCGCCGCCCAGCACGCCGCCCAGCACGCCGCCCCCGCCCGCGCCCACTCCGCCGGTGGTCGAGCTGCCCAGCCCGCCCGCCCCGCCGTCGCTCTCGCCGATCCCGGTGCCGACGCCGAGCGTGCCCACGCCCACCTTCACCCCGCCGGCCCCGCCCACCGACTTCTGGGTGGACGGCCTGCCCTACGGCAAGGACGGCCACCGGGGCACCCCGCCGGGCCCGACCATCCGTGCGGACAGCGACTGGACCTGGCAGCGTGACTCGCTGTGGATGAACGGCGGGCAGTACCGCCACGGCCTGGCCGTGCACGCCCCCTCCACCGTGACCATCGACCTCAACCGCAGCTGCACCGCCTTCGAGGCGGTGGCCGGGCTGGACGACTTCGCCCCGCAGGTCGAGGACGTGGTCTTCAGCGTGGAGGGCGACGGCGGCCGGACGCTCTGGCGCTCCGACCCGTTCAAGCCCGGGGACGCACCGCTCGCCGTGCACGTGCCGCTGGCCGGACAGAAGTCCGTCCGGTTGGTGGTGGCTCCGGCGAGCGGGCGGTGGGCGCTGATCAACCTGTCGGACTGGGCAGAGGCCAGGTTCACCTGCTCCTGAGAGCTGCTCGGCTGAGAGCTGCTCGGGTGACAGCTGCTCGGCTGAGAGCTGCTCGGCTGAGAGCTGCTCGGGTGGGTCCTGCTCAGACGGCGCAGCTGCCGTCGGTGCAGGACTCGCCGTGCTCGGGGCTCTCGGTCGTGGCCGTTTCGGCGGCGACCTGGGTCAGCACGCGGAGGAAGGTCTCGGCCTCCTGGCCGCCCTGGACCGCCCACTTGCCCTCGAACACGAAGGTCGGGACGGCCGAGATGCCGAGCTGGCGGCCCTCCTCCAGCTGGGCGCGGACCTCGGCCGTGCCCTCCTCGCCCGCGAGGTAACCGGCCACCCGCTCGCCGTCCAGGCCGGTGGCCACCGCGATCTCGGTCAGCGCGGCGCGGTCGCCGATGTCCACGCCGTCGGTGAAGTGGGCCTTGAGCAGGGCCTCCTTGAGGGCGACCTGCACGGCCGGGCCATACTCGGTCTCGGCCAGGTGCAGCAGCCGGTGGCCGAGGAAGGTGTTGGCGTGCAGCGCGGCGTCGAAGTCGTAGCGGATGCCCTCGGCGGCGCCCAGCTCGGCGACCCGGGCGTCCATCGCCACGGACTGCGGGCCGTAGCGCTCGGCCAGCCAGGCGCGGTGCGGCGAGGCCTCCGCCGGCGCGTCCGGCACCAGCTGGTACGGCCGGTAGACCACCTCGACGCCGTCCTTCCCGTCGAACCGGTCCAGCGCCTGCTCGAACCGGCGCTTGCCGATGTAGCACCAGGGGCAGGCGATGTCCGAGTAGATCTCGACCTTCATGACGGATGACTCCTCGCGGTGGGACAGGCTGACCGGGCGCGGATCGCACGGATGTACGGCCACGCCCGTTTGGGTGAACCGTCAACTTTGTGCCGGTATTCCCCCGGATGTGATGAACGGAGCTGCCCCGGGCCGCTCCGCACCACTGCGGGCCACTCCGCGCTACCTCGCGCTACTTCGCCGGCGGGGCCGGGACGACCAGGACCGGGCAGGCCGCGTGGTGGACGGCGGCGGTGCTGACCGAGCCGAGGAGCAGGCGGGTGAAGCCGCCGTTGCCCCGGGTGCCGACCACCAGGGTGTGGCGGCCCGCGCTGGCCGCGAGCAGCACCTCGATCACGTTGCCCAGCACCACGTGCAGCCCGAGCGGCCCCGCGTACGGCTGCGGGCGGGCCTGCTGCACGGCGGCCACCGCCCGGCGCAGGCCGTCCGCCATGCTGGCCGCGAGCCGCTCGACGCTCTCCTGCACCAGCTCGGCCATCCCCGGCGGGTACCCGGCCGGGGACGGGTCGACCACCGCGAGGACGGCCAGTGGCAGCCCGTGCGCCTGCGCCTCCGACATCGCCCGGTCGAGCGCCCAGAGCGACCCGTCCGAACCGTCACAGGCCACCAGCACCCCGGCCACCGCCGTCCCGGGCATCTCGCCCGACACCGGAAGTTCTTCGGCCACCGTGTCCTCCTGCCCATCCGCTCGGCCCCCTCCCGCCATCTTGGGCTCCCGCCCGGCCCGATCCGGGGAACGGCACGGAATGGCACGGAATGGCGGGACGGGTCGGCGGGAGGGGGTGGAGAGGGGAAGGGGGCGAGAGGGGGCGGCCGGCAGCGCGGGATCAGGCCCGGGCGGGGCAGAGCCAGAGCCAGAGCAGGGGCCAGGCACTGGGCCGGGGCCAGGGGCCAGGCCAGGGCCAGGGGCCAGGCCAGGGCCAGGGGCCGGGCGCTGGGCCAGGGGCCGGGCGCTGGGCCGGGGCCAGGCCAGGGCCGGGCGCTGGGCGCTGGGCCAGAGCAGAGGCCGGGCGCTGGGCAGGGGCCCGGCGGGGTGCCAGAGCCCGAGCAGAGGCCGGGCGCTGGGCAGGGGCCCCGGCCCCGGGGTCCGACATTCGTCCCGGGGGTCAGTCGAGGGCGGGGCGGCGGGGGGCTGGGAGGCCGGTCCAGCAGGTGCCGTGGCGGGCGGCGGTGCGGCGGAGCCAGAGTTCGGTGGCGATCAGGTCGGCGAGGCCGGGGAGGGTATCCGGGGCGAGGGGGGTGTCGGAGGCGGCGGCCGTGGCCAGGGCGGTGCGGACGGCGGGGAGGTCGATCAGGCCGGCCTCGGCGAGGAGCGGGGCACGGAAGAGTTCGGCGAGGGCGTCGGCGGAGTGGCGCAGCCCCGCCCGGGCCTGGGCCGTGCGGTCGGGGCGCGGGGCCCGGCCCCAGTCCGGGGGGAGGTCAATGCGGCCCGCACCGGCCAGCACGGCGCGGAGCAGCGCCGGGCGGGCGCCCGGCTGGAGGCGGGTCTCGTCGGGGAGCAGCGCGGCGGCCCGCACCACGCGGTTGTCCAGGAAGGGCGCATGCAGGCGCTGGCCGTACTGCTCGGCGGCCTGGACCAGCACCCGGTACTCGGCCGCGTGCCGGTGCAGCGCCTGCCGGGCCCGGCGGGCGCCGGGCGGCTCGGTGGGGGCCGCCTCCCGGGCGGCCAGCCGCAGCCGGAGGGCGACGGAGGCCAGGGCGTCGTCGGAGAGCCAGCGGGCCGCCGGCCCGGGCGGGCACCAGGCGAGGGCGATCCGGGAGCGCAGAGCCGTTGCCGTGGAGGGTGCCTGACGGATCGTCAAGAGTACGGCGGCGTCGTCCAGCGCTTCGGCGTAGCGGGTACGGGCCAGTCGGCGGGCGGCCCGGAGGACGGCGACCGGCGTGCGGAGACCTCCCTCCTGGGCGGCCAACGCGGCCATCGGGGCGAGGAGTTCGCGGGATCGGCCGGCCCGGATCAGGTCGGCCAGCCGGGCCGGGTGGCCGTCGAGCAGCTGGCGGGCGCCGTGGCCGGTGAGGTGGTCGGCCCCGCCGGAGCCGTACCGGTCGACCGCCCCGGCGGTGGCGGCCAGCACCTGGCCGGGCTCGTCGGTGAGCGGCCCGGAAGTGAAGTCGGCCGGGTTGTGGGCGAGTTCGGCGTACGGGAGGGCCGGGGGGAGCACCAGGTGGCGCAGCCGGGGGGCCTCGACGAGGAGTGTCCGGTGGGGTGGCCCGGCGGCCTCGCCCGCCTCCTCGATTGCCGTCCCCTCCGCGAGGGTGACGGCGGCGAGGGCGTCGAGGGCGGGCGCCTCGGGGGTGGACGGCGCGGTGGTACGGACCCAGGAGCCCTTGACCGCGCCCCTGCGGGGGCGGCCATGGGCATCGGGAGCGGGCGCACCGGGGTCGGGTATGCCGGCGGCCGGGCGGCCGGGGGTGCGGGAGCCGAGGGCCGGGGGTGCGGCGCCGGCACCGGCCCGCCCCGGGGTGTCCGCCCCGCCCGGGGGGAGGGGGATCGCGGAGGCGAGGAGGGCGATGGTGGTGGAGGCGGTGCCGTAGGAGAGGTCGACGCCGAGGCGGGGGTGCGGGGTGGTGGGCGGCGGGGCGGTACGGACGCGGCAGCGGACGGATTCGAGCAGGGCGCGGGTGAGTTCGCGGACGGCCGGGGCCTCCTCGCGGGGGCCGGGTGGGGGTGCGGGCCAGCCGGTGGGGGGCTCGTAGGCACAGATGTGGGGGCGGCCGGCCCGGATGGCGAGGGCGTGGCCGGGTGGGACGCGGTGGATGCCGCGGTAGGGGGTCCCGGAGCCGAGCGCCTCGGGGGATTCGGGGCAGGCCAGGCGGGCGGCGAGGTGGGTGGTGTCGATCGGGGCGCCGGTGAGGTCGGCGAGGGGGAGGGCGGCGGTGGCGTAGGCCGTGCCGCCGTGCCAGGGGGTGTGGAAGCCGGGGTGGACGCCCGCGAGGTCGGTGAGCAGCTGGGTGGAGCGCAGACCCGAGCGGAGGACCACGGTGTAGCTGCCGGGCCAGGTGGTCAGGTGGCGGACGGCGCCGCCGCGGGCGGTGGCCAGGCCGGCGGCGAGTTCGGCGTCGGTGGCGCCGCAGCGGCCGACCACGGCGAGCCGGGAGGTGGCGGGGGTGTCCGGCTCGGCCGCCTCGGAGCCGGGCAGGCCGGTGGTGACGGTGGCCGGGCGGCCGGGGCGGAGGGTGACCAGCCGGATCTCGTCCGGCCGCCAGTCGCCGACGGCCCAGAGCGGGTCCGCCCCGGTCCAGAGCGGGGCGGCGGCCAGCGGGCGGAGCCCGGCGGGCACGGTGACGGCACTACCGCTCCAGCCCGTGAGCCATCGCATGGTCGGCCTCCGCTGCCCGGGAGCACGCACGGTGCGTCGCTGCTCCGTTCGGAGGTCATCCTGCCACCGAAGACGGGCTGAGGGTGCCGGAGTCGGCGAGGATGTCCGCACTCGCCGGTGGGGCGGACCGGGCCTCCCCCTCCGTGGCCCGGGCCGCCCCGGTCGTTCCGCCCTGACATGCACATCTACAGATGGCCGAAAGGCGTCGCACTGCCCGGGAGGGCATCCGCATGCCCTCCCGGACCCGCCACCGCCCGCGGGGATGTAGGCGACGGCGTCCCCCGGCCCGCCGGGTCCTCGACGACGGGCCGACCCACAGGGTCCAGCGAATCGCCGACCTGCCGACCCGACCAGGGAGCACGGCCGGGCGCACATCGACACGCCACCGGAGCACGACCGTCCGCCGCAGGCGTTGCGGTGGTGGTCAGCGGGCCGGGAGCGGCCTGACGGGCCGTCGGCGGGTGTGCTGGTTCCCGCCATCCGGAATGCTGACCCTTAACCCTCGGAACGCGGCCGACTACGCTAGGTGCAGCAGAACGGCGGCCCACCCGCCGCCCCCAGCGCGCCCGGCGCGCCCGCCCGCAACACCTCGCCCGCTGCGCCGTGTTCGCAGCGCCGTACTCGCAGTGCCACCAGGGGGTGCCGCCACCGCCATGACCGTCAGCTCACGTGGACCGAACGAACGGCTCGGTGCGCTCCTCACCCTCGCCCAGATCAGCAACGCCGGACTCGCCCGCCGGGTCAACGACCTGGGCACCCAGCGCGGCCTGACCCTCCGGTACGACAAGACCTCGGTGGCGCGCTGGGTGAGCAAGGGCATGATCCCGCAGGGCCCGGTGCCGCACCTGATCGCCAGTGCGATCGGCAGCAAGCTCGGCCGCCCGGTGCCGCTGGACGAGATCGGCCTGGGCGACACCGACCCGGCGCCGGAGCTGGGCCTGGCCTTCCCGCGCGAGGTGCCGGAGGCCGTCCGCTCGGCCACCGACCTCTGGCGGGTCGACCTGGAGCTGCGGCGCGGGCCCGGCGGCGGCCGGTGGAGCGACAGCCTGGCCGGCACCTTCGCCGTCTCCGCGTACGCGACGCCGGTCTCCCGCTGGCTGATCACCCCGGCCGACGGCTCGGTGGCCCGCGAGCCCGCCGCCCCGGACCTGGCCGGCTACCGGGTCGGCCACGCGGACGTGGCCAAGCTCCGCGAGGCGGCCCAGGAGGCCCGCCGCTGGGACTCCAAGTACGGCGGCGGCGACTGGCGCTCCTCGATGGTGCCGGAGTGCCTGCGGGTGGAGGCCGCACCGCTGCTGCTCGCCTCCTACAGCGACGCGGTGGGCCGGGCGCTGTTCGGCGCCACGGCCGAACTGACCAGGCTGGCCGGGTGGATGGCCTTCGACACCGGCCAGCACGAGGCCGCCCAGCGGTACTACATCCAGGCCCTACGGCTGGCCCGGGCGGCGGCCGACGTGCCGCTCGGCGGGTACGTGCTGGCCTCGATGAGCCTGCAGGCCGGCTACCGGGGCTTCGCCGAGGAGGCCGTCGACCTGGCCCAGGCCGCGCTGGAGCGCAACCGCGGCCTGGCCACCTCCCGGACGATGAGCTTCTTCCACCTGGTCGAGGCCCGGGCCCAGGCCAAGGGCGGCAACGCGGCGGCCTGCGCGACGGCGCTCGGCGCGGCGGAGGGCGCACTGGAGCGCTCGCGCGCCGGGGACACCGACCCGGCCTGGATCGACTTCTACGCCTACGACCGGCTGGCGGCCGACGCCGCCGAGTGCTTCCGCGACCTCGGAGTGCCCAGCAAGGTCCGGCAGTTCACCCGCGAGGCGCTGGCCCGCCCCACCGAGGGCTACGTCCGCTCGCACGGCCTCCGCCTGATCGTCTCCGCGATGGCCGAGGCCGAGGCGGGCGACCTGGAGGCCGCCGTGGCCGCCGGCGAGCGGGCCGTCGACCTGGCCGGCCGGATCTCCTCGCAGCGCAGCCGGGAGTACGTGGTCGAGCTGCTGCGGCAGCTGGAGCCGTACCAGGACGAACGGCGGGTCCGGGAACTGACCGAACGGGCCCGGCTGGTGCTGGCCGCCCCGGCGTAGCGGCGGATATTCGGGTGCGAGCGCGATCGACGGCTCGTTATGGCCGGTCACGTCCGGGTGCGCAGGCAGGGGTTACTTCACTGACATTGGCGGTTGCGGGTTCGACTCCCGTCATCGACTCAGGTTCGGTGTAGCTCAACCGGTAGAGCACCAATGAGATTCACCCCCGCCGACCTCTCGATCTCCGGACCCACCGGTTGCCCGGTGCGCAGGCAGTGGTTACTTCAATGGAGTGTCCCCATGGGGCGCGGTGAAGTTGGGTCTTTGCGTCACCACAGCCGCTCCGATCTCGGGCAACCGGTGCTTAGCCTGCGCGCTTCCGTCCGACCAGCCCGCAGGGGAGGCACCACCGTGTCCCGTTTCAACCTCCGTCGCACCGTCAACCACGAGGGTGCCGTCGGGCACCTGCGGGACGCCAAGTCGGAGCTCTTCCTGCTGGCCGTGGCCAATCTGGTCGGCCAGGACACCTTCTACGAGCGCGGCGGGCAGCGCGACGACCGGTACACCGCGCTGGTGCGCGAACTCGCCGTGGCCGAGCCGGAGTGGACGCTCGGGCTGCTGCGCTGGCTGCGGTACGCGGCCGGGATGCGGACGGCCTCGCTGGTCGGCGCCGCCGAGTACGCCCGGGCCCGGCTCGACGCCGGGCTGCCCGGACACTCGCGGCAGGTGGTCGACGCCGTGCTCCAGCGCCCGGACGAGCCGGGCGAGTTGATCGCCTACTGGGTGTCCCGGTACGGCCGCAACCTGCCCAAGCCGGTCAAGCGCGGCGTCACCGACGCCGTGGCGCGGCTCTACACCGAGCGGGCCCTGCTGAAGTACGACACCGCCTCGAAGGGCTACCGCTTCGGCGACGTCCTGGAGTTGACCCACCCCACGCCGCGAGCCGACCGGCCGTGGCAGGGCGAGCTGTTCCGTTACGCCCTGGACCGCCGGCACCGGCCGGAGGAGGCCGTACCGCCCATCTCCAGCGAACTCCTCCGCAGCAACCGGGAGTTGCTGGCCACTCCGCTCGCGGAGCGGCGGGCCTTGGTGACCGCACCCGGCGGCGCCGAGCGGCTGGCGGCGGCCGGGCTGACCTGGGAGGCGCTGGCCGGTTGGCTGAACGAGCCACTGGACGGCGAGACTTGGGCGGCGATCATCCCGTCGATGGGCCCGATGGCCCTGGTGCGGAACCTGCGCAACTTCGACCGGGCCGGGGTCTCGGACGAGGTGGCCGCCGAGGTCTGCCGCCGGATCGCCGACCGGGGTGAGGTGCGGCGCTCCCGGCAGTTCCCGTTCCGCTACCTGGCCGCGTACCGGCACGCGCCCTCGCTGCGCTGGGGCCACGCGCTGGAGACCGCACTGGGCCACTCCCTGGCCAACGTGCCCGCGCTGCCCGGCCGCACGCTGGTGCTGGTCGACCGCTCGGGCTCGATGTTCGACCGCGCGAGCGGGCAGAGCGAGCTCAACCGGGCCGACTCAGCCGCCGTCTTCGGCACTGCGCTCGCCCTGCGGGCCGAGCAGGCCGAGCTGGTGCAGTTCGGGTCCGGCAGCGCGGTGGTCCAGCTCGGTCGGGGCGAGTCGGTGCTGCGGGTGCTGGAGCGCTTCGGCAACCTCGGCGGCACCGAGACGGCCCGGGCGCTGCGGGAGCACTACCGGGGCCACGACCGGGTGGTGATCGTCACCGACGAGCAGGCGTACGGCCACCTCGGCGACCCACTGGCCGCCGTCCCGGCCCAGGTCCCGGTCTACACCTGGAACCTGGCCGGGTACCGCACCGGCCACACCCCGGCCGGCGGCGCCCACCGGCACACCTTCGGCGGGCTCTCGGACGCGGCCTTCCGGCTGATCCCGCTGCTGGAGGCCGGGCGGGACGCCGCCTGGCCCTGGGAGTCGCGGCAGTAGCCCGGAACCGCCGTCGCCACCCCTTCCTCGTGCGTAGAGTTCGCCCCGAGGAAGGGGTGGCGATGGCAACGGAGTTCGACCTCGTGGTGGTCGGCGGGGGGATCGTCGGTCTGTCGACGGCCTACGCGCTGACCCGGGCCCGGCCCGGGGTGAAGGTCGCGGTGGTGGAGAAGGAGCAGGACCTCTCCCGGCACCAGACCGGCCGCAACAGCGGCGTCATCCACAGCGGTGTGTACTACCGGCCGGGCTCGCTCAAGGCGCAGTACGCGACCGGCGGCGCCGCCGAGATGGTCGAGTTCTGCAAGGAGCAGGGCGTCCCGTACGAGGTGACCGGCAAGCTCATCGTGGCCACCCGGCCGGACGAGCTGCCCCGGCTGCGCGCACTGGCCGAGCGCGGCCGGGAGAACGGCATCCCGGTCGCCGAGCTCGACCGGGCGGGCATCCGTGCGTACGAGCCCGAGGTGACCGGCCTGGCCGGGCTGCACATCGGCACCACGGGCATCTGCGACTACCCCGCCGTGGCCCGCCGCTACGCCGAACTGGCCCAGGAGGCCGGGGCGGTGCTGCTCACCGGCACCGAGCTGCTGACCGTCGACCGCCGGGCCGACGGGGTGACCCTGCGGGCCGGGCAGCGCGAGCTGCGCTGCGGCGTGCTGGTCAACTGCGCCGGCCTGCACAGCGACCGGATCGCCCGGCTGGCCGGGGACGACCCCGGGGTGCGGATCATCCCGTTCCGGGGCGAGTACTACGAGCTGGTCGAGCACCGGCGCAGCCTGGTCCGCGGGTTGGTCTACCCCGTGCCCGACCCGGCCTTCCCGTTCCTCGGCGTCCACCTGACCCGGGGCGTGCACGGCGACGTGCACGTCGGCCCCAACGCCGTGCCCGCGCTGGCCCGGGAGGGCTACGACTGGCGGACGGTGAAGCCCCGCGACCTGGCCGAGACGGTCTCCTTCCCCGGCACCTGGCAGATCGCCCGCCGGCACTGGCGGTACGAGATCGGCGAGCTGCACCGCTCGCTCTCCAAGCGCGCCTTCACCACCGCCGTCCAGCGCCTGCTGCCCGCCGTGACCGCCGCCGACCTGACCCCCGCCACGGCCGGCGTCCGGGCCCAGGCCGTGGCCAAGGACGGCACCCTGCTCGACGACTTCGCCTTCGCCGGCTTCGACCCGGACGACCCGTCCTCCACCCGCCGGGTGGTGCACGTGCTCAACGCCCCCTCCCCCGCCGCCACCGCCTCGCTGGCGATCGGGCGGGAGGTGGCCCGGCGCGCGCTGGCCGCCCTGGCGGCCGGCTGAGGTCAACCCGAAAGTGGAGCGGTGCGGCGGGTGCGCCAGGCGTGGTGGAGCAGGCCGAGCAGGGCCAGCGCCAGCGAGACCGCCAGCAGGCCGCCCTCGGCCATCAGCGCGAAGGCGCGGGCCACGGCGCTGCCCTCGACCAGGTCGGTGAACTGCGGCTCCACCCAGCCGTCCGGGTCGGCGGTGACCCGCACCTGCTCGCCCGCGTGGTCGTACTCGTTGCACTCCACGCCGTGCGTGCCGGCCGGCTGGTCCTCGTAGCGGACGGCGCAGCGGTAGGTGGTGGTCTTGCCGTGGCTGACCTGCACCTGGGTGACGGTGCCCCGGTGCGGGACGCCCCGGTGCGCCAGCACGGTGTCCTGGGTGGCGTGGTAGCTGAGGATGGGCACCGCGATCAGCGGGGCGATCAGCAGCGTCCCGGTCAGCGCCCGGAGGACTCTGGCCGCGCCGAGCAGCACCAGCGTGGTGAGCAGCCCGATGCCCCCGCCGACCACCAGCACCAGCCCGGGCAGGTACCACCAGCCGCCGAAGGCCGACAGCGCCCCGCCCGCCGGGAGGGCCAGCACGCCGGCCGGCACCCAGAGGGCCGTCAGCCAGGGCCGCCGGGGGTACGAGTCCGCCCCTGCGGCGACCGGGCGGCGCCGGGTGGTCCGGCCGTGCGTCCGTGCGGGTGTCCCACCAGCTGTCACGGCGGGCCATCCTGCCAGGCGGGGTCGCGCCACCGACGACCGGACCGTCACGCCACTGATGACCGGACCGTCACGCAGCCCACGCCCGGACCGTCGACCGACGACCGGACCGTCACGCAACTCACGCCCGGACCACCGCAGGGCCGCCGTAAACTAGGGCGATTGTGACTGCCTCTGCCCCCAGCACCCAGACCTCCCCGTCCGCCCGGCTCTCGGCCGCCCCGGCCGGGTACCCCGCGCCGATGTACCCGCACCGGGCCACCGAGGCCCAGCACAGCGAGCGCCGCATCCGCAGCTTCCAGCCCCGCCGGGGCCGGATGACCCCGGCCCAGGCCGGGGCGCTGGACCGCGGCTGGGAGGCGAACGGCCTCGCCATCGACGGCAGCCCGCTCGACCTGAAGGAGCTGTTCGGCGGCCTGCCGGTGACGCTGGAGATCGGCTTCGGCATGGGCGAGACCACGGCCCGGATGGCCGCCGCCGACCCCGGCACCGGCATCCTCGCGGCCGACGTGCACACCCCCGGCCACGGCAACCTGCTCCAGCTGCTGGAGCGCGACGGTTCGACCAACGTCCGCCTGGCCGCCGGTGACGCCGTCATCCTGCTGCGCGACATGCTCGCGGACGCCTCGCTGGACGGCCTGCGGATCTACTTCGCCGACCCGTGGCCCAAGCCCAAGCACCACAAGCGCCGCCTGGTCCAGGCCTCCTTCCTGGAGCTGGTGCTGCCGCGGCTGGCCCCCGGCGCCCTGGTGCACTGCGCCACCGACTGGGAGCCGTACGCCGAGCAGATGCTCGCCGTGCTCTCCGCCTGCCCCGAGCTGGAGAACCTCCACCCCGAGGGCGACGGCACCGGCTGGCTCGAGCCCGAGGAGCACCCGGCCGGCTCGGTGCCCGGCTACGCCCCGCGGCCGGACTGGCGCCCGGTGACCAAGTTCGAGCGCGCCGGGATAGCGAAGGGCCACGTCGTGCACGATCTGCTCTTCCGCCGCCGCTAGACCTGCGAACACCGGGGCCGCCTGCCGGGCGGGCCCGGGCCCGGGCGGTCGGGGGCCGATACCGCTGGTGGGGCCGGTGCGGCCAGTGCCTCGGGCGGACCCCACCCGTTCGTGTCGGGGCCTCCCCGTGGGGGTGGGGTTCCCCTAGGCTTTTCGGGTGAGCAGTCCGCCCGGGGGCGGTCGGCCTCCCGCGTCCGGGGCCGACACCACCGCTGACGACCCGCCCACGCGCCGCTCGGGCACCCGGCTGATCCCCGGCCCCCGGCTGCGCCGGGCGGGCCTGGTGCTGCCCCGGCGCCCGGCAGCCGCTCGACCGGCGCCTGCCCGGCTGGTGCCCGACCGCTACCTCCGCCGGGCCCGACCGCTGCGCGGCACCGCCGTCTCCTCCGCCCTGGCCGCGCTCGCGCTGGCCGGCTGCGGGGTGCTGATCCTGCAACTCGTCCACCGGCAGACCGGCACCGTCGGACTGCTGGTCGGCATGGGCCTGGCCCTGCTGCCACTGCCCTTCGTGCTCGGCGCGCTGGCCTGGCTGAACCAGACCGGCCGGGTGCCACTGCGGCACACGCTGTTCTGCCTGGCCTGGGGCGCCTGCGCCGCGACCACCGTCGCGATCATGGCCAACGGCTGGGCCAGCGACTTCCTGATCGCCCACCAGGGCAGCGCCCGGGGCGAGACCCTCGGCGCGGAGTTCGCCACCCCGCTGATCGAGGAGACGGCCAAGGGTGCGGCCCTGCTGCTGCTCATGCTGCCCGTCCGCCGCCGACTGCGCTGCCGGGCCGAACGCGGCTACGCCGTACTGGCCCGCCGCTCCCCCGCCGCGCTCCGGCTCGGCACCCTGCGGCTGGGCGGGCTGCGGCTGGGCGGGCTGCGACTCGGTGCGCTGCAGTTGGGTGCACTGCAGTTGGGTGCACTGCGGCTCGGCTCGCTGCGGCTGGGCTCGCTCCGGCTCGGCGCTCGGGGGTGGCGCCCGGCGGGGCGGCCGCGCCCCGCACCGCATCTGCGCGCCCGCCCGTACCCCCGGGCGCACCCGCGCAGCCGGGCCCGGGCGCACCCCCGGACGCTGGCCGCCGGGGTGGTGCTCGGCGGGGTCACGGCCTGCGGCTTCGCCTTCACCGAGAACGCCCTCTACCTGGGCCGGGCCTTCACCGACGACCAGCAGGCCCGGCTGGACGGGATAGGGCTCGGCGAGACGCCCAGCCTTCGCGACTTCGACAGCACCGTGCACACCTTCGTCCTGCGCGGCCTGCTCTCGCCCTTCGCGCACCCGCTCTTCACCGCGCTCACCGGCCTGGGCCTCGCCGTCGCCCTGACCACCGGCCGCCGCTGGCTGGCCCGCACGGCGGGGCCGCTCGGGCTGCTGCTCGCGATGGCCCTGCACGGCACCTGGAACGCCGCCGCCGGCCTCGGCACCCACGGCTTCCTGCTGGTCTACGCCGCCCTGATGGTGCCCTGCTTCGCCGCCCTGGTCTGCTTCGCCGCCTGGGCCCGGTCCCGCACCGCCAGGCACGCCCAACGCCGCCCCCAGCCCAGACCGGCCCACCCGGCCGGCTGACGGCCTCGTACGGGCCCCGCCGAAAGCGATTTCCCTTCTGCGGCACTCTCCCGTAGGGTTGGGTTCACCGACGCGGGGTGGAGCAGCTCGGTAGCTCGCTGGGCTCATAACCCAGAGGTCGCAGGTTCAAATCCTGTCCCCGCTACTCAGTAGCACCGAAAGGCCCGGCAGATTCTTCTGCCGGGCCTTTCGGCTTCTCCGGTGCATCTCCCCGGATTTAATTCCGTTGCGGCCCTCGGCGGCCCTGCCTAGTGTTGGGGACATCGAAGAGAAGGGAGGTGATCCTGAGTTGAGTACCTCTACGACTGCGTCCGTGTGCGCGGCTGACTCGCTCGGGCGCGCCTCCGTGGAGGCCGCGGCCTAGTCCGTAGCTCTCTGCGGCGGAGATGCGCAGAAGTTGTCGAGCTCCCGGAGCCCCTCAGAGCGAGGGCCCGGGGGCTTCGGCATGCCCGGGGCCGGATCGACCCCGTCCGGAGCTAGCCGTGCTCCTCGATCGCCTTGGCCAGGCGGCGCAGGCCCTCCTCGATCACGTCCGGGCCCTGGGTGATGAAGGAGAGCCGCAGGGCACCCCGGTCCGGGTCGCCGACGAAGAACGGGGCGCCCGGCACGTAGGCCACCTCGTGCTTGACGGCCGTGGCCAGCAGT